>NZ_JBEHBV010000001.1:0-1216704 GCF_040203335.1 Pedobacter sp. ASV1-7 | reverse complement strand
CCCCTAAGGTAGCTTAACCCTATCGCAAGGGTAGCTCAAGGGTAGCGCAACCTAGTAGTTATATAGAGATCAGACCGTAATTATCCTGTAGTTATGAACATGTCTGATATCCCTAAAGTTGACAGAATAGCATTAAAGACTGGAAAAACATCCGGTGAGAGATCTTATTCAGATAGAACTGAAAGCAACCAAAAAAGCCCTTGCAGTATCAAACTACAAGGGCCTATCTAAAATTAAAATTGAGTATTAGAGGTTAAATGCCTTTAAAAGTCAAAATAAGACTTAGTGTTGTTATGGTTCCCAGTTATCTGCTCCAGCTAAAACATTTTTTATTATATAAACTTTAGCATCCTTTGCGCTCAACTGTTTGGACCATGGAACACGTGAAGTCAGCACCGCACCTGGTCCTTTACTACCAAATTCAGCATAATAAGCTGTTTTCTCCTTATCAGGAAACATTGCGTCGCCTTTCCAGGGATTCCAGCCTTCGGGCGTAATGTGCGCACCCAACTCACAATTTATAAATACTGTTTTGGCATAAGGCCTCCATGGCCTACCCAAAAAAACCTTATTTACTTTT
This sequence comes from Pedobacter sp. ASV1-7, assembly GCF_040203335.1. NCBI lineage: Bacteria > Pseudomonadati > Bacteroidota > Sphingobacteriia > Sphingobacteriales > Sphingobacteriaceae > Pedobacter > Pedobacter sp. ASV1-7. The sequence continues at coordinate 1,216,124 of NZ_JBEHBV010000001.1, read as the reverse complement.
TGAGTAGTACTATTTACAGTAGAATTATTAAGAGGGTTTAATGCAACAAGCCTGCAGTTTAAAAAAACGAAACCAAACTTTTGTCCAGATCGCGTTGCCGCAGCCGTAACATAAGAGTTCGACAAACTATTAATTGTACAATTTTGAAACACGGCAGTAGCTTCGCCAAAAATAAAATCTGTAGTACCTTCAATATAACAGTCCTTATAAAACTGCCTGCTTTGTGAACTTGCTGCATAAAGCGTATCCTGAAAACCCAATAAATTACTATTTTTAATTACAAATCGATCACCTTCAACATGAAGGGCCACCGCCTGCCCTACTGGCCCGGAAGTATTGGCAATAGTTAAGTTTTCTATTTCTATGCCATTCCCTTGTATTAGTACCGTATAAGAAGTGAAAGTCGAGAACTTATCTTTACCAAAAGCATCATTACCCTGCGGATAAAGCTTTCCAGAATAATCATCGTTAGTTATAACGGTCTTCTCTTTATCCTCCCCTATTAAAGAAATGTTGGCCTTCCAGGATGGAATGACAAGTTTTTCCTTATAGCTACCCTTTTTAATCAATATTCTAACCCTCGCTTCACCAAGATCACGAACAGCATTCACTGCCTCCTGTATCGTTTTAAAATTGCCGGTCCCATCTTGTGCTACTGTTATCTCCTTAAGTGTTGTTACTTGTGCAAAGAGTCCAGAGAACCAAGGCACTAAGCAACACATCATCAGAAACAATGTTCTTAATAAAAATTTCATACTATATATATGTATTATATACTACATCCTTTATTTAACAGAGTCAACTCGGAACCAATCAAAATCAGCATATCCAGAATCATTAGTCTTTGTCTCTCTGATACAGAAAAGGCCCATTTTTGCACCTATCCATTTTCCGGGTTCCGCCTGAAAATCTGTTCCTGCATCTATAAATTTAGTTCCATCAGTACTATAAGCTAATCTACACTTTGCACCTTTACCTACAGTTACCCGTAAATAAAGTGTCGAATTATCAATTTTAGCAATAATTTTCTCTACTTCTGAATTTCCTTTTTCTGCTCCTTTACAAATAGCATAAACAAGATAATTGCCATCCTTTTTACTTTTAATACTTAAGCTGGCATAACTCAATCCCATCACTACTAATCCAGTTCTTTCATTTTCAAGCTTAGGGTTTGGTGAAAAAGTCAACTTTGTTGTTGCCGTAAATTCTTCTGTAGGAAATTTTTGCATCAATATATTGGGAACGTCCCATAAACTTTTCGCAGTTTCCGGTATCTGATCTGAGAATAAACGTAATGTACCTTTACTTGTATTCATAAACGCCCATGTGGCTTTCGGATTTGCCTGCCACTGCCATTGCAAACCTAACGCTCTTTCATTGAACTCATCACTTTCTACTGGAGTCTGAATCGGATAAGTCTTACCCACATTAGGTTTCTTATAACTCATTACCGGTTCACCAATTCCATCCCCATCTTTATCAACCCCTATTACTGGCCAGTCTTTAACCCATTTCATAGGTTGCAAATGAACTACCCTACCATATTCATCCTTATCCTGAAAGTGAAGAAACCAATCTTCTCCCGTCTGTGTATTTACCCAGGCCCCCTGGTGCGGGCCATTAACAGAACTCTTCCCCTGATCCATTACCACCTTACGTTCATAAGGGCCATATATATTTTTTGAACGCAAAACCAACTGCCATCCTGTGGAAACGCCTCCCGCAGGGGCAAAGATGTAATAATAACCATTACGTTTATAAAACTTTGGGCCTTCAATTGTCGGATCGGTTTCATGACCATCATAAACCAATACTCCTGCGTCTATAGTCTTAGTACCTTCAGGATTGAGTTGCTTCACAGCAATTACACTTTTTATTCCAGCGCGACTTCCTGCATAAGCGTAGGCCAAATATGCTTTTCCATTATCATCCCAAAACGGACAGGGATCAATCAAGCCCTTTCCACCTTCAATCAATATTGGGTCAGACCATTCATCTGCCGGATTTTTAGCTTTTGTTACATAAATGCCAAAATCTGGATCTGGATAATAAATATAAAACTCACCTTTATGAAAACGAATAGCGGGTGCCCACACTCCATTTCCATGTTGTGTCTTAGAAAAATGATCAAACGGAGGTTGTCGTCTTAAAGCATGATTAATCAGTGTCCAATTCACTAAATCTTTGGAATGCAAAACAGGCAATCCCGGCACCGCATCAAAACTAGAAGCGACCATATAAAAATCATTACCTACCCTTATAGCATCCGGATCAGAATAATCAGCATCAAGAACAGGATTCTTATAAGTTCCATTGCCTTGATCGGCAACCCACACTTTCGAAACATACTTTGCAGGAACAGATTGAGCATTGGCTCCTAATACACCGGCTAAAAAACAGCTACAAAAAACTAAATACTTCATTATTTCAATTGATTATCCAAAATTAAAGCTACCAAACTATTGATATACACTTCTATATTATCATAAGCAGTGCTTAAGTTACGTCCAGCTGCATTGGCAACTTTAGGATCAAGACCTTTTGCTTTTTCCCATTCGTCAGGCATCCCATCACCATCTGTATCTAATAAAGCAGGTAAACTTTGTAACGCAGGCCAACCATCAACATCACCGGGTGTATCTATAATTCCATTTGTACTACCATTCGATCCAGTTTTATAAAAGGTCTTATTACGTGTATGTAAAACTGTTCTTGTATCTACCGCATCTCTTTTTAATACGGCACCAGCATAATCCAGTACTTTATCATAAGCTTCTAAAGCAGTATGGGTTTTTACATTATTATCAATTGCCAACGGAGCACCTAATTTCATTGCTACCTTATCTGCATTTGAAACAGTACCGTAACTTCCATGAAACTGATTATATACACCGTATGCCCAGTTATCATTTGTTGACTGTGTACTTTCATTCACATAATTTCCATTGATATAAAACTTACCCCAAATGTCATACACTTCAGTACCCACAATTTTATTTTTATCTATAGAAAGAATGCGTTCTTTCTTAGTCGTTGCAGGCCCTGGTTTATAATAGTTATTGATGACGTTGATATTCATTCCCTCACCACCGTAAGCATTATTGGTAGGTCCCCAATTGTAAAAAACATTATTTCTAACATCAACCAGATCCGTTAATGCAAAAGCCTTACCTGCTTCTTCTCCGAATCTGGGATTACGACTATCATGATTGGCCATAAGATTGTGGTGGAAAGAAGCATATTTACCACCCCAAACCCCACCATAACCATGAGCACCTTTACCATGTACGGAATTCCTCAAACTTTCGGTAATCAGGCACCATTGCAAAGTGAAGTTTTCATTGGCATAAAACGATACACATTCATCGGTAGACCAACTCATGGAACAATGATCTACAATAATATTCTTCTGGAACCTTCCACCCAAAGCATCCCCCTCCTGTTGCTCTGAGTCTCCCATTCTAAAACGCATATATCTAATAATAACATTATCTGCGCCAACATTTACTTCATAATTCCTTAGACATATCCCATCCCCAGGAGCTGTTTGTCCTGCAATTGTTATGTCTTTATTCCTAATAACAAGTCTGCTTTTCAATGCTATAGTTCCGGAAATCTCAAACACAACAATCCTTGGTCCCGTTGCATCTATAGCTGCCCTTAAACTACCTGCACCGGCATCGTTAAGATTGGTTACTTTAATCACCTTACCCCCTCTGCCTCCTGTTGTATTCCTTCCAAAACCTTCCGCACCCGGAAAAGCAAGTGCAGATTCTGAAATCGGCTGAGGTCCACTGGGGCCAGGAGGATTTTTATCTTCGTCCTTAGTTGGTGCATAATCAATTTTCTTCTTTTTTTCGCAATTGGTAAAGCTGAAAACAATAAACAAGACAATTATGCTCAATAGTATTTTTTTAATGGTCATAAGATTCATTTTTTTAACCGTCATCGTTTTACAATTCTGCTGGCAAGTTCGAGATTCAATTTTTTCAGCTCCGATAAAACCAGTTCAGCAATTCTTCGGGCACCATATTCATTAAAATGAGTATTATCGTTCATACCGGCTGGATAATTAGGATGTTGTCCTGGTATAAGTTGGTTAAATAACAATTTGGAATGCTCTGCTCCCATTTCCTGCATCAAAGCCATGCTCCTCTTATCCAGATCTATCATCGGAACCTTCAAGGCACTGGCAACATTTCTAACAATTGCCGAATATAGCTCGTGACTTTCCTTAACTTTCCCTTCTGAATCAAATCTCCGACGGGCTACAGGAGTGATCAATACTGGAAATGAGCCTGCTTTTAAAGTTTCATTAACGTACTTTTCCAGATAGCTTTTAAATTCTTCCTCTGTCGTATACGTACTTTTAGCTTTAGCCTCATCATTATGCCCAAATTGAATAAAAACATAATCCCCTTTCTTTAAACTATCTGTTACGGCTTTCCAACGTCCTTCTTTTATAAATGATTTGGTACTTCTTCCATTCTGTGCACGGTTATCAACCTCTACAGATTCATCAAAGAAATAGGCAAAAGGCATTCCCCACCCTGTTTCAGGATATTTGGAAACCGGCTTTATAGATATAGTGGAATCCCCAACCAGATAAACTTTTACTTTCTTCGCCGGATCAGTAAAAGCCATCAATAAAGGGAGGCTAAAAACCAGAAGATACTTGAACTTTTTAGATGTGCTCATATGGAATATTATTTGGTTAAACAATCATACGAACTTGAAAATACTTTCAAGAAAGATGAACAGATTAAATCCGTGCAAACGATTGCACGTCTAAATAAAAAATAATTTAAAATGGTTTCCAGGCACCTAATATCTTTTCTAATGTATATTCTTTGGCCTGTTCGTCGGTCAGCTGTCTAGACCAGGGCTGTCTTTGCCCGGGTTTATAACCATCACCAGTACTTTTGTATTCAGCATAAAATGCTGTGGCTTCATTAGCTACATTACCCCAGTTGTTCCAGCCTTCAGGTTTAATATGAGAACCCATTTCACAAGTTATAAATACAACGTTAGCATTTGGACGCCATGGTCTACCCAAATGAACAGTTGCTATTCCTGATACACCTGTTAATTTGCAGTTTAAATAAACATATCCATATTTCTGGCCCTCTGGTGTTGATGCAGCAGTTACATAACCACTTCTTATACTATGGATGGTACATTTATCGAACAAGGCTGTTGAACCACCAAACATAAAATCTACTGTACCAGAAATATAACATTCCTTTAAATATTGTATAGTATTGTTACCTGCATAATAGGTATCCTGAAAGCCTAAAAATCGACATTTATTAAATGCAGCATAATTACCACCAATATTAATAGCTAAAGCCTGCCCGGCATCTATTCCAGCCGTATTTTCGAAAGTCAGATTCTCTGCCTTAAAGTAATTTCCGTTAATAAATACAGAAGCAGAACCAGAAGTACCATACTCTACGCCTGCTCCATTTAGTTTTGAAGCATAATTATCGAAAGTCAGAACTGTCTTTTCACTGTTTTCTCCTTTAAAATAAATATAGTTTTTGTTTTTAGGAATCGTTAGCACCTCTTTATAAGTTCCATTTTTTATAGCAATTACATAATATTCTGTACCATTATTAGGGGCTGCATCAATAGCGGCCTGTATGGTGGTATAATCTCCGGTTCCATCCTTTGCGACTGTCTTATCAATTTTATCTGGAACAACTACAGGAGCTGGCGGAGGTATATATTCAGGTAACTGGTATTTTTCCACTTTCTCGCAGGACACCATACTAAAGAGTAGAGCAAAACATATTAAAGATCTCATAGTTTTAGGTTTATAGTTTATATTGGTTATCAGTTATATTTTTCACCAGGCCGTTAATGTATACCTCAATATTGGTATATCCAGTACTTAAATCATGGCCATTTGCATCTGCGACTTTAGGATTTAGCCCCTTTTCTACCTCCCAACTATCAGGCATTCCATCTCCATCTGTATCTATAAGGGGAGCAGTCCCATTTAAAACCGGCCATCCTCCAACGTCTGTCTGCGAATCTATTATCCCTCTTTTACCGGTTTTCGACCCATTATAGGTTGCTGTTCCATCTTTAAGCTCCTTCAAAATCCTGGTATCTACAGCATCCCTTTTATAGCTTGCTCCTCCATATAACAGGACCGCATTATAAGCCTGCAATGCAGTATGAGCTGTTATTGATTCTGATACAAATGGGCTTGTCATTTTTGCCAATGCATAATTAGCATCTCCCAGACCTGTTCCTTTATCCATTCCTCCACTCCAGTTGTCTGCAGTTACAGTCGCATTACCATCAACATAATTACCAGATGCATAAAACTTACCATAACCAGGGCCATACTTTGTCAGATCAGCCTCCATTGATATTTCCATAATCCGATTCCTTCTGTTACTGGCAGTCCCAGGCCCTGGTTTATAATAATTAGCTATCAGATTGTATTCTCCATTTTCTCCACCATAAGCACTATTTCCTCCCCAATTATAGATCACATTATTGCGATAATCTACTTTATCAATTCCAAATGGGCTACTTCCTGTCCCTGTCCTATGCCCTCCATCAAAGCGAGCGTTTCTACTGTTGTGATGCGCTAACAGGTTATGATGAAAAGTAACATTAGAGCCTCCCCAAATTGCACCATAACCATGATCATCTTTACCATGGAATGATTTATTTAAACTTTCTGAAAGAATACACCATTGCATCGTAAAATTCTTATTGGCATAAAAAGAAGAACATTCATCTATTGACCAACTCATGGAACAATGGTCAATTACGATATTCTGATGATAACGCCCCCATAAAGCATCTTGCTCATTTTCAGTCAGATCCCCCATTCTGAACCTCATAAAGCGAATAATTACATTATCAGCATCTATATTCATTTCATAATCCTGTATGCAGATCCCATCACCAGGAGCAGTTTGTCCGGCAATGGTTATATCTCCATTTTTGATTTGCAAACGTCTGCTCAACTTTATGTTTCCAGATACTTCAAAAACTATAATTCTGGCACCGGTTGCTTCAATTGCAGCCCTTAAACTTCCTACACCAGCATCATTAAGGTTAGTCACTTTAATAACCTTACCTCCTCGACCACCTGAAGCAACCTTTCCATAGCCTTCAACGCCAGGGAATGCCAAGGCATTTTCAGTAACCTGCCCCGGCTCCTCTTGTTTTAACGTTGGATCAACATATATTCCTGGCCCTGCAAATTTCGCTTGCTTTTCACATGAAGTAAAAGCCATTGTTGAAACCATTAACAGCTTTATAATGGTAGCTGAATTCATCATCTATTTATATTTCTTTAGGTCTGATTATTATTACTTCTTTAATAAATTTTAAGCAATACTCCCCTATACACGCATAAATAAACGTCTATAAAAATCTGTAACTATTTGCTTAGAAAAGAGGGTTGTCCAATTAGGACAACCCTTGCATTTTAATTATCTCCAACGTGGATCTCCCGCTGTTTCTTTACCAGTAAATGCATTATCAATAATTTTAAAGTTGCCATTGTCCGGATCTGCAAATAACTGTGTACTCAGCCCACTATAACCAGTAGCAGTAAAGGCATTTCCTGTAATCGCAGCATCAGAAGTCGTGAAACAATTATTAGCAATTAGATTTGTACCTGCATAACGTATTCCTTTTGCAGTAACTGCTGGGGAAAGTGTTTTCCCAAAAATGTTATTGTTAAATGAGAAGCTTCCAATCGTTTGACTATTATAATCTATAAAAATACGCCCGTTACCTGTGGTGTTGTTAAACGTACAATTCTCTATTGCAACAGATTGTGATGGTGTTGTACCATGTACAATAAGGGCATAACCAATTTTATAGAAGGTGCTATTCTTTATAGAAATATTATTTATTCTACTATTTGCAGCACCTGTTGCATGTATAAAGGCATAAGTTCCATTGGAATTATTATCACCAATATCATAAACCAAGCAGTTATTAACGGTAAATTTATCTATAGTGATTACGTTGGCACTTTGTACACGCATCGGACTGTTTACAAAATTTCTTATAGAACAATTTTGAAAGTTTATTTCTGCAGTTGTATTTGTTGCTCCCTGATTAAAAATATAGTTGCGTTTAGCTTGATTCGGATCTCCATTAGCAAAACCAGTAAAATCAATATTTTCAAATTTCAATGTTCCCGTAACAGCTGACAAGGTAATTCCATTAAAGGCCACGATAGGCTTATTAGGCCCGTCCTCACCATAGATAGTTAAAGAGATCCCTGAGGGAATAATTACCGGATTATCAGAATTATATTTTGAACCTTGTAAAAGGACAAAAATAGTTCCATTGGCGGCCGACTGAATCATCGTAGCCAAATCATCTGCAGGTCCAACGTTAATTACATTTGGCCCAGTTGGTAATGAAGATATAGTTGTAAAGCCATTCGTACCCCTTATAGATGTATTGAAATACAATGTAGCGGTATAAGCTGTTGCCGGAGTTAGATTGCTGATTACTTTTTCTCCTAAAGCCGCTTCTTCTGTCGTAATATCGTATCTAGTTGATCCAATCATTATATGCGACACCTGATTAGGAATTTTCCATTTCAGTTTTGCAGTTGTTGTAGTAAGGTCGGCTATATCAACTGGATACATGATCTGCTCCGTCTTTGTTTTGAAAGCAACCATTGCCCATTCCGATTCCTGTTTGCCTCCTGTACTATCTGTACCTTTTATTCGGGCTGAATATTGGGTATTTGGTTCAAGCAGATCTGGAATAGCAAAGGAAAATCCGCTTCCATCTTTTATCACTATTGCATTATAAGACTTAACAATTTCAGTGAATTTTAAACTATCCTTACTTAATTCAACAATGTAACTGTTTACGCCTGGCTTACCTTTAAATGTCAACTTTGCAGTAACACCGTCCACAGATGCCAGCACTTCAGAAGGTCTAAACAATCTACTGTGACTTTCGTCAACCTCCCATTCATTCATCTTCCGACAAGAAGTAACAGTCAACCCTATTAATACAAATAGGATTGCTGTTGTAAATATTTTATATAACCTATGTTTTTTCATTTTACAGCTATTTAGCATAATTAGAAACCGTATGAATTTTTTAATTTACCCTGAGAATCACTGATGACAGAGTTTGGTATTGGATACAAATGCCTGTTTTGAACACCATTTGCATTAAGTCCACTACTAAAAAGATTAATGCGCTCTGTATAACTGGTAATATCATTTGCTGAATATCCGGACATCCAATTAACCTTTGTATAACCTGGAATATCTACTGTTCCTTTATCCTGATAAAAATTAATATCTGGTTTATTCAGAATCTCATTATTAGATTCATACTTATAAAACAATGCTTTTGGAATTGACTGATAAGGCGCGGTACCTGCCAGCAGTTTTTTAAACTCTACTCTTTGTTCTTCTATTTTTGAAACCAGTAAATTCCATCTGATCAAGTCAAACTTCCTGATTGCTTCGCCACCAAACTCCCAGGCTCTTTCGTTTACAATAGCATTAAAGAAAGAAATTTCATCACCCAATGCATCTACATAAGCATCCACTTTTAAAGGGCGATCAGCCTCAGCAAATGCTCTGCGCCTAACTTCTTTTAATGCAAGTTTAGCTTCAGCAGTAGGCACACCATTTAAAGCATTCTCAGTTTCAGCCAACATCAATAAAATATCAGAATAACGCATTACCGCCCAATTGATACCATATCCAAATTTCCCTGCCGCAGCTTTATTTAACACACTCCAGCTCTCGCCCATAAAGCGTTGGTCCCATTTAGCAAAATTATAGGACATAGGGTTGGTCTGAAATACTTCTTTAATATCTGCAGCACCATTGCTATAAGTATAGTAAGCTATGGTATTATCTCTTCTGATATCTTTTTGATCAAAAGAATAAAAATAATAAGCTGTCGTATTGACTACGTTGGCATTATTTCCAAAGCCATATTTCGCATTTGTGTAGAATCTGATTCCTATAGAATACCCCATTTCTCCACTCCTACTCAGTCCATGCGCTACTTCGAACATATTTTCATTAAATGCGGCGTCTTGTTCAAAACGCCCCAGCTTTTTCCAGACATCTATGTAATTAGTATTTAACTGATGTACTCCCCTAAGTTTGATTTCCTTACATTGACGATTTGCCAACTCATAATACTTTCTCCAATCTGATCCTCTTTCAGTTGGGAATCCAGGTTTATTACGGATAGAATAACCTCCTCTAAAAAGTGCAATTCTAGCAGTCAGACCTTTAACAAAACCCTTTGTTACCATTTCTGTAGAAGAATAGTTACCTGTTCTTACCCATGGTACATATTGCTCTGCCTCACTCAAATCTGCTAACAGATAATCATAAATCACATCCCTGTCAGTTGCAGGCAGATATACATTTGAAAGGTCTGCTTTAGAAGGCTCAGATTTATAAGGTACATCGCCCCAGTTTTTTACCAGTTCAAAATAAGCAAGTGCTCTAAGCGTCAATGCTTCGCCCATGTAACCTTTCATAAGAGTCGAGTCTTTTGTAGACATTAAAGGACTCTTTTTTACTCCATCGATAAATAGATTCGATCTTTCTATCATTTTATAAATCAAAGACCATTCTCTGGCAATAGAGTTATTATCTGGTGTTCCCAGGTAATTAGAAAGACCTCTATTTGTATTTTCTTTATAACTACCTGCATCAGCTCCTACAATTTCAATGTCGGAGTTAGTAGCATAGTTTAAAGATAACCTCGCTGAATACATTTGATCTTGTGTTAACAAGGAATAAATTCCTGTTAAGGCATAGCTTGCATAGGTGGTTGAATTGTACACTACATCTGAAGTAAATTCTGATGGAGATGAACTATCTAAAAATCCTTTTTTACAAGAGCTTGCTGCCAGGGCTAAAACAGCTATATAGATTATAAGTGTTGTCTTTTTCATCGCTAATTATATTAAAATGCTACATTAAGTCCACCAATAAAAGATCGGCTCTTTGGATAAGCAGAATAGTCTACACCAGGTGTAACTGGAGGGTTTCTTCTGGTATCAACTTCCGGGTCAAAGCCCGTATAATTGGTAATGATAAACAGATTATAACCTGTCACATAAAACCTCAAACTACTCATACCCAATTTAGCAGAAACCTTTTTTGGTATGGTAAAACCTAGGGTAAGTGTATTTAACCTTAAGAAAGAGCCATCTTCTACTGCCCATGAATGCAAAGGTGTTTGTGTCATTATAGGGCTCCACAAAGAAGCATTTTGATTCAGCTCCATTAATCTGGCTGGATTACCATTGGCTCCTGTAGCCACGTTAAAACCAGTTACCGGATCAATAGTCGTAAACCTGTTTGCCAGACTCATCTCTCCTAATATATTCTGGTACTTTCTGGAAAGCAGATAAGAAGAGAAATCCAGCTTATTCGCATTATAAATCTTATTGCCTACAGTCCAGTTAAATGCTGCTGATAAATCAAATGCTTTATAAGTTCCGGTAAGTGTAAAACCTCCTGTATGTTTAGGATTTGCATTACCTAATACCACCTTATCCTCAGCGGTAATAAATCCATCTCCATTAACATCTTTAAACTTTAAAGTTCCCGGTCCAAAATAATTTGCTGAGATTATTCCACTATTGTCGGCTACACCTGAAGCAATATCCCATTTACGTGTTGTTGCATTCCAGTTAAAATCATTAAACCCATACATTCCTTCAGTGACATAGCCATACATCTGCCCTACTGGTTGCCCCTGTTGTATTAAGTAATCATCCAGTGGCTGTGCCGTACCGTTCCATCCAGAAGTATAAGTTTTGTAATTCACATCCCCGTTTCTGAACTCATCTACTTTGTTCTTGTTGAAACCTATATTAAATGAACCTTGCAATGAAAAATCTTTCCTTTGGATGATATAGCCGTCAATACTTAACTCGATTCCCCGGTTAGAGGTACTACCAAAGTTCTGGAACTGATATTGGAACCCTGAATTTGGAGATACAGGTGCTTGTACGAGTAAATCTTTAGTTGTATTCCAATAAGCATCAATTGTTGCGTTGATTTTACCTTTAAATAAGCTAATATCTGTACCTATATTTCTGTTGATGGTAGTTTCCCATTTCAAAGCAGGGTTAAACAAGGCGTTGCCGGGAATTAATTGGTTTGCTTCTTTTTCCCCAGGATAATAAGGCTTGTTTTCGTTACTTGAGCTATAATTTAACGCCCACATACCACTATTAATCCTATCATTTCCTGTACTACCATAACTCACTCTTAATTTCCACTGATCTAGCCAGTCCGACTGCTCTTTTAAAAATCCTTCTTCGGAAATTTTCCATGCTACTGCTACAGAAGGAAAGTACGACCATCGATTCTCTTTTGAGAACTTGCTCGATCCATCTGCTCTGAATGTTGCAGTCAATAAGTATTTATTCAAATATGAATAATTGGCACGTCCAAAGAATGAGGACAGGTTAGTTTCAGGTGAAATATAAGTAACCGTTGGAATCGGTGTTCCATACGCCATACTTGCCAAAACCTCTTCTGAAGTCATATTTATTGGAAAGAACCGGGATTGGTTATTTACTGACTTATCCCATTTTGAAATAATCTCCTGCCCTGCCACAATATTTAAACTGTGATCTTCATTTATAAACTTGGTCTTGTTATAGGTCAGATAATTTGAAATCCTGTAACTACCGCCATTCATGGTGCTTATTTTCCCCACTGGTTGTGCGCCATAATTACGAGCATCAGGAGTTGCAGGTCCCGAAACCTGATCTGTTCGTTCATTCTTAAATTCGTATCCCAATTCAGACCTTAATGAAAGTGCATTTGTAATTTTCCAGCGTAAACCTCCGTTGAAATTTGTTCCTAAACGATATTGCTTTTTGTACTCGTCATTAACAGACTTTACAGGATCATACAACAAACTACTCGTTTCAGCATCAATAAAATCATCATCATCTACTACCGACTGGTCAAACTCTCTTATGCCTCTGGTTGGTGCATATTTTATTGAGTTTCTTAATCTGGTATTAGATCCTGAGCCCGTATTTACCCCTGCACCATCAATCATCATATAAGATAAGCGCGTATTAAAATCTACACTTACCTTCGATGAAATCTCGGTATTCAGTTTAAAGTTTAGGTTATTCCGCTCGTATCCGGAACCAAGCATTACACTTTCTTCCTTATTTCTGGTGAGTCCGAGATTGTATCTGGAAGTTTTAGATCCGCCATTCAGCCCGATGTTGTAAAACTGTTGAGGAGCATTACGCCCAAAAACCTCATCCTGCCAGTTTCTTCCCTTAATCGATTTATAAATGTCCAGATCCTGAAATACCCCATAATAGTTTTGAAAAGTTGCTGTCTGATCTAATTCGTACTGATAAAGCACGTATTCATAAGGACTAAGTACACTTAATTCTTTTGTGATGTTTCTAAATCCAGCGTAAGCGTTTGCAGTTACACTCACCTTACCTTCTTTACCTTCTTTAGTTGTAATTACAATTACACCATTGGAAGCTCTTGATCCATAAATAGCCGTTGATGCAGCGTCTTTAAGAAAAGTAATAGATGCAATATCTGAAGAAGATATGTTACTGATGTTATCAACCGGAAAGCCATCTACTATATAAAGAGGCGAGTTATCCTGAGAGATAGAACCACCCCCACGAAGTCTTACTTTAATATCGGCATCGGGCGAGCCTTCTGTGGCCACCACTTGCAGTCCGGCTACCTTGCCAATCAAAGCTTCAGCAACGTTCGCAACTGGCACTTTTGCCAGATCTTCCCCTTTCACTATCCCTACCGACCCGGTTAAGTCTCCTTTTTTAGCTGTACCGTAACCAATTACGACTACCTCGTTCAGACCTTTTGTATCGTCTTCAAGTTTAACATTTAATTCTGTGCGACTTCCTACAGTCACCTCTTTGGTTATAAAACCAACATAAGTAAATACCAATACCGCATTACCTTCTTTAGGAATACTGAGACTAAAACCACCGTTACGATCTGTCGTTGTCACACTCGTTGTTCCCTTAAGCTTAATGCTTACCCCTATTAAAGGCCCCTTGTCATCAGTAACTTTACCAGTAATTTTCCGGGATTGCGCCCATGCTGTACTACAAATAAGTAGCAGCATAAAAAATGGAAGTAGTAATTTATTCATAGTTTATATTTAGTTTCTTTTTATTAACCAAACATGCTATTCAATCCTACTTTTTCAGAACCTTAAAATCCTCTCGTTTCGAGATGAAATAAGAAGCAGACTATTTTGTAAAAATAAATGAAGTCTCCGGTCTTAGAATGTTCGAATGGTTTAATATTTGGTTATTCGTTTTAACAAACTTACTGAACGGGGGCTTTTTTGAGGTCTAATTTTTGACGAAATACGTCCAAAAACTATCAAAAAACCACCTAAAAGGCATTTTATCACCCAGATTAGTTTTTGGAGGCTTTTGACTTTAAATATTCAGAAGGGGACACTCCATATTCTTCTTTGAAACATGTACTGAAATATTTTGCACTATTAAAACCAACAGCATAGGCAATCTCAGAGATATTCTGACCATTAGCATCCAGAAACTGTCTGGCTCTTTTCAATCGCATTTCACGAACAAATTCTACTGGTGCTCGATTGGTCAGACTTTTAAATTTCTTATAGAAAGTTGTCCGCCCCATACCAATAGATTCGGCTACTGCATCAATGTTAAACTCTACGTCTACCATACCATTTTCTACAATATCAATGATATCCTTTAAGAAAGTCTCATCTCTTGAAGTAATCACAATTTCTCCTGGACTCAGCTCTATAGTTTTCTTGCTGGCCAACAGCGATTCGAATCCTTTTTTACGCTGTTTCAAAAGGTTTTCTATCGAAGCAAGAATAAAATCTGTTTGAAATGGTTTAGTAATATAAAAGTCGGCTCCATATTTCAACCCTTCTATCTGATTTTCAATTGATGATTTGGCGGTAAGCAGTATGACTGGAATATGGCTGGTTGAATCATTGCGTTTCAATTTATCCAACAACTGAATACCATCCATTTCCGGCATCATAACATCACTCATTATTAAATCAGGGATAAATTTAAGCGCTAGCTCAAAACCTTCTTTTCCATCTCTGGCTTCTATTATTCTATAATACACCTTAAGCTGATCTGCCAGGAATTTCCTTAATTCATTGTTATCATCAATAAGAAGTACGAGTGGAAGAGATTCATTATCTCTCTCAGATATCTCGGTTGGCTTACCTAACACTTCATTAGACTTAGGCAAAATCAATTTAGGCAATACGTCCAGATCGGAAACCAAACTTTCTCCATTTTTGTAATGCTCTATCCCTGAAGGTAATTTTAGTTCAACTGTTAGTCCTTCACCTATATTATTTCTGGCTTCAATTTCCCCATGATGAATGCCCACTATTTCTTTACAAAGTGCCAGTCCAATTCCAGTTCCTTCCAGACTATTTCCAGGTGCCTTATCAATTTCATAATATAGCTCAAAAATGTCATCTAGCTTATCTGTTGGAACGCCAATACCCTGATCAACAACTCTGATGATAAAAATCCCATCACTAGGGTTATTATCAATTGCAATTGTAATGATCTTATTTGAAGGTGTAAACTTAAAGGCATTTGACAATAAGTTATATAGCACTATATCTATTTTTTCTGCATCTATCCAGGCATAGAGCTCTTTTACATTTGCAGAAATTAAGAGTTCAATTTGTTTCTCATTAGCAATTTCAGAGAAATGCGCTGCAATGTCCTTCACCAATGCCAATACATCTGTATAAGCTATTTTAAGATTCATTTTACCACTCTGAACCTTTCTAAAATCCAACAATTGATTGATAAACCTAACCATGCGATTTGCATTTCTGCGTACCACATTAATGTATTCCAGCCCCTTTGGCGACAAGTTTTCCTGTTTTGAAATCTCTTCAATTGGATTTACGATCAACGTTAAAGGTGTGCGTAATTCATGAGAAATATTAGTAAAAAAGCTAAGCTTAAGTTCTGTTAAACGCTGTTCAACAGTAATTCTATTGCGCAATCTGATCATTGTAAATATGATTCTGCGTGCTATTTCTATTAATGCACCAAATAAAAGAGCATATGCTATATACGCCCATATAGTACGCCATGGCGGTGGCGATATTGCAATAGATAATGTTTTTATGGGCAAACTATCGTACAAATCAGCATTCGTACTCTTTACTTCAAAAACATAATCACCAGGTGGCAGGTTGGTATATGTAGCTTTACGTTGATTTTTTACGGTATGCCATTCCGGATCAAATCCCTTTAAACGATAAGCATACACTTGTTTATTACTGGATCGATAATCTAATGCTGTAAAATCTATACTTATAATATTTTCATTGTATTTAAGTTTGATCTCTTTAGTATCATTAATATCAATTTTCAGAGGTGAATCTTGATCAACAGATACGACATCCTTATTATTGATCTGAAGATTGGTAAATGCCATTTGCGCTTTGATCTTTTGATCTGTAACCGCTTTAGGATTAAAAGTGATATATCCATTTATACAACCAAACAGCAAATCGCCATTGGGTAATTTTATACTTGAACCTTCAGAAAGACCAGTTTTTGGCAAGCCATCATAGGAATCATAATTCCGAAAACGTTCTTGTTCAGGATTCAGCTTGGCGATACCATTTTCCGTTCCCAGCCATAAATTATGGGCGTTATCTTCAATAATACTCAGAATATAATCGCTCGGCATCCCATCTTCTTTGGTGTACACCTTAAATTTTGGCCCTTTTTCGGAAAATTCCAAGACCTTGTTCAATCCACCCCCTGATGTAGCAACCCACATCCTATCCTTGCTATCCCTGTATATATACTGCGCATCATTATTACCCAGACTATTTTTATCCCCCGGGACTTTTCCATAGCTTTTAAAAGTATAATCTTCGGGTTTTCCCCTATCGGGATCAAATATAACCAGACCGTTTGTTGTAGCTACCCATATTTTACCAGTAGCATCCTGTGCAAGATGTCTTGCCTTCCAGGATCCTACCGGATAGTTTTTAAAAGAGTTACGGATATTTAAAAACTTTACCTTTTCCCCATCCTGTACAAGTAGATTGATGCCATACTGATAAGTAGCTACCCATATCCTTCCTTTAGTATCTTCCAGTACCGAATAAATCAGATCGCTACTTAAACTATTAACATCTTTCTTATCAGCTTTATAGTGAGTAAGCGTATAAGTTAAACCAGCCTTGTCATTAGGTATTGCTTTATATAAACCATTTCCTTTTGTTCCTAACCAGATGGTACCATCACGTCCCTGAATCATATTATAAACAAGGCCTAAGCTCCCTGCTGGCTTATTTACAAAAATATTATCCACCCTTTTTCCCTGATCATACACATATAGATTACCTGATTTTGAAGCAATCCATAAACGCTGGTTTCTATCACTAAATATGCCTCTTATTTCATTATCAGATTTGTTAAGTGTTTCTGAAACCAGCAAACCATGTTTAAAGTCATTGGCTTGAAAAATGATTTTCTCTATTCCCCGATCTCTTGTACTGAGCCACATCACTCCTGCAGGATCAAAATAACTTGAAATGACAATATTTGAAAACTGATGATTTGCTGATCCAGGCTTGTTGTAAAAATATTCAATCTTATCCGCAGCAGGATTATAATAGCCAAAACCACCACTTTTCATGCTCATCCATACCCTATTGTTATGATCTTCAAAAACCTTGTATTCTTTTGCAGTATTGAAGAAATTAGCATCATTTTCCTGAAAAAAAAACTTAAAACTTCGAGCAACGGGACTGTACATAACCATTCCCTTTTTTTCAGGTTCAATCCATAATAACCCTGACCTATCTTCATATATGGAAAGCAAAGAAACTTCCCCGGGCATTATTGCGACAGAACTTTGAAAGTTATCATTGTTTATGGTGATTACTTCGCTGTTTGCAGTTGCATATAACAGCTGTCCATTTCTAGCAAGATGTAAATCATTAATCTTGTTTTCAGATATATTCTTCTTAATGAAGTTCCCTGAATTTTTATGATACCTTACCAATTGCCCATCGCCTGTGCCAAACCAAATATATTGTTGATTTTCAACTACACAGGTATAGGCTGTCCCAGTAGCAAAGCTGGCATCAACAGGTTTATTCTTATAGTTTTCAAATCCATCGGTCGACAAACAGTTAAGACCACCACTTGTACCCACCCATACATTTTGCTGTCTATCACCATATATAAAATTAACCTTGTTAGAAAACAACTTGAAATCAGTCTTTAAACCAGCCTCATACCTGGTTATTGCTGGTTTACCATTCGGTATATCTTTTATAGCAAAAATACCCTTATCAGGTGTACTTAGCCATACGCCATTCTTTCCTGCCAATACAATATTGGAGAATAAAACATTGTCAATTTTCTTTTCTGCGAGGATATTCGAAATAGAGAGGAACTTCTTATTCTTCTTATCAAACCTGTACACCTGGTTATCATAAACTTCAAGCCATAGATAACCGTGTTTATCTTCTTTTATATTATCAACCCGATTAATCTTCAGACTTGAACTATCCCCAGGTCGAGTTTTATAAGTTACAAAATTATGCCCATCAAATCTATTTATACCGTCCCAGGTGCCAAACCACATAAAACCATCACGGTCTTTCATGATATTCATTACCCCATCGTGTGATAAACCATCTTCTGTCGAGTAATGTTCAATCTTACATTTGATTTGAGCAATCCCCTCTACTGTTAAGAACAGCATTAGTAGAATAGAATACAAGCCAACTCTTTTAAGCATAATACATGTTAACCTATGCACAATTATATCTGGTACTAACAAGATTAAATACTATGTCTTAATAAAAAAAGGATATAGACATTTAAAATTGTGCAATCGTTTTCCGCTTTAATATACTCCAAATTAGCAAATAATAAAAACCGTTCCTTTCAACTAAATACCTGAGTTTACAGCCTGACAATTATTTAAAATAATTCTAAATTAATTTGGTGATTAATCTATCAGATATTACTTTTGCGCCCGTAGAATTAATCTAAATAAATACATGAAATACATATACGCATTTGTAATTATCCCAATGCTTTTCTCGTTTAATCAACCAGCTTTTTCTCAATTAGCCTCTGCACCAGCAAGAGGAAGCATAAAAGGTAGAGTTAGGACTAATGATGGAAAACCTGCTCCTTTTGTAAACATTTTTATAGTAGAGAACAATAAAAAAACATTATCAGATGAAGACGGTTCTTTTACTTTCATCAATTTAAAAGATGGTACATATACTTTAAAAACTTCATTTGTCGGACTTCAGGTTCAGTCGCAAAAAGTAACAGTAAGAGAGGGTGAAACTTCCACTGTTGACTTTGTCCTTTCTGAAAGTCTCGCTCAATTGGATGAAGTTTCCATTAGTGGTTATAAGAGCCCGAATCAAAAGCCGACTACCTTAGGTAAGATCGCTATTGCACCTAAAGACCTGCCTCAGTCTGTTCAAATAATAGGTACAAAAGTTATTGCCGATCAGCAAGCCAATCGCTTAAGCGACGTGATGAAGAATGTTAATGGTGTGGCTTTGGGTGCTAACCGTGGTTCGGTTGGTGAAAACTTTTATGCAAGAGGCTACAGTCTCGGTTCAAATAACGTATTTAAAAACGGTGCTCGTACTACCATTGGAGGCATGCCCGAAGCCAGTACATTAGAATCAGTAGAAGTGCTCAAAGGTAGTTCCGCTCTGTTGTATGGTGGTGTTAGTGGCGGAGCAGTTGTAAATATGGTTACCAAAAAGCCTAAGTTTGAATCAGGAGGCGAAGTATCAATGCGCGTCGGTAGCTACGACATGTACAAACCTATTGTTGATGTTTATGGCCCACTCTCAGGTAAAGTTGCTTACCGTGCTATCGGCTCTTATGAAAAAGCAGGTAGTTACAGAGATCATGTATGGTCTGATAGAATTTATGTAAACCCTTCTATCTTATATAAGATTAGTGAAAACACAGACCTGTTAATTCAGGCTGATTACCTAAAAAGTAATTTCACACCAGATTTTGGTATTGGAACCGTTGATAATCAAATCTCTCCCCTTGGAAGGAATGCTTTTATCAATACCACTTGGGCTTACAATAAAACCAATACAGGAACACTACAAGCAGCGTTAAACCATAAACTTAATGACAACTGGAAATTGAGTGCAATTGTTGGTGTACAATCTTATAACAGGGATTATTTTTCTAGTGAACGTCCCTTTACAACCGCTGGTATTTGGTATCGTGCATTAACCCGCTCAAGAACGAGAGAGCTGACTTATAACGAGCAGATCAACTTAACAGGCACCATTAAAACTGCTGGAATTGTACATCAATTATTAGTTGGTGTGGATGGCGATCAATCGAATATTATTACTGGAGGTTTTACTAATCCTAATTTATTAACTAGTCCTGTTGATGCTAATCCATCTAAAACAAAATACTACGACAAGTTAAATCTGCTTGATCCTAATAGTTTCAATGTACCCTCAAATTTTAACATGCCTCAAACTACGTTGCTTACCAATACAACAGCAACAGTAAGCAGGTTTGGCGGTTTTGTACAGGATCTGATTAGTCTGACTGATAAATTTAAAGTTTTAGCTGGAATAAGATGGACATTCCAGGAAACTCCGAAAACGAATATAACAACACTTGAAACTCGAATAGAAACTAAAGGAGCTGCTAATTTAAAAATCGACAAAGCTTTTTCTCCTAAATTGGCGCTGATTTATCAACCAATTAAATCTACCTCTGTATATGCAAGTTATTCCAATAACTTCATTTCAAATAGTGGCACGGATGTATCAACAAACGCACCAATGGGGCCTTCTATTATTGATCACTATGAAGCTGGAATTAAAAATGACTTTCTTGATGGCCGACTATCAGTTAATGTTACCGGTTACCAAATCATGAATGATAGATTTGCCCAACAAGCGCTAGTTAACACAAGTGGGCAACCTAATGCAGATGCGAATATTAAAGAATTTACTGGAAAAACACAAAGCAATGGTGTTGAAGTAGATGTTACTGCTACACTTGTAGATGGTTTAAACTTTATTGCAGGCTATAGTTATAACTACATGCGCTATACAGAGACATTACCGTATAAAGAAATAATAACTCAAGATCCTGCTTATCCAAATGATCCAACTAAAACTAAAACTACTATTGTTAGTGGTATTGTTGAAGGTGAGCGTTTAGTTGGCACCACTAAAAACACGGCCAATGCAAGTTTATTCTATACTGTTCAAAATGGTGGCTTAAAAGGTTTTAAATTAGGTGCTTCAGCATTTTACACTGGTGATCGTAACGGTGGGCGTAACACAAATAAAGCTGGAACTTCTTCAGGCATCATTCCTATCAAAGGTTTCACAACTTTCGATTTGTCTGCCGGTTATGCTTTCAAAAGATTCAGCATCCTTGGTAAACTATCTAACATCACCAACGAACTGAACTATTACATTCATGAAAACTATAGTGTGAACCCAATTCCACCAAGACAGTTCATGACTACATTAGCATATAAATTCTAATTTGCATCTCAAACTACCTATAAAAAACGGGTTATCTCTCTAAAGATAATCCGTTTTTTTATCCCCCGTAATGTCAACATCATACTTGAAAATAAAATCACCATCTCCGTTGTTTTATATTTTTATGTTAAATTATGTTAAGCCCTTGCTAGCTTCAATGCCTTTACATAGCTTAGCGTCCTGTTATTTTTAATTGACGTTATCGTATTATTACCTTATCTTTGCACAATGTTTAAAATTAAACACGTATTACTATTAAGTTTCACCATTATAGCCCTGACTATTGCGGGTTGCAAAAGCCAGTTTGAAAAAATCAGACTGAGCAACGATGTAGCCAAAAAATACCAGGAAGCTATGCGGCTGTATAACAAGAAGAATTATTCAAAAGCATTAATTCTGTTCGAAGAACTTTCGCAAAAATACAGAGGAAGGGCTGAAGCTGAAGAGTTAAACTATCATTACGCTTTAACACTTTACAAAATAAAAGATTATACGACTGCAAGATATCAGTTTAAATCATTTGCTGACACTTACCCTACCAGTAAATATGCTGAAGAATGCAGATATATGAGTGCTTTTTGTTATTATCTTGATTCACCAGCACCAAGCCTGGATCAGGAAAACACTTATAAAGCAATAGACGCTTTACAATTGTTCATCAACTTTTATCCAAAAAGCGAACGTGCTGCAGATGCTAGTAAATATATAGGCTTATTGCGTGCTAAACTGGAAGACAAAGCTTACAATAATGCTAAGTTATATTATGACCTCGGTGGATATGATGTAAGTAATTATAAAGCAGCAGTTATTGCATTACAAAATGCACAAATTGATTATCCAGATATTAAGTATGCTGAAGAAATGGATTTACTGATCATCAAATCACAGTTTGCTTATGCAAAAAACAGTTTGGAGACTCGTCAGGAAGATCGTTTCAATGAAGCTATTGGATATGCAGATGAATTTATAGATAATCATCCTCAAAGCAAATTATTGGCAGATGCTAAAGCATTGAAGAAATCCAGCGAAGAAGGTATAGAAAATGCAAAACGCTATCTTGCTGAAGTTGCTAAAAATCAGGAAAAATATAAAGCGTTACTGGCAAAGGATGCCAAATCAGACACTACAAGTAAGACTACAAAAAAACCCATCAAATAATGAATACTAATAAACCAGCTGTACCGAATACTACGGTAACCAGAAATGTTAATGATTTAGATCAGAAAACAAGTAATATTTATGAGTCTTTGGTTATTATTTCTAAAAGGGCTAATCAGATCTCAAACAACATGAAAGAAGAGCTACATGGCAAACTTGCTGAGTTCGCTTCTTCTAACGATAACCTGGAAGAGATTTTCGAAAACAGAGAACAAATTGAAATCAGCAAGCACTATGAGCGTTTGCCTAAACCTACTTTAATAGCAATCGATGAGTTCCTGAATGATAAGATCTATTTCAGAAATCCTGCTAAAGAACAACAATAAAAATACGCATAGGTATTAAATTGCATTCTTGCATACCTTAAAACCATGCTTAAAAATAAAAAAATAATTCTTGGCGTTTGTGGCAGCATTGCAGCTTATAAATCAGCTATACTGGTTAGGCTATTGATTAAAGCTGGTGCAAACGTCAAAGTAATTCTTACAGCCGATGCGGCAAACTTTATAACTCCGCTCACTCTGGCTACTCTAAGTAAGAATCCTGTTTACACCCAATATTTCGAAGAAGAAACCGGCGTATGGAGCAATCATGTAGAGTTAGGTTTATGGGCTGACTTTATGATCATTGCACCGGCAAGTGCTAATACGTTGGCAAAAATGGCCGGAGGCTTGTGCGACAACCTGCTTACTGCTGTGTACTTATCTGCAAAGTGCCCGGTATATGTTGCCCCGGCAATGGATCTGGACATGTGGAAACACGAAAGTACCAGAAATAACATAGATAGAATATTATCTTATGGAAATCAGGTCATACAACCTGGTAATGGGGAATTAGCAAGTGGTTTGTATGGCGAAGGCCGAATGGCTGAACCTGAGGAAATCGTAGACTTTCTGTCCGACAAGGTTAAAATCTCCCTTCCGTTATTGGGTAAGAAAGTTTTGGTAACGGCCGGGCCTACTTATGAAGCTATTGATCCTGTACGATTTATTGGCAACCACTCCTCAGGAAAAATGGGCTTTGCCATTGCAGATCAATTCGCAGTTTTAGGTGCAGATGTAACCCTGATTACAGGACCAACTTCCGAAAAAAGTAATTATCCGTTAAAGCGTATCGATGTGGTTAGTGCCGCAGATATGCTGCATGCCTGCAAATCAGAATTCAAAGTAGCAGCAATTACAGTAATGAGTGCGGCCGTTGCAGACTATACACCTATTAAGAAAGCCGATCAAAAGATTAAAAAGACTAATACGGAATTTAGCCTGGATTTAAAAAAGACAGAAGATATACTGGCTACATTAGGGCAATTAAAAACTACAGAGCAAATATTAGTAGGATTCGCCTTAGAAACTGAGCACGAAGAAGAGCATGCCAAAGCTAAGCTAGTAAAGAAAAATCTTGATCTTATCGTTTTAAATTCACTCAACGATAAAGGAGCAGGCTTCAAAATGGACACCAATAAAATCACTATCTTTAATAAAGCAGCCGAAAAAACGGTTTTTGAAATGAAATCAAAAACTGAAGTTGCCATCGATATCTGTAATGAAATATTAAAACTGGCTAAAGCATGAACCAACGTTACTCCCTTTTATTTCTGATATTTTTCTTCTATTATAGCTTTTCTAATGCCCAGGAACTCAATACAAGAGTACAGGTTTTAGCTCCTGCTGTTCCAAACATAAACAAAAGAAACGTAGAGGTACTCCAAAATGCTATCAGGGATTTTTTGAATAACAATAAATGGAGTAACGAAACTTACACAGCTACTGAAAGGATTGAATGCAATTTTGTTATCACCTTAACAGCTTGGGATGGGAATTCTGCTTATAAGGCCGAAGCTCAAATACAATCCAGTCGCCCCGTGTATAATACCGCTTACAATAGTACATTATTAAATATAAGCGACAAGGATTTTGACTTTAATTATAGTGAAGGGCAACCGCTTGATTTCTCGGATCAGAACTTTATTTCCAACCTAAGCTCATTGCTTAGTTTTTATGCTTATACCATTATAGGTTTAGATAAAGACAGCTACAGTAAACTAGGTGGTATGCCTTATTATAATAAAGCTCAAAATGTTTTAAATATTGCTCAGGTTGCAGGCAATAAAGGCTGGAAGGCTTTCGACGGCTTAAAAAACAGGTATTGGCTTATTGAAAATCTTCAGAATAAAGGCTTTGAAAGTCTTAGGGAATTTATTTATTCCTATCATCTGAATGGATTAGACCGTTTACAGGAAGACCCAGCCAAAGGTGCCAAAAAAATTATTAATCTATTATCTGATTTGAAGCAATTGGATAAACAAAAAGTTGGATCCATATTCCCTAATATGTACCTGGCCACTAAAGCAGATGAGCTGGTAAACATTATTTCTTTAACTGATCAGCAAGAGAAAATAAAAGCCTATAACTTACTTTCAGAAATTGACCCCGCAAACCTCAACAAATATGAGGCACTAAAAACATCCCGTTAAGTCTTAATTTACAACATCTTAAAAAAAGTGTTAAATTATTTTGCATCTACGAACAGATTCGTATATTTGATTACGAAACAATTCGTAGAACAATGTCATGACAGAAGTAAATCATCTTAAAGCTACAGAAAGTGAACTTGAAATCTTACAGATTCTGTGGGAAAAAGGGAACTGTACAGTGAGGGAGGTTCATGAAATTTTAGAAAAGAGCAAGGAATCTGGTTACACCACCACTTTGAAGCTAATGCAAATTATGCATGAAAAAGGTTTGGTTGCCCGCGACACCTCTGCCAAAACTCATGTTTATCGTGCTTTGCAGAATCAGGAAAAAACACAACAACACCTGGTCAATAAAATGATCGACAATGTATTTAATGGTTCTGCAGCCCGTTTGGTGATGCAAGCATTGGGTAATCATAGCACAAGCAAAGACGAAATAAATGCAATAAAGGAATACCTGGATCAACTTAGTAAAAAATAAGCTATGGAACCAATTTTAAACAACTTGATTAAGGCAGTTGGCTGGAGCATTTTACACTCCTTATGGCAGGGAGCCATCATTTATGGATTATTATTGCTAATAGCAATGACTGTTCCTAAACTGCAATCCAGAATAAAACATAACCTTGCTTTCAGCGCCATTACCCTTATCTTTATCTGCTTTTGCCTTACCTTTTTTTCGATTTTTAAACTACCGACAGTTACAACACATCAACATAGCACAACATTCTTTTTAACGGCTGAATATGATCAGTCAATAAGTTCACTTCCAGGACTAATTAGTAGCAAAACGGAACTTTTCTTCCCTTACATTGTTGGCATTTACAGTATAGGGTTACTTTTTCAGTTACTGGTACTTGGCATGGGCTATAAGCGTATGCTTGACCTTAAAAGAGCGATTCATTTCTCTGTTCCCGCTGAATGGGATGCTTCATTTAGAAGACTTATTTTACAATTAAAATTTCGTCGTTCTATCGGCTTCTATTTGTCTGATAAAATTAATGTACCTCTGGTAGTCGGATATTTTAAACCTATCATACTTTTCCCTATTGGTTTGGCATCGCAACTTGACATGGATCAGGTAGAGGCCATCCTAATTCATGAGCTATCACACATCAGAAGAAATGATTACCTGCTCAATCTCATTAAAACTGGTATTGAAACATTGCTCTTCTTTAATCCATTTATATGGTTAAGCGGAAAATTCATAAATATTGAAAGGGAACATGCCTGCGACGATCTCGTATTGAAGTTCACTGGAAATCCGATGACCTATGCTCATGCACTTTTAAAACTCGAGCTATTAAAAGATAAATCAGCACCAGCCTTTTCTATGGCTGCATCAGGAAAGAATCAACATTTATATCAACGTATTAAAAGAATCACTGATATGAAAAATAACTATATGAATGTAAGACAACAAATGTTTGTCATTACGTTAACCATTGCTACTGTAATTTCATTAGCATGGATAAAACCTTTAAAGGCAGAAAAAACAGTTGCAAAAATTAGCAAGGAAACACGTACAGAAATTGCAGATTTCAGCATTCAGCAAATTCCAACACCGCCAAAAGTACATGCAGCTCCTAAACCCTCTACTAAGCCTCATAACTCAACCATCTGCATTCCTGAACCGCCAACACCCCCTAATGCCCCTCTTGCTCCCAAGGCTTCTATTCCTGTACCACCAGTACCACCTCATCATATTGACCAGGATACAACAAAAAAGAAATCGAAATACTGGATCATTTCTATTGACGAACAAGGCAATAAGAAAGAATATAAGTCTGTAAAAGAAATGCCTCAAAAAGAGCGTATGCAGATGCTTAATGAAACTTACAACATTGATTTAGACAATGAAATAAATATTAATGTCGACTCTATAGTAAACAAAAGTCTAGCATTTTTGAAATCTCCTGAATGGAAGAATTCAATGGCTGCAATTGGGAACTCTGCAGAGAATATTGGTAAGTACTTCAATTCAAGTGATTGGAAAAAACAACAGGCAGAAATCAACAAAAACGCAGAAAATGTCAGCAAATACTTCAATTCAAAAGAATGGAAAAAACAACAGGAAATCATTCGTCGTAACGCTGAGAAAATAGAAAAGAATGCAGAGAAAATAGAGAAACATATAAACAGCAAAGAATTTAAACTAAAAATTGAAGAGGCAAAAAAGGCAATTAAAGAAAAAGAAGTACAAGACCATAAACCATAGCAGATATAACCTATCAACACTATTTTAATTATAAGCCAGAAGAATAATCTTCTGGCTTTTTTGTGTTGTTCATCGCTAAGTTTTCCTAATTTAGCAACATCTTATGTTACAAAAACTTTCGATCCGTAATTACGCTTTGATAGACAGCGTTGAGCTGGAACTTGATAAAGGTTTAAATATCATCACCGGTGAAACTGGGGCTGGTAAGTCAATCATGCTTGGTGCATTATCATTGATATTGGGCCAACGTGCTGAAACAAAGTATTTTTTCAATCAGGATAAGAAATGTATCATTGAAGGTTGGTTTTTACTGTCTGACCAATTGCTAAAAGGCTTATTTGAAGAAAACGATCTTGACTTTTACAAGGAGAATATTCTAAGAAGAGAAATCTCTACCGATGGCAAATCGAGAGCATTTATTAATGACACACCGGTAACACTTACCGTTATGAAGCAGATTGGAGAACGTCTGATTGACATCCACTCACAACATGCTACACTTGAAATCAGCGACCCGGCCTTTCAATTATCTGTTGTCGATACACTTGCCGGACATCAGCAAATTTTGGTCGATTACCGCATCAAATTCAAGCAATATAAACAACAGCAACAGCTTTTAACAGGTTTACAGGAAAAAGCCATTGAAGCCAGAAACAAGCAGGATTATGAACAATTTCTGTTTAATGAGCTGGAATTAGCTGAACTTCAATCTGACGAACAAGAGAAGCTAGAAACAGAATTACAAATGCTCAATAATGCAGAAAGCATTAAAAGGAGCTTACTAATGGGATATAACTTGTTGGGCGATGAAGAAACTGCAGTATTACCGATTTTAAAAGAAGTAATCAGTCAGCTGCAACAGATAGAAAAATTTAACACTGATTATGAGGCGTTAAATGAACGATTACGCTCTTCTTTGATAGAATTAAAAGACATTGCATCGGAATTATCTGGCCTGGAAGAAAGCATAGTTTTTAATCCATCCAGAATTGAGGCTATCCACATTCGTTTAGATCTTATTTATAGTTTACAACAGAAACACAGAGTAAATTCCATTCCCGAATTACTTTCCATACAAGAACAGCTATCAGAAAATCTAGCTGATATTTTGAGTGGTGATGAGGAGATTGAGCGCATCATCAAGGAGCTTGAATTGATGCATACAGAACTAGAGCGAATCGCAGGAAAACTTAGTCTAAACCGCAGTAAAGCAATCGAGATTACGGAAAAGAGTGCGGGTAAAGTATTGCAGCAGGTTGGTATGCCCAATGCAAAAATTAAGATAGAGCAATCGACAGCAAAAGAGCTCAACAAAGATGGTAAAGACCTCATTTCTTTATTATTCTCAGCCAATAGCGGACAAGCGCCAGCTCCTGTAGCTAAAGTTGCATCAGGAGGAGAGCTCTCTCGTCTGATGTTGGCTATTAAATCTATCATGGCTAAACACACTTCACTTCCTACCTTGATTTTTGATGAGATCGATACCGGGATTTCTGGAGAAACAGCATTACGTGTTGGTGATGTTATTGGTGAACTGGAAAAAAACATGCAGGTTATCTGTATTACCCACCTTCCCCAAATTGCAGCAAAAGGGAATGCACATTATTTTGTGTATAAAAACGAGCAGGGTGAGCGAACTACTACAGGCATCCGCAGATTAGACAATACCGCCCGAGTTGATGCTATTGCAGAAATGTTAAGTGGGAAAAAACCAGGTGTTTCTGCTATGGAAAACGCCAAAGATCTGCTGGGGTATAAAAATTAAAACAAAAATACTATGTATAACTTATTAAAAGGTAAACGTGGCATCATTACCGGTGCATTAGATCAAAACTCTATTGCCTGGAAAGTTGCTGAAAAAGCACATGAAGAAGGTGCATCATTTGTATTAACAAATGCTCCTATCGCAATGCGTATGGGAGAAATTAATGCTTTGGCAGAAAAGACCGGATCACAGATTGTTCCTGCTGATGCTACTAACGTTGATGAGCTGACCAACCTGTTTACCCAATCACAAGAAATATTAGGTGGTAAAATCGATTTTGTATTGCACTCTATAGGTATGAGTGTAAATATCCGTAAAAAGATTCCCTACACAGAGTCAAACTACGATTACTTCATGAAAGGAATTGATGTTTCGGCTATGTCATTTCATAAAATGCTGGCTGTTGCTAAAAAGCTTGATGCAATTAATGAAGGCGGTAGTGTTGTAGCCCTTACTTATATGGCCGCTCAACGTACTTATCCATTCTATACTGACATGGCTGATATTAAAGCAATGCTGGAGTCTATTGCACGTAGTTTTGGTTACCATTATGGTTTAGAGAAAAAAGTACGTATCAACACGGTGTCTCAATCTCCAACTAAAACTACTGCGGGTACAGGAATTAAAGGATTTGGTGATTTTTATGATTATGCCGATGCTATTGCTCCGCTAGGTAATGCTGATGCTGAATCCTGTGCAGATTATTGTATCACATTATTCTCCGATTTAACACGTATGGTTACAATGCAGAACCTTTTCCATGACGGTGGTTACTCTTCTACAGGAGTGAGCGATATCGTGATGAAGAAAATGGGTCTGGAGGAAGAATAAAAACCAAAAGAACATTATAAATAACTCCGCAGCTTTTTAAGTTGCGGGGTTAAATTCCAAAAATAAAATCAACAATAACGCTTTGGACTTCCTCAATGGATAAAATATCTATGTTTAAGATAAAATCGACCGAAAATGGAAGCTCAAAAGCATCGTTCAATCTTTAATTCTTAATTGATTTTAACAATTCAGCTAATTCTTTTACCTTTTCAGGATATTTTCCTGCTAAATTACTTTTCTCACTAAGATCTGTATTTAGATTAAACAACTGAGCTGAAGGCAAATTTCCCGTTTCTATCCCCACCGCTTTCATATAAGGAGTACCATTATTTGGTGTAATATACTTCCATCCATCCTTTATTATAGAAAGTGTGGTTACTCCCTGCTCTACAAATACTGATCGCCCTTTTTGAGATTTCCCCATAAAGGCTTCCAATAAATTTTCACTATCTGGTGCATCACCTTTAGGAATAGATTCATCGATCAATTTAGAAAATGATGCAATCAAATCCATCTGACTTACCAAAGCAGAGGAAACCTGAGGTGTAATTTGTCCAGGCCAGCTGATGATGAAAGGAACACGTGTTCCACCTTCTAATGAACTGTACTTCCCTCCTCGAAGTACACCTGCAGGCATATGTCCGTTTTGTTTAGCTAATGCTTCATCCTGATAACCATCATCTAACACAGGGCCATTGTCACTGGTAAATATAATCATCGTATTTTTATCAATTCCCAGAGATTTCAATTGCTTTACAATTTCGCCAACAGTCCAATCCAATTGTAAAATAGCATCACCTCTTAAACCTAAGCCACTTTTCCCCCTAAACCTTGTTGCAGGCATTCGTGGCACATGTGGTTCAGTTAGAGCAAAATACAGAAAGAAGGGTTGTTTCTGTTTCCTTTCAATAAATTCATGTGCTTCAGTTAAAAAGGTAGTAGAGAGTTCTTCATCTACCCATCGCGCCATTTTTCCGCCAGTCATATAACCAATCCGGCCAATACCATTCACAATGGTCTGATCATGGCCTTGAGAAGATTTCATTTTTAACAATTCCGGATGTTCTTTTCCTGTTGGGTCATTTCCTATTTTTTTAGTATAATCCACATCAATCGGGTCTCCTTTATCAAGTGCAACAACTTTATGGTTTTGTAAAAACACAGTAGGCACCCGATCTGCTGTTGCCGGAAAAATGAAAGAATAGTCAAATCCAACTTCATTTGGTCCAGGTTTGACATCTCCATTCCAATTTTTAGCCACAGTTTCACCAAGTCCAAGATGCCACTTGCCAACAATTCCTGTCTGGTAACCTGCTTTCTTAAAAAGATTAGGTAAAGTTGTTTTATCCGTAGGTATAATTAAGGCAGCATCTCCCGGTAAAATCCCTGTGCCCTCTTTACGCCATGGATATTCACCAGTCATTAGTGCATATCGGGATGGCGTACAAGTAGCAGAAGTTGAATGCCCGTTTGTAAACCTGATTCCGTTCGCAGCCAGTCGGTCTAAATTAGGCGTCTGGATTTTTTGCGCACCATAACAACTTAAATCACCATAGCCTAAATCATCTGCGATAATATAAATAACATTGGGTGATTGAACTTTCTTTTTTACCTGCGCGGAAGCATTGAATACCATAAATACTATGGCCGTGAATAGGTATTTTTTATACATTAAAACATGATTAATAGACTACAACCAGTGAATATACAAATATTCATTTGCTTCTTGCCATACTCCCGGTTAAACATTACATTCGCAATCAATGAAGACATACCTGTTCTTATTATTGTTAGTTTTATTTACAGGGTACTCAGCTTTCTCTCAAAATTTGTTTTCAATAACAGGTATTGTCAGAGATCAAAAAGAAACCCTGCCAGGCGCTGGTATTTATTTAAGTGGATACAAGGTTTCTACAGTAGCTGATGCTGAAGGGAAATTTAAAATCAACAACCTTAAGCCTGGAAACTACGATGTACTAGTACAAATGGTTGGTTACCTTCCCTATTCAAAAAATGTCATTATTTCGGATCAATCTGTTCAAGTTGAACTCCTTTTAAAAGAAAGTACAACTGTTCTAAATGAGGTTGTCATCAGGGCTGACCCGAATCGCCCTAAATACATCAAACAGTTTAAAGAATTCTTTATCGGTACCAGCCCCAATGCGGCACAATGTAAAATATTAAATCCGCAGGTATTAAACATTGATTACGATATTACCAAAAGTCTGCTGACCATTACTACTACAGAGTTTTTAATTGTAGAAAATAAGGCTCTTGGTTACAGACTAAAATATATGCTGGATAACTTCGAATATAACTCCAGAACACGCATCATCTATTTCTCCGGCCATCCTTTTTTTGAAGAATTGAAGGCTTCATCTGCAAAGCAAAAAAAGTATATTGACAAACGTGAATCTGCATATTATGGTTCATCACAACACTTTTTCAGATCATTATATGCCGGGAACACAACAGAACAGGGATTTATCATTAATAAAATGATAAAAATACCGAATCCCTATCGCTATCCCGATAGTATTATTAATAAAAATTTAATTTGGTTAAAAACCCCAGATAAATCAACTGTCATCAGTAAAGCCACAATGCCTAAAGATAATGTCAGGATAGCTTTCTGGGAAAAGCAACTGGAAATGCCAAAATACATTGATCATCTTGACCGTAAAGAAATTTCACCAGCCAGTCTTTTATCTGTCTATAACCACAACTTAAAATCATTAAACTATAATGGTGCTCTAGCCATCAGCTACAGCAGAGAAAGAGAGTCATTGGTATATTCAAAAACAGGATTTTGGGTATTCAGGCCACTAGAAATCCCAGATTATCAAATATCTATTGCAAATTTAACAGAAAATGGCGTGCATTTTTATGAAAACGGAGGTGTAAATAATTCAAGAGCTATGCTTTTCGAAGGATTTTGGGCTTACGAAAAAGTAGCAGATATGGTACCTATGGACTACATCCCTCAGATAAAAAACAAATAATTCATTAGCTAAAATTACTAAAAATATTAGTAATTTTAGCTAATGAATTTAGATAAAGAAAAAGCCGATAATTATGTCAAAGGGAGAGGTGCCCAGTTCAACCCTCATAACCGTTTTGCAAAAAACGACTACGTAAAAGAACATGAAGAAGGCATTGATGAATGGGAAGAAGAAGATCTGAAGACCACCTTTATCTTTGGAAAATCAAAATCAATAGTTAACAAGGTAGACAGTCCGGATGTAGGTATGGCTTATTCTTTAAATCCTTATCAGGGCTGCGAACACGGTTGCACTTATTGTTATGCACGAAATGCACATGAATACTGGGGTTTTAGTGCGGGTCTGGATTTCGAAAGAAAAATAATTGTCAAAACAGATGCTCCGGCATTATTTAAAAAATTCCTGGAACGCAAAGGATGGGATGCATCTGTCATTTCTTTATCTGGCAATACCGATTGTTATCAGCCTGCTGAAAGGAAATTCAGGATCACCAGGCAATTATTGGAAATTGCATTGGAATACAAACAACCTATTGGCATGATCACCAAAAATGCGCTCATTTTAAGGGACATTGACCTTCTGACTGAAATGGCAAAGCTAAATCTATGTATGGTTTATGTCTCCATAAATAGCTTAAACGAGCAGTTGAGGCAAAAAATGGAGCCAAGAACCACAACTGCAAAACAACGTCTAAAAATTGTAGAGCAGCTAAGCAGTGTTGGTGTACCGGTTGGTGTTATGGTTGCACCGCTGGTTCCAGGCTTAAGCGATCATGAAATTCCAGCTATTCTAAAAAAGATAGCTAATTGTGGGGCTATAGCGGCAGGTTATACCGTAGTTAGACTAAATGGTGCCATAGGAGGAATATTTGAAGACTGGCTACGTAAGAACTACCCTGACCGATTTGATAAAGTATGGCATGCCATACAATCCTGCCATGCTGGTAATGTGAACGATAGCAGGTTTGGTGATAGAATGCGAGGTGATGGCAATATTGCTAAACTAATAAAAGACAACTTTAAACTTCATTGCCGGATAAACCATCTGAATGAAATAAAACCAACACTGGACTCCAGTCTTTTTAAAATACCTAAAGTCCAGCTGAGCATGTTTTAAGATAGAAAATTATCACATTCACGATAAGCCTGGATTACCCGATTTTCCCCTTCTTTACCTGCTTTTGAATTACCATGCTCCATCCCCATTACACCTTTATACCCTTTGTTATAAATGTGTTTAAATAAATTTTTATAATTGATTTCTCCCGTTGTTGGCTCTTTGCGACCAGGGTTGTCGCCAATTTGAATATAAGCGATCTCATCCCAGCAGCGGTCCATATTCACAATCAACTGTCCTTCTGTTTTCTGCATATGATAAATATCATAAAGAATCTTACAAGACGGACTATTCACTGCTTTACAAACAGCATAAGTCTCATGTGTTTGCTGCAAAAACAACTCCGGTGTATCACTCAAAGTTTCCAATACCATAACCAGGTTATGTGGTTCAAAAATCTCGGCACCAGCACGCATTGCATCAATAACATTAGCAAACTGATTGCCGTATGGTAACTTACGTTCATAAAACCCAGGAACTACTGTAAGCCATTTGGCATTACATCTTTTTGCAGCCTCAACCGAAAGCTTGCAAGTTTCAACAAACTTATCTTTAAATTCTTTCTTACCAGTCGTTAACGATGTTTTCCAATTATCTCCACCGTCAACAACAAAAACTCCCATTCTCATCCCTAACTTTGCAAGTAGCTCGCCTATTTTTGTCTGTAGTTCGATCGGTCTCTTTAAAAAACCATTATCTTCTATAGAACGAAAACCCTGATCATACATAAACCTGATCTGATCTAGTATATCATTACCGGCATTATTTTTAAACGTTCCCTCGTGTGGAGCATAATCTAAATTAAATGTTTTCCCAGCCAATGATGTTTCTGCTCTTAAACCATTTTCAGCTGCTGCAACAGCAGTCAAAGAGGATCCGGCTACGAGTGCTCCCGCAGCTGCAAAACTATTCTTAAGAAATTCAATTCTGTTCATATATAAGTTTATCTGGTATTTGATTGAAAATTAAAATGATCATTGTACAATCATTTTTTTAAAACCTTTTGTTAAGGTATCGGCAACACTACCATCTTTTTTGTGATATATAATATAGGCTTCCATACCTTTTTTTGATTTTACAAAATTGAGAGCTTCCTTAACATCCATAGCCATAATTGGACTATCATACCCATCTGCAGTAACTGCATCTTCTGCATAGATCGTTACACTAATTAGCGCATTACTTAAAGGATAACCTGTTTTAGGATCTATAAGATGTGCTACCTTTTCAGCTCCTTTCTGCAGGTATTTCCGATAATTACCTGCAGTAGTGATTGCTCCCTTATTAATGCTGATGATATGCCTGATTACAGGTTCGGCATTAGATGTTATTGCAGGGCCTTCAATACCAATCCTCATGGATGAACCATCAGGTTTTGGACCTTTCATTCTCAATTCCCCTCCAATCTCAACAACAAAAGATTTAATCCCCTTTTTTACTAAGTGTTCTGCTAGTACATCAACGCTATAGCCTTGAGCTATTCCGTTCAGGTCTACACTAATGCATGCTTTAGATTTTGTTAGACGATTCCCTTTTAAATACAAATTGTTCATACCAACACAATGTAACAACTCCTTAACCTCTGCACTATCTGGAAATTTATCTATACGCTTAGGTCCAAAACCCCAAGCCTGAACTAATGGTGCAACGGTTACATCAAACTTACCATTGGTCGCTTTATACACTTCGAAAGACTTACGCATTACCGTAGCAAAATGTGGGTCAAGATCCAGACCATCGTTCGACTTGTTAAACTTTACGATCCGCGAATATGGCTTATAAAGTGACATTGAAGAATCTATAACGCTCAAAATACTATCCACAGCATATTTGGTAATTAAACTATCTGCAGCAAAATACTTAACAGAATAATCTGTTCCCTGAGCATAGCCATGAATATTATATTCCTGCAGATCGTTCTTCTTTCCATTAAAAAGAAAAACGATCAGTGGAAATAATAAAAAAAGATATTTACTTATATAAAACACCCCGAATTAGAGAACTTTTGTTTTACCTGGTAAAGCAATAGCATAAAGACCATTTTCATCTGGCAATAACTTTGGCTTTGCATTCCAGTCTAAAATATCTGGCATTAAGCTGTTATTTGCCTGTAACGCAGCGTCCCATTTAATAACCTGACCAGAATAGGTAGCATATCTGCCCATAATGGCGGTTAAACAGCTTTTAGCAACGCGTTCTGCATCCCAGAATTTAAATTGTCCTTTACTAATTGCATCAAATAACTCATCATGCTCAGTCTGATAAGGGTTGGCATTACCTTTTGTCGGGTGACTAAATATCTCTTTCCCTTTACTGTTCCATAACACACCGTTATGTCCGGCAGACATATATGTACGTCCTTTTGTGCCCTGAAAAGTCTCATCCACACGGTTTGCAGTACCTTCAAAATGGCGGCACTGACTATAAATTACCGAACCATCAGCATAAGTAAGTTCTACCGCATGGTTATCATAAATCTCCCCATAATCCTTTCCTGTTCTCCAGGCGCGACTTCCAGTTCCTTGTACAGATATAGGATATGCATTTTTAACCCAGTTGGCAACATCTATATTGTGTACATGTTGCTCAACAATATGATCTCCACATAACCAGTTAAAGTAATACCAGTTACGCATTTGATATTCCATTTCAGTCTGGTTTGGCTGGCGCTTTTTAACCCAAACACCACCACTGTTCCAATATACTTGTCCACTTACGATATCACCGATTGCGCCATCTTCGATTCGCTTAATAGTTTCTCTATAGTTTGTCTGATATCTACGTTGCAGGCCAACAACTACATTAAGTTTTTTCTGTTTCGCAATTTCAGCAGCAGCCAAAACCTTTCTTACACCTGGAGCATCAACCGCTACGGGTTTCTCCATAAATACATGCTTACCTTGTTTTACAGCTTCCTCAAAATGCATTGGCCTGAATCCAGGAGGAGTTACAAGTAACACTACATCAGCAAGTGCAATAGCTTTCTCGTAAGCATCAAAACCAACGAATCTACGATCTTTCGGAACATCAACTTTATCCTTAAACCTTTCAGACAGTTTCTGATAGCTACTGTTTAATCGATCTTCAAAAGCATCTGCCATTGCAACCAATTTCAGATTTGCTTTAGTGCTCAAAGCCTGAAATGCAGCCCCTGTCCCTCTATCACCACAACCAATTAACGCAATTTTGATGGTATCATCATTAGATGAATGACCACCTGCAAAAGCAAATTGATTTAACATAACACCACCTGTAACTAATGCAGTAGCTCTTAGAAATTCGCGGCGTTTATTTTCGCTTAGATTGTCGTTGTTCATTTTCGTCAATATTTGGTTTTTGAATTGTGTGTGTGTGTCTTTGTTAATAATCAGCAATAGGAGCTTTATTGTAATAAGCATCTATTTCAGCCTGAGATGGCACCTTTACAGGTCTAACTAGCCGCATGCCAATAAATGGTGCTTCTGGAAACCACCAGTTACTTTTAGGTATCTGAGGATCCAGTTGTTTCCATACCGGATCCGAGCCCAGTCTCGCAGCCGAACGCAATTCTTTTGGGCCATCATCATAAGATCCTCCCCTGATTGAATTTGCATACAACTTTTCAGGAACAGAAACAGGATTATTTACTTTATCACCTTTTACACTAGCATAGAAATCTGCTTTGTACTGGTCATATGTCCATTCGGCCACATTTCCATACATATCATACAATCCCCATGTGTTTGGCTTCTTCTTTCCTACCTCACTGGTTTTACCGTCACTGTTAGCTTTAAACCAGGCATATTCGCCGAGCTTCGCAGCATCATCACCAAAAAAATATTCAGTTGTATTTCCGGCACGACTCGCATATTCCCATTCTGCCTCTGTTGGCAAACGATAAAATACACCTGTACGTGCATACAACCATTTACAGAATTGAATCGCATTATAATGTGTCATAGCCAAAGCAGGATGATTTTCCTTGCCCATGCCAAATGTCATGTCCAGATACGGTTTTGTGGGTCTTGTTACTGCATCAACGTTTGCCGGAACAGCACCAATGCTTTGTGTAATCTCGTAGTCCTTATACAAAAAAGGCTCATAAATATCCCAGGTTACTTCATAAGTACCCATCCAGAAAGGATCAAGCTTCACCTTATGTACCGGCTGTTCATCGGCCTTTCCTTTTCTACTCCCCATTAAAAACTCTCCGCCCGGAATGGCTTTCATCTCAAAGCTCAGTTTTGTACCATTAATTTGCTGAGTATAGGCCTCCTGCTTTTCCTGTGCCGATGTTTTAAAGACACAGATAATCAAGGGTAATGCCAATGATAATTTAAAATTCATTAATAATGTTGTTTGATATAAATGATATTTTCCTAACCTATTTAATATCTAAAATAGAGGCATTTATTTTAATAACCAAAATCTAACCAAACATAATTTCACAAATTGTGTAAAAAACACACTAAGTTGCCAATTATACATATTAAACTAAATAAAAAAACCCTGACAAGCTTTTCACTTATCAGGGTTTTTTATTGCAGATCCGGTATTTTACTCTACACTTCCTTCTTCCTTTTTCTTTTTCTTACCCGGACTTCTGTTTTCTACAACTATCTTATCGTTTTCTTTATCGTAATCAATTTCAAGGATATCTCCTTCATGAATTTCACCTTTAAGAATCTCTTCAGCAATTGGATCTTCCAGATATTTCTGAATCGCACGTTTAAGTGGCCTCGCTCCAAAATTAGAATCAAAACCTTTATCAGAAATAAATTCTTTTGCTTTATCGGTTAATTTAACCTCATAACCTAAATTATGAACGCGTCCGAATAAAGATTTTAATTCAATATCGATAATCTTGAAAATCTCTTCTTTACCTAAAGTATTGAATACGACCACATCATCCACACGGTTTAAGAATTCAGGCGCAAAAGCACGTTTCAAAGCATTCTCAATTACTCCTCTTGAATGTGCATCAGCTTGATTCGTTTTTGCAGAAGTAGAAAAACCTACACCTTGTCCAAAATCTTTCAACTGACGTGCGCCAATGTTGGATGTCATGATAATGATAGTATTTCTAAAATCTACCTTACGGCCTAAACTATCAGTAAGCTGTCCTTCGTCTAATACTTGTAAAAGGATGTTAAATACATCAGGGTGTGCTTTTTCGATCTCATCCAATAGAATTACAGCATAAGGTTTTCTGCGTACTTTTTCAGTCAGCTGTCCGCCTTCTTCATAGCCCACATATCCCGGAGGTGCCCCCACTAAACGCGATACTGCAAATTTCTCCATGTACTCACTCATATCAATCTGAATCAGTGAATCATCACTATCAAACATAAAACGAGCAAGCTCTTTAGCCAATTCTGTTTTACCTACTCCAGTTGGACCTAGGAAAATAAACGACCCAATAGGCTTTTTAGGATCTTTCAACCCAGCTCTGGTACGTTGAATAGCTTTAGTTAATTTCTTAATGGCATCATCCTGTCCGATAATCTTAGTAGCAACCGTATCATACATATTCAACAGTTTAGCACTATCTGTTTGTCCAACACGTTGTAAAGGAATACCAGTCATCATCGAAACAACTTCGGCAACATTGTCTTCAGAAACTGTATAACGTTTAGTTTTGGTTTCTGCTTCCCATTCTGCCTTAGCACGATCAAGCTCTTCTAATAAATTCTTTTCAGTATCTCTTAATTTAGCTGCTTCTTCGTATTTCTGACTTTTAACAACTTTATTTTTTTCTACTTTGATTTCTTCAATCTTGTTCTCGATAGCAATAATGTTATCCGGAACATGAATGTTTGTTAAGTGAACCCTTGACCCAGCCTCATCCAGTGCATCAATCGCTTTATCTGGCAAGAATCTATCAGTAATATACCTTGATGTTAAGGCTACACAGGCATTAATTGCTTCATCGGTATAAGTTACACCATGATGATCTTCATATTTCTCTTTAATACGGTTCAGAATCTCAATGGTTTCATCAGGAGAAGCCGGCTCAATCATTACCTTTTGGAAACGACGGTCCAAGGCTCCATCCTTCTCTATGTACTGACGATATTCATCCAGCGTTGTTGCTCCAATACATTGTATTTCGCCCCTTGCCAAAGCTGGTTTGAACATATTTGATGCATCTAAAGATCCTGAAGCACCTCCAGCACCAACAATAGTATGAATCTCATCAATAAATAAGATGACATCTGTAGATTTCTCCAGTTCGTTCATCACTGCTTTCATACGCTCTTCAAACTGTCCGCGGTATTTAGTTCCTGCAACTAATGAAGCAAGATCTAAAGTTACTACACGTTTGTTAAACAGTACTCTAGAAACTTTACGTTGAACAATACGCAATGCTAGTCCTTCTGCTATCGCAGATTTACCTACACCTGGCTCACCAATCAGGATAGGATT
Organism: Pedobacter sp. ASV1-7; assembly: GCF_040203335.1. Lineage (NCBI taxonomy): Bacteria > Pseudomonadati > Bacteroidota > Sphingobacteriia > Sphingobacteriales > Sphingobacteriaceae > Pedobacter > Pedobacter sp. ASV1-7. Next base: position 1,175,559 of record NZ_JBEHBV010000001.1, on the reverse strand, counting down.
ATTCTTTTTACGACGTGATAAAATTTGCGATACACGCTCTATCTCCTTTTCACGACCAACAATCGGATCCAATCTACCCTCTTCAGCCGCTTTGGTTAAGTCTCTTCCAAAATTATCTAATACCGGAGTTTTAGATTTAATGTCTGATACTTTTTTAGGACTGCTGAATGATTCTTCCTCACGATAATCATCATCACCACCGGTCGATGCGCTATTTTGTGTTTCATCTCTGAAACCGTTTTTATTCACTTCAACCTCCTGTTTAAATATCTCGTAATTGATGTTAAACTGTAGTAAAATCTGTGATGCAATATTATCATCATCACGAAGAATAGATAACAATAAATGCTCCGTACCAATCAAATCACTTTTAAAGATTTTCGCTTCAAGGTAAGTGATTTTTAATACTTTTTCTGCTTGCTTAGTTAAGGGTATATTACCAAGATTAACTGTAACACTCGATGTGCCTCTAACCGAATCTTCTATTGATCGACGAAGTTTTGAAGTATCAACACCCAATGATTTCAATATCTTAATGGCCATACCATCGCCCTCGCGAATAAGGCCTAACAATAGATGTTCCGCGCCTATGTAATCGTGACCTAATCTCAGGGCTTCTTCCCTGCTAAAGGAGATTACATCTTTGACTTGTGGTGAAAATTTAGCTTCCATATTTACCTTTCTAATTCGGGAATGCTCTAAACTATAAAAATTGTTTTATAAATATGCACCCGCATTTTTTTTAATTTATCAACAATTAAGCCATACACCTATTTTTATGTGTTACAACTGCCAGTATATCAGAAAACTTACGGGATTCTGACTTTAAACACAGGAAAGCACATTAAGGGAGAAAAATTAATTAGCTTCAAGAATAAATTTAAACAATGATAAAAAGACTAAACAAAACCATTTGTCGCTCAACTGTAATCATTATCTCTCATTTTCCCATCCCTGTCAAAAATGCCGCCTAAAGCAATATTACCTAGCAAAATGGCAGACCAAATATATTTCTCCTATAAAGCTACCAATAAAAATAAACAATCTAACATTCTTACAACCACTGATTAATAACTAATTAACATATAAAAAAATCACATTACAGACGGAGCCTTTGCTTTTGTTGTAATAACATTTTTTCCAATTGCGCATAAGGAACTTTTTGCACTGCTAAGCCTCCATCTATTGATATTACAGCTGCTGTAGCCGCTGATTCTCCTAAAATCATAAATACAGGTTCCATCCTAATGGATCCGAAAGCAATATGAGACGTGGACAAACATACAGGCACCATCAAATTGGTACATTCTTTTTCCTTTGGAACTATTGCCTCATAAGCTATACTATAAGGCTTAGGTGCTTTAACACCAATATCACCTTCATTCTGAACAAAACCGGCTGATGTTACGTATCGTTGTGTATTATGTGAATCTAAGGTATAGGAGCCCATTCCAATTGGATTTGGCACTTCCCTTTTGCCCAATATTTCGTGCTCCGTCATCACATAATCACTCAGCATTCTCCTTGCTTCTCTAATATATAACTGATGCGGCCAGTTTCCATTATCTTTAAACTCGTCTTTTGCAAGCCCCCAGTTGTTTAGTCTATCCTGTAAATTCTTTGGTATCCGTTTGTCTGTTGCCATGAAATATAGTAGACCTTTCTGATAGTTTTCATGATCTTTGATGATCTTTTGACGTTCCTTATAAGAGGCTTCGGGATAAGAGTAATTCATACCAATATAATCCATACTAAAAGGCCCATGGTTATTTGTATCAGTTTTCCTATTTGGAATAGGATCGAACTTATCAAATAATTCTTTCCAGCCACTTTGAAATATCCTAACCATCAACTCATAGTCTGCCGGATTATAACGATCTGGTTTTGGAAACGTTATTCGATTCTCGGGATGATTGGTTAAACATAATCTAAAACAATATGCCTGCAATTTTTGGTCACCATCTCCTTTTATCCCTGGATTTTCTTTAGAGATTCCAGTAAGTAATCCGCTTTTTTTATCACCAGGCACTTTATAAGGATCTATTTGTTTTGCAAAATAATGACCATGATGAAATACCTCCGTCTGAACACCATTCCAGGTTTCTCCATACACGCTATTGGCTTCCCTTCCAACATGGTAACTTACTTTGGCTGCAGCCATCAAGTCGCCTTCATAAGTTGCATCAATAAATACTTTGCCGTTGAACTTTTTACCGCTTAATGTAGTAATGGAAATTATTTTCCCGTTTATTTTATGTACTCCCTTCTTCCTGTCAAGCCATTCATTACGATACACATTAAGTTTATTTTCTTTCACAAAATCTTCCATTACCTTTTCAGCCACATGAGGTTCAAAAATCCACATGGTTCTTTCAGAACCATCCATCGCAGGTGTCCCTTGACCTTTATTACCGTAACTCTCTTTTTTCTGCCATTTCCATGCGGCGTCAGTATTGTAATGCATATAGATACGGTGATAAAATTCCCTGGCTAAACCACCAATAACCTCTTTATTTCCAGTATCAGTAAAGCCAAGTCCACCAGAAGATAGACCTCCAAGATGTATGTCAGGGGAAACAATAATAACAGATTTGCCTAATTTTTTAGCCTGCACCCCTGCTGTTATTGCAGCCGATGTGCCGCCATAAATGATAATATCTGCATCATAAATTTTCTTTTGAGACCAGGCCGGGCTGGCCAATAAGGTAACAGACAGTATTAAAACTGCTAATTTATTTGTCATACTTTATAAATTTGGTTAGTTGATTTTGTTAACTATACAATACTACACAATCTTTAAAATTAAAGAAAGCATTGTACATTTTAAGAAATGTGCTTTAAAGAGATCTTCAAGCAATAGCGATGAGCTTGCTTAATGCCCTTTGCTTCCTTATCTTTGCCTGCCGGATACTAAAAATGCCGACCATATTATAAATTAAGTAATCAATGCCTTTTAAGCAGTAAAGTATACCATATAAATATGTCAGACGAAAAAATAATATTTTCAATGGCGGGTGTAAGCAAAATTTACCCCCCTCAGAAACAAGTTTTAAAAAACATTTACCTATCCTTCTTTTATGGCGCCAAGATTGGCGTTATTGGTCTAAATGGTTCAGGTAAATCATCCTTATTAAAAATCATTGCAGGTCTTGATAAATCTTTTCAGGGCGAAGTAGTTTTCTCTCCAGGTTATTCTGTAGGTTATCTTGCACAGGAACCAATATTAGATGATAGCAAAACAGTTAGAGAAGTAGTTGAGGAAGGTGTTGCCGAAATCACAGCGATCTTAAAAGAATACGAAGAAGTTAATGAAGCATTCGGATTAGAAGAGAATTATTCAGATCCAGATAAAATGGATAAATTAATGGCTCGTCAGAGTGAGTTACAAGACAAAATTGACGCTGTCAATGCATGGGAATTAGACTCCAAACTGGAGCGTGCGATGGACGCATTGCGTTGTCCTGATCCGGAAACTAAAATTGGGGTTTTATCAGGAGGTGAACGCAGAAGGGTTGCCATGTGTCGTTTATTATTACAAGAACCTGATGTATTGTTATTGGATGAGCCTACCAACCACTTGGATGCCGAAAGTATCGACTGGTTAGAGCAATTTTTAAAGAATTATAAAGGAACTGTGATTGCAGTAACCCATGATAGATACTTCCTGGATAATGTAGCTGGCTGGATTCTTGAATTAGACAGAGGCGAAGGTATTCCATGGAAAGGAAACTACTCTTCATGGTTAGACCAAAAAGCAAAACGCCTTGCACAAGAAGAAAAAACTGAAAGTAAGCGTCAAAAAACCTTGGAACGTGAGTTGGAATGGGTGCGTATGGCACCGAAAGCCAGACATGCTAAATCTAAAGCACGTTTATCAAACTACGACAAACTGGCTTCTGAGGATGGCAAGGAAAGAGAAGATAAACTGGAGCTATTTATTCCGGCCGGGCCAAGGTTGGGGAATGTAGTCATCGAAGCCAATGAAGTAACTAAAGCTTATGGCGACAGGATTTTATTTGAAAACCTAAGCTTCTCATTACCTCCAGCTGGTATCGTCGGAATTATCGGACCAAATGGTGCTGGTAAAACAACCTTGTTCCGCCTAATCACAGGGCAAGAAACTCCTGATGCAGGTACTTTCCGAGTTGGAGAAACTGTAGCATTAGGTTATGTAGATCAGATGCACAATGATTTAGATCCTGAAAAAACTGTATATGAAAACATTACTGATGGTTTGGACAACATCCAGCTTGGTAATAAAGCCGTAAATGGAAGAGCTTATGTATCTAAGTTCAACTTTAATGGTGGCGATCAGCAAAAGAAAGTAGGTATTCTTTCAGGTGGTGAGCGTAACCGTGTACACCTGGCAATTACCTTGAAAAAAGGTGCCAACGTATTATTACTGGATGAGCCGACCAACGATATTGATGTAAATACACTTAGAGCATTAGAAGAGGCTTTAGAGAATTTCGGTGGTTGTGCAGTAGTAATTAGTCACGACAGATGGTTCTTAGATCGTATCTGTACACATATCCTTGCTTTCGAAGGTGAATCTCAGGTTTACTTCTTTGAAGGGAATTATAGCGACTATGAAGAAAACCGCAAAAAACGCTTGGGTGATGTAACGCCTCATCGTATCAGATATAAAAAACTGGTTTAAATCTCCATTTATAGCAAAAGGCCGGTATTGCTTATGAGCGGTACCGGCCTTTTATGTTTTTCTTATTTATAACGTTGTAATATTTTCTCTAACAAGGCTTTTGTCTTTAAGATCCCCTCATCCTCAGGCCCCTTACCAGAATATTCAATTCCAACAAGTCCGCTCCACTTTGCAGCTTTAATGATCTCGAACATACGATAATAATCAATATCACTTTCATCACCATTTGGAGCAAAGTTCATTGATTTAGCACTTACACCTTTAGCGTAAGGCATCATTTCTTCTACACCTTTATATTTATCATATTCTTTTCCACCACCCAATGCAAAATTTCCAAAATCAGGTAATGTACCACAATAAGAACTATTCACTTGTTTAATCACATCAGCCAACCAAGCACCATCTGATGAATAACCACCATGGTTTTCAACAATCACATTGATTTTTTGTTTCTTACCATATTCGGTTAGTTTTCCTAAACCATCTATTGCTGCTGCTTTTACCTGTTCAGCGGTCCCTTTACCTCCGGCATTTACACGTATTGTTTTACAGCCCAAGTATTTAGCCGCATCAACCCATTTATAATGATTTTCTACAGCTTTTAATCTGGCAGCATCATTAGTATCTCCTAAATTACCTTCTCGGTCAACCATTATCAGGTGATTTTGGATGCCCTCATTCTTGGTTCTGGTTTTCAACTCTTTTAAATAAGCAGGGTCTTTTTCTTTATTCTCGAAAAAAACACTAACGTATTCTACAATATCAATCCCGAAATCCTTTTTGGCTTTCAAAGGAAAATCAAGGTTATTCAATTTCTTAGCAAATAAGGTTTTGTGCAAAGACCATTCGGCCAGAGATATCTTGAAAAACTCCTTTTTACCTGCACTAAATGCCTCTAATGGAATTATTGAACCAAATGCCGCTGCACCGGTTAATAAACCTAAATCTTTTAAAAAACTTCTGCGATCTGTTGTCATCATTTATGTTTAAGGTCTACAAGATATTAATTTTTGCAATTATCTATTACTTCGCATTACAACAATATTTCAGACTCTTATTTAGGGTTAAAGAAACTGTTAAAATACAGAAGTTAATATTTTACAGCATTGCCCCAACATTCCCAGTTTGCAGCAAATTTATAGCACTTTGCAAACTAAAATTAAATTTATGATAAAGCGTTCCATTCATTTTATCCTCGCTGGTTAAGAAACGAATAAGGTCTTTAAAATAAACCATACCCAAGCATTTTCCTGCAATGATAAGCGGCGAACTCTCCTGATTGTTTTTGAGCAAAACATCCAAAGCGTCCAGTACAATTATTTGAGGATGTAAACCAATATCATCACTTAATTGAAAAGAAGAAGTTTCTGGTGGTAAGATAAATGAGCGAATATGTTCAGATTCAGGTATACTAGAAATTGAAATTGATACAGGTTGGTCGACATAATCATTTAAGATTGCAATCGTATACTTAGAAGGAAGGTACTTACTTTTGGCAAAGCCAAACACTCGTTTTAAAGTGGTCACACTAATATTTCTATTTAAAGATTCATAGATATCCATTGAAATATAATGGCAGTCGCGGGGGGTAATATTTGATAACCCTGTTTTTAAAATTATCCGTTGTCTTAATTCTTCAATAATCATATAAATACCCATACGAGGAAAATTGCACAAATATATCTACCAAAATATCACAACAGTTAAATCTACAAGTCTGAAATATTCAACGATTCAATAGTAATATAAAAACGGGGATATTTATACCTCCTATTTCTGAGAAAAGAAAGCTTTTGGCATCAAGCCTGTTTCCTTCTTAAAGGCATTATAAAATGTAGTCAGACTCTTAAAACCAGATTCATAAGCCACAGCTTCAATAGTCATTCTATTAGATTTAAGGGGATATTCCTTGATAAAAAAATCAATACGATAGCTGTTGATCCAGTCGCGAAAATTCCTTTTCAAAAAATTATTGATTACGAAAGAACACTGATGAACGGGAATATTAATTTCATTAGCCAGATCAACAATTTGAAAATTTGATTGAAGATATGGCTTTTTATTTTCCATAAAAGATTTCATCAAATCTGAATAGGCTGACAGCTGATCAGGCATGAGATTTAATTTCTTAGCTGACACGACAGGCTTAGCGAGCTTCTTAACTTCTTCTATATCATCCCCTACTACAGTTTCATTACCCTCCATATCCACAGCTACAAACAAGTAGCCGTAAAATAATTTCGGCTGATGCATGACAAAAATTACAATTGCCAGAAGAACCATACAATTAAGCAGTATAAACAAGGCATTAAACAAAGGTTCTTCTGAGTTCCAGATGACCAAAGGAAAAAAACTTGTCAACTGAAAAAAAGTCGCTGTCCTTAAAAAAAAGAAGATCCATTTTTTACCATCAGCACTAACCTTTGACTTCAAAATAGTAACCCAAGTCGCAACCAAATAAGCCAGCAATAGAAAAGGCCTACCGAGGTAGTAAAACCAGGATGGAAATAATCCGCTCGGTTCTGTGATAAAAAGCTGTTTATTGTCCAGTATTTGTGCGACAATGGCATCCCATTTAACAGCGGGAGAAAAAGGCCATGGTAGTACATGTACAATTGCCAGAAAAAATGGAACAAAATGAAACCACTCAAATTTCTGAAGTTGAGTACGGCCAGCAATAAAGCAAGTCGCATACAAATAAAAACAAGCAGGGGCAGCATAATAAATCGGAATAAAGAACTGGCAAAAAAAAGGATAAATAGCCCTTTCATTAGAACTTACTACCAAGAAGACTAATACCTGCCCAAATCTTGAAATAAAAATAACTGAGAGTAACCGGTTTAATAATTTCACCCCTCGTTTCGCAAAAAACAAGTGAAGCGTAAGCAAGAGCAAGAAAAAACAACTTACACTTGAAATAAAGCCCAAAACCCCCATATTTGAAGGTGCAAGATATATGTTTTTATTTTAAATAAGTATAAAAACTTTCCAAATACAGACACAACAAAGTTCAAAACCAACCTTATGAGATCTTTTTTATCTTTAAAGTTAATTAAAGCTATCAATCATTAGTCTCTACTAAACTGATCTATTTAGCAACAAAACAATAAGTTATATTTAAGGACTACCGGATATTAATACTTTATTTACGGTTAAAGAAACTGTTAAAATACAGAAGTTGATATTTTACAGCATTGTCCCAATACTCCCAGTTGTGAGCACCTGGCCTGATGATAAAATCGTGCGGAATATTCTTATAAAGCAATTCCTCATGTAATTTTATATTTACGTTATAAAAGAAATCATCTTTACCACAATCTATAATTAAAGCCAATCTATTTGGAACTAATAAATGAGTCATATTCACAACTGCATTTTCTTTCCATCGCGCCGCATTTTTATCATAATCGCCCAATCTTTTTGAAAGTGCCCAGTTTAATGGAAATCCGGTAATATCCACACCCCCACTCATACTTCCTGCTGCTCCAAAAATATCCTGATGTTTAAAGGAAAGATACAATGCTCCATGCCCTCCCATACTTAATCCTGTAATGGCTCTACCCTTACGATCTTTAATTGTTTTATAGTTTTTATCAACCCAATTGACAAGTTCAGTAGCCACGTAAGTTTCGTATCTCCATTCCGGATCAACTGGACTATCAAAATACCAACTACTTACGTTACCGTCAGGGCATACAATTATCGTCTTAAAATCATCAGCATGTTGCTGTAACGAAGGCACCTTTAGTATCCAATTTGAATAAGAACCTCCGGCACCATGTAATAAATATACTACCGGCATACTTTTAGCCTGCGCATAACCTTCAGGAGTAATAACCACTGCTTTAATATTTTTCTTCATTGCAGTACTATAAGTTAGAACTGTATCGACCTTAGCAGCGAAAGAAAGTTGAACGCTGAACAACGTAACAAAGCATAAAAAAAGAATTTTCTTCATAAAAAATATTGTTGGTTTAATGTTGATTTGATAACTAGTACCCAAAAAGCAGACACAATCTGTCATACAGCTGGTTACATTTCCAAATAAAGCGATTTAAACCGCTTTATTAAAATGTTTTAATTTTTTTTCTCAGTAAAACCTATTTTAGTACTAATTACTCCTCACCAACCCTTAAGAAACCATCATAATCCAAACCATATAATTCAGCAGCTCGTCTAATCACACTATCTTTAGGATAAATAAAATCATCCTCAATCTTAATGTAGGTGCTTAACGATAGCTTTAAACTTTCAGAAACTTCCTTTTCATCTTTTTGAGCGCACGCTCTTAAAAACCTAAATTTCTCTCCTATTGTCAATTTCATACCATTCATTTAAATCTTAATGTGAACAACTTGAAACTTATGTTTACATCATCCTCAAACATAGAAAAACCAACACAAGATTTCATAAAAATTAATATTTTGGCTTTTAGAATAAAAAATCAACTCAATTAACATTTTTTTTCAGCTAAAGTTGCATAGTATTTCTGTGGGACGTAGGCAAGTAAAACAAAATGAATAATAGAAATATAATAACTTTACAAAAAATGATAAAAAAATGGACTTATTCAGTAATGAAGGAGAAAAACAGCGCAACCTACTACCATATCATGGTACTGTAATCTATTATGGCAGATTAATGCCAACGCAAACTGCCAATCATTACCTGAATGAGCTATTGAGCAATATAGAATGGAAAAATGATGAAGCTGTCATTTTTGGTAAGCATATATTAACAAAAAGAAAGGTTGCCTGGTACGGCGACAAGGAGTTTGAATATACTTATTCTAACATAACAAAAAAGGCATTACCCTGGACTGCCGCATTGTTGGAATTGAAAGATATTGCAGAAAAAACATTAGGAGAAACATTCAACTCGTGTCTGCTTAATCTTTACCATAGCGGAGAAGAGGGCATGGCATGGCATAGCGATGGTGAAAAAGACTTAAAAAAAAATGGTGCCATTGGATCTATGAGTTTTGGGGCAGAAAGAAAATTTGCCTTTAAACATAAAGAGAGTAAGCAAACCATATCCTTAATTTTAGAACACGGCAGCTTACTTGTAATGAGAGATGAAACCCAACGTCATTGGCTGCACAGACTTCCCCCAACCAAACAAACACACAAAGCAAGGGTAAATCTTACTTTCAGAACGATTGAGAATAAATAATGGAGGAAGAACTATATTAACCTTTTATCGCTGGTTTTTCTTGTTTTGGCGGCCTTGGCCCTCTCTTATAAATAACCAATCCATTTAAGAAATTACGCAGAATCTGATCTCCACATTTTTTAAAATTAGGATGATCATCCGATCTAAAAATATCACCTAGCTCACTTTTACTTACTTTGAATTGCACCAATTCCATTATCTTAATGATATCATCATTGGTCAGTGATAACGCTACTCGAAGCTTTTTAAAAATATCGTTGTTACTCATATTACATTGCTATTTCAATCTTTACCTTTTTGTTCTTAATCCTCTCGTTAGCCAGCAACTTTAAAATGTTATTCACCATTTTACGCTTTACTGCCACATAAGAAGCCTGATCTTTTACTTCAATCAAACCCACTTCTTCCTTTTGCAAGCCTCCTTTTTTCAATAGCAGCCCTACAATATCTATCTTATTTACTTTATCCTTTTTACCAGCCGCAATGTATAAGGTCTGCCACTCGCTATCGCGAGGCAATTTAAAATCACCTTTAAGGTTTTCTGTTTCGATTTCAGTTTTTAAAAATGGATATTTTTCATCATCAGCAATAATCAGGTAAGCCGTACCTTTTGCATTCATACGCGCGGTACGTCCGTTACGATGTAGAAAAGCATCCTCTGTATATGGCAATTGATAATGAATAATACACTCTACTTCTGGAATATCTAAGCCTCTTGAAGCAAGATCAGTCGTAATCAGAATCTTGATACTGCCATTTCTGAATTTCAATAAGGCACGCTCCCGTTCGTCCTGTTCCATCCCACCATGAAAAATATCATGCGCAAGATCCTGATCTATTAACAAATCACTGATACGGTCAACAGTCTCTCTATGATTACAAAAGATCAGCATGTTTTTATTGCCCACTTTACAGATCAGCCTTAACAGAGTTGCCAGCTTATCTTCTGCAGTCGTTGTTACCTTTTTAAGCTTTAAATCTGGTGCAACCTCCACATTCTCCAGATAGTTTATCTCTACAGGCTTGTCAATCCCTGTAAAATCAGGAATCTCTTCCATCGCAGTAGCCGAGGTAAGGAATCTTTGTTTCAAAGAAAGCAACTTACGGATGATGTAAGACATATCCTCCTGAAAACCAAACTCCAGAGCTTTATCGAACTCATCCAACACCAATGAAGTAATAGCCGACTCGTCGAAATTCTCATGACGCAAATGATAGGCAATCCTTCCCGGCGTACCAATTAATACCGCAGGGGGCTCTTCAAAGTTATTTTTTTCTGTTTTTACTGGATGACCTCCATAACAGCAGTTCACCTTAAAACCTGTAGACATTTGCCTGAACACCGATTCGATCTGTAAGGCTAACTCTCTAGAAGGCACAATAATTAAGGCTTGCACACCCTGAACCTGCAATTTGATGTTGTTCAATACCGGAAGTAGAAAACCTAGTGTTTTACCAGAACCTGTAGGTGCTAGCAATACCACATCACTCCCTTTCTTACCAGCAGCTAGCGTATCCAGTTGCATTTGGTTCAGGGAGGTAATCTTTAATTTCTCCAATATCTTTTCTACCATCATTCGGCAAAGATAGTGGAATTAGGGCATTAAAATTTTAGATATTTCTTTCTCAGATATCTCCAGGAGCTATTTAGACGAGCATCCAGGTTCATCAGCATATGCCCTCTTTCAGAAATCCAGGTATGCATTTTATTATTAACCCTCTTAATTGGTACATAAACCTGTTCTTCTACCATTTCATGATAATCAACTGAAGCAAGGCTCCGTTGCAATAAATTAAATTCATTTAACAATTCTGCTTTCATAATGCTTATATTTAGTTAATGATTCTGTTTATTTAAACGGAAGCACTCCCGCCTTATTGTAACAACTCTACATCAAAAGAGTTTAAATATAAATTAAACTGTTGACAACTAGATATTTGTTAGCAATTAAACAATAGCAACTTAACACGTTTTTAATTTTATCCACCTATTTTTAGGAAACCTGTATACGGGTTGTTTACACATTAACACCAATAACGTATGACCTGGAAGAAATTTAGCGGCGAAGTTATCCACTCGTCCATTTTAGAAGAAGTAGAAAATGCCATCATCAGAGAGAGTGACAACGGTTACCGGCTTAAAGTTTGCATCGGAACTGATTCACAGGTAAAAGGTGCCTACACAGATTTTGCTACTGTAATTGTTTTATTAAGAGAACATCATGGAGGCTTTATGTACATCCACCAGGAAAAAACTTCTCATAAAATGAGCATCAAAGAAAGAATGCTCCTTGAAGTACAGAAATCAATTGAAACAGCTTACTCCGTCTGTGACTTATTAGATTTATATCGGGTTGATCTGGAAGTTCATGCAGACATTAATACCAATCCGATGTTCAAATCTAACAAAGCATTAAATGAAGCAATGGGATATATTTTAAGTATGGGTTTTATATTTAAAGCTAAGCCAGAAGCATTTGCCAGTTCAACATGTGCGGACAAAATGGTGCATTAGAGTTTACCATTTTTGGTGAGGACCAACAGCCGATGGAGCAACTAAAGCCGGAGCAATTACTTTTTTCATCATTGCTTCTTTAAAACGTTCCGCTAAAACATTTACCTCCTTAGTCGTGGCCTTCACATAGCCCGCCCATTCTGCTGAATTCAACTTACCCGGCTTAGTCTCTAATGGGATTCCTACTGTAGTGGATGGCACAAAATTGCCATACCGATCTCTTTGATAGGAGATAAAATTGAAGTCGGTCATCCAAAAACGGTATTTACCCTCTTTAATTTCTACATAAAAGTTATAAAGGACCTCACCTGAAGGGCGACTCAAAACCAGTGCAGTTTTATTGATGATCAGTTTTCCTATGATGTACATCAATGAATCTGTATCTGCCGACTTCAGTTTTAATGTCTTCGGTGTCTTTTTTAGAAAAGCTACGACTCTGGATTTTAAAGAATCACTTGGCACATCTTTTAAATTCACCACTTCATAATAGATGAGCTTACCCCTATCATCAGTAGACAACGCTTTTTCCTGTGCAAATCCTGTCACTGTAAAAAACAATAAAATAACCAGAGTTGAAAGTTTCATAACATAAAGATATAAAAGAGCCACCGGATATACCCCGGTGGCTCAAGATAATATAATCGAGACTAAAATGCGTAAACTGCAGCCAGGGAGAACTGTGAAGCTGATTTTGTAGCCGTAATTCCATCACTTTTAAGAAAACCCTGTGATAAATCTTTATCATTATCAAAACGAATCTCTGGAATAAAGGTCAAACCACCTGCTTTAATATTCGCAGATAAAGTTCCAGATAGCACACTCGCATCCGGGGCTCCTGAAATCCCCTTGAAATTCATATATTCTGCTCTTACCCCCAGGCCTACTGAAGGAGTAAAGGCATATTGTGGATACAAGGCTACTCCAGTATACCCTACCTTATCATCACCCGCACTAAGATTTGCAGCATTCAGACCTATTTTAATTTTCTCATCAACCTGATATGTAGTTGTAAGGTCAACAATTGTGCTGTAATTTCCATAAGCGTCCAAGCCATGCAAACCATTGATATAGGCAGTCCAACCTTTAACAGGAGATACCATTAACTGCGCACCAACACTTGACACCCCGCGGGAAGCAGAGTAGGTGTTCCATTCATTAAACAAACCCAACATTAAGCTAACTTTTTCAGAGAATGCATAGGTCCCTTTAACACCAGCATTTTGAAAAGGCCCAGCACCAAATAAGTAAGAGGTCGAATAGTTGAAGTTAGCAGCAGGGGAAATCACTTCGTACCCAATGAATGTCCCCATAAAACCTGCAGTCATACTAAACTTCTCGGTAAAGGCATAGTTTACATATAAATTCTGAATATGAAACGATTCACCATCAGCACTCGGCACAAGTGACTGGGCTTGTCCTCGTGGTCCAAAAGACAATTCCCCAACAAATGATGCTTTACCTGTAGTTTTCTTTAATGCCAGATCAATCATACCAATAGAAACCGAATTATGCTCATTTGCAAAATATGTACTGATATTAGGCGCTTTAGCAAAATCGTATTTGAAATACGTATCTACTGATCCAGAAATTTGAAGCGGTGCTTCCGTCGTCTCCTGTGCATAAGTAGCAGAGGCCAATGTTAAAGATGCTAAAGTTAATACTGATCTTAATTTCATAATCTGTTGGGTTTGGTTTGGTTTTAGGTTGATTTTGTTAGTGTAATAATTAAGAATCAAGGATTAAACACTAGCTTACTCTTTAATCCTTGTTCACTATTTCTTAAAAAGCATTTTGAAGCTCCTCACCGGTTGATTCCACGATCAAGGTACCTTGTGAGTATTTTTCATTGTGCTGACTAGCATCTAATCCTTCTTCTTCTTCTTCAGAAGTAACGCGAATCGGTTGTACAAGGTTAATTAGTTTGAAGATGATAAATGACATCACAAAACTGAACACAATAACTATAGCAGCACCCTTTAGCTGAGTTAAAAAGAATTCCACATTCCCGTACAATAAGCCGTCTACTCCTGCCGCATTTACCGTTTTAGTTGCAAATACACCAGTAAGCAACATCCCAACAATACCACCTACACCATGACAAGGGAACACATCTAATGTATCATCTAATGAAGTTTTTTGTTTCCATGAAACGGCAAGGTTTGATATTACAGCAGCAAATACACCGATGAAAATACTGGAAGGAATGCTCACAAAGCCAGCACCTGGCGTAATTGCTACCAATCCAACCACAGCACCGATACAAAAGCCTAATACTGATGGTTTTTTTCCTCTTGACACATCAAAAAACATCCATGATAAACCAGCAGAACCAGCCGCAATATTAGTTGTCAGGAATGCTGAAACAGCCAATGCATTTGCACCCAATGCTGATCCTGCATTAAAACCAAACCAACCGAACCAAAGTAAACCTGTACCAATTAATACATATGGAATATTAGCAGGTGGCACTTCTTTGTGTTCCAGGTGGCTTTTTCTTCTTTTAAGTACTAAAGCACCAGCTAAAGCAGCCATACCAGCAGAAATGTGCACCACAGTACCTCCTGCAAAGTCAAGCACTCCCATTTTAAATAGAAGACCATCTGAATGCCATGTCCAGTGCGCTAATGGAGAGTATACAAACAATGCAAATAGTACAATAAATAAAATGTAAGAAGTAAAACGAATACGTTCAGCCACAGCACCTACCACTAAACCCGGAGTGATGATCGCAAACATCAGCTGAAATACAGCGAATAACGAGAGAGGTATCGTTCCCCATGCCGGCCCGGAGTTCACTCCTTGAAAGAAAAGGAATGTTAAAGGACTACCAATAAAACCTCCGATTGAATCTCCGAAAGCAAGACTGAAACCTACAACTATCCATAAAACAGTTATAACTCCCGCAGCAACTACACTTTTGATCATTGTAGAGAGTACATTTTTACGATGAACCATACCACCATAGAAAAATGCTAAACCAGGAGTCATTAAAAACACTAGAGCTGATGCAATTAATACGAATGCAATGTCTGGTCCGCTGTATTTTCCTTCGTCAAAGTTCGGAAGCAAGGGAATAAATAGCGCAATAATTGCAATTGCAAGCAAAACCGCAAAGGGACCCCACTGTTTGAATAAAACTTTTGCCATAATATTTGATTTTTATTGTTAATAATGTTTGTTTGTCTAATTACTCCACAAATAAAGCGTTTTATTTTTGTAAAATTCAAAACACACCAACAAAAACACAGCAAAATCAGCAATTTTTACACACAAAAATTACAAAAACTATAAAACTATAGTAATTTATACAGCAAAAATCAAAACCAACATAACATTATAGCAAAAAATGGAGTTATTTTTTGACAAATAAATAAAAATCACACAAATTGTGATATTTATCAAAAAATATTCCGCAAAAAGATCAAAAACAACAAACAAAAGATCTAAAAACACAAAAACAACAAAACAAAATCACTAATTGATCTAAAATGAGATTAAATTTTAGGCAAAATGATAAATACGGGCAAAATACACCTCTAAAAAAGGCGAAAAACAGAATTAATGAATGATTTTATTGATTTTACCTATTTAGGCAAATATTCGGAGCCTTGAACTACTCCTCTGCGTTCAATTTCCTTATCAATATAAGTTTGGATAGCAGATTTATTCAATCCCCAGTTGGGTGCAATAAGTAAATCCCAATCAGAAATTCCAAATAAGCGCTGAATAACGATATCAGGTCTTAATAATGGAATCAATTTACATAAAAGGTCAGTATATTCTTCAAGACTGAATAGTTTGAAAGGTTCTTTCTTATATTTCACACCCATTATAGAACCTTCAACAATATGAAGATGGTGGAATTTTACAAATTTAATTTGAGGAAACCGGTTTATCTCATGGATATATTCCAGCATCATTTCCTCAGTTTCCCAGGGAAAACCAAAAATAGTATGTACACAAAGGTCCAGCTTTGTATTTTCCAATAACTTTACAGCTTCTACAAACTCCCCATGACTACAGCCTCTATTGATCTGATTCAGGGTTTCGTCATATATAGACTCCATACCCATTTCCAGATCTACATCAAACCGATCTGTATAACTTTCCAGTAAAGCAACCTTTTCTGCATCTATACAATCAGGTCTTGTTCCTACTGAAAAGCCTACAACATCATCAGTATTTATAGATAAGGCCTCATCGTACATCATTTTCAAATAATGCACAGGCGCATAAGTATTCGTATTAGGCTGGAAGTAAACAATAAACTTATCCGCTTTATAAAAGCCTTTCCCTCTTTCCATTCCCTGCTCTAGCTGTTCGCGGATAGTAGGTAACTTTCGGGAAAGCTCCGGTGTAAATGAATCAACGTTACAATAGGTACAACCACCATAGCCTTTACTGCCATCACGATTCGGACATGTAAACCCTCCATCAACAATTACTTTAAACACACGCTGCCCCTTATACTTTTGTTTAAGATGCGTACCGTAATTATTATATCCCTTAATGCCTAAATCTAACAGAGTTCCCAATTTGCTTTTATTTTCTGCAAAAGTACGGCTTTTTAATTTATTCAAATAAGGATCATGATGATTACTACTTATTTGCTTGGTAAATCCTCACATAATCGACCTCCATTACTGCTGGAAACACATTTTCATCGACACCTTCTTTTCCACCGAGATTCCCACCTACAGCAATATTCAATAAAAGATAAAACGGATGATCAAAAGGCCATTCAGCATTCGTTTTATGCTCATTAACTACCGTATAATATACTTTATGATCTAACATAAAATCCATTTTTTCGGGTGTCCATTCAACAGAATAGGTGTGAAATTCAGTATATGGGTTCTTAATAAAAGCAGTGGTGCCTTTCTGTGTTCCCTTGAGATGGTTATAAGCAGAAGTATGAACTGTTCCAAAGATAGAATCCCTGCTAAAGCCCACATGCTCCATAATATCGATCTCTCCACTTTCTGGCCATCCTACTTCATTAATATTAGCACCAAGCATCCATGAGGCAGGCCACAGACCTCTTCCCGCAGGAAGTTTCGCATTAATTTCTATCTTACCGTAAGTCCACTCAGCTTTCCCCTTAGTACTTAAACGTGCCGACGAATACTTTTTCCCGTCAATATCAGCTTTTCTCGCTGTTATGAATAGTTTCCCATTTCTCACCACAGCATTTAAAGTATCGGCTTTTGTATAATACTGCAATTCATTATTACCCCAGCCGCTTCCGCCGACTTCATATCCCCACTTGGTACTATCAGGTAATCCGGTATAATCAAATTCATCAGACCATACCAGCGTATAGTTATCTATAGTTTTTTTTGAATTCTTTACCTGGCATGAAGTAATAACCAGCATGCTTAAAACGATTATTAAAGTATATCTCAGCATTATTAAAATTAATAAGGATTTATCATTCCATTTCCGGAACTAATTTTTTTTTCTAAACGAGGGCTTGTAAAGGGCTGTCCTGAATATATATTTTTGGACAGCCCGTAAATCTATTTCGGATAACCGTCGTTCTGAGGATAATTTGGACCAAGCAAATTCAACTCTGACCTTGGTATAACCCAATTGACCATATAAGGTCTCATTACTCTTCTGGCATCCGAACGATATGGGAATGGATCTGCAGGAGTATTGGCATGACCCGCAGAATTCTCAACCGTCAAGTCACCCGCTTTTCCATAACCGGCATGATCAACTACATAGTTATAAAGCTTTCCTGTTCTTTTCAGCAT
Organism: Pedobacter sp. ASV1-7; assembly: GCF_040203335.1. Classification (NCBI taxonomy): domain Bacteria; kingdom Pseudomonadati; phylum Bacteroidota; class Sphingobacteriia; order Sphingobacteriales; family Sphingobacteriaceae; genus Pedobacter; species Pedobacter sp. ASV1-7. The sequence goes on along the minus strand of NZ_JBEHBV010000001.1, from coordinate 1,157,453 downwards.
ATAAAATCTACGCCCCTCAAACGCCAACTCTCTGGCCTCCTCATCTAATATATCTTCAATAGTTACCGTCCCTGTTAATCTGGCCGTATTAGCCCTAAGACGCACTTCGTTTAGATAAAATAAAGCTTTATCATTATCATTAAGCATCATATTAGCTTCCGCAGCATAAAGATAGGTTTCTGCAGATCTGTATACCATCAGGTTTTTTGTCTGCAAATCTTCAGTCGGAATACCATCATCCGGAAAATATTTTTTACATCCTGCATTTAAACGGATAAAGAAAGCATTCCTATCCGCTGCCACTGGTGCAAACTCCTGCCATGTTGCATGTACAATTTTTTGTCCCAATACTTTTCCTGCAGGTAAAGTTGCCGCATCATTATATACATAATCCTGAATATAATATGACCCCTTCATTCTGGTGTCATTAGGATCTTCTTTTAACAGATCACGCAGGTAATTATTCAACGTTAACCATCCAAAGCCTCTTCCTCCTTGTTCAATACTGTATTTTGAACCAGGAATAAGCTCTGCATAATTTGGCATCAGGTTAAAGTTTATCTTATAAGCAGAACCATTTACCTGGCGTTTCCACTGCAATGCCCATAACGCTTCGGAATGATTTAAATCACCTTTAAAAACCAATCCTGTCTGAGCGACCAGATTATGACGTCCAGAATTTATTACAGCCTCCGACTGGATTTTTGCTTCCTCCCAGTCTTTTTGCCAAAGTGCAACTTCCGCTTTTACATGGCGGGCAGTTCCTTGTGTAATCCTTCCCGTTTCTGTCGCTGTCCATTCCAGGTTGGCAATAGCAAAGGTCAGGTCATCCTTAATCAGCTTATAGATGTCAGCCTCTGGAGTTTTATCCTGAATAATGTTCAATGCATTCTCTGGTGTAGTCGGCTCCGTAGTCACATAAATATTATTAAACAGTTTAAACAAGATAAACACAGAGTTTGCCCTAAAAAACTTAGCCTCAGCCAAAACTTTATTTCTACGCTTATCATCCATCCCCTGAATCTTTTCCGCAGCCTGTATCAAAGCATTAGAACGATCCACAATTCGATAATAGGTTCTCCAGTAATCGGAATAAACACCGCTATTATCAGCATGGGTGCCTGATCTCATTAATCCATAATTGGAAATCTCTCCACCACGCGGAACTGTCAGATCATCTCTTGAATCAATCACTATTGGATTAGACCCATTATTAGCCTGGTTTTCATAAAAAGCACGCTGTATGTTATACAAGCCGACTACGCCAGACTCCAATCCTTCCGGAGTATTGTAAACAAAATTTGCAGTAAATTGTGAAGTAGGTTCCTCTGTCAGAAACTTCTTACAAGAAGAGAAACTCACGACAGCCATAACTACAACTGCTATCCTGATATTTATATAATACTTTTTCATTTCTAAATTTCTTTTAGGGTTAATTAAAATCCAACTTTCAGCCCAAGTGTAAATGCCTTAGTATCCGGAAAATCATTTGCATTATTCTCAGGACTATAGGATTTATAATCTGTTATGGTAAAGAGGTTTGTTCCTGTTAAATAAATTTTTGCATTGCTTACACCTGCTTTACTAATCAATGATGTTGGCAAGCTGTAACCCAATGAAAGTGTCCTTAACCTTACATATGATGCATCTGCAATTCCCAATGCTGTAATATTTGCTGGTGCACTATTATAATTAGGACGTGGATAATTATTTGATGGACGTTCTGGTGTCCAATAATCCACTTTAATACCATTCCTTACGGACTGGAAAGTCCCCCCCTCATTAAAACTGGCCAGATACGGGTTGTAACGGGTCGCCCCTTCAACTATATATAGATCTGCAAGTAATTCAAAACCTTTGTATTCGAAATTAGTAGAGATAGAACCAAACCATTTTGGATCTGTGCCTATAATCACATTATCCTGATCATTGATGATGCCATCACCATTAACATCTTTAAGTCTGATCGCTCCTGCATACAAAGTCGCTGCGCTTTGAAATGGTGTTACCGTACCACCTTTTGAACCTTGTGCCGAAGCAAGAGCCTCTGCATCAGTCTGGAAAATACCATCAAAAACCATAGTACGTATAATATTAATCGGCCGTCCTACATATCTTCCTCTACCCAGATCATCTTTAGGCTTTCCATTGATATCAACAATTCCTGTTTTAACAATTTCATTGGTATTTCTGGAGAATGTTCCTGTTACAGACCAGTTCATTTTAGAATTTCTAATCAGTTGTCCGGTTAACAACAATTCTATCCCTTTATTCTTAGATGCAGCCCCATTCGTAATTGTAGAACTAAATCCAGATGTCCCTCCTAATGAGATGTCAGCAAGCAGATCGGTAGTTTGTGTATCATAATACTCCACTGATCCGGTAAGTCGGTTTCCAAACAATCCGAAATCAAAACCTGCATTAAATGTGGTCGACGTTTCCCAGGTTAAATTGGGATTAGGCAATACAGTTCCAGGGAGATTCCCTCCAACAATCACCCCGCCGAATATATACGGATTTGCATCTACTACACCTAAAGTGGTATACGGATTTAAAGACTGGTTTCCAACAGCACCATAACTGGCTCTGAATTTCAACTGATCAATTACCTTAACATCTTTCAGGAAGCTTTCCCTATGCATTTGCCATGCCACAGAAGCTGCAGGGAAGAATCCCCATTTCTTGTTCTCGGCAAATACTGATGCCCCATCACGACGAGCAGTTAAGGTTAACAAATACTTATCCATCAGATTATATCGCGCTCTACCCAGAAAGGACGACAATCTATATTGCTCTTCTGCTCTCGTTGTTTTAAAATTCAATGCATTGGTAATCCCATCAAACCCAAGTAAATCATTTCCAAATCCAGTTCCTGTCATTAATGTTCTGGATGTATTGCGCTGATTTATCGATTGTACAAAAGTGAAGTCCAGCTTATGAATTTCATTGATCTCAGTTTTATAATTGAGAATGTTTTCTATCAAATACTCTTCTCTAAGTACATTTGCCAGTGTAGCACTTCCATTAGGAGTAACACCTGCCGAATGTAATTTAGAAAGATATGTCCCTTCATCTGCAAACTTCCTGCTAAATAAAGTATTCAGTTTATAGCTGAAGTTCTCACTGAATTTATAGTTACCTACAAGATTAAGATTATAAAAATTGTTTTTGATCTCGTTGTCAGACTCACGAATATTCCACAATGGATTTATAGTGCTGCTACTTGCATTTGCTCCAGCCACATTTCTCACGAGGTTTCCGTTCAAGTCATAAGGGCCTGTGAATGGAGAAATAGTGATAAAGTCCAGGTTTGCAGATTCCCTTCTTTGCTTATCGGTAGCAATATTGATGTTAGCTTCAATACTTGCCCTGTCAGTGATTTTCTGATCTATATTAAACCTGAAGGATCCTCTTTTGTAAGCAGAAGATGGTATTAAACCCGACTGGTTAAAATAAGTAGCACTGGTAAATATTTTGGTATTCTCATTACCCCCACTTAAACTTACAGTATTACTGCTTAGCCAGGTATCTCTTAAAACAGCATCCTCCCAATTCACATAATTACCCGCTTTAAAATTGATATATTCTGGCGCTTGCGCAGAACCACCGAAGTTAACTTCATCTGTACTGTACGAGCCATCTGGATTATTTGTTCTTTTAGCTTCTCTTCTAAATTGTGCAAATTCTTCTGCATTATACAGGTCGAAATTTTTGGTCAGTCTTTGTGCAGTGAAATAGGAACTTATACCTACCGTCATTTTACCAGTCGCTCCTTTTCTTGTAGTAATCAGAATCACCCCGTTTGACGCTCTTGCTCCATAAATAGCTTGTGCGGAAGCATCTTTTAAGACTTCTATTGAGGCTATATCTTCAGGATTTACATCATTGATATTTTCTATCGGAAATCCATCAAGTACAACTAAAGGATCATTTCCTCCACGTATAGAGTTTCTTCCCCTGATCTGAATATTAGAAGTTCCACCAGGCCTGGCTGAACCTAAAGTCACCTGCACACCTGCTGCCTGCCCTCTAAGCATTTCTGCTACGTTGGTTGTTGGAATTGCTGTGGCCTTTTCCATACTTACCGTAGAAACAGCTCCTGTTATATCCGATTTCTTTTGCGTTCCATAACCTACTACAACCACTTCCTGCATCTGCTGGTTTGATGATTGTAAGACAATATTTAAAACTGATTTTCCCGCGACAGGTACTTCCTGCACCTGAAAACCTATATAAGTAAATATTAACACATCAGTATCTGCAACTGATATTTCATATTTACCATTTACATCTGTAGATGTTGTTTTTTGTGTTCCCTTTACTTTAATACTTACACTTGGTAAAGTAGAATTGTCTGAACCATCTACAACCCTTCCACTAATCGTCTTTTGCTGGGCAAAAGAACTGACTGAAGAAAACACGAGAATGATGAATGTCATTAACCCGAGCACTTTTTTGTAGTTCTCTCTCATAAATTTGCTTGTTTTTAATTTAATTGGTTTATTTTGGCTAGTAGTTCAAGGTAGTTTAGTTTCCCTCTGAACGGGTATGTGATTCAAATTTATTCAGAAGCTTTTTAAACCTAGAAAATCTGCCTACTATAAAAACAATACAATGTATTTTAATTTATAACTTAGCTCGCTCCGCCCTACTACATTAATACTACACAAAACTAAAAAACCGCTCTTAATATCATTTCATGAAGAATTTGTTGTTAATTGTTTTAATAAATTTCTCGGTATCCATCTTAAGGGCTCAAAATCCAATCGGTTTACCACAGATTGTAAATTATAGCAATACGACCTATAAAGGAGGCATTCAGAACTGGGATATCCAACAGGATAAAAGTGGCATCATGTACTTTGCAAACAATGAAGGCCTCCTTACTTTTAACGGAAGATATTGGAAACTTTATCCGCTTCCAAACAAAACTATCATTCGTTCTCTAAAAATTGATACAGGAGGCAGGATATATGTTGGTGGACAAGATGAATTCGGTTATTTTTATCCTGATCAGAATGGGGTTTTAAAGTATACATCCTTAAAGCCGCTTATTCCAGCAAAATATCGACAATTTTCAGATATCTGGGACATTGTCATCCTAAAAGATCAGGTATTCTTCAGGACTGTCGAAAAAATCTTCCAACTGAAAGATAAGGCGATCAAAGTTTATCCTTCAAATGAAATCTGGGACTTTATAGGGAAAGTCAATGATCAGCTTTATGCACAAATTAGAGGAAAGGGGCTATTCTGGTTTAAAAATGGAGCATGGCAAATCATCAATGAAGACTCGAACCTGAAGTATAACACCATAACAGCCATTCTGAATTATGATGCAGAAACAACTCTAATCACGACATTAAAGAGTGGAATATTCCTTCTTAAGGATCATGTGCTTACCAAAAAAGCAACAAATGCTGACAATATCTTTAAAAACGACAGGATTTTTTGTGCTATCCAGCTCAACAACGAACAGTTTGCACTAGGTACAACTTCCGCAGCCTGCATCATCATCGATAAAAATGGAAACGTACTTCAAAAGTTCTCATATGATGAAGGCCTGCAGAAAAATAATATCAGAAGTCTTTTTATCGATTATGATCAGAATCTATGGCTAGGACTGGATGATGGAATTGACTTTGTAGCCTATAACAGTCCGGTTAAACAGATATTCCCTGATAAAAACAAACAAGTAACAGGCTATTCTACAAGAATTTTCGACAAAACACTTTATTTAGGCACCTCCAATGGTCTTTTCTATAGTCCACTTAGCCCTGGCATAAAAGACATTAGTTATTCCAAAAACTATTTTCAAGAGGTAAAAAACACCAAAGGTCAGGTGTGGAGTTTAAATGAAATCAATCAGAAATTATTACTTGGACACGAAGATGGTGCGTTTATCATTGAGAAGAACAATGGTATTCCTATTTATAGCAATATAGGCACATGGCTATTTGAAGCAGTTTCTTCGCTTTACCCATCTTCAGGAATCATTTCGGGCACCTATAATGGACTACATAGCATCGAGTTTTCTAATTCAAAATTCACTGACAAAGGTACAATAAGCGGACTTTCCGAGCCTTTACGTTTTGTTCACTATGACCAGAGCAGTAATACAGTATGGGCATCACATCCTTATCGTGGAGTTTACAAACTTGAATTGAGTAGCGACAGAAAAAAAATTATAAAACAACATTTGTTCACAAAAAAAGAAGGTCTGCCCTCTACCTTAAACAACTTTGTATTCCATATTAAAAACAGAATTGTAATTGCGACAGAAAAAGGTATTTATGAATACCTGCCTCAGAAAAACGAATTTATTCCTTCTGATTTTTTCAAATCTGTTTTTAAAAACAACCCGCTACAATATCTTAAAGAAGATAATGATGGTAATATATGGTTTGTAAGCAATAATGAGATCGGAGTTGTTGATTATCAAAATGCCACAAAAAAGACTCCCTTTACAATTGTCCATTTCCCCGAACTCAATTCAAAACTAGTAGCAGGGTTTGAAAATATCTATCCTTATGATGAAGAAAACATTTTTGTGGGTGCCAACAAAGGAATTTACCATATCAATTATTTAAAATACACGCATAATGTTAAAAAGCTCAATGTTCTATTAACTGAAGTCACGCTTTTTGGCAAAAAGGACAGTATTATTTATGGTGGACATACTTCTGGAAATATTGATGCGATTCCTGTAAAAATTAAGAACAGCTTAAACTCTCTTCGTTTTGAATTCTCATCAACATTATTTGAACAACAGAATAACATCGAATTCAGTTATCAATTAGAAGGATTTGATAAAAACTGGTCAGATTGGTCAGCCAAAAGTGAAAAAGACTATACCAACCTTCCTTATGGCACATTTAGTTTTAAAGTAAAATCCAGAAATAATCTTGGCAGTGAAACTTCCCCTGTCACCTATACTTTTACGATTCTACCAGCCTGGTATCAAACAAATATTGCTTTCGTAATCTACTTCTTACTTATCGTAATTTTCCTCTATCTGCTTATCAAATGGCAAGCAAAGAAACATATTAAGGCTCAACAACAACTTAAAAAGCTACATCAACTTGATATTAAAAAATCTGAAAGTGAGATTATACAACTAAAGAATGAGAAGTTAGAAAGTGAGGTTAATTTCAAAAACAAAGAACTGGCAATTACTACGATGCACCTCGCACAAAGAGGCAAATTATTACTTAGAATAAAAGAAGATTTATATGCCTTACAAAAACCAGAGGGGAATGAGAAGAATTCAGAAAAGATAAAAAGCCTGCTGAAATTGCTGGATGAAACAGAAAAGAGTGATAACGATTGGAGCCAGTTCTCATTGCACTTTGACCAAGTACACAATAACTTTCTGGGAACACTAAAACAGAAGTTCCCGCATCTTAGTCAGAATGATCTTAAAATGTCGGCTTACCTCAAGATGAATCTATCATCAAAAGAAATTGCCCAGCTTTTGGGCATTACGATAAGAGGTGTTGAAGTTGGCCGTTACAGACTAAGAAAGAAATTGAATCTTTCTTCAGAAGTCAACCTTTTTGACTATTTATTGCAAGTAACAAACTTGAAATAACAGAGTTATTAAAACACAAAGGCTGCGTCAAAATTAATGACGCAGCCTTTGTGTGATATAAGCTCTACTGATAGAATTACTTTAACAAGCTATCAATAGCTTTTATTACTTCTGGTTCTGAAGGCATTGGTGCATCCATATCTACCATTTTAAAATCCTTATCAATCAACAAACTTCTTGGAATACCTACAATATTATAAGCCTGGAGCTTTGATCTGTTGATTAACCACTGGAATCCATCTGCTTTACGCTCTTCTACACTTTTTTTCCATGGTTTTTCACTGTCATCAATTGAAAGCGATACAAAAACCACATTTGGGTTATCTTTATACTGTAATTTAAGTTTTTCGTAATGTGGCATTTCCACCATGCAAGGTCCGCACCAGGTTGCCCAAAGGTCAACATAAATCACTTTACCTTTTAAACTACTTAATGCAACCTGATTCCCGTTCAGATCAACTGAAATAAAGTCCACAGCCGTATCACCTTTTCCAAATGACATCAGGTGTTTTAACATCTGATCGGCTGCATTTTTATAACTAGCGGTTTTAATCGATTCAATTTTCGATTTGAAACCTGCTAATTGAGCTTTATCGCTAATTTTATGCATTTCTCTAACCAAAGCACTGGTGCTATACCAGTCTTTAATCGCTTGAACATCGGCCGCTTTACCTCCTGATTTTATCAAATCACTGGCAATATCACGGTACACCACCAACTTCATCAAAGAAGCATCTGTAAAATCTTTACTGTACTTCGTAATCTTAGGAGCAATCGCCTTTGAATAATTTTCAGCATATGTTTTAGCATCTTCACCCTTTAGCTTCAATTTCATCACACCATATGTAATTCCACTATGGATGCTATTGATTAAGTCGGCCTTAATACGGGCAGTTTCTAATCTTTTGAATTCTTTGCTTACACCGTTTACAGCTTTTAATTCTTTGGTACGCTCTGCTGCCTTTTCTTCAACAGCGGCAATGGTCTCTTCTGTTGTTTTTTTCACCAATGAACCAGCCTCTAAAAAGGATCCCCCTTTAGGAAATGGCGTATTTTTCATATAGCTGTTTGCGGCAGCACCTTCTCCTTTAAAAGTAGCGGCTTTAGGATTACCCTTATCTATAAACACCTCCATATGATCACCTGGACTTAGATACAATGTATTTCTTCCTATGCGATAGTAATTAGCATTAACGGCCTTAAACTTTAACGTAAATTTACCATCCGCATCAGGCACAATCATTTTATCGGCAGATGATGGAAGTAAATATTGAAACTCGGATAAATCTTCAACTTCAACCTGATTACTAAACCCTTTTAACTGCCCTTTAATTGTAATCCAGCTTTGTTTTTGTCCAAATGCACTGGCAAGGGTAAATAACCCAAGGCCAGAAATCATTATCAGTTTTTTAAACATTTCTATTTATTATTTTAAAAATATGAATCTTAAATTATTGCATTTTATCTGCCAACAACATCTTAATCATCAATTCCAGTTCATCCTCATTACTGCCATCAGTTCTGAAATTTGAGAAAATAACACGGCCTTGTTTGTCTATTAAGAAGTTTGTAGGTGCAGCCCCTCTGTTATCAAGATTCCCTTTCTCCCTTCCTTTCACATCTTCCAAAGGAGTAAAGCTATAGCCACTTCCTTTCATAAATGGCAGTACATATTCATTTTGCTCTGAAACGATATTGATCCCCAGATAACTAAAATCTTCGCCTTTAAACTTGCTGGCAACATTCTCAAAATGAGGAAACTCAGCTCTGCAAGGTCCGCAGCCCGGGAACCAGTAAGTAAGCAATACTACTTTCCCTTTATAATCAGATAATGATGTTTGTGCAGATGTCAGGTAATTTTTAAGCGTAAAAGCTGTTGCAGGTTTAGCATTATCTTTGATGTATTTCATGATATCGGCATCTACCTGATGTGGATCCTTACCTAATTTAGCTCCCATCCCCATAATTGCCCAGATTAACTTCGTGTTTGGTTGCTTAGCAAAAGAAGCAATCAATGAAACATATGCTGTGCTTGTTTTACCAGCTAAACTTTCCATTTCTGCCTTTAAAAAAACAAGCTCTTTGTTAAATTTAAAATATCTTGGAAGTTTTACCTGATCTAATTGCGACATCGCTTCCGAAAGCTTGTCTTTCTTCGCTAAATCACCTGCATCATTAACACGTTGTGCCTGTAGCTTTAAATTAGTCCACTCCTTTTCATGCTTTTCAATCTTAGCCATATCCTCAGCCAGGGCTAAAGCCTTTTTTGCATCCTCCATCAGCAATAGATCAAAATAGGAAGTCATACCACTTGACGACCAGTTAAACTTAGCTGGAGAATAGCTTACACGTAAGAGCTCGTAATACTTTAACTTATCTGACACCTCTTTAGAACGTGTAGCATACCAATACAATGCCTGTGCGCCACGATCACTATCAGGAAAACGTTTTACAACATCCATTGTTAAATTGTGATAAACTTCCGGATCATTATCCTGAAAACTACTCGAATAATAGAATGCATAAGCTGCATTTTTAGGATCGCTTTCTGTTGCTTTTTTCAGGTACTCATCACCAGCTTTAAAATCTCCCCAACGTTGAGCATCTGTCCACAGCCCACCCCAGGCTTCTGTATAATTAGAGTCAATAGCAACAACTTTTAATAAATAAGGCTTTGCTTTTGGGCTTTCCTGATTCAAATAAGCTTTCGCCAAAGCGTAAGGCACTACGGCCGACTTAGGGAATTTCTTCATCCATTTCTCGTACTGCGCAATTACAGTGGCACTATTGGCATCAGCAGCTTTGATATAAGCAGCATGGACATTTAAACTATCAGGATTAGCTTCAACAGCCTTGGCCAACTTTGAAAGTTCGCTTTTACTGACAACAACTTCTGTTTTTGTATGCTGAGCTATAGTCAGACTTGGTATAGCCATACCGCAAAGCATGGCTATTTTAAATAATCTTTTCATGAGGTCGAATTAGTAAGGATTTTGAACAATTTGTCCGCGACTGTTGTCCATTTCCACACCATTAATAGGTACTAGTAAACGTTTAGTACTTAATGTATAAGTTTTAGGAGCATTTAAGTTTACACCAGTTAAAGTCACATCAAAGAAATCACGAACTACGGTAATATCATCAGCTGCATAATCATTTACACTAAAGCGACGGATATCATACCAACGCATCGCAAATGGCATTTCTCTTCTGCGTTCTTCCAATACTTTTTTAATGGCATCATCTTTATCTGTAGCAGTCAAAGGAATATAAGTACTCATTCTCTTTTGTCTAAGAATATTTACGGCATCCATCGCACCTGATGCATTTCCTTTACGGGCCAGAACTTCTGCTTTATTTAACAATACTTCCGCAACACCTGGTCCTTCCGGAATGTATTTCCCATCGTTAAATACAGTATACCTGAAAGCCTCTGGAGTAATGACCCCAAATCTTCTTCCACCATTTTTTATCATGAAGCTTTTATAGCGCAAATCGTTGACTTCATCATAAAGTCCCAGCAAACTTGCACTTGGCATAAACCACTGATTTGCTGTATATGCAAAACGCGTATAATAAAATTCAGACCAATACAAGAACTTTGCAGGTAACCAATCGTTCTGTTCAACATACTTCAAAGTATCAGGAGGGTTTGTATAGGTTACGGTATTTCCTGCCTGTAGCGTATTATAATCTACCAGTTTAGCCGAAGTTGTAGTCAACGCAATTTCTGCTTGTACAAGACTCTGGTCGTACTCTCCTCTGAATAAATGTACACGGCTTAAAAAAGCAGCGATGGCTTTCTTGCTTACTCTCCATGCTTTGCGAGACTCTACATCATCAACACTTACTTTTTGAGCTTCAGCTATATCACTCATAATTAAATCATAAGTTTCCTGCAAAGTTGCTCTCTTTAAAGACTCTGTATAATCCACCGTCTTTTTTAAAGGCAATCCTAAAGCACCCATGTTTGCAGCAGAATAAGGAGCGCAATAATAATTGGCTAATACCCAATAAGAATAAGCTCTGATAAAATAAGCATCGGCTTTTACACGCTGCCTGCTTACTTCATCCCCAGTTACTTCATCTATATTTGCAAGAATAAGGTTAGCCGTAAAAATCTTTTTATATTCTCCAGTCCATAACTGATCTGAAGCTTGATTCACAACCCCATCTACACTACCTACATAATATTGAAGAATATCATTACCATAACTAGATACATTACCTTGGTAACGCTCCTTGGTAATCTCCGTATCATCGGTACTGAAAGTAGCAGTTTGAGAGGTTACGTAAGCAAAAGCGGTTGCATTATCTATCAAAGCTTCCAACTGCTCTACAGTCTTGATGCTCGCTTGTTTTTTGGGTTCTTCTGAAAGGAATTTTTTACATCCTGCAAATAGAACTAAACCCAATATGATCATTAATGATTGTTGTAATTTCATGATTGTTCAGGTATTAAAATTGAAGGTTTACACCGAAAGTATAAGATTGTACAGGTCTGTTTGTACCAGGTAACCAGTCGGGATTATATCCTTTACTGTTTGCATGCCATAACATTCCTAAATCACGGGATTGAGCAAACACTTTAACATTGTTTACTTGCATTGCTTTTGCTAATTTCTTAGACAACCTGTATTCCAATGTTAGTTCTTTAAGTTCTACATAAGATGAACTTTCGATTAGACTACTTAATCTTGGTGCATAACGATCCCATCTGTAATTACTTGTCTCGTTATAAACTGGAAATCCAGGTACATTTGGATTACCAGCAAACACTTCACTGATATATTTATTGATTTCAGACTTGTATAAACCACCTACCGTAGCGGCATAATTAAATCCTGGATTGCGATAAACACCTCCCATTTTACCTACCAATACAGCTGTAAGCGTGAAATTCTGAACTTTAAAATTGTTTACCCAACCTAACGTATGTGGAGGTGTACCGGTTCCTTCATAATTCAAGAAAGGCAAACCTAATTCTCTGTTATATAAAGCTAAATCATTAAATGATTGTAAAGTACCATTTGGCCCCTCAAAATGTGGCACACCATTGATCATTCCTTTATAAGTAAATGAATAGATCGCATCCACAGGTCTGCCTTCCACAAAAGCCCCTTCAATTAGCTGATAAGTATATAAAGAAGGATTGTAGAGGTTACTAATGTTATTGTAGTTGTAAGCGTAGTTTAATGAAGTCGTATAGTTAATTGGGGTATTTGGAATATCTACGTTAGTACCTAATGAAATCTCAAAACCTCTGTTGGTGATACCAGCATTGTTAAATTTCTGGCTTTTAGTTCCAGTTGCAGAAGCTAAAGCGACCTCACCAATTATTCCTTCACCTTGCTTATTGTACAAATCAATTGATCCGAAAAGTCTGTTATTGAACAAGGCAAAATCAACACCAAAGTTGGTACTTGTTGTTTTTTCCCAACGTAAAAATGGGTTCCCATTATCAAGTACTGTACCTGTAATGGTACCAGTACTTACATTCAGACCTGATCCAATATTTAGAAGTGCTTTAGTTGAAGTACTTCCATCTACGTTACCATTCTTACCGTAAGTTAAACGTAAATCTAACCTGTTTACCACATCCAGCTGATCCATGAAATCTTCATGCTTCATGTTCCACTTTGCACCAACAGACCATAATGGCGACCAACGCATTTTCGGATCATCGGTAATAAAGTTAGAAGCATCACTTCTTACACTTCCAGTTAAGGTATATTTATTGTCGTACGTATATGAAGCATTGCTATAGAATGAAACAAATTTTGTACGGCCCCAATCAAACTCTGTGTTTCCACCAGGAATGGTAGTACTCTCATTTCTATAGTCTTTAAACTGATCAAGAGAACTACCGTAGCCATAAGGAGGCGTAGTAGCTTGCAGCTTATCACCATAATAACCATAAACATAAGGATTAGCGCGCTTATTTGTAGTGTATTGCGCTATTTCCATACCTGCAATTACTGAGATACTATGTTTTGAGCCAAAATTTTTATCATAGTTGAATTGATTCCTTAATAAATAGCTCTCTAAATCAACATTGTTAATCTGGTATTTATTGCCATTTGGCCTGGTAAATTCGCGCCCTTTTAAAATACCACCTTTTGGAATGAATGCTCTACCAACAGCTTTTGTCGTATTATTATATTCTGTCCTCTTATTTATCAGACCTCTTACGAAGAAAGTATTCTCATCATAAAAATCATTATAATCAGTTTTTGATCTTTCGTACTGCAATTTGGTATCAAAGGTTAATCCATCAATGATCTTTACATTTAATCCTGTTTGGACTCTTGCACTCAGATTCTCTGTTTTTAATGAACGTCCTTTTACTTCACGTAGCAGATTGTATGACCAATCTGAATAAGTAAACTTATCAAATGGAATACGCGACAATTGATAACGGTTAAAATCTTTCAGATTGGTACCGTAACTACCATCAGGGTTTAACAATAGTTCGTAAGGAGAAAGGTCTTCGATCTCTTCTATTGTTGCACCACTACTTTCCTGATCTCTGTATTGTAGGTTAGCAGAAATATTGAAATTGATTCTGTTTGAGATTTTATAATCGTTGTTAAAATTTAAGTTTACACGATCATAACCATTTTTAATAAAGCCACCTTTATTGTTTTCATACATCATAGACAAATACGTTTTTGAACGTTCTGTGCCTGACTGTAAGTTGATATTATATTGATTCAGAATTGCTTTACGCATTAATAAATCCTGAATTTGAGATCTGTTGCTGGTGTTACTCAAGCGATCAAGACCTGCATTCATATCTGAAATGCTTATTAATCCATCTTTATTTCCATATAACAGTTCTTGTGCCAGCGTAAGTGATTTATTGATATCACTAAATGCACCGGCATAAGGCTGCAAAACCCAGTTATTTTCAAAAGCCATACGCTCATAAGCCACATGGTCTCTTGAGTTTGCCTGAGTTAATGCCTGATCCAGGTCTACCTTATTCGATATTCTTGAAAACACATTTGCGTCTATGGTTAACTTCTGATTTCCTTTTGCTCTTTTGGTAACTACAACAACTACACCGTTTGCAGCACGGGCACCCCAGATTGAAGCCGCTGCAGCATCTTTCAAAACAGTTACCGATTCTACATCATTCGGATTGATATCAGAGAAATCGCTACTTGAAACCGGGAAACCATCAACCACAATTAGTGGTTTTCTATCTGCATACAAACTAGTATTACCACGGATTAAGAACTCCACACTACCGTCTGCATTTTCCTTAGCTTGCATACCTGCAACAGTACCTTGTAATGCTGTAGATAAATTAGATACCGGGCGACGGTCCAAGGCTTCTCTACCTACCTGGCTAAATGAGCCTGTAGCACGTTCCTTTGATATCTTCTGATAACCTGTTACCATCACACCCTCAAGACTTGATGATTCAGGTTCCATCTGTATTTTTAAAGCCTGTCCATTACCTACATTTACTTCCTTGCTTTTATATCCTATATAAGAAACTACAACAATTGTATTTTCTTCTATACCAGATAACTCAAACTGTCCGTTGCTATTGGTTATAACAGCTTTTGTTCCATTCTTTACTTTAACCGTTGCACCAGGCAGCGCAACACCGGTTTCATCTACAACAACGCCTTTTACAGTTATAGACTTAAAAAGATAAGCGATCTTTTCTAAAACACTTATTTTCTTTTTTCTTACCACAATGGTATTCTGGTCAATCGCATAAGTAAGCGGCTGATCTGCAAACACATCATCCAGTAAGACTTTAAGGTCTGTATTGCTAGCATTTATATTTACACGTTTTGCAACCTTTAATTCATTGGGTTCATATAGGAAATCATAGCCACTCTGGCTTTTAATTTCTTGAAATAGTTGCTGTAGGGTGATATTGTTTCTCGACAGATTGATTTTCTGTGCAAATGTTGATGCACTAACCTGAACTAAACTAATGAGGAGAACGATGCAAGTTAAATTAATTCGCATGATGGTTCGTTTTGACGGCACTGGTATTTTTTGCCATATAAAGGCATTATAAACCTGCAAAAATTGTAGGTAAAATTTCATACTTTTGATTTGATGGGGTTAGTTGATATGGTTGTTAACTGCAATTTGAAGGGTAGCCCTATAAACTTACCGGGAGTGGCTCGAATCACTCCTGGTTCTTATATATTACCCAGTTATACGTAAAAATCTATGGCATAACGGTAATTCTCCTTTCTTCCATTTTAAAGTGAATATTTCCTGTGAGTTCAAATTTTCTTAATACTTCAGATACATTTTTAAAACGAGATATTGAGCCCTCGTAAGAGCGGTTGTTAAAGTCCTTTGCGAAAACAATTTCCACATCATACCAGCGTTCTATTTTGCGCATTATGCTACGCATATCTTCGTTTTTGAATATAAAATAACCACTTTTCCAATCTACTTCAGCTCCTGCATCTACAGCTTTAATATTTAGCTGTCCAGCTTTTAATAAGGCTTGCTGCCCAGGTTTAAGTATAATATCTTCTGTATTATTCTTAACATTATTAGTACTAACTTTTACCGCTCCCTCTAGTAATGTTGTCTTTGTTTCTCCATCATTAGCATAACTACTGATGTTAAAATGTGTACCTAGAACTTCAACTTCCTGTTCTTTTGTTTCTACTATAAAAGGTTTATTAACCTTTGCCACTTCGAAATATCCTTCCCCTGTAAGTTCAACAACCCGTTTTTTATAACCTGTAAAAGCCGCCGAAAACTTCAATGATGAACTTGCGTTCAACCAGACTCTTGTACCATCAGGCAAGTTTACCTGATACTGACCTCCCTTTGGTGTCGAGACCATATTAAATCCTTGCTCAGCAGCATTTTCGCCAGTAGGTTTAGCTGATGAAGAAACTTCATACACGATTTGTCCATCGGCGGTTTTCTGAATAGATATACCTGCTTGCTCCGCAATTTTTCCGGTAGCCGCACCTGTTAATTCTATCTTACTTCCATCTGCAAGAGTCAATACGGCATGGTTGCCACCAGGTTTCAGATCGTACTTGGTAAAATCGGATTTACCTGAACCTATAAATACATTTTTACTGGTATAAAAGAAAACACCTACAGACATAGTGATCAGTATTACTGCAGCCGCTGCAATCCCATGCCATAACTTAATACCTTTGCTTTTCTTTTGAGTTGGTAATTGTTTAAAACGACGATCTCCAATGATACGCTGAAACAGCATATCAGACTGTAAATCAGAAAAAGACTTCTCCATCGGACTGCTATTCCATACCTTTTCCATAAAAGCATACAATTCCTCATTATGGTTTGATATTGAGACCAAATCCATCAGTTCATTGTAATCTTTCAGCTGAATCTCATTAGTTGAGTATGCAATCAATAATTTTTGCAGTCGCCTTTTGTCCATTTTCTCTTATAAATCCTGATCTTTACGCGGATATTATAACTAATACACGACAAGGCCATCATACAACTAGTCGAATTGTAATTATTTTTTCTAATTACATATTAATTCATAAAATGAGTGTAAAAACACATAATGAGGATCAGCTTATTGCGGATTTGCTAAATAGCGATGAATCTGCTTTTGCTCTTGTGTTTAACATTTACAAAGCCAAAATTTATAGTTTCGCCTTTCGGTTTTTAAAAAACCGTGAGTTGAGTGAAGAAATTGTACAAGAAACTTTAATTATTTTATGGACCAACAGACTTACACTTGATATTAACTATCCTTTAGGTCCTTTCTTATACACTATTGCAAGAAGACTAACCCTAAACGTATTGCGTAATGCTGCCACTGCAGATGCTGCAAGGGAAAAACTTTGGACAAACCTTAAACAAGCTCATAATGACACAGAAGAAGCCATTCTATTGGCCGATTTAGAGACTTTTACTGAGCAAAGTATTGCTAAATTACCTGCCAGACAGCAATTAATTTTTAAATTAAGTCGCTATGAAGGGCTTACTCATGATCAGATTGCTGAGTCATTGAATATTTCTAAAAACACAGTAAACAACCATTTGGTTGAAGCACTTAAAACTCTTCGTAAACAATTCCAGGACTCGGGAATATCTTATAGTATGTTAATCGGTTGGTTCTTTTTAAAATAACTTATTTATCGACCCGCATCGCTTCAATTTCACTAAGATATCTCGTCAAGGCCGCTTTGTAAGTCAGATTTTCTGCTTTTAAACCAGACAAATAATCCTTAAGATCATTCAGGTCACCTACCGTAAAGCCCATCCTTACGAACAACTCTTTATCGCTTTCCCAATTGTCAAGATTTACTTTCTTAGAAGCCATCTCCTGGTACAAAACCAGGCCTTTTACAAAATCCTTATAGGAAATTGTTTTTTTAAATGCAGCGAAGTAATCGATCAGTGTTCTATAGGTGGCAGGCTTCCCTATCCTTACCTGATCAAGCATAAGGCTACCCAACATTTGCCCTTTTAGAAAAACAGTATCTACACCTTCAAAATTGCCACAATGTTTTAGGATCTCAATATCACGTTTTAGCAGACTATCTGTATCTTCTGTCTTATGTTTTACAAAATAAGGTTCTTTGTCCAACACTTTCTCACAATCAATTTTCTGCTGTGAATAAACCGTAGAGCAAGAAAAGAGGAATACAGAAAGAATCAGGTATATTACAGGCATAAATTCATTAATAAGTTACAAAGATAAGCTTTGTTGTCAAACCATTCACCAGCCTAAAAAATGCCTTTTAAATGTATTTTAAATGACTATAGGTCATATAGAGTCATACCATACTCATAGGAGAGTCATACAAGACTCATACAACTCATAAGCAAACCACAAACAACAATCTACAAATCAATAAGTTATAATTTCTTTTTATAAAAAAAATGCAAAAAAGAAGTCCGTGTTTTATTAAAACACGGACCTTATCATTTGTTTCTTTATTTAGTTGCGTTTAACCTCAACTCTTCTGTTCAATACTCTACCTTCTTCGTTATCATTAGAGGCAACTGGTTGTGTAGCACCGAAGCCTTTTATAGTAAGGTTCGCAGAACTCACACCTGCATTTTGCAAATATTGTTTAACAGAGTTAGCTCTATCTACAGAAAGTGACATATTATGTGATGCTGAGCCCTCGATTGACGAGTGGCCATTTAATACAAACTTCACTGACGGATCCTTTTTCATTTCCGCAGCAATTTTGTCTAAGATAGCAAATGACTCTGTCTTCAGCACGCCTGAGTTAAACTCAAATTGTACGTTACTAAAGTTGTAATTAGGTTTTTCAACTACCGGCGCAGGTGGTGGGGCTGGTGCTGGAGCCGGCTCAGGCTTCTTCTCTTCTACTACAGGCGCAGGTTTTTCTACTGGTGCAGGTTTAGCAATAGCTTTTTTAGTTTTGCATGACTGTAAAGAGAACGATAGCAAGGAAATAGCCGCCAATAATAAACTGGTTCTTAAATATTTCATTTGTTTTTTTGTGTTTGTGTTCGTAATAATAAAAATTAAGTTTCACATCTTAAAATGAATACCTATTTAAAACGAAGTTATGACACAAGTAGTATCGATAAGGTTAAAGAGTTTTAGATTTCATCTTATTCAGATCATCAGTAAACCGCTCAAGCATTTTCACATTACTTTTAGCCATTGTAGATCTCAAATTATTTTTCTCAGACATTTCCATAGTTTTACTAGTCAGATCCTTTTGCAAGTCCACAGCTTTTTGCTGTGTAGCAATAGCCTCATCGTATTTCCCCATTCGGTAATACAAGTGTGAGAGCGTATCATAATAGGCTGCTCTATCTGGGAACAGTTCTATTGATCTTTGAACCCATACCGTTGCCCTGACCAGATCACTTGAATTTGTCGAATTCATAGAATAGAAGCTATAAGCACCATTATTTAATGTGCTGGCAAACTCTGCTGCCCTTAAAACTTTCTGAGTTACAGGGTTCATTTTTCCATAACTCAGATCACCAATCCGACTTGTAGTAAAAGTTCTTACAATTCGCTTATTTCCTTTTACAGAATCCTGTTTTATAGAGTCTGAATTTGGTCGTCCTGCCACCATTTCATTTATCCCGTCAGGTTTCTGTATCGAATCCCTTTGACTCAAATAATAAATCTGGTAGTATTCCGAAGCATATCTCAAATAATTAGCTGTATCTCTAATCCCTTTATAATACCCCATCATGTTCTCAGAACGACTTGCACTAGATTTTTGCCAGTCAGTACCCCAGGAAAGTGATGCAAAATTAGCGGTTAAATTTGCAAGACGTTCATCTTTTTTTCTTACAGCTTGAGACAAAGTATACTTGATGATACGGTTATTCATTTTCTTTCTTCTATCAAACGGTAACGTCTTATAAATGCTATCCCATATTTTCTGGTTCTTTCTTAAAGAATTATACGCTTTGGTAGAAATCACCGGCCCCAACTCCATAATGAACAGAACAGTTTGATAATCATCAAATGCCTTTTCAGGAAGCTGGCTGGTATAGTCATTTAGTAAAGTTTGACTAACAGGAATATCAAGTTCATCATATTTTGACAGATAATCTTTCAGAAAGGCCAATCCTCTTTCTCCTTTGTCATATTCAATTTTAAACTTAGTTAAAGTCATTTGTGCAGCTAATTTCTTTGCTTTGTTAATATCAGCTATATATGGCTCCTTAGTACTTCTTGAACCCATAGTTTTTAAGATCAACCCTCCTTCTTCATCAAGAAAAAGGTGTGTAGGATATTTTTTTACATCATAGTAATAATAAAGATGCTGAAAGCCTTCTTTATTAATATTGTTTTTATGGATACAAATGAAATTAGAATTATATAATGATACCAATTGCGGGTCTTTCTGCACAAAAGAAAGCATTGGTTTACCAGTACCCATTTCCATAAACACATAAATTAGTTTATGTTGTTTTCTGGCTTCAGCTTTCGCCTCTTCCATGGTCCCTTCAAAAAAATTAATGTTTTGTGCTTTTAGTACGGTTATAGAAAAACCAAATACAAGCAAAAGAAAAAAGCGTTTTAAATACATTTAGAGTTTATTAAACAACTAAATATAGCTAAAGATCTTTAATAAACTAGAAAACCGTTAATTAGAGAGATACTAATTAAGGTTTTTCAATAGTACCAAAAACGGTAGTCTTCCATTTTATATAGCCCAATTTTGCACATTGCTCTGCAACTTCATATTCTATATTAGATGGTACATCGTTCACTATTTTCCAACGTATACTGTATTTACTATTGTAACCTATGTAAACGACTACATCATCAAATAATGGCTCTACATTTTCAAGACCTTTAAGGTGTGTATCCTGCAGTTCTTTGGCAAAACGCACTAATCTTTCGTTCATTACTTTTGCCAGCGGAGGAGCTGGCTTAACATCTGGTTCTATAATCGCAAGTACAGTTACGGTCATCGGCTAAATATCGGTAATACTACTTTTTTTAGCAAAGCTAATTATTATTCATGAAATAATTACCATTAAAAGGTCATTAGTATAAAAATTCATATTCGGGTCCCCAACAATAATATACATTTCAACATAGCATGTAACAGCCGAAAAAATCAATTAAATTTGCTGTATGAGTAATGCTGCTTCTTCAAATTCTATTTTCGACAAAATTTTATCTTTTATTGATTATACCAATCAGTCTATATTTCTGACAGGAAAAGCGGGCACCGGGAAAACTACTTTGCTGAAAAAGATTAAGGAAACCAGCACAAAGAAAATGGCCGTCATTGCTCCTACTGGTGTGGCTGCCATGAATGCTAAAGGCACTACCATCAATTCATTTTTCCAACTTCCTCCAGGTTCTTTTTTTCCTGGTGATATCAGCTTTGAGAACCTGCAATCTGGCTTTATCTCTATCCAATCAATGGTTTCCGACCTAAGTTATACCAGAGAGAAACTAAGTTTATTTAATGAGCTGGAACTTTTGATTATTGATGAGGTATCCATGGTACGTTGCGATTTGCTGGATGTTATTGATGCTATACTCCGATCGGTAAGAAAAAACAATGCCCCTTTTGGTGGTGTGCAACTCCTGTTAATCGGCGATCTTTACCAACTTCCACCAGTTACTAAAAGAGAAGACTGGAGCTTTTTAAACAGAGCATATCCTTCTCCGTACTTTTTTGATGCATTGGTGATCAGGAGATATCCTGTTTTACAAATAGAATTGACTACAGTATTCCGACAAACCGAACCTGAGTTTATCAAAATATTAAATGACATCAGGAACAATCAAATCAATGAAACAGGACTTGAATTATTGAACAAAAGATACCTTCCTGAGTTTAATGTTGCTAATGAGGTCAGCCCGATTATTATTACATCACATAATGCTGAAGCCAATGCAATCAATAAGGAAAAACTGGATGAACTTACAGGAGAAGAATATACATTTGAAGGTGAAATTAGTGGAGAGTTTAGAGATCTGGGCCTGCAAGCCGAACAAACTTTAAAGCTTAAAGAAGGTGCACAGATCATGTTCATTAAAAATGACACTGGAGAAAACAGGAAGTTTTATAATGGAAAAATTGGAAAGGTTAAATCTATTAAAGATGATGACATCTACATATCCTTCCCTAATGAGGATGATTTGCTACTTGAAAAAACTTCATGGCAATCCTTTGAATATAAAACGGATAATGAAGAAGCTATTGTTCAGCAACAGGTGGGCGAGTTTTCGCAATATCCGATTAAACTGGCATGGGCAGTAACCATTCATAAAAGTCAGGGTTTAACGTTCGACAGTGCCATTATTGATGCGGGAAAGTCTTTTGTTGCGGGACAAGTATATGTTGCTTTAAGTCGTGTAAGGACTCTGAATGGCCTAATCTTGAAATCAAAAATCAGTACGGACAGTTTAAGGTCCAATACGGAAGTAATCAATTACATGAAGCCAGTAAAAGAAGAAGAGCTGGACAGTATTCTGATTAAGGAACAGGAAAGCTTTATTCTGCAATTGGTATTGAACCACTTTTCGTTTTCACGTATTTATACCGGACTGGAAGTCATGGCTTCTCATCCAGAGGTGGTAAAATCTATTCTTCCAGAATTTAAATCTTTGTTGGGACAACTAAACAAATCGGTTAACGATTTAATCGGGCTGTCGGACCGTTTCCAGAGTCAGGTAAAGCAGCTTCATCAGCAAAATGGGTTTAAAGATCAACAGGCACTACAAGCAAGAATTGAATCGGCATTAACCTATTTCAGTAAAGAACTTAACCTGCAACTGATCAATCAGCTCAATAAGAACATCAGGGTAAAACCTAAAAACAAAATTCAGCAACAACTACAGCACCTTATGCAAAGGTACAGAGCAGTGATAGAGAACAGAATGGCATTAATGCAATATGGTGCCGGATTACTCAGAGAACCTATTGCTGCTGCCGACTATATTTCCTGGATCAATAAGTATAAGGCTCCTAAAAGTTCAAAACCTAATGCAGTGGCTAATGATCAGCAAGCTGTAAACCTGCAGTTGTTTTAAATGTTATAGCAATTAGTTACTTTCTTTTTGCCTGGTTAAATAATAAATAGGAATTCCGATCAGTACAATAATTAACCCTGGCCCTGTAAATTGCGGTTTAAACCAGATTAACAAGAAACAGAAACTAATTCCCAGAATTATATATAAGGCTGGCAACAATGGGTATCCAAAGGCTCTGTATGGGCGTTCAGCATTAGGCAATCTTTTTCTGAGAATAAAAATCCCCCCGATAGTAAGTACATAAAATATCACTACAACAAAAGAGATCATATCTAGTAAGTCACCATATTTACCACTAAGACAAAGAATGGCGGCAACAAGACATTGTGCCCAAAGTGCCCATTCTGGCACACCATGTTTGTTTAATTTGCCTGCATTTTTAAAGAACAGGCCGTCTTTTGCCATAGTATAATATACTCTTGATCCTGCAAGTATAAGCCCGTTATTACAACCAAAAGTTGAAATCATGATCATAACTGCAATCAATCCTGTACCAATGCTCCCGAATATGACTGTTGAAGCTGTAACTGCCACTCTATCCTTTGTAGCATGTGCTATTTCATCCATAGGTAATACGGCAAGATAAACCAGATTGGCACAGACATATATAATGGTCACAATAAGCGTTCCGAGGAAAAGGCTAAGCCCTATATTCCTTTTCGGGTTTTTCATTTCACCTGCAATAAAAGTAACATTATTCCAGGCATCGCTGCTAAAAACAGAGCCAACCAAAGCGGCTGCAATCCCCCCCAGCAAGGCTGTTCCTGCAATTGGTGCAACACTAAATCCACCAGCAACGTTACAGCTATCTACCAATGTGGCCTTAGTGGCCATCCAGGCATTGGTCCAGTTAGCATTCCACACCTCAGGTTTAAACATGACAACCCCTGCTATGATCAATCCGAAAAGTGCAAGTAATTTAGTGGATGTAAAAATATTTTGAATCCATTTTCCACCTTTTACACCACGGGTATTGGAATAGGTAAGTAAGGCTATAATAGCTATAGACATGATTTGAGCAGAACTTATAGAGAAGTAAGTTGGGGCATTGCAATCGTCAAGACCTGTCTGTATCTTAAGTAGCTTATTGTCTTCACTTAAGACAGGAATCAGATAAGCTGCAAATTTGGAAAAAGCAACTCCTACTGCTGCAATGGTACCAGTTTGTATAACTGCAAAAAAACTCCATCCATATAAAAAGGCAATAAGTTTGTTGTATGATTCTTTAAGATAAACATATTGTCCGCCGGCTTTAGGATACATACCACTCATTTCCCCATAACTTATAGCAGCAGTCATAGTCATCAAGCCGGTAATTACCCAAACAGCTATTAACCATCCTGCACTTCCTACATTGCGTACAATATCCGCGCTAACAATAAATATACCTGAGCCGATCATTGATCCTACGACCAGCATTGTACCATCTAAAAGACCCAGCTCCCTCTTAAAAGAGCCATCCTGATTTTCTTTTTCCATTATTTGTTGGTTGGTTTGGTCTAGGTTGATACTATATCCTACTTTCAACAAGTTCAGCCTTTTCTACAGCTAATATATTTAAAAATCAATATCATACGCTATATCAAAATCTTTTTTTATCAATAAAGTCCATTTTAATTTCAAGCAGTTGGTAAATAAAAAACCTCCTGAAATGCAAAAAAATGAATGTTGAATTATATTTTTAAAAAAGGTTGCAATCAATTGATTAAAAATTTGTTAATTACGTTTACACCGTTATTTTTGTTATACACTCCGATTGAGACAAACACAAAATTAAACCACCACTTATCGTAAAAAATTTAACCAAATATAAATTAACCACCTAAAACGAGAAGAATTAAAGTATGGAGTTTCTACAAAACAATTTAATTTATCTGATCCCTTTAATGGGCTTAATTGGCATTCTGGTAATGGCCATTAAAAGTGCATGGATAAATAAGCAGGATGCGGGCGACAAA
This sequence comes from Pedobacter sp. ASV1-7, assembly GCF_040203335.1. Lineage (NCBI taxonomy): Bacteria > Pseudomonadati > Bacteroidota > Sphingobacteriia > Sphingobacteriales > Sphingobacteriaceae > Pedobacter > Pedobacter sp. ASV1-7. Next base: position 1,132,414 of record NZ_JBEHBV010000001.1, on the reverse strand, counting down.
AACATGCAAGAGCTTGCGGGCTATATTGCAGATGGGGCTATGGCCTTTTTAAAAGCTGAATGGCGGGTATTAAGCATTTTCGTGGTATTTACCGCAGCTTTACTGGCCTACTCAGGAACTATTCATGAAGTAAATGGGATAGCTTTACACTCAAGCTGGATTATTGCCATCGCATTTATTATTGGTGCTGTATTTTCTGCCACAGCAGGATATATCGGAATGAAAGTAGCAACCAAAGCGAATGTCCGTACTACACAAGCAGCAAGAACAAGCTTAAAACAAGCATTAAAAGTTTCTTTTACCGGAGGAACAGTAATGGGCCTTGGTGTTGCTGGCTTAGCCATTTTAGGATTAGGGGGACTATTTATTGTTTTTCTTCAGATATTTAATGTTGTAGATGCCAACAGCACAGAATTGAAAACAGCGATTGAGGTGCTTACCGGATTCTCACTTGGGGCTGAATCTATTGCTCTTTTTGCTCGTGTTGGCGGTGGTATTTATACGAAAGCTGCAGATGTGGGTGCCGATTTAGTTGGTAAGGTTGAAGCTGGCATCCCCGAGGATGATGTGCGTAACCCGGCAACAATTGCCGACAATGTAGGCGATAACGTGGGTGACGTAGCTGGTATGGGTGCCGATTTATTCGGTTCTTATGTGGCGACAATTCTTGCTACTATGGTATTAGGGCAAGAAATAGTATCATTGGATAATTTTGGTGGCATGTCTCCGATTTTACTGCCAATGGTAATTTGCGGACTTGGTATTTTATTTTCTATTGTAGGAACCTGGTTTGTACGCATTAAAGGTGAAGATTCAAATGTTCAAACAGCATTAAATCTTGGAAACTGGGGTTCTATTGTCATCACAGCTATCGCTTCTTATTTTATAGTGATGTGGATGCTACCTGCACAGCTTCATTTACGTGGTGTTGATTTTTCTAATATTGATGTATTTTATGCCATTATTGTTGGTTTAATAGTGGGTACGTTAATGAGTGTGATTACAGAGTATTACACTGCAATGGGTAAAGGGCCTGTTAACTCCATCATTCAGCAATCGGGAACGGGGCATGCAACCAATATTATTGGCGGTTTATCAGTAGGGATGAAATCTACAGTAGCACCTATCCTTGTTTTAGCTGGAGGTATTATTTTCTCTTATGCTTTTGCTGGTTTATATGGTGTAGCGATTGCTGCTGCCGGTATGATGGCTACTACAGCTATGCAACTTGCTATCGATGCTTTCGGACCAATTGCAGATAATGCGGGTGGTATTGCTGAAATGAGTCAGCTTCCTCCTGAAGTACGCGAACGTACAGATAATTTAGATGCCGTAGGAAATACTACTGCCGCTACCGGAAAAGGATTTGCGATTGCTTCTGCTGCATTAACTTCATTAGCTTTATTTGCGGCATTTGTTGGTGTTGCTGGTATTTCGGCAATTGACATTTACAAAGCTCCTGTATTGGCAGGTTTGTTTGTTGGCGCAATGATTCCTTTCATATTTTCTGCATTATGTATTGCCGCAGTAGGTAAAGCAGCAATGGACATGGTTCAGGAAGTTCGCCGCCAGTTCCGTGATATTCCAGGAATTATGGAATATAAAGCAAAACCTGAATACGAAAAATGTGTTGCCATATCTACCAAAGCATCTATCCGTGAAATGATGTTACCTGGCGCAATTGCTTTACTAGTACCAATCATTGTTGGCTTTGGTTTTAAAGGTGTTTTCCCTCATGTAAGCTCTGCTGAAATTCTTGGTGGTTTACTTGCCGGAGTTACGGTATCAGGAGTTTTAATGGGAATATTCCAATCTAACGCAGGTGGTGCATGGGATAATGCAAAAAAATCATTTGAAAAAGGTGTAGAGATTAATGGTGAAATGCACTATAAAAAATCTGATCCGCATAAAGCTTCTGTAACTGGTGATACAGTTGGAGATCCATTTAAAGACACTTCAGGTCCTTCTATGAATATTCTGATCAAACTAATGTCTATCGTTTCATTAGTAATTGCACCATATATTGCCGTTGGCATTTCGTCCGATAAAGCAAAAATTAAAGAACCAATTAAAAAAGTCGTTGTTGCAAGTGTTAAACCTGCAATCATCAAATACCAATAGTTTACAAACAATAAAAGGGATTTCTAAAAAGAATCCCTTTTATTTTTAGATATATTTTATTTAGGTTTGACATTAATATGATAAACATCCTTTATCGCTAACTTACAATAACTAAACCACAATTTATGAATTTTAGAAAGTCAATAGACTTACTCACCAGGGAAGCAGCTGAAAGCGGTGAGGGAACACTAAAAAGAACGCTAGGGCCGGTAAACCTGGTAGCCTTAGGCATTGGAGCCATCATTGGTGCCGGGCTTTTCTCTATTACCGGTTCTGCGGCAGCCAACAATGCTGGTCCTGCTATTACAATCTCATTCGTCATTGCCGCTTTAGGATGCGGTTTTGCAGGATTATGTTATGCTGAGTTCGCATCCATGATTCCAGTAGCAGGTAGTGCCTACACTTATTCGTATGCTACCATGGGCGAATTTATAGCATGGGTTATTGGTTGGGATTTAGTTCTTGAATATGCCTTAGGAGCTGCAACTGTATCTATTAGCTGGAGCAGATATCTGGTCAAATTTTTAGGTTACTATGACCTCCATCTCCCTCCAGAACTCACGATGTCACCTTTTGAACATGTAACAACTTTGGATGGAGCTGTTGTTTATGGTATGGTTAATTTACCTGCCGTATTTATCATTATGCTCATGTCCTTTGTTTTGATCAGAGGAACAAGTGAATCAGCTTTAGTAAACGGTTTAATTGTTGCGATTAAAGTAATTATTGTATTTATCTTTATTTTCCTTGGATGGAAATATATCGACACAACAAACTATACCCCATATTTTATTCCACAGGATGAAGGTGTTCACAATAGCTTCTTCACACATGGCTGGGGCGGTGTAATTCGGGCTGCTGGAATTGTATTCTTTGCTTATATCGGTTTTGATGCCGTTTCTACCGCAGCGCAGGAAGCGAAGAACCCTAAAAAAGACATGCCAATCGGTATCCTGGTTTCGCTGTTTATCTGTACCGTTCTATATATTCTTTTTGCTCATGTAATGACTGGTGTTGCTAATTACAACCTGTTTAAAGGTCAGGATGGTATTGCGCCTGTTGCTGTAGCTATTGACAATATGGGGCTTAAAAATGCAGCCGGAATAGTTCAACCTGCTTATCCTTGGTTAAATAAACTAATCATCCTTGCTATTCTGGGTGGTTATGCTTCTGTAATCCTGGTAATGCTATTGGGACAATCCAGGGTATTCTTCTCGATGAGCAGAGATGGCTTATTACCTAAAGTATTTTCTAAAGTTCATCCTAAATATAGTACTCCAGCAAAAAGCAACTTATTGTTCATGGTATTTGTCAGCCTCTTTGCTGCATTTGTACCTGCAACAGTGGTTGGAGAGATGACCAGTATTGGTACATTACTGGCCTTTATTCTGGTTTGTATTGGTGTAATGATTTTAAGAAAACGCATGCCTGATTTACCAAGAGCATTTAAAGTGCCATTGGTTCCGCTAATCCCAATCTTAGGGGTATTGGTTTGTTTATCTATGATGGTATTTTTACCTCTTGATACCTGGGTACGTTTATTGGTCTGGATGATTATTGGTGTGAATGTGTACTTGTTTTATGGTATGAAAAACAGCCTTTTATCAGATAATAATCAAGCTACATTAGCTAAAAGTACTAAAACCGTTTCTTATATAGGCCTGGCTTTAACAGTACTATTGGTTATAGTAGCCATTATTCACCATCATATTACCGATGGTAAGGATACTAATTTATACTACTTCTCATTGATATTTGCAGCGTTTCACTTTATTCTCTACGCTTATAAAGCCGCAAATTCAGGTAAAGTAACTATTAAAGAGATCAAATAATTAATCGGATCAGGTAAAACTGCTCCAAAATAAAAATGCCCCCAATAAGTGTTTAACTTTTTGGGGGCACTTCATTTAAGGGGCATTTTAGCTAAAACGCAAATCTCAATTCCTCACCCACCAAACCATTCTCTTTCAAGATTGCTTTTATCATATCCGTACAAGGCACCGTCGTCATCACCTTTAACAACTTATCTTCATAAGAAAACAACCAGTTCTTTTTACCGAATAGAAGATTCAAAACTGGTTTAACCCCAATCATTTCAATTCTACTTTGTACTGATGTTTTAAAGATGACCGTATTCATAACTTATATTTTCAATTACATAATAAATATGCAGCTTATATAAACCCCCAAAAACTCATAACTGGCCGGGATACTAAAACACTCGGTAAAACAAGAAAAATAGCCGGTAAAATAAACTTGGCCTTCCTGCTCTGCATCATGCTTAAAGAAAAAATCACCTTCTCTGAAAGGACATAGGAACTTTGCCTTTTTCAGGCAAAGATTCCAGTCCTAGAGGAGAATGGTTATTTTTTCCATTACCTTTGTAAAATAAATCTACGCCCATGGAATTTAATCTCAGTCAAATCCTCTCTACGTCAATGATTCTGTTTGCCATCATTGATATCTTAGGCGCCATCCCTATTGTGATCGAACTAAGAAAAAAGGCTGGTCATATCCAGTCAGAAAAGGCAACAATAGTAGCAACAATTCTGATGATTATCTTTCTCTTTGCAGGCGAGACACTATTAAAAGTTATTGGCTTAGATGTAGCTTCATTTGCAATTGCAGGCTCCATGGTTATCTTTTTCATTGCTATGGAAATGATCCTTGGCTTAACTATTTTTAAAGAAGGTGATGCTCCTGAAACGGTATCCATTGTACCTTTGGCATTTCCACTGATTGCAGGAGCCGGAACTATGACAACCTTATTGTCATTAAAGACTGAGTATGCTACACAAAACATCATTATAGGCATTCTGGTCAACATGATGTTTGTCTATTTCGTTCTCAAAAACACAGAACGTTTAGAGAAATTGTTTGGTAAATCAGGATTGAACGTACTACGTAAAGCTTTCGGGATCATTTTGCTGGCAATTGCCATTAAACTATTCAGAAACAATACGGGCTTATAGACTTAAGCCCCAAATCATACAACATTAAGAAATTATACTGTTTTAATCAGGCGTGCGACAAACATTGTATCTGCTTTATGATTATATCCTTTAATAAGTTCTATCTTTTCAAGTTTTAAAGGAAAATTCTTAAGCAAATAGTCAATTACATCCTCATTTTCTTCCTTAAACACCGAGCAGGTAATATAAACCAGGGGCTTATCAGCTTTAAGATACTTTACAATATTAGCAGCAATTGCCTTTTGTAATTTAGAAAAATAGCTTATTCTGTGTTGTTCAAAATAATATAACATTTCAGGAGTCCTACCCCAGGTTCCGGATCCTGAACAAGGGGCGTCCAGGATAATACCATCAAACTCATAATGATGCAATATCTGATCATTATTTTGCAGTAAGTCCAGCACCTTTTTTTGGTATTTTTTTAATCCTGCAGCTCGGAAACGTTCATCCAGATTATTTAAACTATTTTCCCTTACATCACTAACCAGCAGTTCTACTTTCGGTTCTATATCAAATAGCAACAAAGATTTCCCACCTGAGGCTGCACAGCAGTCCCACCATTGGTCCCATGGCTGGGGTTGGAAGAAAACACCTGTTTGCTGGGAAGAAAGATCCTGCACCTCGTATAAGCTGTCATCCGTCAAGACTTTATCCAATTTAGTTCCATTTGGAACCGCTATAGCATGTGCCCCGATTTTCTCTACAATAATCCCTTCGCTATCCAATTTAGCAGCTATATGGTCTTGTTGTCCCATTGCAGTCCTGATAAATAGATCGGGCTGGGTAAAGAAAGATTCAAAAAATTCCTTTTTAACAATATGCTCTGAAAGAGCTTCATGGAAACTAAATATGTCTGAAAGCTTAAATTTTGGATAAGCCGTTTGGATTAATTTAATCTTTTCCTGAACAGGAAAGTCAATATGATCCTTTAGGTCGGGCAGATAAGCTTCAATAACCAGGCTTGAGCTCTGATTGCAAAGGAAATCAGCAATAGCAAGTCTTAAAATTCTTTCTTCTTCGATTAGTGCCTTTCCAAGCCTAAAAAAGCTGTAGATATAACGTGATGCCCAACGACGATCTGAAGAGCCCATTTGCTTGTTACGCTTAAAATATGCAAACAAAAACCGATGCAATGGCGACTCTCCGTCATAGCTGTTAAAAATGTGATCAAATGCTCTGATCTGGTGTTCTACTTTCATTCAACAATGTTTAGAGCGAAATTCTTATATCGTAATAACATCAAACTCGTATTGATGTACCCAAACTCATGATCGTAAGTAAAATGAAAAGAGTTATGCAGTCCTCTATAGTTTTCTTTAGTCAGATATTTGATATAATCTTCACCATAAGAAGATAGTAACTTTCCAAAATAGTATCCAATATCGAATCCTTTAAAAGCAAATTCTCCAGGTTCAAATGTAAATAAGGCTCTGTATTTTTTTATAAAAGTTACAACCTCAGGCCTGGTATAATCTATTTTATACGAGGCAGAAATCATAGTATTTAAAGCTTGTAACTGATCTGTATTGTAATCTTGTTTAACCCAATCAGGATGCCCAAATAGCGATACGTTTAAGCCTGTTTTCTTTTTTAATTTCATCAGCTTGTCTAACGTAGGTACAACAAACTTTTTATCAGATGAACTAAGCAGGATCACATATTGCTTCCCCTTTACGATCTTAGTCTCCATGGTAAATACAGAAGCATATTCCTGAAAAGGAAAAGGTTTTTTCGAATTGGCAAAATAAGCTCTTAAAGGCTTACCAAACACCTCATCACTAGGTGCTTTCGGATTGATTAACACAATGATTGTATTGGCAGGATTATAAGTTCTAGTGATATAATTCCCAACCTTTTCAGCATGTAAGTTAATGTTATTGACAATCGAAATAAGGTTAGGGTTCGAAAATTCTGATGGCTGGGATGCAGCCAATGGGTTTACCACAGGAATACCTCTGGAGATGGAATAATTAGCTATATACTTGATCCCATCAGGAAATACAGGGCCTACAATCAGGTTACTACCCGCTATTCCATCATTACTGATCAAATCTGCAATTTGTTTATTATTATCCTGTGTATCGTAAACCTTAAGTTTAAAATTCTGACCATTTGCTGCTGCTGAATCTACCCCAAGCTTAAAGCCTTGATAAAAATCAATTGCCATAGCAGCCTTTTCTACTTCAGATTTTGTTGCAGTCTTAAGGTTAATCTCATTTAGTCTGAAAGGAACAAGCAAAGAAATATTAGCCTGCTTGAATTTCTCAGCAGGCTTTTCTTTTTTCTCGACTTGTTTTGGTGATTCCGGCTTCTTGGTTTCAGGCCTTATTTTTGGAGAACAAGCTGAAAATAATAAAGCCGAAAGTATAATGATCCAATATTTATTCCCACTCAATTGTGGCTGGCGGTTTTGAACTAATATCATATACAACTCGGTTAATTCCTTTTACTTTGTTAATTATTTCATTAGAAATTTTAGCGAGTACGTTATATGGTAAATGACACCAATCGGCCGTCATACCATCAACAGATTCAACAGCGCGTAATGCGATAGCATTCTCGTAAGTACGCTCATCCCCCATTACACCTACAGACTGAACAGGAAGGAATATTGCACCAGCCTGCCATACTTTATCGTATAAACCAGCTTCTTTTAGATTATTAATATAAATGGCATCAGCTTCCTGAAGGATGGCTACTTTCTCGGCAGTAACTTCACCAAGAATCCTGATGGCTAAACCTGGTCCGGGGAAAGGGTGACGTCCGATGATAAAATGCTCTAATCCTAATGAAGTACCTACTCTTCTAACCTCGTCTTTAAACAATGTTTTAAGTGGTTCCACAACTTTCAGCTTCATGAAATCCGGTAAACCACCTACATTATGGTGAGATTTAATAGTTGCAGAAGGCCCTTTTACAGAAACAGACTCAATGATATCAGGATAAATTGTTCCCTGTGCTAACCATTTCACATCTTGTACCTGGTGAGCTTCATCATCAAATACTTCTATGAACACTCTTCCTATCGCTTTACGCTTTAACTCAGGATCAGATACGCCGGCAAGCTGACTTAAGAAACGCTCTTTAGCATCTACGCCTTTAATATTTAAACCCAGGTGTTTATATTGTTCTAATACAGCCTCAAACTCATCTTTACGTAACAAGCCATTATCTACAAAAATACAGTGCAGATTTTTACCAATTGCTTTATGTAATAAGATTGCTGCCACACTTGAATCTACTCCACCTGAAAGTGCAAGAACAACCTTGTCATCACCAAGTGTTTCCTTCAATTCAGCGATTGTGGTTTCAACAAATGCATAAGGCGTCCATTCTTGATTACATCCGCAGATGTCTACCAAAAAATTCTCCAATAATTGTTTACCATCAATACTATGTGTTACTTCCGGATGGAACTGAATTGCATAAGTATTGGAGCCTTTGATCTGGAAAGCCGCAACTCTTACATTATCTGTACTGGCAATCAACTCAAAGTTCTCAGGGATGCTCGTAATGGTATCCCCATGTGACATCCAAACCTGAGAATCTACAGATATGCTATTGAAAAGCTTATTTCCCTGGGCTACAAAGTTAAGGTTTGCACGTCCATATTCACGAGTCGATGAGGCTTGTACTTCTCCGCCCATATGTTGCGCAAAATATTGTGCACCATAACATACCGCTAATACAGGGTAGTTACCATGAAATTGTTTTAAATCTATTTGTGGTGCATCTTCCTGGCGTACAGAGTATGGACTACCTGATAAAATGATACCTTTTACATCTGATGTAATCTCAGGGATGTTATTGAAAGGATGAATTTCGCAATAAACGTTTAACTCGCGTACGCGACGTGCAATTAACTGTGTATATTGGGATCCAAAATCGAGAATTATGATTTTTTCTAGCATGGCCAAAGTTAAGAATACTTAATGACTTCCACGCCAAATCTCGTTAAAAAATCGACGCCTTCATCACTCGGCAATCCTTTGTAAGCTGCATAGGAATCTCTGTAATAAACAGTCTTTATCCCCGACGACAAGATTAGACGGGCACAGGCAATGCATGGTGACAATGTGGTATACAATGTTGCCCCTGTTATTTTAGCACCATTCTTCATTCCATAAAGTATTGCATTTTCTTCTGCATGAAGTGCCAATGAACAACTTCCTTTTGAGTCTCTTGCACAACCTGCATCACCCCATTCTTCATCACAATTGTGTGTTCCTGCAGGAGGTCCATTATATCCAATAGAGATAATACGGGTGTCTTTTGTTAAAACAGCTCCGACTTGTGCACGTACGCAATGCGAACGAAATGCCAGATCGCCAGCTAAATTCATAAAAATATTGTTAAAACTTGGTTTTACTGTCATGCTCTTCATTAAACTCATGATACTTTAAAAATACCGCAAGCGTTGTATTTCTATATTTATAATAAAAGGATGGAATTTTATGAAGCTAATTTATGTTTAAAATTGCATATTAGCACAAAATATAACGTTAAGTGAATGTTTGAAGCTATATTACAAGGGATTGGTGCAGGGATTTTATTTTCGTTTTTAACAGGGCCGGTATTCTTTTCAATGATCAAAACAAGCATTGAAAAGGGATTCAAAGCCGGTTTTTCATTGGCTATAGGCGTTATTTTAAGTGACATCATTTTTATTACTTTAACGATATTCAGTACTGAGTATGTAAGTTATAAAACTGAGTATTTTGAATATGTGGGAATTATCGGTGGATTGTTTTTATTTGGCATAGGCTTATATTATTTGTTCCATAAGGTTAAAGTTAATTATGATATCGCAGAGATCGCCAAGGTTAAAAAACGAGGTTATGTGCTTAAGGGTTTTCTAATGTGCCTGCTATCACCCACAACTTTGATGTTTTGGGTCATGGTTGGCGGAATCATTTCTGTACAACTGCATTATAACATGCAGGAAAAGATCGTCTTCTTTGTTATGGCCATGGCAACTCAACTTACTGTTGATGGCTTTAAGACTTATTATGCGGCCAAATTAAGGCATAAAATAAGAGAGAAGACAATAAGGAACCTGAACAGGATTGCAGGAGCAGTGATATTGTTGTTTGCGATCAGATTGTTTATTGATGTGGTTATCAAGTACTATCAGTAAAGGGCAAAAATAAAGGGCAAAATAAACCATTCTATTCGGAGTCTGGCATCTTTTACTGAAAAAAGCAAAAGCGCCTCAAGCCTCCTCATAGAAGGTAGATTTTGCTTCAAGCATGATTCATATAGCATGGATGCGCACAAACGGGATTCATGTAAACAAAAAGCCCCTGTTTCTATCAAATGAAACAGGGGCTTTTTGTTTATATTAGCTGTATTTATTCTTATATCTGATTAGTAAATACTAAATATATGCTCTCTGGTTGTTTCCTTCTTTCCAGTTTACAAAGGCTCTATTCACGACTTTGTTACCACCTGGAGTTGGATAGTTCCCAGAGAAGTACCAATCTCCACTGTTATTAGGACAAGCAACGTGTAAATTATCCAAAGTTTGATAAATCACTTCTACTTCAGCGACAGTTCCTGCCGGAGTAATGATCTTAGCAATTTGAGCTGAGATCTCTTCCTGTTTAAATGGTCTGTAAATATCCTTTACGTGATTTACAATTTCGCCCTTTGGCAACAATAAAGAAGCTTTACATTTCTCGTAGACTTCATCGATGACATTCTCCATTCCTCTTTCCTTCAGCAATTGTATTGCAGCTTCAAAAGCAACGAATTGTCCCATTCTTGACATGTCAATACCATAACAATCCGGATAACGAATCTGAGGTGCAGAAGAAACAATAATGATTTTCTTAGGGTGTAGCCTATCGATAATCTTAATGATACTTTGTTTTAGAGTTGTACCTCTAACAATTGAATCATCTACAGCAACTAAGGTATCTACATGATTCTTAATAACGCCATAGGTTGTATCATAAACGTGAGCTACCATATCACCACGATCAGCATCTTGAGTAATGAATGTACGCAGCTTCACGTCTTTAATGGCCAGTTTCTCAACCCGGGGACGCATAGAAAGCAACTCATCAAGAGCATTGTCATCCAGTACCTCCTTACGATGAAGTAAGGCATCTTTCTGTACCTTTCTAATATAGCTATGTAAACCATCTACCATTCCGTAAAATGATACCTCAGCAGTATTAGGAATAAAAGAGAATACTGTATTCTTCAAGTCACTATTTACCGCTTTAAGTACCTGATCACAAAGCAAAGCACCTAAATGCTTTCTTTCTTTATATATTTCAGCATCACTCCCTCTTGAGAAGTAAATACGCTCAAATGAACAAGCTCTTTTTTCTTCAGGTTCCCTGAATACTTCCTGAGTAACTGTTCCGTCCTTTTTAACGATTAGTGCATGTCCAGGTTCAATTTCTTTAACATTCTTAAACTGTATATTAAATGCTGTTTGTATAGCGGGTCTTTCTGACGCTGCAACTACAATTTCATCGTCAGCATAGTAATATGCAGGACGTATACCTGAAGGGTCACGAAGTACAAAAGCATCACCGTTACCTACAATACCTGAAATGGCATATCCACCATCCCAGTTTTTAGCCGAACGACGTAATATTTTAACGATGTCCAGGTTTTCAGAAATCTTATGTGTGATTTCAACATTATCCAGACCTTCTTTTTTATATGTATCAAATAACTCCTGGTTTTCATCATCCAGAAAGTGACCTATCTTTTCCAGAACTGTAACAGTATCTGCTTTTTCTTTTGGATGCTGACCAAGCTCATACAATTGCTCCAATAATTCATCTACGTTAGTCATATTGAAGTTACCTGCAAGAACAAGATTTCTTGTCATCCAGTTATTCTGACGTAAGAAAGGGTGGCAATTTTCAATACTGTTTTTACCGTGCGTACCATACCTTAAGTGACCTAGTAAAACCTCACCTATAAAACTTACATTTTGTTTCAACCACTCCGCATCCTGCATCAACTCTGGCGTTTCTTCTTGAATATCTACAAATTTACTCTGCACATATCCAAAAATATCAGCCACAGCATTCTGAGCCATAGATCTATACCTGCTGATGTAACGGTGACCGGGTTTAACATCCAGTTTAATTGTGGCAATCCCAGCTCCGTCCTGTCCACGGTTGTGCTGTTTCTCCATCAAAAGATAAAGCTTGTTAAGTCCGTAAAGAGATGTACCGTATTTTTCCTGGTAGTATGAGAGCGGTTTTAAAAGGCGGATAAAGGCAATTCCGCATTCATGTTTGATTGAGTCACTCATTCGTGTTGCTATTTGAGCCGCAAATTTACCGTTAATAATTATCAGAACCTAGAAAGAAATGGAAAGAAAATCTTGATAAGATTAATAGGATAAAATTTAAAAACCAGCTATACAACCTCTTAAGCCTATATTTAAGAGGTTATGAATAATTAAAAAGCTTTTCCTTTTTTATCTTTTAGCAAGTCAACATTATGTAATTTTTACAGTACACCATCTAAAGAGCCATTAAAAGATCATCATTCAGATAAACTTTCAAATCACTTTGAGAATGATGCATGTTCAGAAATAATTTGTTTTCCAAAAAAAATAGATGCACTCGCATCAAATGCCTTAGGATCTCCTGAAGTAAAAAACTGCTGTTGACCTTGCTTTGAAATCTTGTTCTCTATTTCCGGATGGTTCACTAAATATAAGGCCAGACTATCTGCTACAATATCGTCTTGTGCCAGTAAACTTATATGTTCTGGTAACACTTCTTTTATCTTAGGAACTAATAGTGGGTAATGCGTACAGGCTAATACGATACAATCAATATGTTCATCTTTAGCCAGCAACTGATCCACATATTTCTTCACAAAATAGTCAGCACCAGCGCTTCGGTGTTCATCGTTTTCAATCAGAGGAACCCACATCGGACAGCTCTGTTGCGCTACCTTTATACCTGGGAAAAATTTATTGATCTCCATAAGATAGGATTCGGAATTAATGGTACCACGCGTTCCCATTACCCCTATACTTTTGGTATTTGTAAAATCTCCTACTATTTCTGCTGTAGGCCTGATTACACCTAAAACTCTATGGTTTGGATATTTAAATGGCAATATATTTTGCTGTATTGAACGAAGTGCTTTTGCTGAAGCAGTATTGCAAGCAAGAATTACCAATGGGCAACCTTGGGCAAACAACCATTCTACACATTCCAATGTATATTGATAAATCGTTTCAAAAGAATGATCCCCATAAGGTGTACGTGCGTTATCACCGAAGTAAATATAATTGTATTTAGGCAACTTCCTGACGATAGACTTGAAAACGGTTAATCCACCATAGCCAGAATCGAATACTCCTATTGATTGTTGAATGTTCATGTTAAAAAAAACGGGACTGAGTTTTATGACTCAGTCCCGCAATTTAATTATTTCAGCTTGTAAAACCGATTTTCAAAGGTTTGAAGCTTAAATTTATTATTTCTTAGGCGCTGCTGTTGGTGTAGTAGAGATACCTAATTTAGTTTTCACAGCATTTGTGATATCTTCACCACCATCCCAATAAATCAAAGCCTGATTTGCAGTATCGAATACATAAGCAAAACCTTTTTCTTTAGAAACAGCTTTAATGGCATTATCAGCTTTAACTTGAATTGGGTTAAACAACTCAGCATTTTTAGCTTCTAATTCTTGTTGTGCTTTAGTTCTTGCGTCAGTAATACGTTTTTCAAGATCCTGAAGCTCAGCACCCATAGTTTGTAATTCTTTACCTACTACTTCTTTATTAGCCTCACTCATTGTTTTTTCTTTGTCCTGAGCTGCTTTAAGTTTATTTTGATACTCAGTGATCATTTTCTCAATTTCGCCTTGCTTAGTTTTTTGAATAGTCTCTAATGTACCACGTGCAGTTTTAACCTCTGGCATCGCCTCAATGATTACTGCAGAGTTTAAGTGTGCGAGTTTTTGTTGTGCATTTGCAATGTTAGCAGTAAACAATAATCCTGCTGCTAAAAAAAATGCGCTAATTAACTTTCTCATTCTATTTGTCTTAATAATTGTTTCTAATTTATGTTTAATATATCTATTTTATTGCTGAATCAGGCTTATATCCCAACTTTTTAATTACATCGTTACTCACATCATAACCGCTGCTGGCATAAATCATCATTGTTGCCTCACTGCTTTTATCAAAAATAAAATCAAGCATTTTAGCTTTTGCAATTTCGGCTACCGCTTTGGTTACACTTTCCTGAATTGGATTCAGCAATTTTGTCCTGGCTTGAAACAAATCTCCCTCAGGGCCAAAAACCTTGCGCTGAAATTCTTTCGCTTGTTTTTCCTTTTCTATAATTTCGTTCTCTCTTCTTTTACGCATCTCATCTGTCAACAACACCTGATCTGCCTGATAAGCTTTGTACATTTTATCAATTTCAACAAAATTATTGTCTACCTGTTTTTGCCATTGTTGCGACAAAACATTCAACTGATTTAATGACGACTTATAGTCTGGCAAATGTTTCAGGATATACTCTGTATCTACATAAGCAAACTTTTGGGCAAATGCACCAAAGCTTACGAATAGCAAAATGCAAATTATAATATACTTTTTCATATCTGAATGTTTTAATTAATAGAGTTAGTTAAATCCTCCAAGCTGTTGAGCTATACTGAAGTGGAACTGTCCTTTATTTGCATCTGGTGAACCAGGGATTTTATCAAATCCATAACCCCAATCGATGCCTAACAATCCAAATATCGGTAAAAATATCTTCGCTCCAAAACCTGCCGAACGTCTAACATTAAACGGATTAAAGTCCGAAAACTTATCCCATGTGTTACCCCCCTCAGCAAAAGCCACTAAAAACGCTGTTGCCTGCTGACTTGCAATTACCGGATATCTTAACTCCATTACATATTTTGTAAAGATCGGGCTACCTGATTGCTGAGCAATATTAGGATTAGCACCTACCGGAATTACTGAGTTATTTGCATATCCACGCATAGCGATCAACTCAGATCCCTGAAGGAAGTCGAAGCCCTGCATACCATCACCACCCAATTTAAATCTTTCGAATGCTGATTGACCAACTGCACTGTTATATGACCCTAAGAAACCAAACTGTGCCTGTGCTTTCACAACAAACTTACCAGCTAATCTCTGGAACCATTGTGATTCGAATTTCCATTTATGGTACTCAGTGAATTTATAACGTTCCTTATCAGAAGCAGTCTCATAATTCACATTATTCAATAATGAATATGGAGGGGTTGCCTGAATCGTAAATTTAAAGAATGAACCACCTGTAGGGAAGATTGGGGAATCTCTTGAATCCCTGCTCAGTTCCTGAGTTAAGTTAAAGTTATATGAAGTACCAGTGCTGAATAAGAAACCACCATAGTTATTCAGAATATACTGTTGTGCGTTAATAGCGTGTACTAACTGGAAATAGTTATCCGGGAAGTTCAGTCTTCTTCCTAAACTAACAGTAACACCATTTAAGCGAATTTTAGAATATTGGCTGCTTGATGGGTCAATTGTACCATAGTAACTTCTTCCACCGTTAGACTGCAATGAAGTAAATGCACTAATTCCGAAACTGATTGGCTTTTTACCACCCAACCAAGGCTCAGAGAAAGAGAAGCTATATGACTGATAAAACTTACCATTTGTTTGTCCACGTAAACTTAGTTTCTGTCCATCCCCTTTTGGTAAAGGTTTATAAGCACTTAGATTAAACAGGTTTCTTAATGAGAAGTTGTTAAATGTTAAACCCAACGTACCAATGATGTTACCACCACCAAAACCACCCGAAAGCTCAATCTGATCTGAAGGTTTCTCCTCAACATGATATTCGATATCTACCGTACCATCTGCTGGATTTGGCTTAGGAATAGGATTTGTTTTAGACTCATCAAAGTTACCCAGCTGTCCAATCTCACGCACACTACGAATCAAAAGATCTTTAGAGAACTTCTCTCCTGGTTTAGTACGGATATCACGTAAAACAACGCGATCATTTGTAATGGTATTACCAACTACTGTAATACGGTTATTGGTATACTGAGGTCCTTCATAGATTCTCATTTCCATCTCAACTGTATCACCATAAATCCTGGTTTGAACCGGGTCGACATTAAATGTTAAATAACCATCATTCAGATAAATACTAGAAACGTCATCACCATTTGCACTACCTCTTAATTTCTTTTCCAGTTTCTCTTCACTGAATACTTCTCCTTTTTCAATCCCCAAAGCCCTTTGCAAATACTCTGTTGTATATTTTGCATTACCTGCCCAGGTGATATTCCCGAAATAATATTTAGGCCCTTCAAATAAATCTATTTTGATACCAACAGCTTTGTCGCTATACTGATAAATGCTATCTTTCAAAATTACCGCATCACGGTAACCCTTATCATGCATTTTAGCTATCAGCTTTACCTTGTCCTCATCGTATTTTTCTTTATTGAATTTTCCAGAACCAAACACTTTATAAAATGCCTGCTGCTTAGTTTTCTTTAAAAACTTACGCAACTTCTTCGATGAAAAGTCTTTATTTCCAGTGAAAACAATTTCATGAACTTTAACCTTGCGTCCTTTGTCAACAATAACCTCAAGTACTACACTATTCTCCTGACTTGGATCTGGTTTCGTTTTATATTCAACATTGGTAAAAAAATATCCCTTTCCCAATAAGAACTTTTTAACGGTTGCTGTGGTGCTGCTATACAAATTATCATTAATGATTGCCTTACCTGGTTTTTCGCTTAATTTTTCAAGAATGTCTGTCTTTTGTGATTTACTAACCCCTGTAAACTCAAAAGAACCCAAACGAGGGCGTTCAACAACTTCAATATCAAAATATACCGTATCTTCTACAAGCTTAACAATATCTAGTTGAATATCGTCAAACAGCCCCTGTGCCCAAAGATTTTTAATTGCATTAGCAGTGGCTTCGCCAGGGAGTACTACACGTTCACCTGGAATCAACTTTGAAAGGGTGATAATTACATCCTTATCCAGATATTTTGTACCTGTTAATGTAGTACCGCCAATAACATACTCTCTAGGATTGAAATAATCGAGATCTAACCCTTTAACTTTTAAAGTAGGAGTTGCAGGGTTTACCTGAGGACGCGTAATCTGTGCCATTGATGGTAACCCAATCAACAACAATAATATAAGTTGGTATATTCTTTTCATTTACAATCTAAAATCGATGCTAAGTTATTATAAACACATGTTAAAAAGTGTTAAAAGTAAAATTAGTTAAGTTGCTCACTAATTTTACCGAAGCGGCGTTCGCGTTTCTGATAGTCTACGATAGCTTCAAAAAGATCCTCTCTCCTAAAGTCTGGCCAAAGGGTCTCTGTAAAATAAAGTTCTGTATAGGCCATTTGCCACAACAGAAAATTACTGATTCTATGTTCACCGCTTGTTCTGATCATCAATTCCGGATCGGGCATATTTACAGTGTTCAGCTGAGCAGCAAAATGCTCTTCATTAATATCTTCAATACTCATTTTCTGATCTTTTACCTGTTGTGCCAGCTTTTTTGCAGCTTGAGTAATTTCCCACTTTGCACTGTAGCTTAACGCCAGTGTCAAAGTACAACGGGTATTATTTGCAGTTTTATCCATAGCATTTTTCAGATCCTCAATACATTTCTGAGGTAAAGATGATATATCTCCAATGGCATTAAGCCGGATATTATTTTTAGTAAGGGTTTCAGTTTCCTGATTAATGGTTGAAATCAGCAATTCCATTAAGGCATTTACCTCATCAACAGGCCTGTTCCAGTTTTCTGTTGAAAAAGTATAAACCGTAAGATATCTGATACCTATATCAACACAACCTTCAACTATATCTTTTACGGATAAAACTCCGCTTTCGTGGCCAAATACCCTAAATTTACCTTGATTTTTAGCCCATCTGCCATTCCCATCCATGATGATCGCAATATGCTCCGGCAAGCGTGTAGTATCTATTTGTTCTTTAAATCCCATTTATTTCCGCAAATATGCTTAAAATGTATAACATTTTTGGGACACAAAGGTATAAGATATGCCAATACCTACAAACATATATGTATCTCTTTTTCTAAAATCGCCTCTTTGAACACCTGGAGTACCATATTGACTATATGAGGGGTCAGAAAGAAATTTACGATCAGCCCAATTGGCATCTTGTTTCCAAAGGTTAGGATCAGGATATCTGTCACTTACATCGTCGAGATAATCTGTGTAAGCCGTCCGATAACCGATCTGTGAAAACAGTCCCCAATTCTCTTTTAACCTTAGCTTTACCCCCACACCATAAGGGATAGTCAAGGCAAAATTTCGATAAGCCTGGCTCTGTCCTTCGGTATTGTAAAACCTCAGATTATACTCAGCATCATCACCCTGTCCGTCTTTATATACTCCCTTCGGATTAAAAAAAACAGTCCCTATTCCTGTAAAAATATATGGTGTAAATTTTCTGGTGCCACCTCCTGCAAAATAATTCAGGAAATTAAAGTCGACCTGCAAGCTCACTTCATTTAAAGGGGTTTTAAAATTGATATTCCGATCTCTGAACTGGCTGTTGTCTGATTCTGCATCATTCGCTTTTATTTTCCCGTAGGTATAATGAAGACCTACAGCCCAATATGGGTCAATATTTAATTTAGCATACCCACCTAATGATAAACCGCTTATTTTTAAAAGCTTATCCTGATTGAGATCACCAATATAGCCGGCACCGCCGCCTCCTATTCCAAGCTCAAGAGTCTGCGCGCAAACCGTTGAAACTCCAGATATAAAAGTGACTAACCAAAGGAAATGCCGTATATATTGCATGTTAATAATTACGGGTATCTATACCCCAAAGTAGTTTATTCCTTAACGTTGTGAGGTACCCTTCATTGTTCAACCTGATTAAATTCACGTGAAATTTAGCTTTATTAAGCGTAACCTTTACCGATCGGTCTACTGTTTCTGTTCTTGAATCACAGGATACCAAGAACTTAGCACTTCTAGCCTCTACTTCAAAAGTCAAGGATACATCATCGGGCACTATTAATGGTCTTACATTTAAATTATGAGGCGCAATTGGTGTAATGACAAAGTTCTGAGAACTTGGATAAATAATCGGACCTCCACAACTTAAGGAATATGCAGTAGAACCTGTTGGAGTTGCTATAATTAAGCCATCAGCCCAATAAGAATTTACAAACTCCTCATTCATATAGGCATGAATGATCATCATGGCAGAATTATCTCTACGATGAATAGTAATGTCATTCAATGCAAAATTCTCTTCCCCAAACAGTCCGTATGTGGATTCTAAACTTAAAAGAGTTCGTTTATCAAGTGAATATTCTTTATTCTTTAAAGCTTCAATAGCCTTTGTGATTTCATTTTTGTTTATACTAGCAAGGAAACCCAGCCTACCGAAGTTAATTCCGATCACAGGAATTCCCGAATCTCTAACTAAAGATAAGGTATCTAGCAACGTTCCATCACCACCCAGACTAATCAACACATCTGTCTGACCGATCAGTTCAGCATGTTGCGTAAAAGCCGTTAAATGTGTTGGGAGTTTAATTTTATCTTTTATAAAATCCAGGTATTTTTGATAAACAAGTATGGGGGTTTTATATTGATCAAGGACATTAAAAACTTCCTGAACATAAGGCAATACACTATTATTGAATTCCCTACCGTAAATTGCAATCCTCATTTAATGTTTAGTTTTTATCAGTAGATAATTATTTATTTAGATATTCAGATAGTTCATAAATGAATTGAATCTATCTTCCGTTCCATCGTCTGTCTTAGTACTATTAAATACAGCCTGCACCTGGTAATTATACCTCTCAAAAGAAGAGATAATACCTGAAAGTTCCGTTTTATTAATTTTCAATGTTACTTCCAGTTTTGTTGAATCTGGAAATGACTGTACATAGGAAGAGAGGATTTGAGCATTATCAGCCTCAACGATTTGCGCCATATGGGCAAGAGAATTATTTCTGTTACTGATTTCAAGAACAATAATACCTCCAGGTTCTTTCACAGCAAAAATATCGGCCGTATAGCTTAATATGGTATTTATGGAGATTAATCCGATATAGTTTTTCTTATAATCGAGTACTGGCACTACAGACAGATTTAACAGATTAAATAACCTGATCACATCATAAATGTGTGCATCATCGTATACAAAAGGATTTAAAAGAGTCAATGATAGATCTCCTATTGGAGTACCCATTTCCTTAACTTCTATTAACTCATCTTCAGCAAGCAGACCAAGAAACTGACTTTCATTTACTATAGGTAAATGAGAAATTTTGAACTCAGTCATCCTCTCCATCGACTTCTGAACGGTGTCAGATGTTCTTAATGGAGGAATTGAATTAGATATGAGTTCTGCTGCTAGCATTATTTATTTAAGTAAAATCCTATTTAAAAATTTATCTAGATAATCATTAAAAATCTCAGGACGCTCCATCATCGGTGCATGTCCACATTTATCAACCCAATTTAGCTCTGAGTTTGGCAAAAGTTCGTGAAACTCTTCAGCAACTTCCGGCGGTGTAACTTTATCCTGTTGTCCCCATATTAAAGAAACCGGGATTGTAATCCTGGAAAGATCTTTAGACATATTATGTCTGATCGCCGACTTTGCCAGCGCAAGTATCCTTATCACTCTTGAACGTTCATTTACTGTTTTATAAACTTCATCTACCAATGATTTAGTAGCGGTTGAAGGGTCATAAAAAGTAAACTCTACTTTTTCACGGATATACTCATAACTTTCTCTTTTAGGGAAAGATCCTCCAAAAGCATTTTCATACAATCCAGAACTACCTGTAAGCACTAGAGCCTTCACCATTTCCTGGTGTGCCAATGTAAATACCAATCCAACATGCCCCCCCAGTGAGTTTCCGACTAAAACTGCCTGACTCAGCTTTTTATGTTTTAAAAATTTATTAACGTATTTAGATAAACTCCTTACCCCAAGTGTGAGGATAGGTAGTTCATAAATTGGTAAAATTGGCACAAGTATGTGATACCTGTCTTTAAAATGATCGATTACAGGCTCCCAATTGCTCAATTCACCCATTAATCCATGAAGTAATACCAGGGTTTCACCTTTTCCGGCTTCAATATATTTAAACCCGCCTTCGTCTATTACTTCGTATGTCATATATATATTTTGTGTAATTATTATTGCTACTAAGTTAGTAGAGTAAAATTAATTTAATGTAATTTAATATATTAATTTAAGGAAACACTTGAATTTCTGCAATTTATGTTAGCATATTTTATGCCAAGTGCTTCTTAACAAATTCAGCAATTAATTTACCATCTGCTTTACCTGCCAGCTCCTTGTTTGCCATCCCCATTACTTTGCCCATATCCTTTACCGATGAAGCACCTGAATCCTTAATCAGTTTTATAATAATGGCTTCAATTTCTGCTATATCAAGCTGTTTAGGAAGGAAAGTACTGATTACTGCAATTTCTTCGTCTTCGATTACACTAAGATCTTCTCTCCCCTGCTGTTTATAAATATCCGCAGATTCTTTTCTTTGCTTTATTAATTTTTGCAACAATTTCAGCTCAGTCTCTTCGGTAATTTCTTCCGAAGATCCCTTTTCTGTTTTTGCCAATAACAATGCAGCTTTAATAGCCCTAAGACCTCTTAACCTAGCCTGATCTTTAGCCAGCATTGCCTGTTTTATTTCTTGATCTATTGTATTTGATATCATTGTTTTCTATTTATTTTCTATCTATTATAGTACCTGTCGCTTGCGCAGTCGGCATAATCAGCATATCATTAATATTAACATGTGCAGGCCTGCTTACTACAAACCAAATCGCCTCTGCAATATCTTCTGCTATTAATGGTTCTACACCATCATACACCTTTTTAGCTCTCCCCTCATCTCCTTTAAAACGAACTTTAGAGAACTCCGTTTCAACCATTCCAGGATGTATTGCAGTCACTTTTATACCGTGAGTAAGCAAATCTATACGCATACTTCTACTTAAGGCTTCTACAGCATGTTTAGTAGCGCAATATACATTTCCATTAGGGTAGACTTCTTTTCCCGCAATAGAGCCTATATTAATGATATGACCGGTTTTTTCTGAAACCATCCAGTTCGATACAATTTTAGTCGAATAAAGTAACCCTTTAATATTGGTATCAATCATAGTATCCCAATCACCAATTTCGCCCTTATGAATAGGATCCAGTCCCTGGCTCAGTCCTGCATTATTGATTAACACATTAACTTTCTTCCATTGTGCAGGAAGGGTTTCCAAAGCATAAGAAAGGTTTTCGAAATCTCTTACATCAGCAACTATGCTCTTCACCTCAACTGAATACTTATCAGCCAGGTGTCTTGCATTTTCTTTTAGTAATTCCTCTCTTCGTGCTACAAGTATTAGATTATATCCTTGTGCTGCAAACAAATGTGCACATGCCGCTCCTATGCCTGAAGTTGCTCCTGTAATTAGTACCGTTTTCATGTGGTATATATTTTTGCATTATCATCCCCACTTACCTCTTCGAGGCATCTCTGACAAGCAAATCTATAATTTTTTAATCAGAATCTATTGTTTTTTAACACCAACACCTTACTCAAAAAATAAACTGAAGGTAACATGACGTAGCATTAACTTATCGATGGGTTTCGAATATGGACTAGGGTCATTCTTCAAAATGTCGTTCAGTGCATAGGACAATTTTATTTCGGGAGACATTTTAAAGTACTCAAAATAAAGATCAAAACCGACTCCGGCTTCATAAGACAGGAAGTTCTTTTTGTTCTTTAGAAATTTCTCCATCGCACCAAAAGAAGCATCATTGGTTCTCTTTTTTGATCCAATGTCTATTGAATATTTTGCACCTCCGATAATATAGGCCCTAAAGTTATTTCTTCTGTCAGATTTTAATTTGATACCTAAAGGAAACTCAACCATTGTCGACTGCACTTTCTTTTCAATGATGGCTTCCTCCCCCTCAAATTCATAATAAGCCAGGCGGTCATTAAAAACAAGTGTCGGTGTAAGTCTTACATCTGCATTCTCTCCCAAACGCTGGTTTACGACAAAGCCAATTCCAAATCCCGGAGAGGGTTTGGAAGAAAGAGACCTTAGTCGTTTACCTGTAAAAGGTATACCTTCTTCATCAACAGATTGAAAAGGCTCCTGCCAGTCGCTCTTTTTTAAAAACTTAAATTCTGAAGACACATATTGAAAGGTAAAACCAAAATGCAGATTATCATCATCTACCCCACCACCCCAATTCTGGGCATTTGCAGTTTGCATAGCTGTAAAACATACAAACAGGAAATAAAAAATTTTTCTGCTCAGCATTTATTTTCAATTAAACCTTCCTTGTCCTTTTAATCAGCTTATTTTATCCCTGTGTAAATGGCACAAATACCAAAAGTAAGGCGAATATCTTTACTCTTTTTAAAACCTACCTTATCCATAAGCTTGATAAAATCCTCTCCATCAGGGAAAGCAGCAACAGATTCAGGTAAATAAGTATAAGCACTTTTATCTTTAGAGAACATTCTGCCAAAGAAAGGAAGCACCTTGTTAGAATAAAAGTTATAACCTTGTTTAACAGGAAATGTCCTTGGTTTAGAGAATTCTAAAATAACAATTTTTCCTTCAGGCTTTAATACACGATACATATCTGCCAGTCCCTTTTCTAGATTCTGATAATTTCTTACTCCAAATGCTACGGTAATAGCATCAAAATGATCATCAGAAAATTGCAAACCTTCAGAATCACCCATCTGCACAGAAAAAATATGCTGTAAATTACGCTCATTGATTTTTTTTCTTGCTACATCAAGCATCCCTTCGGAAATATCTACTCCAATAATTTTTTCGGGCTTTAATATATTAATGGCTTCAAAAGCAAAATCTCCAGTACCTGTTGCGACATCCAACATAACCCTGGGTTTTATAGATTTAAGTTCTTTAATTGCCTTTTTTCTCCATAAAACGTCAATACCTAAAGAAAGAAAATGATTTAAAAAATCATAAGTTCCAGATATATTATTGAACATTGTAGCCACCTGTTCTTTCTTGGTAGCATTTTGAGATTGGTAGGGTGTAATGTTTTCGTTCATAGTAAGCCGCAAAGATAAGTATTGTTGAAAACTAATTTTCTACCTTTGTCAAATGATTATAAAATCAGCAACATTTATTTGTAGTAATACAAAGGTTTCGGCACTACCTACTGCAAACATGCCCGAATATGCATTTATCGGACGTTCAAATGTAGGAAAATCCTCATTGATCAATATGCTGGTAAACCAGCATGGTCTTGCTAAGACATCGCAAAAGCCAGGTAAAACCCAACTTATTAATCACTTTTTGATTAATGAGAAATGGTATATTGTAGATTTACCTGGATATGGTTATGCGAAAGTTTCAAAAACCAGCAGAGAAAGCTGGGAGAAATTCATCCGTAATTACATCACAAAACGCGAGAGCCTGCAATGTGTATTTGTATTGATTGACAGTAGATTAGAACCACAAAAGATTGACATTGAGTTTTGCTGCTGGATGGGAGAAATTCAAGTTCCTTTCGCATTAATTTTCACAAAAGCAGATAAACAATCTGCTGTTAAGACAGATAAGAATGTGGCTCTTTTCAAAAAAGAACTATCAGGGTGGTTTGAAGAGATTCCACCATATTTTGTAACCTCAGCAGAAAAAGGTCAGGGTAAGGATAAAGTACTTGAATTTATCGAAGAGGTAAACAAGGATTTTGTTATGCCTGATTTATCATCATCTCCAGGTTTTTAATTAATATTTTACATGAAGAAGTATTTTTCGCTGGTACTATTTGCTCATTCAATCTTTGCATTACCATTTGCCATGATTGGTTTTTTCCTGGGTGTAACAACAACAGACAATCCTTTTAACTGGCTTAAATTAGTACTTGTGCTATTATGCATGGTTTTTGCACGCAATGCAGCAATGGCTTTTAACAGGTACCTGGATAGAGATATAGATGCTAAAAATCCACGCACACAAATGCGTGATATTCCTGCTGGTAAAATATCCGCCAAAGAAGCCTTGACGTTTGTAATTATCAATTGCATCCTTTTTACTGCAACAACATTTTTCATCAATAACCTATGTTTTTATTTGTCTCCCGTAGCGTTGTTTGTAGTCCTGTTTTACAGTTACACCAAGAGATTTACAGCATTATGCCACCTTGTACTAGGTCTTGGCCTTGCCCTCGCACCCATTGGAGCATATATAGCAGTAACAGGAATGTTTAATATTGTGCCTTTGTTTTATTCTTTTGCAGTACTTTTTTGGGTAAGCGGTTTCGACATTATATATGCTTTACAGGATGAAGATTTTGACAAAGACGAAAAGCTCCATTCTATTCCAGCTGCATTAGGTATTAAAAATGCTTTAAACCTCTCTGTTTTCCTACACGTTTTATCCGCAATATGTGTAATACTTCCTATCTTTTTCAGTAGTTTTAGCTGGGTGTATTATATTGGCGTAGCCTTCTTTTGTATGATGTTAATTTATCAGCATTTGTTGGTAAAACCCAATGACTTAAGCAAGGTTAACAGGGCTTTTATGACAGCTAATGGTTATGCCTCAGTATTTTTTGCGATCTGCTTTTTGCTGGACGCTTTTTTAAGAACTTATTATAATTTTTAGATCCAATGATCAACCTAAGCATACCCAAGAAAATAAGAAATTACATACCTCAGGAACTTCAAATTGAATGGAAGAATCTTGAACCTCTATTTAATGAACTCCTTGAACGTCCAATTAATGATGTGATTGAGCTGGAGCAATGGCTTAAAGATAAAAGCGAACTGGAGGCAGCTCTGGAAGAAGACTTTGCCTGGCGTTATATCCGTATGAGCTGTGATACTGCAAATGAAGAACTCGTTAAAAACTTCCAGTACTTTGCTACAGAAATTGAACCCAAAATTTCACCAGTTGCAAACTTGCTGAATCAGAAATTTAATGGCAGTCCTTTTATTGAAGAGCTGGATCATGACAAATACTTTGTTTATATAAGAGCCATCAGGAAAGCACTTGAAATTTATCGTGAAGAAAACGTTGAACTGTTAACCCAGTTACAAGTTAGTCAACAAAAATATCAAGGCATTACCGGCGCAATGAGCGTCACTATAAAGGGACAAGAATACACCCTTGAACAAGCTGCTAACTTTATTAAAGACACTGACAGATCTGTTAGACAACAAGCCTGGGAAACAGTACAACAACGCCGACTGGTTGATAAAGATGACTTAAACATTTTGTTTGATGAACTGATTGGAAAGCGCCATCAAGTAGCATTAAATGCTGGTTTCGAGAACTACAGGGACTATATGTTCCAGGCATTGGGCAGGTTTGATTATACACCAAAAGAATGCTATGAATTCCACGAAGCTATTGAAAAGAAAATTGTTCCGATTTTAAGAGAACAAGCTGAAAAAAGAGCAGAACTACTGAACATTGATGTCTTGAAACCATGGGACATGGATGTAAGCACAACAGGTAAGGCGGCATTAAAACCATTTAAAAATGGTGATGAGTTAATCGAAAAAACGATTGCTTGTTTTAATGCGATTGACCCTAAATTGGGACAGATGCTTTTGATTATGAAAGCTAATCAGCTGTTTGATGTAGAGAGCAGAAAAGGCAAAGCTCCCGGTGGATACAATTATCCCCTGGCAGAAACCGGTGCTCCTTTTATTTTCATGAATTCAGCTAACTCATTCAGAGATTTGACTACTATGGTGCATGAAGGCGGACACGCCATTCATACTTTCCTGACCGCCAACCTGGAACTGAATGATTTTAAGCATTGTCCTTCGGAAGTAGCTGAGCTTGCCTCTATGAGCATGGAGTTAATCTCTATGGACAACTGGGATATTTATTTCGATAACGAAGAGGATCTGATACGTGCAAAAAAGGAACAACTGGCGGATGTACTTAAAACGCTTCCTTGGGTTGCAGTAATAGACCAATTTCAACATTGGATATATACCAACCCCGGCCATAATGCAACGGATCGTGAAGAAGCTTTTAAACAAATATACACCAGATTTGGAAGTGGATTTTCTAATTGGGAAGGCCTGGAAAAAGAATTCGGTAATATCTGGCAGAAGCAACTTCACCTTTTCGAAGTTCCTTTTTATTATATTGAATATGCAATTGCTCAACTAGGTGCCATAGCTATCTGGAAAAACTATAAGGAAAATCCGCAAAAGGCACTACAGCAATATCTTGATGCACTTGCTTTAGGTTATACCAAACCTATTAATGAGATTTACGAAACTGCTGGCATCAAATTCGACTTCAGTCTTGATTACATTGATCAACTTGCATCTTTTGTTAAAGAAGAATTAGAAAAACTAAACTAGCTTATGCTTCAAAAACTGCTTCGTAAAAAATCCATAGATAAAATACTGGCGGATGCCGAAAAGGGATATGGTGAACATGGTTCATCATTGCGTAAAACGCTTGGGGTAAGGGATCTTACCGCTTTTGGCATCGCCGCCATTATTGGAGCAGGTATTTTTAGTACAATTGGTAAAGCTAGTGCCGACGGTGGCCCCGCAGTCATATTCTTATTTATCTTTACCGCTATTGCCTGTAGCTTTGCAGCATTTGCCTATGCAGAGTTCGCTTCAATGGTACCAGTCTCTGGTAGTGCTTATACTTATTCATATGTTGCATTTGGTGAGGTAATAGCATGGATTATTGGCTGGTCCTTAATTATGGAATATGCTATAGGTAATATAACAGTGGCTATTTCCTGGTCTGATTACTTTACTGGATTATTGTCCTCCATACATATTCCTGCTTTAGGAATTAAGGGAATTCATCTCCCTGATTGGATGACGATGGACTACCTTACAGCCTACAATGGACATAAACACGCAGAGGCCCTAATCAATGCTGGTAAAAATTTTGCCAATCTTGATGAAGCTACAAGGTTAGCCAATAATGCGTGGATGACAGCACCTCAAATTGGTGACTTTCACCTTGTTGCTGATTTACCTGCCTTAGGAATCATCATCTTTATTACCTGGCTGGTATACAGAGGGATGAAAGAATCCAGAAATGCAAGCAATGCAATGGTTATTGTTAAACTGGCAGTGATTATGCTGGTCCTTGCTGTTGGCGTATTTTATATAGACATAGAAAACTGGAACCCTTTTGCACCAAATGGTGTTTCTGGTGTTTTAAAAGGAGTATCTGCTGTCTTCTTCGCATACATTGGTTTTGATGCAATATCTACAACCGCTGAGGAATGTAAAAATCCACAGCGCGATTTACCTCGCGGAATGATGTGGGCCATAATCATTTGCACCATATTATACGTAGCCATTGCCCTTGTCCTTACAGGAATAGTAAATTATAAATTATTAGCCGTGGGTGATCCTCTGGCTTTTGTATTTGATCAGATAGATCTAAAACTCATGAGCGGCATTATCGCTGTCAGTGCTGTTTTTGCTATGGCTAGTGTATTACTGGTTTTTCAAATGGGCCAACCCAGGATATGGATGAGCATGAGTAGAGATGGATTACTTCCTAAATCATTTTCTAAAATCCACCCTAAGTATAAAACGCCTTCATTTTCTACTATTGTGGTTGGCTTTGTGGTTGCTGTGCCTTCTTTATTCATGAATCTTACGATTGTAACTGACTTATGTTCGATTGGTACTTTATTCGCTTTTGTACTGGTTTGTGCAGGAGTATTGGTATTGCAAAACAGACCGGATGTTAAAAGAGGCAAATTCAAAACCCCCTATATAAATGCCAGGTATGCTATACCGCTTATGTTTCTCGCTTTGATAGGTATAGGATTTACGATGTACGAAAAAGAGACTAAATCTTTTATTTTTAATACCCCAGTAATTAATGGTCCGATTAAGGTTGTTACTTCCCTTAATGATGCAGAAAGAGTTATTATTAAACAAGAAATTGTTGAAGCTAATATAAAAGCTGGTATACGTTCAAATAACGATATTGATGCAGAGGCTTTTCTAAATCGGTTAACTGAACAAGAGTATCAGGACTTTATTGACAATTCATCCATAAGCCCTTTAAAAAAATATGAAACTGGTTGGGAACTTTTCAGACATAAAATCCCAATGTGGATCTTCTTCTTTATCAGTATTGTAATTACTTATTACTGTATCACTAAAAGCTTATCCCTTATCCCTGTTCTAGGTTTACTAAGCTGTCTTTACATGATGTGTGAACTAGGGATTTCCAATTGGATAGGTTTCGGTATTTGGTTGGTTGTGGGATTAGTTGTCTATTTCCTATATGGATATAAACACA
Organism: Pedobacter sp. ASV1-7; assembly: GCF_040203335.1. Lineage (NCBI taxonomy): Bacteria > Pseudomonadati > Bacteroidota > Sphingobacteriia > Sphingobacteriales > Sphingobacteriaceae > Pedobacter > Pedobacter sp. ASV1-7. The sequence goes on along the minus strand of NZ_JBEHBV010000001.1, from coordinate 1,102,982 downwards.
GCAAGCTTAATACAGAAAACGTTCACATTTAGAAATATTTTTATAGTTCTTGTCGCATTTTGAGAATATATCTTTACATTAGACCATTAAGTTTTAACATATAGATTATAGCTCTTTTATGTATTGGCATGCGTAAAATTGAGCTTAATATTGCCTTCCTAATTATCCCTATATAGTTATCTGACCGGAGGGTCAGACAACAAGGCTCCTCCCGGAGCCTTATTTGTATAAAGATAAAGTTAAGAAATATTGAAATAACCTAACTAGACAGGTAACCTATTCAGTTCAATATCATCAGGAGTAACAAAAATCAACGGAACCTTTTCCACATCAACATAGCTGGAATCCAAGCCAAAACTTCGTTCTTCAGAAAGGCTCAAACGCTTAAGAATGAAATAATAATCCATAATACTCCGTTCGTAGAAACTTAGTTTAGAGAATCTAGATAAATGCTTTTCTAAAAGTACAAACCGGAAATCGCCCGCAATTTTATGTTTATTTAAAGAAGTGTATTGACTGGTGATATCAACTTCACCATTCTTCACCAATTCCTCAACCACTTTTCTAAACAAAAGGTTCACACGCTGCTCAACTCTAAACCCAAGCTTAAAATCTATCCTGATTAATTTGCCAGGAATTAAAAATTCAACTTTGTAATCTTTAGTAAAGGGCTCATCTACTACATCTACGTGAACCAGCCAGTAAACATCAGCTCTTTTAGGTTCCTTTTGTATAATTGAATAGATGATTTTTGATTCAATCTCAGTTTTAAAATTAGCACTGGTTAAATAAACCAATTGAGAAGAATATTTTGGAACAGATATATCTTCGCTTAGCTCACTGATAATCTGATAATAATCTTCAATTTCGACATACTTAACAAACCTATTTTTAATTTTCCGTGAAACATACCAGCTCCACATAACAGTAAATAATGCTGAGCCGATCAATACAGTTACCCATCCACCATGGAAGAATTTCGACATATTACCTACCAGGAAAGTAAGCTCAAGCAATAAATATATTGCCAGGAATATTCCAATTACATAAACAGGCACCTTTTTGCGCTTCATATAAGCAGCAATCAGTATCGTTGTTGATAAGAACGTAACATTGATAGCTAATCCATAAGCACCTTCCATTGCCCCTGAACTTTTAAATATTAAAACAACAGCAATACAACCTGCCCACAGAATCCAATTAATAGACGGAACATAGATCTGCCCTTTCTGATTACTAGGATAATTGATTCTTACTTTTGGCCATAAGTTCAGCCTGACAGCTTCAGAAATCAATGTGAATGAACCTGTAATCATGGCCTGACTAGCGATTACCGCAGCAACTGTGGCCAAAGCAACCATGAACAATAAATATGGTGCCGGAACAATTTCAAAGAAAGGATTTAAGCCCGTGTCATAATTTCCATGATGTAAAATCCATACCCCCTGACCTAAATAGTTCAGGATAAGCATAATCTTAACAAAGATCCAGCTAATTCTGATATTAGAACGTCCACAATGCCCCATATCCGAGTATAAGGCTTCCGCACCCGTAGTACATAGGAATACCCCTCCAAGAATTAGCAAGGCCATGGGATTATTTACCAGCAGATTAAAAGCATAGTATGGATTTAATGCTTTAAATATCGATAAATCCTGAACCACAAATAATATCCCCAATACGCCTAAAGCTCCAAACCACAAAAACATGATTGGTCCGAATAACTTACCAACCAGATTGGTTCCAAATTGCTGTATAATAAATAATCCAGTTATAATAGCTATTACAATAGGAATTACACTTACAGTAGGGAATTTTAGCTGAAGACCTTCAATTGCTGAGGTAACTGTAATACTAGGTGTAATAATTCCATCTGCAAGCAAAGCACAACCACCAACAACAGCAGGAATAACCAGCCATTTAGCATTTTTTCTGACTAAAGAATAAAGAGAAAAAATTCCTCCTTCTCCTTTATTATCAGCTCTTAAAGTTATAATGACATATTTAATAGTAGTCTGGAGCGTTAATGTCCATATTATACATGATAAGGCACCTAAAACCAGGTCCGGGGTAACCGTTTGCCCGCCTCCAACTACCGCGTTAAAAATCGCCTTAAGTGTATAAAGAGGCGAAGTTCCAATATCACCATATACAATTCCTAAACTAACTAATAAACCACCGGCTGAAAGCGCGTTAAAATTCTTATGACTTGACACTATATAACGTTATGATTTTATACTATTTAATTAAAGCAGCGGGCAAAAGTACAGTAAATAAACAAAATTCAATCCATTAATGTTTAAGAAGATATCAAACATTTTCAAAAATATAAAACGATATAGAACGGCTAAACATGTTAAATATTGTTAAATGTTAAAATAGTAGATGAATTCATTGATTATTTTGTTTTATTATTTATATTTTTGGCAATACCAAACATGAAGATACAACGAAAAATAGTGGCTCTCCTGAACATTTCCTGCATAATATGCATGAGTGTTTTGTGCAGCGTTAGTGTTTTCGGGCAAAAAACTGATAGTTCGGCAGTTGGTGTAAGATCTAAAAAGATTAATAAGACACCTCAAATCAAAGGTAGCGTACCTACGTATAAGCCAAAGTACAACTTTGGATATGTTCCGTACAATGATCTGATTTCAAACAATAAAGTCTCAAACAACATTAAGCCAGAAAAAATTCTTACAGTTGTAAAGGTATATCCTAATCCAGTGGATGATCAGATTAATCTGATTCTTCGTATGGATAGAGAATCTAATCTTTCAGTTAAAATAATGGATTTGTTAGGGAATGAAATCGTGACTCTTGCCAATGAGCGTATTCCTTCAGGTGAACAAACAAAAAGCTATACCATTCCTAACCGCTTAAATGCCGGTATTTATTTCCTGAAAATTATGTCAGGGAATGAAACTGTGGTAAAACGAATCTCCGTTTTATAAGCTACATACAATTGCTCCCCATTTATTTCTTTTGTATTTTTGAAACCATAGTGGCTTAATCCTTGTAGCTACATCATTTAAAATATCCAGCATGAAGATAATTGCCATAGGTCGCAACTATGCCGAACACGCAAAAGAATTAAACAATCCGATTCCAGAAAAACCTGTCATCTTTTTAAAACCAGATACAGCTCTGTTAAAAGACAATAAACCCTTTTATATTCCCGATTTTTCATCAGACATACACTATGAGCTTGAGGTCGTTTTAAAAATCTGTAAAGAAGGAAAACATATCTCTGAGAAGTTTGCCCATAAATATTATGAAGAAGTTGGTTTAGGTATAGATTTTACTGCAAGAGATATTCAAACGGCTCATAAGGCTAAAGGATTACCATGGGAACTAGCCAAAGCCTTTGATCACTCAGCTGCCATAAGCAACTTTATCCCTAAAACAGAAATTGAAAATCTGTATGATTTGCCCTTTGAATTGAAAATCAACAATGAAACCAGACAAAATGGCAATACCCGGAATATCCTTTTTTCATTTGAAAAGATCATCAGTTTTGTTTCGCAATATATTACCCTAAAAAAAGGAGACTTGATCTATACCGGTACACCCGAAGGAGTTGGCCAGGTAAATCAAGGTGACAAACTGGAAGCCTGGCTACAAGGACAACAATTACTTAATTTTGATATAAAATAGCATTAATGATAAAAAAATATTTCCTGCTGCTCATTACAATCTTATTGTCATTCCCTACTTTTAGTCAGCATATATTTAGTAATAATAAGTACCCTCTTGTAGACTTCAGATCACCTCTAGACATTACACCTGCAGCATTATCAGGTTCATTTGGTGAAATTCGTGGTAATCACTTTCACTCGGGAATGGATTATCGTACCAACCAACGTGAGGGCTACCCGGTATATGCCATAGCTGATGGTTATATTTCAAGACTACGAGTCCAAAATAGTGGATTCGGACTAGCCTTATATATAAATCATCCAAATGGCTATACCTCGGTGTATGGGCATTTGCAAAGATTTGGACCAAAAATAGCACAGCAGGTTAAAAGTATACAGTATCAGAAAAAATCATACGAAATAGATGAGTTCCCAAATGCTCAATTAATTCCTGTCCGCAAAGGTGATGTTATTGCATACACAGGAAATTCCGGCAGCTCAGGTGGCCCGCATTTACATTTTGAGATTAGAGATACAAAAACGGAAGCGACGATCAACCCACAGCTTTTTGGCCTTGAAATACCTGACAACATCCCTCCTGTTATCCACTCTATGTATGTATATAGATTAAATAACAAACCATTTAACGAATATGTTCCTAAGCAATATTTCCAGGTTATTGGGGCAAATGGAAAATACAACTTAAACAAAGTAAGCACCATCAACCTTGGCGGTGAAGTAGGGTTTGGAGTAATTACGACAGACAGACATAATGGTTTATCAGGCACAAATGGTGTTTATTCAATTGAGCTTGAAATGGATGGAAAACATGTTTACACTTCCGCATTAGAAAGATTTTCATTTGAAAACAGTAAAGGAATTAATTCACATATTGATTATCCTACTTACATAAACACTAAAAAGAGCATTCAGAAAAGCTTTGTAGATCCAGGGAATCCACTAAAAATCTATTATAATCTGGTTAACAATGGTCGTATAACTTTTAATGATGGCAAGTTGCATCAAATGAAGTATACCATTACCGATAGCAAAGGAAATAAAAGTACTTTAGCTTTTAATGTACAGGCAAATGCAAATTCTACAATAGACACACCAGAACCTAAAATTCCAGGATTAAACTTCGCTTATGGAGTCGTTAATGAGTTTAACAATGATGAAGTAAAAGCTATAATCCCTAAAGGCAGCTTATACAATGATTTGAATTTTGTCTATAAAAAGCTACCGAAACCAGCAGTAAATGCTTACTCGTCCATACATCAGATTCATAATAACCTGACCCCATTACATACTGGTTTTGAACTGTGGATTAAAGCTGATAGCACCTTAATGCAGTATAAAGATAAAGCCGTTATCGTAAACACAGGAAGAGCATCTCAAGGTGGTTATTTTGAAAATGGATATGTGAAAGCCAAACCTCGTAACTTTGGCAGCTTTTTCATCTCTATTGATACCATCCCTCCTACCATTACGCCACTGAATATTGAAAATGGCAAGAACATGACAGGTATTAGTAAAATGTCTTTCAAGATCAGAGATAACCTCTCAGGGATTAAAAGCTTTAATGGTTATATTGATGGGAAATGGATATTGATGGAATTTGATACCAAATCGGCCTCTTTATGGCACACTTTTGATGAAAGTACTGCTCCTGGAAAACATACGTTGGAAATCATTGTTACAGACATGAAAGACAACATTAAAAACTATTCAATTACTTTTTACAAATAGCATTATGAGCGAATTAAAAGAAGGTCAGAAAGCACCGGCAATTTCTGCAAAAGATCAGAACGGCAATAGGGTAACCCTGGAGCAGTATAAAGGAAAAACTGTCGTTCTTTATTTTTACCCTAAAGACAACACGCCAGGATGTACAGCCGAAGCTTGTGATTTCAGAGATAATTATGCCGGTCTGACAACCAAAGGTATTGTTGTTTTAGGGGTAAGCGTAGATGACGAAAAATCTCATCAGAAATTCATCAACAAATACGATCTACCCTTTACCTTACTTGCTGATACAGATCAGAAAATTGTACAGGACTACGGAGTATGGGGAGAAAAGAACATGTATGGGAAAAAATATATGGGTACCCACAGAACTACTTTTATTATTGATGAAAATGGGAATATCATTCACATTATAAAGAAGGTAGATTTTAAGAATCCTACCGCTCAGGTTCTGGAATTACTTGATAAATAGCAATAAAATATGCCTTTCAAATAAGGCATATTTTATTTTAACATGGCATTTCTATTAGCGCTGACAAGCTTTCTGACCTTTTCATATAACTCTTTTGCTTGAAAAGGCTTCGAAATAAAATCATTCATTCCAATGCTCAGACATTTCTCCTGCTCTCCTTTAATAGTATGAGCAGTCATAGCTACAATAGGAATGTCTTTTTTACTAGATTTCATATTACGGATATGTCGTGTGGTTTCATAACCATCCATTTCGGGCATCTGCAAATCCATCAAAATGATGTCATAGTCTGAATACTCATACTTATCCAAGGCCAATCTCCCATTTTCTGCTATGAAGGTTTTGTATCCTTTCTTTTGTAATAATTTAATAACAAGCTCCCTGTTCATCATATTGTCTTCTACAATCAATACATGAACGTCTTTCCCGAAATCTGAATCATCATTCTCATAAGAATCTAAACTATTGAATTCCTCTACATGCCCCCCTGCATGTGATTTAAGGAAAGATAAACTAAAATAAAACTCGGAACCCTCACCTAACCGACTTTTTACTTCTATTTCACTATCCTGGATCGCTGTTAAATGTTTTACAATACTCAGTCCAATCCCGGTACCACCAAATTTACGCTGCATGTTACTTGTACCTTGTTCAAAAGGGTTGAATATCATCTCCTGCATATCTGCATCAATCCCAATACCAGTGTCATGAACCCGAAACTCTATAATAACATGATCATCATGATCCTCCATCAATCTTGCAGAAATAAGAACACCACCCATCTCAGTAAACTTAATTGCATTTGAGGTTAGGTTCTGAAGAATTTGAGTAAGTCTGGCGGGATCGCCATAAATTGATTCAGGTATATCCTCATCAATAGTATAATTGATTCCAATTTTCTTTTGTTTAACGTACGACTCATTACGCAGCATTACTGTATGAATGGTATCTTTAAGATTAAACACAGAGGGAGAAAAACAAAGATCTCCAGTTTGTATACTTACAAAATCAAGAAGATCATTTAAGGTAGCTAGCAGGGTTTCACCCGATCTAATGATCATGCTAACCGATTTAAGATCTTCCCTATCTTTTAAAGAATGTTGCAGGCAATCAGCAAAACCAAGTATCGCATTCATAGGTGTTCTGATTTCATGACTCATATTCACCAGAAAATAATCTTTTGCACACTCATTACGCTCTGCATTCAGCCGTTCTTTTTCAAGTTCTACCTGAAGTGAGTCAATTTCTTGTAACTTCAATTCAAGCTGATCTGCAAGCTTGTGAAAATTGGAGGTTAGTATAATAAGCTCATTTTCTGAACTGATATCTCGCTGAGATGACTGTTCTTTTTTCTCTTTATTGAACTGCATCCTGCACGCTATACCATCAAACCCACTTTTAAGCTCTGCAATAACCGAAAGTATTGATAAAATAGCAAATAATCCTGCCAATGCAAATAATACCACTATAGCTATGGTAAAGATTCCAATAGGAAAAATAAATATGCATATCCCCAATACGATACATAAAACAACGGATAAAGTTGCTGCGTATAATCTCTTAGAAATGCCTATATCCTTCAGAATCTGAAGTAAACCAGAAATGAACATAAATAGTATGCGTTAAATTTATTAAACTCCCTATAGATTAACAATAAGTGTAAAATTAGTTAATACACAAGCTATTAACGCTATTCATTTTGTTCAACTCTAAAGGATAGGTCCTCTTAAACGCAAAAAGGAACAGCCCTTAAGCCATTCCTTTTACGTTTAATTCTTATAAAGATTTTATATCTTTTTACCAACCTTGTGTCCTGCTGAAGCAAAATAAACGATATATAAATAAGCTGGTAACATTGCGTATAAAAATGCGTGCTGGAAATCGATATGTAATTTATCTTTCATAAATCCATACACCAATGGCCAGATAGCGCCTCCGGCAATACCCATAATCATAATGGCCGATCCTGTTTTTGTAAATCTGCCTAAACCCTTAATGCCCAATGGGAAAATAGCCGGCCACATTAATGAATTAGCCAAACCTAAAAGGGCAACAAACCAAAAGGATATTACACCGGTTGTAAATACCGAAAGTGCAGTAAATAAAATACCAACAGAAGTACAAATTCGAAGTGCTGCTTGCTGACTTATAAATCTAGGAATAGTTAAGATACCAATTAAGTACCCCAACAACATGAAGCCTAAAGTAAATGCAGTGGCATTATCTCTGAATACATGCGGAACCGTACCTAATTCCCTTGCGTAAGTTCCGATAATATCTCCCGCCATAACTTCTACCGCCACACAAAAGAAAATAGCAAGTGATCCTAAAAATAAATGAGGATAATCAAATATTGACCTTTTAGAGTCCGTATGTGCATCATGAGTAACTTCTTCCTCGTCTACATTCACTTCTGGTAATTTTACAAACTTAAGAAGTAGAGCAAACAGACCCAACGCAACTGCTAATGCTATGTATGGTGCATGCAATTGGTCTAACAATTCGTTTAAGATAGTTTGTTTCTCCACCTCAGTAACAGCTTCCATTAACCTTGCCTCAGATGCATTTGCTCTTTTTAAAAGCAGAGAGCTAAGTATAACCGGAGCAATAATACCTGCTGTTTTATTACAAAATCCTGCAATTGAAATACGCTGTGCGGCACTATCTATTGGCCCAATAATACTTAAATAAGGATTCACTGCAGTTTGTAACAAGGCCATACCTGACCCCTGAATAAATATTGCAAGTAAGAAAAGAGTATAACTACTTTTTTCTGCAGCTGGAATGAACAATAAAGATCCGACACCTAAAACCACCAAGCTCGATACCAAACCATTATGAAAGCCGATTTTTTTTATGATCCATGAACTAGGAATTGCAAGAAAAAAGTAAGCGATGTAAGAAGCAAATGTTACTAAGTATGCCTGTAAGTCAGTTTCAAGATTGAAGGCTTTTTTTGCAAACGGGATAAGAGAGCCATTAGCCCAGGTTACGAAGCCCAAGATAAAAAACAATGCGCAGCAGATCACCATTGGCAATAAGGCCGTTCTGTTTTGAGGTTGAGTAGAATTCATGGTTTAAGTTTAAGGTTTTATTTTATGTGTTGAATAACTTGTTTAACTATTTTAAAAACTTCAAGCTCTAAAAATATAAATTTTCATTGAATTACATACTTATTTAACTTTTTTAGCGCAAACGTTTGTTTAATTTATTTGAGATCATTGAACATAAGTATAAATGTTCCCCTCAATATATTTTTAATTACATTTGTCGTATTAATCAACAACCCCAATTAATGAAACATAAAATAAATGAATTAGAAGATATCGCCGCTCAGGTTAGAAGGGATATTGTTAGAATGGTGCATGCCTGCCAATCGGGTCACCCAGGAGGATCATTGGGATGTGCAGATTTTATGACTGCATTGTATTTTGAAATCATGAACCACTCTACTGATTTTAAAATGGACGGGAAAGGAGAAGATTTATTCTTCCTTTCAAACGGACACATTTCTCCTGTTTTTTACAGCGTTTTGGCGAGATCAGGATATTTCGAAGTAACTGAACTAGCTACTTTCAGAAAACTAAACACCAGGTTGCAAGGCCACCCTACTACTCATGAAGGTTTACCTGGTATCAGAATCGCTTCTGGATCTTTAGGTCAAGGTCTATCGGTAGCTATTGGTGCAGCTCAAGCTAAAAAATTAAATAAAGATCAATCTACAGTATATATATTACTTGGTGATGGTGAATTGCAGGAAGGACAAAACTGGGAAGCCATCATGTATGCTCCTCACAACAAGGTAGACAATCTGATTGCTTCTGTTGATTATAACGGACAACAGATTGATGGACCAACTGAAAAAGTTTTGTCGTTAGAAAATCTTCAGGCTAAATTTGAAGCTTTTGGATGGCATGTAATTAACTCGGATGGTAATGATATGGATTCCATTGTTAAAGCTTTACATTACGCCAAATCATTAACAGGTAAAGGAAAGCCGGTTTTAAACTTAATGAGTACCCAAATGGGAGCTGGTGTTGATTTCATGATGGGATCACATAAATGGCACGGTGTTGCTCCAAATGACGAACAACTTGCCGCAGCATTAGCTCAATTAAGTAGTACCCTTAAAGATTATTAAGCATGAAGAAGTATACATATACTGAAAAAAAAGATACTCGTTCTGGTTTCGGCGCTGGTTTGCTTGAAGCTGGAAAAAAGAACCCTGAAGTTGTAGCACTTTGTGCTGACCTTGTTGGCTCTTTAAAAATGGACGCCTTTATTAAAGAATTCCCTGAACGTTTTTTCCAAATCGGAATTGCTGAAGCCAATATGATTGGCATTGCAGCTGGTTTAACAATTGGTGGTAAAATTCCTTTTACAGGAACTTTTGCAAACTTTTCAACAGGAAGAGTTTATGATCAGATCCGTCAATCGGTAGCTTACTCCGATAAAAATGTAAAAATCTGTGCTTCACATGCTGGTTTAACACTAGGTGAAGATGGTGCTACTCACCAGATTCTTGAAGATATAGGTTTAATGAAAATGCTTCCAGGCATGACGGTAATCAACACTTGCGATTACAATCAGACAAAAGCTGCAACTATTGCAATAGCGGAACATGAAGGACCTGTTTATTTACGTTTTGGCAGACCGGTAATCCCTGTGTTTACTGATCCTGATCAGAAATTCGAAATTGGAAAAGCATGGATGGTAAATGAAGGTAAAGATGTAACCATCATTGCTACAGGTCATATGGTTTGGAAAGCAATTGAAGCTGGCGAAAAACTTGCTGAACTTGGTATTGATGCTGAAATCATCAACATCCACACCATCAAACCTTTGGATGAAGAAGCCGTTTTAAAATCTGTAAAGAAAACTGGCTGTGTGGTTACTTGCGAAGAACATAATAAGTTTGGCGGCTTAGGTGAAAGTGTTGCAAGATTACTTTCTACAGAATTGCCAACACCACAGGAATTTGTAGCAGTGAATGATAGCTTTGGCGAAAGCGGCACTCCTGATCAATTGATGACTAAATACGGTTTGGACAGTATTAATATTGTTGAAGCTGCTCAAAAAGTAATCAAAAGAGCTAAATCTTAAGATTTAGAAACAAAGACTAAAGAAAAATAAATGAAGCAGGTTGAAGATTCAGAGATTTTAGAGAAATTTTTAGACTTAAAAACTCGTGATGAAGCCTTTAACCTGCTTCTAAATAAGTATCAGCAAAAAATTTACTGGCACATCAGACGCCTGGTAATTGATCATGATGATGCCGACGACCTGGTTCAGGATACTTTTATTAAAGTATGGAAGAATCTGGAAAAATTCCGTAGCGACTCCCAGCTTTATACCTGGATTTATCGAATTGCTACAAATGAAACCATTACCTTCCTCAACAAAAAGAAACAAAGGAACAACACTCCTTTAGATGAGGTTTCGTCAGAACTAGCGGAGACACTTATTGCCTCTTCACATTTTAATGGCGACAAGGTTCAGCTTAAACTTCAGCAGGCATTACTCACACTTCCCGAAAAACAACGCCTCATTTTTAACATGAAATATTTTGACGAATTAAAGTATGAAGAAATTTCAGAAATAACAGGCACAACTGTTGGTGCTCTGAAAGCCTCTTTTCACATCGCAGTCAAAAAAATTGAAACTTTTATGCTAAATGAAGACATTACCTTTTAAACCTTTTGGGTTATAATGTATCAATATACTTGAGATGGATAATAAAGTAGAAAATAACGATCATTCTTTTTCTGTACCTGAAGGATATTTTGATCAATTACCTCTTCAAATTGAGAATGGCATATTTCTGGAAAAATTAAAAACCAAAGCTGCTGATACGGGGTTTATTACTCCAGTTAACTATTTTGAAGAACTTACGCAAGCTATCAACACCGAAATCCTTGCTGATCGTTTAAAATCCGTTCAACAGATAAATGAATATCCTACTGTTCCTCCGAATTATTTCGAGCAGCTACAATCTAATATATTATCTAAGACTGTTAATGAGAAAAACAAGAAACAGCCTGCTAAAATTGTCAGGTTATTTCATTCCAGTATCTTAAAATATGCTTCTGCTGCCTGTTTTATCATTTTAAGTGCAACTGGCTTATACTTTTATCGGGCCGAACATCCCCCGGTTAAACCTATTTATACGGATTTACCAACTGAACAAATGTTATACGATATAGATGAACAAGTTATAATTGATCATATTGAAGCCAATAACCTACATCAGGCAAAGACAAGCCCTTCAGACATAGCTTTAGAAAACTATATCCTTAATAATTACACACAGAGTGATATTGCATCGGGTTTATAAACATCATCAAATGAAACATCTAATCATCGTTCTGCTCTTTCTTCTTCCCACTTTTACCATGGCACAACGAGGGAGCGAACGCAATAATGAAATTGAGGCTTATAGAATTGCCTATTTAACACAGAAGCTTGACCTTACTGCGGAAGAGGCTAAGATTTTCTGGCCTATTTATAACGACTGGCAGAAAGAACAGAAAGCTTTGCGTAAAGAACGTGCACAGAAAATGATAAGCTTTAGAAAAATCACAGAGATAGAGGAGCTCTCAGATACTGAAATACAAACTCTGATCACAAACGACTTTAGTTTTAAACAACGTGATTTAAACCTTGATAAGAAATATTATTATAAATTAAAATCAAGTCTTCCAATTAAAATAGTTGGTAAATATTATAGAGCTCAGGAAGCATTCAAACGGGAACTACTGGCTAAATACAGAAATAACGGGCAAGCAAGACAGAATTAATTCTTATTTTTGGCAATGCTTACACAACGCCAATTATTTTTACAACATAACGCCCAAACTACGCTTGAACCTCTTCTTTTAGAATTCAACAAAGCCAATGGCATGTATCTTTATGATAGCCAGGGCAAAAAGTATATGGATTTAATTGCCGGCATTGGAGTAAGTAATGTTGGCCATTGTCATCCGGCAGTTGTGGCTGCTGTACAGGAACAGGCTGCAAGTTATATGCATATCATGGTTTACGGAGAATTTGTACAAAGTCCTCAGGTAAATTTTGCAAAAGCACTTGCTGATGTATTACCCTCTAACTTAAATTGTACGTATTTCGTTAATTCAGGAACTGAAGCTGTTGAGGGGGCTATGAAATTGGCCAAAAGATATACAAACCGATCTGAAATCATTGCCTGTTATAACTCCTATCATGGCAGCACGCAGGGTGCACTAAGCTTAATGGGGAATGAAGAATTTAAACAGGCATACAGACCTCTTTTACCTGGAATTAGCTTTATCCACTATGGGGCTCTTCCAGACCTGAATCTGATTACCTCAAAAACAGCTGCTGTTTTTGTTGAAACTATTCAGGGTGAAGCAGGTATAAGAGTAGCCGATCAGGCTTATTTTGAAGCCCTAAGAAAAAAATGTACTGATACAGGAGCATTGTTGGTATTTGATGAAATCCAATGTGGATTTGGTCGCACAGGAAAAATGTTCGGTTTTGAACACTTTAACATCGTTCCAGATATACTTTTATTAGCCAAAGGAATTGGTGGAGGAATGCCAATCGGCGCATTTATCAGTTCCAGAGAGATCATGATCTCTCTGGCAACAAATCCTATATTGGGACATATTACTACTTTTGGAGGTCATCCGGTAAGCTGCGCCGCCGGTTTAGCTACTTTACAGACCATATTAAATGAGGATATTGTAGCTGGTGTAACAGAAAAGGGATTGCTCTTTAAAAAACTATTGAAACACCCGGCAATTAAAGAAGTTCGGGGTATAGGGCTTATGATGGGAATAGTTTTCGAAAACTTCGACATCAATAAAAAAGTTATTGATGCTTGTATTAAAGATGGATTGATTAGCGATTGGTTTTTACATTGCAGCAATGCCATGCGAGTTGTACCGCCACTTATTATTACCGAATCTGAAATTGAATGGGCATGTAGTATAATCCTGAAAAATGTTGAAGCAATAGCCTGAATCAGGCATTAAATACTAACTCATTTTTTGTCGTTTAATCAGATATGCCTGAAGAACTGGATAGAATCCTTGTGCAATATCCGCATCAACTATATCTATTTTGTATTGTATACATTTCAGTTGAATAAGCTGCCTATGCTCCTGCATCCTGGCAAGATATGCATCTTTAACTTTTGATGTATGTGTCTTTAAAACTGCACCGGTCTCCATATCGACAAACTCATAAGGGCGATTCTCAAAATCAAACTCAACCTCTTTTGATTTATCTATCACATTAAAGATAACCACCTCATGCTTATTGAATTTAAGATGTTGAAGGGCGGAAAATAATCCATCGATATGATGTTCATCTTGTACAGTACTTAGCATGTCACTAAATACAACAACTAAAGATCGCTTATGGATTAAATCTGCTATCTGGTGTAAGACTTGCTCAAGGTTTGTCCGCAAATCCAATTGCTCTGTTTTTAAAATCTCCTCCAGTTTTGCGAATAAAAATTTCTGATGTGCAGTTGTAGATTTAGCTTGCGTATTCAAGATCAGAGAATCTGTAAACAAACTAAGTCCAAAAGCATCTCGCTGTCTTTTTAACAAGTAAATAAGCGAAGCAACAGCCTGTACAGAAAAACTAAGCTTATTATATTCCTTTAACGGAAAATACATTGATGAGGACACATCAATTATGAACTGGCACCGTAGATTCGTTTCTTCCTCGTAACGTTTGCTAAAAAGCTTGTCGGTGCGTGCAAAAAGCTTCCAGTCTATATTCTTAACATTATCACCGGCATTATAAAGTCTATGCTCAGCAAATTCGACAGAAAAACCATGAAAAGGACTTTTGTGCAAACCAGTAATGAAACCTTCTACTACCTGCCGGGCAAGCAATTCAAGATTGGCACTAAAACGTAAGCTTTGTTCATCAATGGGCGACTGCATATTGTAAATATAAAAAAAGCGTTCATAACATTATGAACGCTTTTTTTATTGCTATGATATAACGTTATTATAACTGCTTATCTAATTTCTGAGCAAGTACTGATTTAGGCACAGCACCAACTTGTTTATCTACAACTTCACCATTTTTAAAGTACAATAAAGCCGGGATATTACGGATACCAAACTGAGTAGAAATTTGAGGGTTGTTATCAACATTAACCTTTCCTACAATCGCTTTTCCTTCGTATTCTTTTGAGATTTCATCTACAACAGGACCTACCATGCGACATGGACCACACCATTCTGCCCAAAAGTCTACTAAAACGGGTTTATCTGATTTTAACACAACTTCCTCGAAGTTAGCATCTGTGATTTCTAAAGCCATAATTCTATTTTTTTATATTAGTTCTCTTATTTAGTTTGCCTGAGCATGATAGCTTTATATCCTATAGCTCTTGCAGACTACAAATATATTATCAATTGTAATGCCATCAATCCAGCTAATGCCATTATGACATTAGTTCAACTTTGAGCTTACATTTAAAGCCTCCAGCTGCTGTAAAAAATCATTCGTAGGGTTGATCTTCATAGATTTTGATGGTAATTTAACTACGACATTCTGTTCGCGATCGTATACATCAAACAACAATTGACAGTTCTGCTGCTCCGTAGTTGCCTTATTATTCTCTAAAATTGCCAATACCTGACTCATAAAATCGTCTGTAACACGCTCTATAGGAACTTGTATGGTTACACTCTTAGCCAGCTTGTCTCTCAATTCCGACAGTAAGTTGATCGATGTGATTTTAAACTCCCAATCGCCCTCTTTTCTAAAACGTTCACCTACTCTACCACGAATCTGAAGAAAATATCCATCAGTTAAGAACTGTTTAAATTTGATAAAATCATCTCCAAATAATGCAAGCTCACAGGTATCATCATAATCTTCAAAAACCATGGTGCCAAAAGGCTTTCCCGTCTTCGTCATACGCTGTGCAGAAATAACCACCAATCCACCAACTACAAGTTCTCGATTTTTTATCGTTTCAAACTCTGCAAGTACCTCTTCGTTAGTATCTCCAGTTCTAATCTTGTTCACCAATGCCAGATGTCTAACCTTGTTCTGACAAAACTCTTTCAGTTCAAGTTTATAGTTATCTAGCGGGTGTCCTGATAAAAAGATACCAATGGCATCCTTTTCCCACTTCAGCCTATCTATTAAGCTCCATTCAGGTGCCACAGGTAAAGCTGGTTCCAGAATCAAATCAGCAACAGAGCCACCGAACAAAGATGATTGTGAAGAAGATTCATTATTCTGGAAGTCATTGGCATATTTGATCACCTTCTCAATACCATTCAGTTTGTCGTTAATGCCAACAAAGAAATATTGAGCTCTATGGTAACCGAAACAATCAAAAGCCCCACTATACACAAAACTCTCGTAAGCTTTCTTGTTAACAGTTCTTGTATTAGACCGTCTGGCAAAATCATAAAGATCTTTATACATACCCTTTTCATTACGGTCTTCTATTATGCTCTCTACGGCCTTTTCACCTACCCCTTTAATACCTGACAAACCAAAACGTACCTCTCCCTGATTATTTACAGAAAATTTTGTACCTGATTCGTTTACATCCGGACCTAATACCTGAACCCCCATCTGCTTACACTCTTCCATAAAGAAAGCAACCTGCTTAATGTCGTTCATGTTGTTTGATAGAACCGCAGCCATATATTCCGCTGGGAAGTGCGCTTTTAAGAATGCCGTTTGATAAGCAATCCATGCATAACAAGTAGAGTGCGACTTATTAAAAGCATAAGAAGCGAAGGCTTCCCAATCTTTCCATATCTTTTCTAGCTTAGCTGCATCATGACCTTTTTCTGCTGCCTGTTTAACAAACTTAGGCTTCATTTTATCCAGTACATCCTTTTGCTTTTTACCCATAGCCTTACGTAAAACGTCGGCCTCGCCTTTGGTAAAGCCTGCAAGCTTCTGCGACAAAAGCATTACCTGCTCCTGGTATACGGTAATTCCGTAAGTTTCCTTTAAGTACTCTTCGCAGGCATCTAAATCATAAGTAATCTCTTCTTCACCATTTTTCCTACGAACAAAGCTTGGAATATATTCGAGCGGCCCGGGACGATACAAAGCGTTCATCGCAATTAAATCAGCAAATACAGTAGGTTTTAACTCCTTCATATATTTTTGCATCCCTGTACTCTCATATTGGAAAATCCCGATGGTTTCACCTCTTTGGAAAAGCTCGTAAGTCTTCACATCATCAATCGGAAAATTATCCGGATCAAGATCTATATTATGTCTATGTTTAACCAGTTTAACAGTATCCTTAATCAGAGTTAGTGTTTTTAACCCTAAAAAGTCCATCTTCAACAAACCTGCACTTTCAACTACCGAGTTGTCAAACTGAGTAACATACAGATCTGAATCTTTTGCAGTAGCAACAGGAACAAAATTGGTAATATCACTTGGTGTAATGATTACCCCACAAGCGTGAATCCCTGTATTCCTTAATGATCCTTCTAATATCTGAGCTTGCTCCAGTGTTTTGGCACCGAGATCTTTCGCACCGGCAAGGTTTTTAAGCTCCAGTACCTTCTCATATTCATCGGCACGTAATGCCTCTTTTAATTTAGCCTCATCTAGTGTGAAAATCTTTGCCAGCTTCATGTTGGGAATGAGCTTCGCTATCTTTTCAGCTTCAAATAAAGGTAGATCCAATACCCTGGCGGTATCCTTAACAGATGATTTGGCAGCCATGGTACCATAGGTAATAATCTGAGCTACCTGATTTGCACCATACTTCTTGATAACATAATCCATAACCCTTCCACGGCCTTCATCATCAAAATCGATATCAATATCGGGCATGGACACACGGTCGGGATTCAGGAAACGCTCAAAAAGCAAGTCGTACTTAATCGGATCAATATTGGTAATCCCCAAACAATATGCTACAGCAGAACCTGCAGCAGACCCCCTTCCAGGACCAACAGAAACGTCAAGGTTTCTGGCCTCTGCAATAAAATCCTGTACAATAAGGAAATACCCTGGATATCCTGTTTTCTCAATCGTCTGGAGTTCAAAATCTAAACGCTCAGTTATTTCAGGGGTAATTTCTCCATATCGTTTTTTAGCACCAACATATGTTAAATGTCGCAGGTACTTATTCTCCCCTCTTTTACCTCCGTCTTCTTCATCTTCTTTTACAAGGAACTCATCAGAAATATCAAATTTAGGTAAGAGTACTTCCCTTGCTAACTTATAAATCTCAATCTTATCTACAACTTCCTGTATATTCACAATTGCTTCTGGCAGATCTGCGAACAGGTTTTTCATTTCATCAGGCGACTTAAAATAATATTCCTGATTCGGCAATCCAAACCTGAAACCTCTACCTCTACCAATTGGAGTAGCCTGTTTCTCACCATCTTTCACACATAATAAAATATCATGTGCATTGGCATCTTTTTTATTGATGTAATAAGTATTATTTGTAGCAATCAGCTTAACATCATGTTTCTTCGCCAGGGTAACCAATGAGGTATTGACAATATCTTCATCCTCCTGGTTGTGACGCATAAGTTCCAGGTAAAAATCATCCCCAAATTGCGATTTCCACCATAGCAGGGCTTCTTCTGCTTGCTTTTCACCCAGGTTTAATAATTTACTCGAAATCTCGCCATAAAGATTACCAGACAATACAATAATATCATCTTTGTATTGCTCGATAATTGCTTTGTCTATCCTCGGGATATAATAAAAACCTTTTGTATAGGCTATAGATGACATCTTAGCCAGGTTATGGTAACCGGCCTTATTCTTGGCCAATAATACAACCTGATAACCATTGTCTTTCCTGCTTTTATCTTCATGATCCTCACACACAAAAAACTCGCAACCAACAATAGGCTTAATAATTGTTTCTTCAGGAGTCTTCCCCTCTGCAATTGCTGCCTCATTTCTTGCTTCAACCCCTTTATTATGATTAAGAACCTGTGCCACAAAGTGAAAGGCTCCCATCATATTGGCATGATCTGTCATAGCTACAGCAGGCATTTTAAAGCCTGCAGCCGCTTTAATCAAAGACGGTATGTTGATGGTAGATTGAAGTACTGAAAATTGTGTATGATTATGCAAATGCACGAAATTTGCTGAAGCAAGCTCGCGCTTATTCTCATTCAGTGTGCTTTTAGAGACCTTAGGAGCTTCAGTTTGCTGCAGACGTTTCCTTATTTCATCAGAAGCCGATTTAAGGTTAACATGATTTAAACCTACCCGCTCAAATACCTGTGGTGTGCCTTCTTTAAAGCGTTGTATATAACCAGGATCAGCTTGTAGTTGTTCAGGTCTGAAAACCTCAAGTTTAAGTAACTGTAAAAAACAACGGGTAGTAGCCTCAACATCCGCAGTAGCATTATGGGCTTCTGAGAATGGCTCTCCAAAAAGATACTCGTGAAGTTCAGTTAAAGTAGGCAGTTTAAATTTACCTCCACGTCCACCTGGAAGCTTAAGCAACTCTGCTGTGGTTTCTGTACAGGTATCTAATACTGGCATACTTGCCATAGGACTCGCAACACCCATCCGGTGAAACTCGCAGCCCATAATGTTAACATCAAAGCCAACATTCTGACCAACAACAAATTTAGCTTTAGATAAGGCTATATTGAATTTTTCAAGAACCTCGCTCAAAGCAACCCCTTGCTCTGTAGCAAGTTCAGTAGAAATACCGTGAATACGCTCCGCATCATAAGGGATATTAAAACCCTCTGGAGATACAAGGTAATCCTGATGCTCAATAAGATTACCAAGTTCATCATGTAATTGCCATGCAATCTGAATACACCTCGGCCAATTGTCTATGTCAGTAATTGGCGCATTCCAATTGCGTGGTAAACCTGTGGTTTCGGTATCAAATATTAAATACATAGCTGGTAATTATTCTTACTTTCTGAAATGAAAATGATTCCCCAAAAATACGGAATTTTAGCTGCCTTTGACTAACGTAATTGTAATTTTAGGCATGCTCCTTTTCGAGCTCCTGATGCACAGGCTTATGCCCCTGAGAAACCAGTTTATTAATATCATAGCCTCTTTCTTTGCAGCGGTTTACAATAGCCTTAAGCAAGTCTTTTGGCAATTCCGGCTTTCGCGACATGATGTAGAGCCTCTCCCGTTTTGGATGTCCTACCACCACATAAGAATAATCTTCTGCCAGTTCAATCACCCAATAATCCACTTTAAAAGGCCATACCAATTGTGCCTTAAAAATAGCATTACCAGTCTTCTTGGTTACAAAAAGTTTTGATCTGATGTACTTCCTCTTTTGCTCACCAACAACATTATAAGTAGTGAATACGGCATAATAACCATCAGGATGAATAACATAAGTTTCTACTTTTCTTCGCCAATGTTTATCCATAAATGTTGGAATAGAATACAAAGAATACCACTTTCCAGCGTAAGCCATAATATCTACTCGTTGTACCGGTTGGTTCTCCATAAGCTCTCTGGTTGTTTGGTATTAAGCAAATGTAAATTCTTTATCATAAAACCCATAACCAAGAATAAAGTTTTTAAAAGCATTTTTTAAACTGGCGTAATTTTATAACTTCGACAGAAGGTAACATACATAAAAAAATAAAATTTATGAAGATAACAGTTGTAGGTGCCGGCGCTGTAGGCGCCACTTGCGCAGATAATATTGCCAGAAAAGAATTAGCTGAAGAACTTATTTTACTAGACATCAAAGAAGGGTTTGCCGAAGGTAAATCAATTGACATGATGCAAACAGCAGCATTACTAGGCTTCGACACTAAAATTAAAGGTGTTACCAACGATTATGCCAGTACGGCAGATTCTGAAGTAGTTGTAATTACCTCAGGGCTCCCACGCAAACCTGGAATGACTCGTGAAGAACTGATTGGTACAAATGCAAATATTGTAAAAGGTGTTACAGAGAATATCCTAAAATATTCTCCAAACACAATAATCATTGTGGTTTCAAACCCAATGGATACCATGAATTACCTCACCTTAAAAACATCCGGACTCCCTAAAAACCGTATTCTTGGCATGGGTGGTGCGCTGGATTCATCAAGATTTAAATATTACCTGAGCCTTGAACTAGGCTGTTCACCTGCTGACCTTAATGCAGTGGTGATCGGTGGTCATGGTGATACAACAATGATCCCTTTGATCAATCATGCTACCTGGAACAGCATTCCTGTAACACAATTGCTAAGCAAAGAACAACAGGATAAAGTTGTAAAAGCAACCATGGTTGGCGGAGCTACTTTAACAGGATTAATTGGCACTTCAGCATGGTATGCCCCCGGAGCAGGAACAGCAGCGATGGTTGAAAGCATTGTTCGTGATGAGAAAAAACTCATCTCTTCCGGAGTTTACCTTGATGGTGAATATGGACAGAAAGATATATCACTTGTTGTACCTGTCATCATTGGTAAAAATGGTGTTGAGAAAATCCTTGATTTTAAATTGAGTGATGATGAACAAGCCGCATTTAGTAAAAGTGCTGATGCTGTACGCAATATGAATGCAGTATTAACAGACATGAAATTAGTTTAAAACAACATAAGGAGTACAATCTTAAATGAGAACAATTTCTGTTCCGCTCACCTTAATAAACTTACAAGACGACGGTTTCCACTTATTAGTGGAAATTGTTGTTTTTGGCCAAACCATATTAGCAGTAGTAGATACCGGTGCTTCAAGAACTGTTTTTGATAAAACTTTTATCGAAACTCATATCACAGATCTTAAAAAAAATGAAGAGGAAGTACATGCAACTACACTTTTCACCACATCAAGCACATTACAGGCAACCATTCCAAAGTTAAAAATCGGCTCGCTGATCATCAAAGATTATGAATCCGTTGCGTTGGATCTTGAGGCAGTAAATCAAGCTTATGAGGGATTAGGACATGGTCCAATCGCAGCAATTTTAGGTGGCGACCTGCTACTTAAATACAATGCAGTGATCAATTACAAAAAAATGAAGCTAAAAATGACCATTCTCCGCTGAGGCTGGAACAAATCGCGCTGAAAAAGCGCAAATTATTCCTATGCCTCTTCCGAGAAGGTAATTTTTGTAAAAAATCCACATAAGCAAACAGGGCCGCTGAATCAGCGGCCCTGTTTGCTTATGTTAATGAAATAAAAATCACCTTCTCGGAAAAGGCCTCAGGCGCTTTTGCCCTTCAGCAAAAGATGCCAACCTTAGAGGAGAATGGTTATTTTTACTCTTTTTTAAGCATCAATTTTCGCGTACTTCGCATTTCTTTCTATAAACTCTCTGCGTGGTGCAACCTCATCTCCCATTAACATAGAGAAGGTATGATCACATTCCGCAGCATTTTCTATAGTTGCCTGCATTAAAGTACGGGTAGCAGGATTCAGTGTAGTATCCCAAAGCTGCTCAGCATTCATCTCACCCAAACCTTTATAACGTTGAATGTGTACACTTTCTTCCTTACCTGCACCTTTTAAACGCTGTACAGCTGCATCACGCTGTACGTCATTCCAGCAATATTCGAATTCCTTACCTTTCTTCACTTGATACAAAGGCGGCGCAGCGATGTAAACATAACCAGCCTCTATAAGTGCTTTCATATACCTGAAGAAGAATGTCAGAATCAATGTAGTGATGTGTGAACCATCAATATCAGCATCCGTCATGATCACAATTTTGTGGTAACGAAGCTTTGTTAAGTTCAATGCTTTATCATCTTCCGGAGTTCCAATACTTACACCTAACGCTGTAAACATATTCTTGATCTCATCATTTTCATAGATCTTATGTTCCATTGCTTTTTCCACATTCAGGATTTTACCCTTCAAAGGAAGAATAGCCTGGAAGTTACGATCACGCCCCTGTTTTGCAGTACCACCCGCAGAGTCTCCCTCCACCAGGTATAGTTCACACTTTTCAGGATCACTATCAGAACAGTCAGCCAGCTTACCAGGCAAACCTGAACCGCCCATAACACTCTTACGCTGAACCATTTCACGCGCTTTACGTGCCGCCGCACGAGCTGTCGCTGCAAGAATAACCTTGTTAACGATCATTTTTGCTTCTTTAGGATACTCCTCAAGGTAAATGCCCAAAGCTTCACCAACAGCAACATCCACAGCACCCATAACCTCAGAGTTACCCAACTTGGTTTTAGTCTGCCCTTCGAACTGAGGTTCCTGAACTTTAACAGAAACAACAGCAGTCAAACCCTCTCTAAAATCATCACCTGTGATCTCAAATTTCACATTTTTAAGCAAGCCAGATTTATCAGCATATGCTTTCAATGTTCTGGTTAACCCCCTTCTAAAACCTGCAATATGTGTACCACCCTCATGAGTATTAATGTTATTCACGTAAGAATGAACATTTTCAGAATAACTATCGTTATACTGTAAAGCTAATTCTACTGGAATGCCGTTTTTAATTCCTTCTACATAAATAGGTTCAGGAATTAATGATGGACGTGTACCATCCAGGAACTGAACAAACTCTTTCAGACCACCTTCAGAATGGAAAAGCTCAGTTAAGAACTCACCTTTATCATCCAATTCACGTTCATCAGTTAAAGATAATTTAATGCCTTTGTTAAGGAAAGAAAGTTCTCTTAATCTCGAAGCTAAAGTATCATAACGATACTCCGTGGTTTGGGTAAAAATCGTTGGATCTGGGCTAAATGTTACAATTGTACCTCTTTTATCAGTATCACCAATAGATTTTACATCATATAAAGGTTTACCAATATTGTACTCCTGCACCCATATCTTACCTTCACGATGAACTTCAGCTTTTAAATGTGTAGACAATGCGTTCACACAACTTACACCTACACCGTGCAAACCTCCAGAAACCTTATAGGTATCTTTATCAAATTTACCTCCAGCGTGTAATACCGTCATTACAATCTCTAGGGCTGATTTCTGCTCCTTCGTATTAATCCCAGTTGGGATACCACGGCCATTATCTTCAACCCTTATCGAGTTATCTTTTAATATCGTTACATAAATAGAGTCGGCATGTCCTGCCAACGCCTCATCAATTGAATTGTCTACTACCTCATATACAAGGTGATGCAAACCTTTAATTCCAGTATCGCCTATATACATCGAAGGGCGCTTACGCACCGCTTCCAATCCTTCTAGTACCTGTATATTATCTGCCGAATAATTTGACTTTGGATCCTTTTCTTCGCTCATATTTTTTTATTATACAATAAGATTCAAATTTAACCAATTATGGTCAATTTTCGGCAAATGTGGATAACTATTTGACCAAATAATGGCCTAAAAACATTCTAAAAAACAGAATCCTTAGGATAGTAATTTTGAAATTTTATATTTGTTGAAATTTATCATAAAAAGATAAGCCGTACGATATTCAGATGAGCGCGAAAGGGCGTAAAAAGAGATAACGAACGCTACATTTGACAAAAAAAGATAATTATACTTAAATGAAAGCAACATTAAAATTAAGCGGTATCGCTACAGCAGTAGCCATAGTTTCAGTTATGGCTTCATGCCAGAACAAGGACGACAAAGGCGCTACAGTTAAAAAAACAGATTCTACAGCAGTAGCTAACAGCGAAAAAATTGTTTATGTAAACTCAGATTCTTTATTAACAAAATACCACTACTTCACAGACCTTAAAACAAAGCTGGAAGCTAAATCTAAAACTGCACAAACTGACCTGGCATCTAAACAACAGGCTTTTCAACGTGAAGTGGCACAATATCAGCAACAAGCAAACACTTTACCTGCAGACCAAAGAGCAGCAACAGAAGAAAGATTAGCACGTAAACAACAAGAATTGCAAACTTATACTCAAAATGCTGGCGCAGCCATCCAAAATGAGCAAGCTGCAGAAAATGAAAAGCTTTATGATAAAGTTGCAGACTACTTAAAAGAGTATGCAAAAAAGAAAGGCTACAAAATGGTTTTAGGCTATTCTAAAGGAAATGGTACAATACTATTTGCTGATGAAAGTTTAGATGTTACAAGCGAAGTAATCATCGGATTAAACGAAGCATATAAAAAATAATTAATATTAAATTTTTAAGAAGCCTGATCATTAACCCGATCAGGTTTTTTTTTGAAATTCGTTTTTATCCTGGCCAGGTGTCTCAAATCCGGGACAACTATTATCCAGCCTTCATTCAAGTTTTGGCAAGCCTAAAACAACAGACATAACACACAGAAAACAAGATAATTAACACACAAAACACATTACTCACAGCTCATATTTTTCAAACCTTTGGCATGGTTATTACAATACACCATTGAATTTTAAATTGAAAATTATGAAAAAATTATTCATTATAGGTCTTGGGTTAACTGTTAGCAGTCTGGCTTTTAAGGCAAGCGCACAAACATCACAATCAGCGGCAAATGATCAGATGAGAATCGGTATAAGAGCAGGTGCTAACCTGATGAACATGGGAAAACTTCAGATAGCTGATCAGAGTTACTCAACAGATTCTAAAGTTGGTTTTCAGGTCGGGTTGTATGGAGATCTACCGATGGGCGGAGGTTTTGCCTTCCTTCCGGAGATCATGTATATTCAAAAAGGAGCTAAAATTAAGGAAACAGTTCTTGGAACTACAGGAGAATTCGACACTAAAGTCAACTATTTAGATATCCCTTTATTAATTGGATATAAAGCGACTCCTGAATTAACGGTGTTTGCTGGTCCTCAGGTATCATTCCTGCTTTCTCAAAAATCAACAGGCCTGGTAAATAACGATCCTCAAACGGAATCGACGGATACAGAGAATTTCAGCAAATCATTAGCAGGTGCTGCAGTTGGTTTAGGTTATAGCATAACTCCAAACATCAACCTGAATGCCAGGTATATGATGGATTTCCAAAATGCATTAAAGGATGATGTGAATCAAGATAAAATCAAAAACAAAGGATTTGCATTATCATTAGGTTATACATTTTAATAATACACATTTCATAATAAAAATAGCCTGTATCATCATTGATCAGGCTATTTTTATGCTCCAATAATTAGTAATTTTGTTTGGCTATGAAATATGAAGAAAAAGTAAGAATCGAACTTGAATTCTGGAAAAGAGAGATGTTACAAAAGCCCTCCTTTCTAAATAAAGTAACGAACAACGTTCAGAAAAAAATCAATAGCTATATCCCTCAAAAAGTTCATCAAGCCATTACTACAGCCATGAAGGGAATGGTAAAAACTGTTTTATATGGTTCTACTTATACGACTACTGCTACGCCTTACCCAGATATGAGCCTGGTTCAAAGAGAAGCATTAATTTTACAAAAGATAGATAGTTACTGCAAAACTGGAGCAGCAGAGGGAGGTATAACTGGAGCCGGTGGATTCCTAATGAGTATGGCTGACTTCCCAATTTTGATTGGGATTAAAATGAAGCTGCTCTTTGAAATCACATCGTTATATGGTTATGATGTAAAAGACTATCGTGAAAGACTATATATCTTATATATATTTCAACTGGCATTTTCAAGCAAACAAGGAACTACAAAAGTATTTCAGCATATTCAAAACTGGGAAAATCAATTGAAAACGCTGCCCGAAAAGCCTGAAAATTTTGACTGGCTAACCTTCCAGCAAGAATACCGCGATTACATAGACCTTGCAAAGCTGGCTCAATTACTACCTATAGTTGGGGCAGCTGTTGGTGCTGTTGCCAATTATCAACTCATAAAGAAACTCGGTAAAACTGCAATGCAAGCCTACAGATTACGTTTACTAGACCAGAAAAACTGAACTAGTCTTCTTCCTCAAATAATCCACCAATTAAATCATCTGTTTCTCTTCTGTCTTTCTTCGTCGGCCTTCCTGTTCCCCTATCTCTTTTTAAAGTAGGTGCATGAAATACCGATTTAAAAGCATAAGTCTCCTCTTCTGGAGTAATATCTTTATACTTAGTGACTGCAATCTTCGATTCTACTCTGTTATAAAGTAATTCAACTACCTCAATCACTTTCTTCTCAATCCCTTTCGAAACCTGATAAATATCTCCCGGTTTAACAATAGCTGAAGGCTTAAGATTCTGGCCATTCAACTTAACACGCCCCGCTTTACAGGCCTCTGTTGCTAAACTTCTGGTTTTAAATAATCTGATTGCCCACAAATATTTATCAATCCTTAATTTTTCCTGTTCACTCATAACACCCCAAAAATAGTTATAATAACAATTTTATTAAATTTCCTGAGGAAAATACACAGAAAACATAGATCAATACATAAATTTCATTTATTTTGTCAAAAAATACAATCAATCATGATAGCAGAATTAAAAAAGTTAGTAGAAGCCGCTTGGGAAGACAGAACCTTACTAGAATATAGTGAACATTGCGAGGCAATTGAAACTGTAATCATGCACCTAGATAAAGGGGAGTTACGCGTTGCAGAGCCTGTACTTAATTCCTGGGGTATCAATGAATGGATAAAAAAAGCAGTTATACTTTATTTCCCAATCAGACAAATGAAGGAAATAGAAGTTGGCCCTTTTGTTTTCCATGACAAAATGAAATTAAAAACGAATTACAAGGAAATTGGCGTAAGAGTTATTCCAGGGGCAAGTGCACGTTACGGAGCTTATTTAGCTAAGGGTGTAATCATGATGCCATCTTATGTAAATATTGGTGCTTATGTTGACGAAGGTACAATGGTTGATACATGGGCTACTGTAGGATCATGTGCACAAATCGGAAAACATGTGCATTTAAGTGGTGGTGTTGGTATTGGAGGGGTATTAGAGCCTATTCAAGCAGCTCCTGTAATTATTGAAGATAACTGTTTCCTGGGTTCAAGAGCAATTGTTGTTGAAGGTGTACGTGTAGAAAAAGAAGCCGTTCTTGGTGCCAATGTAGTATTAACAGCCTCTACAAAAATCATTGACGTAACAGGTCCCACTCCTGTAGAGTATAAGGGTATCGTTCCAGCTCGCTCTGTGGTAATTCCAGGTAGCTATGCTAAAAAATTCCCTGCAGGCGAATACAGCGTTCCTTGTGCTTTAATTATAGGAAAACGTAAAGAATCAACAGATAAAAAGACTTCTCTTAATGATGCATTGAGAGAAAACAATGTTTCAGTATAAAATAATGAAGATTGGTTTTGATGGAAAAAGAGCTGCTAATAACCTTACCGGCCTAGGTAACTATAGTCGCTCACTTATTGCCCAACTGGCAAAATATTTCCCTCAAAACCAATATTTCGTTTATACACCCAAGGTAAAAAACAATCCTCAGATCAGGTTTTTTACTGATAACAAAGCGATCTGCCTGAAATTGCCTGACACAAAAGCCATTTTATGGCGAACGCTCGGTATAAAAAAACAACTCATAAACGACAGGATAGATTTGTTTCATGGCTTAAGTCATGAGCTTCCAATAGGTATTCGTAATACAGGTATTCCATCTATAGTCACCATTCACGACCTGATCTTCATTAGGTATCCTCAAAACTTTGGTGTAATTGATCGTTTTATCTATAAAGTAAAAACGAAAAATGCCTGTAAAAATGCAAATTGCATCATCGCTATTAGTGAACAAACTAAAAGGGATATCATCTCATTTTATAAAACTGATCCTGAGAAAATTGAAGTCATCTATCAAAGCTGCGATGACAGTTTCAAATCGATAGCAACAGAGGAAGTTAAAGAGCAAGTAAAGAAGAAATATAATTTACCAGCTAAATACATTCTCAATGTTGGGACAATAGAAACCAGAAAAAACCTGATAGCACTTGTTAGAGCACTAGAAACTATTGATGAAGAGTTTAAGCTAATCGTTATTGGAAAAAAAACCGGCTATTTTAAAAAAGTTGAAAGTGAAATTCAAAGACTAAACCTGCAAAGCCGGATTGTGTTCCTTCAACATATTCCTTTTACTGATCTACCTGTCATATATCAAATGGCATCGGTATTTGCATATCCTTCCGTTTTTGAAGGCTTTGGTATTCCCATCATTGAAGCTTTGTATAGCAAAATTCCTGTTGTTGCAGCGACCGGCTCCTGTCTTGAAGAAGCTGGCGGGCCAGCTAGTTTATATGTACATCCCGATGATCATATCGCATTATCTGATGCCATTAAAAAGATCTTAGCAAATCCATCACTGAGAGAAGACATGATAGGAAAAGGCCTGACTTATGTTCAAAAGTTTAATAACGAGAATATCAGTAGTCAAATGATGCAGTTATACCTTAAAACTCTTGGATAAACTGTAATTTTACCTCATGCTAAAAACAGAAATTGAAAAAGCACTTGCTGTTTTAAAGAATGGTGGTGTTATACTCTACCCTACCGATACCGTATGGGGATTAGGCTGCGATGCTACAAATGAAGAGGCTGTTGCTAAAATAAATGAAATAAAAGGCCGAACGACTGACAAAAGCTTTATCATTCTACTAGATACTGATGCTAAACTCCAAAGTTATGTAAATGAAGTACCCGATGTCGCTTACGACTTGATCGAGTATGCAGAAAACCCACTTACATTGGTTTTTCCAGGAGCAAAAAATCTAGCTAAGAATGTGATAAATGCTGATGGAAGCGTTGGTATAAGAATCGCAAAGCACAACTTCTGTCAGCAATTGATCCAAAGGTTCCGCAAACCCATTACTTCTACCTCTGCAAATATCTCAGGTGTACCCACCCCAATGCTTTTTGATGAAATCAGTGATGAAATAAAGAATGCTGTGGATCATGTGGTAGACTGGGAACAAGAGCTCAGAACCAATAAAAAGCCTTCAACCATAATGAAATTAGCGCCCGGAGGTCAATTTTCCTTTATTAGAAGGTAAGTTTTACTACTTTTGCAATCTCATCAATGGAACAACATTTACAACACCCTGTCTTTAAAGCCCTTGCAGATATTGCGAATATGCATCATATCGAAGCGTATATAATTGGTGGTTATGTCAGGGATATTTTCCTTGATAGACCATCGAAAGACATCGATATTGTTGTTCTTGGAAATGGAATTCATTTTGCAGAACTCGCGGGTAAACATCTGAGAAGTAAAGTCGCTGTATTTAAAAATTTCGGTACTGCAATGTTAAAGTTTCAAGATCTTGAAATAGAATTTGTAGGTGCGAGAAAAGAATCTTATCGCTCCGATTCAAGGAAACCGATTGTCGAAAACGGAACAATTGAAGATGATCAGCTCAGAAGAGACTTTACCATTAATGCTCTGGCCATATCACTTAATAAAGAGAACTATGGACAACTTATTGATCCTTTTAATGGAATCACAGATCTGAACAACAAACTCATAAAAACACCTTTAGATCCTGAACTGACTTTTTCTGATGACCCTTTAAGAATGATGCGCGCAATTCGTTTTGCAAGTCAACTCAATTTCACGATTGATGAGCAAGCTTTAAATGCTATCAAAAAGCAAAAGGAAAGGATCAGCATAGTTTCTAAAGAACGTATCACTGATGAATTGAACAAAATTATCCTATCAGACGTTCCTTCTGTTGGCTTTAAGTATTTATTTGATACCGGATTATTGCATCTTATATTTCCCCAGATGGCACAACTTTACGGAGTTGATATCATCAATGGAAAAGGACATAAAGATAATTTCTATCATACCCTGCAGGTACTGGATAACATTTGTGAATTTACATCTGACCTTTGGCTTCGCTGGGCAGCAATATTGCATGATATAGCCAAGCCTGCAACAAAAAGATTTGAAGAGGGACATGGCTGGACATTTCATGGTCATGAAGATAAAGGGGCAAGAATGGTTCCTAAAATATTCGCACAACTCAAACTTCCATTAAATGAAAAAATGAAGTTTGTTCAAAAATTAGTGCAATTACACCTGCGCCCAATTGTACTTGCACAAGAGGTTGTAACAGACTCGGCTGTACGCAGACTTCTATTTGATGCAGGTGAAGATATTGAGAGTCTGATGTTACTCTGCAATGCTGATGTAACTACAAAAAATGAGTATAAAGTAAAGAAATACCGCAACAATTTTGAGTTGGTTAAACAAAAACTCAAAGATGTTGAAGAGCGTGACAAGATCAGAAACTGGCAACCTCCAATTTCCGGCAATGATATTATGGAAACATTTGGTTTGACCGCTGGGAAAGAAGTAGGCCTGATTAAGAACGCAATCAGAGAAGCAATTCTGGAAGGTGAAATAACAAACACATACGAAAACGCATTGGAGTTTATGCTCGAAAAAGCTAAGGAGTTTGGACTTCAACCCATAAAGCGTTAATACAATTATATAAAGTATATTTTATTTTTTAATTTTATACCTAGAAAAGAGGCTAAAATGGCAATTTATAGATTTAGAATAACTTTCGAAGATTTCGATGAAGTAATTAGGGAAATAGATATCAAATCAACCCAGACATTTGAAGATTTACATAAAGCAATTCACCGATCAACCGGATATTCATCAGAAAAATCATCGTCCTTTTTTGTTAGTACTGATAATTGGATAAAAGGTGATGAAATTGCTTACCTACCCAATCAGCGTAAAATAGATAGAGGTGTTGCTCTAATGGAGAATGCTAAACTGAATAAATTTATTGATGACCCTCATCAAAAGTTTTATTATATCTATAACTTCGATCGTCCGTTTGACTTCCACGTAGAACTGATTAAAATTATTCTGAATACTGATCCTAATATTGAATACCCTTTCCTGGTAAAGAGTACTGGAGAAGCCCCAAAGATCATCGAAAAAAACAATCTTGATGCTGTGGCTGTATCTTCAAACCCTGTATCGACAGATTTTGACTTCTTAAATGAAATGGACTTTGTTCCTGAAGATACTGAAGAACTTGAAGCAATGGGAGGAAGAGGTATCAATGCTGAAGAAAAGTCTGACGAATCTGAAGAAGAAGAAACTGCTGATGAGGATGATGAATTCTCTGACGATGATAACTTCGGGGACGAAGAATATAAAGAAGACGATTACTAGTGCCTGATTATGGCATTAAATAAAACCCTGATTGTCGTTGTCGGCCCTACAGGAATAGGAAAAACTGCCCTGGCTATATCTATAGCCAGGCAATTCAATACAGAAATCATTTCTGCAGATTCAAGACAGTTTTTTAAAGAAATGGAAATTGGTACAGCTAAGCCTTCAGCAGAAGAACTAGCTGCAGCTCCTCATCACTTTATAAACTCCCACAGTATAGAAACCCTGTTCAGCACGGGTGATTTTGAAGTACAAGCCATCGAGCTGATCGAGCAATTGTTTAAAAAACACGATACACTTGTAATGGTAGGTGGCTCCGGACTTTATATTGATGCGGTATGTAAAGGTCTGGATGATCTTCCTGAGATCGATTTAGATATCAGAGAAAAGCTCAATGAGCAATTAGCAAACGAGGGCCTGGAGTCTATTAAAAAACAACTGAGTGAATATGACCCTGAATATTACCAGAAAGTTGATCAGGCGAATCCTCAGCGCATGATAAGGGGATTAGAATTCTATTTATCAACCGGCACCAAATTATCAGCACATCTTACTAATCATAAGAAAGTCAGGTCTTTTAATATCCTTAAAATAGGATTAAATATGGATCGGGCAGCACTTTATGACCGCATAAATATGCGGGTAGATAAAATGATGGAAGCTGGTTTGCTAGATGAAGTTCAAGGCTTGCTATCTTTTAGAAAATATAATGCATTGAACACAGTAGGATACTCGGAGTTATTTGCTTATTTGGATGGAGATATCTCTTTAAAAGAAGCCGTAGACCAGATTAAGCAAAATACCAGAAGATTTGCCAAGCGACAGTTAACTTGGTTTAGAAGAGACGACAGCACCGCCTGGTTTGAACCCGGACAAGATGATGCTGTCATCAATTACATCAGCAAAAAAATAGATTAAGCCTGAGCTGTTGGTCCGCCAAAGTTCATCGGAAAACCTGGAGGCTCCTCTTGCGTTTTAATACGGCCATTTGCCGCTTCATATTTCTCTACATTATCCAACATCGCTGCTACCAATCTTTTGGCATGCTCTGGTGTTAATATGATTCTGGATTTCACTCTTGCTTTAGGCACGCCAGGCATAACCCTGATAAAATCAAGTACAAACTCAGTATTTGAATGCGTTATAATGGCAAGATTTGAAAATACCCCTTCTGCAATTTCTTCAGAAAGCTCAATATTTAATTGGTTATCGTTGTTTTGTTCTTCCATATAACAAACTTAGAGAAAATTTTAGTTTAGATGGCAAAAAAAATCCCCCAACTAAAAAGAAGGGGGATCTTTATAAAGATATCTAAATATTAAGCATCTACTTCTTCTTGTTTCGAAGCTAATAATTTATCGTATTCTTCTTGAGAACCTACAATGATACGCTCATATCCACGTACACCAGTACCTGAAGGGATTAAGTGTCCAACAATTACGTTTTCTTTCAATCCAAGCATGCTATCACGTTTACCAGCAATCGCTGCTTCGTTTAACACTTTTGTAGTTTCCTGGAACGAAGCCGCCGAGATGAACGATTTCGTACCCAATGAAGCACGTGTAATACCTTGCAACATAGAACTTGCAGTTGCAGGTCTTGCATCACGAACTTCAATCTGTTTCAAATCTTTACGTTTCAATTGAGAGTTCTCATCTCTTAATTTACGTAATGAAATGATCTGACCAGGTTTCACAGTCTCAGAATCACCAGCCTCAACAACAACCTTCTTGTCGTAGATCTCGTCATTCTCAATCATGAAGTCCCAACGATCTGCAGAGTTGTTCTCTAAGAAAGTAGTGTCTCCCGGATCTTCGATGTGAACCTTCTGCATCATTTGGTGTACAATTACCTCAAAGTGCTTATCATTGATTTTCACCCCTTGTAAACGGTAAACCTCCTGGATACCATTCACTAAGTACTCTTGTACAGCCGCCGGGCCTTTAATAGCCAGGATGTCTGCAGGAGAGATTGAACCATCTGATAAAGGCATACCTGCTTTTACAAAGTCATTATCCTGTACAAGGATGTGTTTAGACAATGGAACAAGGTATTTTTTAACTTCACCATCTTTCGATTCGATAGTCATCTCACGGTTACCACGTTTCACACCTCCTAAAGTTACCACACCATCAATCTCTGTTACTACAGCAGGGTTAGATGGATTACGTGCTTCGAAAAGTTCAGTTACACGTGGTAAACCACCCGTAATATCCCTAGTTTTTCCAGTTGCACGAGGTATCTTAACAAGGATCTGTCCTGTTTGAACCATATCACCTTCATCAATTGCAATGTGGGCACCAACCGGGATGTTATATCCTCTGATCAGTTCACCTTTCTTGTCAACGATTCTTACTGAAGGGTTTTTAGTTTTATCACGTGTATCAATAATTACTTTCTCACGGTGACCAGTTTGTTCATCCGACTCTTCACGGAAGGTTACACCTTCAATAATTGCATCAAACTCAATCTTACCGGCAAACTCCGAGATGATAACTGCGTTGTATGGATCCCATGAACAAATTCTATCACCTTTAGTGATCTTAGCCCCATCTTCAACATATAAGAATGAGCCATAAGGAATGTTATTCGTCATGATCACTTTACCAGTACCTGGCTCAACGATCTTGAATTCACCTGAACGACCTAATACAATTTGCGTATCACCTTCTTCAGTTTTAGTTGCCACAGTACGAACGTTCTCAAACTCGATTTGACCATCAAATTTAGCAATGATCTGAGATTCTGCAGCGATGTTCGATGCAGTACCCCCAACGTGGAACGTACGTAGTGTTAACTGTGTACCCGGCTCACCGATTGACTGTGCCGCAATTACACCAACAGCTTCTCCTTTTTGAACACGCTTACCAGTTGCAAGGTTACGACCGTAACACAATGCACAAACACCTCTTTGGTTTTCACAAGTTAAAACTGAACGGATTTCAATCCCCTCAAGCGGAGACTCATCGATTGCTTTAGCAATATCTTCATCAATATCCTGTCCGGCACTAACTAATAGCTTTCCATCTAAAGGATTGAATACATCGTGTAGAGATATACGACCTAATAATCTGTCATATAACGGCTCAACAATATCTTCATTATCTTTCAATGCTGTAGTATACATACCTCTCAATGTACCGCAATCCTCAGAATTAACGATCATATCCTGGGCCACATCATGTAAACGACGTGTTAAGTAACCAGCATCGGCAGTTTTTAACGCCGTATCCGCCAAACCTTTACGAGCACCGTGGGTAGAGATAAAATACTCTAATACCGACAGACCTTCTTTAAAGTTTGATAAGATCGGGTTTTCAATAATCTCACCACCTGAACCAGATTTCTGAGGCTTAGCCATCAAACCACGCATACCGCATAGCTGACGAATCTGCTCCTTCGAACCACGGGCTCCAGAATCCAACATCATATATACTGAGTTGAAACCTTGGTTATCGCTCGATAACTGATTCATCACAAATGATGTTAATCTGTTATTGATACGAGTCCAGATATCGATAATCTGATTGTAACGCTCATTGTTGGTAATGAAACCCATGTTATAGTTGTTTCTTACCTCATCAACTTCATTCGAAGCCTGCTCTAAAAGAGCTTGCTTCTCAACCGGGATGTTTACATCCTGTAAGTTAAATGATAAACCACCACGGAAAGCCATTTGGAAACCTAATTCCTTAATGTCATCAAGGAATCTTGATGCACGAGCCATACCTGTGATTTTAACAACCTCACCAATGATATCTCTTAGAGATTTCTTGGTTAATAATTCGTTGATATAACCTACTTCTTCCGGTACCATTTGGTTAAATAATACACGACCAACAGTAGTTTCAATCAATTTATTAGCGATTGTACCGTCTTCTAATTTAACATTTACCTTTACTTTGATAAATGCATGAAGATCGATCATCTTCTC
The DNA here is from genome assembly GCF_040203335.1 of Pedobacter sp. ASV1-7. Lineage (NCBI taxonomy): Bacteria > Pseudomonadati > Bacteroidota > Sphingobacteriia > Sphingobacteriales > Sphingobacteriaceae > Pedobacter > Pedobacter sp. ASV1-7. The sequence continues at coordinate 1,067,268 of NZ_JBEHBV010000001.1, read as the reverse complement.
ATTGTAAGCAATGATTACCTCTTCTGGTGAATAGAAAGAGAAATCCTGACCTTTAACTACACGTGATTCATCAGTTCTACGGCCTTTAGTGATATAGTAAAGACCCAAAACCATATCCTGAGAAGGTACAGTAATAGGAGTACCGTTTGCAGGGTTCAGAATGTTATGTGCTGCAAGCATTAATACTTGCGCTTCAAGGATAGCGGCGTGCCCTAATGGTAAGTGTACTGCCATCTGGTCACCGTCAAAATCCGCGTTAAAAGCCGTACACACTAATGGGTGTAACTGGATCGCTTTACCTTCAACCAATTTAGGCTGGAATGACTGAATACCTAATCTGTGCAACGTAGGTGCACGGTTTAGCAATACAGGGTGTCCTTTTAAAACATTCTCAAGAATATCCCAAACTAATGGATCTTTCCTGTCTACAATTTTCTTAGCAGATTTTACTGTTTTAACAATACCTCTTTCTATCATCTTGCGGATGATAAATGGTTTGAATAGCTCAGCAGCCATATCTTTAGGTAAACCGCATTCGTGTAATTTAAGGTTAGGACCTACAACAATTACAGAACGAGCAGAATAATCTACACGTTTACCTAATAGGTTCTGACGGAAACGACCTTGTTTACCTTTCAGGATATCTGAAAGAGATTTCAAAGCACGGTTACCTTCAGTTTTTACAGCATTTACTTTACGTGAGTTATCAAATAACGAATCTACAGCTTCCTGTAACATACGTTTTTCGTTACGTAAAATCACCTCTGGAGCTTTGATCTCAATCAAACGCTTCAAACGGTTATTACGGATAATCACGCGACGATATAAATCGTTCAAATCTGAAGTCGCAAAACGACCACCTTCCAATGGAACTAAAGGACGTAATTCTGGTGGAATAACCGGAACAATCTTAATAATCATCCACTCAGGGTTATTCTCAATACGAGATCTTGATCCACGGAAAGCTTCAACAACCTGTAAACGTTTCAAAGCTTCGTTTTTACGTTGCTGAGAAGTTTCGTTTGCAGCCTGGTGACGCAGGTTATATGATAATGTATCTAAGTCAATACGCTTTAATAAATCCTCTAATGCTTCAGCACCCATTTTGGCTACGAATTTATTAGGATCTTTATCATCCAGGTATTGGTTTTCTTTAGGCAACTTATCAAGAATATCTAAATATTCTTCTTCAGTTAAGAAATCCATGTACTGAATACCTTCTTCTGCCATAAAACCAGGCTGAATTACTACATAACGCTCGTAGTAAATGATCAGATCAAGTCTCTTTGTCGGCAAGCCTAATAAGTATCCAATTTTATTAGGTAAAGAACGGAAATACCATATATGCGCAACAGGAACCACCAGGTTGATGTGTCCCATACGCTCTCTACGTACTTTCTTTTCTGTTACCTCAACACCACAACGGTCACAAACAATACCTTTATAACGGATACGTTTATATTTACCGCAATGACATTCGTAATCTTTTACCGGACCAAAAATACGCTCGCAAAACAAACCATCACGCTCAGGTTTGTAAGTACGGTAATTGATAGTCTCAGGTTTTAACACCTCACCACTTGAGCGCTCTAAAATAGCCTCCGGCGATGCCAAGCTAATGGTAATCGAGGTGAAATTGCTTTTTAATTTATTATCCTTTTTGTAAGACATAGCTCTTTTGTTTGAAAGTTGAAAAATTTAAAAAGTTGGGATGCTTAGCACCCCAACAAAATAACTTTCAACATTAGTCTAACGTAATATCTAAACCTAATCCACGTAACTCATGCACCAACACGTTAAACGATTCTGGTACACCAGGAGTAGGAAGGTTCTCGCCTTTTACAATCGCCTCATAAGTTTTGGCTCTACCGATAACATCATCTGATTTCACAGTTAATATCTCTTGTAGAATATTGGCAGCACCAAATGCCTCCAATGCCCAAACCTCCATCTCACCAAAACGCTGACCACCGAACTGGGCTTTACCACCCAATGGTTGTTGTGTAATCAATGAGTATGGTCCGATAGAACGGGCGTGCATCTTATCATCAACCATGTGTCCTAATTTCAACATATAGATAATACCTACAGTTGTTGGCTGGTCAAATTTCTCACCCGTTAAACCATTATGTAAATAAGTTCTGCCTGAAGCAGGAACACCAGCTTTGGCGATCCATTCTTCTACCTCGTCATGTTTAGCACCGTCAAAAATCGGAGTTGCAAATTTAACACCCAATTCTTTACCGGCCCATGCCAATACAGTTTCATAGATCTGACCCAAGTTCATACGTGAAGGTACACCAAGTGGGTTTAACACAATATCAACAGGAGTTCCATCTTCAAGGAATGGCATATCCTCATCACGAACAATACGAGCAACAATACCCTTATTACCGTGACGTCCAGCCATCTTATCCCCTACTTTTAGCTTACGTTTTTTAGCTACATACACTTTAGCCATCTGTACAATACCTGATGGAAGCTCATCACCAACGCTGATGGCAAACTTATCACGTTTGTAAGCACCTAGTTCTTCGTTTACACGAATACCATAGTTATGTAACAACATTTTAATCTGATCATTTTTATCATCATCAGTAGTCCATTTGTATGGATTAATGTGAGCATATTCAAGATCAGATAAGCTTTTCTGAGTAAATTTAGCACCTTTAGGGAACAACAATTCTTTATAAACGTTGAATACACCTTGAGATGTTTTGCCATTTACAATCTGGAACAACTTGTCAACAAGTTCATTTTTCAAATTTGTAGTAGCAATCTCATAACGCTTGTCTAATTTCTCTATTGCTGATTTTTCCTCAGCTTTAGTAGTTTTTTTAGCTCTTGAGAATAGTTTGGTATCAATTACAACTCCTTTAATTGACGGAGGAGTTTTTAAAGATGCGTCTTTCACATCTCCTGCTTTATCACCAAATATTGCACGTAATAACTTCTCTTCTGGTGAAGGATCAGATTCTCCTTTAGGAGTGATCTTACCAATAAGGATGTCACCTTCTTTCACTTCAGCACCAACGCGGATAATACCGTGCTCATCTAAATCTTTAGTAGCTTCCTCAGAAACGTTAGGGATATCTGGTGTTAATTCCTCTTCCCCACGTTTTGTATCACGTACTTCTAATTCAAACTCTTCAATGTGTAATGAAGTAAAGATATCTTCACGAACAATACGCTCGCTAATTACGATCGCATCCTCAAAGTTATACCCTTGCCAAGGCATGAAAGCAACTTTTAAGTTTCTTCCTAATGCCAACTCACCATTTTCAGTAGCATAACCCTCGCAAAGTACCTGACCTTTAACAACTCTCTGGCCTTTCTGAACGATAGGCTTCAAGTTAATACAAGTATTCTGATTTGTTTTCTTGAATTTGATCAGTTTATATGTTTTGCTATCACCTTCGAAAGAAACTAAACGATCGCTATCGTTTCTAACATATTTAATAGTGATTTCATTCGCATCCACATACTCAACAACACCGTCACCTTCAGCATTGATCAGCGTTCTTGAATCGCGGGCTACGCGACCTTCCAAACCTGTACCAACAATAGGAGCTTCAGGACGTAACAATGGTACGGCCTGACGTTGCATGTTCGATCCCATCAAAGCCCTGTTCGCATCATCATGCTCAAGGAAAGGAATTAACGATGCAGCAATCGATGTGATCTGGTTAGGTGCCACGTCCATCAAGTCTAATTTCTCAGGCTCAATAACCGGGAAGTCACCCTCATAACGTGCTTTTACACGAGGAGTAATAAAATTACCTTTATCATCATAAGCAGCGTTTGCCTGTGCAATCGTTTTACCGTCTTCATCTTCAGCAGATAAATAGATAACCGGTTCATCAACAACAACGATACCGTTCTCAACCTTTTTATAAGGAGTTTCAATGAAACCCAGGTTATTGATCTTCGCATGAACACAAAGAGATGAAATCAAACCAATGTTTGGTCCCTCTGGAGTTTCAATTGTACACAAACGACCGTAGTGCGTATAGTGAACGTCACGAACCTCGAAACCTGCACGCTCACGTGATAAACCACCTGGGCCTAAGGCTGACAGACGACGCTTATGCGTAATCTCTGCCAAAGGATTCGTTTGGTCCATGAACTGCGATAACTGGTTAGTACCAAAGAATGAATTAATAACCGACGATAAAGTACGGGCATTAATCAAATCAGTTGGTGTAAATACTTCATTGTCGCGAATGTTCATACGCTCACGGATGGTACGAGCCATACGTGCTAAACCAACACCAAATTGAGCGTATAATTGCTCACCTACCGTACGAACACGACGATTCGACAAGTGATCAATATCATCCACCTCTTCTTTAGAGTTGATTAGTTTAATCAAATATTTAACAATAGCAATAATATCTGCTTTTGTTAAAACCTTTACATGATCAGGAGTATCCATCTTCAACTTACGGTTGATACGGTATCTACCTACATCACCTAAGTCATAACGCTTATCCGAGAAGAACAAACGCTCAATAATACCTCTTGCAGTTTCCTCATCAGGTGGTTCTGCGTTACGCAAAGCACGATAGATGTTTTCAACAGCCTCTTTTTCAGAGTTAGAAGTATCCTTTTGTAAAGTATTATATATAATGGTATAATCAGCCTGACTAGCACCATCATCTTTAGATAAGATGATCGTTTTAACGCCAGCGTCAATGATCATATCAATATGGTCATCTTCTAAAACAGTATCCCTGTCAAGGATTACCTCATTACGATCGATAGAAACTACCTCACCAGTATCCTCATCCACAAAATCCTCTACCCACTTACGCAATACTCTTGCAGCAAGTTTACGGCCGATGTATTTCTTCAAACCTGATTTGCTAACCTTAACCTCATCGGCAAGATCAAACAATTCAAGAATGTCTTTATCAGAATCATAACCGATGGCACGTAATAACGTGGTAACAGGGAACTTCTTCTTACGGTCGATATATGCATACATCACGTTATTTACGTCAGTAGCAAACTCGATCCATGAACCTTTGAAAGGAATAACACGAGCAGAATATAATTTAGTCCCGTTAGTGTGACGGCTCTGGCCGAAGAACACTCCCGGAGATCTATGCAATTGCGAAACAATTACACGCTCTGCACCGTTAATCACAAAGGTACCTTTAGGAGTCATATAAGGTATGGTTCCTAAATATACATCTTGAATGATGGTTTCAAAATCTTCGTGTTCAGCATCATTACACGAAAGCTTTAATTTAGCTTTCAATGGAACACTATAAGTTAACCCACGGTCAATACACTCAGGTATATCATAACGTGGTGGGTCAATAAAATAATCCAGGAACTCTAGAACAAAGATATTTCTGGAATCTGTGATTGGAAAGTTCTCAGCAAACACTTTAAACAAGCCCTCTGTATGACGGTTATCTGAAGTAGTTTCTATCTGAAAAAATTCTCTGAATGATTGCAACTGCACATCTAGAAAATCTGGGTAATCTATAATATGCTTACTACGTGCAAAATTTACTCTTTGGTCGACTTTATTTGCCAATGGACTAAAGTTAATTTAGTTTAAGAATAAACTATTTGTTTGGTTTGCCGCTCAACAATTCCATCAACCAAACTAAATGAAATGTTTATAAACAGGTATAGACTCCGACTATAAAGTCGGAGTCTACGTTTAATTTATATCGAATTTAAGTTCTTACTTAATTTCAACTACAGCTCCAGCTTCTTCTAATTGTTTTTTCAAAGCTTCTGCTTCGTCTTTAGCTACACCAGCTTTTAATTCTTTTGGCGCGCCATCAACTAAGTCTTTAGCTTCTTTCAAACCTAAACCAGTTAAGTCTTTTACCAATTTAACAACTGCTAATTTCTGACCACCAGCTTCTTTCAATATTACATCAAAAGTAGATTTTTCTTCAGCCGCAGGAGCAGCGTCACCGCCACCAGCTGCAACAGCTACTGCAGCAGCAGCTGGTTCAATACCGTACTCGTCTTTTAAGATTTGAGCTAATTCGTTAACTTCTTTAACTGTTAAGTTTACCAATTGCTCAGCAAACGCTTTTAAATCTGCCATTTTTATAGATTTTTAAAAATTTACGTAATAATAATTATTTAATATGAACTTTTTAAGGTGTTCTTAACCTTCTCTTTCCTGAAGAGTTTTAACAATTCCTGCAATTTTGTTACCGCCAGACTGTAATGCTGAAATAACGTTTTTAGCTGGTGATTGTAATAATCCAATGATATCTCCAATAAGCTCTTCTCTCGATTTAAGACTTACTAAAGTATCTAATTGGTTATCACCAATAAATACTGTTGAATCAATATATGCAGCTTTAAGCTGAGGTTTATCAGATCCTTTTCTCAAGGCTTTGATCAGCTTAGCCGGACCATTACCTACTGTTGAGAATAATAATGCTGACTGGCCTTTTAGCGCTACAAAGATCTCTGATGCATCACCTTCTAATCCTTCGATCGCTTTTTTGATCAAAGTATTTTTAGCTACTTGCATTTCAATCCCGCTCTCGAAACATTTGCGACGAATAGCGTTAATCTTCTCAACAGTTAAGCTTGATGTATCGGTGATATAAAAATTACCGAATTCCTGCATCTTCTCTTGAAGAGCAGAAACAACTTCATGTTTTTCTTCTCTGTTCATAATTAGATTCCCACTACTGATTTAGTTTCAATTGCAATTCCAGGACTCATTGTTGAAGAAACGTGAATGCTCTTAAAATAAGTTCCTTTTGCAGCAGATGGTTTTAGCTTAGAAATTACCTGAAGTACTTCTAATGCATTTTCATATATTTTTTCTGCTGGGAATGATACTTTTCCTACCGAAGCGTGAATGATACCACTTTTGTCAACTTTAAAATCAATCTTACCGCCTTTTACATCAGTTACTGCTTTACCAACTTCGTTAGTAACAGTACCTGACTTAGGATTTGGCATAAGGTTACGTGGACCTAAAACGCGGCCCAGTTTACCTACTTTTGCCATACAAGCAGGAGTAGTGATAATAATGTCAACATCAGTCCATCCACCTTCAATCTTGGCTACATATTCATCTAAACCTACAAAATCTGCACCTGCCGCTTTAGCCTCTTCTTCCTTATCAGGAGTACAAAGAACTAAAACACGTACAGTTTTACCTGTTCCGTGTGGTAAAGTAGCAATACCACGTACCATTTGATTGGCTTTACGCGGATCTACTCCTAAAGATACGTCGATATCAACCGATGCATCAAATTTAGTTGTAGTAATCTCTTTTACCAAAGCAGCCGCATCCTTTAAAGAATACGTTTTACCAGATTCTAGTTTAGCATGTGCCTTTTTTTGATTTTTTGTTAATTTAGCCACTGTTGTAAACTGTTTATTGTTAATTAATTTGACCAAGGTGCATCACCACTAACGGTGATTCCCATACTGCGTGCTGTACCGGCAACCATACTCATTGCCGATTCGATAGTAAATGCGTTTAAATCAGTCATTTTATCTTCAGCAATCGACTTAACCTGATCCCAAGTCACCGAACCAACTTTCTTACGGTTGGGCTCAGCAGAACCACTCGTTAATTTAGTCGCATCCTTAAGTTGGATAGCAACCGGAGGGGTTTTGATGATAAATTCGAAAGACTTGTCAGCATAAACAGTAATTACAACTGGTAATACTTTACCGGGCCTATCTTGGGTACGAGCATTGAATTGCTTGCAAAACTCCATAATGTTCACCCCTTTAGCACCTAATGCAGGTCCTACTGGTGGCGATGGGTTTGCAGCTCCACCTTTGATTTGTAACTTAACAAGGCCACTGACTTCTTTTGCCATTTTCTGTTTTGTTAATTAGTAATACTCAATGTTATAATGTTGGAAGCATGTAACATTTAAGATCTTGATATTGTTTTAAAAAAATAAAACTATTCTTTCTCAACTTGCATATAGTTAAGCTCCAATGGAGTCTTTCTTCCGAAAATCTTAACCATAACTTTTAATTTCTTTTTCTCTTCATTAACCTCTTCGATCACGCCGGTGAATCCATTAAATGGTCCATCCATAACTTTAACGTTCTCGCCAACATAATAAGCTACGTTCATGGTTTCGCCTTGCTGGCTCATTTCATCAACTTTACCTAAAATGCGGTTAACCTCTGCCTGGCGCATAGGTACAGGGTTTCCTCCCTTATCCCCTAAAAAGCCAATCACACTATTAATATTCTTAATAATGTGTTCTAATTCTCCATCTAAAATAGCTTCTATCAAAACATAGCCAGGATAAAAGTTGCGTTCTTTTGCAATCTTTTTACCATCTTTCATCTGATAGTATTTTTCCATTGGAATCAATACTTGCGGTACCAAATGAGAAAAACCTAAACGGCTAATTTCAGAATCGATATACTGTTTTACCTTCTTTTCTTTTCCGCTAACAGCTCTAACTACATACCATTTCAACTGACTGTCCATTTAGCTCCTTTAATTAGAAAGTGATTTATAAAAAGTCTCTAAAACAAAAGTAGATCCCTTATCCATTGCAAATATTACCAATGCAATGATTAATGAAGCTACCAAAACCAACACTGCCGAATTTTGCAATTCGCCCCATGTAGGCCAAGTAACCTTGTGGGTCATTTCATCGTATGATTCTTTAATAAATTGAACTACTTTAGCCATAATTATCTTTTTGCACGGGAACAAGGATTCGAACCCTGATCAAAGGTTTTGGAGACCTCTATTCTACCATTGAACTATTCCCGTGTATATTAATTCTTGTCTTAAGAATTGGCAATCTTTAGAACAAAGTACTCAGGCAATAAAGCCTAAGTACTTTGCTTTATATTCTTTACATCCCGAAGGAGGTATTGATTATTTTAAAATTTCAGTTACCTGACCAGCACCTACTGTTCTACCACCCTCACGGATTGCGAAACGTAGACCTTTTTCCATTGCGATTGCGTTGATCAATTTAACTGTGATCGTAACGTTATCACCTGGCATAACCATTTCAGTTCCTTCAGCTAGTGAAATCTCACCAGTTACGTCTGTGGTACGGAAATAGAATTGTGGACGGTATTTGTTAAAGAATGGAGTGTGACGTCCACCTTCTGCTTTTGATAATACATAGATCTCAGCTTTGAAATCTGTGTGAGGAGTTACTGAACCTGGTTTACAGATAACCATACCACGACGGATATCAGTTTTCTCAATACCACGTAGCAATAAACCTACGTTATCACCTGCTTCACCATAATCAAGGATCTTACGGAACATCTCAACACCTGTTACAGTTGATTTAAGATTTTCTGCACCCATACCCAAGATCTCAACTGGATCACCAGAGTTGATTACACCACGCTCAATACGACCAGTTGCAACAGTACCACGACCAGTGATCGAGAATACGTCCTCAACAGGCATCAAGAATGGAAGATCAGTTAAACGTGGAGGAATTGGAATGTAGCTATCAACAGCATCCATTAATTCCATGATTTTTCCAACCCATTTCGGATCTCCGTTCAAACCACCAAGAGCTGAACCTTGAATAACTGGAATATCATCACCTGGGAATTCGTAGAAAGATAATAATTCACGAACTTCCATTTCTACTAATTCTAACAATTCAGGATCATCAACCATATCCACTTTATTCATGAATACAACCAATGAAGGTACACCAACCTGACGAGCTAATAGAATGTGCTCGCGAGTTTGTGGCATCGGACCATCTGTAGCAGCTACAACGATGATAGCTCCATCCATCTGCGCAGCACCTGTAACCATGTTCTTCACATAATCCGCGTGACCTGGACAGTCAACGTGTGCATAGTGACGGTTAGAAGTTGAATATTCTACGTGTGATGTATTGATAGTGATACCTCTTTCTTTTTCCTCTGGAGCAGAGTCAATAGAATCAAATGAACGTGCCTCAGACAAACCAGCATCAGACAACACTTTAGAGATAGCTGCTGTTAGGGTTGTTTTACCGTGGTCAACGTGACCGATTGTGCCGATATTTAAGTGCGGCTTGCTGCGGTCAAACTTTTCTTTTGCCATGTTTTTATACTTATTAGTAGGTTAACTTTTTATTTATTATTTGTTTTGATACTATTTCAACACGAAAAACCTTGTTCAGCTGCTTTCTATAACAGATTCACAAAGCGTCTCTTTTTTGAGCCAAAGATGGGACTTGAACCCACGACCTCTTCCTTACCAAGGAAGTGCTCTACCGCTGAGCTACTTCGGCTTTTATTTTTAGCCTGCATTTTCCTAACCAGTAACAAAGGTTAAAACACTGCCTGCAGACTGCCCAGCTTTCTTTTCCAATTTGAGCGGAAGACGAGGTTCGAACTCGCGACCTATAGCTTGGAAGGCTATCGCTCTACCAACTGAGCTACTTCCGCTTTTATTATAGTGGGGAGAGAAGGATTCGAACCTTCGAAGTCTTGCGACAACAGAGTTACAGTCTGTCCCATTTGGCCACTCTGGTATCTCCCCGCTTCTAACTACCACATATCGCTACGCAGTACTTAAAAGAGCCTCCTATCGGAATCGAACCAATGACCTACTGATTACAAGTCAGTTGCTCTACCAGCTGAGCTAAGGAGGCTTATATAACCCATTACTATAATTTAGTAATGTTTTCTACAATATTAATCTTTCACAGAACTTCCCTCTTTCTTACCGGGCCAACGCCCTCTCTGAATGGGAATGCAAATCTACAAGAATTTCCATACGAAGCAAAATTATTTTCAAAAAAAAATTGGCGGAACTAAATCCGCCAATTCATTATCAAAAACCGAAAAAATATGTACCTAATAATCAGATACTTCATTCGCGTTTAACAAAATCTTATGTTCGCTCAATTTAGTTCTCGTCTTATCTTTATGTTTAGTGATTTGCTTTTTTAATGATTCTATCGCCAAATCCGTTGCTTCTTCAAATGTTTTACATTGCTCTTTTGCAAACATTGTACCTCCCGGGACAATCAGTTTAACCTCACTTATTTTATTTGCCTCATCATCTACGTTTTCTAGTTTTAGGTATACCTCACCACTAATAATCTGATCAAAGAACTGATCCAGTTTATCAATTTTCCTTTGAATAAAATCTAACAACTTCTGGTCTGCATTGAAATGGATCGATTGAACTGTAATTTTCATGTTTTCCTCCTTTTTTACGCCTTTGGATGGGCCTGTTTATATATTGTTTTTAATCTTTCTACTGAATTGTGAGTATACACCTGCGTAGCAGCCAGACTGGCATGCCCCAATAATTCCTTTATAGCATTCAAATCAGCACCTCTGTTTAACAAACTAGTAGCATAAGTATGTCTTAATACATGCGGACTCTTTTTGTCTTGGGTGGTTATATACGCCAAACAACGCTGAACTATTCTTCTCACAAATTCAGGGTAAGCCTCCGCTCCTGTATTAGTAACGATTAGCCGTGCTGTTTTGTTATCAAAATTTTGTAATGTTTTTAATTCAATATAGACTTTCAGTTGATCACTCAAAATTCTGCCTATTGGAATGATTCGCTCTTTGTTTCTTTTACCTATCACACGGATAGTCGAATCATAAAAATTGACATCAGAGTCGTTAAGCGACAGAAGTTCTGCCAAACGCATACCCGTTCCAAATAAAGTCTCAATAATCAGTCGTTCACGTATAGATGAGAAACTCTTATCAAATACCTCTTCAGAATCGAGCAACTGACCAAGTTTCTCATCATCAACAAAAAAAGGAAGCTTTTTAGACACTTTTGGTGCTTTTATCAACTTCATTGGGCTTGCCGTGATTACATTTTGCTTAACAAGGTATTTGTAAAAGCTACGTAAGGTTGATAATTTCCTACCCACAGAATTTGCAGAGAGATCATTATCCATTAAAGACACCATAAAATCTCTTATATGTATATACTTCACATCTATCAGAGACAGTTCATATGTCGCTGATATGAAATCACCAAACTGAACCAGATCTATTCTGTAAGACTGTATGGTATGTGAGGAATATCTCTTCTCATGCTGCAAATAGGTCAAAAATTGCTCAACCGCCATAGGTACTCTTGTATTACTCGTTTTAGTGAATATACAAAAGATTTATTCAATAAATGTCTTTTTAAAACAAAAAAACGCCATCGAATAATCGATGGCGTTTTAATTTTATATTAAACTATTAAGAACTAGATTGTTCCTTCAAGTTGCATGTTCTGCTTATAAATAGCGTGTTTAACTTGTATACGACGAGCTACAGATTTTTTCTCATAAGCTTGGCGGCTACGTAATTCTCTTAACACCCCAGTTTTTTCAAATTTCTTCTTGAAACGTTTTAACGCCTTATCTAGTGATTCGCCGTCTTTAATATTAATAATGATCATAACGTAAAAATACCTCCTCTCGTTGTTTTTAGGATTGCAAAGATAGAACTTTCATTTGATATGAAAAAGTATTTAATTATATTTATTCACCAATATGTCTAATATGAAGTCTAAAAAACCAATCTACATTACCATCGGCATCCTAATTCTTATTCTAGGCGGTTTCATTTATTATCGCTACTACTTTGTATTTGGTGAAGGTGTTAAAGCCGGTGAACTGAACTATGTAGTAAAAAAAGGTTATATGTTTAAAACCTATGAAGGCAAGCTAATCCAATCGGGCATAAGGTCCAGACAAACAGGAAACATTCAGTCAAATGAATTTGAATTTTCCGTAAGTGATGAAGCCATTGCTCAAAAGATGATGCTAAACAGCGGCAAGATGTTTGAACTACATTATAAAGAGTATGTCAACGCTCTACCCTGGCGAGGTTATAGCCCTTATGTAGTAGACAGTATCATATCTATAAAATAATATGTATGAAAAAATAAATCCGGGTATCATTTAATACGCCGGATTTACCAGTTTTAATAGATATTTGGTTAGAATAGTCTTTTTATAAATAGAAAGCTAAGCTTTAAGCACTTCTCTTGCTATTACTATTTTTTGTATTTCAGATGTACCTTCTCCTATTGTACACAGCTTACTGTCGCGATAAAATTTCTCAACCGGAAAATCTTTAGTATATCCATAGCCACCAAATATCTGTACTGCTTCTGTCGCACACTTAACTGACACCTCCGATGCAAAGTACTTAGCCATTGCAGACTCTTTAGTCATAGGTAAACCGCGGTTCTTCAAATCAGCTGCCTGTCTGATCAATAATTCAGCAGCCTCTATTTCCGTTGCCATATCAGCAAGCTTAAAACTGATGCCCTGGAAACTCGCTATAGGTTGTCCGAACTGGTGACGTTCTTTTGCATAGGCAACAGATGCTTCATAAGCTCCTTTGGCAATCCCCAGTGCTAAAGCTGCGATGGAGATTCTTCCTCCATCCAATACTTTCATAGCTTGTTTGAAACCTTCCCCAACGTTACCTAAAAGATTAGCAGCAGGCACACGGCAGTTATCAAAAATCATTTCCGTTGTTTCCGAAGCTCTCATCCCCAGTTTATTTTCTTTTTTGCCGGCAGAAAAGCCCGGGGTACCCCGTTCAACAACAATTGCAGAAATACCATTGGCATCTCCTTTATCTCCTGTACGCACCATTACAACAGCCACATCACCTGATTTACCATGGGTAATCCAGTTCTTTGCACCATTAATAACATACTCATCGCCATCCAGAACAGCAGTAGTCATCATTCTTAAAGCATCCGATCCGGTATTCGCCTCAGTTAATCCCCAGGCACCTATCCACTCAGCAGTAGCCAGCTTTGGCAACCACTTCTGTTTCTGTTCTTCATTTCCAAATGCAAGAATATGTCCCGTACATAATGAATTATGCGCAGCTAATGATAAACCGACAGAACCGCAAACCTTTGCCACTCCAACTATTACATCCACATACTCCTGATAACCAAAGCCAGAGCCTCCATAAACTTCAGGAACCAATACGCCCATTAAACCCAATTCACCTAGTTGCTTAAAAACTTCAATCGGAAAATATTGCGCTTCGTCCCATTTCATCAGATCGGGCTTTATATTTTTTTCGGCAAAATCTTTTACCATCCCTCTGATCATCTCCTGATTTTCTGAAATACTAAAATTAAAGCCTACGGAATTATCCATCGTTTCTAACATATTTTATGGTTTGAATTTGAGCAATGATAATCAAATAAAACCACAGCAACACAACGTAAAAGCCCGATTATAGGTAGAACGAAATGGTATTTAGTTCATTAACCCTACCCTTTCATTTTAGGTAAATCAAAAAGGTCAAAAAAAATATTTATTTTTTTTTCAAAAAAACGAAAATGCACCACTAAAAAAATTAGTGGTGCATAGGTGCGGTAATAGTATAATCTGTGGAGGGGAAAATTACAGTCGGTGTTCCGCTGATTGTTCCTGTAATGCCATTAAAAGTTAGTCCTGCAGGTAATAAAACCATTTTTCTAATATTATGACTCGCATTATCAGCTATGTAAAGATTTCCATTTCCATCTAATACAATATCTGATGGGGCATTAAACCTTGCATTTAGTGGAACAGATGAATCTAAATATCCCCCTTCACTACCTGCAATTGTGCTCACAGTTCCGACAGATGTAATCTTTCGTATTTTACGCCCCCCTGTCAGGTCACCCACATATATATTACCATCTACCTCCCCTGCAGTTCCACTACCCACAAATGTTGTTACCACTCCTGCAGAAGTAATTTTCCTTATCTTATGATTTGCAAAATCAGCGACATATACATTACCAGAAGCATCAACAGTAACACCTATAGGATTATTGAAACTTGCAGCTGAACCGATAGCATCAATATGTCCCACCGTACCGCTACCTGCCAACGTAGTAACCACTCCTGCAGAAGTGATTTTTCTTATCTTATGATTATTCCGATCTGCAACATATATATTTCCTGAACTATCAGCAGTGATGCCATAAGGATTATTAAATCTTGCTGCTGAACCAATACCATCGGCACTTCCGGAATTACTAATATCACCAGCAAATAAGCTGACCTGTCCATATGCTGCAACTGCAGGTACGACTCCTCCCGTATTGACAGGATTTAAAGGAGAAATTAATGTATTTTGTATAAACACATTTGATACATTATAATTAATCGACGGCGCCTGGGCTAAAATAGTGTTTATCCCTAAAAACAGCGCTAAGGTATTTAGCAGCAACTTTTTTTCCATAATGAATTAGTTAATTAATGTGTTTATACACATCTAATACATTATCAAATATGATAGTAATAAAAAAGTGCAACTCTTCCTGTATTATCCTATACCAATGCGATTTTATCTTTGTAAAATGATACTGAACTTCTTTCAGGGTATGCTAGTTCTATTTAGTAAGATGCCAGAGAATAAATTTTATCACTATATGGCGCTAATCTTAAGCGTCCATTTAAAAATTCGAGAGCAATTATAAATGAATATCCTGCGACTTCAGCCCCTAACTGCATAACCAACTTTGATGCAGCAACAACAGTTCCCCCAGTTGCCAATAAATCATCATGAATCAAAACTTTCTGTCCCGACAACAAAGCATCCTCATGCATTTCTATAGTTGCCGTACCATATTCCAGCTCATAAGTTTGCTGCACCGTAGTATATGGTAACTTTCCAGCTTTCCTTATCGGCACAAAAGGGACATTTAAAAGTTCAGCAAGCTGTGGTCCAAACAAAAAGCCTCTGCTCTCAATTCCTGCAACCACATCAATATCCATTCCCTTTAATTCGGCTGCCATTGCCTTAATAATCTCTAAACATAAAGCTGGGTCTTTTAGTATGGGAGTAATATCTTTAAAAACGATACCTGGTTTTGGAAAATCGTTTACATCTCGTACAGTTAATTTTATTTTCGATTCGATCATGTTCAAAATTCAAGATAAGCTGCCAGACGATCTATCGTTTCCTGGTCTAAAATGGCTACTTTATTTAAGTCTGCAATATTACTATAATTTCCGTGCTGTTTTCTATATTGTATCAATGCATTTACCTGCTTATATCTAATGTAAGGATGGAATTTAAAATCCTCAAAGCTAACTGTATTTACATTTATCTTTTTGATCCGCGAAACATCAATCTGCACCTGATCTTTAATTTTACTATACTTTACTGAGTCCAGGCCATACACTTCCATTAACTGCTCTTTTTTATAAAAGCCCCCGATACGGTCTCTATATTTTACAATACGGTTTGCAAAGGTCATTCCAATCCCTCTTATTTTATCGAGTTCAGTTGTATCAGCTCCATTAATCTCAATAACAACAGGCATCCTGTTTTCATAGATATCTCTTTTAAAAGCTGCATCCGTACTTTCCTTAACAGCTGAGCGGTCCTCTGCAATTCTTACGTATGGCCTTAATCTATCGTAGGTCGCTTCATTAATAGTATACATTTTCTGCAAATCTTCAGCTTTTCTAAATCGTCCGCCTTTCTCTCTATACCTTATAATTGCAGAAGCCTGCTTTTCAGATAAGCCAAGTTGTACCCAGCCCGCTTGTCCGATTGTATTCGGATTAAAAATAAACAGTTCTGATTTATCCTTTCCAGGATAATTAAGCCCCCCTGTTTCTCTATTTTTATTAGAAAACTTTTTCTGCTCAGCCAATAGCAATTCTTGAATCGCCATTACATCAGCCTCTGTAATGGGCTCTTCCTCCTTTATTAAACTATAAACATAAGGAAGAAGCATCGTTAACCCTATAAGGGCTAACAAAGTCATTAATCCATTGTATTCCTTTCGGTTAAAACCGAAATAAGTGTCCAACCATTTACGCATCAGCTAATTTAGGCAAGCTTAGTTAAAGCATCCACAACTAAGCTCAGGTTTATTCCAGGCCATATATTTCCGGTATGTAACCAAATTAAAAATATTAGTCTTATTTTTGAAATTGCATTACATTCTATAAAAACAGATTTTAAATGAAGATCATAACTACCAAAGAGTTTGCAAAAGCTACTAAAATAGATAAGCTAGGTGTTCCCGGTTTAGCAGCTTTGCTCATGGAGATGATGAAATTAAATGATATCAACAAAGTCTTTTCCAAAAATGAACATTTTAACGGACTTGAATTTGTAGATAAAATACTGGAAACGATAGGCGTTAGTATTGATTTTGATGAAGATGACCTTAAGAATATACCCAAAACAGGCGGATTTATTGCTATAGCCAATCACCCGTATGGGGGTATTGAAGGCCTTGCACTAGTAAAATTACTATGTACGGTAAGACCAGAATCTAAGGTAATGGTTAATTTTATCCTTAAAAAAATCCCTAATCTGAGCGAATTCTTTGTAGCGGTAAATCCATTCGAAAATGTACAACACACCTCAAGTATAAGTGGATTAAAAGCAACCTTCGATCTTTTACAAAGTGGAACTCCTATTGGAATATTCCCAGCTGGAGAGGTTTCGACATTCAGCCTGGACAAACAGGAAATTACCGACAGGTTATGGCATCCCGTTGTGGGGAAACTGATTGCCAGAGCCAAGCTTCCTGTTGTTCCTATCTACTTTCATGGTAATAATGGGGTCCTGTTTAATATCTTAAGCTTTATACATCCAACATTAAGGACTGCAAAACTTCCATCTGAGTTTTTAAACAAACAAGGGCTTAAAATAAAGGTGAGAATCGGCAAGCCAATTCATATTGAAGATATATCATACCGGAACAACACCAATAAGCTGCTTGATTTTCTAAGGGCACGTACTTATGCTCTGGGAACCGGACTCGAAGAAGAGAAAAAGTTGTTTAACCCCATAAACCTTTTCAAGATCAAGAAGAAGCCCGAGCCGGTTATCGAAGAAACAGATCGAAATGTAATTGTTGAAGAGATTGAGGGCCTGGAAGGCTTTAGGGTCTGGCAGGAAAAAAACTACGAGGTATATATTGCACCAACAGTGGCCATTCCGAATATATTAAGAGAGATCGGCCGCTTAAGAGAGATCACCTTTAGAGAAGTTGGTGAAGGGACAAATAAAAAGATTGACCTCGATAATTATGACATTTATTACAGTCACTTATTTATATGGGACAAGGAACTGCAAAATATTGTAGGTGCCTACCGTATCGGTAAAGGCGATGAGATCTTAAACACCATGGGTCGCAGAGGGTTTTACCTTTCGGAACTGTTTAAGATTAAAGAGCCATTCTATCCATTGCTTAGAAAAGGTATTGAGCTTGGCCGTTCATGGATCAGAAAAGAATATCAGTTGAAGCCTTTACCCCTGTTCTTATTATGGAAAGGTATCTTAAAATATCTACTGGATAACCCTCAGTACAGATACATGTTCGGACCGGTAAGCATCAGCAATAACTTCTCTAAGTTTTCTAAATCGCTGATAGTTGATTACATTACCAAAAACCACTTCGATTACGAGCTGGCGCATTACGTGAAACCTAAAAACAAGTTTAAAGCGGATTTATCGGCCATTGATAAAGATTTACTTGTTGAAAGTAGTGAATCGCTAAAAGACCTCGATAGCCTGATCTCTGATATTGAAAACTCTCATATCAAGATCCCTGTTTTATTAAGACAATACATGAATCTGAATGCAAAAATCATTTGCTTCAATATAGATCCTAAGTTTTCTGACTGTCTGGATGGCTTCCTGGTAGTGGATATGCAAAATATTCCTTCAGAGATGCTGGAGAAGGTAGGAAAGAATTTCTAAACAAAAAAGCCACGACATCCATCGTGGCTTTTTTGTATCAACTAAACCTAAACTTTATAAATACTAACCAAATATTTATGCCACAAAAGTATGGTCGTCATGTTAAGGGTTTGTTAATTACTGATTATTATAAAAGTTTTTAAGGGTAAAAGCTTAATATACATCTCAGGTTAATTCTATGTATATTTAAAGTAAATAGAACATTAACTTATTATGAACCGTCTGCTCAAAATATTCGGTACGCTCATTCTTATAATGACTGTAGGATTTACTTACGGTCAGCGGGATAGCTATCGTATTAGTTTTGAGTTTTCTAACGACACTTTTAATCTGGAAGTAGACTCTTCTATCATAGTAGGAAATGACCATGCTTTAGACAAAACCGAAATTCTCTCCTACTATGACCGGGTAAATACAGGAAAGTACACGGCTGTACTGGACAGTTTACTAGCATATAAGAAATCTCATCAATTAAATGACTGGTTATACTATCAGCTGATTCGAAGAACAGCCCAGGCTATTAGTCCCAAAAAGGACAACTATGAACGCTATACCTTTTACAAATGGTTTCTTTTAGGAAAATCCGGTTATGATGCCAGGCTAACTTTGTCAGACAACAGGATCATATTTTATGTCTACAATGATGAAGATATATCCGACATTCCTTTTGTCATGTTTATGAGTAAAAAGTATATGTGTCTAAATCGTCATGATTATGCTTATGCAGACCTTAATAAGGTCCCTCCTCACGAAATGATTAGTATTCCTGAATCAAAGAAAGCCTTTTCTTATAAAGTCACCAGGATGCCTGATTTCAAGCCCGAGGACTATTACGAAAAGAAAGTACAGTTCAATTATAAGCATAAAACTTATCACTTTAACATCAAACTAAACTCAGAAGTAGAGCATATTTTTCTCAACTATCCTGTTGTTGATTTTGAATCTTATTTCAACATACCCTTAAGCAAAGAAACTTACGGATCACTTATTCCGATGTTAAGGAAAAACCTTGAGGGGATGAAGCAGAAAAAGGGGATTGATTATTTAATGCGCTTTACCAGATATGCTTTTTTATATGAGGATGACGATAAAAACTTTGGCAAGGAAAAGCGCTTGTCGCCAGAGGAAACTCTCTTTGCAAAATACAGCGACTGTGACGATCGGGCTGCCCTTTTCTTTTTTCTTGTAAAAGAGATTTACAATCTGCCAATGATTGCATTACTATACCCTACTCATATTACTATGGCTGTTCAATTTGATAAACCTATTGGCCAACCGATCTTGTACAATGGAAAAACCTATTCCTTCTGTGAACCTACCCCTCAAAAAGAAGATTTGAATATTGGACAGATTTCCACTGATCTTAGAAATGTTCCGTACAAGATTGTTTACGCTTACGAGCCAATTCATAAATAAGCTTCAGTTTTTTCTATTTTATGGGATAAAATCAATAAGGAAAAACCTAAATCAAGTGCTATACATAAGGTTTTTTTCAGCCATACTAAATAGTAAGTCCATAGTAAGTCCATGTTAAGTCCATAGTAAATCCATGTTTTTACATAATAACTTGGAATTACTATAGATATAACTTATATTTATAATGCAGTTATTATTAACTATAGTCTAACCATTTATAAATTCAACTTAACCTCTATTCATTATGGCTTACATTGATGGCAAATTTATTCGTGGAACAGCTGGAGCTGTCATTTTTAAAAAGGTAGGAAAGAAACAAGTAGTTGTAGGGAAATCAAAAAAGGAGTTCATTGATATGACTCCCGCAACGTATAATGCAGCTTACGTTTTTGGAAGAGCCAGCACATTAGCCTCCTATATCAGAGGAAGTGCTGAACCAATTATAGGTTTTCATGATGGAGGAATGATTTCCAGATTTACGGGCGAATGCAATCAGATTGTACAAAAGGCATCGACTGATAAAGAAGGGGTGTTTGATTTTCGCCAGGATTACTTTAACCGCTTAAACGGTTTTGAGTTCAACAATATGTCACCGGTAAAAAACTATCTGTTTGCGCAACCCATAGTTAGTCTTACTGAGCAAAATGTAACGATAGATTTCCCGGAGATTAAAGTGCCTAAGGACTTAAAATTCCCTCCCAATGCCAGATATTGTACCGTAGCATTTAGTGTAACATTATTTGATTTGGAAAATGATCAATTTCAACTTCAGGACATACAATCTTTTGAAATTGAGATCACAGCCAAGTCTTTTATCCATCCCGCACAACAGCTAATTTTTGAAAGCTCAACAGGTTCATTGTGTGTCGTTACCCTTGCACTGTACTATTCAGAAAAAACATTTGCAGGAAATGCTGTGATCAATAATAAAGACTTCTGTCCATCTGCAGTATTAAAAGCAGAGTTTTGCCCTGGAGAGCAGACTAAACAGGAAGGGTGGATGGAAATGGTTTTCAATGAGAAAAAGAAACATAAAAAGGCAAGTAAGCCTAAAAAGAAAAGAGATGATCAGAGCTCTTAATCGTTAATTCAATTGAAAATAATCCGATCAGCTATCCCCCCCTGGTTTCAAATCAGATTTGCTTCTAAGAAAAAGGCATAGGAAGAAAAGATTCAAGTCAGATCACAACAGATAAAAAAAGAACCCGTATCATCTTTTGATTTATGATACGGGTTCTTTTTTGTATTTAACAATATATAAACTTAGTAAGTTGCTGTTTTTGGAGTCCAGTTAGCCCAATTAGCTGTCCAGTCAGTAGTATTCATAGCACCTACATAAGTTTCTACAGTAAAGCCAGTAGAAAGATCTGCACCAGCAAAACTAGCTTTGCCTAAAGCTACTGAACCAGCTTTTAATGTCAGTTTAGGAGCAGTAATAGAAGTACTGTTCAAACCAGCTGCATCAACACTGGCAATTGTTGTATTTGCACCTGTAGCAGCAAAAGTAGCTAAAGCTGCAGCATCAACAAAAGATGTTACTCCAGTGATCAAACCATAATTCGCACTAGCACCAAACACTAAATTATTTGATAGTGATGATCTACCAGCTTTGTATTCAGCAGCAGGAAATTCAGTATTGAATTCTATAGCATTTGTTTTTGCACCAACAATAATTGAATTAGCTAATACCAAACGGCTATTTCTACCGAAATAAATTGCAGCACCATGATTGGCCACACCTGATGCTCCAGGTCCTATAAATGTAAAGTTTGATAGTACTGGTCTAGAGTATTCATCTCTACTCACCGTACCTCCGTTATCATCTTCAACAGCTCTTGAGATAGATTTATCAGCTAGATTTGGATCTCTAAAAGAGATACCATATTGAATTTTACCTGTATAACCTTGGTCAAAATCAAAATCATCATCAAGACCACGGAAAGCAACTAAATGTGATGCGTTTACTGTACCTCCAAAGAATTCAAAAGAATCATCCGCACAGTAAGATACCTGTACGTGATGTAAAATCGTTCCGCTACCAACACCACATAAAGTTAAACCATTGATCTCTTTGTCTGTTTGTATTGGATAACCAGAAAACTCAATACGAACATAGGTAAACTCACCAGATTTGTCAGCCAGATCAGGAGTTAAACCTCCACCATATTCTGCTACACCTTCACCCAAAGCTCCACCTTCATACTGAGCAGTACCAGTTGCAGTATTAACTTTAGATTTACCACAGATAACAACACCTGCCCAATCCCCTTCTTTTCTAGTTTCTGCAGGCTGATCTGAAGTAAAAACAATTGGATTAGTAGCAGTACCATTGGCTTTAATGTAGCCACCACGCTCAACAATAAGTGCTCCCATAGAAGCTTTTTCTCCTTTAATTACAGTACCAGCAGGAATTTCCAAATTTCCACCATTACCCATTACACGTACATAGCCTCTCAACAAATATATTTTGTTGGCATCAAGAACCTTTTTTGAAGTAATCTGTCCTTCCAAAACGACAACGTCTTTTGGTTCATCAATGATCTCTTCTTCTGAATCCTTTTTACATGCAGTAAAGCTCGTTGCTAATGCTAGCATTGCCATCGCAAATAATTTACTTGTTTTCATTCTTTCCTATTTTTGTTTTTATAAAATTAGTTCAACTGTATTAGATCGATTTTAAAATAGTATTATCCTATTGTTAAGGTTTTTTTTAGAATTTATATCCAAATGACAATGAAAAGCTTCGACCATACTTAACACTATTGATCAACTGATCATCTACTTTCACAAATTTCTTATCGTTATTTAAATCTTGGTAATAACTGGCATCACTATCTAACAGATTGCTAATGTTTAGCTTAATCTCAGCACGATTTTTAATAACTTTCTTTGCAATTTGAAAATCTAACAAATCTCTTGGGGCCTCATAGATATCTGGATAATCCGCTAAAAAAGAACCATTCTCTGTTCTACCAAATCCTACTACTGAAATTCTTCGGCCAATTCGATTATACAAAATGCTAGCCTGCCAGCCTGAGTCTTCTGTATTATATTGAAAACCTGTATTAATCAAGTAAGGAGATTGTCCCTGAAGTGCTCTTTTATTGTTAATTGTTACCATACCTGCACCAAAATCAACCTCCGATTTAATTATTGCAGCATTGGCACTATATACCAGTCGCTTTAAGAATCCAAAACTTTCCGAAATAAACCCTAAATCGTGTCTGATCTCAAATTCAGCACCTGCAATAAAAGCCTCAGGTGCATTAATAAATGACATGGACTTACTCGAAGCCGTAGAACCGTCGATAATGTTATTTTCTATAGGATTTTTCAAATGTTTGTAAAACCCAGATACTGAAATCAATTGCCCGGCAGTAGGATAGAATTCATACCTCAAATCGAAATTCGATATAGTTGTCCTTTCTAAATCACGGTTTCCAATCTTAACTAGACCAGTGATGAAATCATAAAAAGCAAATGGTGCCAGTTCTCTGAATTGCGCCCTCGCTACAGTACTTGAATAACTCAAACGGAAATTAGCTTTAGAGGTAACCTCATAGGCTAAATTAGCCGAGGGTAGGAAATCTAAATAATTATTATCAACATTTACTTTTCCGCTATTATCTCTTGAATCTAACTTCTCTATATAGTTCTCTACTCGCAAACCAAATGTTGCTTTTAATCTCTTAGCAAATGTTCCTGAAATCATAGCGTATCCAGCATTCAAATCTCCAGAACCAGTGTAGTTGTTACTAGGATTACTGATATCGTCAATCATAAATTTATTTGCACCGATATTAGCAGAGCTAAAAATTTGATCTTGAGGCAATACCACTAAAGCATTTGTTTGATCAACAGTTTCTGTAGCCAAGCGATATCCTAATGTACGCGCCTTAAAAGTACGATCCTTATATTGTTTCAAAGCACCGATCTTAAGTGTTTGTCCTTGCTTAAAGATATTCAATGGTAAGCTATAATTTAACCCAGCACCATAAATGCTTTCATCTAGTTCACTAAAAAATCTTCCTGCATCTGACACCGCTGCTGTACTTTGCACTACAGCTTTGTACTCAGTTTCATTTGAAGTAGGATCTAATGAGTATGCTAAGCGTCTTAAATCTGGAAGATTGTTAGTAATTCTAGAATAAGATAAATTCCAGTTTAATTTAGCCTTACTTTTTTGACTAATTAAATGATCACCCTCGAGGACTGAGTTTAGTAATGATTTCTCATTTATTTCCTGTTGAGAAACTTTTTGAAGGATGAATCCGTCGCGAACACCAGATCTAGCCAAAGTACTCTCGTCATAGCTCTGGTTATAAATGTTTTTCAACGATATTTTATTCGCACCTTTTGTGTAAGCAACATTAGCTAATAGACCTAGAGTTGAATTAAAATTGTAGTATTTATCACCGTACTCAAAAATCGGAACTCCGATAGTCCCTCCACTCACTTCGTTATAATCATTCCTTACTTCATCACTGATAGATTGACTGCTCCTATATGTAACAGATCCAATGAAACCAATCTTAGCATCATCTTTCAATCCATATGAATTCCCATAAATCATTTGAAAGTTCTGAGTTGGCGCTGCTACACCTAAATTATTTATTCCCCAGGTATTTTTAAAACTACGTGAAGCAGCTACTTTTTTGTCTAAAGGAAGAAGTAAAAAACGTTCTTTTGAAGATGGGAATGCTGAAGGTAGTTTGCTTTCGCTACCAGCAAAACCCAAATAATTTACTGCGGCTCTACCGTTTCCATAAAAATCTTTAAAGGTTGAAATTGTATTATATCCAGTACCAACGTTAAGCTCTAAAGTTCTACTTGTTGGAAAATCTTTGGTTTTAATTTGAACAGCACCACCTGAAAAGTCGCCTGGCAAATCTGGAGTAGCAGTTTTGCTAATAACAACATTATCAATCAGATTAGAAGGAATGGCATCAAATGAAAATGTCTTACGATCAGGCTCCGTACTCGGCAAGGGGCTATTATTAATCATTGCGGCATTATACCTATCGCTTAATCCACGTACAATAACAAATTTATTATCCTGGATACTAGCGCCACTTACTCTTTTAAGAACCTCACCTGTATTTCTATCGGGCGATTTTTTAATAATATCAGATGAAATACCATCAGAAATAGAAGCACTGTTCTTTTGTAGTGCATATAAAGCATTTACACTTTCTTTCTTAAAGCTTCCTTGTATAACTACCTCACTTAAATTTTGAGAATTAGACTCTTCGAGAATTACATTTAGAGAAGTCGTTTTTCCATTGCTGACTTCAATTTCGCCTATTTCCTTACCTGCATAACCGATGTATTGAAATAAAAGAATATGCTTACCATCAGATAAGCTACTAATTGTATAGTTTCCATCTACATCAGTAGCCGTTCCTTTTGTTGTCCCTTTAATTTTCACGGTAACACCGATCAGTGTTTCCCCGGTTTTCTTATCAGATACTTTACCAGAAATTTTTCCCGTTTGCGCAAATACTGCTGCACTAATAATTACAAATAGAACCGTAATTATTGCTGTTTTGAGATTTAGTTGTGATTTCAATTTTGCTGTATTTTAATTTCCAGCAAAGCTATTACCACAATGTTAGCTATATGTTAGCCTCAAATTACCATTCGTTTACCTACGTGTTAAGAAATAGTTAAATGGCTTTCAGATCAATATCTTATGCCAATTTTTTTGCAAATAAAGTGTAATAACCAAATTGGCCCGATTAACAAGAACTTAACATCTTCTAAAAATGAAGGCTTCTTTCCTTCTATCTTATGTCCGATGAATTGTCCTATCCAGGCGATCACGAAAATCACCAGACATACCAGCCAGAATGCAGGTCCGCCAGCAGCTTCCCAATATTCCAGTTGGACAATAAAGTAACTCATCAAACCAACTACCCACAGCATCAGAAATGATAATGCAGGTGACAAAATAAAGTAATAATATAAAGAAAAAGCAATCAGAAAGGATGCCCAGTTTAAAAAGCCATTGTATTTACCCAAAAACTCGAGGTGAGGAAAAGGGATCGCCCACACTAAGCCCAGCAAACTAAAGACAATTAAAGGCACACAGATCCAGTGTATCAGTTTATTCGTATGATCCTGATGACTTTCTGCATATTTATCAAAAAGTACATCTACCGGTCTTTTAGGTTCTTCCTGAATTACTTTATTTTGTCCCTTCTTCATGTTTTTACTATTATTCTGTAAAAATAAGAAAAGCGATAGGATAACCTATCGCTTCATATTAATTATTTAACTTCTTAGGGTTACTTGGCAAACGCCACAGATCTTGTTTCTCTGATTACAGTTACCTTAATCTGACCAGGATAAGTCATTTCGGTTTGGATCCTGTTTGAAATATCCGCTGCCAGCAATTCTGCCTGCTGATCAGTAACTCTTTCGCTCTCTACCACTACACGCAGCTCTCTACCTGCTTGTATTGCAAATGTTTTCTCTACACCTGGGTAAGATAATGCAAGCTCTTCCAACTCTTTTAAACGCTTGATATAGCTTTCAACTACCTCACGACGTGCACCCGGACGGGCTCCTGAAATCGCATCACAAGCCTGAATAATTGGTGAAATCATTGAAGTCATCTCGATCTCATCATGGTGAGCACCAATTGCATTACAAATCTCCGGGTGTTCTTTATATTTCTCAGCCAGTTGCATACCTAAAATTGCGTGTGGCAATTCTGGGTTGTCATCAGGTACTTTACCTATATCGTGTAATAATCCTGCACGTTTAGCCATTTTAGCATTTAAGCCAAGTTCCGCAGCCATAGTCGCACAGAAGTTTGCTACCTCACGTGAGTGATGTAATAAGTTCTGACCATAAGATGAACGGTAACGCATACGTCCAACCATTCTGATCAACTCAGGATGAAGACCGTGGATGCCTAAATCAATTACGGTACGCTCACCAATCTCTACTATTTCGTCTTCAATTTGTTTTTTAGTTTTGGCAACAACCTCTTCAATACGTGCCGGGTGTATCCTGCCATCTGTAACCAAACGATGTAATGCCAAACGTGCAATTTCTCTTCTTACCGGGTCAAAGCCAGATAGGATAATAGCTTCAGGAGTATCATCAACGATGATCTCAATACCTGTAGCAGCTTCAAGTGCACGTATGTTACGACCTTCTCTACCAATTACACGACCTTTTATCTCATCACTTTCGATATGGAAGATAGAAACTGTATTTTCTATTGCAGCTTCAACAGCAGTACGCTGTATGGTCTGAATAACGACCTTTTTAGCTTCTTTAGTAGCAGTAAGTTTAGCTTCGTCTACAATATCCTTAACCTGGATCATAGCTTGTGTACGTGCTTCTTGTTTCATGCTTTCTACCAACTGGTTCTTTGCTTCATCAGCACTTAAGCCAGCAATAGTCTCCAATT
Source organism: Pedobacter sp. ASV1-7 (assembly GCF_040203335.1). Classification (NCBI taxonomy): domain Bacteria; kingdom Pseudomonadati; phylum Bacteroidota; class Sphingobacteriia; order Sphingobacteriales; family Sphingobacteriaceae; genus Pedobacter; species Pedobacter sp. ASV1-7. The sequence goes on along the minus strand of NZ_JBEHBV010000001.1, from coordinate 1,039,757 downwards.
GTTTAACATGTTGGTTCTTTAAAACATCTACCTCTTCTTGTTTTTTAATTGCAAGCTCGGTTTGTTTTTCCAGGTTCTTCTTTTGGTTATCAAGTTCCTGCTCTTTGCGGTTATAATTTTCTAAACGTTGGTTAATGCTTTGCTCTTTTTGCTTGATTGCATTTTCCCTTTGATTGATCTGGTTGTTTTTATTATTTACTTCCTGCTCATGCTCCGATTTCAGTTGCAAAAACTTCTCTTTTGCTTCTAGCAGCCTATCCTTCTTTAAAATCTCAGCCTTGCTTTCCGCATCTTTGAGCATTTTTTTCACTTTGGTCTGGGCTGCAATCTCCTGGGTCTTTAGTAAATTCCTTAGCAGGAACCTCCCTACAAGAATCCCGACAGCAAGGCCGGCCAGTACATATCCTATTATTCCTAATATTTCCATTCTCTATTTGTATTTATTGTTTTAATCAGATACAATCTTAATGATGTTATACATCCATATTAGATTTAAATCCTATCTGACTATTTATTTCTTTGTTTACATATGGTTTTTCTAATTAAAAAAAAACCGCAACTATTTTAATAAGTCTCAATTTTAAAAACCTCAACGAGTTATAATTAGGATTTAAGTCATTTTCAGGTACATAAAATGTAAATGAAATACACCTTCTTAATCCTATAAATATTGAAGTGTTAAGTTTTAAAAAGTGAAACTCAAAAAATAGCCGCGGCTATATCTTTGTGCTAATCTTAACTTGTAAAAAGAACAAACCTTATTTTAAGAAAAACCCGTTTAATAAACTATCCAATTCCTCAACCTTCTCGGCAACTGCAGTATCCTGGTTTTGCACTTTATTTTCTACTCTTAATACTGCTGTTGCATAATGCAGCACTGCCATAGAAAGCAAATCCTGTTTATCTCTAACCGCATAATTTTCCTGATAGTCCTTTATGCGCTCATTAATAATTTTGGCTGCTCGCCTTACAATTTCTTCCTCTTCTGTATTTACCTTTAACGGATATATACGATCGGATATGGTTATTTTTATCGAGATTTCTCCCATTTCTTAGCTTTGTTTCAATTCAAGCATCACTTATTTTTTAAGTAACACAACACACTTATCTATTTCACGCACAAAATCGTTAATTTTTTGCTTTATATCAAGTGTCTTTTCACTTGTTCCCTCAATACTTTTCGCCAATTTTAAAACTCTTAGCTTTTCTTCAAGATCCATATTCTTGGTTTTTGAGGTATCAAGTGCAACTTTTACCGATTCATTTTCCAGCTTAAGCAACTCATTCTCTTCTTGTAATGCACTACAAAGCTCTATTAAACGAGCAGTTTTCTGCAATACGGAGGTTAATTGATCTGCTACTGATGACATGAATAAATATTTATATTTTTTTACTTTCTAATTTCTGCTTTTGCTGTTTGTGCTAAGTTATGAATAATCTTTTGCATAACATTATCAATTTGTTTATCAGTCAACGTTTGTTCTTCATCTTGTATAGTGAAGTTCAAAGCGTACGATTTCTTGCCTTCTGGCAATTTATCACCAACATAAACGTCAAACACCTGCACATTCTTAACCAGCTTCTTCTCTGATTTAAACACAATGCTCTTTAAAGTATCGAAAGTAACAGCAGTATCTACCAGCATCGATAAGTCTCTTCTTACTGCCGGATATTTAGGAACTTCTTTATTAATGATCCTATTTTTCTTTACCATATCAAGTATAAGAGCCCAGTCGAAATCAGCGTAATAAACTTCTTTATCTACATCAGCTTTCTTTCTGTCAGCCGCAGTTGCAGCCCCAAAACTCACAATAGCTTTATCACCTCTGAAGTACTTCAATCCAAAAGCAAAGTTCTCATCCTTCAATTCTTCAGTCTGATAAGTTGTGATCCCTAGACGACCAATAATAGCATCTACAGCTGCTTTCAAATGATAAAAACTAACTGCTGTAGGTTTTTGATTCCATTGCTCAGTCTGATTATTTCCTGAAAGCAAGATCAACAGGCGCGGACGCTCTACATATTTATCATTAATCAGGTGATATGTTTTACCGAACTCATAAAACTTAATATCAGGTGTTTTCCTGTTCTGATTATAAGCCACACTCTCCAATGCAGGCATCAACAGATGTTGACGCATTACATTTAGATCTGAACTTAATGGGTTCAAAATTTGTACAGCTTCTTCTGGATTTTTGGAGTAAGCTCCTTTTGTTAAAGAGTTACACCAGATTTCTAAATAACCATTTGCAGTAAGCATGTCAGCAATCACATGTTGCGTCTGCTCTTTGTCTGGTTTTGATGTGTACGAAAGTGAAGCATTTACTTTACTCGGAATCTGAATGTTGTTGTATCCATAAATTCTAAGCACTTCTTCAGTGATATCACACTCGCGCGTTACATCTACTTTAAAAGTTGGAACTTTAAGGCTTAATCCTTCTGCTGTTTCTGTGGCAACGTTAATTCCTAAAGCTTTAATAATAGATTTGATCTCATCGGAAGGAATATCGGTACCAATTAATCTGGTAATATTCTGATAAGTAACCTCTACATCAAATGGTTTTACAGGATCAGGATATAAATCCGACACCTGAGATGATACTTTTCCTCCAGCCAACTCAGTAATCAATAATGCTGCTCTCTTCAAAGCTGTAACAGTCATTTCAGGATCAGTTCCACGCTCGAATCTGAATGAAGCATCTGTCTTTAAAGAGTGACGCTTTGATGTTTTTCTTACTGAAACCGCATTGAAATAAGCACTTTCTAAAAAGATATTGGTTGTACTCTCGCTAACACCAGAACTTTTTCCACCAAATACACCCGCAATACACATTGGCTCTTCTGCATTGCAAATCATTAGATCTTCTGCCGAAAGCTTACGCTCTACTCCATCTAATGTTACAAATGGAGTACCCTCTGCACATTTCTTAACGCTTACTTTACCACCTTTTATCTGATCTGCATCAAAAGCATGCAACGGCACACCAAGGTCATGCAACACATAATTGGTTACATCTACAATATTGTTGATTGGTCTGATGCCGATAACTTTCAATTTATCTTGCAACCAATCTGGCGAAGGCTGAACAGTAACACCACTAATAGTTACACTACTATAGCGCGGACAAGCGGTTGTATCTTCAACTGATACGTCAATCACCAAACTTTCATTATCTGTTTTAAAGCTTGAGATATCCGGCATCTGAACTGATGTACGGAAGTAAGCGGCTAAATCTCTTGCCACACCTAAATGGGATGTTGCATCCGCTCTATTTGGCGTTAAGCCAATTTCAAAAAGATAATCGTCTTCTAATTTAAAATATGCCTTTGCCGTCGTACCTACTACAGTGTCTTCTGGAAGCACCATAATCCCATCATGTGATACGCCTAAACCAATTTCATCTTCAGCACAGATCATCCCTTCAGATGCTTCTCCACGTATTTTAGATTTATTGATTTTAAAAGGTTCTCCTTCATTAGGATAAACGGTTGTTCCTACTGTTGCAACAACAACTTTTTGTCCTTGTGCCACGTTAGGGGCTCCACAAACAACCTGAATAGGCTCGGGCCCACCCACATCTACCGTAGTTACACGTAAGCGATCTGCATTTGGATGTTGCACGCAACTCAATACATGTCCGATGACCAATCCTTCCAATCCACCTGCAACAGGCTGTACTGTTTCCAGACTTTCTACTTCCAAACCGATATCGGTTAAGATAAGTGATACTTCCTGTGGTGTTTTATCTGTCTGAATGAATTGTTTGAGCCAATTGTATGATATCTTCATGTTGCGTATTCAATATAAAACGCAAAGATATTATTTAAAGCGGAAAGCAGAAAGCCTTAATGTTCTTACATTATATAAAACGCAAGCAAATAGAAACAGATAACTAGTGTATATTAATGTTACTTAATATCACAGCGCAAGCTCCTGCCCCGACAACTATCAAAATCACACCAATAATCAGTATAGTTAAAGCTGGCTTTAAGGGCTTATTATATACCGCATCGACAATTAATTGTATAAAACCAACTAAAAGCAAAAGACCAACAGCAGCCCAGTAAATTAAAAAAAATGCCATTTTTAATATATTAGTCTATAATCAAATATAGTTAATTGACGTTTAATTTCTCTCTTATAGAATCTATTTTATGATCCCTATAAAAGATATTCATCGTTTCAAACGGAATGATTTTCATCTTATCACTTACGATGTGAACGCATGACTTTTTTACTGCCCTTACATCAAAATCCAGTGGATCCATAAAGTTCATGATGATAATCCTGAAAAGATTGTCGTAACTCAGGTGATCAGACTTCACCCTTGGCAAACAACACATCAGCTCTCCAAACGTCTCCTCTGCACAATCAACAGATACGCCTGTACTGAATAAATTGAGCATGTGCTCCTTTAGCTTTTCGTCATGCTCAAAAACTATTGTATTTTTTGAGTTGTTCAACAAATCTTCCGGATTAATCAGATGGGTCATAGGAATCACTTCATTATCCAGTTTCAAGGCATAAGCCATACATAAGGCATCTGGATTACAAGGCACCGGAATTAAATCCTGAGGGGTAAACACGGGATATTGTTCATATATTTTCCGACGTACCTCTGTCAATGTAATCCTCCCGGCCTGATCATTATAATTGTCATTTCTTCCAGCCACCTGTGTAGGCTGAAAAGTTACCCCTCTTACACACTTCTGCTTTAATGCATAATCCAGGATTTCACCAATTTCATGATCGTTAACACCTTTCTGTAAAGTAACAACAAGAGTTGTAGACACATTAAACTGATTTAAATGATCTATTGCTTTCTTTCTTACTTCTGTAAGGTCTTCTCCTCTTAACTTCTCTAAAACTTCAGCACTAAAGCTATCAAACTGCAGATAAATCTCGAAATCAGGCATATATGAAGCCAGACGCTCTACAAAAGCAATATCTTTTGCAATCCTTATCCCATTGGTATTCACCATTAAATGTTTAATAGGTTTTGTTTTGGCCAGATCTAATATTTTAAAAAAATCAGGATGTACTGTAGGCTCACCACCTGAAAGCTGAACAACATCAGGCTCTCCTTCATTGGCCACTACAACATCCATCATTTTATTAATTTCTTCCAATGTACGGTGCCGTCCATAATTAGGAGAAGACATAGCATAACAAGTCGGACAGCTTAAATTACACCTATCAGTCACTTCGATAACAGTCAGACAAGAATGCTGCTCATGATCTGTACATAATCCACAGTCATACGGACAACCATAATGCACTTTTGTATTAAACTTTAAAGGCATTTCCGATTGTTTATTATAATTCCTGATCTGCTTATAATACTCTACATCATCAGCAATCATCACCTTACTATCACCATGTGCACGACAATTCTTTAACATGAATACCTTTTCATCCTGAAAAACTATTTTAGCATCACAAAGCATCAAGCATTCTGGGCAAAGGCTTTTAGTATAATCGTAATAAATATAATCTCTCGTCTTCATGGTTTAGGTTTTATCATCCTGATGATGAATTTATAATAATAAAGAAAAATAAATAAAGCTGACCAATGGATACTGCTTAAATTCAAGAAAATGGGATGATAGGGTTTGATAAACTCTGTTAAAAACCGAAACAGGAAATACAATACCATGAACAGTTTAAACCGATCGCCATTCAGCATCTCCTTTTTTCTGATGAAAATGAAAAGTCCCATTAGCAGTACCATATAGATCATTTCGTAAAGCACAACAGAATGCCGTTTTAGTCCGTCTCCCAAATCCATTCCCATAAAAAAAGAAGTTTCCACACCATAAACAGGCTCTTCAATCCCCATTAGAAAACAACCTATACGGCCAATAAACAAAGCCACTATAATAGGAATCACATATACATCACCCGACGCCGCTTTTACACCGATCAGCTTCTTAATCAACTCCACACCAAATAGTCCACCTAATAAGCCACCTGCAATAGTCTTACTCTGATATAGAGTACTGAATGTCAACACACTTAAACTCTCTGGTGTTTCAAGCACCGCTACAACCCTCGATCCTATCAGAGCACCGATCATAGCACCCAACATAATCCATAATCTATTTTCATCAGAGATCGGATCCTTTATTCCTTTCTTTAAAAAATAATAAAGTCTTACCCCTATAAAAAAAGCCAGGAGCTCAAAAATATAGTGCCAGTGATATGATTCACCAAAGAATGTAAACTGAACCGGGAACGTCAACTTTTATAAACTCTATGATTCTTTAATGATTAGAAGAACAACCTTGCCATAATCGGCAAATGATCTGATGGATACTTCTGATCTTTGCTATCCGTAAGAGAAGCATACTTCTGTACCTTAAATCCTTTGTTTACAAAAATATAATCGATCCTATCCAGAAGTTTTGCGTTAAATTTAAAACCATTGAATGTTCCTTCAGGACCATAAGCTTGTTCAATAGTGGCTTCTTTAGTATCTGTTAAAAATGATTTTAAAGTAGCGATTGCTTCTGTTTCAGGAGTAACATTCAAATCACCTGTTAAAATAACCGGCAACGTTGGAGCAATCTCCATAATTTTCTTTTTGATAAGCTTAGCGGCTTCGATCCTGGCCTGAACACCTACATGATCATAATGTGTATTGAATACTATAAAGTCTTTCTTATTCCACTTATCATGAAGCTTTACCCAGGTACAGATTCTTACTATTGCTGCATCCCAACCTTTAGAAGGCACTTCAGGTGTTTCAGAAAGCCAGAATGTACCACCATCCTTTTTCCTGAATCTGTCTTTATCGAAATATATAGCAGTAAACTCGCCTTCACGCTTACCATCGTTCCTGCCTACTCCTACCCTTTCGTAATTTGTATTTTCCGAAAGCTGATCAACCTGTAAAGCCAAAGCTTCCTGCACACACAATATATCAGCATCATGAAACTTCACCAATGCCTTTACATTATCCTTTCTGTTTGGCCAGGCGTTCACACCATCATTCGTATTGTTATAACGAATGTTAAAACTCATTACATTAATATAGTTTGCCGGTTTTCTTTGAGCAGTTACAGTCACACTCAGCAATAATAGCACTGAGCATAGTTTAATCATCATCTTCATATAGCCAAGATACAGCTCCAATGTTAAATTAACCCTTCGTCCCCGAAACTATAATATAACTTATCTGTTACAATCAAATGATCAAGAACCTGCAAATCCAGCAAACTTCCTGCTAAGACTAACTTTTTGGTAATATCAATGTCCTCCTCACTTGGTGTTAAATTTCCTGAAGGATGATTGTGTGCCAGAATCACAGCAGAAGCATTATGTTCAAGCGCTATTTTAAAGATAATTTTAGGATCAGCTACTGTCCCCGCTAAGCCCCCACTACTAATCGACTGTTTGCCAATCACACAATTAGCATGATTGAGCATTAAAATCCAAAACTCTTCATGATCCAGATCTGCAAACACAGGAATCAATACTTCAAAAGCAGCAGTTGAAGAGGTTATCTTAACTGCTTCCTTTTTAGCGATCTCTTTCCTTCTTCTTCCGATCTCTAAAGCAGCAACAATGGTAATTGCTTTTGCCTCGCCTATACCTTTGAATTTAGATAATTCCTTTACTGTTACTCTTCCAAGTTTATCCAGATCATTGTCGTAAGTACCCAACATCCTTCTACTCAGGTCTACAGCTGTTTCGCCCCTATTTCCTGAACCTATTAAAATAGCGATCAACTCTGCATCAGTAAGTTGCCGCCTACCTTTAAGTAATAGCTTTTCACGTGGCCGGTCTGCTTCTGCCCAAGATTTTATACCTAGTTTTTCCCTATATGGTTTCATATAAAAATATCTTTAAACAAAAAAACGGGATATGCATTGCATATCCCGTTCTATAATATTATAAAGCTATGTTTATTTTAAGCCATTAACAAATTTAGTCAGCTTAGATTTATTGTTAGCTGCTTTGTTTTTGTGAATAACATTCTTTTTAGCTAAACGATCAAGCATAGATACTACTTTAGGAAGTAATTCTAATCCTGTTTTTTTATCTTCTGCAGCACGCAATCTTTTGATAAACGTACGAGTTGTTTTAGCCTGGTACCTGTTACGTAAACGTTTAGTTGCGTTTGCTCTAATTCTTTTTATTGAAGATTTATGATTTGCCATTTTATGTTATTAATATTTTTATTTTTAGAGCTCACGCCCTTTATTGTTCTATTTTTCGGACTGCAAATATAGAATTAATGTTTTTAATTTACAAAGGCATTATGCAAATATTTTTTCAACTGATATTTATTTGCTAAGATTTACCCTTAAATTGAGTTCGAAGCTTCCATTGGTATAAGCACTCAGTGCAGAAGTCTGTGTAGTGTAAGTTCCGCTGATCAGGTATTTCTTTTTGTAATCCATCCCCAATCCGAAGGTGGCACTTTTAGTACTATGATACATACCCATCAAAAGTACTTGTTTATTTGCTATCCCCAACTGCGCACCAGCATCCCAGATATTATCGAAACCTTTCACTCCGCGATAAGCAAATTTTGGCTCTATATCCATTCCCTCTGCCCCTTCACTGATTCCGATCTTATAGCTTACAGCGGTATAAAAAGTCGCCACATCTGCCAATTTGATCACATCCTTTTTTAATACACTTTTAAGATTTGGAACAGCAGCCTGAATATTCAATCCATCTGATGTATAAGCGACCCCGAAATCACCATCCAAGTAAGTCTTGCGATCATTATACTGCCCTATACTCGGATCATTCGGATCACCATACATATCTGAATTTCCCAGACGCTGGTTCGAAAACCCCAGGGACACCCCAAAATGCAACTGTCGATTGTTATCATTTAATGCCAGATGATATGAATAACTACCAAGCACACGGGTCTGTCTTTCTAAACCTGCACTTTCATTGTTTACTGTTAACCCCAATCCAACTTTGTTAAAACCATAATCCGCAGTTAAGCTTTGTGTTAAGGGTGACCCCTCCACATTGTTCCAGAGCTTGCGATAAGCCCCATTCAATTTCAACCCCTTAGCAGCACCTGCAAAAGCAGGATTTATCAGATATTGATTGGTATAATATTGTGCCGACAGCGGGTTCAACTGTCCTTTAACTGTAGTACCTATCGCTGTTAAGACAACCAACAACAATGTTTTATATAATTTCTCCATCTATTTATTAATAATTATGATGATTGAACCAGCCCTTTGATGGCTGGCTCAATTCATACAGTTTTATCTTATTCAATTGGCTTAATTTTGTCTGACAACAGTAATAAAGCCTTTAATCTTCCGTCTGTTTACACCAAAGTCAATCACATAGTAATAGGTACCTTCAGCTAAAGGCATTCCATTTAAGGTAGCATCCCAGCTGTTATCGTATCCTTTTTTACTATATATAAAGCGTCCTGCCTTGTCAAAAATCTTCACTTCATTATTTGGGTAAAAGTCAATGTTTTCAACCACCCATTTATCATTAATGCCATCACCATTTGGAGACATGATATTTGTTGCCTTGATTTTAGCCAGATCATCCAATACTGTAAGCGTGAAAGTCTTCGTTTCTGAACATTCGCTGGCATTGGTCGCTGTTACTGTATAGGTAGTCGTTTCACGAGGTCTGACCTCAAGCACGGCAGAATTCCGGCCTGAAATAATACCATTTGCATCAGCCCACACATAAGTCGAACCTCCGGTAGCACTTAACAATACTGTTTCTCCTTTACTAATCTCTGCTCCTTTATTACTATTGATTGAAACAATTGGTAAAGCATTTACGGTAATCACAAATGTTTTGCTATAAGTATCTACCCCGCCATTGGCAGTACCTCCATTATCTTTCACGGTTATAGTCACCACTGCTGTTCCTGCGACTGCACCTGATTTAATCCTGTAGTTTATTGCTCCCGTAGCACCACTTCCAGCTACGGTTAAATCCTCAAACAAATCAGCATTATTGCTGGCTACACTTAAAACCGTGGTTTGTCCACTTTCTGGTCCGGCACTGATGCCCGTTAAACGAATAGTTTGTGCCGATGTGGTAAAACAGATAACCTGATTAGCAACAGCTTCCAGTGTCGGACTCTCATTTACATCAGTCAAGACAATAGTCATTTCTCTCTCCAGACTAAGTCCATGCTGGGTAGTACTTCTTACGCGAATACGATAAGTTGATTTAGTCTCAAAATCCAGAACCGCCGCCGCATTTACTTTATTTCCATTGATCGTAAATCGTGCATTATCAATATCACCAGTTCCAGTCACAAGTGTATATGTAAAAGTTGCAGAAGGATCATCAGATGTACTACTCAAAGTTCCTGCATTCGTTCCCACGGTATTATTTTCATAAAGTACTACACCTGAAAGAGCAATACTTGTTGGTGCTCCCGGTTTTATTTTAAGATTACCTGCAATATACCGAATGTCATAGTTAGCAGCTACTGCTCCGCTGACTGTTATAGGGTAATCGCCAATTGGACTAGAAGAAGTAGCTGTAGTAGTTACTGCAGGCTGAGTAGTGAATACCGCAGCTGTTTCGTTGTTTGCAAAATCGGAATAACTTACTGTTAACGGAGGATTAGCTGTGCCTGCAAATTTCTCTTTATTTTCTGCCGTAATAGTTAATACTTTTTTAGCTACAGTCAACAGTCCATTTTGATTATTCAGTATATAATTAGCTAATTTATTATTTGGATCCTGCACTGTTGCCACAATTGGATAGGTCATTCCTGATCCAGCTGTAGCTATTGCCCCCGTACTATTGCGACTTACAGTGATGTTATCATTATTAACAACCCCAGAAATACTTCCTGAAAAATCAGCATCAAGTAATACTTCTCCATAAGTCTTGGAACGATTTGAATTGACTACCGTCAGTCCTCTTCGATTAACCGTTAATTCTCCAGGCACATAATTGATCAGGTAATTTTCTAAACCTGATCCAATCGCATCTGATATTACAATTGCATATGGTGTAGACGCTACAACAGCACCGGCTACCGAACCCGTACTGGTTATAGTCAGACTGTTTACCATATTACCGTTGATGAGACCATTTACCGTATAATCATCACTACTAAACGTAAATGTTTCCCCATAAGATTTACTTCGATTATGTGCCGTAATACTTAAGGATTTAGGATTAACAGTGAGCGTGCGCACAACATCTGTAGCTGCCTCATAGCTATCATTTCCACTTTGTGAAGCTGTAATTTGCGTAGTTCCGACTCCCACAATTGTGATGATATTATTGTTCACAGTGGCAACATCAGGATCCGAACTTGTATAAGCGACAAGTAAACCAGAATTGGCAGAAGCAGATAACAGCGGGGCTGCATCTCCGTAGGTAATTGTTCCTAAATTAAACCCAGTTATAGCTTGTGTGCGTTTATTTACTGTAAGAGTTGCAGATGTACTGGTTTTACCCTCGCAAGTGCCGCTACGAACAACACAACGATATTGAGTCCCATTCATAGCAGCTGGCGCTCCTGTAATATTTAATGTCGCAGTGGTAGCATTACTATAGACCCCTGAATTTGAAATATCAGTAAAATCACTACCTGTTTTTAGCTGCCATTGATATACAAGGCTGGAACCTGTAGCGGATGTTGTAAAAGCGGCATTACTACCTGAAATGATAGAAGAATTTGATGGATTACCGGTAATCGAAACGGGAGCAGGCTGTGTTAAAGAAAATGACGTTGAGGTTTCTTTCCCTCCGGCATCAGTTACCGTAACGGTATATAATCCAGCGGATAAACCACTTATAGCATCCGTTTTTCCTCCATTAGACCATAAATAGGTATATGGAGCAACACCCCCGCTGACTGAAACAGATAAAGCTCCCGTTGAAGATCCGTTACACAATATTGAGGCAGTTTGGGTAATCCCGGCACTAAATAAATGGGTTAGTACAACCTTTCCGTTACCAATATTTGTAATCCCTAAATTAGTTGGTAAAAGTCCGGAATTAAAAGACCCTCCACCACCGCCATACCTTGAACTGGCATAAGCACCGGAATAATCCTGGTAACCGCCACCGCCTCCACCTGAATATCCCCCGCCACCGGCTGGTTCATTGTGCGTAAATCCGGAGCCACCACCACCAAATCCACCAATACTTGGGTCTTCCATTGAAACATCTGCACCTTCTGCACCATTGATAAAACTTTTTCCCGGCCTGCCATATCCGGAAGTATTTATTCCATTTCCGTAAAAACCGCCGCCTCCGCCGCCGCCAGCCGGGCCATTACCCTTATTTGTTTGGCCTCCAGAACCATTAGTACCTCCAAGCCCTGTATTTCCATTATTCCCATTATTATTATAAGTAGCAGTTATATTTAAGGTACTCACAGGTTCGTTCGGGGTTCCAGCCCCCCCGCCTGCCACTATTACAGGCGTAGAAGCAGCTAAAGAAGCTCCAGTGCTAACAAATGAGCCCCCATTTCCACCAGCGGCCACTCCTTGTTGCCCAACGGCAATGTACAGCACCTGTCCCTGTGTAAAATTGAATTCCCCTTTAATTTTAGCGCCAAAGGAGCCATTTGCACCAGCTCCCCATACTTCAAGGGAGTATCTTCCGGCTACAGGAACAGTAAATTGCTGAATCCCACGGAGCGCATTCATAGTCACCTTACCATTTAGAGTTGTTCCTGTATAAGCAGTATTAAGCATTGCCTGTGTAGGACCCTGCCGCCCTGAGGCACCAGCATTTGTAAAATTGTAAACAGTTTGTGCACTTAATCCTCCATTAAAAATGAGTAAGCAGCATAGAAACATGAACCTTGACCACCAAGGAAATAGGGGTAGTTTTTTAAGCATAAATTTAATTTAGATTGTGTAACATGACATAATTCAAGTCAAAAATTTTGAATTATTATCAATAAACTAATCCAACAAAAATAAACCGACTATTGCTTTCGTGTAAAGAAATGAAAAGTAATTATGTCCTAACTTCTTAAATCAGGACATAAAAACCCACTCAAAAATCAAAGCAAATGACAGACTAACAAACTGATAAACAACACACTTATTGTTGCGACTTCTCTTTTAACAGCAAATATTGCGATGGACTTGTGCCTGTAAACTTTTTAAAGGCGGCAGAAAAGGTACTTCTTGATGAAAACCCAGATTTTTTCGCCAAACCCTCAAGTGTATAAGAACGCCAATTACTATTTTCCATCTCCTGTTTCACGAAATTAATCCGATAACTATTGATAAAATCAGTAAAACGTTGCTTGTAATGATGATTTAAAACGTAAGATAAATGATGTAACGGCATCTTTAATGCCAGAGCCAGCTCAGTCACAGTAAATCCTTGTTTCCTGAATGGTTCTTCTGCATCAAAATAATCTTCCAGCTTTTCCACATAAAACCGCATCAATTCAGGGTTAAACGGAGATTCACGGGGACTATCGGAAGTACTACCTTCAACAATTGACACTTCCGTTTCACTTGCAGTATTGTAACTTTCAGGTATTTCATTGCATGATACTGAATAAATGCTTCTCGGTATACCATACAATACATGCGGTTTAAAAAAGAGATACATACTTAAACAAGTAAAACCAAGAACCTGTAAAAGCGTTGGGACTGATCGGGCAGATGAGAGCGCATTCGCCGGAGAACCCAGGTTAATCCAGGCAATAACAGACATCGTCCCTAAACCTATATAAATAATAGAGCAAAAGATCGTAAAAGTAAATAACCAGGTAGCCACTTCTTTAAAACCTTTAAGCCCGTCGCGTAGGACAATCCGATATAAAATCAGCCATTGAAAAACCAGATAAATAACACCAATGATCCACCGGAACTGAAAATGCCAGAAAGCAGGTATAAAACCCGACCCTTTCTGAAATGACATGTTAAAATTACTAGTAATAGTTTGCGCAACAAGCCTTTTAGTCTCCATATCGGCAAAATAAAAAGGCAGCAAATCAATTACATTTAAAACTGCAGGAATAAAATGAAGCCAGTCATACTTTCTAAACTTAGTTTCATCCAACAAAATACTCCTGATATAAAGATAGCTACATGCCGGGATAAGGTAATAAAGTGGGCTTCCTAAGCGAAATATTCCAGGTACAAATTTTAACCAGCCAGTTATAACCAACAAGTAGAGCAAAGCGTACCAACCCCAGGTAAAAATTACTATTCCTAAAAGTCGGTTTGCATGTAATTGGTACCTACCTTTTGTAAAAAGTAGCGCACTTGTAATAAAACTAGTAAAAATCCCCCCTACTACGAGGATATCGTAAAAACTTATCACCTAAAAAGCATCTAGTATAAAAAATAACAGCTTATCACCACTTCATTAACTACACACAGCTATTTTAGATCGAAATTATTAAAAAAATAAAGTCAAAGCAAATTTACACCAGAAAAATACCCTAAAGTTAATAGATTTTACAAAAAAATCTAAGCGTACCTTTTGCTCACTACATCCCAATCTATTGTATTCCACCAATTGGCGATATAATCTGTACGTTTATTCTGATATTTTAAGTAATAAGCATGCTCCCAGACATCCAGGCCCAGTAAAGGCGTACCTTTTATTTCAGCAGTATCAAAAAGGGGATTATCCTGATTAGCAGTAGAGGTAATTTTCAAAGTCCCTTTATCATTAACCAGCCAGGCCCAGCCGGAGCCAAAGCGTGAAGCCGCAGCGGCTGAAAACTGTTCCTTGAACTTATCTACAGATCCAAATGCTTTATCTATAGCCTGTTTTAAGCGACCTTGTGGCCCTGTAGAAGTACCCGCCTTTAGTGTATCAAAAAAGAAATTATGATTCCATGCACCACCACCATTATTACGTGCCTTGGCCGACAGCTTCGATGCATTATTAAAAAACTCTTTTACTGTTGCGTATGGTATTTTTTCAGCAGCGATAGCATCATTTACATTTTTAACATAGGCGGCATGGTGTTTTGTATAATGAATCTCCATCGTTTGCGCATCAATATTAGGTTCAAGTGCATTGTAAGCATACTTTAAAGGAGACTGCGTAAACTTAAAAGCAGTAAAGTTATTATCATTACTATCGATAAAATCAGTTGCCTGAGCAATTCCTCCATTTAGCAAAACAGGAGTACCTATTGCCATAGCTAATGAAGCTGTTAAAGTATTTTTAATAAAATTCCTTCTATTGTTCGATTCCATAATTTCTATTGTTTTATTGATTACCAAGCTTGGTGAGCGTCCTTAATATAAAGAAACTGATCTCGCGGAAAAAAGTTTACACGTCTTCTAATTTTTACATAGTCTCAACAATTTGAACAATGATTACTATTTCCAGTATAATGCTCTTTTTTTGAACCTAATGATTAATTTTTATCTTTGATCATTCAATAAAGGGGCTAATTATGGCTTTATTGCAGAATATCATACCCTAAGAAAAACGTCATGAAAAAACGCATAGCTATATTTGCCTCAGGATCAGGATCCAACGCTCAAAAAATAATGGAGCATTTTAAAAAGAGTACAGAAGCTGAAGTAGCCCTGGTTCTCACGAACAATCCAGATGCTTTTGTTTTACAAAGAGCGGATAATTTTGAAATTCCATCTCATATTTTTGACAGACACGAATTTTATCACACAGAGAACATTATAGATCTGTTAAAAAACCTGGAAATAGACCTTATTGTTCTTGCTGGATTCTTATGGTTAATTCCTAAAAAGCTCATTGCTGAATACCCTGGACGTATCATTAATATCCACCCTGCAATTTTACCAAAATTTGGAGGTAAAGGCATGTATGGCGACTATGTTCACCATGCTGTAATGGCTGCTGGAGAACCTGAAGGTGGTATCACCATTCATTATGTAAATGAAAACTACGATGAAGGGGAATACATTTATCAGGCTAAATATCGCATCGAAAAAGATGACAACCTTGAAATGGTTAAATTTAAAGGGCAGCAACTGGAGCACCTTCATTATCCAAGAATTGTAGAAAGCGTTATCAAAAAAATAAAGAAGTAGGTTACAGATTATGATTACTTTACCGCTTTAGAAAAGGCCATACCACGTGATGCGGGCCAAACTTCTTTAAAGCCATACAATTCGTACAGTCTATAGGCATCCCCGTCAGCAATAAGACTGATATAGCAGGATGCAGGCAAAGATTCATCTATAAAGTCTTTAAGGTATTGCATAATCAATTTACCAAGGCCCTGCTTTTGGTGTGCGGGTAAAACGCAGATATCAACAATCTGGCAATGACAAGCCCCATCGCCAATAATACGGCCCATACCTACTGGTTGGTCATTGTTTGATACATCCAGGATAACTACACTGCAAATCGAGTTATTTAATCCAATTTTTGCAGCTTCGAGGGTTTTAGGGCTTAAGCCACTTGATACCCTTAGATGGATATATGTTCCAGGATCTACATCTTGGTATTTCGCCTGGTATTTCATAACCTTTTAACTATTCGCTTTGTACAATAAATAATAAGGGCAAAGGTACTAAATTTTCAACTTATCTGAATACAAGAATACTTGCAAGCATCATTACATAATCTTTTGGAAGGTACTCTGTACCGGCTATTATTAATCATTTCAGGATTATTATAATCTTTAAAAGTAAGTTCCCGGTTGACTCATAACCTTGTATTTTAATTTTCTCCATTCTGCACATAATAGACCTAGTGTATTTGTTTATTGATTAATAAATCTAATGAAAAAAACCACCTAAAGTCCTTAAGATGTAACAACAATGTATAGATATAATCGTATAAATTCATTGATAAGAATCAAATCGCAATGCATCTAAAGCTTATTTCCTAAACGGACTAGAAAACAGGCAACCTTCTCCTACACCAAACCTAGTTGAGAATACCACAAATAATCATTTGACAATAAAAGAAAAACAGGTAACTTTGCGGCTCAAAATTTTTCCCCAATGAGTCAATCAATAAAGATCAAAAACGCTTTAATTTCAGTTTATTACAAAGATGGTTTAGAGCCACTGGTTCGAACACTTGCAGCGCAAGGAGTACAATTATTCTCTACCGGAGGTACTGAACAGTTTATTAAAGACCTGAATATTCCTGTTACTGCTGTTGAAGACCTTACTGGCTACCCTTCAATTTTAGGTGGTCGTGTAAAAACATTACACCCTAAAGTTTTCGGTGGTATTTTAAACCGCAGAGCACTTACTGGCGATCAGGAGCAAATTGCTGAGTATGAAATTCCTGAAATTGATCTGGTTATTGTTGACTTATATCCGTTTGAAGAAACAGTAAAAGGCGGGGGCTCTGAATCTGAGATCATCGAGAAAATTGACATCGGTGGTATTTCATTAATCAGAGCAGCTGCAAAGAACTTCAATGATGTTGTGATTCTTGCTTCTAAAGATGACTATTCGACTTTACAACAACAGCTGGAAGCACAAAATGGTGAGACCACTTTAGCTCAGCGTAAAGCCTTCGCTAAAAAAGCATTCCACACTTCTTCTCATTACGATACTGCAATCTTCAATTACTTCAATAATGAAGAGCCGCTAAATGTATTTAAACACAGCATCAATCAGGCACAAACTTTAAGATACGGTGAAAACCCACATCAGCAAGGTGTATTCTTTGGTGATTTAGACGCTATGTTTACCAAATTAAATGGTAAAGAGCTTTCCTATAACAACCTTGTTGACGTTGATGCGGCTGTAGCTTTAATTGATGAATTCGATGCGCCAACTTTCGCCATTCTAAAACATACCAATGCTTGTGGTGTGGCTTCAAAAGCTACTATCCTTGAAGCATGGAATGTTGCACTTGCATGTGACCCGGTTTCAGCTTTTGGTGGGGTATTGATTGCCAACAGAGAAATTGACCTGGCTACTGCAACAGAAATTAACAAATTGTTCTTCGAAGTATTAATCGCTCCTTCTTATGCACCAGAGGCTGTTGAGTTATTCCGTGCTAAAAAGAACAGAGTAATTTTACAACGTAATGAAGTTGAGCTGAGCAAGACCCAGTTTAAAACTTTATTGAACGGAGTAATTGAGCAAGATAAAGATTTAATTATCGAGGGTCCGGAACAAATGACTTCAGTAACTGAAAAATTGGCTACTGAGCAAGAGCTTAAAGATTTATTCTTTGCTAATAAAATTGTAAAACATACTAAGTCGAACACCATAGTTTTTGTTAAGAACGACCAGTTATTATCAAGTGGTGTAGGTCAGACTTCAAGAGTTGACGCCTTAAAACAAGCAATTGTTAAAGCTGAAGCTTTTGGTTTTGACTTAAAAGGGTCTGTTATGGCATCTGATGCATTTTTCCCATTCCCTGATTGTGTTGAAATTGCTGCTGAAGCAGGTATCACTGCAGTTTTACAACCAGGTGGTTCAATTAAAGATGCAGATTCTATAAATATGGCTAATGAGAAGGGAATCGCCATGGTTACTACCGGAGTACGTCACTTTAAACACTAATTTATTTGTCTGCGAATACAATAAAAAGCCGTAGTTTTACATTAATATAGAACACAGAATTTTTAATACTTAATTTATTACCTATAAATGGGTCTATTTAATTGGTTTACACAAGAAGTTGCTATCGATTTAGGTACAGCAAACACCTTGATTATACATAATGACAAAGTAGTAGTTGATGAACCTTCAATCGTTGCTTTTGACAGACAGACAAATAAAATCATAGCCATTGGGAGACAAGCCATGCAAATGGAGGGTAAAACCCATGACAACATACGTACCGTAAGACCCTTAAAAGATGGTGTAATTGCAGACTTTAATGCTGCTGAAGCTATGATTAAAGGGATGATCCGTATGTTGAATGGTGGTAAGGGATGGATGTTCCCATCTTTAAGAATGGTGATCTGTATTCCTTCAGGAATTACCGAAGTTGAGAAACGTGCGGTTAGGGACTCAGCGGAAATTGCAGGAGCTAAAGAGGTATACCTGATTCATGAACCGATGGCTGCAGCTGTAGGTATCGGGATTGATGTGGAAGAGCCGATGGGTAATATGATTATTGACATAGGTGGTGGTACTACTGAAATTGCAGTAATCGCATTGTCCGGTATTGTTTGTGATCAGTCTATCCGTGTTGCAGGAGATAACTTCGATTCTGATATTGTAAATTACATCCGTCGCCAGCACAACATTATGATTGGTGACCGTACTGCCGAAAAGATTAAAATTGAAGTCGGTGCTGCTTTACCTGAATTACAAGATCCACCTTCAGACTTTGCGGTACAAGGTAGAGACCTGATGACAGGCGTTCCTAAACAGATTACTGTATCTTATACTGAAATAGCACACTGCCTTGATAAATCAATTTCAAAAATTGAAGAAGCAATTCTTAAGGCCTTGGAGATTACTCCTCCGGAACTTTCAGCGGATATCTACCAGACTGGTATTTATTTAACCGGTGGTGGTGCATTACTTCGTGGCTTGGATAAACGTGTTGCAGCAAAAACAAAGCTTCCGGTTCACGTAGCAGAAGATCCTCTTCGTGCTGTTGTACGTGGTACTGGTATAGCCCTGAAAAACATTGGTGGCTTTAAATTTTTAATGCAGTAATAAGATAACGATGTTTGATTATAGATTTGCGATTTATGGATAAAGATTATATTTATAAATCGTAAATCATAACCCATAATAAGAGATGCGTAACCTTTGGATTTTCATAAACAGATATAACGCATTTTTCTTTTTCATTATTTTTTTCACAATAGGTATTATCCTGACTGTAAAAAATAATGTTTACCAGCGTAGTGTAACTGTAAACTCAACCAATGAAATCGTTGGGGATGTTTATCAGAACATGAATGTACTTAAAAAGTATCTTAACCTTGGGCCTGTAAATGATAGCCTTGGTGCCGAAAATGCAAAGCTAAAAACCGAATTGCTTGCCCTTAAAAATATTGATTCTGCAAAGACAGGTGTTGTTAAGGATACACTGAATAATCCTCAGTATACTTACTTGTCGGCAAGGGTTATTAAAAACTCCATTACTCTTCGTAATAATGTCATCACCATAAATAAAGGTAGTGCTGATGGAATTGCTCCTGATATGGCTGTAATTTCACCTGGACAAGGTGTGGTAGGTTTTGTAATGGATGTTTCCGAGCATCTGGCTACTGTCCGCTCCCTCCTTCATAAAGACACCAAAATAAGTGTTACCCAAAAAAAAAGCAATGCATTGGGAATATTGGTATGGGGCATAGGCAATGCTGATTTTACAAAAGCTTTTGTAAAAGAAATTCCGAACCATTTCAAAATTAACCTAAAAGACACTATCGTTACTTCAGGCTTTTCAAGCTTCCCTCCAGGTATTCCTGTGGGAACTGTGACAAATACTGCTGTAGCCACAGGAGACAACTTCATGTCCGTAGAAATAAAACTTTTCAATGATTTCAGTACCTTACAGTACGTTTATGTAGTCCTTGATAAATATGCAGCCGAACAAAAAGAATTAGAAGCCAAGTTGCCCCATGAATAGCAGATTAGTATTGATAAATATCGTCAGATGGGTTGTACTCCTATTAATTCAGATCCTGTTATTAAGGAACCTGAGTTTCTATAACCTGGCTACACCATTTGTTTATATCCTTTTTCTACTGCTGATCCCTTTTGGAACTCCTAACCTGCTGTTGTATCTTATTGCCTTCATTACTGGCCTAACGCTGGATGCTTTTTATGACACATTAGGTGTACATACCACAGCATGTGTTACCTTGGTTTTTGTCAGAATATCTTTTATATCATTAACGATGAACAGGGATGGCTTTGATGAACCAGAACCGACATTAGGGAACATGGGCTTTAAATGGTTTATCCTCTATGCTTTTCTATGTACCATATCCCATCATCTTGTACTTTTCTTTTTAGAAACATTCAGATTAGCTGAGTTTTCTTACACGCTTTTGAGGTGCTTTTTTAGCGCTATATTTACCTTGTTTAGTGTTATACTTATAGAATT
Source organism: Pedobacter sp. ASV1-7 (assembly GCF_040203335.1). NCBI lineage: Bacteria > Pseudomonadati > Bacteroidota > Sphingobacteriia > Sphingobacteriales > Sphingobacteriaceae > Pedobacter > Pedobacter sp. ASV1-7. The sequence goes on along the minus strand of NZ_JBEHBV010000001.1, from coordinate 1,018,813 downwards.
TGTATTCTATAATAGAAAAATGCGCTAATGGATAATCTGTTTAATAGGAAATATGTTTTACAGGGATTATTCATTGTTGTTGCTTTAATTTTACTTGGAACATTATTTTATATACAGGTAGCGAGTGATAAATATTTTATTTCTGCTGAGAGTAATGTACTCCGTAAAATCTATACTTTCCCTGCGCGTGGAGTAATATTTGACCGTAATGAAAAAGCACTGGCACAAAATGAAGCCGTTTATGACCTGATGGTGATTCCCAACCAGGTAAAACCATTTGACACAATGGCCCTGTGCAATTTGATTGACATTGACTTGAAGCGCTTTAAAAGAAATTTTAATAAAGCTTTGGGCCAGTCAAGGTATCAGCCCAGTATTTTTGAGAAACAATTATCTGTACAAGTTTACGCCAAACTATCTGAGCAACTTTCGCGCTTTCCTGGTTTTTTTGTGCAAAGTCGAACCATTCGTCATTATCCGGATAGCGTAGCAGCTCATTTCCTGGGTTTTATCAAAGAAGTATCTCCAAAAGATATCAAAATTTCAGAAGGTTATTATCGCTCTGGAGATTATATAGGAAAATCTGGAGTAGAGAAGTCTTACGAAACCTTATTAAGAGGTGAAAGAGGTGTGGTAAATATGATGTATGATGCCAGAAACGTACCTAAAGGTAGTTATGCTGAAGGTAGATTTGATACTGCTGCAGTTTCTGGAGAACGCCTCATTTCATCTTTAGACATCAAGCTTCAGAAACTGGGAGAAGACCTGATGCGGAATAAGATCGGTAGTATTGTAGCCATAGAGCCAGCATCAGGAGAAATTCTAGCCTTTGTGAGCAGCCCTAGTTACGACCCCAATTTAATGGTTGGCCGGAACCAGGGAAATAACTATATGGACCTGTTAGGAAATCCAAATCGTGTATTTAACATCAGACCTATACAAGGATATTATTCTCCAGGATCTTCATTTAAACCCTTAGATGCTTTAATTGGTTTGCAGGAAGGAGTTATTGATCCGAATACAACATTTAATTGTCCCGGTTATTTTAAAGTTGGAGGCCATACCGTTAAATGCGAGCATGTTGATGGGAATATTGCTTTAAGAAAAGGGCTTGCCCGTTCTTGTAATACCTACGCCTGTTATGTATTCCAAAAATTACTCACACAACGTAAATATGTAAACCAACGGGTGGCTTATGATGAATGGCAAAAGAAAGTTAGAAAATTTGGTTTAGGAGAAAAGTTAGGAATAGATCTGCCATCAGAAAAGGACGGACGACTATATGACGCGGCCTATTATTCCAAAAAATACAGTAAATACTGGAATCACGGAACTGTGATTTCTCTTGCTATTGGTCAGGGGGAAATGGATGCGACTCCATTACAGATGGCTAACATTATGGCCATTATTGCCAATCGTGGCTACTACATCAAACCTCACCTTGTTAAGGCAATTGGGAAAAACAAGGTTATCAAAAAGGAATATGTAAAAAAGAACTATGTAGATGTTGAGGCCAGACATTTTGAACCGGTAATTGATGGGATGCAAGATGCAGTAAATGCACCATGGGGAACGGCGATCAGATCAAGAATTGATGGTATACTCATGTGTGGTAAGACTGGTACTGTACAGAACCCACGTGGAAAAAACCACTCTGTATTTATCGGATTTGCACCAAGGGACAATCCTAAAATTGCTATAGCAGTTATCGTTGAAAATGCAGGTTATGGAAGTACTTATGCAGCACCTATGGCCAGCTATATTGCCGAGCAATATTTGAAAGGATCAATCGCTAAAAACAAACTGGACCAGGTAGAATGGATGAAAAAGCAGGTGATTTTACCAGAGCTTCCTAAACCTAAGGTTAAGCTAAAACCAAAAGGTCTGGATTCGGCAGCGAAGCCTATAACTCCTCCTGCGGTTCACATTGAACAAAATCATAATGTCAATCCCCCTATCCCTATTACACAATGATCAATCAGCAAAACAGCAATAGGTTTTTCTTTAATGTAGACTGGATTACAATCCTGATTTACGTAGCACTATGTACTATTGGTTTTGCTAATATTTTTGCTTCTGTTTATAATCCAGATGAGTCGACAGCATTCAACTTTGCCACCAATTATGGTAAACAGCTCATTTTTATTATCACAGGTTTAGTATTGGGACTTTCCATTTTATTACTTGATGCCAAATTTTTCAGCATATTTTCTCCCATTATTTATGGGATTACCATCTTGCTATTGCTAGCTGTATTGGTTATCGGCCGTAACGTTGGGGGTAATCAGGCCTGGATTCCTATTGGTTCTTTTCGTTTGCAACCTTCTGAACTGGCAAAATTCGGAACGGCACTCCTCATGGCCAGATATATCAGTTCCTTTAATCCAAAGCTAACAACTTTAAAACCTGTGTTAGTTGCAGCAGCAATTATTATCCTGCCTATGTGTCTGATCATGTTGCAACCAGATGCGGGGTCAATGCTTGTCTTCCTTTCTTTCATGTTCCCCTTATACCGTGAGGGCTTACCTGGCTATCTGCTCATTATATTTTGGGGAATGGTGGTTTTATTTATCCTGAATCTTTATCTTACTTCCTGGCTGCTTATTTCACTAATTATAGCATTAGGAGGCTTGTTCATTTATTTCAATAGGAAGAAACAACGCCGGATGATTACCATTGGCATTATTACGCTTTCGGCTATTGGCTATTTATTCATTGCTAAGCTCATATTCGAAAATATACTACAACCACACCAACGGACACGTATTGAATTGATTCTGGGCCTTAAAACAGATCCAAAAGGAGCTGGATATAATGTAAACCAATCTAAGATTGCCATTGGCTCTGGTCAACTTACCGGACGAGGCTTTTTAGAGGGTACACAAACCAAGTACGGCTATGTGCCTGAACAAAGTACAGACTTTATTTTTTCAACCATAGGTGAAGAATGGGGGTTTGTTGGTTGCTTCGTAGTTATTGCCTTATACATATTCTTACTACTCAGAATCATTAACCTTGCAGAGCGACAACGTTCTACATTTTCCCGGGTCTATGGATATTGTGTTGCCTGTATAATCTTTTTCCACGTATTCATCAATATTGGAATGACTATTGGCATTGTCCCTGTAATTGGTATCCCATTACCCTTTATCAGTTACGGTGGCTCCTCTTTATGGAGCTTCACCGTGTTATTGTTTATCTTTCTGAAACTAGATTCAAACAGAATGGGCTTTATTTAGCCTCGAAGCGTTGATTTAATAAATCATAAAACTTATCTACCGTACTTTGCTTATCTGCCCAATTGTTTTTTACAGCGTAGTTATTCCGTAAAAAATTGTCTGCAGATTTAAAATCAGGCATTTTATTGATGAGTTCAATGGCTTCTGCATAAGCCAGGTTATAACCATTAAACAAATCTTTAATATAAAGCAATTTTTCATTCAGATTAATCGCCTGTTTCAGATCGGTTATTTTAGCCTTGTTATGATTATCTTCATTCAGGGTATTTGACACCTGGCTTTTGCTCGCCAGCAAATCATTTAATGTAGGTCTTACGTGTGTCTGATCTGATTCAACTACTTGTATACTTATCTTTTCTTCTTTATTCTCTTCCACTTGTTCAGCCCTTTGGAATGCTTGCAGGGGATTCAATTCCGGACTTATAACTATTTGCTCATGAATTTCCTCTTCTTCAGCTACTTCGTTAATCTGGTGATTCTGAACTTCTGTTGATTGCTCTCTTAATCTCTTTTTTTCAGCAATAATCTCTTCTTCTTCCTTACTTAAAGGTCTGTCGAAAATAGTTTCAACTGATTGTTGTTCAAATTCAAACTTATCATCTTCAACATTATCATTCATTAAAAACTCAAACTTTAGCGGCTCCGGAGAACTTTCTGTTTCTTCCTCTTTATTTACAGATTGCAGTTCATTTGCTGCATATTCGGCTTCGAGTTCTTCAAGTGTCTTTTCTTTCACCATTATAACTTCTTCTTCCGGTTTTGCAACTTCCAGATGCTCATGGTCTTTTTTGGTTTCAAATACTTCGTTCAGGACCACAGGCTCAATTTCAGTTACAGCTGTAACCTCCGATTGATCTTCGCTATGTTCAGAAAGTTCTTTTAGAGGTTTATTGCTATTAAATTTCTTTACGATTTGAACATGATCTGATAAAAAGTTTGCATTTGCAAGGAACAACTCCAGTTCCAAATCATTGAGCTGACCCGGATTACGTGCTAAAAAATCATACTGATCTTGAAGTTCATTTAATATTTGGCCTACTTTTTTGAAAATACCCTCTTGGTTCATCATAATTTAATAACGGAAAAATTGATTTTTTATGTTAGTAACTTGACCTTCAAAAGTACTACAAAATTCTGATATTAGCAGGCTCTTAAATCCTATTAAGCATGTTATTCAGCGAACAAAATTACAGAAGAGGAGAGTATTGCGGCAGCATTGAAGTAATTTGCGGCTCTATGTTTTCGGGTAAAACGGAAGAATTGCTACGAAGATTAAGACGTGCACAGATTGCTAAGTTAAATATTGAAATCTTCAAACCTAAAACAGACACCCGCTACGATGAAACGGCTGTAGTTTCACATGATCTGAATTCCATTGAATCTACACCTGTTGACAGTTCAACAGCTATTTTACTTTTAAAAGCGGATACTCAGGTTGTGGGTATTGATGAAGCCCAGTTCTTTGATGACAACTTACCCGAAGTATGTAACCAGCTTGCAAAAAAAGGAATAAGGGTGATTGTTGCCGGTCTGGATATGGATTTTATGGGTAAACCATTCGGGCCTGTCCCTGCTTTAATGGCCATTGCTGAACTGGTTACAAAAGTTAATGCGGTGTGCGTTCGGTGTGGAAGTCCGGCAATATATTCTTACCGGACTGTTGCTAATGCAAATAGAGTTCTTTTAGGAGAAAAAGACAGCTATGAACCACGTTGCCGTCATTGCTATCATCTTGGCGATATTATCGAAACACCCTTTCTATCCTAATATCATAATCGTGCCATAGATTGTTTATTATTGGCTTCTCATATTAAAATTGCAGTCCTTTGCAGGTTGAGCAAATTGAGATGAATATTGTTATTGAGAAAAAAGACATCAAAGAAGTTTACGAAACAGCTATTATACAACAAACTGCTTTTTGGTCTGAAGTAAAAACTAAGCAGGGTTTACAATCAGAAGCATTTAATTTTAAAGTTGAAGATGAAAACATTTTCGGCAATGCTTTAAAAAACACTTATACATACGCGGATTTCCTTGTATTACTCCAACCGCTGGATAATGAATATTCTGTGGCCTATGTACCTTATGGACCTGAAATAGAGCCTAATGAAGAACATCAAGGTAAATTTCTGGAAGAGTTGTCGGAATCTTTAAGAAACTATCTACCATCAAAGTGCATTTTAATCAGATATGATCTGGCCTGGGAATCTCATTGGGCTAAAGAAAGTGATAGCTTTGATGAACTTGGTAACTGGAATGGCCCTCCAGAAAAGAAATACCAGGAGTTTCGTTTTAATTTCGATACGGTAAACTGGAACCTCCGAAAAGCAAACTCGGATATCTTACCTTCTAATACTATTTTTTTAGATCTTCAAAAAAACAATGATCAAATCCTACAGGATATGAAGCCTAAAACGAGGTATAACATTAATCTATCTTACCGAAAGGGCGTGAATGTTAAAAAGGTAGGTATGGAAAATCTACATATCTGGTATGCGCTATACCAGGAAACAGCACAAAGAAACAGAATCCACATCAATGACATCAGCTATTTTAAAACAGTTTTAACAGCACGCGCTGAAAACACAGCATCGCCGGCAGATGTTGAACTGTTACTTGCAGATCTTGATGGAACGCCTTTAGCAGCAATGTTCCTGGTGATATCAGGCAACCGCGGTACTTATCTATATGGTGCTTCCTCATCTTCAAACAGAAACTACATGGCGACCTATGCACTACAGTGGGAAGCAATGAAAATCGCTAAGGAACGCGGCTGTATGGAATATGACTTTTTCGGCGTTGCACCTCGCGCAGAACCTTCACATCCTCTTTATGGTTTATATAAATTCAAAACAGGATTCGGTGGTGAGCTTTATCATAGAATGGGATGTTGGGACTACCCCCTGAATCTCGAGCAATATAACAGATTTATCGCAGCAGAAATGCAAAGTCAGGGCTACCACCTCTAATGAAAGTTAAAAATAACCATTCTCTTCTCCGTCTGGCACCTTTTTCTGAAGGGAAAATTGCCTATGCCGGCTCAGAGAAGGTAATTTTTATTTCAAAGTGCAATATACGACATGCTATATGCATCCTGCTAAAACAAAAATCACCTTCTCTGAAGAGCATAGGAAAATTTTGTCCTCCTTCAGGGCAAAAGGTTCCAGCGATCAAGAGAACGGTTATTTTTGAGCTTCCGCTTCCGCCTTTGCTTCTGCTTTAGCTTTCTTCTTAAAGAAACCTCTCAACAGAAAGTTATGCTGCAATGCTTCCATATTCTCATCTAACTTCTTGCTGCTAGTTTCCAGGTTATGCATAATTCCTTTCACCTGATCTGCAGTTTTCTGATCATTGATCAATAAACCTACAGCATTATCTGTCTGATTAAATTTAGCTGTAGCTTTATTCAGATTATCTGTCATTGCTGATGCCGAGGCAGCTGTTTTTTGCAGTTCATTAATAGACCTTTCCAACTGTGCAAACACTGCTGTATCCGTCATCATTTTATCTGCCAGGCCACCTTTCGTATTCAATGTTTTAGAGAAAGCAGTCATTTCGGCTGCCATTTTATTTGCAGAGGCAGTCGTTGTTTTCAAATTCTCAACAATTGCTTTAAAATTATTAGCAACCTGCTCATCAGCAAGAAGTGCACCTGCAGTCCCCTTACCATCCACAAGATTCTTTGCCAACACTTTAAAATCAGAAGTTACATCAACAAGGTTTTTATTATTCACCTGAAAAGTCTTCATGATATCATCAGTAGAAAGCGTGTTTGCAACCTGTAGTTGATCACCATCCTCTACAAAAGGGAATTTAGTGCTACCGCCGGTAATTACCACAATTTTGTTTCCTATCAATCCGTCGGAGCTAATACTAGCTGATGCATTCTTATGAATATACTTATGAGCATCCTCTTCAATATTCATAAAAACCTGAACCTGAGAAATCCCATAAAACTGAATCTTTTTGATGGTTCCGATTTTCACACCCGAGAACCACACATTATTTCCGGCTTTCAACCCCTGTATATCATTGAAGACAGCATTTACAGTAAAGCTCTTTACAAAGGCTTTCCTCTGGCTCCCTAAAGTGAATACCCCTAAAACGAATATCACCAGTCCCAGAAGTATAAATACCCCTACTGTTATCTGTTTACGGTTGTCTGTTGCTTGCATATATATTATTGAATAAAATTATAATCATAAAAAGGTTTCACCCTTTCGTCGCTTGTGTTAAATACATCTTCAAATGGACCGATACGCTGGAACTGTCCATCCAAAAGCATTGCTACCCTGTTGCCAACTGCTTTAGCACAAGTTAAATCGTGCGTAATCACAATAGAACTGGTATGAAAGCGCTGTTGCACTTCATTAATCAGGTTATTTATTTCTAAGCAGGTAATAGGATCCAAACCTGCAGTTGGTTCATCATAGAGCATAATTTCTGGTCGTAAGATCAAAGTTCTGGCAATACCAATTCTTTTTCTTTGTCCGCCCGATAACTCTGAAGGCATCTGGTTAATTGTCTGTAACAGTCCTACAGCGTCCAGCATTTCCTCTACCGCCATATTTACCTCAGCTTTAGTCAGGTTTCTTTGATTTCTCACCAGTGGAAACTCGAGGTTCCCTCTTACCGTCATACTATCATACAAGGCACTATTCTGGAAGGAGAAACCGACCTTTAATCTGAGACTTAATAATTCTTTATAAGAGATCTGATCTACATACTGGTCCAGCACTTTCACCATCCCTGCATCAGGGGTAAGCAAACCTACAATGATTTTTATCAATACCGATTTCCCTGTACCCGATTTCCCGAGTACCACCAGGTTTTCTCCTTTAAATAGGTCAAGGTCTACTCCTTTAAGCACATGATAATTTCCGAACGACTTCTTCAAGCCTTTAATTTCAATTACCTTTTCGGTATTTTTAAGTACAGGTTTTACTTCCATCATAATGCTTAGCCTCTAAATAATCCAAAAAACTGTACGGAGACCACCTCTTCAATGAAGATAAGGAACATCGCAATAACTACAGCTGAATTTGCGGCTTTACCTACACCTTCAGTTCCTTTTGATGAATTATACCCTTGATAACAACCTACCATACCTATTGTAAACCCAAATAATACAGCTTTAATCGTTGAAGCTGTGATATCAAGAAAAGTGATCTGTTCTAATGAAGATTGAAAAAATGCTTTCGCACTAGTCCCCTCACTTAAAGAAACATTCAGTAAAGCGCCCAGCATTCCAACCATTGCCGTATAAAAAGTAAGAATTGGAATGGTAATCGTTGCAGCCAGAACACGGGTGGTGACTAAAAATTTAAAAGGGTTAGTAGCTGAAACTTCCATAGCATCTATCTGCTCGGTAACCCGCATGGACCCCAATTCAGCACCAATACTTGAACCCACTTTACCAGCAGCGATTAGTCCCGTTAGCAGAGGAGCCAGCGTTCTAAGTAAGGCGATTCCCACTAATGAAGGCAACCATGATGTCGCTCCAAACTCAGATAGTGATGGACGCGATTGTTTAGTAAATACTATACCAGTAATAAATCCAGTGGTAGAAATCAGCAATGCGGAACGATAACCGATCTCATAACATTGTCTGAATAATTCTTTCCATTCATAAGGAGGAAGAAAACCTTCTTTAAAAAAGCGTGCTATGAATTTATAAACATCGTATAAAGTCAAAAACATACGAGCCAGTTTTCCTGGCCCCTTTACTTCTTCTTCTGGTATGGATATATTTTCAGCTTTGTTCTCCATGAATAAGGCTTAATTTCATAAATTGTCTCTTAGAGGTATTAAAAACACAAGGCTCTTTCTCGTCGGTAACGACTGAAGCAAACCTTGAGCCATAATTCTGTAAAGTTAGTTCTTGCAGTACAAATACAATGCAATTTTCTAATTAGAAAGGTGTTTAGCTTTTATTTAGAATGATTACGCCTGCATCAGACTGACAAAACAGCTCCAAAAGTCAGTAAAAAAAAGCAATTAATTGATAATAATTAAAAATAATACAGTTTGATTTGGAATAAATCTAAATAATAATCACCTTTGTGCCAATCAGTTTTTAATATGCAAGATTTAACCATTCAACCAGCTATCGATTTTGTTGAAGTGTTTAGCACTAAATCAGGTTCTATTTATCAGTCTGACGCTGAGAATTGCTGGTATATTGATTTTGCAGGGAAGCTAGCGAGTTTTGATTACCGTAATATTTTAAAACTAAAGAAGGCAGTTTATAATATTGATATTGAAGGCATCCTGTTAAACAGTGAAAAGTCTCCGGATGTTGAAATTATCTTTATCTGTGCCTGTGACCATTGCTATGTGCTATCTTTATTGGAAATCATAGCTTTAAAAGAGTTACTACAGGGAACCTTCGTGATGTTAGAATTAAATCATATTATTTACGATCGTTTACATCGCATCATTATCTAATTCTTACTAGAATTAGATTCTTTCCATATTAACCTTATTTTCACTATTTTAAATAGTTAGCAGTATTTTTGTATTAAGAAATACGAACAATTGAACTTAATACATATATACAATGAAAGATATTATGCGTGTTAAGTGTTTACTCTCCTCAGATGTAGAGACACTTATTAATCAACAAATAAAAAAAGAAGCTCATTCCTCAGCAATATATTTATCAATGGCTTCATGGTGTAACCGTAATGGTTATGACTTTTCTGCGGATTATTTCTTTAAACAAGCAGAAGAAGAAAGACAACACCAATTGAAATTCTTTAAATATGTTTTAGACATGGGTGGTAATTCAATTTCTCCTGAAATTACTAATGTTAAAGCTGAATACAATTCATTCCGTGAGGTTTTTGAAGAGGCTTTAGAGCAGGAAATTGCAGTTACCCAATCTATCAAAAACATTGCTGCACGTTGCTATAAAGAACAAGACTTTGTAACTATCGAATTCTTAAACTGGTTCTTTAAAGAACAAAGAGAAGAAGAATACAAAGCTAGAAGAGCACTAGAATTGTTTGACGTTATTGGTGAAGAGGGAACTGGCAGATGGCAGATTGACAAACATGTTGGTCAGATTAAATACGAAGAAGCTTAATACCAATAGTTCCGGTATTCCGGCCATATTATAAAAAGCACTTACTCCTGCAAAAAGCAAAACAGTAAGTGCTTTTTTTTGTTTTATGATTATTCCGCACAGGCCATGTCAAAGAAAAAAGATAAAAAGAAGAAAAAGGACAAAAAGAAAAAGGAATGCTGTGAAAAGTATAAGGAAGGAAAGCGTTGTAAAAACTGCCCCAATGGTTAATCCTGCTACTTTATTACTGTAAATTCTTTTTTCAGTTTGATGTCTTCTGACGAACTGCCTATCATCACTATAAATTTCCCTGGTTCAACTGTCCAGTTCATATTTTTATCGAGGATAGCCAGGTCGTCAGGTTTTAAACTAAATTTCACTGTCTTTGTTTCTCCTGGTGCAAGGCTTACCCGTTCAAATCCTCTTAAAACAGATTCGTAGGTAGTCACACTACTTACTACATCTTTTAAATATAACTGAACAACTTCATCACCTTTACGCGAGCCTGTATTTTTTACATCTACACTTACATCTACTGCTGCCTGCTGGCGAACTTCTTTTGCGCTTAGCTGCAGGTTAGTATAGTCAAAACTTGTATAGCTCAATCCATAACCAAATGGATACAATGCTCCAAGCACTCTTGTTGTACCGTTACCATTAGGATCATCTTTCTTTCCCTGTGCAGCCTGAGAACCTTGTTTAAAAGGGAAATTAAGTTCAATCTGTCCAATAGATTTTGGATAAGTCATGGTTAATTTACCTCCGGGATTATTTTCTCCGAACAAAGTTTCTGCAACCACTTTTCCTGCCGATGGGCCAGGGAAACCAGCTTGTAAAATTGCTGGCAGATAGCGATTTTCCCAATTGATGGTTAAAGGTCGTCCATTTACCATTACCATAACTATTGGCTTTCCAGTCGCATGCAGAGCCTGTAAAAGCAATAATTGCCGACCAGGCAAATTTAATCCTGTCCTTGATTTACTCTCTCCAACCTGCTTATCTGTTTCTCCCACTACAGCAATAACAACATCTACATTTTTTGCTTCAGCAACAGCCAGATCAATTTGTTCCTGTTCCTTTTTTGTTAATACTGTAGGTATAATTTCACTCTCCGGCCATGTTGCATCAATTACTTCACAACCTTTGCTATAACTCACATTTGCTTTCTTTCCTACGAAAGTCTTAATCCCATCCAAAATAGAGGTAATGGGATTATTAGAAGGGCCATATCTGCTCGTCGTATAATCTACCTCAGTCGCCAACGGTCCGGTCACTAATATATTCTTATAATTATTAATGTTTAAAGGCAACAGATTCTTTTCATTTTTCAATAGCACCATAGACTCTCTGTTCAGTTGGAGAGCCATCTCCTGATCAGCTTTAGTATTAACTTTCCGATCTGCCTCTGCTGGAGATTTCACATAAGGATCATCAAATAGTCCTAATTTAAATTTCACTCTTAGCACATCCCCTACCCGTTCATCCAGCGTTTTCATAGATACAGCACCTTCATTTACCAATTCCCTTAAGGGAAGAATAAAATTCTCGGGCATAGTAAAATGAGTACGTACATTTAAGCCCGCTTCTATAGATTGCCTAACCGCTTCTTTATAATCTTCCGCAACATGATGTTTACCAGAAAGGAATTCAACCGCCTCACTGTCTGAAACCACATAGCCATTAAATCCATATTGTTTACGCAATAACTCAGTCAAAAAATAATAACTACCTGTAATTGGTTCTCCATCCCAATCGTTATAGCTACTCATGATACCCATTGGTTTAGCTTCCTGAATAACCCGTTTAAAAGGGTACAGAAACATTTCATGCATCTCCCTTGGTGCAACATGCGGATCAGTACGTGCTTGTCCGTCGCGACCACCTTTAGGCACACTATATACTGCATAATGCTTTAATGTAGCAGCAACACCTTGATCCTGTATACCCAGTGTCATTTGTTTACCCAGTTCAGCAATCAAAAAAGGATCTTCTGCATAGCATTCTACCACCCTACCCCATCTCGGATCTCTGGCTACATCAAGAATCGGCGCATACACGTTGGTGTACCCTAATACCCTTGCTTCACGTCCAACAGTACTTCCTGCCCGATAGACCAGCTCCTTGTTCCAGGTACTTCCTATATTCACAGGAGCAGGAAAAGGAGTTGCCCGATCGTGACATAAACCATGGATTCCCTCATTGGTAAAATCTACCGGAATACCCATGCGTGTTTCTTCAACAAACCATTTTTGAACAGTATTGATGGCATTAGCATGTTTACTATATGGAAATGAGTACTGAGTTTCAGCTTTCTTATTATAAGGCAGACTATTTAACTGTTCGTCAATATTAGCGATTCCATCTTTCCATATTTTTGTCTTCCATTCCGTAGTTGGCATTTCATCTTTCAACACTCTCCCATAACCGTAGAGTGTGGCTGTCTGACAAGTTTTTTCATCAATATTCATCTGGCTAAGCAGGTCATTGACCCTTGCATCAATAGGTTTTGAAGGATCTTCGAAAACATCTATTTTACCATTCTTGTTGAAATCTACCCAGCCTTTATGGTAAATACTTTTTTTCTGTGCATTTGCGACTGTACCTACCAACAGCAAGACCGCTAATACAATGCCTCCTTGTTTCATCATGTATTATTCCTAAAATATGTAGAAGGCTAAATTAATTCATTAGCCCCTATATAAGTTGGCTTTTAGATCAACCATTTTGGCTTATACCATTTTTCAAGTTTATCCATCAAGTCTTCCAGACGAATGGGTTTACCAATATAATCGTCCATACCAGCATCTAAACAATCTTGTTCATCACCACTTAGTACATTTGCTGTTAAAGCAATAATAACTGGTTGTTTGGATTGATTTCTTCTGATCAGTCGAGTTGCCTCCAGACCACCCATTAATGGCATTTGCACATCCATTAAGACAATGTCATAATGTTTTTCATTAACAGCATCAATGGCTTCTTTTCCATTTCTCACCAGGTCGGGCTTATAACCTAATCGATCAAGTATATTAACAATTACCAACTGGTTTATCATTTTATCCTCTGCGACCAGCAATTTGCATGGATATTTTGTTGAAAAATCAGCAGACAAGTTTTTACGAAATGTCTCTTCTTCTATTTCTGCATGTTTTGTTGTTTGCAATGCATTTGAGATTTGTTTACTAAGAACATGCTGGCGGATAGGCTTTGTCATAACCGAATAAAACAAACCACGCTGACTCTCTTCAAATTCTTCGCCAATGGAACTAAGCAAAAGGATCGGAATAAATGGATAGCGTTGTTTAATCAACCTGGCTAACATTACACCATCCATTCCGGGCATTTGCATATCTGTAATCACTAAGTCAATTGCCGGATCAAGCGACAGCATTGATAATGCCTGTTTAGCCGAATTGGCCGATATAGATTGTAAGTTCCAATATCCGAGCTGTTTATTTAAAATAGTCCGGTTCGTAGCATTATCATCAACAACCATTACCTTTTTGCCAACATGTTCAGTCATGCTGAAATTGGGATATGGCAATAGTAATTTAGTCCCAATCTGCATACGTACCATAAATGAGAAAGTCGATCCCTGATCCAGCTCACTTTCAACATTAATTTCGCCACCCATAAGCTTTACAATTCTTTCTGAGATTGCGAGCCCCAGCCCAGTACCTCCATACTTACGGGTTGTAGAAGAATCAACCTGCGAAAAAGCGCTGAACAAATTATCCAATTTATCGGCCGCTATTCCAATACCTGTATCACGTACTGCAAATTTCAATTCGAACTCTCCATTTTGTAAATTATTCCCCATAGAAACCTTTACAAAAACTTCACCTCGTTCAGTGAATTTCATAGAATTTCCGACCAAATTAATCAATACCTGACGCAGTCGTAGCTGATCTCCCAAAATTTGCGAAGGAACCTCTTCATCAATATGATAAACTAAATCCAGCTGAAGTTCAGCAGATTTCACTGCAAATATATCAAGGACATCTTCAATACATTTACGCAAGTTAAAATCATCAGGTTCCAATTCCATATGGCCTGATTCTATTTTAGAAAAGTCCAGTATATCGTTGATCACATTAATCAATGCTTCGCCGCTATTCGCAATCACATCTGCAAACATATACTGCTCTTTATTCAAGTCAGTTTCCTTTAAAAGCATCGCCATCCCCATTACACCATTCATAGGGGTACGGATCTCATGGCTCATGTTAGCCAGAAAGATGCTTTTTGCCTTATTGGCCCGATCGGCATCAGCTCTGGCTTTTTCCAATTCTAAATTAGCTGCTTTAAGTTTCTTATTCGCTTTTTCCAATACCAGTTCATTCTGCTGCCGAATCGATGATAGCTGAGCTTCTTTTTGTAGTTCGGCCATTTCTAAGGTCTGCACAACCTGCCTTTCATTAGATTTCCTTAGTAAGTAAGCCCATAATCCACAGATAAAAAAGATCATGTCGGCAAGCAATATATGAATTATAAAAGTCTGTAAATCAAAATTATCCAACCGTGTAAAATAGATTTCGTTCACCCCACTATTTTGCATATAACCAAATACCGCATGATGGACCATCACTACAATGAGGATAGGTAACTGTAGCTTCCATTTCTCATAGGTGATTAGCAGCGTACTTCCAATAAAGGCAAAGAAATGCATTTCGAATAAACCATGCATCTGGTAAATGAATTGTGCCATAAACACACCCAGCACTGCACTTAAAACGTATTGATAAAGATTGGACGATGGTAAAAAAAACTTCGCAGAATAATAAGCCAGCAAAGAAAGACCACCTACTCCAAATGCAATTAACCAGGTATCATAAAATTGTGCAAAGATTAGCCCGACAAGGAAGTATCCCCATAAGAAGTAATTCATTAAACGATCCGTTCTTTGCTTAATGCCTAAAAATAGTAAGCGGTTCTGGCTATCAGAAATAGTTATATGATTATTCGAAATCATTTTTAAATCAGTTCAAAAATTATCATTTGCAGTCTGGCAAAGTACAACCATAGGATTTTAGTGCTGCCTCACTGAAAACCAGATCGGTTTGCTTTTTCAACAAACCATTCAGCGCTATTTTTGCGAAGCTGGTTTTTTCATCAACACAATAACGAGTGGTGTTATAATTTCCCCTATAATATAACCGTTGCTCTTGATCTAGTAAAACTGCCTGAGGGGTAGAATACACACCACAAGCCGTGGCAAGGGTTTCATCAAATAGAATAGGGATCTGGAGCCCAAACTTATTTTGAATGCTTTCTGCAGTAAAAGATTTTGGACTCAATACTACCACTCTGAAATCAATGCGATCTCCATATTCTTTAACCAGTGATTTAAAATGCTTCATATTAAATCGTGAACAGGGGCAGTCTGGATTAAAAAAATGTAGAAAAACAGGTTTACCATGGTTATTGTTCAAAGCATGCTTAAAAACGATCAAGCTTCCTGTCTCAATTGATTTATAGTCTTTAGGAATTGGAGTTGGCAACTGGTAAATGATATCGTTGTACCAAAAGAGATATCCAATTGCAGAAAACAAAAATATCAGCCAAAAAAACACTAAAGCTTTTTTCATATTGAAATGTAAAGTAATAGCAGGTTCTGTTTGTAGAACCAATAACGGTATTTATTATATTAAAAGGAAGGAAATATAAAATTTATTTGATGTTTCCAGACTCCTCTTTGCTCACAAAACAAAAGCCGTTCTTCTTTTCAGAAAAACGGCTTTTTAAGCAGTGGCCCAAGTTGGGACCGAACCAACAGTCAAAAAAATTTAAGTCTTCACCATTAACCTGCCTTAACTTTGAGCATACGCTGCGCACTATCAGAAGCTATCAACAATCCTCCTGCCATCATAATGATATCCTTTATGACTAAACGACCAGCACCAGAAAGATAAGGAAAACCATGTTCAGCTCCCCCCAGGTCTGGCACCCAGGTTTCTGGTGTTGTGATCAAGAAACTAAGTGTAACAAGTGACATTCCAAAAGTCAACAATCCACCAGCAAGACCTAAGCGATCATTAAAAATCCCAGCCAGTGTAATCAATCCAATAATAACGATTACCGTTCCCAAACCATATGAAAACACATAGGTACCATTCTTTTGGTGCCATTGTATGTTTTTTTCTACTACTTCTCCTTCTTTATTTTTATGCTTTTTATATTCTGAAGAGGGTTCATTATAAAAGAAGCTCATTACAGGGCTATTTGCCACAAATGGCACAATACCATCTGCTTCATATTGAAAAGCTTTTAATCCGCCAATCCAAGCCATTACCACGAAGATTGCGATTCGCATGAAATTAAAAAACTGTCTTTGAGAATTTGCTAAAAGGGTCAACATATATATTCAATTTTTTATTTACAAAATTGAACAATAGTACTTTTATGCGCAATGGACGAATATGGATATTATCTGGACAAATCTGCCACGACAGATATACCAACATCTTCTCTAAATTTTGTTGGTGTAACATTTGCATGCTTTTTAAAGTAGCGGCTAAAATAATTTTCATCATCAAAATTTAGTTCAGCTGCAATCTCTTTCATACTCTTGCGGGTAAGATGAATTAGTTTTTTAGCTTCCAGAATAACCCTTTCATGTATCAGCTGTGATGGCGACTTCACAAAGTATGTCGCACATTGTTTTGAGAATGTATTCGGTGCTACTCCCAACTGTGCTGCATAAAATGACGGGGATCTTTCTCGCTTAAAATGTAGCTCCAGCAGAGTCTTGAACCTCCTGATCGGATGTTTCAAAACCTCATCATCAGAAGAGAATGACCCGGCCTTTTTCACCTTACTACTTAAGGCTAGCATTAGCTGTAAGTAAGCCCTCACTACTGCCTGAGAATAACTATCCCTGAAACGAAGTTCAGCAGCAAGCTTATCAAAAAGGCCATGCATTTCAGAAAATTCTTCATTGTTCAATACAATGAAAGGCTGATCATAAATATTATTAAACAACAAGCCATTACAAGCCACCTCCTGCTTATGGTACTCTATGCAATAAAAATCACCGTGAAAAAGTAAGGTACGTGCGGGTATTTGTTGAGCGGCCTTAAATTGAATGGTCTGATAAGGTGTTGTAAACAATACAATGTTTCCTGAAAATTCATAATCTGTAAAATCAACATTTACACTCCCGGTACCTTTAAAAAGAAATATATGATAAAAAGGATCAGACAGCTGAACATTTTCAGCACCGAAACTGATCTCCTCAACGGAGCAATTTTTAAATAGATCGTGTTTTTCCTGCTTCATTTTCAGGCCACAATATACCAAATAAAAAGGGCAGCCAAGCATTCACCCATGCCAGCCACCCTAATTATAATATCCTTGCTTCTATTTCAACAGGAAGTCCATCAGCAGTTGTAAACTGAATTATTGTTTCAGCTGCAGTTGATGAAATAATATTGGCATTAGGATTTGACTTCAACAAATCCCATTTATTCTTTAATATTAACGTAATTACCTTCGGCGTTGAAGGGGAAGCTCCTAAATCAGGATTGCTAACAGAAAGAACAATTTTAGTAAAATCCGGATTTAGACCTTTATACATCACCAAACAAGGTTGATCATTTGATTTAATCAGTCCATTATTAATCTTGGTATTAGCAGAAGGCAAAGCATACGCCCATGTTTTAGCGGGCTTATACTCAATTATCTGTTGATTAATCGTGTTTTGATAAACAACATAGGGCTTATCCTGAGGTGATTGCATTAACCGGGAAAATTCAGCCATTTTCTTAGTATTTGCCGAGGGGATACACACGAATTCATATGAATTATTTGCAGGTGCATTTCCATGATCAAGATAAGCCAAACGATAATCATTTGATTTATTACCAGCGATAGTGGCCTCCGTTGGCACAACCTGATCCTGATAAGGTGTTGTTTGAGTAGAATTTTTAATTTTTAAAACTCCCGAATTTGGAAGAATGTAATACCCGGTATTGTAATTATCAATTATCCAATTGGCCTGGCTCTCAACAAAAGATGCTGCACTTTGATTGGCTTTTTCTCCGTTTACAAAAACGTTATTTGAATTGTTATTTAATCTTTGAAACAGTGTAGTCACAGTATGATTAACCTTATCGTCATTCTTGATGCCACTACCCAAACAAATAATATAATCATCTATAGCAAAATAGGCTTTAGTAAACTCAAAGCTACCATTATGAGTAATTGGGCCATGGGTAGCTCCGAAACCTAAATTATTGCGCTCTTTAAACTTCAATGCGAATAATCCAGATTGCCCTGTAGTATTAGATAAAACTCCTTTATTTAACTGGGTTAAGGTTACAGCACCTGCAAAACCATAAGTATTGTATTCATCAACACGTCCCCTTTCAGCATGTAACTTCTCCCAAGGTAATACAATGGTCGTTGTTCCCGGATTGTAATTCCAGTCCCAACCTATAAGACTATGTCCATTTCCTTTTTCGCTATCTCCAGGGTATATAATTTCTAGTGCTCCATAAGATTGATATCTTCCAAATCTATTTTGAGTTACATAGATTTCAGAGCCCCATAGCACATCTGACTGCCCTTTCATTGATGCGATCCAATTACCCTTTCTATAGATTCCAAAGTTTCCATAATTAAATTGAATGAACCCTTCTTCAAATGGCGTTACTATGTTGTAATTAAACTTCTTGTTAACACCAAACTTTCTGTTATACACCCCTGCTAAAATTGGATCGGCACCTGTCAACCCTAAAATTTTTCCACCTGATATGGCCATATTAGCTAAGGTTTGTGAGGATAAGGAAGTATTTTTAGTCTGGGGATTTCTTCCCGCCATTGCGAAAGGCTTTACTCCTGAATCGTTGGAATACATAGCCTGAGCATAAATTGCATCTCTAAATCTAAGATATGAAGGCTTGTCGATCTGAAAACCAGTGTTTTCTAAAGATTTTATAACTGCAGACACTGTAGTAAAGGCATACATATAACCGTCGTAACTAGCTTTATGATGATTTCCTAAACCATCTTTTTTCAACCCATCTTTTTGTCCATGAGTATATATTAAAAACCGATCAAGAAATCTTTTAACTGTCTTCAGATATCGTATCTTTTCATCATTAGTGCTGAACCAGTCTGCATAGGCAAACATTACATCTAAATCTAAATACATGATATCTGTACTGATCGCTCCATTACTTTGCGTAGTACTAAAGTCGTAATTTGCATCAAAAAGATATTTAAATGAATCTGTCTCCTGATACAGTGTATAGCCAAATAATGCTTTCACATTGTCTGGAAGATAGTTGTTTAAATATATTGCAGGACGAGCAAGTTTTACATAGTTATAAAACGTTAAAACAGATCTACCTTTTGTATTACAAATCTGGTTTGACAAAAACCAGATTGCATTCACAGCTTTCTCGCTGATATTGGTATCATCAGGGTTAAATTTCAGATATTTAGCGAACGTAGTTAAAAAATTAATCTGATCAATTTTTGTTACAGGTGTTCCCACTATAGTATTTCCTGTAACAATAATATCTAAGGCATCATATTGACCAATCGCTGTATTTAATTGCGCTTCTGTAGGAGCGGTTGTTCCTAAAAATTGATCTGACAAACTTTTACGGATATTCTTTAAATCATTTATCTCTGAAATTGTTGCAGTCGTAATTGGGAGATCAAAATTAAATACGGGCTTACATCCCTCAGCTTTATCTTGAGCTTTGATCGTATTTGAAATCAAAAATAGATTGATCAGGAATAGAATAATTTTAACCTTCATTTTGACGATTACCCTTTAATTTTCTGATATCTTAATAAGGCCTCTAAAAAGTAATAATCAGCATAAATCAACGGCACATCGATTTCCGACTTATGAGGTAAACTACCAACAGAATGTTTCAAGATGAAACCTCCATTTGTCCCTGGTTTTGCCAGATACCCATTTCCTGATAAAGATTTAAGCATCAATTCAGCCTGAGTAAAATACTTCTTACCATCTTTCGCGAAAGTACTTAACTCCAATAAACCTGAAGCAGTCAAAGATCCCGCAGAAGCATCACGAGGAATGTAAGAAAGTTTATTCGCATTGTAATCGAAATCAGGCTTATAACCTTTCTGCTCAGCATTAAAGTCCCAATATGGAATTTTATCTTTGGGCAAATTAGGGTGATTGATATAAAAATCAGCCGCTTTTTGCGCTGCATTTAAGAATCGTTTGTCTTTAGTTTCTCTATACATCATGGTGAAGCCATAAATAGCCCATCCCTGTCCCCTGGCCCAGGTAGAGTTATCCGAATACCCTTGATTAGTTTGTTGATGCAAGACCTTACCGTCAGGAGCATAATCTACCACATGATAAGTGCTAAAGTCAGGTCTGAAATGATACTTCATCGTATTTAAAGCATGACTTATAGCAACTTCTTTATACTTTGGATTGCCAGTCAATTTAGAGACATAACATAACATCTCCAGGTTCATCATATTATCAATAATCACAGGAAATTTCCAGGTTGTTTTTTTGTCCCATGAAGCTTTAGTGTTCCATGATTTAATCAAACCCACTTTAGGATCAAAGCGTGTTAAAGCGGATTCGGCAGACTGAATAAGAATTTTATGATACAATTCTAATTTCTTAGGATCTTTTTCAAACCTGATTGCGTTTCCATAAGAACAGTACATTACAAAACCAACGTCATGATGCTGTGTTAAAAACTGAGCTTGTTCTAATGCTTCTGTCCATTTCGTAGCAGCAGATTTCCATTCAGGTTTTCCAGTATATTCATAAATATACCATAAACCACCGGCAAAGAATCCTTGAGTCCAATCCCAAACATCGGTACTTCTTACTGATCCATCTTTATTGGTAGTACGCGGGAATTGTGTAATATCCGTTGAAGTTTTCAGCAAATTGCGATATTGTTTTTCTGCAACTGTAAAGTCATTCTTTATAAAATTTGTCTGACCTACACACAATGCAGGTATTAACATCGCCAACCCTGATGCTGCGATCAACACCCCTTTTCTAAAATACGAGTTTCTTACCCTCATTCTAAATCCCATAATTTATACGTTATATTAATTTCAAAAATTTTTCTTTTCGTTTACATTAGTAATAAGACCGTTCTAAAACATCATTCAATAATATTAGTACATTGTTTTCAGGCCATAAATATTCAATGAATTTATTCTTGTCGAAGTCCTTATCGTCTCCATTGATAAAGTTTTATTTTTAACATCAGGCGTAAATAGAGAAGATAATACAACCTGTCCCTTATCTGCAAAAATTTCCATCGAGCCTCTGTCAACAAGAATTCGCAAATTCAAATTCCCCTTTTCAAGCTTAACCGGTGCTTTAACTTTTCCTACACTTATCTCTTTTGTTGCACCGATATATTTAATTTCCTTTCCCCTGATTTTAAAACTAATGTCAGTTTCTTTATTTATTTCCAATCCAAGTTGTATATCCAACAATTCACCTGAAACATCTTTTAATAAGTTTTCCTTTGGCTTTATAACGATGTTTTCGCCAGAAAACAACAGACCATCATGTAACTTTTGGATCTCTTTTACCGGGTTTCGACAAACACGCAACCCCTCTGTAACATTTTTTAAAGTAAGTTCAGAAGGGAAAGAAAGCTGTTGACTAAATGGCATATTTGGAAATGCAGTTCCATTTAACCAGGCAATATTTGTTACTCTATCAGGATTGCTGGCACTACCTTTCCAAACCTGAGATGCATAAAAGTTTCCACCCCAATCCATTTTATACTTGCCTTCTTCAATTATAAAATCCTTACCGTCAAAATTACCTATGTAATAATCGCCATCTCCAGAATAATAAATCATCTTTTTCTCTTTCTCCCCTTCAATCTGAAGTTCAACCATCACCGGGCATTCAAAAAATCCAAGTGAGTCATTTTTACTGATAAGCTTCCAGTCAACAAGATTATCGGACTCATACATTAAGAACTCGTGTCTTTTTTCAGGATAGTTGAACGTAATCATTACCCATTTCCCTTTTTTGGCATCCTTAAAAACATACGGATCCGGACCATTAACGCCAGAAAGTTTTTTAGTTTTCCAGCTTTTCATCTCGTCTGTACTATAGCTTAAATGCCCTCTATAAAAAAGCACGATAACATCTTCTTTCCCACTCCCCAAACCTGATTGATTTCCGTAATCAACTAATCCACTTCCAGTGCCACTTTTAATATCTGTGATGGGCATCTGTTCCCAATGTATAAGATCTGTACTTTTTGCATAGCCCCAATAAGGCTGTGTACCTGTACTCCAATGTGGGGCAGTTGAAACCGGGTTATATTGATAAAACAAATGATAAACTCCTTTATAGTAAATAAGTCCACAAGGATCATTTATCCAATTCATAGGTGCTGTAAAATGGAATTGTGGCCTGTAAATTTCATTAAAAGTTAACCTTTCCTTGTCTTGTGAAAAGGAGTTCGTTACCATCACAAAACTCAAAGCAATAGCTACCATTAAGTACTTTAATGCCATTTTTCCCATATTTATGTTGTTGATTTATTCGAAGATGCTCTTGTATGAAAAAATTATTCGGTAACGGTTATCGTTACTTCCTTAATCATTCTACTATCACCATATACATTAGTATTAGCTCCAACAAATGTTATTGTATATTCCCCCTTTTTGTTAAAAATGTATGGATATTCATCTAACCTGTCTCTGATATCCTTTATAGGAACCCCACGATCAGGCTGTACATTGGTAAGGATTAAGCCCTTGGTCATTGCCCAAACCTGATTACTTAAAACTGCTGCTCCACCACCTTGAAACTTCACCGTATTATCTGTTCCAAACACCCAACTTACAGGAGAAGTGGGCAATACTTTCACTTGTGTCCATCCTGCTCCGGCAATGTCTGTGACCACCATAGACTGGCCATCTGTAGTCGTTGTATTTATATCAAATTTATTAATCCACCAGCGTGGTTGAGTTGAACCTGTTACGCCAGTATATTTGAATGCAAAATAAATTGGTTTACTAATATCCAGATTAAGGCCCATTGTACTTAATGCTGTCAGATTCACCACCCCTGAAGAGAGATAGCTTCCATCAGCCCGAACACCAGAAAGAGTGAAAGCATCAGTAATATCTATCCAATCAGCGGCTTCATTCACATTTTCTGCAGTGAATACTCCATTAAACTTTTGTGATGCCATTAAACGCAGAGATCGAGGCTGCTGTGCATCAGATCCATAATTTCTACTAGATGCAAACTCAAGTGTAATTAAATTACTTTCTGCCTGAGTACGGTCTTTATAAATATATTTATGACCAGTTTCGCCCGAATAAAACATAAGCTGATCCGGATTTCCAGATATCTTAAAAGTTACTACCTCTCCAACCTTATAGGTGGATTTATCTGTAGAAACATTTAAATCAAGATGAGCAACTTCCTCTTTCTGACAAGCTGACAAGCTCATCATTGCTGCTATAATTATGATTATATTTAGGATACGCATGATTCTTTTTTTATTATAGTTAAATGATAAACTTCTACCAACCCTGATTTTGGCTTGCTGCCTTATTTACAGTTTTCTCACCAGATGGTATTGGGAACAATAAATTTTTTGGAGTTACATTACTTCCTCCCAAACCACCATAAGCGTATGAAGAACCTCCTGTTGCTTTTATTTCTGCACCAACCTGGTTCATTGTAGAAACCCATATTCCCCAACGAATAAGATCTGTTTTTCTAACGGACTCATAACAAAGCTCTCTTGAACGTTCATCCATAATATCCTGCAATGTTAATTCAGTAAAGTCTACTGTTGAAGTTTCTATTTCTGCTGTTATGATTGCCTTTTTACCTGCATAAGTAAAAACAGCACCGGTAGTGGCTGCATTAGAACTACCAGTAGTATGAGTAGGTGGATTAGCAGTAGATGTTCCTGCAGTAGTTATTGTGTATAAATTATTTCCGTAATAAACTTGAGTGTTTGCAGCATAAACAGTACTTGCACTCCATCCTGTCCCAACCTCAACTGTCGGAGCAGATGTATATCCTGAACCAGGATTAAGCAAACCTATACCTGTAACTTTTCCAGCTTCACTTATCGTAGCCATAGCTTTTGCTCCTGTACCTCCTCCACCTGTAATGGTAACAGGAATATTTCTGGTACTTGTAGACAAGTATCCAGTGTTAGTTGCTGCATCTGCTGAAATATTGAACTCCTTCACTGCAGAAACTGAAGTAGCCGGAGTTGTTGGATTTAAACCAAAAGCTCTTCTCCTCACCTGATTAAATGCATCCAATGCCTCTGCATTTGTTGTAGAATTGTTTTGTCCAAGTTGTGCTTCCGCAAGCATTAACAATACGTCTGCATAGCGTATTACCGGGAAATTTATACCTGAGTTGTTTGAACTCTTATTAGGTGAAAGGTCAAATTCTCTTCTGAATTTTCCAGCCTGTCTTCCATAAATGTTCGTCTTTGTGCTATAATTATACTCTACGAGCATTGGAGCGTTATTGGCATTGATATAACCATAATTAGCAATACTCCAATCTCTTCTCAGATCACCGCCAGAATACTTTTTATATAACCTTTCAGTAGCATTTATAAATCCGTAGCTATAACCAACAACTATAGAGTTTGCAGCACTTTGCATGTTAATTCCATTGGTATTTCCAAGCCTTGATGTATTACCATATCCTTCTGAGCCATTACCTTTAAATTCTACTTCCCATAAACTTTCTTTAATGTCATATAGGTCCTGGTGCAAATTCACAAAAAACTGCTTATAGCTTGGGTTCAGGCTATGTACCTGAGAATTCTTCACTTCCTGAGCCCATTTTAAAGCTTCTGCATATTTAGTTGCATCATTTACCGGAAAGCCGGCCATAGTTAAGCATACCCTTGCCAGTACACCCTGAACAGCAGTCTTAGAAATTCTTCCACTATATCCGATATCCGATATTTTGAGGACTTTCGACTCTGCGTCTTTCATATCCTGAAGAATTTGTTCATATACCTGTTCCTTAGGAGTTCTTGGAATTTGAATATCCATTGGAGAAGGCGTAGGTTTTATCTTTAATGGCACATCACCAAAATTGCTTACCAGCAAATAGTAATAGTATCCCCTTAAGAACAAAGCTTCTCCCAGAATGGCATTTCGTTTTGCTTCATTCATTGTAGCGAGATTGATATTTTCAATCAATAAATTCGCTCTCTCAATCCCCATATACAACTGTTGCCAAAATGCGTTTACATCGGAATTGGTATAGTCAAAATCGTATACCTGAACACCTACAAGCTGACCAGATCGGGAATAAAACGATTCGTCCGTTGTAGCAAACTGATTAAATAGACAGTCACCATAAAGCGCTGACGATGAAAGCGGCTGATAAACACCTGCTAATGCAGTACTCAGCTTACTTTCAGAGTTATAATAATCATTTTTAGTTAAGGTATCTGTGGGAACTGTATTTAGAAACTTCTTACATGAGACAAGTCCTAAACATAAAAATATCGCGATATATAATAAATTTTTCATCTTCTTTCCTTTTATTATAATGTTAAGTTCAAACCAAGTGCTATAGTACGGGCTCTCGGATATGCGCTATAATCAAAGCCTCCTGTTAAAACCGTATTATATGTACTTACTTCCGGATCTAATCCAGAGTATTTTGTCCACGTATATAAGTTCTGTCCAGATACAAACACCCTTAGCGAAGAGACATTTACTTTTTTCAATAGCGTTTTTGGCAGGTTATATCCGAAAGAAACAGTTTTCAATCTTAAGAACGAAGCATCCTCAACTGTCCTTGATGAATAGGTTGCTCCTGATGGTATACCGTTTGCACGGAAATTTTTAGAATTCTGGTTATCTAAAGACCAGCGATCATTATAACTAGCAAACTGCTGTAAATATGTCTTATTCAAACCATTCCCATCAAATACAAAACGATTAATATTCTGAACATCATTTCCATAAGACCATTGAAAAAATACATTAAGGTCAAACTGTTTGTAACTAAAATTGTTCGCAAATCCACCTAAATGTTTTGGTAAACTATTTCCTATAACAGTATTGTCGGATGCATTGATTGTTCCATCACCATTTAAGTCTCTGTATTTTATATCTCCCGGCTGCACATTTGCATTACCATTATCTGACAGACCAGCTTTTAACTTATAACCACCAGCTGGAGTTTTGTCGAAATCACTTAATTGATAAACTCCTTCCCATATATATCCAAACATCTGACCTAAAGGTTCTCCGATTTTAGCTATATATGCCGGAGTATTGGTATATCCGTTATCCCAGTTAACAGAAGTAAGTAATGTCTCCTGATTTTCGGCCAGGCCAAGCACTTTATTTTTATTGAATGAAATATTAAAAGCGCTGGTCCATTTGAAAACACCATTCTGAATATTCGTGGTATTGATACTAAATTCCAGACCTTTATTCTCAACCTTACCAATATTTTTATAAGCCATGTTATAACCTGATGAAAATGGTAGGTTTGCTCTTAAAAGAAGATCTTTTGTTATCTT
The DNA here is from genome assembly GCF_040203335.1 of Pedobacter sp. ASV1-7. Taxonomy (NCBI): domain Bacteria; kingdom Pseudomonadati; phylum Bacteroidota; class Sphingobacteriia; order Sphingobacteriales; family Sphingobacteriaceae; genus Pedobacter; species Pedobacter sp. ASV1-7. Next base: position 991,982 of record NZ_JBEHBV010000001.1, on the reverse strand, counting down.
CTTATACATATCTATAGTAACTGATATCCTATCTTTTAGAAAGCCAAGGTCTACCCCTGCATTATACTGATCTGTAGTCTCCCATTTCACTTCCGGGTTTCCTAAAGAATAAAAAGAAGAACCTCCTGTATAGCCTGGTATTAAACTAGCCACATAGCTATTATTGAAAGAGTACGATAAAACAGCGGGTAATCCATTTGCAGACATATAAGCAAAATCATCCACTCTGTTATTACCTGTTCTACCATAGCTCAATCTCAATTTTCCTTCGGACAATATTGAATTTTCTTTCAGAAAATCCTCTTTACTAAACCGCCATGATGTAGCTACAGCCGGGAAAAAACCCCAATGATTGTTAGCGGCGAATTTCGAAGATCCATCAGCTCTGTAAGATGCTTCAACATAATATTTACCATCATAATTGTATTTTGCTCTTCCTAGAAAAGATGCTAAATTCCATAGAGAGCTGGTAGAAACTATAGATGAGGCACTAACAACTCCTTCCTCTAAGCCACTCAGACCTATTTTTTCATTAGGAAGTAATGTAGCTCCAAAACCTTTACGGTTAGTTGTATTACCCTGGGCTGTAAAACCGGCCAAAATGTTAAAATTATGGCGCTTAGCATAAACCTTAGACCAGGTTAATGTATTTTCATTACCCCAATTGGTCGTCTTTCCAGTGTATGATGAACCATTTACACCATTTAACCTTCCCGGAGCTGTAATTGGATTTCCTAAGTAAGATTTCGAATTATTAAAAGCTTCATCTATTACTGTGGCATTATTAACAATACCTGTTATTTTGAGTTTAAGGCTTGGTAATATTGAATATTCTAAATAGGTATTTAAACTTAAATTTGTTGTTTTTGACTCTCTTTCTGAATTTTGCTGATTCAATAAAGGGTTATACCTGTAATCTGTTGTCGAATTAATCATATCATCTATAGCTTCCCCTCCTTCATCTGAGATAGGTGTTAAAGGACTAGAGCCCCAAACACTATACAAGATATTGGTTGTACCACTTCCGCCTGTACCCTGAGCAGCAGAAAGTCCGGATCTTTGCATATAAGTATAACTGGTATTTAATCCCACTTTCAGCTTTTTACTTAGTGTTTGATCAATCGTTACCCTTCCCTGATAGCGTTTATAACCAGTATTAATAATCGTTCCGGAATGATTGTTAACATTTCCTGAAATTGAATAAAGAGTCGATTTAGCTCCTCCCTTTCCTCCTCTTATAGATAAGGAATAATCTTGCATGCGACCGGTCTGAAAAAATGGAGATTGCCAATCCTCACCAGCTATGTTTTTATAATCATCAATTGTTAAGCCCGGACGAGTTAAGAAATAATAAGTTGGTGTCGGACTTGTAGCATTCCCTATAACTGGATTTTTCTCAATGTTATACTTCACAAAATCATAAGTACTCATCAAATCCATAGTTTTGATATTTCCATCAATTGACTGAGTTGTATTAAAACTGATCACCGGGTCACCAATTTTTCCTTTCTTTGTGGTAACAAGCACTACTCCATTTGCGGCTCTTGCACCATAAATAGCTGTAGCTGCTGCATCCTTTAATACTTCTATAGATTCTATTTCACTTGGAACAAGTGCATTATTATTAAATCCTTCTATTGGGAAACCATCTATTACATAAAGAGGACTGTTACCCTGTGTAATAGAGTTCGCTCCTCTGATAACAATATTTACACCAGAGCCTGGCTGACCATCGGAAGAGTTTACCTGCACACCAGCTACACGACCAGCCAATGCTTCATCAATGGATCGTACAGGAGCCTTAAGCATATCATTCATATCCACCCGTCCTACAGAACTTACCAAATCTGCTTTCTTACTGGTACCATAGCCAATTACGACTACATCATTTAAAGATTTGCTATCTTCAGCAAGTACTACATTCACCACGCTCTTATCTCCAGCATTAATCTCTGCTCTCAGATAACCAATATAAGTGAACACAAGCGTACTGGTTCCGGTAGATGGAACCTGAATTGTATAACGTCCTTCCTTATTTGTAGTTGCACCTACTTTCGTTCCCTTAACTAATACACTTACCCCAATTAAAGGAGCATTAGTCCCCTGCTCTGTAACAACACCTGTAACCGACCTCATTTGCTGGCCAAAAGTTATAGCTGAACAGAGCATACACATTAAAAAAATGTAAATTTTTCTCATACTTAAAAAGTTTAAATTTGGTTTTTATTAATAACCTACGAGATCATTATAAGCAAATCTACATAGGAACCTTTTACTGAAAGCGGTAAAAACAAGTCTATTTAAGGGGGGTAACTGATCAATTACCCTTTATTTGCAATTCTATTTTATCTAAAAAAAGACCTGGTTGCCATTTACGTGCATTGATTTCAAAGTCCTTTAAACACAGGGTATATGTCCCGGCTTTAGGTAATATTATAGTACCTATGTTACTTCGTATTTCTTTGTAGAAGAACAAAGTCGGGTTAATTTTCTCCTGATCTCTTTTCAGCTTTACAGGTATAGTTTGTCCCGCTACTTCTAAAGCTCCTTCCTGATCAGCTCCTATCCACTCTGGTTTTGAGTGACCACCTTTCTCATTGGATGTTATGTTCACTTTATACTCACCAGGTGTATTAACTTTAAAAGTCCAGGTAGAAAATTTTTGTGAAGCATCATAATGACTATCAATACGATAAAGTGCAATACTTTTATCTTTCCCTTGCACAACTAAAGTACTTGTTGATATTTCCTCAGCTTCTAAAGCTACCACAATAGTTGTAGCGAGTTCTGTTTTTGAAATTCCTTTAAGGTTAATATTTAAATAATGTCCATCATATTCAAATGGTAGTGTTTTAACATTTCCCATCAGATGTATTTTCGTAGGTTTTGTAAGCAATCCATTAATCTGCAACCGGTTATTTTCAGGCCATTGAGTTATATTAAGATATAGTTTACCCGGCTTTTGAGTGACATAGCCCCAGGCCTGATCCCAGGCAAAAGGAGAACCAGTGGTGTTATATACAGCCTCTCCATTTTTTTTCAACCATTTTCCAACTTGTAAAATGCTATCTGTGGCCTCCTTCGGCATTAATCCGTTCGGCTTAGGCCCCATATTTAACATATAGTTCCCATTACGACTCGCACAAGCCAATAAAGAGCTTAATATCATCTTAGGTGTTCTCCAATGCGTATCGTCACTTCTGTAGCCCCAGGAACCGTTAGTTGTCCCAACCATTTCCCAAGGCATAGGTAGGTCATCCCCAGTATAGAAATTATCGTCCGGGGTATAGAAATCAAACAACATCCCTCTATTTGCTTTCTTTTCATTCACTTCGGCACCAATACGGGAACTGATGAGTATTTCAGGTTGCAGTTCTTTACAGATTTTAACAAAATTCCGTACTTCATCATTATTTAAGCCGGTCCCCATATCAAACCAGAGAATATCTATTTTTCCATAGTTAGTTAAAAGCTCTCTAAGTTGCGGATAGGCCTTTTCTTTTAAATAGAGTTCCTTATTCATCTGCTCTGGCTTAAAATCTGTCAGGTTCATCCATGAATGCTTACCACCATTCAAAATTGCATTTTGCGGATGTTCCCAATCAATGTTATGAGAGTAATAAAGTCCGAACTTCAGGCCTTGCTTATGACACGCGTCTTTTAAAGTTTTCACAATATCTCTTTTATAAGGCTTATTCATGATATCGTATTCAGAAACCTTTGAATCAAAAAGAGCAAAGCCATCATGATGTTTAGACGTTAACACTATATATTTCATTCCTGCATCCTTAGCTAGCTTAACCCATTCATCCGCATTAAATTTTACCGGATTAAACTCTGGCACCAGTTTTTTATACTCTGCAAGTGGGATATGGAGCGTATTTTGGATCCACTCTGGAATAGATGGAGTTCTTTCTCCATTATAATATCCAGAGAGAATAGCATATAGCCCCCAATGAATAAACATTCCGTATTTCGAGTCTTTCCACCATTGCATGCGTTGCCCATATTCTTCTTCTGTTTCTACAGGCAATTTTACCGCTGATGATTTATTTCCGTAGAAAAAGGCATCAATATTAGAACGACTACCGTAGTTATCATTTTTACGATCTAAAACATTTTCAGTATTCCCATTTAACTCCTGGGCAAGACAACTGAAACTGATTATTGTAAAAACAGATGTAATAATCATACACAATAGACAGGCGTGTAGCTGGAGGAGCTGCTTTCTCATTATTCTTACAGTTTTATGTTTGGTTTCAACAGCTAAAGTAGAAACTGTGCCTATAAATCAGAGGTGGTTTACAGGTCTATTAAGAGGGAATTTATGACTGATCCCTATCCTCCATGTACTTTCTATATGTAGAAGGTAATTGATTAAAAAGTGCTTTAAATGATTGACGGAAATGTTTTTGATCATTAAAATTCAAGGCAAAGGCTATTTCCGAAACAGACATATTGGTAGTCATCAGTAATTGCGCTGCTTTTTTTAGCTTAATAGTTTTAACAAGTTCAGCAATCGACTGTCCAGTTAATGCTTTTAACTTACGATACAATACTGACCTGCTCATACCTATCTTTTTCACCAACACATCAATTGTAAAATCAGGGTCCATTAAATACTCGTCCACGATGCTTGTAAAATCTTTCAGGAATTGTTCATCTGGAGAAGCAGTCTCTCCGAATGCATTGGTACCTGCTGGTTGCATGATATATTCCCTGTGATATTTCTCTACCAGTTTTTTCCTTGATTCTAACAGATGGTGAATTCTGATACTCAGGACATCCGGATCAAATGGTTTGGTAATATAAGCATCAGCACCAAGCTCATAGCCTGATTTCTCTGATTCAGAGGTAGCTTTTGCTGTAATGAGTAATATAGGGATATGGCTCGTAAGTATATTTGATTTCATTCTTCTACAAAACTCCATACCATCCATTTCAGGCATCATCACATCACTTACTACGACATCAATATTTTTCTGACCAGCAATTTTTATCGCTTCCACCCCATTTTCCGCATTATAAACATTATAAGCAACACTAAACAAGCCAGAAATAAATCGACGCAGATCGTCATTATCATCTACGACTAAAATAGATGGCCGTTTTTCATCATAAGTAAAGGGAGTTTCTGGTAATTGAGGCAGATCATATTGCCATGGCATATCCGGGTTTACAGGTTTGGCCACCTCAGAACCATAAATCTCATAACCAGAGGGCCTGAGTTTTTTTATAGGCAAACTAACCTTAAAGGTGCTACCATTATTTTCAACGCTGTTTACCTCTACATTCCCCTGATGCATGGTTACAATATTTTTAACCAGGGCCAGACCAATACCAGTACCATGTCCCTGCTTAACCTGATAAAACTCATCAAAAATCATTTTAATATGAGCTTCAGGAATTCCTGCCCCAGTATCCATGACTTCAATATTAACATAGTCTGAATCATTAGTTGTAACCCTTAATGTTATTGTGCCACCATTGGGTGTAAACTTAAATGCATTTGATAAAAGATTGTAAATAACCTTTTGAAATTGCAGTCCATCAAACCATACCATGATTACAGGTTCAGTACTTTCAAAATAATAATGAATTTCTCTTTCCCTGGCATACTCATCAAAGTAAGATTTAATCTCCTCCAAGTATGGTACAATATTTTGTTGCGAAACCTGTAATGTTGTTGTCGCACTTTCGCTCTTTTTCAGATCCAGCAACTGGTTAATGAGCATCATCAGTGCCATTGCATTTTTGTACATCACCTGATGTTGCTTTTGCACATCATCATCACCTTTCCTCAACTGCATCATTCGCCTTAATGGACTCAATATCAATGTAAGTGGTGTTCTAAAATCATGTGAAATATTGGTAAACAACTGATTCAGATACTTCATTTTTTCCTTTTCCCGTCTTTCAGTTGCCAATTCATTACGTACTTTAAGTCGCTGCAAGGTTTGCCTTCTCATCAGAAATAAGATGGAACATATAATTATGGCATATATGGAATATGCCCACCATGTGTTCCAGGGCGCTGTTGCTATATGTATTTTAATGCTTGTACCATTCTTGTTCCATACCCCATCATTATTAGAAGCTTTTACTCTAAAAGTATAGGTCCCCGCATCCAGGTTGGTATAGGTTAATGAATTGGTATTCCCCAGATCATTCCATTCTTTATCAAATCCTTCAAGCTGAACAGCATACTGGTTCTTTTGCGACTGTGAATAGTTGAGTGCTACAAACGTAAAATTCAACATGTTATGATCATGAGCCAGTTCTATTTCCTTTTCTCCATCCCAGGCATTGATCAATTGGTTGTTTACCTTTATTGAGGTAATATATACAGGTGGTATGTAAGTATTGGTGGTTATCTGGTCGGGATTAAAGAAACAGAAACCATTGGTTCCACCAAAATAAAGCAGTCCGGCTTTGTTAAGCATGCTTGCTCCATAATTAAACTCCTTTGACGGCAAACCATCTGATTCATCAAAGTTTTTTATTTTACCAGAAGACACTTGCAATTGACTGAGGCCATTATTCGTACTTAACCATAAATTGTTCTTTGCATCAGGTAAAATACCATAAATAACATCATTAGGTAAGCCTTCGGCAATTCCATAATGTCTGCTCTTTTTAGTCTGAAGATTATAACTATAAAGACCATCACCTTCAGTCCCAACCCAAAGTTCATTATCCGTTTTATTATATATGGATAATACTGGTACCGGTGCACTATTCTTTGCAGCTTCATTAAATACGATTTGCTTGCTTTGCAAGCTATGTATATCCATTTCGGCCAGACCAACATTACTTCCTATCAGTACCTTTCCATTTTTTGAAGATGCTGCTATCAGATACACAATGTCTCCTATTATTCTCTCATTCTGTACAATGCGTGTTATTTTACCTGTAGCAGGATTTAATCTATTTAGTCCGCCACCTGAAGTACCAATCCAAATATATCCCGTCTCGTCCTGAAATAATGAGACCACCCTATTGCTGCTAAGGTTACCATCAATACCATTATTGATTTTTTTAAACCGATATGGCCTAACGGTTGTATTCAGATAATTAAGACCACCATCATGTAAACCAATCCATAACCCACCGGTTTTATCCATTAACATTGTTTTTACATTGTTGGCACTAATGCTGTTAGGGTCACCTTCAGAATGTGTGTAATAAGTGAATATTCCGGTCTTTTTATTATAAAAATTAATCCCACCACCTTCTGTACCAATCCAGAGGTTATGTGTATTATCTTCAATAATTGAGCTGATCACTTTATAGTTAAGGGCCCGATTATTACTTCCGGCTGTCACATGTTTAAACCTATTGTAACTGCTACTATAATAATTTATCCCACCAAAATAAGTGCCGACCCACATATCTCCCATCTGGTCTCTACAAATGCTATAAACCGAATTCTGACTCAGGCTACTGCTGTTATTTTCATCATGCTGATATCGAGTGATGCTTTTATCGTCTATATTAAAAATGTATAAGCCATTATAAGTCCCTATCCATAAATTATGACACCCATCTTCCTGTATGGATCTTACAGGATCTGTGATAAAGTTTGTACCTATTTTATAATGTTCAAAAGCATTACTTTTTTTGTTAAGAATGGCTAGTCCCCCTTTGTATCCCAGTAATAAATTCTGCTGATTATCCAGATATAAAGAAGCTATAAAGTTGGTATTTGTACCCGTTGCTTCAGGAAGGCGGTAACGTACGAATGTATTTGATGCAGCACGATATTGGTCGACTCCTTTGTTTGTACCAACCCATATGTTTCCATCTGGAGTTTTTAACAAGGCTTGTATAATATCGGCTGACAAACTACCTTGATCCTTTTCTTTATGCTGATAAAGAACTTTTGTCCCTTTTTTTATGTTAAGCTTAAACAAGCCCTGCGCCGTTCCTACCCAAAGATTTCCTTTACCGTCCGGACTAAGAGATAATATATCATTTTGCTTTTGATTACCAGTCTGCGATAATTTATAGCGGACAAAATTATCAGCTAGCGGATTGTACCTATTCAGACCATTGGCTGTCCCTATCCATAAATTTCCATATTCATCTTCGCAGGACGTTCTAACCACATTATGACTAAGACTGCTTGTATCTCTTGAATTGTATCTATACTTTATAAATCTTACTCCATCATATTTATTCAAGCCATCTCTTGTTCCCATCCACATGTACCCCCTACGATCTTGTAAGATGCTCAATACTGAACTCTGTGAAAGCCCTTGATTTAAAGAAATATTGATGAATTTAATATCTTCGTATGCTACTGCTTTCTGTGCATTTATACGGAGAGATATAAATAATAGCCCAACAAATATTATAAATTTCCTGAAAAGCATTTCTTTGCGGCCTCCTAACATTGCTGCCGAAAATAATCAAAAAAATTATCAAATGCTTACTTTTTCATGGTGACCGTAACTGGCTTACCGCAATACTCTTGCATTGGCATTTCTACTTCGATTTTCTTAGCATTAATGATTAAGCTTATCTTCTTTAATTCCGGATTCATTGTTGGATCATTTAGAGTAATTTTATATTCAGCTCCAAGATCTTCAATCATTATAACTGCTGGATCTGACACAGAAAGACGTATTCTTTTTGCTACCAATGCTTCTTTACCATTATAAAAAACAGACTGAATAATCTTTAGATCTTCACTTTGAATGGCTTGAATGGTAGTATCATTACGTAATACCTTAAATGGCAAGTTACTCCCTGGCATTTTTTTTCCACAATAAACAACATAACCATAAGAATCATTAACCGGAGTACGACCATGATCAACCCAAAGTCGAAGTATATTAGTCATTGCTGGGAGTTTAGAAATATTAGGCAAGTTTGATTTATTACGTTTTACCCATTCATTTTTTACATCTTTTTCATAAACAAAATATGCTTTTCTTACATATTCTGGTAAAACGGTATAAGCAAAGCCTCCTTTTTGCTGCATCCATAAAGGCTTTCCCTTGTCAAAAAAAGACTGGGTACCTTTATTGATATCCATAATTTGACTTTTGCCATCTTTAATCATGTATAGATTCCCTTCAGAATCTACTGATGTCTGATCAATTGTGGTGTGAATATCACCATCCAAGGAAGGGTTAAGATTGCTTACTCCAGCACCCAGGGCAATCATATAATCACCATAAGTGAAATATGATTTGTATGCTTTAACACCATATAATGTTTCATTCTTAATGCCTTTTGGATTCCCTTTATCGTTTACTCCATTTTTGGTTGAAGCATCCATCTTTTCAAATACGAAGCCTGCAACAGCATTTTCACCTCCGTAAGTTGCCGCACCAGCGAAGTTGTGTTTACTTGAATAACCTCTCCAATTGGTTACGGGGGTGATTTTATCCATTCCTTTTCTTGCTGTTACTCCCGGAGAAGCGGTAATATCCCATGCCCCAATAATTTTATGGTATTCATCCCCTGTTTTCATAAAAAAGGTAAGCCCATCGGCATTTAAAAAATTATATTCATCAGCAAAATTAATAGCTCCCTCTAATCCATCACAGCGTACAGAGGCCATATTAATGTGAATATAATAGTCTTTATTACGTTTTATCAGGTCGTCGTTATTGAAGAACCAACGTGTTCCAGAATACTCACCTACCGGATAGTTTTCCATATTGATCTCCTTTTTACTGATTTCCCTTTTCAGTTGTAGGAGCTCTTTCTGTTCTTCCTCAGAAAAAGAATCCAGCCAATCCTTAACGATCTGGTTTATTAGAGAAGAATACTTTATGTTTTTCTTCTCCTGATTGTAATAAACCGCAGTGTATCGGTCGGTACATAACGGAGTATATCCATTATAATAATACCAGTTTCCTCCCCGAAAGAAATTCATTATCCAGGAGGTATTCTCTTTACTTAATTTACGCGACCAGGATGATCCTCTAAGATTACTGAGCATACCTAACGCGCTATTCATACCATCAATTGGATATCCCCACACCAAACTCTGTTTACCATGTCCCCATCCTGCACCATCTACTGTAAAACCTTCATTCCAAAAAGCTTTATCATAGGTTGTTTGTGATACAGCACTTATACTTTTCTGACTCACTTCACTTAACACATCAATCATAGGGATTGATTTATACATCATAGCGGTTGGTAAAAGCGGACGATAAGCCAATGCATTACCTCCAACCCACCACACATGATTTCTAAAACGTTCTATCTGAACTACATTATCATCTGTACTATCCTGACGCAAGGGCTGTGTCCAGCTTTGAAGTGCAAGTACTTTAAGCATATCCGAAACTTCCTTAAACTGTTTACTCCCACCATTCACCTCTATATCATCCAATTGTGGCAAAAAGGCAAAATAAATATTTACCGCAGCAGTTGGTATTGCAAAACATGATGCATGAAAACGACTGCCCTTGTTATTCCTGCTAATCTCCAGTCCACCATAATGTAAAATTGCCTTACAATATTTATCTGATAAAGCGACACTGGCCTTTAGTTCTTTAGAACGAACAGCATCAGCAATACGCCATATACGCTGTGAGGCTTCAGTAAGGAACACACCAATCTCTTGCTGTGTATCATGACTACCTTTTGTAAATGCTTCCTGAGCTACATATTGTTGTTCTTTACTAAGCATATCACTAAACCGTCCTTGATCATCCAGACTATTTAGACCCTCCTGCCAAGTCAATTTGGTTCTCAGGTGATCACGACGATATCCACTAAGCGCATAATTTTGTCTGAACTTTTCTATTGCTGCTTCTTTCTCCAGGTCTTTAACCTGCAAAGCCTGACTTTGATATTTATGATAATTATCAAAAGCATATTTCCGTTCTGCCTGTTGTGCAAAGGAAGCATGTACAATACCTGTAAGACCTAAAATAAGCAATAGTGTTTTATTCATCATCTGGTTAAGTTTGAGATTGACTATTATTTTTTAAACGGAATCACCATATTCCATGATTTAGTGGCATTTTCAAACCCGCCAGGTCCATCCATTGTAGCAAAAAATAAGTATGCTGGCTTTCCTTTTTCAAAGAATATAAAGGGTCTTTCCAACTGTCCTTGTAACTCAATCTTCCCATCCTCATAGACCACAGTTTTAGAATATGCTTTTGGGTCTTTATCCATTACCCACTTGATCCCATCTTTAGAATGTGCCATTACTCCGCCTCCACGTTCTCCCGTAAATTTTGCAACATGATCCTTGAAAATAGCATGATATCCTCTACCATCTTTCCAAAGGAAAGGATCTTCAGCTTCCCCTTGTTCTTCGACATTAAAAATTGGTTTATCATCATTCAATACTTGATAAGGCCCATTTATATTTTTGGCATAAGCCATTCCCAGTGCCATGCCTGAATACTTTCCGTCCGTTGTATGCGCACGTCCTTTAAAAATCATCATTACTGATCCGTCTTCTTGTAGCATGGGTGAAGGATTCGAAGTAAGGAAGCTATAGAAAGTATTTGGTTTAGTTTTCAAAATAGGTTCATCCAATCTCTTCCAGGGTCCATAAGGACTATCAGAAACTGCTAATCCTATTCTTTTATTACTTCTACCAACAATACACCATTTACTATCCAGTGTAAGTTGATCGTATTTAGGTTCCTCAAAAGGATGTGTTGAGCCCATATAGATCAGATAATACTTATCCCTGTACAATAGTATCCTGGGATTATGTGTAGAACGGCCATCCCAATATTGTGCCCCGCGGGCAGGTAGTGCAACATCCGAAAAAGTATATGGACCTTGTGCTACATCAGCTGTTCCATGTATAATTTCTGATGCCACCATCCAACCCGGATGGAAAGGTAATGCTTTTGGAAAACGTGAGGCATAGATATGATATTTGCCGATCTTATCCTGAACGATAGAGCTACCCCAGACCCAATAGTTTTCCATCTGCATTGATGGAGCTCTGAATGCCTTTCCTAAATTTCCGAAGATCTCATTTTTGGAAATTTTCTTCAGTTCTTCGAGGTTTTCTATTTTTTGGCTTTTCGCTGGTAAATAAATTACCAGACCAAGAAAAAATACCAGAATTTGTGTGTAGATCTTTCTCATTATAAACTTATTGTTGAACCAGCTAATTCATTTTGCGGAAGGTTAAACACAAAAGGAACTTCCTTACCTGTTTTTGTATTTTTAATAAGTATAGTCGTTATCTTCTCTTTTTGCAATGGATCTGCAATTGAAACAACAGTTTTCCCTTTAATATTTTTCACCATTAATATGCAAGCTTTATCTGCTTTCACTTCCATAGTTGGTAAAACCACTGTTCCTGGTTGATAAAAAACAGCCTGAAGAATGTCCAATGACTTATGATAAATAGCCTGCAGGTTTGCAGTGTTGGCCAGAATCTGTATAGTTGCAGGATTATATTTCTTTATTTCCGAACCGGATTTTACTCCTGGCAACACAAAATAAGCATATTTTTCTGCAACGGGATTAGTTCCATGGTTAATCCAAAGTTTAAACACATCTCCGGAAACTTCATCTTTTGAATATGAATTATTAATCTGATACCAGTTCCCCCTCTGCCTTTGTGTACTTAAACTAATTTTTCCTCCTTGTGGGAAGTAATAGCCAACCCCATCATGTAATAACCAAGCCGGCCTTTTTTCATTAATTTCAAGTGTTTTACCTTTTCCAGTTTGAGTTTCATTTACTGAATTAAGTACAAATCCATTTAACCAGCTTTGATTAACCGTAGTGGTAATATTTTCAGCAGTATTACTTTTAATACCGGCACCAAGACATACAATTTCATGATCAAAAAAGAACCATGATTTCTTTGCTTCCAGACTATCATAATTCAAAACATAGGCACTGGCTCCGTACAAACCGTCAGACACCCCGCCAGCAAAAGCGTTGTGCCCATCTTCGCCCCAGAATTTAGTTAAAGGTCTGTCAACCTCATAATCCCTGCTGGTTACACCCGGGATTTTATCCCATTCCCATACCGGCATAATGTTATAATATTCCGGCCCCCTAAGCTGTATATTTGTTGCTCCGTCAGATAAATATCTTCCTAGCAGATTTTCTTTGTTACCAGCTTCACTTCTTTTCGTTCTCGTACTTACCATACGTACATTAAAAGAATAAGAAGGGCGTAAATGAAGTGTATAATCGCCTGTCCAATATTGCTTATGGTAGGGAGTAATTTTAAAGCCTGGAGCTTGTGTACTATCTGTTCTGGCTATAGCTGCATTCCAGTCGTCCGCATGAACAGGATCTATCATTTTAGCAACTTCCAAACGAGTTTTTTCTCCATACTTACTTAAAATATTCGGCCTGCTGATGCCACGGCCCTCTACATTAAAATCCATATAGCTACCTCTGATTGCTTTTAAATAACTATCTCTGTAATATTTTGAGAATAACTCCAGTTTTTGAGCAGTCATTGCATAAGGGGTATCTCTTACATAATTGGCCAGTTTTAAGACTCCAGTTATAAATACAGCCCCATAGCTTGAAATTTGTAACTGTGGCCCATGTTGTAAATATGCATAGTCATATTGTAACCCTTCTTTCTGGTAAACAAGCTGTACAGGATAAAACAGTTCCTCCACAGATTTATCCAGCAAAGGTTTGTCATTAGTCAGCAAAGCACGATAGAAGTAATGCAAGGCAACGTCTGTTTTATTTGCACCAGTTTGTTTTTCCACAATACCACGTTTCATTCTTTCTATTAACTTAGCCTGAAGTGAAATATCTATTTTTTTATTCCCGTAACGCATCATAATAAGCAGCTCACCTAAAGCCTGGGGTGTGGCAATTTCATTATGCCACCAATTGCTACTTTTAGGGTCTGCATTGTACCAGAATTCTAAAGCTTTAGTAATACCTGCAAACATTTTTTCATCACCATAGTAACGACTTTTCTTTTCAATGTAAGCCTGTATTAATTGCTGAACCCTAAGCAAATGATCTCCAGGTTGCCATTTTGTAATTGTATTGGCAGCATAGTCGATATCTTTCCAGCTACCATCATCCTGCAACTTTAGAAAACTCTTTTCTGCGGCCCGATCAATAAACCGTAGAGGTGACTTAAGGTCGGCCAATATCCTCCCCATTATCACATCATTTGTATTCCCTGACTGAGCTTTTACAGACCGGTATATAAATACTGAGAATAAAAGTATAAAAGTTAAGGTTAGTTGTTTCTTCATTTGGTTTGTTTAGGCACTCTTTAGTTTTTTGACATAATTAAATTTTAACACTTATGAACTATGGATACATTCTTTCCATTTCACGACCTGTAGTCTCCATGCGGTGTTTCATGATCTGATTTTTATCTCCATAAGCACTTGTCCAGTGCGGGGTATCCAGTCCTTTTTCCCATTGCGCAAGTTTGGATAGCATTTCTTTTGTCTTTGCGGGATTCTTAATTGCCAGGTTTATCGTTTCAGATAAGTCTTTAGAAAGATTGAATAGTAAAACATTTTCCTTAACTCTGATCAGTTTCCAATTACCTTCTCTCATTGCAGCTGCAACGCCTCTTCGCCAATAAAGTGCTTCGTGGGGTATTTGTTTAGTTTTTCCATTAATATATGGGATTAGATTTATCCCATCTAGTTTTTTTGTTCCTTTTTGTTTGCCATTACCTACTGCTATAGAAGTAGGTAATATATCCAATGAACTTACCGGTTTACTATATGTTTTATTTGGAGTAATATGCCCTGGCCAGCGCATCATCATTGCTACCCTTATACCACCTTCCCATTTCGACCCTTTCATTCCTCTTAACGGACCATTATCTGAAGAATTAACAGTAGCTCCGCCATTATCATTGATAAAAATGATCAATGTATTTTTATCCAGACTTTGCTGTTTTAGTGTTTCCATTACCTTGCCAATGCCATCATCTAAGGATGTCATCATAGCTGCATAAGCACGTCTACCAGGGTCTGCTATACTTGCATAACGGTCCATCAAGTCTTTTTTGGCATTCATCGGTGTATGTACCGCATTATAAGAAAGGTACATAAAAAATGGCTTTTTACTATTTTCCCTGATAAAATCTGTTGCTCTATCCGTTAACATATCTGTCAGATAAGTAACTTGACTTTCAGGAACAATTTCATTATTGTTATACAATGCGAGTTCATTAGATGGTTTATTTTTATAAGCAAAGAAATCTCTATGGCCTCCAATAAAGCCATAAAATTCATCAAATCCGCGGTTTAACGGGAAGTGTTTTTTCTCTTCTCCCTGATGCCACTTGCCTATTGCAATTGTTTTATAACCATTAGCCTGCATTTCATTTCCGATTGTTTGCTCTTCCGGATCCATGCCTACATCTGATAATTTATACCCCGGAGCCACCAGATTAGAAGTATTGTGTTCAAAACCGAAGCGTTGTTGATAGCGTCCGGTTAACAAACCAGCTCTTGAGGGGGCACATACCGATGCAGATACATAAGCATCGGTAAAACGTACACCCTGTTTAGCAATAGCATCAATATTTGGTGTGGGGATCTGAGTACCTCCATAGCACCCAAAATCTATATATCCGGCATCATCACTAACAATAACGATGACATTGGGTTTATCTGAAGTTTTATGCTGCGCAAAAATCGGGTCTGCGAAACCAGTAGTAAGCAATGCTGCAATTATTAATTTCTTCATGCTATTTGAATCCTTTTATTTTTGTTTGATCAATTCAATTTCTGACGTTAATCCATCTGCACAAGGTACACTAACCAATGTATTTCCATCTGACTTCAATTCAACACTAGCCTCTTTCTTTTGGGAATCCATGTTTCCTGTTTTAACGCTCCATCTTCCTTTTATCAATAACTTCACAATAGAAGTCTTTGCGGGCGACCTATACCAATCTCGCGAATAAATACTCACCTCTTTCCTTTTGCCATCTGCAGTTAAAGGACTATCATCCGGTCCTTCGTAAAAAGCTAAATCGGGATCTGTAACAGACAGTTTTAGCATTTCCTTTTCCTTTTTATACATCAATAAACATGGCCTGTTATTATCCAACAGCAGAGAATCTACAGTCTTAACATGATTACCAAAAACAGCCAATGCAGTAATCTGATCTGCGGCATACCATACAATATGTGCAATACTGTCTTTTTCTAAAACCTTATACAAAGGTTTTTTACTTTTCATTGCCGCAAAAGTATGATCCATAGCTTTCTGATCCGTCTTTATAAGCATTGCATATTCATAACTCTGATTTACCGGAGCTTTACCATGTTGAAATATTAATTTAGCAAAATTACCTGTCGTATTTTTCTGGTCTTTTTGATCGCGAGATGTTTGCGTCGATTTTGTGAGAAAAATTCTATTCCCATCAGGAATATAGTAACCAATATTGCGGTTATCGATAATTGTTAATGACTTTCCAGCCGTTCCAGCCTTCGTATATGGAAATTGATTTATAATCTGCCCATTAAAGCTCAATGCATCAGCAGGGGTCTTTAAATAATTTTGAAAAAGAGTCGTTTCAGTAGCATACTCCTTTATGGTATTATTAATACCTGAGCCTAAGCATACGATCAGGCTATCAAACATAAACCATGATTTTATAGCTCTGAAACTTCCCATATCATACTTATCATGCCCATGTATCTTCATGGCGAACATACCTTGTTTATTCAAAGTTGTTCCACCTGCAAAGCGTTCATCAGAAATAAGCATTTCTTCAATTCCGCTAAAGTCATCCGCATTAATGATGTTTGCCCTTAGCTTATCCAAAGGCTGATGAAGGGTTGTAGTCCCTGGAATATTATTCCAGTCCCATCCCTCATCTTTAAAGTTACTGCCATTATCTATTTTTGTTTCAGGAAAAAGTACTTCAAGGTGTCCGTAAGCCAGATATCTCCCGTACATATTGGCTCCCGGGTACGACTCATTACTTATGAAGTAACGATTGTGTCCGCGTACCGTAAGCAACCAATCCTGGCGACGGTGGATATCAAACAATCCATAATTCATATTCCAATGCCCACTTGTATAGCCTGCAGGTGCAATCTTCATAGAATTAAACCTTTTGGTCCACTTGTTCGTCTTGCCATCATTTAGCTTTAAATAAATTCCGGCCATTGCAGTATCTATTTTTGAAGTTCCATCTGGTGTACCAGCCATTGCCATATATGCAAATGGGCTATCAGCTATGCGCCAGGTTCCTGTAGGATGACGTCCAGAGATGCTTATGGGCCATTTATAAGGATTAGTATATTGATACATCATCATCAGACTATTCCGGAAGCTTATATGTGATTCCTTATCAACGCTTAATCCAGTACCACTAAGAACATATACAATTGGAGCTACACCAGTAAATCCTCCAATACCGTAGGCAGGGTAAAGATTGGCATGATGAAATACTGCACCATCAGGTTTAAAAGCACCTTCTATGGTATGATCCGGAGCGACATTTTTAGATAGCCATTTTGAGTAGCTCTGAAGATAACGGAGCTTTTCAGGTGTATCATCCATAATTAATACAGCAGAAAGCATACTTCCGAGCAGAGTATTGAATACATCAATATTAGATGATGGTAATTGATCTGGCAATTGAAGTGTTCTACCCAGGCCACTAAGCCAGCCCATGCTTTTAAAAGTCTTATCTAACTTACCTTGTTTTTTAATGCTTTCTTTCATCAGCAAGCATGAGGTGTAATAACCTTGCAGATTATAGCCATGATGATGTAATGCCCCCATGCCGCTACCATAGATCCATCCCTGATCTTCAAAATGATCAAGAAGATTCATGTACATGATTTCAAGCTGTAATTTTGTAGCCTGATCTGATGAAGAATGGTGGGCTTGTGCCACCTGTAGCATCAATTGCGTAAAACGTTTTACGCCCGATAACTGGTTCAATTCCTTAATGTTTGCCGGTGGACTTAAAGACACCAGCTCTATGTCATTCATAGAATAAACTGGTCTTCCGGTAATCTGATTGCCTTTCCTTACAATATTCCACCAGGAAAATTCACTTTCAATCTCTTTTAACTTACTTTCTGTTATTTCCTTTTTTGAGGGAGCTACAATTTCCTGATAACGCTTGTTGATCTTTGCCATATCGGTCAGATCGTTTTTATTAAGTTTTAATGGAAGTTCAAGAAAATGTGGAGTCCTGCTAAAGGCATATAGTGAATTCCAATGTGCATTTGCTGCTTTATCCGCTTCAGGATTGATAAAAGGCATTTGCTCATCCCGCATAGGTGAACGTGGATTAATTGTCACATCGTACATCAACTGATCTATAAAAAGGGTACCCTTTTTTACAGACGAAGGAGCCTGTACCTTCATGGTATTCATTACACCTGTAGGTTTACCTATCATATCCCTATGGTACATAACCCATGCAGTTCTCCATCCTTTAAAATTTAAATTAAATTCAAAGCTGCAGGCAATCTGGTTTGTATTCCCAAATGTGAATAATAATTTATCATTGATGGGAGCTTCATTATATACCCAAATTACAAATGTACTGCGTGGATTTCCTGCGACTGTTTTAAAAGCATCATTATCTACTTTAATTATGCTTTTACTTCCGGCTGTCCAGTCCCACTTTATGGCCTGCTTACCTATTTTAAAATGTGTATCCGTAAGGCTTAGAGCGCCATTAATGCTTCGCCAATCTTTAGGAACATCATCCTCGCAAATATCGGTTTGCGTTTGTGCATAAGTACTGACAGACTGCCAGCAAATCAATAAAATAAAGTGAAGTAAACGGCTCATACTTGGTCTTGTTTTGAATTTTTATTCTTACAGGATTCAAATATTGCATTTAATATATATAATGCGGGGGGAGAATCAGTTCAAATATAGGGGGGTAATACGACAACAAAAGAATTAGTTCAATAAAATACGGCATTATCCTTAAAGAACTAAATCTCCCCTACATAAGAACAAAGGTCCCCCCATACTCTAACATTGAAATAGATAAGTTTGGTATGTGCTATTTAAAAACGAATCAGTTAAACCAAAAATAAAAATGTTATGAAAAAACAAATTTTAAGTGCTCTTTTATTAAGCTTTCTAACCATTACCTCTGTTAATGCTCAAAGTAAAAAAATAAAAACTACCGAAGCGGTTTTTATACAAGGGGGAAAAACAGGAGATGAAGCTTTTGGTACAACAAAACCAGATGTGATTTTGGTAGCACGTTCAAACACCAATACTCATTGGTCCAGAACCGGATTATTGAAGTTTAAATTCCCTAAAGAAATACAGTCTTTAAAATCGGTTGATATAAATATTCCTATCAAAGTTTACAAGAATTCCGAAAACCCAGATTTAAAATTTAGTTTAGATGTGCAGGCTGTTTCTGAAAATACCTGGAGCAAAACAACAATTACCTGGAATAATGCTCCAAAACTTGAAAATGTATTAGGCAATTTATTATTAGACCAATCACTAGACGATAAGCTTTCAATGGTCACCATAAAACTGGATGCCAAAGCAGTTGAATCACTTCTCAAAAAATCGAAAGATGGAGAAATAACACTAGCTCTAACAAATAATGTATCCACCGCACTAGGCTCTATTGTGGGAAGAGATTCTTATTTAACCATCGAATAGATAAAAGCTACAATCCCCTGAAACTATTGTTTTGGGGGATTAACCACTGTTTTCATCTCGTCCAGACCATAATATTTATGTTCGATATTACCATTTCTTACGGTTACAATCCTGAAACCAGATGGATCTTTACCCAATGGCCTACCAACAGGTCCGGTAGTAACCATTTCCATTTCACCATCTTTACCAAAGGAGTTTCTATGAAGGTGGCCGGCAAAAATATGGCTCACGCCATTTTCCTTATATAGTTGCAGATATTTCTTTCTGATTGGTATTTTGATATTAAAATACTGATCCTTCTCATCCGGATTTTCAAGAAAGAAAGGATGGTGCTGAAATACAACGATAGATTTACATCCAGATTTTTTAGCTTTTTTAAATGCCGACTGTAACCATCTATATTGTTTTTCACTCTCTTCTTTTGCACCTGAAGCGTCCGATATAAGTCCGGAATTAACTACTATAGCAAACAGATCCCCTTTCCTGAAAGTATAATAATCAGCCCCAAACTCTTTACGATAGGCAGCTAATATTTCTGGTGTAGGTTTATTTGCTACATCATGGTTTCCAGGGAGACTATACAATTTAATTGATGGATCTAGCTTTGCAGCAATTCTTTTATACTCTGCAATTTGTGCTGGATCCCCCATAAGGTTTACTAGGTCCCCAGTAATAATTACAAAAGCCGGGCGCAACTGGTTTGCTGCGGCCACGGCTTTTTCAAAGTTTTCAGTTTCTTTGGAAAACTTCTGATCATTTTCAAAAAATCCAAACTGCGTGTCTGTCATCTGAATAAAAACCAGAGGTTCTTTAGTTACTTTTTGTGCAGTACTTCTGGAAAAAGAAAGAAGTAATAGTGTTGCAACAATAATCAAACTCTTGTATCTCATAAACTTTATAGCATTCATATTTCCATATTGTGTGTTGTTTACTAAGATAATGAGAAGATTTAATTTATATTATACTATTTGCTTACTTTGCTTATTTTTTTCATAAAGCTTTTGCTTTTACGTTTAATAATTTCAGCAGCAAGCTCATCCATCAACGCTTTATCTTTGGGATCATTAGACTTTGAAAACAGATACATTCCATTACCTCCTTCATAATAAGCGATAGGAGACTCAGCAAAAGCTCCATTTCTCTTAAATGCTTCTATATATGCTTTCAAACGACCACTTTTTTGCTCCTTCGAAGCATTCAATGCATGTGGATCAAACTCCATCTCCATACCCATCCCTAATTTTTTCGCCAAATCACAGGCTTGATCTATACGACTGTCTGGAATTTTATTATTAAAAAAATGGTTAGGCTGAAGCCAGGCAAAATCGAACTTAAATTTTCTCCATTGATCAAATCCTTTTGCATTCCAGTAAGGTATCCAATAAAATCGTTTTCCTTTCGATCGCATGTAATCGCCAAGCGGTTCTAATATTTCAGCACAACCATTAACGTCTTCGTCAACCCAATAGAAGCCCTCTAATTGTAAATGAGCATAATTTTGTTGCTTATACCGTTCAAGAAATTTATCAATATACCATTTACCTGCTTCAATTCTATCCTCATGCTTAGAGAAGTCCATAACCTTTCCATTAATTTCTCCCCAATCCTTCTGATTAAAAATCGGACTCGGAATGCCTACTACCAGTTTATGCTTAAAGCCCGGTTTCTTCATTACAGAAATTTGTTCCTTAATAGCCTGGTTTAATGCATAAAATGCTTTATCCTTTTCAAAATTTCTATCCAGCAACCATTCCCATTCAATCTTACGTGCATTTAGTTTAGCATATCCTGGTGCATAAGTTCTGCCTTTACCATCCTTGAATTCTAAAAACAAGAAGCCATCGTATAACCAGTTTTTATTACCCTTACTATCTTCATGAATGATATAAGGCAAAAATTGTTCTTTGGTCCATTCCATCGGACGATGAGTACCTCCCTGATAAATTAAAACCAAATCGGCAATATTGGTTTTCCCGTATTCACCTTTAACTTCCTTCTGCGCCCATCCGGCAGTGGTCAGACTTAAAATGTAAATAATGACTATTAATCGTTTCATTTGTATGTATTTTATGTTTAATTATAACATCTGCCATGCCCTTAAAAAAAGGACATCAGCAGATGTAGGGTACTGTGTGTGTCTTATATTTATTTAATGCTATTTAGATCTATACAATCAAATTCATAAGCAGCAATACTGCCGTTTGTGATCAGGACATAAAGAATCATTTTATAACCATCAGCGGATACTTTAAGCGCTACATCTCCTGTAAAATTCCCATTTGCCACATTGGCAAGAACAGGTGATTTAAATACGCAAACATTATTATAGCTTGCGCTCGTAGGAGGTGTAGAAAGCAATAAAGGATCAGTCACATTATATAAGAATGCATTACCAGCTATATTTGAACTGACATTTACAGCTGCCAAATAGCGGGCATTATTAAACTCTGTATAATCAAGGCTATGAGTAGTCACAATACCGGATGCTGTAAGATCTACAGTACTCATGGGTTGCCCGGTAGCACTATTCATATATGCAAGGTCACTATTTTGTCCTGCTATAAACATTCCATCTGTAAGATTAGTACCTGTAGCTATTGCATCCGCCATCAGAGTCCAGATTTTTGTTCCGCCATAGGTAATTGTAGTAGGATTTTGAGATAACAACACCCCATTGACCACCTGCCATCTTAAAATAGTATTATTTGAATTGGCAGAGCCCATGAAAATTAATGCATTTTTATTCAGATCACCCTTTACAGATACTTTTCGTCCTGCCAGATAAGTGGTTGATGGCCATTCAATAAACTTAACAGGCGCTTGATCAGTTACGTCATTATACTTATATACATATAAAGTATTCGGCAATCCATTTACAAGGTTTGAAACCAAAATATGCCCCGCCTCATCACTAGTTGCAAAGAAATTCGGGAACTGAGTACTAAGTACAGGCGTAGGAACCATAGTTCCAACAACTGAGCCGGTATAACGATCAAGATATTTATTTGCTGTTGCACGCGTATTTACAGCAAGGTAATCACCAGTAACTGCAATCGAAGTGGTGAAATGGTCAATACCATTAATACCAAGCTCGACAAGTGATTTTGTCCATAACAATTTCTGACTTCCCTGTCGGATCCCAGATGCCACTTTATCAGGAGTTATTGGCTTTACTACATACTGGACAACCCTGCCATTTTCAGCAGTTACAGTATAAGTAACTGGTTTACTAAAATCCTGCGCCACATTCACAGCTGGTGAAATCGTTGCGTGCGGAGTGATATTAATTACAGGCACCAATCCTGTTAAACTTGTTCCACCAGATACAAGCCCAACAATCTTTTGCGATTCAACCAGGAAACCCGTAATGTTAGCTGTTGGTAAAGCAAAAGAATTGATTACAGCTTCATTACTCTTTCTTATTTCTCCAACCAGAATATGTTTACGTTCCGTACCATCAGCTGAACGTACAATTATTTCCGTAGGCTTATTTAAGTCAACCTGATCTGAGCCATTGGAAACTACTCTAACAGTAGTTGGCGCATTCGTTTTAATTTTCATAGCACTGATATCAATCAGGTTGTTAGATTCCGCCGGGTAATGAGTTGAAAAAACAAATTTAATCGTATCCCCATATGGAGTAGCTTTTTCTGGATTAAAAAAACCGGATCCATCCGAAAATGTGACATACACTGAGTTTGAAGATGCGCTGAAATCTCCTTTATTCTCGTCCTTTTTACAAGAATAGACAAGCAACACGATCAGTGTCGTGAGCAGAAATGATATATACTTATTCATGTAATCTGATTTTATAATGTAAAGGTTAAATCAACTTCGGCTTGCTGCACTTTACCATTCGACAGATAAGTGTAAAACAACTTAAAATCCCCTTTATAAGTCTGATAAACGGTATCGAACTGCCCTATAAAAGTACTCTCCTCTTTTGGGTCATTCTGAACGGCGTATGCTTCTGAGCCAGGGGCGCCAGTAATCTGAACTTTATCATTCAATATTGTCAGACGCAACTTTAATAAAGGTACAGGTCCAGCCACCTCAAGTACATTGGCAGAAACTGATACAGGACTTTGTACTTCATCTATTTTTAATACGGAAACGCCATCACTTTTCACCGTGCCATAAGCTTTATACTTGGCTTCATATGCATTTCTAAATCTGGAAAAATAAAGAAAAGCAATTTTCTTTTCCTGATTTATCTTAGTATTTGGATTGACGTTCTTAATGCTAATGGGTAAAACATATTTTTTACCTACAAAAGTATTCTCATTGATATTTGCCAAACGAATATTTAAATCTTCCCTTTCATTTCCGCCCCCTATTACTACTGTTCCAGAAGGAATACTATAATTACTTGTCGGCAGAATTTCATAACCAGGATTATCTGTCTGGAATTCAGCAAAAGCATCTTGATCAACATCGAGGTTAACTGTAACACTATTTTCCTGATTTACTCCAGCTCTATAAACCCCTAGTTTAAAAATAGACTCACCAAGAAGCGCTGTTTGCGTACTCAAACCTGAATTGGGAATATATACTACGCCATCTAATTTAATTGTATCCAGTCCCTTCTCACAGGAAGACACCATTAACATCCCTAAAAGTAATGCTGTGTTTAAAAACTTATATCTTTTTAACATGATTATCTCTATTAAAATTATTTACCATCCCGGATTTTGAACTAAAGCA
Source organism: Pedobacter sp. ASV1-7 (assembly GCF_040203335.1). NCBI lineage: Bacteria > Pseudomonadati > Bacteroidota > Sphingobacteriia > Sphingobacteriales > Sphingobacteriaceae > Pedobacter > Pedobacter sp. ASV1-7. The sequence goes on along the minus strand of NZ_JBEHBV010000001.1, from coordinate 967,703 downwards.
GGGTTTTTATCAATTTCTGTCTGAAGAATCGGGAATAAATTAAACTTCATGGGGAATACCCTTTCTTCGAATGCAGTTCGCTTATAAAATCCTGTATAATTAAAGTTGTTTGAAGTAGTTACACCAGCATTCACATCCATACCCCACATTTTACCTCCATCACCCCATTTACGCAAAGGATCTCCATTGTCAGGAGTATGTGCCCTCCATCTTCTCCTGGAGGTAAAATAACGATCAGTTTCAAATGCAAGTTCGATCTGACGTTCTTTTAAAATATGCTCTCTCTGTTCTTCTTTATTTCCTCTGATTTCCGGATATACACTGAATATGTTCGGGACACCAGCACGAGAACGAATCATGTCCCAATATTTCTCAATATCAGCGTGCCCCGGATTATATTCATTCAGAGCCTCTATGTAGTCCAGCAGAACCGATGCATATCGAATAAATATTTCTGTACGTGGATTAGTTGTCCACACGCGATCCCTTAAATTACTCAGATAATCAACATCTTTAAGACATAAATATCCAGTACGAGAATAAAATGTGTAAGCACCCGACAAACGTGAAGCTCCACCGTAATATAGCTCAGCTCTACCATATCCATTTTTTTGACTTCCGGTGCTGTAATAATCCCGTTTATCTACATCACTTGGTAATTGAGGAATGATTCTTTTATTATAAAGAATATTGGCATAAAAACGGGGCTCTCGATTTGCATACATATTCCATTCACCAGCCCAGTGTCCCCATGCATCTCCACTACGAATATCATCTATCATAGCCAAGCGTTCAGTAGTTATGTTTCTGTTTTTAGGGTTCCAATTATCCCCACCTGTAGTTGCGAAGCCTTCTTCAACATAACCTGACAAAGGATCCTCAATATCACGCCCATTTTTCATCAAAAAGGCATCAACAACTCTTTGTGTCGGCCCAACACCCCCCAGATTATTTGGCCCCGGAGAAGTATGAATTTCCCATCCTGATGGATTATAACCAGCGCGGCCCCATATTACCTCACAATTCCATTTTTTTACTTTTATATCTCTTACCGATTTCAATGGATTAAAAACTGCGTCACCATTTTCATTATTCCTGTATAGTTTTACATTGGCAGCTGGATTATTCTCTGCAATCTGAATAACTGCATAGCTGGCATCTGCAGCTCTTTTCCATTTTGACTCATCATAAACAACACTTGTAAGTGGTGTCCCATCATGATTCTTAAAATTGGCATAATCAATATTTCCGTTCCATTGCGGACTAGCTGCCATTGTTAACACAATTCCTTTTACGGCTTTACAAACAATTTTATTCGGTTTACCGAACCATTGCCTATCATTTTGCCAGTCCAAAGGCAATCCTTGTTCTGCTTCATCCATCATCTGAACGATGTAATTTACACATTCATCATACGGAGTTCTTGGAATAGCCCCAAAATCGGTATCCGAAGGTAATTCACTTTTGATAATGGCAATAGGTCCATATTGCCTAAGCAACAGCCAATAAAAATATCCACGCAAAAATTTAACCTCAGCCTTATATTGGGTTTTTAAACCATTACTAAGCTCTGGATTTTTATCTACATTATTCTCAAACACAAAAGATGCGCGAATTGCTTTGTAATACGTAGCCCATTTATTATAGAATCCTGAACCTGTATTCCAGTTACCCAAATTAATATTATAAGTGTTATACACATTCCAACTCAAATCTATTTCATCAGCCAATCCTAACCAGGGATCATCCTGATAAAGGTTAGCAGCAGGTATTGAAGCATAAACATTATACAAAAATGCTTCTGTTTCTTTACGTGAATTCCAGATCATGGCATCCGTTTTCATATCATCGGGTTGCTTGTCCAGAAATTTCTTACAACCCATTACTGTCATCAATCCAAACATGCAAAGCATGATATATCTATTCAAATTTCTTTTCATCTTCTTCTAATTAAAATTTAGCTCTGATACCCAAATTCATCTTACGCTGTAAAGGATAATTTCCCGGCCCTTCCAGCTCAGGGTCCCACATTTTCCATGGTGCCCATACAGCTACGTTATTAGCCAGTGCATATAAGCGCAAACTTTTTAATCTGATATTTGACAATAATTTTGATCCAAATGTGTATCCAATTTCTACATCTGATAAGCGTAAATAGCTGCCATCATATATGGTTTTAGTTGAAGTCTGCCAGTTATTAGCTGAAGTACCATTATACAACCTTGGATACAGTGCATCTTGCCTTGGATTGTCAACAGTCCAGCGGTCTAATGCTTCTTCAAAAAGATTAAGCTTACCCACTCCTTGAGCAAAAGGAATATATGATCCACCCAATCTATAGGTAACACGTCCCTGCCCCCTTAAAAAGACACCTATATCAAATCCTTTATAATCTACCTGGAATCCAAAACCATAATTAATCTCTGGTAAATTAGAATAACCTATAGGTACTTCGTCATCTATACTCACTTTCCCATCTCCATTCACATCAAGATATTTGATATCTCCCGGTCTGACTACACCGTATTGTTGTACAGGACTATTTTGGATATCAGCCTCGCTCTCGAAATAGCCCAATGCTTGCAGACCGAAAACCTGGTTATATTTTTGACCTGTACGCATTCTATATGCATAGTTTTTATTGGCTTCATCCTGAGAAAGGATTTTGTCTCTTGCATAGGTAAAATTTCCATACACACGAGTACCGATCTGGCCAAAACGTTGATTAAACTCTATAGTTCCATCTACACCACGATTCAGCATCTCGCCCATATTTGCATATGGCGCAGCTACATAGCCCGTAATTGCAGGTAACGAAGTCCGTTGCAATAGAATATCTGTTCTTTTTTCATGAAAGTAATCTGCTTCAATTGACAATGCATTCTTGAACATTTTCAATTCAAAACCGATATTTTTCTTAAGTCCTTTCTCCCATGTTAAAGTTGCAACTCCTATCCGGTTTTCACCAGTTCCTCCATAATTAGTCGGGGTTTCACCAAATATATACCCCCCAAGTCCAGCACCATATACAGATAAGTAACCATAGCGGTCACTACCTGGCAAAGCTTCAGAACCGACTAAACCAATTGATCCTTTGAATTTCAAGAGATCAACAGTTCCTTTTAAGTTTTTAAAGAATGATTCATTGGAAACTATCCAACCAGCTGCAACTGCAGGAAACCAGCCAAAACGCTTCTCTGGAGGAAAATTTTCTGATCCGTTATAACCTACATTAAACTCAGCAAAATACCTATCATCATAATCATAAGTAGCTCTTGTTGCAATACCCTGGCGGCGATATGGAAGTGATAAAATTGCGGAACCAGCATTACCAAGTATATAATCTCGTTGATAATACATCATCATACCACTAACATGATGCTTTTCTCCAAATGCTTTATTATACAAAAGCTGTGCTTTCATTTCTTTAGCCCTATTACTCGTCTGTGCATTAGAATAGCCTAAAAATTCTGTCCCTACCGTAACCTCTTTAAAAAGAATGTCTCCTGTAACAGGATCTCTTCCTTGTACACCATAAGTAGTACTGTTCTTCCTCCTATTTATTGTAGTTGTATTATTTGCGTCAAATGAATAAGACAATCTAAATTTCAATCCATCCAAAACAGACTTAAGATCCTGATTCAATGAAATCTGACTAGTAAATTGATTTCTAAATTCTGTATTGAACCCTGAGCCCATTAAACGTTCTACCGGATTAGACTCTCCAACTTGTGTAGGTGCTGCCCAGCCCATAATATCCTTTCCATTCAGATCTTTACCAATCGGAATCCTAACCGGATTTCCTATTGGTGTTGCCTGATAGGCCCAATAGAACAATTCGCCAGCAGGTGTAAAAGTCGAGGAATAAATTGCTCCACCAACACCAGGTGTCCTCAAATCAGTAAGGTTACCACCAATTTCAAGTTCTAATACAGTCGACTTAGATAAAGTGACATCAACATTAGCTCTGAAATTATATCGCTGAAGGTCGAGGTTTGATTTATAATCGATATCCGGATTGTCTCTCAAATTACCACTTTCTTTGATATAGCCAAGCCCTACAAAATAACGTGCAACTTCACCTCCTCCTCTTACACTTAAGTTAGCATTCGCATTATAGGCATACTTTTTATAGGTTTCATCAAACCAGTTTACATTCGGATATAGGTAAGGATCAGTCCCATTTCTGGTGTTTTCAATATATTCCTTCGAATAATTCTCTTTACCTAAGGCCTCATTATATAACATGGCGTAATCTGCTCCGCCTAAAAATTTCGGCAGCATTGGTAAATCTGAAATACCATATTCAGTCTTCGCTTCTATTACCGGTATTTGTGCTATACCTCTTCTGGTTGTTACCAAAACAACCCCGTTAGCTGCCCTTACACCATATACTGCAGTAGCAGAAGCATCTTTCAAAATAGAGACAGATTCTACTTCTTCAACAGAAATATCGTCCATACTCCTTTCCACACCATCTACAAGAATTAAAGGAGACCTGTTTGCACCGAATGTGGCGATACCCCGGATCCACAAGCCTCCACCATCTCTTCCTAATTCACCTGAACGCTGAACAACCACAGCACCTGCCATTTTACCTGCTAAAGCATTGGTTAATGAACGTACAGGAATTTTTAACTCATCCATTTTTACTGTAGAAATGGCACCGATTACACTAGCTTTTCGCTGAACGCCCATACCTACCACCATTACTTCATCCAGATCGCTTAACTTTTCCTTCAATACAATATCAATGGCAGTTTTAGCTTCTACCTTTATCTGTTGCTCGATGTACCCTACCATGGAAAACTTTAAAATATCACCAGGTCTGGCATCAATTGCATAATATCCTTCTGTATTGGTTGTGGCACCTTTTGTTGTTCCAACAACAACGACACTAACACCTGGCAATGGTTGTCCGTTAATATCTATTACTTTTCCCTTGATATCCACCATTACAGGGGCAACAACATTGTTCTTCAAATTTGAAGCTATCATGTCTTTTGATTTGACAATGATAATCTTATCCTGAATGGTATAAGTTAATGGCTGATTACTAAAGACATCTTTTAATACTTCATCAAGATCAACATTGTTGACATCAATCGTTAATGGCTTAGCTTTCTGAAGTACTTCATTACTGTAAATAAAGTAGAAACCTGTTTGCTTTCTAATCTCTTTAAATACCATTTTCAGATTGGTATTACGTTGACTCATACTAATCTTTTGTCCGAAAGAAGCTGCATTAACGTGCATTGTAAGTACTAAGAGTATAATACCTGTCAATTTCATAATGCGAAATGCTTTTGATTCAAGAAGTGTAATCCACTTCTTGTATAGGTAAATTCCAGGGCATGAAATGCCCTTAAAATGTAGATTTTGTTTCATACATTTGTTTGTTTGGGTTTTGGTTTACACTAAATCTATTGAGTACTATCAAGGGTTTGCCCAGACATTTAAGCATTTCGGCCGCAATCCGAAATGCTTTTTTATTGGCTACCCTGCTCGGTTTAATTAGGTAGGGTTTTCTTTCATACTTTTTTAGTTTTTGGTTTTATAATTGGTTGTAGTAATTGTTCTTCCTTCTATTACGAATCTGACACCACATGCTTGTTCTAAAGCCATTAAAATCCTTGACACTTTTACATCCCGGGGTATCACTCCTGTGAAATAGACATCAGGTTTTGCCCCGACATAATTTACTTCTACGTCATACCAGCGTTCAATCTGACGCAGTACTTTGTCTATATCCGTATTGTCAAATTGAAAAAGTTTGTTCTTCCAGGCCACCACAGCTTCAGGATCAGCTAGTTTTAATACTTTTATATTGCCATCTTTCAGCTGACTTTGTTCGCCCGGAGTTATAAACGTTTCTGAATTTCTCGTTTTAACACTTACCTTTCCTTCCAATAAAGTTGTTTCCAGATTCTTCTCATTTGGATAAGCCATTACATTGAAGTGAGTACCTAAAACTTCTATAGTCTGCTGTTCGCTCTGAACTCTGAAAGGTTTGTTCTTATCAGACTTAACCTCAAAATACGCTTCTCCAACCAAATCCACTTTCCGTTCTTTAAGAGTAGAAAAGTTTACAGGAAATTTCAAGGATGAAGAGGAGTTTAACCATATTTTGGTTCCATCAGGAAGGTTAACCTGATATTGACCACCTTTTGGAGTTGAAATCGTATTGTAAGATATGCTTGCATTTAAATTTGTCTGATTTGCAGGGTTAACGGTATAGACAAGTTCTCCGTTTGCATTTTTAGTAATTGAGATGCCGGACTGAGTTGCCAATTCTCCATTTCCAACGTCTGTCAAAGAAATTTTCGTTCCATCAGCCAATGTTAAAATAGCTTTATTATTACCCGGTGCAATGTCTGCAGTCCGGCTTAGCTGTGCTGTCGTTAACCCTGAAGGGTTACTTATAACGAAGAAATAAAAACTGACTGCAGATACAATCAGCACCGCTGCCGCAGCAGAAATGTACCGATACCAGTTTTTACGTTTTATTATTCTCTCATGATCTATGTCAGCATCAATTTTTTGTTTTAGAAGGTCAGCAATTTCTTCAGTATCTGTCTCTGGAGACCAATCAGATAAGCCAACTTCCTGATGATACCATAAGTTTAGCTTTTCCTCTTCTTCAGGAGTAGCTTTTCCATTTAAGTATCTATCTAATAAATCAACTATTTCCTCTTTGTTCATTTTTTACTGCCTTATACCTATATGTAGCAAAAGTCCCATTCTGGTAGACAATCAAAAACAAAATAAATCACAAAAGCCTTATAATCAGAATATTATTTATAATTTTTATTTATAAAAAATGATTAATTGTAAAAAAGCTGAGGATAGCCAGCAGCAGCAAACTACCCGACTTTTCATTTAACACCAGGCGAAAAAGATTCAGAGATCTGTTAATTTGTTTCTTCACCGTCTTATCGGATATATTCAAATGCTCTGCAATTTCGCGGTGAGTCATTTGTTCTACCCGGCTTAAAACAAAGATTTCTCTCATTTTTGGTGGAAGCTTAGAAATTTGTGTATCAATAACACCACTAAGTTCGTCCAGATCTATATATTCATTAACCATATCTACCCCCTCCTCAAAAAATGATTTCAGAGAGGCTAAATAATTATTTTTATATAAATTATTCCGAATATATCCGAGACTTCTGAATCGAATTGCACCATGAAGGTAAGAAGAAAGAGAGATTATGTCAGAAAGTTCTGCTCTTCGTTTCCATAAAGAGATAAAGACTTCCTGAACAATGTCTTTGGATTCATCTTCATCTTTTACAATTTTACCCGAGTAAAGCAACAGCTTTTTCCAATATCGAAAATAGACTTGATCAAAGGCAGCCCTATTATCCTGAATTATCAAAACTAATAGTTCCTGGTCTGTATACTTACATAACTGAGTTAAAGCCATTCATCTAACCTTTTTATAAAACTAAATATAATATTCAATAAGTTCAATAACATATTTAATATTTTTTCATTAAGATTTTGACAACATCCAATTAAATCAAAGCCCACATATATTTTTTATTAAAAACACTAAATATCAACAGCATAGTTTATATATTAGATTCTCATTTACACCAAATTTTACAAAACTACCACCGCAAAATTTCAAATTAATATTTATCTACTATAATTATTAAAAAAAATTAAAAACACTTTCATGTTCAAATCTATTATTACTGTTCTGACATTATTGATTATAATGTCAGGCTCGCTGTTATTTACAAATTCAAGAGCACAGAATCCCAAAGCAAATTACATTGTCCTTAATAATACAAATGTGAGATGGGCTTTTGATTTAAGAGATGGGAAGCTACTTTCGTTTAAAGATCTAAGCAACAATCAGGACTTCCTTGTTTCAAAAATAGAAGATGCTTCGATCTGGGAGCTCACTTTTACTAAAAATAGCGGCATGCTTCCCATAACCATTAATGATGCACAGCAATTTGAATTCAAACAGCCATCCAAAGATCTTATCGAGCTAATATGGAAATCATTTAAAGACCCGGCATTTAAAGCATTACAAGTACGGGTTACAATTAACCTTAATAAACAAGGCAGCTCTTTCTGGAACATTGCTCTTACTGGTATTGCGAATACTAAAATAGAGAAAGTAATTTTCCCAAGAATCTCAGGAATCAAGAATATGACAGATGAATACCTTGTCGCGCCAAACTGGATGGGTGAACTTATTAAAAACCCAAGGCGTCAATTATCAGGTCCGGTAAAAAAATACGAATTGTATTACCCTGGTCACTTATCCATGCAGTTTATGGCGCTTTACGGTAAATCAAAAAAAGGGTTCTATGCTGCAGCAAATGATATAAAATCTTTTAGAAAGGACTTTGCTTTTCTTTATCAAAAAGATGGCAATCTATCTTATCAACTGACACAATTCCTACCTCTGGACAACAACATTGATAGCTATACTCCTTCTTATGTTGTAGAAATTGCAAGTTTTGAAGGGGACTGGATTTCAGCTGCAAAAAAATATAAGGTCTGGGGAAGCCAGCAATATTGGGCAAAAGAAAGTAGGCTTAAAAATGGGCTGACTCCGGATTGGCTTACGAAAACAGCCTTATGGGTATGGAACCGTGGGGAGTCTCAAAATGTGCTGGAGCCCGCAACGGATCTAAAAATGCAATTAGGTTTACCTGTCGGTGTTCTTTGGCATTGGTGGCATAATGGCTCTTATGATGATTCCTTTCCCGATTATATTCCACCAAGAGAAGGTGAAAAAAACTTTGTCAATGCTATAAAAAAAGCAAAAGACAATGATATACAAGCGATTGTCTACATGAACTCCATCAAATGGGGAAATAATATGCCTAGCTACTATAAAGAAAATGCAACTCCATATACCGTAAAGGAACAAAATGGAGAAAGCAAATCTTTCGTTTATAACATTTTCACGAAAAAGGCATTAACATATATGTGCATGACCACCCCTTTCTGGAAAGAGAAATATAGTCGAATAGCAGACACTGTGCTCAGCAAATATGGCGTTGGAGGTATATATATGGACCAGGCTTGCCTAAGTGCCTTATGTTATGATCCAGCTCATGGCCACTCCATTGGCGGAGGTAATTACTGGGTGCCAAATTTTACACAACTCACGAAGCAGATCAGAGAGAAAGCAAAAAGAAAAGAACCTTATATATTGGCAGGTGAAGGCGGTGGTGAAAGCTGGCTACCAACATTAGACGCTTTTTTAACTTTACAAGTAAGTAGCGAACGTTATGCGGGCATTTCTGATAAATACACCATTCCTTTATTTCAAGCTGTATATCATGAATATGGAATAACATTTGGGAACTACTCTTCCTTACTTTACCCGCCATATGACGAATTGTGGCCGGCAAAATATGCCTTAAAAAAAGTTAATGAACCTTTGGATAAAACTTTTAACCAACAATTTTTAATGGAGCAAGCCAGATCTTTCGTTTGGGGTATGCAACCGGCCATTGCTAATTATCATAGTTCATTGAAAACAGAGAGAAAAGTTGAAATTGATTACCTGCTTTCTTTGTCCAGATTACGAAACAAAGCGCTGAAGTATCTACTATACGGGTCGTTTGCTCGTCCTCCTCAAATAGTTATTCCACAAAAAGAAATTGCGATTTCCAAACTTTCGATCTACGCCGGCCAGGATGAAAAAGTAACTACATTTAAAAAAAGCTATCCTATGATATACTCAGGATCATGGAAGTCTACAGATGGATGCCTGGCTATTACTTTGGCAAGTATTCAAGAACAACCATACACATGTAAATTTAATCTTTTGGCTTCAGATTACGGGATGAAAAATACTGGGAAAATTTATCTTTTAAATGAAAAGGAGCGTATCAAAATCGGGAATTATAAACGAGGAAAAATAAATGTTGATATACATCTGGCCTCTATGGGGCTTGCAATCATCGAAGTGATTCCAGATCGAATAAAATGATGTAGAATGACGCTAAAAATAGGAATCAATTAAAAAAGTTGCAGTAAAATATACTGCAACTTTTTCGTATTTGTGAGCGGTTATTTATTGTATTTTATTGATAAATGACCTAAACGACTAACTCCTGCAGCGCCAAGGGTTCCCCCGGTTGGAGAAGTAGCACTTCCAACAACTTTATTTTTAACTCTTAATCTGATGTACAAGTTATCTAAACCAGAAGCTTGCAGAGGGAATTGGAAATTAACAACTTTAAAACCTGGCACCTGAGTAAGTAATGTGCTTGTCCAATCTACAATGTCCTGCATAGTATACTCACCTAAAGCATTCCAACTAGTACTTGAGAATCCAGTTGAGTTCCATTCTACGACAAAGTTTCTTGGCCCACCTATGCTACTATTTCCATCTAACTGCAAAGATATAGGCTTAGTAATTCCCAATGTAGAGACTTGGATATTCCAGGATGCCCCAATATCCTGCGTTGTATTCCACCAGTTTTTTGCTGACCAGGCAGCATCCGTAATTAAACCTTTTGCACCTGTTGGATCTTGAATTAATCCGTTATAATCACTTGCACCACTAATACCTGTACTTGTAAAATTTAACGAAGTAGAGGCACTATGTGTCAATACACCTGTTCCAATATCTGGTGTTAAGGGATTACTACTTAAAGTTGCTCCGGCAGAAAGTTCTTTTTTGAATCTGCTCCATTCTACAAGAATATTTGAAAATCCTGATGAACGATTCTCAGCCAGATCGATGTCAGCTCTTTTTAAAGGTCTGATTGAATAATCACCAATATTGGCTCCGTACCTATCCATCTTTTCTGATACCAGAACGCCTGTTACATCTCCTGCCCCTTGCGGAACAAGCTTTCCATCACGTCTATATGGTACATCATTATTCACAATCATAGCCAGACTATTTCCATTAATATCTCTTAATAAATTTGGATAAGCATCAGTTCTTGCTACATACCCCTCTGTAATATTAGAGAAACTACCTAATGGAACTGCAATCTCTACCTCTTTAATTTTAACAAGGGTATACAAGTCATTCGGTGTTAAATCTTTGATGTACAATGATCGAGGAGTAACCTCTGTACCTTCAACCTTAGACATGATATTAATTGATTCTAAATTTTCCAAAATCACGCGGGCCGGGTTCACTTCCTTACGCAACGTTAAGCCTTTAAGCCATATTTTAACCCGATCATTTTTCACAAAGATATTATCTCCACCAGTTTTTGTCCTGACTAAAACACCAGAAGTTCCATCATTGCTCTGAATATAAACCGTTATTGCATTTTCGGTTTTATCAATCTCGTGCTTATTAGTGGCTTTATTCGGATTTTGTCCAATGTTCGGATTTCCTTTATCACTAACTATTGTTCCTTCGATATAAATATCATCAGAAATAACTCCTGCTGCTACTGTAGTTTTTAAATAATTAAAATCTTTTAATACAGCATTTGCAAAATCTCCAGCAATATTTTGAGAAACAATTATACTGTCCTTAACCGTAGTTCCTAATGCATCTTTATAAGAAAATAACACTTTACCTGAACGTGAAGCAGCAGATGAATTCTGACCTAAAGTGAAGTACAGATAATTATCTTTCATTTTTAAGTCACTTATCCAATCCGTCCCTTCGGTATAGGTAATCTTTTGTACCATTTGATCGAAAGGAATATTGGTTGTAATTGCCGTTTTCATTACCCCTCCCGCACCAATACCATTTGCGGTAGCATCAGTTATATTTAGCGTAGGTGTTAAACCTTTTTGCTGAAAACTAATGGTGCGTGTTTTACCAGAAGCACTAAGCACTAAGTTTACAGAACGTGGTAATTTATCTTTGTTGCTTTCATAGGTTACAATAAATTCTCCATTACCATTTCCACCAGTTTTATCAAATGTTACCCATGAAGTTTCATTCTCGGTAGTGAGGGTCCAATCCTTATCAGCAAAAACTAAAATTCTGGATGTACCAGCAGCATCGGCTACACGTACAATTTCATTATTAATAGCAATATCAGTACTAAATTCTACCTGATCGCTCTTCTTACAACCAAATAAAATTGTCATAGCCATTAATAAAATGGTTGATAATAACCAACCGTTTTTATTTAAGTTAACTGTTGTTGTCATATATCAGTTATTTATTTACTTAGTTTCATTAATATGGGTCTGTGATCTGAGTGTTTTTTTGTAAAATCATCATAGATAAATTTACAATACTCTAAACCCGACCTTAAGTTTTTACTCAGATAGATATAATCAATACGTGTTGATTTAAAATCGTTCCCTGTTGGGAGAGATTTCATTGCATCAATCAGACCGAAGTCTAAAATCTTCTGTTGAACTTCGAAATCTAAATATTTCCCATCCTCAAGGTTATGATGATTGGCATGCTTTTTTTCATTCTCTATTAAACGATTCAAATAAACTCCATCTGCATAATTATTTCTATCTAATGGAGATAATGAGTTTAAATCTCCCATCATGATCCAATTCTTCTTCTGATTTGAATCTTTTATTTTCTGTAGAATAATGCCAATTTCCTCGCGACGCTTTTCGTAGTTATGTGGATTCAAGTGGGCTACCAGAATATTATATTTCAACACATTTGCGACTATAAATCCATGAGTCATATTCTCATTTATCCTTTCTGCATTTAAAATGGGATATTTAGATGTTAAACCTACCGGATAACCCTTCAACTTGACAATTATAGAATAAGGATGTCCGAAACTTCTGGCCAATTGATTTAAGCTTTCCTCTGTAAATTTATTACACTCCTGTAAAGCCAGTATATCTGGTTTTTGCTTCTTAATCCAGTTTACAAATACAGTTTTCCCTTTGGTGGTATCAGTTTTCATACCTTCCAGAATATTGTAACTTAAAACACGAAGTGTATCCTGAGCAAACAAATTGCCCGTAATAAAAAGCGCTATAATCAGCAGGCAGGTTTTATATAATGATTTTCGTTTCATTGGATGTCTATTTTATATTATTTGTAAGCAGGGTTAGTCAAATTACCCCATGAACGACTGATTTCTCCATCAGAAATTGGATAGTACTCATGGTAAGGACGTAAATTCTCTTCTATACTTACATATTCAGTAGCAGTAGTTGCTTTAACGGCATCATAAAAAATACCCCACCTTACTAAGTCCCATTTTCTTCCGTATTCCCCCATTAACTCTCTGGCACGTTCTTCTTTTACCTCAGCAAAAAATTCTGGTTTACCAGGATATGAAGCCAATACATAATCTTGAGAAGCTCTGCCTTTTACTTCATTTATTGCTGACATGGCTGTGATGGGGTCATCAAGTTCATTAGCACATTCCGCAATCATCAATAGTACATCTGCATATCTGAACACCTTCTGATTGTTTCCATCTGCGATGTTATCCATTCCCGGGCACCAAAACTTAGGTCCCATCCAGGGTTTCCCTGTTCCATTGTTTGCCATTGGCCTTTTAAAGTAGGCTCCATTGTAGGTATAAGCTAAAATTATTTCTCTACGTGGATCATAAACATCATATAATGAGACGAAGTATTTAGAGGGGGTAATAGAAGCGAAAGGATTTGCTTTTGAGCCTAACTCTGGGACATTAACGCCATCGTAAGTACTTGTCCCAGAAGTTTTAGTTGGCATAAAAAATGCAGATACGGTGGTCGTTTTCTTTAATCCCAATGCAGCCCAGGTAAATTGCACTTCAAATATGGATTCAGGTGTATTTTTATTCCTGAAATAAGTATCTGTTAAAGGATATTGTATTAATTGTCCATATATTTTTTGGACTTCTTTTAAAGCTGTTAAGGCTGTTGTATAGTCTTTATTCCACATGGACATTTTAGCAATTAACATATAGGCCATTGGGGCAGAAATCCTGTTATCAGTTACATCAGAAGTACGTTTTAGGGGTAATGACAGAACACTTTTTTGCAATTCATCAATTAAAGCTGTACGTGTAGCTACAGCAGGCATCCGGCCAATTTTAGAAATTCTGTCTAAAACTTCCAAAGAAGAGACGTCATCCGTATAATAAGGCACATCACCAAATGTAGCCGTTAATACATAATAATATAAAGCCCTGAGAGTTATTGCCTCGGCAGCTATCGCTTTCTTTCTTTCCTCTGGAATTTTTTCAGATCTATCAATACCTGCTATTGTTGAATTACAATACATCACACCTTTGTAGCATTGTTGCCATAAACTCTGCCCCATCCCAGGATTGGCGGGAGAGATCTCAAATTTAGCGTCAAGTTGCGAGGAGTTTAAAAATGCTAAATCAGTCGTCGCCTCATTTGCAATCATAAAATTAGCGGTATAAATACTTGTTAAAGGTATATAACATCCATTTACAGCAGCTAAAGCCTGACCTTCATTATTGTAAAACTGAGCGGGCGTAACAAAGCTCTTTGATTGTTCTTCTAAAGTTTTTTTACAAGCGACTAAACTGAGCATTAGCATGCCGGCAATCAAAAAAGTATATTTTATATTCTTCGTTTTCATTAGAGTATATTTTATTCTGGGATTTTCATATTGATTCATAATCTTTAGAATTTAATTTCAGCGCTAAAAGTAAAAGTTCTGCTGTTCGGATACGCTCCATTGTCTACACGGCGCATGGTTGAACTGCCACTCTCTGTAGAAACTTCAGGATCATATCCGTTATAATACTTCCACAGATATAAATTATTACCATTCGCGCTTAAGGTCAGCGCTTTTAAGGCGTTATTTGTTTTTTTAGCTAAATCAAATGTGTAGCCAAGAGAAACATTTTTTAAGCGTAAAAATGTTGCACTGTGTACAAATCTATCGTTCGGTATGTCATCTTTAGAATCTGCTCTAGGATAATCAGATTGTGGATTTCGTGATTCGTGCCAGGCGTTTACCATATATTTATACTGATTGCTTAAGTAGGTTCCCGTTCCCATAAAGGTTTCAGTAACGTTATATATTTTACCCCCTAAAGAATAGTTTAAGAATACATTCAGATTGAACTTATAGATCCTGAATGAATTTTGAACACCTCCATATAAATAAGGATCTGCCTGACCCAAATAAACCAAATCAGCATTATCTAACACTCCGTCATTGTTCTGGTCAATATAACGCTGACGCCCCGGAGTATAAAAATTAATCGCGGATGAAGCATATTTTTTATCAATTTTATCCTGATTTATTTCTGCCTGGTTTTTCCAGACACCAGCATATTGCATTCCCCATAATGCATTTAACGGTCTGTCCTTCACATAACCATACATCATATATGTCGCACCATAAGGATTGGCATATGCAACGATTTTATCCAGACCACCAATATCATCAACCATTTGCGAGTTATGTGCAAATGTTAAAGTAGTATTCCAGGAGAAATTTTTCCGATTCATATTTCTGGAATCGATAGTTAGTTCCAGACCTTTATTTGATGTTTTACCAATATTTGCCAATCTACTTGGGTAGCCTGTATGCGTAGGTAGTTGTACTGTTAATAATAAATCTGATGTTTTACTGAGATAAGCATCAAAGGTTACATTAATTCTATTTTTAAATAAACCTAAATCAATCCCAGCATTGTAACTAGTAGTTTTTTCCCATGTTAGTCCCTCATTGGAAATACGAGTAGGATAATAAGAAACCGGGATTGCCCCACTAAATATATAACCAGAAGACGATGAAGATAATCGGGATAAAGATTGATAATTTGATATCGCATCATTACCTGAAATACCCGCGCTCAACCTTAACCCCAACTCACTAATTTTTTCATTATTCTTCAGAAACTTTTCTTTCTTAACATTCCATTTAAATGCTGCAGATGGGAAATAACCCCATTTATGATCCGCAGCAAAATTGGAAGCTGCATCAGCACGGGCAGTTAATGTCAGGTAGTATTTTCCATTATAATTGTAATTAACACGAGCAAGATTTGAAACTTTGGTTTTATCTTCATAGCTGGATCCTGCATTTAGTGTTTCTTTAGAAGGTATAGCACCTAAATCATTTGTTCCAATCTCATCAATAAAGTAGCCATCACCACTAGCAAATAAATTGGCCTGCCATAATTGCTGGAAAGTAAATCCATACAATACATCCAAACTGTGTTTTTTACTAAATGTACGTGTATAGTTTACTGTGTTTTCATTTAAGATATTATTATTCCTGAATCCCGACTTGTAGGCGTAAGCACCAGTATTTTTACTTGCTCTGGAAGGTAATGTAGATGGATAAAAGTTATCATCAAACCGGTTATAATCGTAAAAAGAAACAGCTGACCTGATTTTGAGATATTTTATTGGTTTTATTTCAACAAAAACATTGGTGGATAAGCCTTTCTTCAATTGATCTTTCTGCTGTAAAGAAGAATTTGCTAATGGTGAGTCGAATAAAGTACCACTATACCATTGTGTATTCCAATCATTAAAACTACCATCATCCTTGTATGCCGGCATAGTTGGCGACAAAAATATAGTTGATCTGTACCATAAAGAGTTTGAACCCACATCGGCCTTATTAACATACTGATTGATATAAGAATAGTTTAAACGAATACCTGCATTAACGTATTTACTGAAAGTCCGATCGTAGTTAAGTCTGGCCTGGTAACGTTTCAAACCACTATTTATAATAATACCCTGAGTATTGTTATAATTCCCCGAAAAATAAAACTTAGATACTTTGTCGCCTCCTGAGGCTGTAAAAGTATGATTTTGATAAGGAGCAGTTCTGGTAATTACATCGGTCCAGTTTGTTCCTTCGCCTAAAGATAAGGGATTAGGATATGGATATTCTTCAAGCGGTTTCACCCTGTTTGCTGTGCTTGAAAAATAAAATCTATCATTTTGTAACTGAGCGAACTCTGTAGCATTCATTAAATCCAGGAAACGTGGTAATTGAGATACCCCAATATCAGAACGGAATGAAAGATTTGATCTGCCATTAGCACTACCAATTTTAGTAGTAATAATAATCACCCCATTACTTCCTCTTGAACCATAAATAGCAGTTGAGGAGGCATCTTTTAAAACCTGAATTGACTCAATATCAGCGGGATTCAACTCATTTAAATCTCCAATACCATCCATTACGCCATCGACTACAAACAGTGGTTCATTTGTAGCTGACACAGATCTCGTGCCTCTAATACGAATTGATGTTCCAGCCCCAGGCTCACCAGTTGTTGATACAATTTCTGCACCAGCAACCCTTCCCTGCAGCATTTGATCTACACGCACCACAGGAACATCTTTTATATCATCCATCTTAACCACAGATACAGCCCCTGTCAGATCACTTTTCTTCACACTACCATAACCGATAACAACAACTTCATTTAAGTTCCCTGCATCTTCACGCATTAAAATATTTAATGGAGTAGTCCCGCCAGCCTTAACCACAACATCTAAAACTCTTTGTGTTTTATAGGATACAAAAGAAAACTCTACCGTATACTTTCCTGGCTTGATGTTTCCACTGTAATTACCTTCATTATTGGTTGATAAGACTCTATTTAATTCTACAATTCTAACATTAACACCTGGTATAGGCTGCGATTTATCATCGGTTACTTTTCCAAACAACTTACCTGTTTCTTTCTTTAATAATCTTATTGAATTTTGTTCTTCTTTGAAATCAATATCAGAATTTGCCAATAACGAAGTTAAGACCACCTGCAGTCTAATATTTTTAAAATCATGGACTTTTTCTGTCTTCTTAGTTTTTAATCCTGGCAAATTACTGTCATATGCAAAATCTACTTTTGACGTTTTTTGGATGTTTATAATAGCATCGTTAATTGTTATTCCACTATTAATCTTTACAGTTATTGGTTTGTTTAAAACTTGGGCAATAGCGCTTACTGACACCAATTGCAACGATGTCAATAAACATAATAGTGATAGAAAGTATTTAGCTCTCTTTAAAAGAAGCAATTTTGGATTCATATTTTTCTGAGTATAGTTTGACTTTTATAAGAATGAGTTTCTTGTTATTTACTTGCTATTGTATAGTTATTCCATTTTCATCCCTCCTATATTTATTGTCGTTAATAGCACATATTAATTTCAAGATTTGTTCGTCTGTCTTACCTGACCTAAGTGTTATGTTATATCTGTATTTATCCTTATTGGGGTTGATGCAATTAATCTTTAACCCATAAACATTCAGCACAGCTTGTGATAGTTCTTCAAAATCTGCGTCTTTCAAGACCACATTTCCATTTCGCCAATCACTTAATTCATTCTCAGCAACATTAGAGAGTCTGTAATTCCCATCGTTTTTGTTAAATGAAAGCTGTTGATTAGCGATAAGTTCTTTCAAGACTTCAGTACCATTACTAACACGAACTTTCCCTGTAGTTACTTTTACTTTTATATCCCTATTCTTTTTGTAAGAATTGATATTAAATGAAGTCCCAAGAACCCGGATCTTTAATCCCGAAGCAGTTATAACAAAGGGTCTGGAGGCATCTCTTTTTACATCAAAAAAAGCTTCTCCTTCCTCTAGAAAAAAGTCTCTTTTATCTTTGGCAAAGACCGATGGTACCCTAATCTTTGAATTGGCATTCAATGTGATTACTGTACTATCCTGTAGTAGAATCTTTTTAATTTGCCGAACTGTCGTTGAATAAGTAGAGAATGAAACACCAATATTTTCACCTGGTGTTTTCATTACATATTGCTTTGCAAAAATTCCAGCTAGAGCAATAACAAAAATACTGGCAGCTATTTTTAACCAACTGTAATCATTGCCTTTTTTATCATTACTTACATTTACCTGAGCATTTATACTTGCATACATTTCCCGCTGTAGCAATTGTTCATTTTGAGGGGTTTCTAAGCCGGGGACATCCTTTTCGGATTCTCCAAAATCATCATACCAAGCTTGTATAAGACCTTCGTCTTGTTTGTTAAGTTTACCTTTTAAATAATCTGAAAAAAGTTTTTTCGCTCTCTTTCTTTTCATAATTAGAGTTCTGTTAGAATTCCTTATAATAGAAGTAGAACTTAGAAGAGAATCTTCCCGAGAAAATGAAAACTATTTTTATAAATTAAAATGATTGGGATTAAACGCTGATCAGAATAGATACGATTAAGAAGACGGTTACATAATCATTCGGAAAATCTTCAGCTATTGCTTTTTTAAGTCTGTTCAGCCCCATAGAAATATTGTTTCTTACTGTTTTTTCTGAAAGTCCAGTTTTTTCAGAAATTTCATCTATTCCATAATCCTTAATTCTCAGATCGAAAACAGTATGCATAGAGGCAGGCATTTTATTAATTTCTCTTTTTACAGAATTCAATAAATCATTCGTTTCTAAAGAGTGATTTAAGATTGTTTCTTGCAAACTTAATTGATAGATAATTTGATCAAAAGCTCTGGTATTAATTACATGCTTACGATAATGAGCTATAATCTGATACTGGAGTGCTTTACGTAAATAAGCTTCAACATTTGTTTTAATTATTATCTCATCCCGTTTTTGCAAATAGTAAATAAATACATCTTGTACCAAGTCTTTAGCAAGCTCTTTATCTTTAACCCGATTATATGCAATAACATATAATTTTTTCCAATAAGAATTGAATAGCTCTTCAAACTCATCATCTAATTTTTCAGAATCCTGCTTAATACTCAACATCTTATTAAATCACTAAATTATTTATGATTATCTGGTCAAAAGATATTTAATAGATTTCAATTGAAATTAAAAGAGATATTAAACAATAGCTTTAGTTTCAATTCGGCAATCAAAACATTATTATTTATTACAAAATGCTTCACATCATATCTTTTTGCCAAAAGAACTAAAACAATATTAAACTTAAGTTAGCTAACTTTTAAGTTTAAAAACAAATATATTTTGTGATTTTTTTCAAAAAGATGATTGAGATGGACTAGCTGGTTTTAAAACTCAGCTTCTGATTGATCTAAATTAGATTAAAGCAAAAAAGCTCCAGATTTCTCTGAAGCTTTTTGCAGTGGTATGGGCCGGGATCGAACCGGCGACACATGGATTTTCAGTCCATTGCTCTACCGACTGAGCTACCGTACCATCTTATTCAAACATGTTTCTTAGTCATGTTCCCCTCGGTTGGGAATGCAAATGTAATATCTTTTTTGATTACTCTGACATGTTAAATAACGAATTATTCTTTAATCGCTCGCTATCACACCATTAACTTTTACAGACAGCTACTTTTAGCCCTAAAACAGGTGCATTCTTATTACAAATAGCATATCATTCCTGAAATACTAATACGTCACAAAGCTGTGGTTTTGCTTAATTCAACAATTTCGAAATCATTCTGGTAAAAATCAAAAGTCAATAGGGGTTGTAAACATTAATTTCACCTTTCATTAACTAACAGAATACATTTAACCGAATTAATAAACGTGAAAAAGACCTTAAGCATTTTACTAGGGGCAATGGCTATTGCTTTTAATGGGCATACAAATACCCAAACGGATAAAACGCCTGCACCATGGCTAAAAAAAGCAACGGATGTGATCAGTTACCAATTGAAACAAGCCAGTAATACATACAAGCCAGGGCAAAACCCTCGCTCTACAAACCCAGATGGGTCAGTAAGGTTAGCCAATTATAAAGATTGGACTACAGGTTTCTTTCCAGGATCACTTTGGTATGGCTATGAGCTTACTCGTGATAAAGAACTGGCAAACCAGGCAAAACGATTTACACTTGCTTTAGATTCAGTAAGATATATTAAAAACACCCATGATGTTGGCTTTATGCTGTATTGCTCTTACGGCAATGCATATCGAATTACAGGTGACAAAGCCTATTTACCTGCGCTTGCAGATGGTGCACAAAACCTTTATAATCGTTTTAACCCTAAAGTTGGTGCTATCCGTTCATGGGATTTCACATGGTGGCATTTCCCTGTTATTATTGATAATATGATGAACCTGGAATACTTATATTGGGCATCTGGTCAATTTAAAAAACCTGTATATGCTGATGCAGCCAATACTCACGCATTAACGACTATTAAAAATCACTTCAGAAAGGATTACAGTTCATATCACGTAATAGATTATGATGCTAAAACTGGAAGTGTTATTGCTAAAAGGACGCATCAGGGAGTAACCGACGAATCAGCATGGGCACGCGGTCAGGCATGGGCTCTTTACGGCTATGCGATGTGTTACGAAAATGCTAAAAATGAGACATTCTTAGCTCAGGCAGAAAACATAGCGAAATTCATTATGAATCACCCAACAATGCCAAAAGACAAAGTACCAGTATGGGATTTCGATGTCCATAATGCACTAGGTGTTGAGGAAAAAGCACCGAGAGATGCGTCGGCAGCGGCAGTTATTGCTTCAGCCCTCCTTAAGCTGAGTACTCAAGTAAAAGATGGTCAGAAATATTTTAATTATGCAGAAGATATCCTGAAATCTTTGTCGTCTGATGCCTATCTGGCAAAACCAGGTGAAAATAACTTCTTTATTCTAAAACATAGTGTTGGTGCATTTCTATACAACTCTGAAATAGATACTCCTCTGGATTATGCTGACTATTATTATCTTGAAGCGTTGAAGCAATATACTGCTATTAAAAAACACTAATTTACCATCTATGATTTTATTCAAAAAGATATTAATTGGTGTAGCTATTTCTACATTAGCACTTACATCCTTTGCACAGGAGGAACAGCTAACTAAAGAGAGTTTTGCAAACATCAATTTAGATCAACCAGGACTGGAAAAAGTAAAAAAAGCGGTATCTGCTACAAAATACGAAGCGGCAGGATTTGCATTGTTACAATACTACCGTGAGCGTACGGCGGTTCGTCATCTCAATTTTAATAGTGATGATATCATAAAATTTAAAGGTAAAAAGGTAAATGCTGAAACCAAACAACTGGCAGATAACATATTGCTCCATAAATTTAAACCGCACAAAGGCTATCCTACCTATGATTATGGTAAAGATATTAACTGGCAATATCGTCCGGTAAAGGATCAGCTACTAACTACTTTCTTACATAGAACCGCATTTTGGGAAAACTTAGGTATTGTTTATAGAAGTACAGGTGATGAAGTCTATGCGAAAGAGTGGGTTTTTCAGGTTAGAGACTGGATCAGTAAAAACAAACAAGGTGCTTATCCAGACGACAAAGATTATGCATGGAAAGCGTTTGTTGTTTCATTCAGGCTGAATCACTGGAGTGGTCTTTTTAATCTATTCCTCCAATCGTCTGATGTTACTCCGTCTTTCTTAATGGAATTTCTTAATTCATACAACGAACAGGCGAATTACGTAATGGCCAACTATACTGATATAGGTAATCATCGTTTATATGAAGCATTACACTTAATGTATGCAGGAAGTAATTTTCCAGAATTGAAGGGTGCAGTATCCTGGCGAAAAAGTGGAATTGAAGTATTGAATACAGAGATTGAAAAACAAGTATTACCGGACGGTATGCAATTTGAACTTTCACCTGGCTATCATATTGGAACCATTAAAATCTTCTTAGATGCTTTGCGCATTGCTCAGTTGGCCGGAATAGCGGGCGAGTTTCCAAAGACATACAGTAATCATGTAGAAAAGATGATATTGGCAGTGGGGAAATATTCATTCCCTGATTATCAGTTCCCATTGTTTGGGAATGCTTTTGCGACCAGCAAAGGACAGATGTTAAAGAGCTATAAAGATTGGGCAACAGTATTTCCTGAAAACAAGGTAATTGAGTATTACGCTACAGATGGTGCCCGTGGTCATAAACCTGATTACCTTTCAAGCGCTTTACCAAATGCTGGTTTTTACGCGCTTCGAAATGGATGGGATGCCAGCTCAACTATCATGCAAATTAAAGCAGGACCAGTAGCTGAATTCCATTCCCACCCTGATAATGGTAATTTTGTACTTTGGATAAAGGGGCGCAACTTTACTCCTGATGCAGGAAGTTTTATATATGCTAATGTTGGCGGCCAGGAAAATTCAAAACGGGATTGGTACCGTAGTACCAAGGCACATCAAACGTTAACATTGAACGACCAAAACATTGAAAATAATGCTCGATTAATAAAATGGAAAACAAGTGATAATCTTGATATTCTAAACTACATTAATCCGAGTTATGCCAACCTTCAGCATCAACGTACATTTCTGTTTGTAGATAAAAGCTATTTTATCATTATAGATAGAGCTATTGGCCAGGGCACAGGTAAACTTGATATTCGTTTTAACTTAAAGGAGGATAATAAACCTGTTTTCGATCATGTTAATAAGCGTGTTTACACTACTTACAATGACAATAATAATTTATTAATACAATCATTTAATAAGTCGGCGGAATTAAAGGAAGAGGAAAGTTTTGTATCCTATGAATATCAAAAGGAGACGCCACGTTCTGCATTTGCATTTGAACAACAGAAATCAGATAGCAATACAAAATCGTTTATCAGCATTGTTTATCCATTCGGTAACAATAAGGCTCCAGCAATTAGTTTAAAGGAAAACTCCGGTAACGATTATGCAACCGGAAAATTGAATGTCACCCTTACAATTGATGGAAAAACAAAAAATATCGTACAACAATTATAATTGAACTGGACTTTAGAGCAATCAAAAATATGTATTTAAGATCCCTATTAATTTTATGTGCCTTATACTTACAAATTGGTATTTCAAAAGCACAAAACACCTTCACCAAAGAGAGCTTTAGAAACATAAACTTAAATTATCAGGGACTCGAGAGAGTGAAAAGTGCTGTAGAAACAGCTAAATACGAAGATGCCGCTGCCGCATTACTACAATATTATAAGGTTAAACTCGGTTCAGGAAAACCCGATTTCAGCAATCTTGAGGTTCCGGTTGATACAACCGGGCCTCTTGATACAAAAGTTCTGGAAACAGCAAATAATGCTTTGAAACATCATTTTAAGACGCAGGAAAGTTATGGCTTCTTTGATTTTGGAAAGGATATTAACTGGCAATTATGGCCTGTTAAAGACAATGAAGTACGTTGGCAGCTGCATCGCGTAAAATGGTGGCTACCAATGGCTGTAGCATACCTAAAGACCAAAGATGAAAAATACGCGAAAGAATGGATATTTCAATTTGAAGACTGGGTAAAAAAGAACCCATTAGGTCTATCAAAAGACAATGATCGTTTTGCCTGGAGACCATTAGAAGTATCTGATAGAGTACAGAGTTTAGTCCCTACAATAAGTATTTTCATCAATTCACCTCATTTTACCCCTGCCTTCCTCATGGTTGTTTTAAATAGCTACCACCAACAAGCGGATTATTTACCGGGTAATTATGCAGCTCAGGGTAACCATCGGTTGTTTGAAGCACAGCGTGTCTTATTTGCCGGAGCATCTTTCCCTGAGCTTTTAGATGCTTCAGAATGGCGAAAAAGTGGGATCGATGTATTGAACTCTGAAATTAAAAAACAGGTTTATGCTGATGGTGTCCAATTTGAGTTGTCACCAGTGTATCACGCAGCTGCTATTGATATTTTTGCAAAAGCTTACAAAGGAGCTCAAAAAGCAAGACTGGAAAATGAATTCCCCGCAAGCTATAAGCAGACAATGGAGAAAATGGCAATGGCCTTTGTCAACATTACCTTTCCTAATTATAATCAACCAATGTTCGGTGATTCCTGGTGGACAAATAAAGAGTTTAGGATAAAGCAATTTACTTCATGGTCTGAATTATTCCCTGAAAACCAATTCATCAAATACTTTGCAACTGATGGTAAAGAAGGTCAAAAGCCGAACTGGTTTTCTAATGCCCTAAGTAATGCCGGGTTTTATACTTTCAGAAACGGATGGGACAAAAGCTCTACCATTATGATGCTTAAAGCTAGTCCGCCGGGAGAGTTTCATGCCCAACCTGACAATGGAACTTTTGAACTTTGGGTAAATGGAAGAAACTTCACACCTGATGCGGGTTGTTTTGTATATAGTGGTGGTCCTGAGATTATGAAACAACGAAATTGGTTCCGTCAGACTCGTGTACACAGTACAATGACTCTGAATAACCAGAATATGGTGATCACTAAAGCGCTGCAAAATAAATGGACAACAAGTAAAGATCTGGATATACTTACCTATACAAATCCAAGTTACACTAATTTAGATCATCGTCGCAGCGTTCTCTTTGTAGATAAGAAATATTTTGTAATTGTAGATCAAGCTATCGGCACTGAAACCGGTACTTTGGGTATCCATTACCAGTTAAAAGAAGAAAGTAACCCTCAGTTTAACAAAAAAGAGAACAAGGTTTTCACCAATTACGGTGATGGCAACAACCTGCTT
Source organism: Pedobacter sp. ASV1-7 (assembly GCF_040203335.1). Lineage (NCBI taxonomy): Bacteria > Pseudomonadati > Bacteroidota > Sphingobacteriia > Sphingobacteriales > Sphingobacteriaceae > Pedobacter > Pedobacter sp. ASV1-7. The sequence continues at coordinate 942,430 of NZ_JBEHBV010000001.1, read as the reverse complement.
ATCCAATGCTTAATTCCTCAGAAAACAGAACTAAAGGAAGAAGAAGGTAAAGTTTCTTATCAGTATGGAAAAGAAGTATCAAGACCAGCATTGGTATTTGAAAAATATAAACCCAATGGTAATAATGCATTTTTTGTTAGTATAGTTTATCCTTATACTGGAAGCAAAACACCAAAAATTACACTTACAGAGAAAAAAGAGAATAACTATGAAAAAGGATTGCTTGATCTGGTACTAACCATTGATGGTAAATCAAGATCGCTAAAATTAAATTTAAATAATTAGTCCGCTTAGGCGGCTGTATTATAGTCTAAAAGACATATTGATAATGTACTTTTAAGTTCTAATTATCAAATATGATCAACTCCATTGTATTGTTATACCTTAGCATCATTAGCATGCTGATGCCAAGCCGGTATACAATCAGAAGTATGTATTGCTTACTGCTTCTGGCGGAGCGGTTGCTTTAGTGCGCATCTCTGATAAAAACCATGTTTTATGCAAATTCCGGCAACAATCCACACTCCGCAGAAATATACCTGATGGTAATATTGTTAGCGCTGCAAGTACTGGAAATGTTTTGAAAATATTCAAAGTATGTTGCGCGGAGATAGTAAAACTGATTTTATTAGTGACCTGGAGGTTCTGATTACTGATTTAAATGGAGACCACATAGAAGAGGTGTTGATTTATTTCAAAGCTCCCGGTGGTCCTGGCATAGGAATGGAAAAAAATGTGATGTCCTTTATTAAGAATAAAAAAGATGGAATTTTATTTTAAAACGCCTACTAAATCAGGAACAAAAATACCCGGTTTTACTTACAATGTTAAAGCAGACCGTTTAGAAACCTGGATGGAAGCAGAAGGACTTAAATTTAAGTTATTGATTACTTTTGACTATGATACTGGTGGTATTTTTGTATATTCTGAAAACCGGAATTTACGTGGAATGTTTCCAAAACACTTGAATAGATATTAACAACAAAAATACCTTAAAAACAAAAAAGCTTCAGATTTCTCTGAAGCTTTTTGCTGTGGTATGGGCCGGGATCGAACCGGCGACACATGGATTTTCAGTCCATTGCTCTACCGACTGAGCTACCGTACCATCTTATTTAAACATATCTATTAAACATGTTCCCCTCGGTTGGGAGTGCAAATGTAGTGTCTTTATTCGAAGATTAAAATATTTTTTAAAAAAAAATTAAAATAGTTTATTTATATACGAATACATCACTTTTTTCTCTATTATATGCATGCATAGTAATTTGTTTTAAGCTAAATACTTTAACTTAGCAAACGATAAGATAGAATCTAAAATGGTGTCACAAATCCTATTCATAGCCCTTACGTTGGCTTCAATAGCTCTTTTTAGCTATAACTTAAAAAAGGTTATCCGTAATATCCGTTTGGGAAAAGCGGCAGACAGGTCGGATCAGCCTCAGAAAAGACTAATAACCATGCTAAAAGTAGCTTTTGGACAAACAAAAATGTTTTTCCGCCCCATTCCTGCGGTACTTCACCTTGTAGTATATGCAGGCTTCGTGATCATTAATCTCGAAGTACTGGAAATTATGATTGATGGTATTTTTGGCACACACCGCATATTCGGTGGATTAGGAATCTTTTACAATGTTCTTATCGGTTCATTTGAATTCCTGGCGCTTGGTGTATGGTTGGCTTGCGCTATTTTCTTAATCAGAAGGAATGTTATCAAACTGAAAAGATTTAGTGGAATAGAAATGAAAAACTGGCCAACATCAGATGCCAATTATATACTTATTACTGAAATATTATTAATGACTGCATTCTTGACCATGAACGCCGCAGATGGAAAGCTACAAGCTATGGGTGCGGGACATTATGCAGCTTACGGAGCATTCCCTGTTAGTCAGTTCCTTCAAGATCTTTTACCCAATAGTGAAGCAGCACTAATCGCCATTGAACGAGGCTGTTGGTGGTTCCATATTGTCGGTATTTTTGCTTTTTTGAACTATCTGCCCTATTCTAAACATTTTCATATCATGTTTGCCTTTCCAAACACGTACTTCGCCAACCTGGAACCAAAAGGAGAATTTACAAATATGCAAAGTGTGACAAATGAAGTAAAAGCAATGCTTGACCCATCATTTACACCAGCAGAAGCAGAAGTTGGACGCTTTGGAGCAAAAGATGTGAATGACCTGACCTGGGTTAACCTCATGAACGCCTATACTTGTACAGAATGTGGAAGATGTACCTCAGTATGTCCGGCAAATATTACGGGCAAACTCCTATCTCCTCGAAAAATCATGATGGATACGCGTGACAGAATGGAAGAAGTTGGTAGAAATATAGATAAGGCAGCAAAAGGTGGAGACAAGGCAGCAACTGGACTAGACGACGGAAAATCTTTAATCGATAATTATATCAGCCGAGAAGAGATATGGGCTTGTACAAGCTGCAATGCATGCACACAGGCCTGTCCTATCAACATTGACCCACTATCTATCATTACCGAACTCAGAAGATATGCTGTAATGGAAGAATCACAATCCCCTGCCAGCATAAATGCGATGTTAGGTAATATTGAAAACAACGGTGCACCATGGAAATATTCGCCGGCCGACAGGTTTAACTGGGCTAAGCAGGATTAGTGGAATAGAAAGATTTAAAGACAAAAGCTGAAAGATCAAAAATGAGTGAGCAATTAAACTTTACCGTGCCAACAATGGCAGAAATGATAGCAAAAGGCGAAGAGCCAGAAATCTTATTCTGGGTAGGCTGCGCTGGTAGTTATGATGAAAGAGCGCAGAAAACCACACGTGATATTTGTAAAATATTACATCATGTAGGCATGAAATATGCAGTTCTGGGCACTGAAGAAAGTTGTACCGGAGATCCGGCAAAACGTGCTGGTAATGAGTTCCTGTTCCAAATGCAGGCCATGACCAATATTGAAGTGCTTAATGGTTATAATATCAAGAAAATAGTTACAGGATGTCCCCACTGTTTCAATACCATAAAAAATGAGTATCCAGGACTGGGAGGTACATATGAAGTTATACACCATACTCAACTGATACAACAACTGATTGACGAAGGTAAACTTAAGGCTGAAGGCGGTGAAAGTTTTAAAGGCAAAAAGATTACTTATCATGACCCATGTTATTTAGGCCGTGGAAATGATGTATATGAAGCCCCTAGAAAAGCACTTGAAGCCCTTGATGCCCAACTCGTAGAAATGAAACGTTGCAAATCCAATGGCTTATGCTGTGGTGCCGGCGGTGCTCAAATGTTCAAAGAACCAGAAAAAGGCAATAAGGACATCAATATCGAAAGAATTGAAGAGGCTCTTGAAACTCAGCCTCAGATTATAGCTGCTTCTTGCCCTTTTTGTATGACCATGCTTAATGATGGTGTTAAAATGAAAGATCAGGATCAGAGTGTTAAAGTTTTAGATATAGCAGAAATCACTGCCAGAGCAAATGGATTGTAATCCTCTTTTCATATCATCCCTAAACTCTGGCAGCAATGGAAATTGTTACTATGTGGGCAACCACGAAGAAGCAATATTAATTGATGCCGGCATATCATGCAGGGAGACAGAAAAAAGGATGTTGCGTCTTGGCCTTTCTATGCAAAAAGTAAAGGCCATATTTATTTCTCATGAACATACTGATCACATAAAGGGGCTTTGTACCCTTGCGTCAAAGTATAATTTACCCATTTATATTAATCAAGGCACATTAGCTGCCTGCAGGTTTAATTTAAGGGCAGATCTCATTCGGAACTTACAAACCGACAAACAGGTACAGATAGGTGAACTTCTAGTTACTAATTTCTCAAAATTACATGATGCCTCTGAACCGTGCAGCTTCGTGGTATCTCATGGAGAGACAAAAGTTGGTGTTTTTACAGACATAGGCGCAGCTTGTGAACAACTTACTTTTCATTTCAAACAGTGTCACGCCGCATTTCTTGAAGCCAATTATGATGATGAGCTATTACAGAAAAGTGCATATCCATACTTTTTAAAGAAGCGCATCAGTGGAGGAAAAGGACATTTATCAAATCTACAAGCATTGGAGCTTTTTAAAGCCCATAAGCCTCTTTTTATGAGTCACCTCCTGCTTTCTCACTTATCAAAAGACAACAATTGTCCTGAACTCGTATCAGACCTTTTTACGCAACACGCAAACGGTACAGAGATTATTGTAGCTTCCCGCTATCAGGAAACAGAAGTTTATGCTATTTTTGAGCCAGCAACTGTGCATTCATTTTAATCAGCCGCTCTGATAAGTCGACCAGATCCTGAGGCTCAATATTTTTTAATGGGATAATCATATATGTTGCCATACTATCAACATCTCCCCCTTTTTTATCCTTATAGGTTTGTACAATTACATTCTCACCAATAGTCCTCAAGTACAGCTGTCCATTTTTATCTGTCCCATAATAATCCAGATCCTTAAATTTAGCCAGATTAAAAGAGAAATATTCTACCTTTCCACTTACATAATAACGTCTGTATCTGCAAAATCCAGTGTTGGTAACATTTAGCTGATAGCGTTTAATCTGCTCTGCTCCATGTTCAATATCATGATGTTCTACAAGCTTATTCTGAATATAGAGCAGTTGCTCATCAAATAATGAAGCAGAGCTGAATGCCATCAAAATCAGAAAAACCAGTATAGAGAGTGACATTTTTAAGCCTAATGTAAACTTATTCATGACGTTAAAAATTTAGCTGCATCAAATTAAATAATTTATTAAATTTGATCTATGAGTTTTTCTCCACAATCTAAAATATGGATCTATCAGAGCAATCGTCCATTTACAAATGACGAAGTTCCAGCTATACAACAAAAACTGGACGACTTCACATCTCAGTGGAAAGCACATGGTCACCAATTAAAAGCAAAAGCAGAAATCATACATAACTTCTTCATCGTATTTACAGTTGATGAAGCTATTGCAGGTGTTACAGGTTGTTCTATTGATGCCTCGGTTCGTGTAATTAAAGACATCGAGCAAGCATACAATGTAGATTTGTTTGATAGATTTAACATTGCCTATAAAATAGATGATAAAGTAATCGTGACCAATAAAGAAGATTTTGAAACTCTGGTAAGTATTAATAAAGTTGGACCGAAAACTATTGTTTTCAACAATCTTGTACAAAACCTAAATGAATTTCAAAACAAATGGGAAACAACTTTTGAAGAGAGCTGGCACAGCAAAGTCTTTTCATAGCATTTCAAAATCAGGTATTAAGCCCGTTTTTCTTAGAAGTCCAGAGGTCCAAGCCTTTTCATATTTTTCATGATCAGATATTGACGATGTCTGATATATGTTGTTGGCTTTTTGGGCGTCCATCTCCTTGGGTTCGGAAAACAAGCAGCAATTAATGCAGCTTGTGAACGGGTTAATTTAGTGCATGATTTACCAAAATAGGCTTGCGCAGCAGCTTCTGCTCCATATATACCATCCCCCATTTCAATTACATTAAGGTATACCTCAAGGATACGTTCCTTACTCCACAGCATTTCTATAAGCAAAGTAAAATAGGCTTCAAATCCTTTACGTACCCATGAACGGCCTGGCCATAAGAAAACATTTTTGGCTGTTTGCTGTGAAATGGTACTGCCACCTTTAATCTTTTTGCCTTTTTTATTCGTTTCGAAGGCCTTTTCAATAGCCTTAACATCAAAACCTATATGTTTTAAGAACAACTGATCTTCAGCCGAAACAGCAGCACGCTTCATGTTGTCAGACATGTCTTCAAAATCAACCCATTCCTTTTGCAATTTAAAAGGCTTACCATCAGTTTTACGCTCTATGTTACGTAACACCATGAGCAAGGTAATAGGAGGATTAATAAAGCGATATGCCAGCACCCAGAGAACGCTAACCAATAAAAACCAAAGAAAAATTCTGGTTACTATTGACGAGATTCTTTTAGTAAGAGATTGTTTTGATTTACTGTTCGAACGCTTCTTTTGTGCCATCGGCCAAAGGTAAGAAAAAGGCATAAAAAAAAGGCTTTCCGAAACCGGAAAGCCTTTTTTTTATGATTGTAAGAAGATTACTCAGCTACAACTTCGAAAGGAACTTTAACTTTCACTTCTTTGTGTAAGTTTAAGTTGGCAACATATTCACCAACAAATTTAGGTTCAGTTTCGAAAGTGATACGGCGACGGTCAACTTCAAAACCTTTTTGTTTTAAAGCGTCAGCAATCATAATGGTATTTACTGCACCAAAAATCTTACCTGTTTCACCAGCTTTAGCACCGATAGACAATTTAACCTCAGCTAAACGTTCAGCGATACCTTCAGCATCTTTCTTAATTTTATCTTGTTTAAAAGCAGCTTGTTTTAAGTTTTCTGCTAATACTTTTTTAGCTGAAGGAGTAGCCAAAGCACCAAATCCTTGAGGGATTAAGTAGTTACGGCCATATCCTGGCTTTACAGTAACGATATCATCTTTTTCCCCTAGGGATTTGATATCTTGTTTCAAAATAATTTCCATCTCTCAGCTCCTATTTTAATTGGTCAGCAACAAAAGGTAACAAACCAATGTGACGTGCACGTTTAACCGCCTGAGCCACTTTGCGTTGAAATTTCAATGAAGTACCAGTTAAACGGCGTGGTAATAATTTACCTTGATCATTGATGAATTTTAACAAGAAGTTTGCGTCTTTGTAATCAATATATTTGATTCCGTTCTTTCTGAAACGGCAATATTTTTTTCTGTTATCGTCCACTTTTGGAGCAGTAACATATTGTATTTGATCTTTAGCCATTATCCTGCAACCTCCTGTTTTGGTTTTTTGTTAAAAGCACCACTACGTTTTTTCTCATTATATGCAACCGCATGACGGTCTAATCTAATGGTAAGGAAACGCAATACACGCTCATCACGCTTAAGCTCCAACTCCAACTTGTTAATTAATTCACCTGAAGATTTGTACTCTGTAAGGTGGAAAAATCCGCTTGCTTTTTTTTCAATCGGATACGCTAATTTTCTCAAACCCCAATTGTCCTCTTGAACAATTTCGGCTCCGCTGTCAGTAATGATTTTGCTGAATTTGGCAATAGCCTCTTTAGCAACTTCTTCTGACAACAACGGGGTTAGAACGATAACAGTTTCGTACTGATTCATTGTTATTTATTTGTTTTTTTAATTTATCCGCTCTTAATGCGGGATGCAAAAGTAATAATAAATTTCTAATAATCAAATGTTTTAATGCTTGCCAAACAAGTAATTAACACCAAAATGAAGCCTCTGTACCCTCAATGCTATAGAATAATAATCAGTTAATGCCGCTTTTGGGCTATATCCTGCAAATATTTCTATTTTTTTGTTCAATACAACGCCAGTACTAAGTTCTAAAGAGTAATTAAACCAATTGACTTCCCTATCACTGTTCTCAATGAAAATAGTCTTATCCAAGCCTCTTGTAAACGCAATCTTATTATTACTTATTTTTGAAAAATTCAGTCCGGCGCCAAATCCTGCAAAGAACTTTAATTTATTGGTGTTATATATATTGTAAATAAACTGAGGAGTCAATACAAGGGAAGCCCGGTCAAAAGTATGGCTACTGCTGCCTATATTGTCAGATACTGACACTCCATACTTATCCATCATTAACGAAAGCTCCGCTCTAAAGATCAGCTTACCTATTGCAGGATTTACAAGAAGATCAATCCCCCCATTTAATATTGGCGAGTAAGAGATTTTCGATATAGCACCCTCACTTGCAAGCTCGTCCAGTCCCCTATAGCTAGCTGAGCTTACACTAAGAGCTGCACCGGCAAAAAATCTGCCCCCTTTGTATTTAGACTTAGGAGTTTTTTGATCATTAATACCTGAAACAAATTTCAATAATGCACGTTCTGTATAATCCAAATTCAAAATACCCTTTTCAGGAATTGGCCTCCCCGGATTACTCTCCACCATTTGAGCGAGCAGTTGTCTAACATACTTATTGTCATTCACTATAGCATTTGTCTTGACTGTACTTAAATATGTATTTCTAATCAACTCAACAGGCTCCTGATGATTTCTACTCATCATATAATAACGTTCTTTCACATCATCTTCATAGTAAAAGAGAACTAAATTCTTTCCATCCTGCAAAACCTTAAGAAAGACTGTTTTTCTTTTAAATGAGGTATCCGGACCATAACTTAAATTAGCAACATCAACCTTACTCATACTAATATTTACAGTAAAACGCCTCTGGTGCTCAGTATCATCAACTCCATAACCTACACAATTCTCCAGATTATAAGTTTGCGTACTGCTACTTAAGGAAGTTCTGAAATTCACCTCAACGGGATTCTTACTTCTTTCTTTATAATCAATAAAGCCTTTAAGCGTATCCTTAGAATTGGTAATTACATATCCTTTTTGAAAATTAGCCTGAGCAAAGCTCAAGACAGGAATGGCCCATAAAAGGGCAATAAGAAAGCGTTTCATTTGATTTGGTTTTAATTTGAAGCGAAATTAATTTTAATTAGTCATACTTTCAAATAACTAATAGAACTGTAAAAAACAAAAAAAGGTTGTCCTTGTAAAGAACAACCTCTCATAAGTACTAACCAAATACTTTTTGCAATTACATTTGAACCGTTTTGGTAACAACCTGATCTGCAGATCTGATGATAAAAGTCAGCTCTCTGGAGTATCCACGTACGACATCAAATTTCTTAACCAGCGTTGATCCTCCGGCAAAAACCTTTTGAAATACCTGACCATTATGTTGATCTAGAATCTCAATTTCAATCGGCCCCTTAGGAGCATTTTCAACATTCAATACTAAAACATCATCCATCTTAGTTAATACCGGATTAAGCATATTAATGATTACCGGCTCAGAAACTGAAACACTATCTCCTTTAATTTCTATTTTGTACTCAGTAGCTTTCGCATCTGTCCATAGTTTAAAGGTATAGTTCCCATTAGGAAGAGAACTCAAATCATAAGTTTTAGATGTTCCCTTTTTTGCATTTACTTTCTTTTCATACAAGGCTTCATTGTTGGCACCATAAATAGCCACATCAACAACTTGCGTTTCATTCATAGCAAAAGTTACAGTCTTTTCATTTACACGCTTAACGCTAAACGAAAACTCACCATCACTTGCATACAGACCTACAGAACTCATTAATAATGCTGCGATCAAACTGATTTTAATAAAACTTTTCATAACAAACTGTTTTAATTATTTTATGATACAAATTTACCCCGCATTAAAACGAAAGTCTTATTGCATATATCCACATATCTATGCTATATTACCCTCCATAAAAACCAAAAGGCAAATACACCCGTTTTATTTACACTGAGAGAAGAAAAAATGAAGATAAAAACCAACAAGCCAGGCTTCGAAATCATCGAATCCTCATTCGGAAGCTCGTTTTATTATTCAAAGTATGCTGAAAAGCTAAATAACAAATCACATGTCTGGCATTACCATCCTGAAATTGAAATGGTCTTTGTAAACGGTGGCTCAGGAAAAAGACAGATCGGAAGTCACCTTTCTTATTATACAGATGGAGATTTAATACTTATTGGCAGCAACCTCCCTCATTGTGGTTTCACAGATGACCGTACGGGCAACAAAAACGAAACTGTTATTCAAATGAAGCCAGACTTTCTTGGAACAGAGTTCCTAAATCTCCAGGAAACAAAATACCTTCCCGAATTATTTAACAAAGCAAAAGGAGGCATTGCTTTTGGCACTGAAACAAAAAAAGCAGTTGGAGAACGTATAGAAATGATGGATCATCAACAACCATTTGAAAGACTGCTCACCCTGTTAACCGTTTTAAAAGAACTGGAAAGTGCTCAGGATTATAAGATTCTGAATGCTTCAGGATTTTCAATGGAAACTCAGGTGCAGGACAATGATAGAATCAACATGATCTTTAACTATGTAAAAGATCACTTCCATGAAGAGATTATTCTTGCTGAAGTAGCGAAAATGGCCAGCATGACGACCCCTTCTTTTTGCAGGTATTTCAAAAAGACCACAAAAAAGACATTTACAAAGTTCGTAAATGAGTATCGGATTGTACATGCTGCCAAACTATTAGCCGAAAAACAAATCAGCATAGCAAATATTAGTTATGAAAGTGGCTTTTATAATTTTAGCCATTTCAATAAGCTCTTTAAAGAGTTTACTGGTAAAAGTGCATCCGAATACAGAAAAGAATTGAAGTCAGTTTTAAAGTAACAATACCAACACTTTTCCTTACAATACGGAATAAAAAGTTTACTTTTTACCAAACAAGTAATTAACCCCCAGTCTCATCCTTTCTACATTAATATTAAAAACGCCATAATTGCTGATCGGCATATATGGACTATATCCCGCTGAAATCTCTATCTTTTTATTCAAAACCACCCCCACAATTCCCTGAAAAGAATAATTAACGGCCTCCATTTTTAACGGTTTGTTAAGCACATCGGATTCACCACTAACCGTATTTAACGCTACATATTCATCATTGCGGGTTAACATAAAATTCACACCACCTCCAATTCCGACAAATACCTTAAAGTGATCGGCATTATACATATTATATATAACCTGAGGTGTAATCACAGCGAGATACTGATCAAAAGAATGCTTGTAGATATCATCTCCGCGACGAATTGCAATTTCATTTTTACTCATCTGTAAAGACAACTCTGTTCTAAATAACAACTTTCCAATTACCGGATTGAAAAATACGTCTATACCAGTTGTCAGCATAGGTAGATATGACACCTTTACCTTTGCTGTCGGGCTCGCAAAATCATGCGCCCCTGAATAACTTGCCCAGCTCCTGTTCAGCGCCAGGCCTGCAAAAAACCTCGTGCTACTATGTTTAGGCTTAGTCAACTTTTGCTGATTGATCTCAGCAACAAGTTCCAGCAACGCATCTTCACCATATTCCAATTTCGATAACTTTTCTTGATCAACTGCAATTCCGGGATTAGACTCCCTCATCACATCCAGCAATTGTCTGATATACTGATTCCCATTTACAACTCTTTTAACGCCCTCTTCCTGCATATATAAGTGCCTGATGAGTTCTGTGGGCGTTCCATTTTTAGACTTCAAGTAAAACCGTTCCTTAACCTTATCTACATAAGAATATAAGGTTACATTTTTACCGGCCTGTAATACTCTTAGAAATACAGTGTCCGTTCTTGAAGAAAGATCTGGAGCACTTGACAATCTATCAATATCCGTTTCACCCATTGTAATATCTACCACATGGCTTTCAAACGACTCCGCGTCATCAACACCATAAGCATTGCAATTATTTGAGGTAAAAGTCTGGGTTTTACCATCCATGGCTGACCTGAAATCAAATGTAGTTGGATTTTTCTTTCGTTCTTTATAATCTATAAATCCTCTTAAAGTATCATTTGATTTGGTCACTACATAACCTTTGTCGAAATTCTTCTGCGAAAAAACAAGTATAGGGGATGCGATAAGCACCATAGTGAGAAAGCGTTTCATAATTTAAATTCGTATTTTTTGCTAAACTTAGATAAAAGTATTCATTTCAAAAAATGAATACCGGTATGTGCATTTTATTTTCCCACAAATTACTCTAGCTCCATAAAAAATTTCTAATTTCGTGGACGAATGGAAAATTTTATAGTATCAGCCCGTAAATACCGCCCGGCAACGTTTGAAACCGTTGTTGGACAGCAGCACATTACAGGCACCTTAAAAAATGCTATAAAGAACAATCAACTGGCACAGGCTTTTTTATTTTGCGGACCGAGAGGTGTTGGTAAAACTACCTGCGCACGTATTCTTGCAAAAACAATCAACTGTACCAATTTAACAGCCGAACAAGAAGCATGCGGCACTTGTGAGTCTTGCATTTCTTTTCAGACGGGTCATTCTTTTAACTTTCATGAGCTCGATGCTGCATCCAACAACTCTGTTGATGACATCAGAAGTCTTATTGATCAGGTGCGTATACCGCCACAAGCAGGAAAATATAAGATCTACATCATTGATGAGGTTCACATGCTTTCGGCAAATGCATTCAATGCTTTCCTAAAAACACTTGAAGAGCCACCTTCTTATGCTATTTTCATATTAGCTACAACAGAGAAGCACAAAATATTACCAACCATATTATCCCGCTGTCAGATATTTGATTTCAACAGGATTCAGGTAGATGACATTTCAGGTCACTTAAATAAAATTGCACAACGCGAAAACATAGCTGTAGAAGCAGACGGACTTCACATCATTGCACAAAAGGCAGATGGAGGTTTGAGAGATGCGTTATCTATGTTTGACCAGATTGTAAGTTATACCAATAAAAACCTAACTTATAAATCTGTAATCGACAATCTTAATATCCTGGATTACGATTACTACTTCAAGCTTACAGACTATCTTAATACCGCCGATGTGAGTAATTCACTGGTATTGTTTGATGAAATATTAAACAATGGCTTTGATGGCAATAATTTTATTAATGGATTAGCCAGCCATCTCAGAAACCTGCTGGTTGCAAAAGATCCTCAGACCACCAAACTGTTAGAAGTCAGCGAAAACATCAAGCAAAAATACATCAGCCAAAGTCAGCAAACATCTGCATCGTTTATCCTTACTGCACTGAACCTTGCAAACCAATGTGACCTAAACTACAAGAACAGTAAAAACCAGCGTTTGCAGGTAGAAATGGCCCTGATAAAAATGTGCCACATCCCTTCGGTACTACAGCTAGCCAGCCAACCTCACAACAACGCAACTGACACTGATCAGATTAAAAAAAAAACTAATATAAGTTCTGCTACCCCTGTTGCAAGCATCAGTATTCCTGTGCAAAATCAGCCGGTAGTACAAACACCACCATTAAGTGTAAAGGAAGCAAAGCCCGAAGTGGAAGCTGCAAAACCTGCTGTAACTCCTTCAGCAAGCATACCACTTCCAAAAAGAACAGCACCTCCATCCGGTAAAATAGCATTACAGCCTTTATCTGCCTCAGTGCAAAACAAAGCTGCAACCTTAATCCCATCTTTAAATGGGATAGAAAAAAAAGCAGAAGGTGAAGAAGGCGATGAGCCGAAATACATTACAGGCAACGACCGCGAAGCTTTTACATTGGAGCAACTTACTTTCTATTGGAATCAGTACACCAATATGGTAAAAGATGCTAATAAGATCAATATTTATACCCTAATGAGTACTTCACCTCCTATTCTTGAAAGTCAGGAAGAGATCATGGTACATATTGAGCATAAATTACAAGAAGATCTGTTACAAGATGAGATGATTGATCTACTTAACTTTTTAAGGCCAAGACTTAAAAACTTTAACATTTACATTAAAACAAAACAGGTTGTTAAGGAGGTAGTAAACAGGCTATACACCAGTACGGAAAAATATCAATACCTGGTAGAGAAAAACCCTAAGCTTGAAGAAATGCGCAGAAGGTTCAACCTTGATGTAAACCCATAAATTATTTTCCTGGCTTATCATTAATCGGATACCCCTCTTCGTCAAGGTCATCCCGATCATCCTCATCTGTACGAGATAAGATTTCATCTTCCGGACTCAAAACGACACTTTCTCCCGAATTATCTATACGCATACCTGCTCCATCTAACCGTTCACTCATTTCTTTCATATTGTCATATTCTGACCCAATATAAGGATTGGATTCATCATAGGTAGAGATACTATCCTCACCATTGGGCGCCGAGGTATCATAAGGAAGTGGATGATCATACTCCATATCATTGCCTTTTACATCAAATTCAAAACTGTTTTTATCTTTATCAAAAGACAAATTTTCAAAATCCTTAGTCTCCCCTAAACCCATTGAATGAAGTTTATCATTTGCTTTAGGAGCACCTTCCTGATTATTTTCGCCCGTCATCATAATGGTAAGTTTTATTAAATATAACGAAAATAGAACTTCAAATGTTTGGTGTTAATAAAATAAAAAAGGGGTTGTGTCCTCAGACCAACCCCTCCTTCAATATGTAATAATAAATTACGTTATAAACTTGCCAAAGCAGCATTTAATGTTTGACTCGGACGCATTGCTGCAGCTGCCAATTCATCATCAGGATTATAATAACCACCAATATTTTGTGGTTTACCTTGTGATCCGATTAATTCTTCACTTATTTTAGCTTCATTCTCTGCCAATACCTTTGCTAAAGGAGCAAATTTAGCTTGCAATGCTGCATCCTTTGACTGAGCAGCAAGAGCTTCAGCCCAATATAAAGTCAGGTAGAAGTGAGAACCACGGTTATCAATTTGTCCTACTTTACGCGCAGGGGACTTATCATTAGCCAGGAACTTTTCTGTAGCTACATCTAAAGTTTCGGCAAGCACCAATGCTTTAGCATTGTTTTGAGTTTGCCCCAAATGCTCCAATGAAACTGCTAAAGCCAAGAACTCACCTAATGAATCCCAACGTAAATAACCTTCCTGAATAAATTGTTCAATATGTTTTGGTGCAGAACCTCCAGCTCCTGTTTCAAATAACCCACCACCATTCATCAATGGAACGATAGACAACATTTTTGCTGAAGTACCTAGCTCCAGAATCGGGAACAGATCTGTAAGGTAGTCACGAAGAACGTTACCGGTTACAGAGATTGTATCCAGACCTTTACGGATTCTTTCCAATGTAAATTTAGTCGCTTCAACTGGAGAAAGAATACGGATATCCAAACCATTTGTATCGAAGTCAGGCAGATATTTATTTACTTTTGCTATGATTTCTCTATCATGTGCTCTTTTCTCATCCAACCAGAATACAGCAGGTGTATCAGACAGGCGTGCTCTGTTTACAGCTAGTTTAACCCAGTCCTGAATTGGTGCATCTTTAGTCTGACACATACGGAAGATATCACCTTTCTCTACTTTCTGATCAAAGAAAACTTTACCCTCAGCATCTGTTACACGGATTGTTCCGCTTGCAGTAGCCTGGAAAGTCTTATCATGAGAACCATACTCTTCTGCTTTCTGGGCCATCAAACCTACGTTCGGCACTGAGCCCATTGTAGTTACATCAAAAGCACCATTTGCTTTACAGTCATCAATTGTTGCTGTATAAACACCAGCATAACAACGATCTGGAATCAAAGCGATAGTATCTTGTGATTTACCTTCTTTGTTCCACATTTGTCCAGAAGTACGGATCATTGCTGGCATAGAAGCATCAACAATTACATCTGAAGGAACATGTAAATTGGTAATTCCTTTATCAGAATTTACCATAGCTAAATCAGGTCCGTTTTCAATAGCAGCAGTAATAGCCGCTTCAACTTCAGCTTGTTTAGCATTTCCTGCAATTTTAGCATAAACATCACCTAAACCATTTCTGGTATCAATGTTTAATTCTGCAAAAAGCGCTGCATATTTAGCGAATACATCAGCAAAATATACTTCAACAATAGCTCCGAAAATGATAGGATCAGAAACCTTCATCATTGTTGCCTTTAAGTGTGCAGATAATAGAACACCTGCAGCTTTGGCTTCAGCAATTTCTTTTGCAACGAAAGCTTTTAAAGCGGAAAGGCTCAAAGCTGAACTATCAATCACTTCACCTGCTTTTAAAGGAGCAAGACCTTTCAATTCAGTCACAGCACCATCCGCAGCAACAAACTCAATTTTAAACTGAGTTGCATCAGCCACTGTTACTGATTTCTCTGAACCATAGAAATCACCCTCTGTCATGCTTGCAACTCTGGTTTTAGAATCTGTAGACCATGCACCCATTGAATGCGGATTAGCTTTTGCATAATTTTTAACGGCTTTAGGAGCTCTACGGTCTGAGTTACCTTCACGTAATACAGGGTTAACCGCTGAACCTAAAACCTTTGCATATTTTGCTTTAATTGCCTTTTCTTCTTCAGTCTGTGCATTATCCGGATAATCAGGAATTGCAAATCCTTGAGATTGTAATTCAGTGATTGCACCAACCAATTGAGGAATAGAAGCTGAGATATTAGGCAATTTAATAATATTGGCCTCTGGTGTAGTTGCCAGTTGACCTAATTCCGTCAATGCATCTCCAATCTTTTGATCTTCTTTTAAAAACTCAGGGAAGTTGGCCAAAATTCTACCAGCAAGAGAAATATCTCTGCTTTCTACATCGATACCAGTCGAAGCGGTAAAAGCTTGTACAATTGGTAAGAAAGAATAGGTTGCCAGCATTGGCGCTTCATCTGTTTTGGTATAGATAATTTTTGATGTGTTTGACATGTTTTATAAATACGATTAATGAATGAAAATAAAAGCTGGAGTTTGTGACAACATGCTTTTGTTAAAATCGCCTAAAGATATAATAAACAGATGAATTTTAAGCCATTAAAATGTTATAAATCGGTTAAAATGAGTGCTGAAATCCACAATTACAGCCTAAAAATATCGACTATAATTAATTGGGAGTGATTAGGGAATCAGTAGCGAATAAACAAGGGGTTGCTTTACCCTTCCTTTACCTTTCCTTTACTCTTGCTTTACCCTTGGTTTACCCCTAGGGTAAAGGAACCCTAAACCAACCCTAAAGGAACGGTAAAGCAACCAGCTACTTATTCCCTATTTATTCACTACTTATCTTTAATTTATTATGAAACATATGTTCAACATACCATAAAAGCACTTGATTTTTAAAAGATTAACAATTTTTAACAAAAACCCCTCTTTCATTTTAGTAATATTGAGAAACAATCTCCTAAACGCTTAACCTTCATGAAAAAAATTATTATCGCTCTTTTATTATTAACTTCAACAAACCATATATATGCACAAAACAAAGCCTCAATTAAGGGGGTAATTCTTGATTCCATCTCCAAAGCCCCTATAGAACATGTAACTGTTGCAATAGTATATACCAAAGATACTTCCCTCATTTCCTATACCATAACGGATTCCAAAGGACACTTTTTGCTGAGCGCATTGCCAGCAAACAAGCAAACTAAAGTCATCATTTCCTTTGTAGGCTATAACACCATCCGTCGAAACCTGGATTTTACATCCTCTACTACTAAAGACTTCGGCAAAATTTTAATGACTGGCCACAGCTTAAACGAAGTAATCATACAAGGTGAACGTTCCCCTATTGTAATAAAAAAGGACACTATAGAATTTAATACTGAAGCTTTTAAAACCAGGCCAAATGCTGTAGTAGAAGAATTGTTGAGAAAACTACCGGGTGTACAGGTCAATATTGATGGCTCCATTTTAGTAGATGGAAAGCCGATCAGCAAACTGATGATTGATGGGAAAGACTTTTTTGGATCGGACCCAAAAGTAGCTACCAGAAATCTAGATGCCGATATGATTGATAAAATTCAGGTATACGATGATAGAGAAAATGATCCTGACCACAAATTAAGTACTGACCAGGTCGAGAAAATCATTAACCTTAAGCTAAAAAATAAAATAAAAAAGAGCACACTTGGTAAAATATACGTAGGGGGCGGTACCCGGCAAAGGTACGAAGCAGGGGGAATCATTAGTAGTTTTAGAGATACATTACAGGTCAGTTTAATCGGCCTGTCTAATAATCTTACAAAAACGGGATTTTCAAGAGAAGATCTGAATAACATGGGGGGTTTTAACAGAGGAGGTGGCGATCAGACAGGTGAGGGAACTTTTGGTGGAAATAGTTGGGGAGGAATGGAAAAGATAACATCTGCAGGTTTTAACATCAATAACGATTATGGTACCCGGTTAAAAACTAACCTGGTTTACTTTTATACAAATACTAACACAAAACGCGAAAGCAAACACTTTTCTGAGCAGACGCTTATAGATACGGTTTTGAGTTCTTCATCTAAAAATACATCAGACCGTAATGAATACAAACATAGCTTAGGTGGACTTATAGAATGGAAGCCCGACACTTTGAATAGACTCAGATATGAACCAAAATTGAATTTCCAATCCAATAATAACATTAACGGTTCACAAAACGAAAACTTTAACAACTTTAATCCTAAGCTTTATGAATCTATTGGCAACGATACTCAACAAACAAAGAACATCGGCTTTTCGCACAATTTTTCATTTTATCGCAAGCTCAAAAAGAAAGGTGAATCAATTCATATTAATCATAGTTTAGCACTTAATGAAAATGCGACAGATGCATTTTTGAACAATAACCTGACTTCCTACACAAATGACATTCCCTCAAGTCTTTTAAGCCGTTTTACAGATCAGCATGCAAAAAGCTATTCAGGTAACCTATCTGTAAATTACAATTACCCGATCAGTAAAAAAGTAAGGGTAGAAATTACATCCGATAGCAGGTTAAGATCCAACAATGACTTCTTAAAAACCTTTGATAAAAATACCATAACTGATGTTTATGATATCTTTTTAGCCAATCAGAGTAATGACCTAACCCGTCAAATATTTACACAGTCGTTTAATCCTCAGTTGAATTATCAATTGAACCCGAAATACACCTTCAAACTGGGATTAAATGCAACTTATCAAGACGTCAGGAATAAATTCAACAGTACCGTAAATGACATCAATAAAACTTACCTCAATCTCTTCCCTGCAATAGAAGTAAATGGCCCCGGCTTCTCCGTTAATTACAGAGAAGGCCTGGAACTACCCAGTATCTGGCAATTACAACCTATTGAAAGGATATATAATCAGATCAGCAAATCGGTCGGTAACCCCGGGCTTGAAGCTGGAAAATCCTATAACATAGGAGCAAGAATATATAAGAATTTCCCCCGTAAACAGATCAATTTCAATCTATATTCTTCAATAACACTTTCAGAAAACAATGTCGTTCAGCGAACCATAATTGATGGGACCGGGGTGAATACCAGAAGCTATGTAAACAGAGATGGTGGTATGAGAGGCCATATTGGTGGAAATATCGGGAAGCAGTTTAAGAAATCTCAAAACTGGAAAATTGGTTTAAACACTTCAGCTTTTGTTTACATGAATAAGAGTGCTTTCTTTTTAAACACAGATGAAGGTATTCAGCAAAACTATGACTTTAGCGTTAGTCAGAGTGTCGATCTTAACTATCGTGAGTTATTAAGCCTCAATACCAGCTACCGGTTAAGAAAGAGCATTGCAAATTATAAAAATGTAGATTACAAATCTGTAAATACAAACAATCATTCCTTAACAACTAATATAAGTTTAAGATGGCCTAAAAAAGTAATTATTGACGGCAGATACAACTTCAATTACAATCCTCAAGTACCTGATGGTTTTACAAAAAGCACCAATATTCTGAATTTATCTGTTTCACTGTTAATGCAGGAAAAAGACAGGGGCCAATTGAAACTTTCTGTGTATGATTTACTTGATCAGAGTACTTCAGTCTACCAATATGGTTATAACAATGCAATAGTGGTTGGTGAGCAAAATGTTTTAAAACAATATTTTCTGTTAACCTATCAATACAAGTTGAATATATTTAAGAGTAAATAGCCACAATCTTTGTATGTATTTCTCAAGGTAAATTTTAGCTTTGCTTTAGATGAAAACATTTTTTACAGCCTGTTTCACAATGCTTTGTTTTTCAGGCATTGCCCAGACTAAGCAAGACACAACAAAAAAACTTGAAGAAGTAGTAATTCGACCATATTTTTCTACCGTACCTGTACTGAGGTCGACTGGCTCCATTGGTTTGATTAGTCAAACAGATTTAGAAAAACAACCTAATGGTTCTTTTGTATCTGCAATGAATACCATTTCCGGTGTCCGTATGGAAGAGCGTTCCCCTGGCAGTTACCGGCTATCCATCAGGGGAAGTTTATTACGTTCTCCCTTTGGAATTAGAAATGTTAAGATCTACTTTGATGACTTTCCTTTAACAGATGCAGGTGGTAATACTTATTTTAATGCATTAGATGTATCGTCAGCTCAAAGCATCCAGGTATTGAAAGGGCCTCATGGCAATATTTTTGGCGCCAACTCTGGTGGGGTAATATTGGTTCAATCTGCCGGTAGCATTCCCGATAGCACAGCATTGAACCTAAAACTTGAGGGCGGCTCTTATGGGACTTTCAGGGAAAATCTATCTTTAAACAAGCAGTTTAAAAATTACAGCTTTAATATCACTCAGGCCTATCAACGTAGTGATGGCTACCGAGACCATAGTGGAATGGATCGCAAATATTTCCAGACTACCCATAAATGGGATTATGCAAAGAACGCCGCATTAAAGGCATTAGTGTTTTATTCTGATTTACATTACAATACACCAGGAGGATTAACAGCGGAACAATTTGCTTTAAATCCTGAATTATCAAGGCCTGCTGGCGGCGCTTTTAAAAGTGCTATTGAGCAAAATGCAGGAATTTATAGTAAAACGATATATGGAGGTATTTCTCATGATTGGCAGATCAATGAAAAGTTTAAACATGTATTGGCAGTATTCTCTACATATACTGATTTTAAAAATCCTTTTATCACTAATTATGAAGAGCGTAAAGAGTTTACAATAGGTCTGAGATCTTATGTTGAATATCAACAACGCCTAACTAATGCAAATCTAAAATTCAACCTTGGGGTAGAAAGTATGCAGACAGCAACAGATTTCGACAACTATGCTAACAATTCAAGTATTAGAGGGGATCTTACAGTTGCTGATCAGCTAAAAGCCAGGTCTAATTTCGCTTTTGCACATTTTACTGCTGATTTTTTTGACAAGTGGTTATTGGAACTATCAGGTAGTGCTAATTTGTATGGTTATGGATATGAAAGTAGTTTTCCTGTTGTAGTTCCTAAAAAAACGAATAATTTCAATGTTCAGTTTGTACCAAGAGCTGCATTATCATATCTGATTGATCCACGTTTATCACTACGGGCATCAGTAAGTAAAGGCTACTCCCCTCCTACATTATCTGAAGTAAGGGCTTCAGACAATGTAATCAATGTAGACTTACAACCTGAACAGGGCTGGAATTATGAAACAGGGCTGAAATATCAGACTTTAAACAACAGGCTTTATGTTGATTTTACAGGATTCTTTTATAACCTTAAAAATGCCATCGTAATTCGTACAAACGATGATGGTTCAGATTATTTTATCAATGCAGGAGGAACTAAACAGTGGGGATTAGAAAGTACATTGGCTTTCTGGGCGATTCCAGTCAACGCTTCAAACTTTGTAAGAGGGCTACAATTCCGCAATGCATACACCCTAAGCCGATTTAAATTCGACGAATATCAAAATAAAGCAGCTGATTATTCTGGCAATGATCTGACAGGGGTACCTAAAAATGTTTTAGTGAGCAGTATAGACATACAGTTTCCAAAGGATTTCTATGCTTTCCTCCAACATAACTTTACTTCACAAATTCCACTGAATGATGCAAATACAGTTTATGCAAAGAAATATCACCTTTTACAAGCAAAAATTGGCTGTAAAAATCTGCGTATTGGAAAAACCCCAGTTGAACTTTTTATTGGAGCAGATAACCTTTTAAACGAAAGCTACAGCCTTGGCAACGACCTTAATGCAATGGGTGGCCGCTACTTTAATGCGGCTGCAAAACGCAATTTTTATGGAGGAATGGCAGTTATTATTTATTAACTTAGCCAGAAACCAAATAATTATGTCAAAGATTTTAACCTTCTTTTTAACTGCGTCTTTAATAATTGTATTTTTTGCAGCTCCTGTAAGTGCCAAGAAAAAAAGAATACTTGTTTTTTCGAAAACAGCCGGCTTCCATCACTCCTCTATTAAAGCTGGAGTAGCTGCAATTCAAAAATTAGGTTTGACAAATAAATTCGAAGTAGACACAACAATTGATGCTAAAAAATTCACTCCTCAAAACCTGAAAAAATATGCAGCAATTATCTTCTTAAACACCACTGGCGATGTATTAAATGACGAACAACAAACTGCTTTTGAAAAATATATTAAAAGTGGTGGCGGTTATGTAGGTGTACATGCTGCGACAGATACTGAGTTCGACTGGCCATGGTATGGTAAACTTGCTGGCGCCTGGTTTGTAAATCACCCAAAGGTGCAGGTAGCAACTTTAAACGTAGTAAACAGAAATACAATTTCCACTAAACACTTACCCGAGAACTGGATAAAAAAAGATGAATGGTATAACTTCAAAGATATCAACAAAGACATTAAAGTGCTGATTACCATTGACGAAAACAGTTACCAAGGCGGTAAGAATGCCCCTCAACACCCAATGTCCTGGTATCATGACTTTGATGGCGGACGTTCATTTGTTACTGCCATGGGACATGTTGAAGAGTCATATAGTGATCCGCTTTTTTTACAACATCTACTCGGTGGTATCCAATATGCAATGGGAATAAAAAAAATGGAGTAAATATTTTATACAGCGGCTTTCCTTATTGGCCGCTTTCTTTTTAATATAGGTTTGGAAGGATATTCTCTGTGTCTCAAATTATTAAATATCAATGCTACTGCAAATAATATAAGCACACCTGTTAATACTGGCGACAAAACATACAGGTAGCCTAGCTCTTCAATCTTTTTCCCACCAGTAACAGCGATTAATGCAGTGGCTCCCCCTGGTGGATGCAAAGTCTTAGTGATTTGCATTGCAACAATTGATAAAGAAACTGCCAGAGCACAGGCAAGCCAAATTTCATCTGAAATCAGTTTAGAAACAGTAACGCCAATTATAGCACACAATACATGTCCACCAATTAGATTACGAGGTTGTGCAAGTGGACTATTTACAAGTCCATATACCAATACAGATGAAGCCCCGAATGACCCAATCAGGAACAAATTATCGCTAGCCACCAGATATTGACTATTCAACAAGCCGATTAAGCCAATCCCTACAAAAGATCCAATAAAAGTAAGCACATGTTCCTTTGCATCTATTAATGTTTCACGGTATAAAATATACCTGGCTTTACGGTATTGTTTTCTTATGATCTTTTTTGGCATCTACTTCCCTATTTTGCCGCAAAAATAATACAATATCTAGTCATATACTAGTTATTCTTAAATAACTCCAGTTTTCTTTGGGGGAATCCATTACTCAACAGAATATTTATCAGTTATTTAGGTAAAAAGGATAGACAAATCCTCAATAAGCATGTAAATTAAAGCAATTCTGGCGAAGTTATTGATGCATTTCCAGATATGGTTATCGCCCCATCTTTTTTACGTATTCTTGCTATCTCCTGTCTGATTATTATAACAGTTTTTTGTAGTTCCTGTAATAAACCACAAGCTACAAGAATGGCATTTTATTACTGGAAACAGAGTTTTAAATTGGATGAAAAGCAAGAAGGCTTACTTAAAACAACAACATCCAGTAGGCTCTATACTCGTTTTTTTGATATTAAATGGGATAACAAAAAGCAAAATCCTTATCCCGAATCCATTATTAGCTTTAAGGATAAAGCTCCTTCTATTGAAATTATCCCGGTTGTATTTATTACCAATCAGACTTTTGAAAAGTCAGACCAATATGGTGTTGACAGCCTTGCAATAAAATGTAGTGACCTGATTAATCGTATTGCACTTAAACATGGAATAGATTACAAAACCATACAAATAGATTGCGACTGGACTTTGAGCACTAAGGACAAATACTTTAGTTTTTTAAAATCCTTGAAAACACTTAACACGAAAACATTAGAAGTTACCATCAGGTTACATCAGGTAAAATACCAGTTTAAAACCGGAGTACCTCCTGCAGATCGCGGTGTTCTCATGTTTTACAATATGGGACAATTATCTGCAGACTTAAATGTGCCTAATTCTATTTATAACCCGACAGATGCTCAAAAATATGTGAATAGCTTAAATAGTTATCTCTTGCCTCTGGACATTGCATTACCTGTATTTTCATGGGCGCTTCAAATAAGGGATCATAAAATAATTCAGGTATATGGAAAAATGGGCAGGGCTGAACTAAGCAATACAGAGGATTTTAGTCCGATGCCCCAAAAAGACACTTACAAAGCTATACGCTCCTTTTTTACAGGTGGCATTTATGTAAAAGCTGGTGACCTGTTTAAGCTCGAAGAAACAAATAAAGCATTACTCCAACAAGCGGCAAAACAACTTGCTGCTCATCTTAATAAAAATGAAAAAAGAACAATCATCTACTATGAGCTGGGCAATCTCAATTTATCAGCATTTAAAGCACAGGATTTCAAAGAAATTTCTGCTTATTTTTAGTCTCACCGGCCTTACTGCGGGTGGAATAGTGTGGGCATGTGCCGATTATGGCTATGATTATGAATATTCCAGTTTTACCCCTGAAGCATTTGTATCTAAAGAATATACACCATTCTTCTATGCTGAATATATTTCCTATTATGGAGAAACCTACCCTTTTGTCACCAATAACACTCGTTTTAACAATGTAAATATCGACGACTGGTATACCTACTTTAAGAAAAAGATTGATAAGAAGTCTTTGGGATATCTTTTAACAAAAGCCAGCTACGAGAGTATTGACTCAGTATATGATAACCTCAAAGGTAAAATAGCAGTTCTACCGGCTCAAATGCCGCAATTAAAATCTTTAAAATTAGACAGCAAGAAGGCCAACGCTTTTTTCGACTACCTGTTACTTGCTAAATCTGCCGAGGCTTTTTCCACTGCAGATGACAGCTATTACTGGGATCTAAAGGCCCCGGAAGCTCCGTCTATTAAGTTGGAGAAACCAATGATGGCGAGTTTTAAAAATGCAAAAGATCCATTTATTAAACAAAGATTATGGTTTCAAATGGTCAGATATTATTATTTCTTAGAAAAGGGAAATGCTGATGTATCAACCCAGACTTCAAAAACACTAAGCATATTTAACAGCTATAAAGATACTTTTCCAAAAAACATGATGTACTATCGTACTTTAGGCTATGTTGCAGGATGGTATTATAAAAAAGAGGACTATGCACAATCGAACTACCTCAATAGCTTGTGCTATAATTACTCATGGGAAACTAAAATCCCGGCAGAATGGAGTTTTCGTCCGCAGGAAGAAGGTGATTGGAACAAGACCTTAGACTTAGCAAAAAGCACAGCCGAAAAGGTTACGTTATGGCATTTACTAGGTATACACTATGACCCACAAAGAGCCATTCAGGAAATTATAAAATTAGACCCTAAATCAGAAAAGTTAGACCTTTTACTGGCTAGAGTTGTGAATAAGACAGAGTATTTCCTTGGAAGCATTTATCATACGGAGCCTGACTCAGCAGCGAAAGAAAGTTTAAAACAAAATACCGCTCTGGTGAGTGGCATCGCATTAAAGAACAATACTGGCAAACCCTATTTCTGGAACATGGCCGCAGGATATTTTAAAGTGATGAACCATGATTATGCAGCAGCAAGAAGTTTTTATAATACAGCTAAAAAGCAGCTTCCAAAAGGGGATAAACTTATCCTTGCTCAATATAAAATACTAGACTGGACTTTATATGTAAACGAACTTAAAAAGATTGATGCTAAAGTCGAGAGCCAGATCATAGAGCCTTTAAATTGGTTTTCGGATCTTAAAACAGGGAAGGATAGTGTTCCCTCATTGAGATTTTACAAAGCATTAAACGAGAGTATTGATAAGATTTCAGAATTATATAAAAAGCAGGGAGACTTTGTTAAGGCTAATGCTTTTAAAAGCTATGACAATTTCTATACGGATAATAGTAAAATAGAGCAGATGAAAGCTTTATTGCAAAAGGAACAAAAAACACCTTTTGAACAGGCTATGCTTCGTTATTACCCTTTCAACATGAGCGATCTTTATTACCATCAGGCACTTGTTCTTACCTATCAGGACAAAATTGATGAGGCCATAATGATGATGGAAAAATCCGATAGCCAGGGCTTCCTGATGCCTGCGAATCCGTTCAACATTAAAATAAATGATTGTCATGATTGTGACCATGCAAAGAAACAAAGCAAAGACATATATAGTTTTGATTTATTAAAAACCATACAAAGTATGAAAGCTGAAATAAAGCAAGGTAAAAACGTCTATAATAATGCGCTATTACTTGGCAATGTTTTTTATAACATTACGTTTTATGGTAATGCCAGATCATTTTATATGGCTAAAACAATGCAAGCCGAAGGTTCAACACCGTTTGAATTGCCAAGTGCTTTCAGGTCGATGTTGTTATCGAATAAAGTTTCTGAAAAGTATTACCTGGAGGCAGCCAATGCGGCTAAAACCAAGGAGCAGAAAGCAAAGTGTGTTTTTATGGCAAGCAAGTGTGAACGCAATGAAAGTTATAACAGGATTTATAATAAACCGGAAAATGCAAACGCAGGCTATTGGAATGTAGATATTGAACCCGTTTTCTTTGGAAAATACTTCTCTACTTTAAAGAGTCAGTACAATGATACCCAGTTCTACAAAGAGGCTTTAAAAGAGTGTGGCTATTTTAAACGCTATGATGATAAATACTAGATTGAAAAAAATATTTAGTCGCATACAATAATATGCTTTATTAAGCGTCTATATATTTGAGAGCGTTAATTTAGATGGGCGGGAATGACCGGTAGGGTTATTCCCGCTTCTTTTTTATAAGTATTTTACTTTTTAACGATTTCACCTTTCTGGATTACAAACTCTGGTTGATCAAAGGTTTCCAGAGATTTCGTCGGATCAGCATTGAGAATCAATAGATCTGCTCTTTTTCCTGCACGAACTACTCCCCTGTCTTTTAGTCCTGTTACCAAAGCACCGTTTAATGAAGCTGTTTGAATGACCTGAAGATTAGACATGCCACATTTAGCTGCTAATAGTTTCATTTCATCCAGCAAAGGAACACTTTCATTTTTTGAAGGAAAAATCCAATCTGTTCCAGCTACAATTTTTACTCCTAACTCATTTGCACGACGGGTAATCAGTGCTGCATTCATCATCTTGTTATTCTCTGCATGGAAAACAGTTGGGTCTAAGAAAGTACCACGCTTTTTCATTTCCAATAACATCTGATCACGAACATTAGTATCCAATTTCAATCCTTTATAGAGTTGCGCCCATGCTGCGCCTATTTCTATTGTATCACCTTTAATCTGCTGAAAAACCAGATCATTGGCATGCGACATACTATTTACATTAGATTGAGCGACATCCATTGGCTTGGAAGGGAATATAGCACCATGAGCCCAGGCCAATAATCCTTGCTGATGTGCCTCATTGGTAATTTCACGAATCAGCTCTTTGCTAAGACTTGCATATATTTTTATTCCTGTCACACCTGCTTTCTTTGCATCTGCAATTGCAGGTTTTACATCTGCTTTAGAGCGAATAGCCCGGTACCAGGGATTCTTACCTAAGTCTTCTTCACCCTTTCTACCCGCACCCATCATCGCAAAATATCCTGGTCCTGCAAACTGTGCAGCATAATATATATCAGGTCCAGGCACCTTACCATCCTGAACCTTCTTTTTACACTCAGCAAGGAAAGGTGCATTACCTGCCATATCTCTTACTGTAGTGATACCATGGACCAACAGATTCTTCATGATACTATCTGTTGTAGCATATGCCTTTTTAAGATCTGTTAAATCACCTGTTCCTAAATGCACATGCGAATCCATCAAGCCCGGAGTAATAAATTTACCTGTACAATCTATCACCTTTGTTTTGGCATTAATTGTTTTCGGCGCAGAAGCAGATATCGAATAAATCTTTCCGTCTTTTATCAGCACTGAGCCTTTAAACGGCTTAACATTCGCATCACCATCAATAATAGTCGCATTCTTTAACAAGATTGACACAGGAGTCTGAGCATAAACTGCTAACTGCCACAATAATAGTGACATCAATATTTTGATTTTAATCATCCGTTTATTTTTAAAAGTTTAGCCTGTTCTATTTTATAAATTTCTCAAGCGTCTGCTCCAATGCAGCCCCTCTTAAATTCGTCGCAATGATTTTTCCCTTGGGATCTATTAAAAAGTTAGCAGGAATCGCCTTAATTTCATACAGATTGTTTACACCGGCTTTCTTATCATTTAATAATTGTACCCAAGGCATTCCATCTTCCTGAACTGCTTTTCTCCAATCTGCTTCTTTAGCATCTAATGATACTCCTAGCACAGTAAAGCCTCTTGTTTTATAATTATCGTAAGCTTTTACTACTGTAGGATTTTCTTTCCTGCACGGGCCACACCAACTGGCCCAGAAATCTAATAAAACGTATTTACCTTTAAAAGAGGCTAAGTTAACAAGCTTTCCATCCAGGTCTTTTAACTCAAAATCAGGAGCCTGCTGTCCAACTGCAATTGACTTTAACCTGTTTACTTTTTGTTGAATCTGTTTCAGATAATAGCAATTCTGAACAGAAGGATCAAACTCTTTTAAAAAGATTTCCATTTTTGGGATATCATCAGTAGACATGGTATATAAACTTGCCATCACCGCTACAGGCATACTCTTACGATGTTTTGGAATAAGTGCCGTTATTTCCTCTTGCTTTTGCTTGAATAATTTATCCAGTTTATCTCCCGCAGCCTTTAATTTCGCCATATTTTCAGGAGTCTGCGCAATGTTATTATACAAATTGAACGCTTCATTATAAGGTTTAGTTGCAGCTTCAATAGCTTTATTTGCTTTTAAATTATCATATAATTTATTGTACTCATCACTACATGGAGATCCTTTGAGCTTAGTTAGCGTCATATTTTTCTCTTTAACTGTTGCCTGGATTTCAATTTCAGGGCTACACACAAAAAATGAGATTAAAGGTCTGTTCATGGATGGTCCGAGCTTACCTAAAGATGGTGCATGCAGGTAATAATACCGCATATCTCCGATCTCCATGTCTGCTGTAATTTTAAATTGACCATTCCGGGTCTGCGTTTTCATGATAACACTTTGGTCAACATTTAACAGCACCAACTCATTATTTTCAAAGTTTTGTATCTCTCCCTGAATAGTTACTTTTTTAATCTGTGCATTAGCACCTATAGCCAACAGAAGACATAAGCCTGCTATTATTTTTCTCATGATCAATCGCTCTTATTTTAAATTTGTATGTAATATTTCTTCCAATTCCTTTTCAGAAATGTTTTGTGCAATCACCTTTCCTGATTTATCTAAAAGAAAAACTGTTGGTAAGCTTGACACACTATACTGACTTGCAACCGGAGAATCTTTTATGCCGGTTAGTTCTGATACCTGAAGCCAGGGTAAATCGTCCTTCTTTACCGCAGCCTGCCAAAGAGCTTTTTTATCATCCATAGAAACAGAAATGATTTCAAACCCTTTGCTTTTGTACTTATTATAAACAGGTTTTATTTTCTGATTAGCTGCCCTGCATGGTGTACACCAGGATGCCCAGAAGTCGACCACCACATATTTACCTTGTAATGAAGATAGTTTTACACTCTTTCCTGATAAATCTTTGATACTAAAATCAGGGGCTGTTTTCCCCACCAAAGAAGCGGCATTTTTCTTATTATACTGATCGGTTAGCTTTGTATAAACATCTGAATAAGCCAATGACGGAGAAAAGAGTGCTTTCATTTCTGTCAGTTGTTTCAGATTCATTACATCAAAGTGCGGACGCATCATATGTAACATTGCTAATGATGCTGGATACTTACGGATGTATTTATACTTTATTTCCATCTGCTGGTCATTTAGCACATTCATCTCTTCCCCCTCTTTTACTCTTTCTTCTTTGGGCAACTTTTCGTATCGGTGGGACAATTCCTGTAGCTTGGTATTTAAGACTTCACATTCTGCTTCATATGCTCTTTGTATCCCCATTTCAGTTCCTCCGATTACTTCGTCCTTAGTTTTCCAATCAGGATACATCAGTACATTGTATTGCTCATTTTCAAGGAATAGTGACAATGATTTCCTTACTTTCTTAATTTGTATGGATACTGATAGCGGATGGTTTACTTTTCCCCGGAAGCTAAACTCTCCATTATTGGTTACTGTAGTGCTATCAAGCAGCTTCCTTCCCTGATCAAAGCTATAGAGATAGGCCATAGATGGCTGGTTTAGACCAGCCATCTTTCCTTTTATCTGATATCCTTTTTGAGCAAAAGCTATTGTTGTAGCAAAACACAAAGCAACACCTACACTTGTAGATTTAATGATTTTTTTAATGTTGTTCATTATCTCGGATTAGGAATAATACCGGGGTTTAATAGGCGCACATTACCTGGTATTTGCTGAACGAAAATATTAGAACCTGCTTCCAATTTATAAATCCCATCTGTATTTGCACGCACGTAACTTTTTCTGAAACGATTGTCACTGTCCAAACGTTTCATATCAAACCAACGCAGGCCTTTACCAAACAATTCTCTTCTACGTTCATCAATTACCAATTTTAAAGCTTCGTCAGGTGTGGCCGCAGTTAGATCCTTGTAATCTGCGGAATAAAACCGTTTCTTTCTTAAATCATTTAACAATTGTAGCGCTGGAGCAATCTGCTGTGCTCTGGCTTCAGCCTCTGCTGAGATCAGCATCATTTCAGGGACTCCAATATTGTAGTTCAGAGCAGAGGGTATATACAATCGGGCGAGATCTGGATTTGGGTTTCCTTTCCTATCCAAAGTGGTAAAATTAAATACATAACGTAAATCCTTTTCACCCAACAGATCAAAAAAATCCTGAGAGATGGCATGATTAGTTAAAATAGTTCCAAAACCTGTTTCCTTATAAGAAATCATCTCTGGATGTTTATTAATAACTGGCTTATTATTGATACCGGTTAAGGGTATAGCAGGATTGATAAAACTCATGGTACTATAATCAAACAACGTACTTTTCAAAGCCAAGGCCATATTCGCATACTTTTTTGCCTCAGGATAATTATCCATACTTTGATAAACTCTAGCTAATAAAGCAAATGCAGCAGTCTTATTATTACGATACAGATTTTTTGCTTCATCTGGCAATTGGTCTTTAGCTTTCAATAAATCCTGAAGGATTAAGCCATAAACAGCAGCGACAGTTGCCCTGGTAGGTTTTGCTTCCAAATCCGGGATGACAATCAATGGTATACCTAAGTCTGTTTCCGCAGTTTTCGCATCATAATCTTTTGCATACTCGTTCACTAGATTCCAATAAGCATAAGCCCGATTAAAATAGGCATCACCCAAAACTTCCATACGCTGTTTTTCAGTTCCGTCTTTGAGCTTCGAGACTTCCTCAATAATAACATTTGCATTGAAAATGTTGTTATACATAGGATCCCACCCCGTATCAGTTTCAGTCGATAAATAAAATTCAGGTAACCATTTATAGCCCTTTGTAGTTGCACGTGCAAATGAGCTTTTCACCTGTGCATCACTTAAATAAATATTATCAGAGAGCTCTTCCAGGAAAGCATTGCTATTTGTGGAGTAAGAAGGATTTGATGAAAGATCTTCATAATCCTGAATAAACTCAGGAATAAATTTCTTTTTCGGTTTTACATCCAGAAACTTCTCACAGCTAGCGAACACCATCATCGCCACAATAAGCAAACTATATCTTTTCATCACTGTATATCTTAATTGTTTCATTTTTTTATTTCAAATAATTAAAAACCTAAGTTGATTCCGAAAGTAGTCGTAACAGGCTCTGGTAATGCATATATCGAAGCCGTACTTTCTGTAGAGCGCGAAGCAATAACAGCTTCAGGATCAATACCGAATTTATTCTTCTTGAACAAATACAGATTGTTCATCTGAGCTACAACCCTGATCGATTTAAAAGGTGTAGATTTCAACAGGTTAGCATTAAAGCTATAACCCAATTGCACTTCTCTGAGACGTACAAATGATGCATTGATAATGCTATTACTAGATAAAGTACCTGCTCTGGTATAATCATCACTTAAATATTGCATATCGGGCAAGGCCGGAATATCTGTAATAAGCTCATCACCAGGCTTACGCCATCTTTTCGAGATCTGATCATTATAAGCACCAGACCAATCAAATCCATACATTTCTGGCATCTCTCTACGCACTACGTGTCCATAATTAAATACAACGAATGCCATGGCATCAAAACCTTTGTACCTAAAGGTATTGCTCCATCCACCGGTTAATTTAGGTCTGGCTGTACCACTGTATTCTAAGGAACCTTCGACTGGAATATAGACTTTATTTCCTGCCCCATCATATACCTGCGGGCGTCCCTCATTATCTAGTCCAGCCCATTTATAACTCCAGACAGATTCACGTTCATATCCTTCAAGAAATTGCACTACTCCCTTCGGACGGTTAATTGCCGGGCTACTATCCTTTATTCTATTGTGAGTTACCTTATTCTTATTAAAGCCTAGTGTTAAATTACTGTTCCAGCTAAAATTATTCATTCTGATAACTTCAGCTTTCAATCCTAGTTCAACCCCCCGATTCACCATATTCGCGGCATTCACATAAGCCTTTGTTAATCCAACCGTCGGATCAAGATCCTGATCACCTAGTAAATCATAGCTATATTTTCGATAATAATCCATTGACATGGAGATGCGGTCTCTTAAAACACCTATATCTGCACCCAAGTTAAAGGTTCTGGAACGTTCCCAACGCAATTTAGGATTTGGAGGTGAATCTATCCTTGCCACATAATCATTGATTACTGTGTTCAGGAATCTACGGGCAACAAGATAAGTGGTGGAATTATTATTTCTGTCAAAATTACCCGTTAGACCATAAGTCACGCGTAAACCTAAATTAGAAAACAGATCAGACTTGAAAAAAGATTCATTGCTGATATTCCATTTTCCTCCAATTGACCATAATGGTGTCTTTTTAAACTTAGGATCCGCTCCAAATAAATTAGAATGGTCTGTCCTGTAACTACCGGTAAAGGTATAACGCTCATCAAAAGTATAGGCTAGAGTAGAATAAAAAGAGTATTCACGGGTATCCAAAAAATTCAAGTTGGTATAAGAATCCGTATTATATTTATGAATATCTCCATCCCACCATTTAATTCCATCTCCAGCTAAGCTTATTGAATTAATATTCAAAGAACTAAGTAAATCATCATTATATCCTAAATATCTAAGTTGATTAGACTGCGAAGTGGTTTTTCGCAGATCAAATCCTCCAATCACATTGATAAAATGTTTATTATTGATTTTTTTTGAGTAATTGAGCTGATTTCGGAAGGCATAATTTGTATAGTTTGAATTACCCATATCTAGAATATCACCATAAGGAATATTCTGAACCAGTTTATTGTTGTTGTCTACGGAAGTCATATAATTTACCAGGTTTCGCACATAATATCCATTCTTATTATTCAACGTCCTGTTTTCCCTGGTGGTTTTTTCATATATAAAATCATTTGAAAGACTTAAACCATCAAGAATCTTCCAGTCAGCCCCTACTCTTGTTTTCAAACCCCAACCCGACATCTTATTATTGGCTATTCTATTCTCTTCCAGCAAATTGAATCCATTATCCAGATAACCTAAGCCCGTCAGTCTTTTGTTTTCAACAATATTAAAATTTGAATAATCATATACATAATTACCATCTTGATCTAATAGCATTTGATAAGGTAACAAAGCGCGGGTTGCAGATTCAATACCAGAATAGCCTGATTTACCTCCGCTATATATAGCAGATAGATCTGTACGAAGAGTTAAAAAATTAGTTACTGCGTAACTGTTTCTAGAATTAATAGTTACCGCATCTGAATTATTTCCTTTGAAGCCTGATTTGTCAGATTGATAATTACCTGACAAAAAGTATTGTACCTTATCTGAACCTCCTGAGAAAGAAAGAAAATGGCTTTGATTTACACTTGGACGCAACAATAAGTTATCGATCTGATCTCTGTTAGAAAGCCCTGCAAGTTTTCCTAAACGTTCATCTCTTTCAGCTAAAGTAATATCTTTTCTGTCATAATCATTAAAAATCCCAATAGACTCTGAGTAACCGCCTTTATTACCATCAAATATGGGAGCCATGATATAAAACTTATCATATTGTTCTTTTTGATAATCGATCACTGATGCAGCATCAGCACGTCTCAAAGCATTGTAATCAGGTTTATTGGTTATTCTTGTATTACCTGAATAATTCACTTGTAATTTACCTTGTTTTCCCTTTTTTGTGGTGATGACAATTACACCATTAGCTGCTTGAGATCCCCACACAGCAGCGGCAGAAGCATCTTTCAATACCGTCACATTAGCAATTTCATTGATATCAGGATAAATAGTACTCACGAACCCATCGACTATAAACAAAGGTTGAGTTCCAGCCCTTAAAGAGCTTCCCCCTCTTATTTGAAGATCATTTTGACCATTCACTCCTTTATATACACTCAAACCTGGTACTGTACCTTCCAGCAATCTATCTAATGTTACATTATTACGTTGCCCAATTTCGCTCTCAGTCAGAGTTGCAAAAGAACCTGTTGTGTTTTTACGTTGCAAAGTTTGATATCCTGTAACAACTACTTCGTTTAAAAAGCCAACATCTTCTTTCAATAATACATCTAGCTTAGCTTGTCCTTTTACATTAACTTCTTGTTTTTGAAAACCTACATAGCTAAATTCCAATACATCATTATCATGAACATGTATAATATACCTGCCATTTATATCGGTGGTTGTTACAACTTTTGAAAGCCTGGCTTTTACAACTACGCCAGGAATTCCTCTGCCATCCTTATCCGTAACTACACCTCCTATATTATGAGGATCAATATCTCTTTGTGTCTTTAGATTATTGACAGCCTTTGGTTTAATTACCAAATGATTATCTATAAGCTCATAAGTATACTTATTGGCAAGAATAATTTTCATCAACTCATCAAGTGTAGCATTTGATACATTAATATCAATTTTCTTAGCTGCATTGAATTCATCATTGCTATAGAAAAAATCTAAACCTTTTTGTTGCTCTTTCATTATTCTGAAGAGTTCGCGAACAGTTATCTGTTTCTCTGAAATGGTAAATTTCCCCGACTGTGCAAATGCACTTACAGGCAGTGTGCAAATAAAAATGAGGTATAGCAGGCAAAACAACCTGCCAAGTTTTAATAAGCGCCCTATACGCCTACTTTTAGTAAAAGTTTGGTTCATAAATTAAAGGTTAGTTGATTAAGTATTAAGATTTCGTGATATACAATGTTTCGTTTCGGATCTCGAACTTCACATTGGTTGATGTTCCGATAAGTTTAAGTAAAGTATTAAGTGTATTATTCTTTTCTATTGACCCTGTAAAGCGTAATCCTTTTGCTTCAGCATTCGTAAATACAACTTTTATATTGTACCACCTGCTAAACCTTTCTGCTATTTGCTCCAACGGCATATTATCAAACACAAAGACTCCATCCTTCCATGCGTAATCACTATAGATTAAAGCGGTTGGTTTAAGTGCTGGTAATATATTTGGCTTTTGACTACCAATTCTGATTTTTGACCCGGCAAGCATACGCTGTTTATTCCCCAGCTTATCGCTCACATTCACAATCCCTTCTACCAGTGTTGCTTCTGCAAAGCCCGTCCCTTTATAAGCCAAAACATTAAATGCTGTACCCACCGCTTCTACATCCATGTGATCAGTTTTAACTATAAAAGGATGTTTTTTATCTTTTGCTACTTTAAAATAGGCTTCGCCAGTTAGCTTTACTTCTCTGATAGCGGCCTTACTAAAATCAACCCTATAAGTAAGTTCAGATCCTGAGTTTACCCATACATGGGTTTTATCAGGTAAAATAATTTCATACTGCCCGCCATCCGGAACAATAAGTTTATGATAACCTTCTTGCCCGGAATTGGTATTATACACCAGCATCTTTCCATTATTTGTGGCTACTGGTGAATTTTTCCCTCCTGAAATGTCAATCGTAGCTCTATTCTGCAAGCTCACCCGCTTTCCATCAGGAAGTACAAGTTCTGCCCGATTTCCCCCTGGCTGAATAATCTGAGTTGTAAGGCTCTGTTTTGGATCTTTAATTATAGTGGTATAAATTAGCAGTCCAACAGCGGCTACCAATAATATTGATGCTGCATACTTTAATATCGACCATGATCTCTTAGGTCTTAATAGATGAACAGGAGCTTCGGTAAGCTGTAGCTTTACTTTCTTCCATGCAGCATCAGTGTCTGGTTTTTTACTCCCTTTATTTTCAAACAGTTTTTTTACAGCTGCAAGATCATCATGTTCCTGCTGATTTTTTACGTCTAAAGCTAGCCAGGACTGAAGTTCATACCGCTCGTCATCAGTTAACACTCCTGAGGTAATACTCCTGACCATTAGTTCTTTTATCCGTGCTTTATCATTGCTATCCATCTGCTCCATATACTACCATGACAACTCAACAAAAAAAAAGGGTGATGCCTATTTGAAATATTTTATATTATTCTTTTTCCAAAGCAATTAAAGTAAGAAAACAAGGAAAGTTAAATCTTTTAGTTGTGGACGAAGAGTAGAAAATGCTTTGGTCATTTGTGTTTTAACTGTATTTATGGAAATGTCAAGTTGGGCCGCAGCTTCTTTATAACTTTTATCTTCCAATACACAAAGTAGAAAGACTTTTCTGCATTGCGCAGGAAGCTGATCAATAGCATCCATAATCCTTTGCCTTGTTTCTGCTGCCACTAATGAATCTCTTCCTCCATCTGCTTCAGTATGTGTTGAACCATAGTTATCTGCATAGTTCTGCCTTACCTTTTGCGCTTTTACATAATTCAATGCGGCATTTTTAACTGAGCGATATAAATAATGTTCCTGCTGAATTTCAAGTGTATCTGCCTGAATTGCTGCCCAACATTTTACAAAAACATCTTGCACCACATCTTCTGCCGCTTCCATATCTTTAATAACGATATTGGAATAGTAACACAGCGTTTGATAATGTTCCCGAAAAAGCTTTTCAAACTGTTGGTGCATCGGGTTATTTTTAGGTTATTTCATTACTATAATCTTTCCTGGTTCCATCTTAAAATGTACCCCTCCTGCCTTTTCCAGCAGACTTAACACTTTCGATACATGTTCAAAACGAGAAACCTTTACATCAAATATTTTACTGTTATCAATATCCTGATAAAGCACATCTACATCATACCAGCGAGAGATCCTTTTCATGATACTTTCCAAAGGTTCGCTATTGCATATAAATAATCCATTTTTCCAGGCTAACACTTCAGCTGTATCTGCCCTGACTACATCTATACTACCCCCTTTTATAATTCCCTGCTGTCCGGCTTTTAGAATAAAATCTTCAGATGAGGTTGCTTCTTTACCAAATGCTCTCATCTTTAAACTACCTTCAAGAAGTGTTGTCTTTGCAATATGCTCATCAGTATAGTTATTGATGTTAAAATGTGTACCCAGCACTTTTACCAACTGATGGTTTGTACTTACCCGAAAGGGATGCATTGCTCCTCTGGTTACTTCAAGATACGCTTCGCCACTTATTTCAATTCTCCTTTCCTTGTTATGAACAAGATTGAGGGGGAATGTAAGTGTCGATCCTGCATTCAGCCATACCTTACTCCCATCTGGCAAGGTTATCTGATAAGTACCTCCTTTAGGTGTAGTAATCGTATGGAAATCCTCATTTAGATTTCTTGTAGCTTCAATACTGGCTTCGTACATCAGTTCACCATTTCCAGTTTTACGGAATATCAAGCCTGATTCTTCGCCTAACTCGCCATCTGCAGCCTCATTTAAAACAATTGTTTTTCCACTTGCTGTAGTCAGAACAGCCCTGTTCCCTCCCGGAGGCACATCATTATTGATCAGTTCTGCTGCAAGATCTTTCAGCTTTACACCAGGATAATTTTTATGAAACATGGCAGCTATACCAGTAGTTATTAAGGCAATACAAGCTATTGAAAGATATATAAATGCTTTACGTTTATAAAATTGGGGTTGATTAGAAGAATCAGATTGTGAGGTACTATTTTCCACGTTTTAAGTTTTTTTACTAAGCAATGATACGTTAAATCGGCGAATCAGCTAACCAATTATATATATAATTTCTGAATTAAGTACTATTACAGCTCAGTTTCTGAAACAAATGAAGCAGGTAATTTGTTGTTATTTGATCAAAAAGAATAAAAAATTCATTCTAAAAATCTGCTAAATGAAATCATCAATATACACATTAGCTCTCATTGCTATGATATCTTCATCCTGCACAAATGAAAATAAATCAAAAGTGACGAATGATACTACCGAAATCATTGCGCATGACACTACTTTTACTTCATCAACACCTAAAACAAACAGTACTGATTGTTATCAATATATTAAAAATAAGGATACAGCTTCACTTAAAATAAATATAGAGGGTGAAGAACTGACTGGAAATCTTAATTACAATTTATTTGAGAAAGACCGTAATTCAGGAACAATTGCAGGTGAAATGAAAGGTGATACCATTATTGCTGAATACACTTTCGATTCAGAAGGTATGAGATCAGTACGAGAAGTTGTATTTGTAAAGAAAATTGATGGTAACATTTACGAAGGTACAGGAGAAGTAATGGAGAAAGGAGGCAAAATGGTCTTCAAAGATCGTTCAGCTTTAAAATTTAGTCCAGCAATGGTATTTACAAAAACGAATTGCGACTAAAATCCCTCAAACTTTTCCCAGAAACCATCAACTGGTAGCTTTGCAAATATATTTACCGGCTCCTTTTTAACCGGATGAATAAACTGAAGCCTTCTGGCATGCAAACAAATACTGCCTTTACGGCTACCACGAGGATATCCATATTTATTATCACCTACAATTGGACATCCCATAGTAGATAATTGTACTCTGATCTGATGAGAACGCCCGGTTAATGGATCTACTTCAATTAAATAATAACCATTTAATTCACCAATAAGTTTGTAACTCAATTCAGAACGCTGACTTCCAGGCACCTCTGTATTATACGGAGTTACTACATTTTTTTGTGGATTTTTAATTAACCAATGAACTAATGTTCCAGATGCTTTTGCAGGTCTGTTACGTACTACAGCCCAATAAGTCTTTTTAACTTCCCGGTTTTTAAACAATGCATTTACCCTTTCCAGAGCTTTACTTGTTTTAGCGAACAGGATAACACCACTTACAGGCCTGTCCAGCCTATGTACCACCCCTAAAAATGCACTATTGGGCTTATTATACTTGATAGCAAGATATTTTTTTACCTGCTCATCTAATGGCTCATCACCAGTTTCATCAACCTGCACAATATCTCCCGCCCTTTTCATAACGGCAATCAGGTGATTATCTTCGTAAAGTATATCCTTATCTGTTACAGGCATTTTTAATATTGCTCCTTTTCATTTGGAAAATCATTGCCTTTAACATCTCTTATGTAAGATTGTGCTGCTTCTTTTATTCCCTCATATAAATCAAGATACTGACGTAAAAAACGAGGTTTAAATCCTTTTGTCAATCCAATCATATCATTAACGACCAAAACTTGTCCGTCGCAATCGCCACCAGCACCAATGCCAATAGTAGGAATATGTAAACTTTCCGAAACTTCTTTACCTAATGCTGCCGGAATTTTCTCCAGTACTATTGCAAAACAACCAGCCTCTTGCAATGCAAGAGCATCCGTCCTCAATTTTTCAGCCTCAGCTTCGCCTTTAGCTCTAACAGTATATGTACCAAATTTATATATAGATTGAGGAGTAAGTCCAAGGTGCCCCATTACCGGAATACCTGCAGTTATAATGCGTTGAATAGAATCAACTATTTCTGTTCCACCCTCTAACTTTACACCATGCGCACCAGATTCTTTCATGATACGGATTGCAGAGTTTAAGGCTTCCTTAGAATTACCCTGGTATGAACCAAAAGGTAAATCTACAACTACAAAAGAGCGGGAAGCACCTCTTACTACAGACTGTGCATGGTAAATCATCTGATCTAATGTAATGGGCAAGGTAGTCTCATGACCCGCCATAACATTAGAAGCTGAATCCCCCACAAGCAATACATCAAGACCTGCATCATTGAGAATCGTAGCCATAGAATAATCGTATGCAGTTAACATAGAGATTTTCTCTCCACGTTGTTTCATTTCCTGTAATATATGAGTAGTGATTCTCTTTACTTCTTTATTTACCGACATACTTTTATAATTTTTTGTTGAGCAAAATTAGTCTTTACATCCGTAAATAAAGGGATTTTTATTGAAAATTATATTGACATAATACTTAGTTTGAAGTATTTTGATGCCTCATTATCTGCTTAGATTATAATACTTTTAGGAAATCTTAAAAAATTCCTTGAATAAAACACTGTAAAAACATACCTTTGTACTCCGAAATGAATGAGTTACTTAACAGCATTTTTGTTAACAACGTAATCGGGTTTAAAACCGTAGTCAAATCCTCATTTTTCTCTTTTTTTACACCAATTATTTCTGATTATAACTACAATGACTAATTACACCAAGTTACCAGCTATCTTGTTACTTGCCGATGGCACCGTATATTATGGTAAAGCTGCCGGAAAAATAGGCACAACCACAGGCGAGATCTGTTTCAATACAGGGATGACAGGATACCAGGAGGTCTTTACTGATCCTTCTTATTTCGGACAGATTATGGTAACTACCAATTCCCATATCGGAAATTATGGTATTCACAAAGAAGAAATCGAATCTGACAGCATTAAAATAGCTGGATTGGTTTGTAAAAACTACAACATCGGTTTTAGCCGAAAAGAAGCTTCTGAGTCTATCCAGGATTATTTTCAGAATGAAAACATTGTAGGCATTTCTGATATCGATACTCGTGCATTGGTACGTCACATCAGAAACAAAGGTGCAATGAATGCCATAATCTCTTCTGAAATTACTGATCTTGAAGAGTTAAAAAGTAAGCTTGCTGAAGTTCCATCAATGGATGGCCTGGAATTATCTTCACAGGTTTCTACAAAAACGCCTTACTTCTACGGTTCTCCGGAAGCTAAATATAAAGTTGCTGCACTTGATCTTGGAATCAAAAAGAACATCTTACGCAACTTCGAAAAGAGAGATGCTTATGTACAGGTGTTCCCTGCTAAAACAACTTTCGAAGAAATGGAAAAATGGGGCGCTGATGCTTACT
This sequence comes from Pedobacter sp. ASV1-7, assembly GCF_040203335.1. Lineage (NCBI taxonomy): Bacteria > Pseudomonadati > Bacteroidota > Sphingobacteriia > Sphingobacteriales > Sphingobacteriaceae > Pedobacter > Pedobacter sp. ASV1-7. The sequence goes on along the minus strand of NZ_JBEHBV010000001.1, from coordinate 901,459 downwards.
TCATTTCAAACGGTCCTGGCGATCCTGCAGCAATGCCTTATGCCATTGAAACTGTTAAAAGCATTTTAGCTGCAGACAAACCAATGTTCGGTATCTGTTTGGGTCACCAGTTATTAGCCGAAGCTAATGGCATCGGAACAATGAAAATGTTTAACGGACACAGAGGTTTAAATCACCCTGTTAAAAATATCATTAAAAATCATTGCGAAGTAACTTCTCAAAACCATGGTTTTGGAGTAATTCCTGATGAGGTTTTAAAATCTGATAAGGTAGAAGTAACCCACCTCAACTTAAACGATAAATCTATTGAAGGGATTCGTGTAAAAGGTAAAAAAGCATTCTCGGTTCAATATCACCCTGAATCTTCTCCAGGCCCTCATGATTCTCGCTACTTATTCGATGACTTCATCGCAATGATTAATGGTGAACTGACCTGGTAATTTATTTTACCGGATCAAAATATCATATTACAGACATTTTAGAAGGTTTGGCCAAATAGCATTTTCTATTTGGCCGAACCTTCTTACATTTATAACATGGACAATAGAAATGCCATTATCAGCGTTAAAAACCTGGTAAAAAAATATGAAGATTTCACAGCAGTTCAAGGCATTAGCTTTGATGTGTATGAAAACGAAATCTTTGGACTCCTCGGCCCGAACGGAGCTGGAAAAACCACAACTTTAGAAATCATTGAAACCCTGCGTGAGAAAACTTCTGGCGAGATCACCGTTAATGGTTATTCTGTTGATAAGGAGGCGAATAAAATCAAAAGAATCATAGGTGTGCAGTTACAAGCCGCTGGTTATTACCCAAACTTAAACCTTGTAGAACTAATGGAACTGTTCTCTGGCTTATACGGGGTAGACATTAAGCCTATGGAAATGTTAGAGAAAGTAAACCTTCAGGATAAGGCAAAAGCCAAATACAAGGCACTTTCAGGTGGACAAAAGCAACGTTTTTCCATTGCCACAACACTTATCAATTCTCCTAAAATAATCTTTCTGGATGAACCAACTACAGGGCTTGATCCACAAGCACGCCGCAACCTATGGGACCTGATTATCCATATCAGAAATAATGGCACTACAGTAGTGCTCACTACACATTATATGGATGAAGCAGAGCAATTATGTGATCGTGTGGCATTTGTTGAACGTGGTGAAATTATAGCACTGGATACACCAGACAATTTGATAGACAAATTGGTGAACAGTGGTTTCGAAAGAAAAAAGGAAGTTAAAAAAGCCAATCTGGAAGATGTTTTCATCAACCTTACCGGTAAAGAATGGCGGGAGGATAATTAAAATAAATATGAGTAAACCTTACAATCATACTAAAGCGACACTAGCACTTGCGAAAGCAAGTTTCCGTTCCATCATGCGGAGCCCCTCTGCAGTAGTTTTCACCCTTGCATTCCCCTTGATTTTCATCCTTGTATTTGGATTTTTAGGTGGTGGAGGCGTAACGGTTGATGTAGCCATTGCACCAGGATCAGATCTCGATAATCCAGTAGTAAATGCTCTGGAAAGTAACAACCTTGTACATGTGCTGACTGATAAAACTCCCGAGGAAATAAAAACAGGCTTAGAAAAAGGGCAAATTGACGCCGTTATTTCTGTTCAAAGGAATGAGGCAGGCAAACCAGCATATCTTGCAGATGTTAAGTATACTTCTGCTTCGATCGATAAAGGAAGTATATTTAAATCGGTATTGCATGACATGCTTTATACCATCAATACCCAAAACACAGAACCTGCTATCGCTAAATTACATGAAAGCACCATAGAGGGACGCGTGTACCGTACAATAGATTTTATATTACCCGGACAGTTAGGCTTTTCGTTATTGAGTACTGGAGTATTTGGAACTGCATTTGTATTTTTTAATTTACGGCAGAACCTGGTTATCAAGCGTTTTTTTGCAACACCTGTACGTAGGTCCAGCATTGTATTCGGAGAAGGTATAGCCAGGATAGGCTTTGCATTATTAGGTGCACTTTTTATCATCCTTCTTGGTCACTTCTTTTTCCAATTCACACTGATTAATGGTGCGGTAACAGTACTAAATATGTTATTGCTTTCTATCATGGGCCTGATCGTATTTATGGGTTTTGGTTTCGTCGTATCAGGAGTTGCAAAAAGCGAGAGTACAATCCCACCTATTTCCAATATTATCACATTACCGCAATTCTTATTATCAGGGACTTTCTTTTCTATTGATGCTTTCCCATCATGGTTACAACCAATCAGTAGAGCATTACCCCTGACATACCTGAATGATGCAATGAGAAAAGTTGCTTTTGAAGGTGCTGGCTTATGGGACGTAAAGCATCAGATTCTGATTATGACCATCTGGGGAATTGGCATTTATGCCATTGCTGTTAAGGTATTTAAGTGGGAATAATATTCTTTGCTGCCTGAATATTCATATTAGGATAATTAGATTATTGTAGTTAAATTCATGATATAAATTAATGAATTCAACCTATAACTAACAAACAACTATCTACTTATGAAAAAATTAGCAGCAGAATTTATTGGTACCTTCTGGTTGGTACTAGGCGGTTGTGGAAGTGCCGTTTTGGCTTGTAATTATCCGGACGCTGGTATCGGATTTTTAGGTGTCGCCCTGGCATTTGGCCTGACCGTTGTAACGATGGCTTATGCTATCGGACATATTTCAGGCGCTCACTTAAATCCTGCAGTTTCTGTAGGCTGCTGGATTGCTGGCAGAATGGAAAGTAAAGATCTTATTGGCTACATTATAGCGCAGGTTTTAGGAGGTATTGTAGCGGCTGGTATTTTATATGTGATTGCTACTGGAAATGGAAGTTCTATTGGTGGTTTTGCCAGTAATGGCTATGGTGACCATTCGCCAGGTAAATATAGTATGATAGCAGCCCTGGTCTGTGAAGTGGTTATGACCTTTATTTTTCTATTGGTAATATTAGGTTCAACAGACAGCAGAGCACCAAAAGGATTTGCAGGATTGGCAATCGGATTATGCTTAACACTAATCCACCTGATCAGTATACCTGTAACTAATACTTCTGTTAACCCTGCAAGAAGCACTAGCCAGGCAATTTTTGTTGGCGGTGAAGCATTAGGTCAGCTTTGGTTATTCTGGGTAGCTCCTATTGCAGGAGCAATTCTAGCAGGAATAGTATTTAAAGCTTTTTTCGCAGACGATTCTGAGACCAGATAATCACCTATAAAAGTATTAAACTTAAGGGTCGTAAGTAATTACGGCCCTTTTTTGCTTATAATTTAAAATTTATTATAACTTTGGATATTGTCTTAGTAATTGTACTTTATACACTAAGACTATTTTACTAATAAAAACCGATAAAAATGAGTTTAATAATCGATGTTCATGCGCGGCAAATACTTGACTCCCGTGGCAATCCTACAATTGAAGTAGATGTAATTACAGAAAATGGCACTCTTGGTCGTGCTGCAGTACCTTCAGGTGCTTCAACAGGTGTTCATGAAGCAGTAGAGCTGCGCGACAATGACAAGGGTGTTTATATGGGTAAGGGTGTTTTAAAAGCTGTTGCCAACGTAAATGATATCATTGCTACTGAATTAAGAGGTGTGGATGTATTTGAGCAAGTTGCAATCGATAACTTACTAATCAAATTAGATGGAACAGAAAACAAAGGAAAACTAGGTGCAAATGCAATTCTAGGCGTTTCTTTAGCTGTTGCTAAAGCTGCTGCTCAAGAAAGCCGTCAGCCTTTATACCGTTATATCGGTGGAGTTAACGCAAATACACTACCTATTCCAATGATGAACATTGTGAATGGTGGTTCTCACTCTGATGCACCTATCGCATTTCAGGAGTTTATGATTATGCCTGTTGGTGCTTCTTCATTCTCTGAAGCATTAAGATGGGGAACTGAAGTATTCCATAACTTAAAAGCTATCTTGCATGATAGAGGGCTTTCTACAGCTGTAGGTGATGAAGGTGGTTTTGCACCAACTTTCGAGGGTACTGAAGATGCTGTTGAAACTATCTTAAAAGCAATTGAAAAAGCAGGTTATACACCAGGTAAACAAATTGCTTTAGCGTTTGACTGTGCTGCTTCTGAGTTCTACAAAGATGGCAAATATGATTACACTAAATTTGAAGGAGATAAAGGTGCTATCCGCAGCAGTGAGGAACAAGCTCAATACCTTACTTCTTTAACTGAAAAATATCCTATCATCTCTATTGAAGATGGTATGCACGAAGATGATTGGGCAGGATGGAAATTGTTAACTGAAAAAATCGGTGACCGTGTTCAGCTTGTTGGTGATGATTTGTTCGTAACAAATGTTAAAAGATTACAAACAGGAATCGACTCTGATACAGCAAACTCTATTTTAGTAAAAGTAAATCAAATCGGTTCTTTAACTGAAACTATAAATGCTGTTTCATTAGCACAAACTAATGGTTATACTTCTGTAATGTCTCACCGTTCTGGCGAAACTGAAGATGTAACTATAGCAGACCTTGCTGTTGCTTTAAACTGCGGACAGATTAAAACTGGTTCAGCTTCACGTTCTGACAGGATTGCAAAATACAACCAGTTATTACGCATCGAAGAAGAATTAGGTGGCGCTGCAAGATTTATCGGCAAAAACTTTAAATATGCTATAAAATAATTTAAGCATCTTTTTTACAAAAGCCGTTCTATGATTTTATAGAACGGCTTTCTTGTTGTTAATATGTTCATAATCTTTTTTTTTAAAATCTCTGGAAATTTAGAACCTTGTGATGTTTTCCTATCTTTGACCATATGAATCGCATATTTGATCTTCTTCGTAACAAATACTTTCTATCTATAGCAGCTTTTGCTGTATGGATGCTGTTTTTTGACAGAAATGATATCGTTTCTCAATATGAATACAGATCAGAAGTAAACAAACTCCAAGAAGAAAAAGACTTCTATGTAAAAGAAATCTCTCTTGTTAAAAAAGATCTGAACGAGTTGAACACCAATTTAAACACTGCTGAAAAATTTGCAAGAGAAAAATACTTTATGAAAAAAGACAATGAAGATGTCTTTGTGATCATTAAAGAAGCACCAAAAAACTAATAGCCAAACTTAGGTAAAGCCAGTTTAAAGCGAACGACCACTACTCTAAGCAGAAATATAAAGGCAATGACCGCTATAGTTGCAACATCGTCTTTAAAATTGAAATACTTTAAAGCATAAAATAACATCCCGCCTAAAATACAAGCGGTAGCATATATCTCTTTATGAAAGATTAAAGGGATGGTGTTGAGCAAGGTATCCCTGATCACCCCGCCAAAACATCCTGTAATAGTTCCTAATGCTACACATATCCCTGGACTTAGTCCAAACATGATCCCTTTTTGAATCCCCAGCATAGTAAACAAGCCAAGTCCTAAGGAGTCGAACAGAAAAAGTGTAACCTTAAACTTTTTAATATGCGTTTTAAAAAATATAGTCAATACACTTGTAACTAAAATCAGCAGACAATAATTCACATCTCTCATCCATGCTACAGGGGTATCACCAATTAAAAGGTCACGAACAGTTCCTCCACCTATAGAGGTGACAAAAGCAATAATCAATACACCAAAGGGATCTAATCTCCGCTGCATAGCAGCAAAGGTTCCCGATATTGCAAATGCAATCGTACCAAGCGTTTCAATGGTTTCCATTGTATCAATCTGCATAGCCTTAATATAACTAAATTTCACCGCTTCTTTTACGGAAAAACCACTCTATCGTAAGTAATGCCATAATTAATGCAAACAACCATTTAAAATTAATCAATTCTTCATACCTACGGTCTTCATAAGTCAATGTTTTAATCTGCTCATTGGCTTTAATGGCAGCTTTAAGATTTAACAAATCCTGCGGCAGGAACATTTTCCCACCAGTCTGCAATGACATGGTATTTAGCAATTGGTGATTAGCCACAGTCTGCTGATACTCAGCAATCATAGAGTTAATATAAAACATTCCCTGTGCCGTATGTGCTTTATTACCCAATGAGGTAGTGGCTAAATAACTATAACTGCCCGCCGGCAATGTCCCCGCATCCAGCTGATATGCCGCATCGGTTCTGGAGAACAGAAACTTATATGCTTTACCTGCTTCATTTTTAATCACCACATTCACATCCGGTGTATTTAAGGGAACATAACTATCATTATACAATACCGCATTAAGGGTTATATTTTCATTTTCTTCAAAGGTATTTTTTGCAGCGTAAACTTTAAATTTCCTCTTATCGTCCTTAACTGATAAATACTGCACTGTTTTTGAGATCAGACTATTAAAAATATTAGTTCCCTGTTGAGCTTCCCCAGCCTCTGAAAGTTTCCATCTCCACAGTCCCTCGCCTATTAAAAACCCGGTTTTACGGCCATCATCCTGCATAAAAAACAACTGCGGATAATCTGTATTAACTTTTCCAATACGTTGTTTTAATACTATCGAGCTATTTCCGTTTATCAACACTTTACCAGAAGGGGTCGACAAAGGGTCAAAATTTTCAATTTGCTTAACCATTACGGGATCTAAATCAAATGCAGTAAAGTTTGTATTTACGACACTAAATATTTCCTGAGTAGTACCGTTATTTCCGCTAATATTAATTTGCTTTTGAAACTGATTGAACAAATTCAGGTTACTTTGCGCACCCAAAATATACCAGATTGCCACATTTGCCGTATTCAATTGGTTTTTAAATACAGTAGCGTCACTTGAAGTCAGGGGAAGCTGATACAAAATTAACAGGCCATAATCATTCAATTTTATGGTATTCAATTCATCCGCAAGCGATACCTTAACTTCAAAATTCTTATTCAATTCTATAGCTTGTTTAAGTGCAGTAATATCAGGATGAGGTCCTGCCGCCGCTATCAGTACTTTTTGCTTCCCATCAATTACATCTATAAAAACAGGTTGTATGTTATTCTTTAACGAAATCTCATTCCCTATCGGACTCAACTTTATGGTATACTTCTGCAAGCCCACCTTTGTAGCCTTAAGTTTAACCGGAATATTCTTTACAAAAGCATTAGAGTTTATAGAGACTCTTTCCTCTTGAACCTTTTTCCCCTCTGTAATTACAGAAAGCATACTTTCTGAACCATTAGCCTCATAGGCTTGCACCTGCACCTCAATTGTAAAATCATTATCCAGATATACCAGACTATTGTGATTTACATTAGCAATCAGTAAGTCTTTTTTAGGAATAGTATCTCCCAAGGCAATTGTATATACAGGTGCTTTTAGTTTATTCAGGTCGTAAAGTGGATTACCTCCATGGTTAAATATCCCATCTGAGGTTAAAATTATTGCCCCGACATTTCTGTTTATATATTCATCATTTAACTTCGAGATCAGCTGAGCAGCATTGGTTAACCTCCCTTTATTTGAAAAGTCAAACCCGGTTTTTATACCATCACTAAAGTTATAAATCTTTACATCATATTCTTCAGATAATTCTGCTGCCAGCATCCGCATTTTTTTTTCATACTGCTGCTCATTAAACTTCGCTGGCTTAATATTGCCTATAGATAACGAGTTATCCTGTCCAATTAAGATAATAGGTTTCTCAGGTTTATAAGATATACTTCTGATTAATGGTGCAAAGAGCAAAATTCCAATTAAAGTAAATACAATAGCACGAGCTGCAGCCAAGCCATAACGCAGTCTTTTATCAAGTTGAGGTGTTTTATGATACAACAACCACGCAAACGCCACCCCAACAAGCAAAGAAGCTAGTAACAATAAAATAGTATATCCGTTAAAAGAATCGCCCATATATGTGTTTGGATAAAGATGCTAAAATTTAAAATAAACTGCTAGCCATTTTATTTAAGTTTGTTTTACCAATTCCCGGAAAACATGAAAGGCTTTCTAAAATTCATTCTATTATTCAGCATGAGCACCCCCACCCTGGCACAATCTAGTTTTAAAGAGCAGCAATTAAAATTCGAAAGAGTAAGAACTGCCTATGATCAAAAATGGGATATCCTTAAGAAAGAATTATCAAAAGAAAACATAAATGGAGCTTTTAACATGTACATTACAGCCTATAAAAGCGAGGGCAAATTAGAGATCTGGCTAAAGAATAAGCCTCAGAAAAAATATAAGCTCTTTAAAACCTATAATTTTAGTGCACATTCAGGCACACTGGGACCAAAAGTAAAACAAGGAGATCTGCAAACTCCTGAGGGTTTTTATAATATCAATGTATTTAATCCAAAAAGTAATTATTATTTATCCTTAGGTATAAACTACCCCAACAATGTGGATTTGTTAAGAAGTGGTCGCGAAAATCCGGGCAACGACATTTATATACACGGTGATCAAGTGACCATCGGCTGTATTCCATTAACAGATGAAAAGATTAAGGAAGTATATCTATTAGCTGTCGAAGCCAGAAGCAATGGCCAGGAACATATCCCAGTACACATTTTTCCCTTTAAAATGACCGAGGCCAACCTAAGAAAATATACCATCCAATACCCAAAACAAATAGCTTTCTGGAAAAACTTACAACCTGGATATACTTATTTCGAAAAACACAATACATTACCTTCTATCGATCAGGAAAAAGGTAGTTATCTTATAAAAAAATAAAGGTGCTCAATTGAGCACCTTTAAAGAGAACAAAAACATTGTTCCTTTATCTTTAATCCTTATCAGATTACAACATCCCTCCGCAAACAGACAATACTTGTCCGGTTACATATGAGCTCATATCTGATGCTAAGAATACGCAAACATTTGCCACATCTTCAGTTTCGCCTGCTCTTTTCAAAGGAATGCCTTCCTCCCATCCTTTAACAACTTTAGGATCCAATACATCAGTCATTTCAGTACGGATAAAACCTGGTGCTACTACATTAGTACGGATATTACGAGAACCTAATTCTTTAGCTAAAGATTTAGAGAACCCTATGATGCCTGCTTTAGAAGCGGCATAATTTGCCTGACCTGCATTTCCTTGCACCCCTACAACCGAACTCATATTGATGATAGAACCCTTACGCGCTTTCATCATGACCTTAGACGCAGCCTTACATACGTTAAACACAGACTTAAGGTTCACATTGATTACATCATCCCAATTTTCCTCACTCATACGCATTAATAACCCGTCTTTTGTGATACCTGCATTATTCACAACGATATCCAAAGTACCGAAGTCGGCAACAATATCATTGATCAGCTGGTCTGCTTCATCAAATTTAGAGGCATCAGAACGATAACCTTTCACTTTGGTACCAAAACTCTGTAACTCTTGTTCCAAAGCCTGTCCTTTTTCTACTGATGATAAGTAAGTAAAGGCCACGTTGGCTCCTTGCTCTGCAAATTTTTCCGCTATTTTGCGGCCTATTCCTTTAGATGCACCTGTAATCAGTGCTGTTTTTCCTTCTAATAACTTCATATATGTGTGGTTATGATCTATTTATTTTTTTATTGCAGGTTCCTGTTGACTTAAACAATGAAAGCTTCCTAATCCCCATATAATATCAGTTGAATCTATTCCAACTACTTTTCTATCAGGGAATACACCTCTTATGATCTCTAAAGCTTTCTCATCATTAACATCCCTGAAAGTAGGAACAACCACTGCTGAGTTTGCAATATAGAAATTTGCATAAGAAGCAGGAAGGCGGGTATCTTCATAAATAACAGGCGAAGGCATAGGTAACTCCACAATATTCAAAGGCTTACCATTCAATAATCGCATCGTTTTTAGTGTTTGAAGATTTTCCTGAAGTAAAAGATAATTTTCATCCAATGGATTACTTTCTACTACAGTCAGCACAGTATCTTCGTTCACAAAACGAGTAATATCGTCAATATGACCATCTGTATCATCACCTACTATTCCATCTCCCAGCCACAATACCTGTTCAGCACCATAAAACTCAGTTAAATACTGCTCAATCTGCTCTTTAGTTAAATGTGGATTTCTATTTTCATTTAACAGACAGGCTGTAGTTGTTAAAATCGTACCAGCTCCGTTAAACTCAACAGCACCACCTTCCATTACAATATCCGGATTGTATAAAGGCAATTCAAAATGCCTGGCTATTTTAGTTGGAATCACATCATCCAGGTCATATGGAGGATACTTATCACCCCAGGCATTATACCCCCAGTCAACCACCGCCTTTTCAGTCCCTTCAGGATTCAATAAAAATGCAGGGCCATGATCACGGCACCAGGCATCATTTGTTGGATTCAGATAAAACTCAATATTATTCAAATCAGCTCCTGCTTTTTCCAATTCTACAATTGCAAAAGCCTTTGTAGCTTCATCGTTAATGTTGATTCTTACCTTTTCACCTTCGGCAACTACCTTAATAAACTGACAATACGGACCATATATGGTTTCCAGTTTACCCGGCCATGAAGCCTCTTTATGTGGCCAGCTTAACCAGGTAGCTTCATGCTTTACCCATTCAGCAGGAAAGCTATAACCCTTCTTCTTAGGACTGCTATTAAATATTACTTCGTTAAATGATGACATTTTTAAATCTTAAACGTTCTCTTAATCTTCGTCAATAAATCTTTTTGTGATTGGCTGATAAGAGTCTATTCTACGATCTCTTAAGAATGGCCAGTGTTTACGGAAGAAATCAGATTCAGATAAATCCAACTCTACTACTTCCGTCTCCTCCTGATCATGTGAACCTAAATAAAGCAGTTTACCTTGTGCATTAGCGGCAAAGCTTCCACCCCAGAACTTCATAGCTCCATCCTGTTCAAAGCCCACACGGTTTACACTCACTACAGGAACACCATTCGCTACAGCATGCGAACGTTGAATGGTTTGCCATGCATTGTATTGATCCTTATTTGTTTCCTCATCCTGATCTGTTGCCCAACCAATAGCAGTTGGATAGAACATAATCTCGGCACCTTTCAACGCAGTAATACGTGACGCTTCAGGATACCACTGATCCCAACAGATCAAAATGCCAATTTTAGCAAATTTTGTTTGGAAAACTTTATACCCTAAATCACCTGGAGTAAAGTAGAACTTCTCATAAAATGCCGGATCATCCGGAATATGCATTTTACGATATTTTCCAAGGTAAGTACCATCGGCATCCAAAACTGCAGTAGTATTATGATATAAACCTGCTGCCCGCTTCTCAAATAATGAAGCAATAATTACTACACCTAATTCCTTTGCTACAACCTGCAAAGCATCTGTAGATGGGCCGGGAATAGCCTCGGCCAAATTGAAGTTATCATAATCTTCAACATCGCAAAAATATAGAGAAGTAAAAAGTTCTTGTAAACAAACGATTTGTGCACCTTTTGCTGCTGCCTCCCTAACTTTTAAAATTGCTTTATCTAAATTTTCTTGCTTATTACTGGTACAACTCATCTGTACCAATCCAACCTGTACTTTAGCCATTCTTTATCAACAAATAATTTCGTGCAAAGTTAGCCAAAAAAAACAAAATGCTTGTTATGAAGCGATACTATCTCTATATTCCTCCTGTAGCTCAAACAAACATTTGGCACAAAGGCATCCATCATACAGCTCACTGATGTACTGCACCTCATTCAAATCTAAATGAACCACACTACACTGGCATTTCGTATACGAATTTGCTTTACACTCTATCGGAGTATGACAGCGTTCGCATGGTATGATTTCGTGTTTTGCCATTATCGTGATAAAAGATTAAGAAACAAAGATTGAAAGCTCAAATATACCTAATGCAAAACTAAGACATTTCAGATACACGTAATATTTGATGGGTAAGATAAAAAAGGCCATTTGTATAGGCATTTTGCAAACAAATTTGTAATATAATTAAAAACAAAAAGGAGTAAGAATTGCTCCTTACTCCTTGATCTATATATATCTTAATCCAGAAACTATCCTGAACAGCTGATGCAGCCCTCTTCCATTGAACAAACCGGTCCTTCTACAATCTCCTCAGCACTTTGCTCAATATGCTCCGGAATTACCGGCTCCATATTTTTACCAGCCTGATTCTCTACAGTAAACTTAACTGCCTGAGAAGCTGCCTGAGTACGCAAGTAATACATTCCAGTTTTCAATCCTTTCTTCCAGGCATAGAAATGCATTGAAGTCAGTTTCGAAGTGTTTGGTGCATTAATAAACAAGTTTAGTGATTGCGACTGACAGATATAAGCACCTCTATCAGCTGCCATATCAATAATGCTACGCATTTTAATTTCCCAAACTGTTTTATATAATTCTTTGATATAATCAGGAATCTCAGCAATATCCTGAATAGAACCATTAGCTAAAATAATTCTATCCTTCATAGCTGGAGTCCACAATCCTAAAGCAACTAGATCTTTTAACAAATGCTTATTCACTACAACGAATTCACCACTCAATACCCTTCTCGTATAAATATTTGAAGTATAAGGCTCAAAGCATTCATTATTTCCTAAAATCTGAGATGTTGAAGCTGTAGGCATTGGCGCAACCAATAAAGAATTGTATACACCATCCTTAACTACTTTCTCACGAAGAGTTTCCCAATCCCAACGATTGCTCTCAGGTTTTACATTCCATAAATCAAACTGGAATTTACCTTCAGATAATGGAGAACCAGCAAAAGTTTGATACGGACCATTCTTAACTGCTAAATCATGGGAAGCAGTCATTGCAGCAAAATAAATTGTTTCAAAGATATCCTTATTCAAGATACGAGCTCCCTCACTTTCGAAAGGCAGACGCATTAAAATGAAGGCATCAGCTAAACCTTGTACCCCTAAGCCTACAGGTCTGTGACGCATATTAGAGTTTCTAGCCTCTTCTACAGGATAATAGTTATAATCAATGATCTTATTTAAGTTTATAGTAGCCTGGTAAGTAACATCATACAATTTCTGATGATCAAATTCGCCGTTAATTACAAACCTGGGTAAAGCTAATGAAGCAAGGTTACATACTGCAACTTCATCTTTAGAAGTATACTCTATAATTTCAGTACAAAGGTTAGAGCTTTTTATAGTACCAAGATTTTGCTGATTAGATTTACTGTTAGCCGCATCCTTATACAACAAATAAGGTGTACCAGTTTCAATTTGCGAATCTAATATTGCAAACCATAATTCTTGAGCTTTTACCGTTTTACGTGCACGGCCTTCTTTTTCATAACGCTCATACAATGCATCAAATTCATCACCAAAACAATCTGCCAATCCTGGTGCTTCATGTGGGCAGAATAAACTCCAATCTCCATTCTCTTCCACACGTCTCATAAACAAATCACAAATCCAAAGTGCATAGAATAAATCACGCGCACGCAATTCTTCTTTACCATGGTTTTTACGCAAGTCAAGGAAACTAAAAACATCTGCATGCCAAGGCTCTAAATAAATCGCAAAGGCACCTTTACGTTTACCTCCACCCTGGTCCACATAACGCGCAGTATCGTTAAACACTTTCAACATCGGTACAATTCCATTACTGGTACCATTAGTACCACCAATATAAGAACCGGTAGCCCTGATGTTGTGAATGCTTAAACCAATACCCCCAGCACTTTGAGAAATCTTAGCAGTTTGTTTTAAAGTATCATAAATACCTTCAATGCTATCATCTTGCATACTTAACAAGAAACATGATGACATCTGAGGTTTAGGAGTAGCAGCATTAAATAAGGTTGGTGTAGCATGAGTAAACCAACGCTCGCTCATCAGGTTATAAGTCTCAATAGCACTATCGATATCTTCCTTGTGAATACCAACAGCTACACGCATGAACAGGTGCTGTGGACGTTCTACAATCTGACCATCAACCTTTAACAAATAGGACTTTTCTAAAGTTTTGAACCCGAAATAATCAAAACCAAAATCCCTGTCATATATAATTGTACTATCTAGAATATCTGCATTTTTCTCAATAATTTCCCAAACATCATCTGCGATTAAAGAAGCCGACTTTTCTGTTTTAGGATCAATATAACGATACAGCAATTCCATCGTTTTAGAGAACGATTTGGTCGTATTTTTATGAAGGTTAGACACTGCTATACGAGATGCAAGCAATGCATAATCAGGATGTTTTGTAGTTAAAGAAGCTGCGGTTTCTGCGGCAAGATTATCTAATTCAGAGGTAGTAACACCATCATACAACCCTTCAATTACCTTCTTAGCAACATCTATTGGATCTACGAGTTCCGCATTAAAACCATAGCATAACTTCTCTATCCGAGCCGTTATTTTGTCGAATCTTACCGCTTCTCTGCGGCCGTCTCTTTTTATTACAAACATATTTTCAGGTATTTATAGTGCATAATGAGTTTAGAGCTACTAACCCAACAGAGGCACCAAATTATTATTTTTGTTATTTTCTTATCGTCTAAAACCGATAAGTACTAAAAGTCATCGTCTAATGAAAATGCTGCTGCCTTGTCTTCTGCTGAAGTCAACACGCCACTTTTCTGATAATCACCTACTCTCTTTTCAAAGAAGTTAGTTTTACCTTGAAGGGATATCATTTCCATAAAGTCAAATGGATTCGTGGCATTATATACTTTACTATAGCCCAGTTCCTGTAACCATCTGTCAGCTACAAACTCGATATATTGAGACATTAGTTTGGCATTCATTCCAATTAATGCGACAGGCAATGCATCAGTAACAAATTCCTTTTCGATTTCAACAGCATCCTTAATAATTCCGTGAACCTGTTCTTCGCTCAGTTTATTTTTAAGCATACCGTATAATAAACAAGCGAACTCACAGTGAGAACCTTCATCTCTTGAAATCAGCTCATTACTAAAGGTAAGTCCTGGCATCAAACCACGTTTCTTTAACCAGAATATAGAACAGAAACTACCACTAAAGAAAATCCCTTCTACTGCAGCAAAAGCAACCAAACGTTCTGCAAAGCTACCGTTGTCTATCCAACGCAATGCCCATTCTGCCTTTTTCTTTACACAAGGAACAGTCTCAATTGCATTAAACAGTCTATCTTTTTCCTCAGGATCTTTAATATAAGTATCAATTAATAGAGCATATGTCTCAGAGTGTATGTTTTCCATCATAATCTGGAAACCATAATAGCAACGAGCTTCAGGAAGCTGTACTTCGCTCATAAAGTTTACTGCAAGGTTTTCATTTACGATACCATCGCTGGCAGCGAAAAAAGCAAGGATGTTAGAAATAAAATGTCTTTCCCCATCATTCAGGTTATCCCAATGCTTCTGGTCATCAGAAAGGTCTATTTCTTCAGCGGTCCAAAAACTCGCCTCACTCTTCTTATACATTTCCCAGATTTCAGGATATTTAATCGGCAAAAGAACAAATCTGTCTTTGTTTTCTTTTAATAATACTTCTTCTTCTTGCATAAGCAGCTGTGTTAATAGGGTAAAAGATAAATTGATTAATAAAGCTTCAATAAACCCAGTAGCCATAACAGCCATACTCAATTGTAAAAAGTTTAAAAGACATCTTATCCTCGCACAACCCTAAACAACTAAATATTACAGCTTTACTAAAAAAATCCTGAGTGGTTTATTAAAGAACTTTATGTAAACAAATATAAAGTACAAGCCACTGATAAGCGAGCAATAGTTGTTAACAAGCGGGCATTTTTATCAACACTAAAAGGAGAAATTGACACACTAATTACCCTAGAAACTTGCTATCTATTTCTTTTTAAGGATGAAAAATATGAAAAAACAGTGTTAATAAATTCAAGAAACTGACTATAACACAGTTAAAGTTAAAGCGGCTAATCTTCTTCAGGAAGATAACTAATTTCTACCTTTGCCACACCCTTGCCAAAAAAACCGAGTGATTTTGCTGCTGCCTCAGAAAGATCTATTTTGAACTTTTTAGAATGCGGGCCACGATCATTTACTTCAACATCTATCGATTTCCCATTTTCAGGATTAGTCACCGTCACTATAGTTCCAAAAGGAAGCTTCATATGTGCAGCAGTCATTTTTGCTTTTCGATACCGAACGCCACTTGCCGTTTTTCGACCTTCAAATTTGCGGTGGTAATATGTTGCGTAAACTGTCTTTGAGATTAATTTAGAAGATGGTTTTGATGAGGTAGCTACCGATGAATCTGGAGCATCATTAGAAGCCAGATCGTCTGAAATATTCTGGGCAAAGCCCATAAAAGAAAGGAGCATACCACATAACAATAAACAATACTTCATATTTTTATGAGTTGGTAAGCTGGCAAACTTAAGTAAACTAAGTTCTTAAAAACAAAAAATGCCCGATAATTTATCACCAGGCAAATAAAAATATCATTTTAATATACATTATTTCTTATCAGGAACAAACTCCATAGAAATAGAGTTCACACAGTGACGCGTATCCTTAGTTGTAAAACCCTCTCCTAAAAAAACATGTCCCAAATGTCCTTTGCAATTTGCACATACAATTTCAGTTCGCATACCGTCAGCATCAGGGATTCGCAAAACTGCACCTTTAATCTCATCGTCAAAACTTGGCCAGCCACAATGTGAGTCAAATTTAGATTCAGAACGATACAACGCAGCATGGCAGCGCCTGCACACATATGTTCCTTTTTCTTTATTATTCAATAACTTCCCTGTACCTGGGTATTCAGTTCCCTTACGTACAATTACATCTTCCTCTTCCTTTGTTAATTTATTCCATTCCATATTCTTTGTTGTATTTTTTGTATCTGCTTTTTTAGGCGACTGAGCACAAGCCACAATCTGCATTAAAATCAACACAGAAACAAGCAAAAACATTTTATTAATAGACTTATTCATAATTATATCCATTAGCTTATACAATATACGTTGTAAAATGCTTTTTGGTTTATGAAAAAGTAAAAAAGCGCATCACTTTATTGTAATAAAAAAGCAAAAAGCTCCGATGAAAGAATATCACCGGAGCTTTTAAATTATACAAGAAGATCTTATTTATATTATTTCTTTAATAGTTTAGCCATTGCAGCACCAATCTCAGCTGGACTCTCAACAACTGTAATACCACATTCAGCCATGATTTTCATTTTAGCTGCAGCAGTATCATCAGCACCACCTACAATTGCACCAGCATGTCCCATTCTGCGTCCCGGAGGAGCAGTCTGACCAGCGATAAAACCAACTACCGGTTTAGTACCATTATCTTTAATCCAACGAGCAGCCTCAGCCTCCATTCCACCACCAATTTCACCAATCATGATGATACCTTCAGTTTCAGGATCATTCATTAGCAATTCAACAGCTTCTTTAGTAGTTGTACCGATAATTGGGTCACCACCAATACCTATTGCAGTAGTAATACCTAATCCAGTTTTCACAACCTGATCCACTGCTTCGTAAGTTAAAGTACCTGATTTAGATACCACACCTACTGTACCTTTTTTGAAGATAAAACCTGGCATGATACCAACTTTAGCTTCATCAGCAGTTATTACACCAGGACAGTTAGGACCGATTAAACGGCAATCTCTGTCAGAAATATATTCTTTAACCTGAATCATATCCTTAGTAGGGATACCTTCAGTAATACAAACAATAACTTTAATTCCAGCCTCAGCAGCTTCCATTATTGCGTCAGCAGCAAATGCAGGTGGAACAAAAATAATAGATACATTTGCGCCAGCCTTATCAACTGCATCCTTTACGGTATTAAACACCGGCTTATCTAAATGAGTTTGTCCGCCTTTGCCCGGTGTTACACCGCCAACAACATTAGTTCCATACTCGATCATTTGAGAAGCATGATAAGTACCCTCATTTCCAGTAAAACCCTGAACAATAACTTTTGAATCTTTATTTACTAAAACACTCATGTATCTTTATTTTTTTGTGCAAATCTAAGCTAATTGAAATGGATTGTCAAATGCAATCCAAATTTTATTAAATTTATTAGCACTATTCCTGTTGAATCATTTCTTCTACCCTCTTATAAGGTATAAACCAACAATTACCACCAATATAACCTGTTCTTGTTCATACACAAAAGATAATATTTAAAGATTAGAAGTTTTATATATTTGACAGCAGCGATGCAACAAGCAGTTTACTTTATGAAACCATTAAAAATCTACTTCAAAATATTAACCGTTGGAAACGGTAAACTTCTTAAGAATAAGAATGTATTAAACAATCTTATTGTTGATGTAATCAATAAAAACCCTAGTCGTCCGGCCACTGAACTCAGACAGTTAGTTTTGAAAGAACTGGCCGTCACTGAAAATGGTAAACAAGCACTCCAAACCAGTAGCCGTTTCTTTATTAACGAAGCAACAGATATAGAGGTAATCATTACCTATTTGCCAAATGAGCGTGCCATACAGGATCAGTTCTACACCCAATGGAGATATGTACAAGTTTCTGAACCCTACAAGCTGGTTCAATACCTGGATGAGAATAAAGTGATTGTGTATAGCGAAAAGACAAAAGTATTACATAGTATAAAGCTCGACAAAGACATTACGATAGTGGTAAATGAAGACTAAAACTGAATCTCACTAAACCACTTTTTATAAATCTGCTGATACGTTCCATTTTCTTTAAGAAGACTTAACGTTTCATTAAATTGGTTTCTAAGTGCAACATCTCCTTTTTTCATAGCAATTGCATATGAAGAATCTGTTTTGGGTAGAAACATTCCTATTTTAAGCTTTTTATTGTTTTGTAAGAAACCACCGGCAATTGGAGAATCATCTATTAGCAGATCAATTTTGCCCGCCTGCAGTTTTCGATACAATTCCTTATTCGTAACAGCATATACTATATTATTAGCTGGAAATTTTGCTCTTACATACTTTTCTGCTTCAGTAGCCTCCCTTACACCTATAGTCTTCCCCTTAAAATGCTGTACCGTTAACAGGTCATCTTCCTGACCTACAACAGCACATAATCTAAAATATAGGTATGGATTACTAAATTCAAGAATGTGTTCACGAGATGAGGTTACCGTCACTGCAGAGCAAATGAGATCAAGCTCTCCTTTAAACAATTTCTCAAGAATGGTAGACCATAAAGAGACCTCATATTGAACCTCTAAATCCAGGTGACTAATTATAGCCTGAAGCAAATCGACTTCGAATCCTTCAAAATTTCCAGAATTATAGTCCGAATGCATAGGAAATGGAGCAGCTGAGTCCAATCCGACTTTTAATATTCTCTTGTTGACCATATAATACAGCTTATTACCTCTAATCAACGCAACAAACGTCACCAAAGCTTAACTTTACATACAAATAACAGCAAAAAAATTTTAATTAATGCTTTATTTAACCCATATTTACAAATAGAAACAAAACAAACGACTCAACTCTCTATATCGCTCACTAAAATGACTCCAAAAAAAACAGAAACTAAACGCATTTCTTATTAGAAACTCAAAATAAATTAACTCACTCACAAAAACACAACATTTTAGCTCATAATCGCCTCATTAGTCAACCCCTGTATCAAGTTTATTTAATGCAAAAAAAGCAAGTTTTTCAAAATCCTGTTTCATTCGTGTCATTTTCTGATTATGAAAAAAATAGACTTAGAACTACAGCGTTAATAAACTATAAATAATCAAAATTGTTTAAATGTCATGACATTGATAAGAATAAAATTAAAACGAAATAAAATTAACCAGATAAGTGCTTTAAAATAATATATTTACATCCAATATGCCAAACATGAATTATCCACACGAAAATCTTTTACCCGATGCTCTTCCGGGTGAACTATGGGCTCCAATTCCAAAACTGGATGCACCATATGAGGTTTCTAATCTAGGGAGAGTGCGTAGACTGGAGAAAAACTCCATCGATAAGAAAGGTATAGCCAGGAAAAAACCAGGAATGATCATTAAAACAATAATTTCCGAAAGCAAGAACTTGCAAACCGGAGATTCTGCAAAATACGCCGGTATTACATTATCAGCAGGCAATAAAAGACATTACCTAAGTGTAGCAAGGCTTGTTTACTACTGCTTTGTTTCACCATTTGACCTTAACAACAAACAACTTCTGGTATTCCCTAAGGATGGGAACAATTTAAATTTAAAAGCTGAGAATCTCCTTTTAGGCACACCAAAAGATAAAGCGGCCAGAATGATCGCCTCGGGAAGACGAAAGAGCTTCTTTCCTGAGTTCAGTGAAGAATCAAAACAAAAGAGTCGTGAAAAAATAAAAGCGACAAAAAATGCAAAAGGGACATACAATGTCAGCCGTTATTCTTTGACAGGTCAGTTGATCGAAACTTATTCAAACGCCAGAATTGCAGCAGAAGCCATGAATACAGCTCAAGGCTACATTTCTATTGCCGCAAGAGATACAGGAAAAGTAGTTACGGCATGTGGTTACTTATGGAGACGCGGAAATGAACCCCAATTGGATATGAAATCCATGCTAAAAGATAGATGGTATGGGCATTCCCCCCTAGCAAAACAACAACACATCATAGGTCAGTACGACCTTGAAGGCAACCTTGTTAAAACCTACACGAATACTGTTGAAGCTGCGAAAGCTGTTAAAGTCCATAAAAATGGAATCAGAAATGTAATCAACGGCAGGGGAATGACTTATGGTGGTTTTATATGGAGTAAAGTAATCAGAAAGAAAATCACTGTCGATCCGAAGATTACCCTTAGCAGATCGGGAATATCCCAGTATGACCTTGATGGACGTTGGATAAAGACCTATAAAAACTGTGTCGCAGCCGCAAGAGAAACGTTGGTCGACAATACAAACATCCACCTGGCAGTAAATGGACATACACTTACCGCAGGTGGTTTTTTATGGCGCAAAGGTCAGCAGCTCCGTATAAATATCAATGAACTACGTAAGCACGAACATTATACTGGCTCAAGTCTGGAAAGACATATGAAAAGGAAGCGAGAACTTGCTACACAATAAATGTAATTTATAAAGTCTTAAATCAAAAAGCCAGAATCATTGATTCTGGCTTTTTGATTTAAGACACATATTTTTTTATCTTTACATCGGGAAAAAAATTCAGGTCAGATGAGCTGAAACATAAAATGACACCATCTAAAACAGAAGCGACTTTTAATGACGAAAAATCTCTTTTACACCAGATTGCTTTAGGTGACGCCCATTCTTTCAGTATTATTTTTCATCGATACAGCCCCAAGGTGTATCAATATGCCTTAAAAATCATCAAATCTGAAAGTCTTGCTGAAGAAATTGCCCAGGAAGTATTTGTAAAAATATGGAAACTCGAAGGACAACTTATTGAGATTAAAAATCTTGATGCATATTTAAGTGTACTCACTAAAAATCACACATTGAAAGTGTTACGCAGAATGGCCCTGGAATTTAAAACAAGTCGAATGAGGGGACATGATTATAAGGAAGAGCACAATGAAACTGAAGAATATATCATATTTAAGGACTCGGAAAAGATCTTGAATCAGGCAATTGAGAAATTACCCGCTCAGCAAAAACTAGTTTATACGCTTTGTCATCAGGAAGGATTAAAATATGAAGAAGTCGCCGAAAAATTGAATATTTCCAAACTAACCGTAAAAACGCACATGCAACATGCTTTACGTTTTCTACGCAATTATGTCAGTACACATACCGATATTGGAATCTTGGTTATTCTCATGACTTTATTGAGCGAATCCCTGTAATATTATTTTTTTTATTTTCCATTACTCCTACCACTTTAGCTATGGGTCATTATAATAAAGGGAGCCTAAACAATAACCCATGATTAACCGATTCAAACATTTGTACAAGCAATACATTGATAATACCTGCACCGAAGATGAGCGGGACGAATTTCTATCAATGGTGGCGGAAAATCCAGATAGTGATATCATGGAAAGCTTATTGGATAACACATGGGACAACCTAAATACAAAAGACCTTAGCTTTCCTCAAGCAGATCATGTACTTGATAACATCTTATCTCAACATCCAAAAGCTGTTGCTAAAAGAATTTCTATCTATCAGTATGTTGCTGCAATTGCTGCGATGGTAGCTATAATTACCACAGGTGTGTATTTCTATCAAAAAGATAAAACTGAACATATAGCTCAATCTGACATAGCAAATATTCCAGCAGGGACAAACAAAGCAACTTTAACACTTGCCGATGGCACAGTAATTAACCTTGATAATGCTACAAATGGAGAGCTGGCACAACAAACAGGTATAAAAATTACAAAAACTGCCGATGGCCAGCTTATATATGACATTGTTGATGACAAAAAAAACACAGCCTCAACTGAAACGGCTTATAATACGATCACCACACCTCGTGGAGGACAATATCAGGTAAACCTGCCTGATGGCAGTAAAATCTGGCTTAACGCTGCTTCATCATTAAAATATCCAATACCATTTGGTAAAGATCATCGCAAGGTGGAGTTAACAGGAGAAGCATATTTTGAAGTCACATCACTATTGAAAGATGAACAGAATACAAAAATGCCTTTTATTGTAAAAACAGATAAACAACAAGTTGAAGTATTGGGCACACACTTTAACATCAATAGTTATACTGATGAAAACCTTACCAGAAGTACCTTATTAGAAGGTGTAGTGCGAGTAACGGGACTATCAGCAGAGCACGCTTCATCCATCTTAAAACCGGGCCAACAATCTGTTTTAAACGACAACACTTTAAAAGTACAAACAGTAGACATTGAAGAAGTTGTTGCCTGGAAAAATGGTTACTTTCAGTTCAACGAATCTGATCTTGGAAGCATCATGAGACAAATATCACGTTGGTACAACATTGATGTTGTTTTCGAGGGTCGATCTCCTAACGATCTTTTTCATTTTAAAGCTCCTAAAGATCAAAACCTCACAGAACTATTAAAAATATTTGAAATCAATGGTATTAACTTAAAAATAGAAGGGAGAACGCTTATAGTAAAATCGTAACTAAATAGATTTTACCTGCATAAAAAACCCGGAAGTGTTTCGACCACTCCCGGATAAATGTTCCAGGTAAATAAAAAATGAATCCTGATAGACCACATTAAATTATCAACCAGATCGTACAACCGATCCTGAATCTCTTAAGAAAGAGAACAGGAATAGCTACGACGAAACCTAACAAAAATATGAATAAAATTTTAGACGCATTAAGGGTCATGAAATTAATTATATGCTTACTAATCATAAGTTTTCAGGCTAATGCAATAGCATTCAGTCAAAGCATCAGCTTGATCGAGAAAGATGCAAGTATTGAAAGTGTTATTAAAAAAATTGAAAAGCAGAGTGGCTATTCCTTTTTTTATAAAATAGACTTACTAAGAAACAATCCTTCAAAAATCAACATTTCACTAAAAAATGTAAGTGTTGACCAGGCTTTACAACAAACATTAAGCAATCAACCGCTAACTTTTGTAATCGTAAACAAAACGGTTATCATAAAGTCTAAAACAGAAAGCAGTAGTTCTGAGTCAAAAAAGCCAATCCGTGGAAAAGTTACTGATGGCAAAGGCCCGCTTCCGGGAGTATCCGTTAAAATTGATGGAACAAATATTGTAACCACCACAGATGTTAACGGAAATTTCACTTTAAACCTTACTCCAGGCACTTATCGTATTCTTTTTACTTATGTCGGCTATGAGAGCAAACGCATAGAAAAGTTAGTGACAGATGGCAGTGACACAGACATTAGTATTGTTTTAAACCCAGTAATTGCACAATTGCAAGAAGCTGTGGTTGTAGGTTACAGTACTAAAAAAGCCAGTGAAATTACCGGTTCCTTACAAACATTTACAGCAAAACAACTGGAAGGTGTTACCAGCAATAGTGTGATCGCTCTGCTAAAAGGAAAAGTTGCGGGCATGTACATTACTGAACCATCAGGAGATCCGAACAGCAAACCTTCTTTGGTAGTGCGTGGACAAGGGACTCTGCCTATTCAAGGCAGTACGACCGGCCGTGTAACCAACAACCTTAATCCTTTAGTTGTTGTTGACGGGATTATTTATGCTGATGTAGCAAATCCCACTGATATTATATCAACAACCGATATAGAAAGTATTACTTTGTTAAAAGATGCAGCTTCTACAGCTATATATGGTTCTCGTGCAAGTCAGGGTGTATTGGTAATCACCAGTAAAAAAGGTGTTGCAGGTGTAACTAAGCTCGATGTAAATAGCACAATTGGTATCAGTCAGCGATACGATGGTAAACTTGAGTTTATGAATAGTCATGAACTATATGACTATCAACGTAAAATGCTTTTAAATTCTTTTGCACTTAAAAATGAAGGCTTGACTCAGGATGCTTACCTGAATAAATATTTACCTAACACTTCTGTACTAGACACCTATACAAACTGGAACGACCAGCTTTACCGTGATGCATCGAACAAAGCCATAAATGTTAGTTTATCCGGCGGAACAGATAAAACACGTTACTATTTTGGCGCTAGCCGCTTTGACGAGCAAGGCCCTTTAAAAGGTAATGATCTTTTGAGAAACAGTTTCAAGCTAAACCTTGATCATAACATCACAAAAAAACTAAGCATCACCGCAAATGTTAATGCCATTTTTGATGAAGGCAACAGAAGTCCGATTAGTGGAATTAATCCACTTTATCTATTGCCGTGGTTTACAATGAACAATGAAGATGGCACGCCTAAAAAAATATTGGGGGCTGATGTATTATCTAATACCTACCAAAACCCTGTTTATGATTTGCCGTTTAATAGCAACATCACAAAATCACAACAGCTGGTTGGTGTATTCTCTGCGAAGTACAAAGTGTTCGACTGGTTAACCTTATCGTCGAACAACTCTTACAATACTTCGTTTTCGAATAACGATAATTACGAAGACCGGTTATCTTTAACAGGTCAGGCTGACAAAGGAAGACTTGCTCAAAGGAAAAACAGCTCTAACTCGTTCATGACATCCAATCTGATTACAGCACGCAAGCAGTTTAACTTGCATACCGTAGGTGGTTTAGCTGGTTTTGAATACAACCAGAACAACTCTGAATATAATGCAATAGCAGTAAAAAATATACCTACAGGTGTAAAAGTGCCATCAGCAGCATCAGAAGTATGGAACACCTACAGTGGAAAATCATTTAGTGGTGAGCGTTTTACCAGAGCATCATACTCACTTTTCTCAGAGGGTAATTACAATTATGATGATCGCTATTTTGCGAATGCATCTTACCGTATGGACTACTCTACTAATTTTGGTGTAGACAATAGGGCGGGTCATTTCTATTCAGTAAGTGGTGCATGGCTTGCCTCCAATGAGCAGTTTTTACGTGGGAATAAATACCTCACGAACTTAAAGTTAAGAGCAAGTTATGGTACAAGTGGCAAAGTTGCTGGTGAAGATTTCTTAACCGAAAGCTTTTATAATTTTAATTATCAGTATGGTGGTGACCCTGCTGCAATTATTAATCAGCTTGGAAACAGACAAATTACCTGGGAACGTGCCTATGTAACTAACCTTGGAATCGACCTGGACTTCTTTAACAGGATATCTTTTTCTGCTGATTTCTACAGAAAAAACAATAAAGATTTACTTCAAAGAATCGCAATATCATCATTATTTGGAGTGCCAAGTCAATATCAAAACTTTGGATCTATGTTAAACAAAGGTATGGAGCTGGTTCTTACTACCAAAAACCTTACTGGTGAATTCACCTGGACAACGGGCATGAACCTTACATTTAACAAAAACAAATTAACCAAACTATATGGAGGCAATATAACCTATGGTTATGCTGGCGTACTTAAAGAGGGCAATGATATAGCTGATATTACAGCTTATAAATGGATGGGAGTAAATGAGCAGAATGGAGCCCCTCAATTTGAACGTTTAGTATTTGATCCTGCATCAAACTCTTATATCAGTACAATCGTAAATAGTTATGATGCTATTTCAGCTGGTTTAACAGGAGATGCACTGAATGTACAACGCCAACATTTAGGTACTACAACACCTAAATATTATGGCGGTATGCTCAATACTTTTGGCTACCGTGGGTTTGAACTTTCAGTCTTGTTAAACTTTGCTGCAGACTACCTTGTATATAACAATTCCAGAACTAGCTATTTCTCTTCAGAAGGTAATAATGTATTAAGATACAACCAAATCAAACCTATGAGTGGTCAGGTAATATGGGAAAAACCAGGAGATAAGGCTACCGAACCGATGATTTATCGTGGCCGTACAGATGGTTCCGATCAGCAACTCATTTCCAGATTCTGGGAAGACGCCAGTCATATCAGAGTACGTAACGTAAGATTGAGCTACTCTCTTCCTGCTCAGTTAATCAATAAAGCCAGATTAAGCAGAGCCACTGTATTCCTGAGTGGAGACAATCTGTACATTTTCACCAAAAAATCTTTTACAGGTGTTGATCCTGAGGGAGGTTTGGCCGGAGATACAAACAGCTATGGAATCAGTGCTGGATATGGCGCCAGCCGTAAATACTTATTGGGTGTACAGTTAACATTTTAATGAAGCAGACGATGAAAAGAAATTATATAATATACATATCTATGTGTTTCGCAGCAATTGTATTGTTTAGCTGCAAAAAGGCTATTGACGAAAACATCAGGCCTTTTAACGATAAAGCCGATACAGAACTTTTAAGTACCCTTGATGGATTAGCCATAGCAACGAATGGCAATTATGCCCTTTTGGTAACCAAATCAGCAGGCGATGCCCAGTATTCACTGAGCTGGTACAATCTGAGTGAATTAAAAGGAAATAACCTCTACGCTGTTGTACGTGCTTATCCACAAACCAGAGATGATGCTTATACCTTTACAAATTCACCAACTCAGGGACCAACTACTGCCTTTTGGAGAATGTCTTACCGCCTGATATTTGGCACTAACAAAGTTATTGATGCTATACCCGAAGGAAAGGGAGCCGCGTATGATCAGATAAAAGGAGAAAACTATTTCCTTCGTGCAATGGCCTATTTTAACCTGGTAAGGGTATATGGTCGGCCATATTATCAGAATAGTGAAACATCATTAGCTGTACCACTTTCTTTAAAATCGATCATTCCTAATGACTACCAACCAGCGCGTAACACAGTAAAAGAGGTTTATGAGCAGATCATTTCAGACCTGGAAAAAGCAGCAGTATTGATGACCCAAACCAAACCAAACAACTATGTAAGCAAAGAAACGGCATGGGCATTATTATCACGTGTTTACCTATACATGGGTGGCACACCTGCAAATCCGCAAATAGATTATAATACAAAAGCTGTTGAGTACGCAGATAAAGTTATTGGTTCCAATAAATACACACTCTTGCAAGGTACTGCTTACAGCAATTCTTTTGCGATAGACAGCAAAACCAGTAAAGAAGCTATCTTCAGTTTCAGACATGATAATGCTAATGGAAATCAAATCAATGAATTCCTCAGTCCAAGAGATGTATTTGGAAATCTAAATTTTGGTGAGTATGGAGCATCACCTGATTATATGGCAATTTTAAACCAGAACCCAGGTGATTTGCGTATGAACTTCATAACCATTGAGGACGACAGAAGAGTAACTACTGGAAATAAGAGCCGCAATACCATCAAAAAATTCAATTTTGAGCAAATTAATCCACCGGGCGGTTTCGCTTACAGTCCGGAAAGTAGAAGTGGTACACCGTATCTCCGCATAGCAGAGATGTATTTAAACAAAGCTGAAGCAGCTGCTAAATTAGGTCATGACAATGAAGCTCTAATTGCGCTTAATGCAGTTAGAACAAGGGCGACAGCACCAGAGTGGACAACTGCAACACTTGCTACAGCAAATATGAGCGTTTTTGAAGCTGCCTTAAATGAACGCAGACTAGAATTGGCCTGGGAAGGACATTCATCTTATGATTATTTCAGAAATGGTATGGATATGATCAGACATTACACGGATTACTCTACAAACAATCCTTTGACGATTAAAGCAGATGATAAACGTGTGGTTTACCCGCTGCCACCAGTAGAAATTGAAAAGAATCCTAACCTGACTCCAAATCCTTAAACATACACATTGTCCCGAACTGTTATTCAGTTCGGGACAATGCTAAATTCCGCTCCAATCAGCAACAAAAAACTAACAACATGAAAAAACTACTTATTGGAATCGCTTGCCTGACCAGCTTACAAGCCATAGCCCAAAACCGGGAGATCTTATTTAAAGATGCAGACTGGAAAACACAACTTGCAACAGCTAAAAAGGATAACAAAATCATTTTCTTTGATGCCTATACCAGCTGGTGTGGCCCATGTAAAATGATGGCAAAAGATGTCTTTACCCGGGATAGTGTAGCAGATCTATTCAATCAAACTTTTTTAAATGTTAAGTACGACATGGAAAAAGGTGAAGGTCCTGCATTGAAAGATAAATATGAAGTCAGGGCTTTCCCTACTTATTTGTTTATAAATGCTGATGGAGAAGTGGTTCACAAAATTGTTGGTAGTATGCCAGCTAAAGACTTCATGGCAGAATCCTTAAAAGCCTTGAATCCTGAAAATACCACTTATGGCCTTGCCAAAAAATTCAATAGTGGTGATCATTCTGAATCTACGGTAATTGCTTACATGGAGGCATTAGAAAAGGCGTATGAAACCAGTAAAATGGGTGTTGTAGCCAAAACATATTTTGATGGTTTACCGCAATCATCTTTATCAGATACAAAAAACTGGGAATTGGCGTTGAAATACCTCAATAATCCATCCTCAAAAGCTTTTGCTTATTTATATGATCATAAAGCTGAACTGGAAAAAAAATATGAAGCCAGTAAAGTAAATATGTATTTCGAACGCACACTAAATATGTCCGTTTATGCTGTAAAAAGTGCCTACGAAAAAAACACCAATCTGAAAGAGGCCAAAGAAATTGCTGCAGCCATCAGAAAAATACAAACCAGAACAACTCCTAATGCTGTACCAATGCTTGCACAATTAGACCTGATTGAGTTTGCCGGGGCTAAGCAATGGGATAAATTTACAGCTAAAGTAGATGCGGTCCTGGCCGATGATAACTTTCCTCGTAAACCAGGTTTCATAGTGACGGCGGCAAATGACATAGTTACCTCAGCACCAGCAAAATACACCCACACAGCCACTAAATGGGCCAATCAATTAGAAAAAAATAGCCCTGACCTTTTCACCAGCATACAAATAGCCGATCTGAGAAAAAGAATATTAAAAAAACAGGGAAAAACTGCTGAGGCAGAAACCATGGCAAATAAAGCAAAGGATTTAAGGAAAGAGGCGATGCAAAAAGGACAAATGACTCCTCCAATGATGAAAGACTAAAATCAAAAAACACTAAAAATTAACTTAAATAAATAAAACAAAACACGATGATTAAAAAAGGTTTAACACTGGCAATTGCTGCCTTGTTAATGGTTAGCAACAGCTTTGCCCAAAAAGGAAAAACCGTGACATTTACAGGAAATGTTAAATTTCGGGATACAGAGAATAAATACCCGATATATCTGGGCAAATATGAAGGTGAAGGCTTTAACAGAGCGTTTAAAGCCATCGATAGTACTTCAGTAGATAAGAATAACAACTTCTCATTTAAAGTACCGGCTGACAAGCCTGATTTTTACCAGGTACGTGTTTATTATTTTGACAGGATCGATTTCTGGGCAGATAAAGACAACATCCATGTAAACGTAAGAGGCATTGATACTGCTAAAATGAAAATCAAGAACCCTCCATATATCTATATGGAAAATACATCGGCAGCAAATGATTTGATTAATGATGTAAATCTGGCAAGTTACCTGCATTATCAAAGCCAGATTGCTGCAGGTCAGGAAATGTACAAAGCCAGTCTTGCAAAAGAACCTAAATGGATCGAATATTCGAAAGATGGCTATGACCGTGTAGGTAAGGATTTAAATTTTCGTATTAAATATCTGATCAATAAGTACAAAGACCAACCATCAGTACTATATGCACTTAATTATTTAAGCCCTAAAAGGGATCAGGAATTGATTATGTCTACACTTGATTATTTGATCAAAAAGTTCCCTAACCTATCACAGGCAAAAGCCAGAAAAAAAGAGATTCTGGACGGAATAGCGCAAGCCGAAAAAATTGCCAATGGCAAAAAAGCTCCTGATTTTGCTTACCCTGATGTGAATGGTAAAAAATGGGGACCTAAAGATTTCAGAGGTAAATACTTGATCATTGATTTTTGGGCTTCATGGTGCGGTCCTTGTCGTCAGGAAATCCCTCATTTAAAAGAAGTATACAAAAAATACAAAGACAAAGGTCTTGAAATTTTAGCTGTATCCGTAGATGCCAAACAAGACGCGTGGAAAAAAGCAATGGCAGAAGAAAGAATGACCTGGCCACAAATTAATGCTCAGGAATCTAAACCAGTAATGGCTCAATATTTATTTAGCGGCATTCCTTATCTGGTTGTTGTTGACAAAGAAGGAAACATCATTGAGAAAAATGTACGTGGTGAATCTTTAGATAAAGCCCTAGAAAAAATATTTGGCAAGTAAAACTATCGGCCAGACCTAAAAGTCTGGCCTTTTTAACAAATAAAGACATCAAGAAAATGAAAAAGATAATATTAGGATTGCTATTGTTAACCAGTGTATCTGCAGTTAAAACATACGCGCAGATGGGAGCCGCTACAAAAGTGAACTGGGACATCGAAAAAAATATTGAAATCAATATGGAGATGGATTTGGTATGGGACATATTCGCCAGCAATGAACAATTACAAAAAGCCTCAAATGGTTATGTAAGTGCCATTGAGGTGGTAGATCCGAACTTCCCTATGTCCAGAAAAATAAGCTTTAAAAACGGTGGTCATCGTTTTGAAAACATCACACAAAGTGAAGCGCACAACAAATTAATAGCCATCAGTTTTTCAGATACAGACCGGCCTAAAGGAATTAAATCCGCACAGTATGCCATATTCATTAAAGCGAAAGGTAACCAAACAAGTGTAATGTGGAGAGCAAAAGTAGATGGTAATCAGGAAGCAAAAAAAGCTTTAGTTGCACAATTAAATGCCGAATATGACAGTTATGCCCAAGGACTGGAGAAGATGACAAAGAAAGTTATTCCTGCGGCACGCATGAATTAGTCACAATAGGAGTTTCAAAAGAAACTCCTATTTCATTTCCTATCTTTGCTACAATGAGGGCCCAGATATACAACTCCAGATACTTTATTGTAATAGGATTATTAATATTCCTATGCTTTACTGGAATATGGGTTTTTATATCAGGCAAACTAACCCATCGAACCCAGCAAATCGAAGTGGAACTTGCTACCAAAAACTATGAATTAAAATCCACTATCATCCGTAATGAGTTTAGCAACTTAATAAAAGGAATCGATAACCTGGAAGCCATGCTTCCTCAAATTCATAGCAGAGAAGATTTTCTAAAACAGCAGCATATTGCAGAAGCTCTGCTACTTAATCATCCAAAAATAGACAAAGGTTGGTATGCAATAGCAAGTAAGCATGACACCATTTACAAGGCGATCCGTAAGGAAGGAAATAATTACCTGCATAGCAACATCCTTAAACATCAGAAAGACTGGATTCAACAACAGTTGAAGCAAGAGCACACCCTTACAAAAAGCGGAACGGTAGTAATGGCCGCTGACACATTACATTGGTTACCTTCTTCAGAATACAAACTTTCTAAATCAGAAACCTTGATATTTGGTCTCGACATCAACCTAAGGGAATTACAACAATACCTTTGGCAAGTAGATGAACGAGGTCGTGCATCTGCATTTTTAATTGATGAAAAAGGACACTATATAACAAACCCTCTAGATAGCCTTATTGGGGTAAAAATGGATGTCCCGGTAAACCAGCAAGTCGAAAGGACTTACCTGTCTGATAGTGTTAGCTTTTATCAACTCGTTACCTCCTCCTACCTTCAACTCCCCGTTTATCGCTACTATACGCCATTAAATATTGCGAACATGAAATGGACAATGGTTATCGAAACACCAGAATTCGTAGCCAGTGAAAGCGCAGCAGGTATTAAGAACTTCATGGCCGTTCTCTTTATTTCTGCAGCTTTCATTATTCTCATCCTTATCGCATGGTCACAGGCAAAATGGCAAAGAGAGTTTATGTTACGACAACGTGTGGAAATAAACAGGCAGGAATTATCCCTAGAAAAACAAGCGCTGAGTCTCATTGCCGAGCGACAACAAAAGGACAATGCATTATTACAATTAAACTCGCTGAAACAAAAAGTAAACCCGCATTTTCTATTTAATTCATTAAGCTCGCTAAATGCATTAATAGAGAAAAGTCCGGAACTGGCAAAGTCATTTGTCGTAAAACTATCAAGAGTATACCGCTATGTTCTTGATTCTTATCCTAATGGACTGGCTACGGTTAGCGAAGAACTTCGTTTTCTCAATGAATATTTTTTTCTATTAAAAATACGGTTTGGAGATGCACTGGAACCTTTAGACATTAACATCTCCTCAGCTCATATGGAACAAAGCATCCCCTTTATGAGCTTGCAAACTCTTATTGAAAATGCAGTAAAACATAACATGCTTTCAAAAGCAAAACCACTTTTAATTAAGATAGAAAGCATAGACAATCATATTATAGTAACCAATAACCTACAATTGCGAAACGATGTCAGAGACTCTGGTAAACAAGGTTTAAACTATCTTCAAAGCACATATGCTTATTTCGGATCTGAATCATTTAAATATGGCGAAGAAGATAATGTTTACAAAGTTACCCTCCCATTGTTAAGTACTCTCGATTAGATAGATAAGCCTCCCCTTGTTAATGATGTTATAACATCAATTTAACATTATTTTCACTCCCTAAAACTGCGCCTTCACTCTATTAATTGCATAGGCTCACGTGCTAGTATTTCATAATCCGCAAACAATCAGGCATTTTAGATTATGATTTTAAATAAGACTTCATTTATAGCTTTATTTATTCTTATCTCCGCGATTGGTTTAAATGCACAAACTCCCAAAACACTTCCTAAAGTTACCCCTAAAAAAGTAAGTACTGATTCTTTAAAAAAGAAAGCAGATCAGGACACAACTAAAAAAAACACTTTAAAGGATTACAAAATCCTTTTAAAGAAAGCGAAAACCACTAACGGTATTTTTAAGGTACACCAGGTTGAAACAGATTATTACTTTGAAATCCCTTTCAACCTGATGGATAAAGACTTTTTATTAGTCAACAAAATCTCATCTGTTCCATTAGCTATCAATGAAGCAGGTGTAAACAAAGGGATGAATTATGAAAACAAAGTCATCCGCTTTCATCCAAATAAGCTGGCAAAAACAGTGTGGGTAAAAACCCTTGTACCACAGGTAGAGTCACCTGAAGGTGATGCCATCACACAATCTGTAAAAGACAACTTTGTAGGTTCTGTAATTGAGTCTTTTAAAATAGAAGCTTATTCACCGGATTCATCAGCAGTGGTAATTAAAGTCAACAAAGTATTTGACGGCACAGAAAAAAGCTTTAACGATGTATTTAATGGAATAGGCTTGGGCACTAGCGCAAAAACAGCTCTTTCTGCCATTGAGCATATTAAAAGCTTTCCTAAAAACGTAGTTGTTCGTTCATTATTAAGCACCTCTGTTACAGAAGGACAAAGTACCATAGCCATCAGCGTCGCTGTAACCACCAATCTACTCTTGCTACCTGAAAAACCAATGACACCTCGTTTTGGTGACAATCGTGTTGGCTATTTCAGTACGCCAAGATGGTACTTTTCAGATGCACAACAAAAACTGGAAACCAGAGAACTGATTACAAAATGGAATCTTGAACCAAAACCAGAAGATCGCGCGCGTTATTTAAAAGGTGAGCTGGTAGAGCCAGAAAAACCCATTATATATTACATCGACCCTTCTACCCCCAGGCAATGGGTTCCTTTCATTGTAGACGGTATCCATGACTGGCAAAAAGCATTTGAAGTAGCTGGTTTCAAAAATGCTATACAGGCAAAATTAGTAACAGATACGGCAGATTTTGATGGTGATGATGTACGTTACTCCGTGGTAACTTATGCAGCTTCTCCAAAGTCAAATGCTATGGGGCCGTCTGTAGTTGATCCACGGTCAGGTGAAATTCTTGAATCAGATGTAATCTGGTGGCACAATGTGATGACTTCATTACAATATTGGATGCGTGTACAAACAGGCATCATTGATACTGGAGCAAGAAAAAACAAATTCAGCGAACAGCAAATGGGACATGCCATTCGTTTCGTTTCGTCACATGAAATCGGTCATACACTGGGTCTGAAACATAATATGGGTTCATCTTTTGCCTATCCGGTAGACTCATTACGATCCCCAAGTTATACTGCCAGAATGGGTGGAACTGCACCTTCTATTATGGACTATGCCCGCTTTAACTATGTGGCACAACCTGAAGATGGTGTAACTAATATCACACCACAAATAGGTGTATATGATAAATATGCAATTGCATGGGGCTACCGTTGGTTAGACACTAAAGACCCGCGTAAAGCACTGGAAACCCAGAAAGAATGGATCGCAAAACATCAGAATGATCCTTTATATCATTATGGTGAGCAACAAAGTCCCTTAAACACAGTAGATCCCAGATCACAGTCGGAAGATCTTGGCGACAATGCCATGAAAGCAGGTGAATATGGTATAAAAAATCTGAAGAGATTGGTCCCACAAATACTGAGCTGGTCAGCCGAACCCGGAGATTCTTACTACCAGGCTGGTAAACTATATATGGCTACAGTATGGCAATGGAATACTTACGCAGATCATGTAATGGCCAACATTGGTGGTTACTATCTGGAAAATCCGGTTGAAGGCGATGGGAAATCTGCTTATACCCCAGTTCCAAAAAGCATCCAGCAAGATGCAATGAGTTACCTGAAAAAAGAAATATTCAATCTACCTGAATGGTTATTTAAGCCAGAATTATTATCAAAAACTTTCGCAATTAAAGATACTCCACTAGGTCCCTTTGAATATGGGCCGTACAATTTAAAACGAGAGCAGCAATATGGCCTCATGTATAGCTTAGTAAACGATGAGCGTCTGTTGAGATTATTAGAAATGGAATCTATCCATGGAAAAGACAAAGTTTACACCGTATCACAGTTACTAAAAGAGATCCGTGAAACAGTCTTCAAACCAACATTGAATGGCAAATCACTAACGCTGGATGAACGCATGACCGAACAGAACTACGTAGATGTTTTACTGGTTAGCGCCGACAAGTTAATGGACAAAATAAATAAAAAGACACTCCAGCCTGTAAGTATAGTTAAAAGCAACTTACCAGAACTATGCGACTTAACTCCTCGTGCATTTAACGAAAACCCTGCTGAAGGCATGCTGAGGAAGCAAGATGAATTGAGAAATGTTCATGTAAACTCAATGACCAGAACATCGGATGTTGCATCAGCAAAAAGGGGCGAATTAATGAGTATCCTAAACATTTTAGAGAAACATAAAGTCCGGGGAGATGAAGAAACCCGAAATCATTACATGGATTTGATGTTAAGAATCCGCCAAAGCCTGAAAATCAATTAAACTATATATAATTTTGTAATAATGAACAAGTTACTACTATTTCTTTTCCTGCTCTCGGTTGGCTTTAAGGGCTACACCCAAGAACAAACCACAGTGACCGGGACGGTACTGTCGGCCGAAGACGGGAAACCAATTCCCGGAGCTTCTGTCTTTGTAGACAAATCCGGAATCGGAGAACAATCCAGCCCTGGAGTGATCCAGAATACTGTAATCGGTGCGATGACCGATATCGACGGACGTTTTAGTCTTAAAGTTCCTGCCGGAACTACTTATTTAAAAGTAAGCTATTTAGGATATACAACTACAACAGTCAACATTACCAACAAAACAAAAGTAACTGTATCTCTAGCCAATGATGATAAGGTTCTAAACGAAGTAATCGTTAACGGATATACTGATATTTCTAAACGTAAAAACACAACATCTGTTGCCAAACTTGATTATGAAACGGTTCGTCAGAGCGGAGTATCAGGTGTTGACCAAATGTTGCAAGGCCAGGTTGCAGGTGTTTCTGTGACCAGCTTAGGTGGTGGTCCGTCATCAGCACCAAAGATTCGCATCAGAGGTACAGTGTCCTTAAATGGCTCACAAGACCCGCTATGGGTATTAGATGGATTACCACTAGAAGGAACAGATATGCCAAAACTTCTGGATAAAGATAACATTGATGAACTACGTAATTTACCTATATCAGGTATTAACCCTGATGATATTGCAGACATTACTATTTTAAAAGATGCCGCAGCAACCGCAATATATGGTGCAAGAGCAGCAAATGGCGTAATTGTAATTACCACAAAAAAAGGTAAAAAAGGTCCTATGGCCATTAACTTCAGCGCCAACTCTTTTATAGCAGAAAGACCTGATTTCAGCAAACTGAACCTGATGAATGCAGAAGAGAAAGTTAACTTCGAACTAGGGCTGGCATCAAGACCAGATCTTATCTATAGGGATAACCTTGGTGGTGTAGCAAGAATCTTAAATAAGACTGGTGAATTAGCTGCATACCGTACTAGTGGCTTCGCAGGTTTAAGCGCCAGTACACAAGCACAAATCAATGCTTTAAAAACTCCAGGTACAGATTGGGGGAAAGAACTCTATCAATCAGCCATTAACCAGCAATATACGCTAGGTTTATCAGGAGGAACAGATCAGGCTACTTACTACTTTTCAGGAGGCTATTATAACGAGAAAGGATCAACCATAGGAACAGGTCTGAAAAGATACAATACTACTTTAAAAACCGACTATCAGATCTCTTCTAAATTAAAAGTTGGAGCAGCATTATTTGGATCAGTAACAGAACAAAACAACTATTTAACTGAAGTAGATGCTTTTACCAGCCCATCGCGTTATGTAAGAAATGTAAATCCTTACCTGACTGCCAGAGATGCCAATGGTGCATATGTATATGATCCAGATATCCAGGGAACGGCAAATTTCGGTGGTGATGTTTACATTCCTTTTAACATTCTCGAAGAACGTGAAAATACCCGTTACAATCTAAGCAACAAAAGCTTCAAAGGTATATTTAATGTCAACTACAAAATTTTTAAAGACTTGAATTTCCGTTCAGAAATGGGCTTACAATTTGAAGAAAATCGTTCTGAGAAATATGGTAGTGAAGATACCTACTTTGTACGTAAAATGCGCGAAGGCACAAGGTATTATAATTCTGCTACTAAAACCTATGAATATTTCCTTCCTCAGGGTGGTGTAATCCAAAATGGAAGCACTTCATTTTTCCAATACAACTGGAAAAATATATTTGAATACAGTAAAGTAATCAATGAGAAACATGAAATTGAAGCACTTGCAGGTTCTGAAATTCGCAGGACTAAAAACCAGGTAATCAACACTAAAGGCTTTGGTTTTAACGACCGCACCTTAACTAATCAGAATATTATATTTCCAAATGCTGAGTTTGCCTCTGATCAAAAATATAGAGGATATGAAAAAACGTGGGTTGAGAATGCTTATGCTTCATTCTTTGGAACACTATCATACACCTATGACAGAAAGTACACGATTTATGGAAGTGTCCGTTATGATGGCTCTGACCTTTTTGGTGTAGATCCGAAATATAAATATTTACCGATATACTCTTTGTCAGGAGCATGGAATGCAAGCGAAGAGGATTTTATAAAAGACATTAAATGGATTTCTAATCTCCGCTTACGTTCATCTTATGGATTACAAGGAAATATCGACAAAAACACAAGTCCATTTGTAATTGGAAAGTATGAAAGTGGAAACATATTACCAGGTGCGAACGAAGAAACTATCATTGTAACCAGCCCACCAAATCAAAAATTACGTTGGGAAAAAACAGCTACATTTAATGCTGCGGTAGACTTAGGCATATTTAACAATGCTGTACAGGTATCATTAGAATATTATAACAGACAAAGTAAAGACCTGATCGGTATTCAGGAACTTCCGTTAGAGAATGGTTTTGACTTTACAAACTCTAACTGGGCGCAGGTAAGCAATAAAGGCCTTGAGTTAACTATTTCGACCAGAAACATCAGCACTAAAAATTTCCAGTGGTGGACAGACTTCAACATTGCCCACAATAAAAGTAAAGTTGAAAGGGAAAAAGTGAGTTTACAATCATTTGCACCTTCAAAAGAAGGCTATGCTGTAAATTCATTGTTTGTGATCAAAACAGCAGGTTTAGATGCTAATGGAATCCCTCAGTTTCTTCAGAATGGCAATATCGTTTCAATGGAAGATTTCTATAAACTATATGACCCATATGCAGATTTCTTTCCCGGACAATTGACACAAAGTAGTTTAACAAACCAGGAATATCAAGGTTTATTTACATATGCTGGAGATCGCGATCCTAAATATACAGGTGGACTGATCAACCGTTTCCGTTATGGTAACTTTGATCTATCTATAGCAGCAAACTTTAACTTAGGCCAGATGGTACTTGCAACTCCTCCTTACAACCCTGCTGAGTTAGACCGTGGACAAAACTTGAGCAAAGTCGCATTAAATGCATGGAGTCCGACAAATACCAATTCAACATTACCTGGTATTTTTAGTAAAGAGACCGGGGATGGCAGCAGATGGATGGCCAATAGCTGGTTAATTGATGACCCTGCTAATTCTTACAACAATCTTGATATCTGGGCAAAAGAAATGAATTATTTAAGAATTAACAGTATGCGCTTAGGTTACACTTTACCAGCTAAAATAGCAGGGAAAGTAAAAGCCAGCAACCTGCGTATAAGTGTTGAAGCTAGAAATATGTTGGTATTCGGGTCAGACTACAATGGTTATTTCGATCCTGAAACCTATGGTAATATTTATGCGCAGCCAGTTACAAAAAGCATATCAATTGGCCTAAACGCAACGTTTTAATTTTAAGTAAATGAAAAAATTAATCATATTAAGTGTTGCATTGCTTACTTTAAGCATGAGCAGCTGTAAAAAATATTTAGAAATTGAGCCGGTTGGAAAAGTTCTCCCTACCACAGTAGAAGATTTCAGGGCTTTAATGACTTCAGCATATGTTACTTTCCCTAAACACAAGGCTTTGCTGGCCTTGCGTACGGATGAATTAGCAGTTGATGAATGGGGCTATGATTATCCAACTATCAAAGACATTTATACCTGGAAAGATGCAAATCAAGATGGACTATCCGTTCCCTATCCTTACATTACGTTTTATACCAGTATTTTCTATGCCAATCAGGTCATTGCAGAAGTAGAAGCAAAAGCAGGTATTTCACCTGAAACTGCTCAATTAAAAGCGGAAGCCTACTTATTAAGAGCTTATGCACATTTTGAATTGTTAAACTTATATGCAAAACCTTATAACAAGGCTACGGCAGCCGCTGACAAAGGTGTGCCAATAGCAACTACAATTGATATTGAACAGAAATTCCCTCAAGCCACTGTAGAAGAAGTTTATACACAGATCTTTTCAGATTTGGCAAATGGCCAGCAGTTGTTGAAAATAGACAAATGGGAAAGTGGCAAAAACTATCGTTTTGGTAAAAGAGCTGCATTAGCATTATCAGCAAGAATTTATGAGTTCAGAGGAGAATGGGACAAAGCCTTAACTGCTTCACAAGCGACACTTGCTCTAAATGCTGACCTTGAAGATTTAAATATAGCAGGAAGCGGATTGCCAAATAATTACCAATCAAAAGAAAACATTATGGCACTTGAAGATGTTATGGATTCCAGAACTTCAAATGCATCATTCATCTCACCCCATTTATTAAGCATCTATAATCAAAATGATGATTTACGTTTTGCTAAATATTTCAGCAAATCTGGGGCTAACTATGTTTCCGTTAAAGGGAACTCAAATGCATTGAAAATCACCTTCCGTAATGGAGAGATGTATTTGATCGCAGCAGAAGCGGCATTACATAAAGGAGACAAAGATCTGGCATTATCACGCCTGCTCGCATTAAAAGCTAAGCGTTTAACACCAGTGTATTATCAATCAGAAGAAACCAGAATATCAGTTTTATCAGAAACTGATTTAATGAATGAAATCCTGGCTGAACGAGAACGAGAATTAGCTTTAGAAGGTCATAGGTGGTATGATTTAAGACGTTATGGGCAGCCTGAAATTAAACATACAACCGGTGGGACAGATTATATTCTTCAAAAAAATGATCCAAGATACACCATCAGATTCCCACAAGGAGCTATAACAAATAACCCGGACTTGTCCCAGTAAATCAATTCAGCTACAAGTACTCAAACTCCGGTCTGTTTCTTCAGGCCGGAGTTTTTTTATACTTTTACATTAAATCGAAAAGTTCAAAAAATTTAATGAGGGTATTAATAATTGAGGATGAAGACCTGGCGGCAGATACGCTGCAGAATATTCTCATGGAAATTAACCCCAATATACAGATACTTGATATTCTAGGTACTGTCGAAGCCAGCGTTACTTGGTTAAGTAAAAATACAGCCGACCTTCTCTTTATGGATATTCACCTTGGCGATGGTGAGAGCTTTGAAATTTTCCAGCAGGTAACTGTAGATAG
This sequence comes from Pedobacter sp. ASV1-7, assembly GCF_040203335.1. Lineage (NCBI taxonomy): Bacteria > Pseudomonadati > Bacteroidota > Sphingobacteriia > Sphingobacteriales > Sphingobacteriaceae > Pedobacter > Pedobacter sp. ASV1-7. The sequence goes on along the minus strand of NZ_JBEHBV010000001.1, from coordinate 860,953 downwards.
CCCGGTAATTTTTACCACAGCTTACGATCAATACACTTTAAAAGCTTTTAAAAATCAAGGTATAGATTATCTATTGAAGCCTTTTGATGAAGAAGATGTACGCTCAGCATTGGCAAAACTGAATACCATCCGTAAGGCCTCAGAAATACCATTGCAGGATATTTTGTCCACTACTGGTAACAAATTGCGAAACCGGTTTATGGTAAAAATGGGGCAGCAGATCAAATCTGTGCAAGCAGAAGATGTTGCTTATTTTATGGCCGACGACAAATACCTCTTCCTGGTAACTAAGGATCAGCAAAACTATATCATAGAAGAAACGATAAGCAGTCTTGAGCCTCAATTAAATCCTGCTGATTTTTTCCGTGTAAATCGGAAGTTCATCATTAATATCAGTGCAATTAAAGAGATGTATAAGTTATCCAGAAATAGAGTAAGGATCTTGTTAAACCCAAGTCCGGCCGAAGGCATTGAAGTAATTGTCAGCGAAGAAAGAGCTGAAGCTTTTAAAAACTGGCTTGATCAGTAAAAGATTTTACTTTTCTACTCCTGTTGAATTGAACTGCAAATCATACAGTCTTTTATAATAACCATCTAATTTAAGCAATTGCTGGTGGGTTCCCATTTCCTTGATTTCTCCTTTATCCAATACCAAAATCTGATCTGCTTTTTGAATAGTTGACAACCTATGGGCAATGACAATAGAAGTCCTACCCTGCATTAGGTTTTCAATAGCCCTTTGAATAAGCATTTCAGTTTCAGTATCAACGGATGAAGTAGCCTCATCCAATACCAGAATAGATGGATTATAGACCAATGCACGGATAAAAGAAATTAATTGAGCCTGCCCAGCAGAAAGCGTAGCTCCTCTTTCCATCACATTATAATGGTAACCTCCGGGTAAACGTTCAATGAATTCGTGTGCACCGACTTTTTTAGCGGCATCAACCACCTCCTCCATTGTTATCTCAGGGTTATTAAGTGTAATGTTGTTAAAAATAGTATCTGAGAATAAAAAAACATCCTGCAAAACAGTTGCTATATTCCTGCGTAGATAATTGAGTTCATAATTCTGAATTTTAACTCCATCTATCTTGATTTCTCCTTTCTGGATCTCATAAAAACGATTTAATATGTTAATGGTAGAGGATTTACCTGCCCCAGTAGCACCTACCAATGCAACCGTCTTCCCAGCAGGTACAGTAAAGGAAATATTCTTCAACACGTAGTTGTCATCAATATATGCAAACCACACCTGGTCAAAAGAAATTGCTCCTTCCATTTTTTCAGGAACAAAAGAACCTTTATTTTCTGTTAGTTCATCTGTATCCAAAACTTTAAAAACACGCTCAGCTCCCACCATCCCCATTTGCAGGGTATTAAATTTATCGGCAAGCTCGCGAATTGGACGGAACAGCATATTGATATACAAAATAAATTCGGCAATAATTCCAGGAGTTACATCCAAAGGGTTAGCCAATATACTTCTGGAACCATACCATACTAATAGGCCTAATGACATAGCTGAAATGATCTCTACAACAGGGAAGAAAATAGAATAATACCAGTTAGAACGAATATTTGCATCGCGGTAACGGGCATTAATCTTCACAAATTTCTTATACTCCTGCTCTTCTCTGGCAAAATATTGAATAATTGATACTCCCGAGATATGTTCCTGCAAATAAGTATTCAGATTAGACACCTCAGTACGAATTTGCTGAAAAGCAGATTTAATAGCTTTTTGAAAAATAGAGGTAGCTACAATTAGTAAAGGCATTGGCAATAATACCACCAGGGTTAGTGCCCAGTCTTTATAAACCATCACTCCGATAATCACAATTACCATTAAAATATCGCCGATAATTACGATTAAACCTTCTGAGAAAATCTCAGCAATAGTTTCAAGATCAGAAACAGTACGTGTGATCAACTGTCCGATGGGAGTATTATCAAAGTACTTTAAACGCAATTTAGAAATATGATTAAATACATTAATCCGCAAATCACGAATAGCAGACTGACCAAGAGTATTGGTAAGCAATGTGTGACTAAATTGTATTCCAGCCTGTAACACTAACAGAACCAGCATCAGAATGGTCATAGTTAACAAGCCATTGTAATGCCCTTTCATAATGTAATTATCCAGGGTATGCTGAATAAGAAAGGGCCTTGCAGGAGCAATAAGTGCCAGTAATATTGTTAAGATTATGGATAAAATAAAGATTCTGCGATAAGGCTTTACATATTGAAAAACTCTCTTCAATAAGCTAACATTAAACGCATCACCAGTTATTTTTGACATTTTTATTTTACAAAAGGATAAACAACACTTACTAAATATAAACCACAGGCAGGTACAGACTGCCCTGCACTACTTCGGTTTTTACTCTCCAAAATCTCTTGAAACTGTTGAAGATTCAATTCATTTTTACCGACCAATACCAAAGTACCTACAATGGCGCGAACCATATTTCTCAAAAAGCGGTCTGCCCTGATGGTAAACAGTAAACCTTCACCTTTCTCCTGGAAGAAAGCTTCAACTACTTTACAGTTATTGGTAAAAGTCTGCGTATGAGATTTACTGAAACAAGAGAAATCAGTATGTGCCAGCAACAGCTTTGCCGCTTCATTCATAGCTCCCATATCCAGTTTTCCTTTATATAACCACGATCGATTTAATTTAAAAGGATCTTTATGAAAATGGATATGGTAATGGTAAGCCCTTTCTGTAGCAGCAAATCGCGCATGAGCCTCCTTATCTACTTCAAATACTCGCTTTACCGAAATTTGGTAAGGCAGTAAAGAATTGATTCCAGTAACAGCATTTAGAGGAACTGGTACTTTAACAACAGGCTTTCCCTCTACTGCGGGAAATTCATTATTTAAATCAAAATGTGCATAAAACTGCGTTGCATGTACACCACTATCTGTTCGTCCGCAACCCATCGTAACAATTGGCTGTCTGAAATAAACCGATAAAGCTTTATCCAGACATTCCTGTACAGTAAAAGCATTGGGCTGTATTTGCCAACCATGATAAGTGGTGCCGTCGTACGACAATTCGATAAAATACCGTTGCATATTCAATCCTGCAAATTATCTTTTTTAATCGGATATCGGATTGGCAAGTATCTCTGTTTTGATATATTTATTGAAATTATTGAACTCATATGATACAAAGAGTACAATAATTACATTTTAACACGCCTTAAATGGGAGATTTAAAGCGTGTTAAAATAATCTAGTAAGCTCCGATCTGCTCCATATTTATAAATTGAGTTCCCACTAGATGGGAAGAAACTGCAGAGAATTTTATATACCTCCCTTTTGCTGGTTTAGCCAGTTTAATCACATGCCATACACCAGGATTAGTAAGTTCAATTTCAGTTTCTATTACCTTTTCCCAGTTTTCATTATCTGAACTCACATAGAATTCCAGTCCCTTAACAGGACCGTTATTTGCCGGTCGTTGTTTTAAACCAAAACCATGCATAGTTCGTTCTTCTTTAGTATCAATAACGATCCAGTGCGGAAAAGGTGCAGCAGGAGCTGCATAATTGGAATGCCATATAGCAGTATTATTCAGCAAAACATTTCCCGGCAAATTGGCTGCTGGATTCGATACATTTACATGATAACTACTGTAAGCAATAACCTCCCAGCGTGACCTGTCCTGCAGAAAATCAGGTTGCCATATGGTATTAACATCCAGCGATATCTTTGCAGATTTCTGTCCCAGAACTTTAGCCGTTACCGGATCTCCAGCAGGGTATTTGGTATCCGCCATTTCAACCTTTACGATATTCGGAACAGCTACATTTTCTATTGCAACAGTTCCATTACCATCCGTCAGACCAGCATAAATCAATTTAAAATCCCCCTGACCCCGGGGTTTAGCGTAAACATTCACCTGCACATCTGTCAGCAAGTCATTATTAGCCTTACCTTTCAGGGTAATTGACAAGTTAGCCGAACTCTCCGTGGCCTCATCCTCAAAAACCTTGTCCGATTTTTTACACGATACCAGGCATAGCACCAGCATAACAAGAGCGTAGTTAAGCCCTTTTTTCGTATTTATAAATTTCATCAGTATATAGTTTTACAGTATAATCTGTTTGAAGATTAGAATTTAATTACATTGTTTAATGCTATGGTTCTCAGGATAACTAAATGCATTGTTAACAAACCACCTTGCTTTATATATTTTTAAGTCATTTTCCTGAAAGATACGATTGCCATCTGCATCTTTAACTTCGTCAGACCAGTACTCAACTTTAGGTTTCAAAAGCAACACTGGGAACCCCGGAGGTCCAGACGATACACTTTTAATGTTTGATTGCAAAGAAGTACTCAGTAAAGTAAAGGTCTTTGTATTTATGTTAAACTTGTAGACGTTAGTTGAATTGGACAACCACAATGCATCCTCTCCATATACTGGAAATAAATCATGTGAACTTACTCCTGGTGTAGAAATAGACTCGATTTCAGTAAGATCTGGTTGTGTACAATTGTTGTTATAACTAAATGCTTTCAGACTACTATTGGAAGTAGCCCATAATCGCTGCCTTTGTTTGTCCCAGACTACATTATGCCCATCCTGAATAATAATTGTTTTTCTATAACCCTGATTAGCAGCAACAAGTGTATCTACATGAAACAATGTTAATAAATTCCCTGTACTTGAAGCACTAATGATATTCCCATCCGGTAGCAGCTCTGCTGAATGCGGTTGCCCGGCGGCATTCGCATACCATACTGTCTTTTTATCTTTGATGCGGATAAGCGCTATAGCACCACGTGTAGCGGTCATCAAAACATACTTGTTATTATAAACCGGTTTTACCTCATCAATCAAACCAAACCAGGCTAAATGAGCTGCAGCTACATTTGACTCAGCCGGCTTCCATTCCCAGATAATCTTTCCGGATTTCTGATCAACAATAGCCACACGGTCTTTAAGCTGCTCTGCCAGTATAATACATTTTTCACAATCCTCTACTTTTATCAATTCCGTAGGAACCTCAGGTTTTACAGGCTCTTTAATGCCTTGCTGATCATTCTTTTTTCCACAGCTAAATAAAAGGAATATACACCCAAACAACCATAAATTTATCTTATTCATCTTTATCTTTTTTAATAATTAGGATTCTGTTCTAGAGCATGATTTAAATCACGTTGGGTTTGAGGTATCGGCCACCAGTAATCCCTCTGAGGATTAAATGATCTGGAGAGGATTGCATTACCCGCATAATTATAAATCGGTCCTTTCATCACTGTCTCCGCAATTTTCCAGCGTCTGATATCTGTATAATAAAACCCTTCTCCAGCAAGCTCTATCCGGCGCTCCGATCTGATCACCTCTCTCATCTGGCCTTTTGATAAGCCACCCGGAAGGAGGTAAGGGTTTAAGCCAGCTCTTTTTCTGATGCTTTCAACCGCATCATAAATACTTTGATCAGGCACTGCCAATGCCTCATTTTGAGCCTCAGCATACATAAGCAATACGTCGGCATATCTAATGATCATATAGTTGATATCTGTTGAAGCTGGCATATTTGTATTCGGCTCACTATCATAAATACTATATTTTTTCATAGTGAAGCCCGTATTTACAAATGTACCAGGAGCTACAACACTACCTCTGTAAGTTGATCCTGGATAAACAATAGTTTGCTCAAAACGAGGGTCCCTGTTGGCATATGGACTTGCCGGATTATATAAGCTCGATTCTTCTTTTGTTTTCCCATCTTTCATCCCATAGGCATCCACTAAATTTTTTAATGGGGCTACAGTATTGTACTGTCTAAGCACAATATCGAAACCGGTTCCATATTCAGGGAACTTAAATTGTACATCAAAAACACATTCTGTACTATTCTCATTCGCAGATAAAAATAGATTCCTGTAATTAGAGAACAGCGCGTAACCTGTACCAGGTAATGTCATAACATCTTTTGCCGCTTTTGCAGCCGCAATCCATTGGTCGGTATTACCTGAAGTATTGATTAAAGGACTAGCCTCAAAAAGTAATACTCTGGCTTTTAATGCCATCGCTGCACCCTTCGTAACTCTACCAATATCTGCAGTGGTAGTATAAGCTACTGGAAGTACAGCAATAGATTCATCCAGATCTTTAATAATTTGTTGTACAACCTCTTTTCTACTGGCACGTGGAATATTAGCCTGTGCCATAGCAGGCTCATCCAATATAACTGGAACACCTCCATAATAAGTAGCTAATAAATTGTAATACAATGCACGCAAAAATTTGGCTTCGGCAATCATTCTGGCCTTCAGGTTTGCATTTAAGGGTGATTGTTCCACATGAGCAAGAAAAGTGTTGCATCTGCCAATTCCGCCATAAGCATCTGCCCATCTGGAACTAATGATGGCAGAGTTTGTAGCAGCAGTCTGGGTTCCCAGGGCAATCACATTAAATCCAGCAGAATTATCATAATTATACGCATTTGGAGTAGCTGTTTCTTCCCACAATACTGTTGCAGTACCACCAAAAGTTCCTGTTTTCGTCAAACTATTATAGCATCCGGCAAGTGCTCCAATCGTACCTTTTTCAGAAATCCAGAAACTTTCAACCGTATACCTGTCTGTTGGCTCTGTATCTAAAAGTTTGCCACATGAGCTCAATCCCAAAGCCGCAATCCCTATATATATTATTTTCTTCATTAGCATGATTTCTTCGATTAAAAATTAACATTAAGCCCCATACTTACTGTTTTCAGCATAGGATATTCGTACAAATTATCGGTGGTAATTTTCTGCTCAGGGTCCCACTCTTTGTATTTCGCCAGTGTAAATAGATTTTGGCCATTGATGTATATCTGTGCTTTCTTTATACGAACTTTTGAAAGGATACTTTCTGGAATTGAGTAGCTCAATTGGATGTTCTGAAGTCTCAGATATGAAGCATCTTTTAACCAGAACTCTGAATTTTGAAAATTTTCAGTACCACCTGTTGCTGTAGTAAGCAAAGGGAATTTTGCATTTGGATTTTCCGGAGTCCAGCTATTGCCTACCCATTCTTTAGTTATTCCTGCACCGTTATTAAATGGAAATGCGAGGTTAGCAGTAGGATAAATACTGATTCCACTTACACCCTGAAATAAACTATTCAAACTAAAGCGCTTGTAGCTTAAGTTAATTCCAAAGCTAAAGGTATAATCAGGCATAGATTGCCCCGTAATTATCCGATCATCACCATCAATTTTACCATTGCGATCAATATCTCTGTATCTGATATATCCTGGTTTAACAGCATTGCTAACCGTTGCACCGTAGTTAATATCATCCATATTCTGATAATAACCATCAGTAGCAAGCAAATAATAAGAATCAATAGGATATCCTTCTTTAATAATTCTTGTTCCACTAATTATGGTCTGCCCATCCAGATTAACTACTTTATTTTTTACATAATTGATACTCCCCATCAATTCGTAACCAAAATCCCCAAACTTATCTTTATAGGTAAGTCCGACTTCATAACCTGTATTATCTACGACACCTATATTCTTTTGAGGACCGCCCAGATTACCTATTTGATCTGGAATACTTACCGCACGTAAAATACCTGAAGTCCGACGTTTAAAGACATCTGCTGTGACTCCCATTTTTCCATTAAAAATAACGGCATCTAGTCCCGCGTTATAAGTCGTCGTCGTTTCCCATGAAATATCAGGATCGTTATAAGATGTAACCGCTGCACCTGGCTGGATTATATTTCCGAATGAGTACTGGTAAGATGAACCTGTATTAACTACGCTCAGATAGCTATACAATGGAACCGATTGATTACCCAATTTCCCCCAGGATAAACGAAGTTTAAGTAAATCAAACAGTTTTGATTCTTTCATAAAATCTTCCTGATCAATTCTCCATCCGGCAGATACTGAAGGAAAATAGCTCCACCTGTTTTTTGCTGAAAAACGAGATGAGCCGTCGTAACGTGAAGTAACTTCTAATAAATATTTATCATCATAAGCATAATTTAATCGCCCAAAATAAGACAATAATCTATCTTGTGAAGATGTTCCTCTAGCTACCTGATTTGTCGTTGCTCCAGCGTTTAACTCAGTCAGCTGATTATCGAAAAAGCCATCTCTGAAAGCATCGAAGCTTCGATCCTGAAAACTGATATAACTGGCACCTCCCATAGCAGAAAGATTATGCTTTTGTCTGATGGTTTTATTCCAGCTTAAAGTATGGTATAAGGTAAGATTCAAGTTATTCGAATCCCAATCTCTCACCCTGGGAACTGCAGCATTGAAGGCTCGTTCCTCGCCTGTTTTGGGATTACTGGTAAACATGGCAGGAATGAAATCCTTACTGAACCTATCATGTTTATCGTAACCAATATCACCATTGTAAACAATTCCAAATGGAAGTTTATATTCCGCAAAAATCTTAGTCAGGAATCGCTGATTCTGTCTGAATATAGAGCCTTCCTGAATCTCCATTCTAGGGTTTTCATAATTATTCCTGCCTGGTGTAGGTAACCATGAGTTACCATATTTCCCGTTTGGAAGGGTATCCGTCATAATCGGAAGCGCCCTGAAAACTACCCCCATAATAGTAGCTATACCATAACCAGGCTCATGAAACTGACGAAGATTTCCTGTAACACCAGCACCTACTTTAAGGTTTTTTGTTACCTGAGTAGTTACTTTAAGATCCAGGGAAAATCGGTTTGCCTTATCATTTGCAATCAAAATACCTTTCTGATCCATATATCCTAATGAGATATTGTATTGTGTTTTTTCATTCCCCCCTCTAAATGAAAGGTTATGCTGCTGAATCCGTCCGTTTTCCATGACAATTTTAAACCAGTCTGACGCAGGGTATATAGAAGCATTGGTTCCCAAATTATCACGATACTCCTGAATCTGTCCGCTTGTATAATCACCAATTTGCTTTCCTTCATTTAATACAGCCTGATTTCTCATCTCCATATATTTAATCGGATCTGTAAGTACATCGGGTAATACAGTAGGCTTTTGCAAACCATGGGAGTAACTATAATTGATTTCATCTTTCCCGATTTTACCTTTCTTAGATGTGATCAGCACTACACCGTTCGCTGCTCTGGAGCCATAAATAGCCGCAGCGGCGTCTTTCAAAACGGTCACATTTTCTATATCATTAGGATTCACTTCTCCAATAGAGTACTCCACTCCATCTAACAGCACAAGAGGAGCACTGTTATTTAGAGTTCCAATTCCTCTGATACGGATTGATGCGCCATCCTGCCCTGGTTGTCCACCAGCTTGATTTACCCATAATCCTGGTACACCATGTAAAGCCTGGCTTACATCAGTTATAGGCTGGTTTTCTTTTGTCTTCATATCCACCACTGCTATGGAACCAGTAAGGCTGATTTTTTTCTGCGTACCATATCCCACTACCACGACTTCATCCAGCTTTTTTAAATCCTCCTTTAAAGCAACAGTTATTCTCGAAAGTCCGTTAACAGCCACTTCTCTAGTAACAAAACTCGCATAGGTAATAATCAGAGTTGAATTCTCCGGTACCCCTTTAAAACTAAACTCACCATTTGCATCGGTCATAGTCGCTTTACCTGTTTCTTTAAGCCTGACAGTTGCACCTGGCAATGCTCCACCTTTTTCATCCGTAACTTTTCCACTTATATCTATTTCCTTATTAAGGTCCCGGATGAGGTCGGAGAGCTTATCTAAAATCGTTTTATTCTTTTCTTTAATGGTTACAATTTTATTTTCGATGGTATAATCTAAGGGCTGATTTTTGAAACAAAGCTCCAGTACTTTTTCAAGGCTCGCACTTTTAACATCCAGATTCACAGGCTTTGCATTGTTCATCATCATATCGTAATAAATAAAATCATAACCTGTTTGTCTCCTGATTTCTTTAAATACGCTCACAAGGTCTGCATTACGTTGTTTTATGGTCACAAGCTGTCCATAGCTGCTCGCACTTACCTGCAACAACGTCGTAGTGAGGATGACAATAATTAATTTCATAACCAACAAAATTTTGGCTATGCCTGCCGGTGGCCGGCATAAGCATTTAGTGTAAAAATTCATACATTTGAATTAGTTTAGTGTTGTGGTATGTTTATACTTTTCGAGGGTCTTAACACATCACAATTATTATTTAATCAGTTATTTATGATTACCCAATCATTGGGTAGGAAGGATAAGTCTAAACTATAACCGGGAGTGTCTCATCACTTCCGGCTTATTATCTCTTATCTCTTTAGATGGGATTATGGGTCTTTCTTTTTCATACATTTGGTTTTATTGGTTGCTCGATTAAAGGAATTCCTATTGCATTACGGTTACTGTTTTATGCTCTATTTTAAATTTGATACGGCCGGTAGACTGCAATCCTCTAAGGATTTCAGAGATATTTTTTGACCGGGATACCTGGCCGCTAAAAGTCTGATTCAAGTCTATATTATTATCATATACAACCTTCACATCGTACCATCGCGCTACTTTACGCATAATCTGACTCAGGTTCTCTTTTTTAAATATGAAGTCGCCATTTTTCCAATCTACAACTGATTCTGTTTGAACCTCTACGACTTTCAAATTACTACCATAATTAACTGATTGCTGACCTGGAAAAAGTTTCACAGGATTAGCCGCTGATCCAGACAACTTCGAATCAAATAGAGATACCCGCACCAGACCTTCAATTAAGGTAGTTTTGATATACCTTTCATCTGCATAACTATTTATATTAAAATGGGTACCCAGAACTTCTACCTCCTGATTATTTGCTACAACGATAAAAGGTATTTTGCTTTTAGCAACTTCAAAATAAGCTTCCCCTATTAACTCTACATTTCGAATATCTGATTTAAATGCTGAAGGAAACTTTAATGAAGAAGCAGCATTAAGCCATACACGCGTACCATCAGCTAATACTATTTGGTATTGCCCCCCTTGAGGTGTACTTAGTCTATTTAATTGAGATCCATCTTTGGAACCATCTGTATCAGAAGTTAGATTAATTGAAGCACTATTGATTTCAGTACCGTCATTATAGGCTATTTTACGCTGATCAATTACTACCCCCGTTTTTGCTTCACTTAAACTTATGGTTTTACCACTTGCTAAAACCAGTTGTGCTTTATTTTTTCCGGGCTGAATATCCTCCTGATAGGAAATTATGTCGCTATTTCCAATATTTACTTTGGTAAAGTAGAAGAAAAATGCTCCAATTATTATAAAAATAGCTGCAGCAGCAATACGTGGCCAGTAACTAATACTCTTTACTCTTTTTATTTTTTGTGTCTCCCTGATACGTCCTCTAAATTGTTGCAAAGCCTGCTCAGCATCAATTTCTTCTAATTCGGCTAAACCCTTCGAAAGACTAGTTTCGTCCTTTATTTTATCAAAAATCAAAGCATTACGTTCGCTCTTATCTATCCACAAATTTAATTCAGCCTGCTCTTTAACATCTAGATTGCCAGTTAGAGACAAAGCAATTAGCTTCCCTATCCTGATATCGTTAGTCAGGTTGTGTAAATCTATTTTATCCTTCATTACTATAGAAACGGAGCCAAAACGTTTTTCTCTAAAAGGAATTGAAAATTAGTTTAACAGATCGTTACCAAGAAGAATAATAAAAAGAGCAAAGCCATTTTCTCGCAGGCTTTTCCTCAGCAAGGATAATCCTCTGGCCTTTTGATTATTTACTGTACTTACAGTAATTTGCATTACCTCGGCTATCTCCTTACCTGACATGCTTTGTTCATAACTCATTTTCATGATCTTACGACATTGGTCTGGCAGCAGATCTATTGCATTCCTGATTTCTTGCAATACTTCGGTGTGAATAATGAGTTCTTCAACATTTGACTCTAAATGCTCAGTTTCTAAAAACCAATGATTATCTCTATTGAGTTTCCTCTTTTCTCTATCAATCCCATCCAGACAAGCATTCCTTGTACTGATATATAGAAAAGCTTTCATACTGATGAAAGAATGAAAATCCACCCTTTTCTGCCATAACTTAAAGAGGCTGTCCTGTACAATTTCTTCTGCCATCCCTTCTAAAGGCATAAACCTTCTGGCAAAAAAAACAAGTGCAGCATAAAATTTTCGAAAAACCTGATCGAAAGCCCGTTCATCACCACTCCTAAAAGCTAAAAGTAATTCCTCCTCGTTCGTATTAGACACTTCAATCACAGTCTGCTGGTTTGGTTAGTTTTGCTAAAAAAAGACTTTGTCATTTTCAGACAATAGACTCATCAATAATAAATATTATTTTCTTAAAACCATGTTAATAATAAAACATGATATCTATTAGAATGGGATAAAGATACCCCGACCTGCGGAAATTCACGCCTGGAACTCATCATTTAACACAATGATAACAGAGCAACATTATTTTATCGGATATCGGATTGGTAAATATCTCTGTTTTGATATATTTGTTGAAATTATTGAACTTATATGATACAAAGAGTACAATCTATATGGCTTTTATTGGCGACTTTGGCGTTGATTTGTTTATTATTTTTACCTCTTTTAACAAAAACTCTTGACAATATAGAGTATCGCATCTATACTACCGGCCAGTATCAACATGTAAAAGTAGGAACCGCAGAAGGTATAAAAACAGAAATATCTATTGTTCCAATGGCACTAAATATTGCCGCTGCTTTATTTTGTTTTGCCAGTATATTTCTATTCAGAAACCGGAGCATGCAAAAAAAGGTAATTCTGGTAGCTATTTTAATTATTATAGCACTAAGTGTACTTTGCGGTATCAATACACAACAATTACCTGGTGGTACATCAGGAATATCACTTGAGCCCGGAACATTTTTGCCCTTAATTGCCATCGTATTTTCGATGCTTGCAATAGGCGGAATTAAGAAAGACGAGCAATTATTGAAGTCAGCTGACAGGCTTAGATAATTAATTGATTGATTTTTATTTAGTTACATATAAATAAAAATCCAAAAAATAAACTTACCTTTGCGGCTTAATAAATAAAATACATGATAAACCCATTTAGTAAATTGGGGATAAGTGATGACGTTGTTAATGCTGTAAAGGATTTAGGTTTCGAAAATCCAACACCTATTCAGGAACAAAGTATTCCTGTGCTGTTAGAGGGCAATAACGATTTTGTTGGTTTGGCCCAAACAGGAACAGGAAAAACAGCCGCATTTGGATTGCCGCTGTTAGAATTAGTAGACTTTAATAGCAATAAGCCTCAGGCATTGATTTTATGCCCAACGAGAGAGCTTTGCTTGCAGATTGCTAGCGACATCAAGAATTTCTCAAAAAACATCAGAGGTGCAAATGTAGTTGCCGTTTACGGTGGCGCAAACATTATGCAGCAGCTGCGTGAAATTAGAAACGGTGTACAAATTGTAGTGGCTACACCGGGCCGCATGTTAGACATTATTGGTCGTAAGGCTATTGACTTCAGTAACGTGAAGTTTGTAGTGCTTGATGAAGCTGATGAAATGTTAAACATGGGTTTCCAGGAAGACATTAATGATATTTTGTCTACTACACCTGACGATAAAAAAACATGGTTATTCTCAGCTACAATGCCTCCTGAGGTAAGAAGAATAGCTAAAAACTACATGGACTCACCAGTTGAGTTAACCATGGGTACCAAAAACACTGGTAACGTAAATATCGAGCACGAGTACTATACTGTACGTGCAAGAGATAAATACGCTGCTTTAAAGCGCATTGTGGATTTCAATCCGGAAATTTTTGCAGTAGTTTTCTGTAAAACCAAACTGGATACACAAGATGTTGCTGAACACTTGATTAAAGATGGTTACAATGCTGATGCTTTACACGGAGATTTATCTCAACAACAACGTGATAAAGTAATGCAACGTTTCCGCGAACGTAACATGCAATTGTTAATTGCTACTGATGTTGCTGCTCGTGGTATCGACGTTAATAATGTGACTCACGTAATCAATTACTCTTTACCTGATGAAATTGAAAGTTATACCCACCGTAGTGGCCGTACTGGTCGTGCCGGAAAAACTGGTATCTCTATCTGTATTGTAAATTCGAAAGAGTTAGGTAAAATCCGTCAGATTGAAAGAATCATTGGAAAACAGTTTACTAAAGCTACACTTCCAACTGGTTTTGATGTTTGCGAAAAACAATTGTTTTCTTTGGTACACAAAGTACACAATGTAGAAGTTAACGAAAGCCAGATTGAGCAGTATATGCCGCGCATTATGGATGAGTTTGCTGACCTGAGCAAAGATGAAGTGATCAAACGTTTTGCTTCTTTAGAGTTTAACCGCTTTTTAGAATACTATAAAAACGCACCGGATCTGAACAATGTTGATGACAGAGGTGAACGTGGCGAACGCGGAGAAAGAGGCCCTAGAACTAGCGAAGGTTATACTCGTCTGTTCATAAACCTTGGCTCTGTTGATGATTTTACAAGAGGTGATTTATTATCTTTCGTTTGTAACAACGGTAAAATCAGTGGAAAAGGGATTGGTAAAATTGACCTAAAAGGTGTTTACTCATTCTTCGAAGTTGAAAATGGCTCCGTAGAATCTTTATTCAATAACTTTAAAGGTGTTGAGTTTAATAATCGCGGTGTAAGAATCGAAAAAACTTCTGATAGCGATGGTGGCGGTGGCCGTGGTCGTGGTGGATTTGGCGGTGGTCGCCGTGAAGGTGGATACGGTGGAAGACGCGATGGCGGCGAACGCAGAAGCTATGGTGGAGGAAACAGACGTGAAGGTGGAGATCGTGGTGGTTTCAGAGATTTCTCTGGAAGAAGCCGTGAAGAAAGATCATCTGGCTCAGGTTCTGGAAGACGTGAAGGCGGATATGGTGGCGGAGACAGAAGACGTAGATCTTAATCGCAATCAATACATACTAAAAAGCCTCCGGAAATTCCGGAGGCTTTTCTTTTTTACCCCTATTTAGTTTTTTGTTATAGGTCTTGTTTTAATTTGAGATGCCTTTAAATAAACTTTTGCCCCTTTTTTATTGATGTAATATTTTTTGTTTTTCCCATCTATATATACATCCGAACCATCAGGAGCCATTTTACCTTTAAAAGTCTGATCTGCAACTTTTGCGGTGCCTTTTACGGCTACTTCTGCAGTTTTGTTCCCAACTTTCGTGGCTGTTTTACCAATAGCTTTACCAGTATGGTCTAATGCCTTACCAACTTCAGTTTCTTTTTTCTTCTCTTGCGCAATTGCATTAAAGCTTAGCGAAGCACAAATAGCGAAGGCAAATAACCCTAAAAAATACTTTGTTTTCATAGTCAAATGGTTTTAATATCAACCAGATAACAATAGAAAATAAGATATTGTTTGCTATTTAATTCAATTGTTCGGTAAGTAGACGCATTTCAATCTGAGGTGAATGCTTTTCATATAGGATAGCGTACACTGCACGGCTGATCGGCATATCTACTTTATACTTCTTATTGATGAAATGCATACAGCTAACGGCATAATAACCTTCAGCAACCATATTCATCTCCAATTGTGCCGATTTCACAGTATAACCTTTACCGATCATTTTGCCAAAATTCCGGTTACGACTAAATTGTGAATATGCTGTTACCAACAAGTCGCCAAGATAAGCTGACTCCATAATATCTCTGGAAATGGGATGAACTGCATCTACAAACCGTTTAATCTCACGAATAGCATTGGAAATTAAGACCGCCTGAAAGTTGTCACCATAACCAACACCATGACATATACCACTGGCCACGGCATAAATATTCTTTAACACAGCAGCATATTCTGTCCCGAAAATATCATCAGAAACATTCGTTTTGATATATCTTGTGTTTAAAAGATTGGCAAAAAAGCCAGCTAAGCCAACATCAATTGAAGCAATCGTTAAATAAGATAATTTCTCAAGCGCTACTTCTTCAGCATGACAAGGCCCGCTAATCACTACGATATCCGCTAAGGGCACTTGATACTTTTGATGAAGAAATTCACCAATGATCTGATTTTCTTCGGGCACAATACCTTTAATTGCAGATATGATCTTTTTACCCTGAAGCTGCTCAGGAGTAACATGTTCTAACGTTTCCTTTAAGAAAGCAGCAGGCACATTCAGTATAATATAATCCGCCTCTTTAATAATAAAAGCAATATCATTAGAAATATTGTCTTCGGGTACACGGATTTCAACTGAGCTTAAATAATTTGGATTATGCTTATATTTCTGAAGATGTGAAATGGCTTCAGGATTTCTCATCCACCAGTAGATCTCTTTTGCAGAAAAGTTATCCGTGAGCATTTTTATAATAGCAGTAGCCCAACTACCCCCACCAATCATTGCGACTTTAGGTATCATACATTATAAATAAAAAATCCCGGTTTAATATTATAAACCGGGACTAATTTACTCATTTAAAAAGTATTGATAAAGCCTACTTCTTACCAGGCTCAGCAAACAACTGATCCTTAGACACTTTCTTTACCTTCATACCATCCTTCAATCTATTCTGAATGGCAGAATATGGTCCTGTTACCACTTCCTGACCAGATTTAAGTCCTGTTTTAACAATGATAAACTGATCATTCTGTATACCTGTTGTTACTTCAACCTGTTTAACTGTTTCATCCTTATTGTACAGATAAACATATTGCTTAATTTTTTTATCTGTCAACTTGTTTTTTTGCTTATCCTGGCTATCATCATTTTCAGATTTCTTATCATCCTTCTTTTTATCAATTGTAAAGACAGACTGGATAGGAACTGACAAGCCTTCAACCATATCACTTTCGATATCAACGGTAGCCGATAAGCCTGGTCTGAATGGAGAAGGAAGATCTTTAGCTCCACCGGTTATTTTATCATAAGACTCTGCAAGAATACGAACCTTTACGACAAAGTTAGTCACCTGATCTACTGAACTGGTTGCAGTACCAACATCCTTAGAGGAACTCGCAATTTCGGTAACTGTACCTTTGAATTTTTTATCAGCAAATGCATCAACTTCGATAATCGCATTATCTCCTACTTTTACTCTGTTAATGTCATTTTCGTTCACATCTACATTAACTTCCATTGATGAAAGATTTGAGATGCGCATAATCTCCGTTCCAGCATTTTGAACAGTCCCTAAGATACGATCTCCCAACTCAACTGAAAGTTTCGAAATTACCCCGTCAACCGGAGCAAATATCGTAGCCTTCGCAAGATTTGCACTTGCCTCCTGTACATTTGCACCAGATTGCTCCAAATTAAACTTAGCTGCACTAAGTTCTTCTTTTGCTCTACCCAAATTTGTTTTTGCTGTTAAAAAAGCAGCTTTGGCAGCATCGAATTCCGAAGCTGAGATCACCTTTTTATTAAATAATTCAATATTACGTTTATAAGTAACTTCTCCATTTATAAAATTAGCTTCGGCTTGTTTAAGCATTTGTGCTGCACCTGCAACACTTGCCCTCTGGGAACTATATGAAGCAACAGCTCGATCATAGCCAGACTTGAGCACATCAGGACGTACCTTAACTAATAATTGCCCTTTTTTTACAACATCTCCTTCTTTAACTAACAACTCAGTCACCTCTCCCGATACTTCTGAGCTAAGTTTCACTTCTGTTTCAGGCTGTATCTTTCCACTTGCGGTAACTGTTTCTATAACCTTTCTGTTAGCAACTTTTTCTGTGCTGACTTTCTCACTCTTATCTCCTCCGATCTTCCCTGTGTAAACTCCCAGGCCAAGAAGGGCAATGATTACACCTACTATGATTAATATGGTTTTTAGTTTCATTCCTGTATATATTATATTGATCTCTAAGACCGTTAAAAAACAATTTGTTTACCTAAATAATAATCTATAACCTTTGCCTTGAACAACAGATCATACTTTGCTCTGATCATATCAATCTCTGCTTTATTCTTATTGGTCTGAGAAGTACTATAATCTAATGAATTTACCAATCCAACATTATAACGCTGTTCTATAACTGAAAAAGCTTCTTTTCTTGCATTAAAAGTTTTAGTTGTCGACTCAAAAGTACTTTGAGCTGCTTTTAAGTCTGCTACAGCCTGATAAATCACCTTATTCAGGTTATTTCTCGTCAACTGCTCTTCTGTCTGATTCTGCATGTAATTGATCTTAGCCTTTCTCACACCAGACCTGGCTGTAAAGCCGTTGAAGATCGGAATCTGTAAACTTATCCCTACATACTGTCCGAAATTATCTGTAAGCTGATCTTTAAATTTGTAGTTTTCTGAAAAAGTTTTAAAATCAGGTCCCTCTACGACTTCCTTTGTTGTCCGTATTCTGCCTATTTCTTTGTACCCATTCTCTTGTATAGAAATAACCCTTTCTCTACCACTCGAATAGTTAGTATTCAAACCAGCTCCCAGTGAAAGACTTGGATAGTAACTTCCCTTTGCAATATCTATTCCTTTTTTAGCGGCCTCTGTTCTTAGTCCTGCCAACTTAATGTCTGGGAATAACGCAAGTGCGTCAGCATATACCTGCTCAGGGTCATATATAAATGCAGACTCTTTAAAATTAGATACATCTGGAGCCTTAACCATATACCTTGTCGATGAAGGTATATCCATTAACTGGGCAAGTGTAAGATAAGAAATGATTAAAGCATTATCCGCAGTAGTTACATCAAGTTCAGCCGTGGCCACCAAAGATTTTGATTCAGCTAAATCTGCCAGTGTTTTGTTTCCTACTTCAAGTAATTTCTCTTGTTGTTCTAATTGTTTCTTAGCTACACTCAATTGCTGTTTAGCAGCTTCTAAAAAATCCTTATTGTACAGGATCTGCATGTAAGAAGTAATTACCTGAAGAATCAAATCATTTTTTACTTTTTCCACATTCTTTTGATCAGCACTTAACAAAAGCTTATTCTGTTTAATCTGATTAATCTTCTGAAGTCCTTGAAATAACAATACACTAGTGGAAATTCCCCCGTTAAACGAAGAGAACTGCTGACTGTTGAAAGATTGTGTTGAAGGATCTAAACTTCGTCCAAAATTGGTGTTAAAACTTCCATTTCCACTTAATGTTGGCAACAGTGCATTTTTTGATTGATTCAGATTTTCATCAGATAAGTTTTCAGTAAGCTTTGCTTGTTTAACCTGAAGGTTATTATTTAGCGTTACTTCAATGGCACGTTGTATGGTAATCACCTCCTGGGCAACTGTTTTTTGTGCAATAGTGGTGATGAAAACAAATGTTAAAGCCAGAAGAAGCTTTGGAAAGGCATTATAGGAGATGATTGTCTTCATAGATTTTTTTCACAATATTAAGATAAACAACTTACATTTGAACATGTACCTGGTCAAATCTCCATTTTTATTAAAATGGTATTACCCTTCTTTAACCTGGAATAAAACCCGAAAAGAAAAAGTTATTTATTTAACCTTTGACGACGGACCTATCCCTGATGTTACACCCTTTGTTTTAAAAACTTTAAAAGATTTCAATGCAAAGGCTACATTCTTCTGTATTGGCGACAATATCAGGAAGCATCCTGATATTTTTAAACAGTTAAAAGAGGAAGGACACCAAGTAGGAAATCACACCTTCAATCACCTTAAAGGCTGGAAGACTGAGGATAAGACTTATCTTGAAAATTTTAAAATGTGTCAGGAATTGACCCAAACCAATTTATTCCGTCCGCCTTATGGAAGGATAAAAAAATCACAGATCAAACTTATTCAGTTGGCCATTTCCAATTCTCAGTTTCCAGTTCAAACCGCTAACGCTAAACTGCAAATTGTCATGTGGGATGTCATCACCGGTGATTTCGACCTCAATCTTTCTCCTGAAGAATGCTATCGGAATGCAATTAGACACACTACCAACGGCTCAATTGTTGTTTTTCACGATAGTTTAAAAGCATTCGATAGATTGGAATATGCACTACCACGATTTCTACAATATTTTACTGATAAAGGTTTCAGTTTTTTAACATTATAACACTGAAAGATTCACACCCAACAACCATAATTTAGAACGATTCCAAATTGCTTAATCACCTGCCTAAATTGTACTTAAAGGTTGTTTTTTGCTATTTTTGTTTTGGACAAAAAATTCGTTTTTTTGTCCAAAAATCACGAATTAATACGCCAAAAAATAGTATTCTTTATGTGAAGAGCTGGTGGATATTTCGATCCGCAAAGTTTTCGCAGAAAAATAAATAAACCAAGATGAGTATTTATAACGATTATATCCAGGAGATTGAAGACAGAAAAGCTCAAGGTCTTCACGCTAAACCTATTGATGGAGCTGAATTATTGAGTGAAATCATCACTCAAATCAAAAGTGCAAACAATCTTAGCAGAGAAGAATCTCTTAATTTTTTCATATACAACACCCTACCTGGCACTACCGCAGCGGCCGCTGTAAAAGCACAATTTTTAAAAGAGATTATTTTAGGCGAAGCCGTTGTTGCAGAAATTACGTCTGATTTTGCTTTCGAGCTGTTGTCTCATATGAAAGGCGGACCATCTATTAAAGTTTTATTAGACATCGCATTGGCTGACAATGGGGATAAAGCTAAGAAAGCTGCAGATGTTCTTAAGGCGCAAGTTTACTTGTACGATGCCGATACAGATCGATTGAAAGAAGCTTACAATAATGGCAATGAGATCGCTAAAGAAATATTGGAGAGTTACGCAAATGCTGAATTTTTCACCAAACTTCCTGAAGTACCAGAAGAAATCAAAGTGGTAACTTTTATTGCTGGTATTGGAGATATTTCTACGGATTTATTGTCGCCAGGTAATCAAGCTCACTCGCGTTCAGATCGTGAATTGCATGGCAAGTGCATGATCACTCCCGAGGCTCAAGAGGAAATCCAGGCATTGCAAGCGCAACACCCAGATAAAAGTGTGATGTTGGTGGCTGAAAAAGGCACCATGGGTGTGGGTTCTTCACGTATGTCGGGTGTGAACAATGTAGCACTTTGGACAGGAAAAAAATCTAGCCCTTATATCCCATTTGTAAACATTGCTCCAATTGTTGGGGGTACCAATGGTATTTCTCCAATTTTCTTAACAACTGTTGATGTAACTGGTGGTATCGGTATCGACCTTAAAAACTGGGTAAAGAAAACAGACGAGAATGGTAATGTCGTTCGTAATGAAAAAGATGAGCCAATTTTAGAGGAAGTTTACTCTATCGAAACCGGAACTGTTCTTACGATCAATACGAAGACTCAGAAATTATATAATGGAGATCAAGAGCTGATTAATATTTCAAAAGCACTGACTCCTCAAAAAATGGAATTTATCAGAGCTGGCGGTTCTTATGCTATCGTATTTGGTAAAAAAATTCAAACTTTTGCAGCTAAAACTTTAGGCATCGAAGCGCCAACAGTATTTGCTCCAGCGAAAGAAGTATCTATCGAAGGTCAGGGCTTAACAGCTGTAGAAAAAATATTTAACAGAAACGCTGTAGGCCTAACTCCTGGTAAAGTTTTACATGCTGGTTCTGATGTTCGCGTAGAAGTAAATATTGTTGGCTCTCAAGATACAACAGGCTTAATGACTGCTCAAGAACTAGAGGCGATGGCTGCTACAGTTATTTCTCCAATTGTTGATGGTGCTTATCAATCAGGTTGCCACACTGCGTCTGTTTGGGATAAAAAAGCACAGGCAAACATTCCTAAATTGATGAAATTTATGAATGACTTTGGTGTAATTACGGCTCGTGATCCTAAAGGCGAATATCATTCAATGACAGACGTTATTCACAAAGTATTGAATGACATCACAATTGACGAATGGGCAATCATTATCGGTGGCGACTCACACACTCGTATGTCTAAAGGTGTAGCTTTCGGTGCCGATTCTGGTACAGTGGCGTTAGCATTAGCAACAGGTGAGGCTTCGATGCCAATTCCCGAATCGGTAAAAGTTACTTTCAAAGGCGAAATGAAGCAACACATGGATTTCCGTGATGTTGTTCATGCTACACAATTGCAAATGTTGCAACAATTTGATGGCGAAAACGTATTCCAGGGGCGTATCATCGAGGTACACATTGGCACATTATTAGCTGATCAGGCCTTTACATTTACCGATTGGACAGCAGAAATGAAAGCAAAGGCTTCCATCTGTATTTCTCTGGATGACACTCTAATTCAATCTTTAGAGATTGCTAAAAATCGTATTCAAATCATGATAGACAAGGGAATGGACAACCATAACCAAGTGCTTCAAGGATTGATTAATAAAGCAAACAAACGTATCGAAGAAATTAAAACTGGTATTAAGCCGGCTTTAATGCCAGACGATAATGCAAAATACTATGCGGAAGTAATTATTGATTTAGATTTGATTGAAGAACCAATGATTGCCGATCCGGATGTAAATAATGCAGACGTTTCTAAACGCTATACCCACGATACCATAAGGGATTTAACTTTCTATCGTGGCGATAAAAAAGTAGACCTTGGTTTCGTAGGTTCTTGTATGGTACATAAAGACGACTTAAAAATCGTTTCTCAAATGTTGAGAAATGTAGAGCAAAAAACTGGCACAGTGTCATTTAAAGCACCATTGGTTGTGGCCGCTCCAACTTACAACATCATCGATGAATTAAAAGCAGAAGGCGATTGGGAATACCTCCAAAAGTATTCTGGATTTGAATTCAGCGATGCATTACCTAAAGGCACGGCAAGAACCGAATATGAGAATATCATGTATCTGGAGCGCCCAGGTTGTAACTTATGCATGGGTAACCAAGAAAAGGCAGCTAAAGGTGATACGGTAATGGCTACTTCTACACGCTTGTTCCAGGGTCGTGTGGTAGAAGATAGAGATGGTAAAAAAGGAGAGTCCTTATTGGCGTCTACACCAGTAGTTGTCCTTTCTGCAATCTTAGGCCGTATTCCGAGTATCGAAGAATACAAAGTAGCTGTAGAAGGAATCAATTTAACAAAGTTCAGCCCTATTTCTACAAAACAATAAGAAACAAATAATCACATATTTTGTTAATAATATCAAGAGGGTATCTGACACATCGGATACCCTCTTGATATATGTATGCGAAAGCGCACATAGAATGGTTTTAAATTAAACAATTCTCAAAAAAAATCCGTCAAAAATTGTTTAATTTAGTTTGTTTTATTACTGACAGTAATCTTTAAAAAATATGGCTTTTGATATAGAAATGATCAAAAAGGTGTATGCAAACTTCGGCCCCCGTGTAGAGGCGGCTCGTAAATTAGTAGGCAGACCTTTAACACTTTCAGAAAAAATACTTTATACCCACCTTTGGGAGGGAAACACGAATACTTCTTACAACAGAGGTGTTGATTATGTAGACTTTGCTCCTGACCGTGTGGCCATGCAAGATGCTACTGCACAAATGGCTTTGTTACAATTTATGCAGGCAGGCAGACCTAAGGTAGCTGTTCCTTCTACAGTTCACTGTGATCACTTAATTACAGCCAAATTTGGTGCAGCTATTGATTTACCTGCTGCAAATACAGAGAGTAAAGAGGTTTTTGACTTCCTTGCATCAGTGTCTGACAAATACGGAATTGGTTTCTGGAAACCAGGTGCAGGTATTATCCACCAGGTTGTTTTAGAAAACTATGCTTTCCCAGGTGGAATGATGATCGGTACCGACTCTCACACTGTAAACGCAGGTGGTTTAGGTATGGTTGCTATCGGTGTTGGTGGTGCTGATGCTTGTGATGTTATGGCAGGCTTACCATGGGAACTTAAATTTCCTAAACTGATTGGTGTTAAATTAACAGGAAAACTTAACGGATGGACATCTCCAAAAGATGTAATTCTTAAAGTTGCAGGTATCTTAACTGTAAAAGGTGGTACTGGTGCAATTGTTGAATATTTTGGCGAAGGTGCACAAAACCTGAGCTGTACTGGTAAAGGTACCATCTGTAATATGGGTGCTGAGATCGGTGCAACAACTTCTACTTTCGGATATGACGAGAGCATGGAGCGTTATTTACGTGCAACAAACAGAGCGGATGTAGCTGATGCTGCAAATACAGTAAAAGAACATTTAACAGGTGATGCTGAAGTTTATGCAGAACCAGAAAAATATTTTGACCAATTGATCGAAATCAACCTGTCTGAGCTTGAGCCTTATCTGAATGGCCCTTTCACTCCTGATTTGGCTACGCCAATTTCAAAAATGAAAGAAGTTGCCGCTGCTAACGGCTGGCCAACTAAGGTAGAATGGGGATTAATTGGTTCTTGTACAAACTCTTCTTACGAAGATTTATCAAGAGCAGCATCTATTGCTAAACAGGCGATTGACAAAGGTTTGGTGACTAAAGCTGAATTTGGAATTAACCCAGGTTCCGAGCAGGTACGTTACACTGCGAACCGTGATGGTTTATTGAAAACTTTCGAAGACCTGAACGCAAAAATCTTTACTAACGCCTGCGGACCATGTATTGGTATGTGGGACAGAGTTGGTGCAGAGAAACAAGAAAAAAACACAATTGTACACTCGTTTAACAGGAACTTTGCTAAACGTGCTGATGGTAACCCAAATACATTTGCTTTTGTAACTTCTCCGGAAATTGTAGCAGCAATTGCTATTGCAGGTGATCTTGGCTTTAATCCTTTAACTGATACCTTAACCAACAGTAAAGGTGAGCAGGTTAAACTGGATGCACCAAAAGGTGATGAACTACCAGTAAATGGTTACGCTGTTGAGGATGCAGGTTATCAACAACCAGCAGAAGATGGAAGTGGTGTACAAGTAATTGTTTCTCCAACTTCACACAGACTCCAATTGCTTGATCCATTTAAACCTTGGGAAGGTACTGACCTGAAAGGCTTAAAATTGCTGATCAAAGCAAAAGGAAAATGTACAACGGATCATATCTCTATGGCTGGTCCATGGTTGAAGTTCCGTGGTCACTTAGACAACATTTCTAACAACATGTTGATCGGTGCTGTAAACTTCTTCAACGATAAAACTGATAACGTTAAAAATGAATTGACTGGCGAATATGGCCCTGTACCTGCAACACAACGTGCTTACAAAGCAGCAGGAATTGGTTCAATCGTAGTTGGTGATGAAAACTATGGTGAAGGTTCAAGCCGCGAGCACGCAGCAATGGAGCCTCGTCATTTAGGCGTTCGTGCAGTATTGGTAAAATCTTTTGCCCGTATCCATGAAACCAACCTTAAGAAACAAGGTATGCTTGGTTTAACATTTGCCAACAAAGATGATTATGATAAAATTCAGGAAGATGATAGTATCGATATCATTGGCTTAACAACTTTCTCTCCAGATGTTCCTTTAACATTGGTATTAAACCATGCTGATGGATCTAAAGAAGAGATTTCTGTTAATCATAGCTATAATGCTCAGCAAATCGAATGGTTTAAAGCAGGTGGTGCATTAAATATCATTCGCAGAGAAGCCGCTGCAGCGAAAAATTCTTAATCAGTTACTGATTATAAAAAAAAGGGGTTGCACTATGCAATCCCTTTTTTTATTCAAATTCATATCCACAATCAAAACAATGATTGGTTTTCTTAGCTGCAAAAGGATAAACCAATAATAGTATAGACACAATCATGGTTAAGATACTAAAACGCTTTTTTGTAGCCTGAACATAACCAACATTGGAAGATCCGCAGTTTGGACAAACCTGATCATTCTGTGTATCTCCATTCTGAGATTCCGGTACATCTACTGTTGCTTCACCTAAAGCAATCTGCACATCTTCATCTTGAAGAATACTTCTTGCTGTATTCACATCTTTCTCAAACAAATGCAGCTTTATACCTCCCAAAGCCTGGGTGTATAGCGGATTAATGGTAATCATATTCTCATCGGATAGAAAGCATTGGACACCACTATCCATCAGCCTTGATTTTATAATATTGGCTTCAATAGGGTTATAATAAGTCTCAAATACTACGATCTTGTCCATTCGTCCTGTGCTTGGACATTAATATAAGGAAAAATCAGCGACTTAAGAAATCTTTGAACCAAAGACCTGAGTTCTTGATGATCCTTTGCTGAGTTTTAAAATCATTGTAGACCAAACCAAAGCGCGCATTAAAACCCTCGGCCCACTCAAAATTATCCATCAATGTCCAGGCCATATAACCCGTAATATTAAGTCCCTCCTGCTTTGCCTTTAACACCGCAGCCAAATACTGTTGAAAATAATCTATTCTTTCCTGATCATTAATTTTCTGATTAATAACTTTGTCATGATAGGCCGCCCCATTCTCTGTAATCATTATATTTCTGATTCCTGGATAGGCTGAAAATTGCTTAATAATATTATAAAAACTATTGGGATTGATTTCCCAACCCATAGCTGTATGTGGCCTTTTCCGACTTTTAGCTTTTACCTCCCATGCCTGTACCACCGGAACAAAGGTATTGTACTTTATAGTGAGGGGGAAATAATTCTGAATACCGATAAAATCAAAATCAAAAGTTAAGCGTTCGGTATGTCTCCAGGTCGAATGCTGAATAGAAAACTTCTCCAATACCTCCCAGTCGGCCGTAGGATAGCCCATTCCAAGCAGAGGTTCAACAAATAGTCTATTCATCAGACAATCTACCCGCTTTGCTGCAAGTAAATCTGATTCACGCTCTGTATAAGGAATAATCTCGGAACATGAAAAGCTTGTCCCTATGTTTGCGTCTTTAACCTCTGCCCGTAATATCCTCCCCCCGTCAGCTTGTGCTATAGCCGTATGATGAACAGCAGAAAAGAAATTCGTCAACCCGGTTTTGCCAGGTGCATGAACACCTAACATATACCCCAGTGATGTAAAACCGAAAGGTTCATTGAGTACAATCCAATTCTTTACTTTATCGCCATATTCTTTTGCGCACAATCTTACAAACTGATTAAAACTATGATTTACCGAGAAGGCAGTCCAGCCCCCTTCATCCTCAAGTGCATCCGGTAGATCCCAATGATACAAGGTAACATAAGGTACAATTTCTTGGGCTAAACATTCGTCGATCACCTGATGATAAAAAAGAATCCCATCTTTATTTACTTTCCCTTTTCCGGTTGGCAAAATACGTGGCCAGGAGATCGAAAAACGGAATACCTTGAATCCCAATAATTTTACAAGGGCAATATCATCCTTATAACTATGATAAAAATCACAAGCAGTCGTTAACTGATGCCCCTTTTTAATCTTACCAGATCTTCGGGAAAACGTATCCCAGATAGATAAGCCCTTGCCATAACTCTCAGCTGCACCTTCAATCTGTGCTGCTGCAGTAGCTACGCCCCATAAAAAATCATTCCCAAAATCAGATGCTTTGATCATATATCCTAATAATGAGCAATATGCTAATCATTTATGAAGTTAATGCTAAACTTACAAACCCTTAATATTTTAATATAAATAACTTAACATCAGAAACATACTTTGATTATCATCATAAATATTAAATTTGATCATGAGAAGATTGTATTCAACCATAGCTTTAGTTTTGCTAAGTAATGTTTTGTTTGCTCAGGAACCAGTAGGCACATGGTATGGGAACTTAAATCTTAAAGGTTTACAGTTGCCCCTGGTGTTTCACATTACTAAGAACGGAACTGAATATAGCACAAAGATGGATAGTCCTAATCAAGGCGCTATAGGTATGCCTACCAGTAAAACAACATTAGAGATTAATATTCTAACCATTGAGGCTACCAATATAGGAATGAAATACACAGGTGTATTTATGCCTGACAGCAACAAAATAAATGGGATTTTTGAACAAGGGCCAACACGGGCTCCCTTAATGCTAAGCAACAAACCCAATACAAATTTGCTGGTAAAATCCGGCCCAAGGCCTCAGGATCCTAAAGATTTCCCATACAAACAAGAAGAGATAACCTTTACAAATGCCAATGGTGGTCATACGCTAGCAGGAACATTAACCTTACCTGCCGATGGTAAAGCCAGTAAAATAGTAGTATTGATTAGCGGTTCTGGTCCTCAGGATAGAAATGAAGATTTCCCACCTTTTAATCATCGTCCTTTTTTGGTGCTTAGTGACTACCTGACACGACAAGGAATTGCTGTATTAAGATATGATGATCGTGGCATAGGGAAGTCGACAGGCATTTTTAATAAGGCGACCACAGCCGATTTTGCAGATGATGCAGAATCAGCAGTAAAGTATATACTTTCCCGCCCAGATTTAAAAAACATGAGTATCGGACTAGTGGGACATAGCGAAGGCGGTATGATTGCACCAATTGTTGCCAGTCGCAATCCAAATGTAAAATTCATTGTAGCCATGGCTGGCCCAGGCATTCCAATATATCAACTTTATGCACAACAGCTTGGAGATGCCATGAAACTTGCAGGACTTCCGCCTACTCTTGCTGCCCAAAAGACAGCTATGAATTTAAAAGTTTTTACAACAGTGAAAGACACCAAAGACCTTCCGCTAGATCAGGCGACTGCAGAGGTTGAACGGGTATTCCGCAAAGAATTAAGTTTGCAAACCTTAGATAAGCCAGATAGCACAACTACCGAAGCCATGATTAAACAATCCATCAACAGCTTTAAAACACCATGGTTAAGATATTTTATTGGCTTTGACCCAACAGTATACCTGACTAAAGTTACCTGCCCTGTGTTAGCTATTAATGGCACGCTCGATTTTCAGGTATCTGCTAAAGAAAACCTCGCAGGTATTAAAGCTAGTCTGGAAAAAGCTGGCAACAAAAATTTCGAAATCGTACCAATGGGAGGATTAAATCATCTGTTTCAAAAGGCTGGGACTGGTGCAGCTACTGAATATGGGACTATTGAAGAAACAATAAACCCTGCAGCACTTCAAAAAATTGGAAGCTGGGTTAAAGGCATTTAAAATTTATGCCATTAAAAATTCTTAAGATCAATTTAATGTTAACCCAATCTGTTTTAACAATAAAGCGGCATTAAAAGTCTTACAAGGTCCATGTTTTAATTTGTAGTCGAACTCCATTTCACCTTCTGTAATCTGTATATCGAAATGATAATTACGAACCTTTTCAGGATAGTCATGCTCCATTTCCGATAATTGCAGATCATGAGTAGCAAATAATGCAGGGGTATTTTGTTCAATCAGTTTTTCGATGAACACCTTTGATCCAAGGTATTTATCCTTACTATTTGTACCCCTTAACATCTCATCAATCAATACAAAAGAATTCTGATTGGCCTGTATGGCATCTAAAATCATTTTTAACCTATTCAGTTCTGCTTTAAAGGTAGAAGTCTGATCATTTAATGAATCCTTAATACGCATATAAGAAAGCACTTTAAATATAGATAAGGACATTTGTTGCCCACATATAGGAGCACCTGCAAAAGCTAGTGTCATGTTAATTCCTACAGTTCTTAAAAAAGTACTTTTTCCAGCCATATTGGAACCTGTCACAATATCCACTGTTGGCATATCTTTAACCTCAAAGCTATTTAGCACTCTAACCCGCTCTGGTATAAGCGGATGCCCAAGTTCTGTTGCTCTCAATTCAAATGATGGCATTATAACAGGATAATTCCAATCGGTCTGGTTATAGGCTAGTGTTGCAAAAGATATGAGTTCTTCGAAACGACTAATCCTGGTCATTCCTTCAATAGTCTCCTGAGCCGATTCATCATACCATTTACATAGCGATATAGAGCAACGGATGTCCCACACCATAAAAATATTCAGAAAAGCACCTACAATCACGTTCAATCTGGCATCAAAAGCCTGTATAATTGTCGACAACTTACGGATCTGTTTGCTGATTGGAACTGGGTGAGTATTATGAGTGAAAAAATTTTTAATATACTTACTTTTCCATGTCACATCTTCTGTCCATTTAATGCTACCAGCAAAAGCACTCAGCATCGCCGATTCTCCACTAAAACCATAATATACCTGATTGATGGATTTAAAATTAAAAAAGGTAAGGGCCATATTGATAACAGCAAATACTCCAAAAAGCTGCCATGCCCAGGTGCCAAAGAAAATCCCCATACCAAATAAGACAATCATGATAAAAGGGACAACCTTTATATATAAACGCAATGAGGCTTTACGTGTGAATGCAAGTTGTTCCGGCAATTGCTCCTGAAGTTTACGGATAATAACTTTTAGTTGTCCTGGTTTATGATTTTGAAGTTCCGCACGAAAATGGAAAGTCTGGTCGATATGTTCCTTTAATTCGGCAATAGCTTCTTGTCTTTGTTCAATTTCTTGCTGATTTCCTGGCTCGCTTAAGCTTCTGGCTAGAATATCAAGTCCTTCCTGTGTATTACAACGGTTAACAAACGAGTAAAGTGAGCCCGGGCCGAATATATCAAGATCGGAACTATATGGGTGATACTCATCCGCATAAACAGTCCCATCGCTATAGCCATTCTTACTTTCCTTGAGTTGAGCTATCTCATTTTTATAAACCCATAACAGCTTTTCAGCATAGATCAATTCCTTTTGCACCTTAACTTGTCTCTTTACAAGAAATAAGAATAATACTAATGGTAGAAAAGCCAAAACTGCAAAAAACCATTCGAAACCAAAATTTATAATCAGGGCAACAATAGCTATTTCGGCAATAAAAAGTCCTAATCTGGAAAAAGAGATCCCATTTAACTTTCGTTTAAGCTGATCGATGACTGTTTGTTGTGATTCTACGTTATTTTGATACCTCGTTAAGATGCTATGTTTTGTATTTACCATTATATTTGAATTCCTGAATAATTGAGGGGGCATTTAAACTTTGACCCCGGTATGTATGAGATGTTACGAATTGTTTAGATGATAAAGATAAAATAAATGAAGATCACTTTACTGGTTGTAGGTAAAACAGAAGATAAGTACCTGATTGAAGGGATTGAAAAATACCTGAACAGATTAAAACATTACATTGGCTTTACGCTGCAGGTTATTCCTGAGATTAAAAATACAAAAAATCTTAGCGAGGCACAGCAAAAGGCTAAGGAAGCTGAACTGATCCATAAGCAGATCAGCAATCTGGATACTGTTATTTTAATGGATGAGAAAGGGAAAAAATATACTTCTGTTGCGTTTTCAAATTATTTAAACAAACAAATGATTGGCAGTGTTCAACATTTGGTATTTATTATTGGTGGGCCTTATGGATTTGATGAAAGCATTTATAAGCGTGCGAACGGAAGTCTGTCGCTATCCGACATGACATTCTCCCATCAAATGGTTAGATTGTTCTTTGTGGAGCAGCTTTATCGTGCTTTCAGCATTTTAAAAGGAGAACCTTACCATCACGAATAATTTTAAAAATCATTGTGGAAATTATGCGCTTCAAGCATCATTTAATAAAAGGAGGATATTATGTTACCCGGAGATTATAAAAGAAACTACAAATTCAAGAGCGATAGTAAAAAAGACCGGCTATCTTATATCATTGCTATCGTTATCTCAATCATAGCTTTTTTAGCCATCTGGTTTCTAGTTTAAGAGCTAGCGAAAAACACCCAAAATAGGGCAAAATCCAAAATATCAATGACTCAAGTTAAAGGATTCTTCGGTCATTCTAAATAGTAAGTCCATAGTAAGTCCATAGTACCTCCATGTTAAGTCCATATTTTAATATAAATACATGGATTTATTATGAATTCATTATACATTAAATATAGAGTTATTATACACCATATTCGAATAACAATACTGTTTTAGTACCTAAATCCATCTGATTTTTATATGCATTGACAAAATTATCTTCATAAAAAAAGGCATCCTTTTAGGATACCCTTTTAATAACTTATAGAAATGCAGGCTTAATTAAACTCCTTTTTTACTGGTCATATTAGCCTTTTTAGCTGGCTGTGCAGTTTTACTAGGCGCTTTTGCATTTGATGCCTTAGGCGTAGCCTTTGGTTTTTTGTCTAATTTATCATCTGCTTTCAATGTATCATGTTCATCATCAACAGCAGGAGCTTCTTCTGTAAACAGAGGAAGATCTTTAAGGATATGATACCAGCTTACGATTTTCTTCATATCAGAAGCATAAACTTTTTCTTCGTCATGACCTGGGGCCACTTCTTTGAAGAATGTTTTTAAAACACCCGATTCTGCTTTTGCATCAGGAACATTACCTTTAGAGGCTACCATATTTGCTAAAACATCGGTTAATTTTAAATCATCATCCTCACCATATACTGTAATGTCTTCTAGCGATGCAAGTTTAGTTGTAGTCATATTAGCTACAATTTTAACTTTTTGAGCATCCAGACTTTCAAGAACATATCCTGCTTTATTCTGACCAACAAGTTTAAATAAACCTGGTCTTCCAGATACTGCTACAATTCCTCTTAAATTCATATTGTCTATTTTTGAGTAGATTAGAATTAATCTTCTATTACTTCAATTCCTATAATCTTGTCACCTTGTTTAATGCTGTCTACAACATCAACATTTTCAACAACTTTACCGAAGCAAGTATGATTTCTGTCTAAGTGTGCAGTATTGTCTCTGCTATGGCAGATAAAAAACTGAGATCCACCAGTATTTCTACCAGCATGAGCCATAGATAAAACACCACGGTCATGATATTGGTTCTCGCCTGTTAGCTCACAATCAATTTTATAACCTGGGCCACCAGCACCAGTACCAGTTGGATCACCACCTTGAACAACGAAATTAGGAATTACCCTGTGAAATGTTACGCCATTATAAAAACCATCTTTAGCTAACTTTAAAAAATTAGCAACTGTATTTGGTGCATCCTGATCGTAAAATTGTACGGTCATATCACCTTTATCTGTTTTAATTATTGCTTTGCTCATGATAAAATTTTTGTAGAGGGCAAACTTAGAGAAATTTGCGCTGATATGCAAAAACAGAGCGGGGGAGTTTAATGTAATAAAGCTACTATTCTTCGCTCAACTTTATTTCGCTTGGTAAAATCCCAAAATAGCGCTTAAAAGCGTCTGTAAGATGGCTTTGGTGATTAAATCCAACTGCGGAGGCTACCTGCCCTACTGTTTTTTTCTCTTCCAGAATCAACCTTCGAGCTTCTTCCATCCTCAATCTTGTTACATAACCATAAATTGTAGTTCCAAAATATTCTTTAAAAGCTCTTTTAAGTTTAAACTCATTTAGCGCAATTTGCTTTGAAAGCTCAATGATAGTTGGGGGATAAGTATATTGTGCATCTAAAATATCTCTTGCATGTTCAAGCTTACGCAAGTCATCCTGTTTAATTACATATTTATCAACTTCTTCAACACCAGATTGCATTTGTTCAAGTTGAAGCATCAGTAATTCCAAAATCCTCGATTCAGTATGCATACGTTTTAATTCACCTGATCTTTTGCACTCACAGATATCATTGATCACCCGTTTCATTTCAGTGGTCACCGGTAAATCTTTAGCAGAAAAAGAAGTGTATTTTCCCTTTAAAATCTCCCGCACAAAATCTGTATGTAACAGAGAATGCTGATTTATTAAATGAAAATAATAAGGTTTTGAGAGCACCAATAAGAAATACTTATACTCTATATCAGGCACCATAGGATAACTCCCTTTTATGGAAGGGATATAACGGATATTATGTCTGCTGCCTGTTCTTCTATTATTTTTCAAATCCTTTTTCTCAGGATTAGGATGCGTATCGTAGAAAATAAACTGTGAAGTAATGGTTTCACCTTCCACCTCAGAAAATACTTTTACATTGCTATTAAACTGCATGGTGGAATGCACCAAAAATAGTCCGCCCGCACTAAGCTGATAATTTACCAGCTTCTGAGCAGGCAGACTTTTAATATTTACACTCTTTTCAGAAAGTGGGGTATTGGGCGTATAGTTATCCGCGATCTCTTCGATAAACAACCAATCGTCCGACCCCTCTATTTTAGATTTTATCTTCATCGGAGTGTATCTATTCTATCTTATTATAATGAAATTAAGCTACACTTACCTCACCAAATACTTCTCCGAAGTTCGAAAAAGTTTCATTAGCGGTAGCAATTGCTTGTTGTTCCTCTGCCTCATTATTTGCATTAGCATTTAGTACGGCAACAAATTTACCCCACATCTGTCCAGTCTCAGCTCCGTAACCAGAGAAAAACGAGAACCCTTTAGTGATGCCAAATTTCTCCAACATTTTCACGATGATTGGTCCACCCATGATTGAGCCTTCCATTACATATAATGCTGCAAGAGCCTGGATGGTATTATCTATTTGAGGTGCATTTGCTTCAGGCAGATCATTTACATTTGCTCCCAACTCTTCAATATCTTGTTTGATATGAGAAGAATTACGACGCTCAGCAATATCTGGTAATAATTCATTTGTGATATATGGAGCGATAGCCTTTTCAACCTGGTTGAAATAAGCATAGAAATGCTTTAAAAAATCTGCATAGTCTGCATCACTACGGATGGCTTTCATTTTTTGCACTACCTTTTTTTCAAGATTTAAGTGTGCTTCTTTGGTCGCTTCTTTAATTGAGGTACTTAACATATCTATAAATTTAATGGGTTAAAATAAGGTTATTTAATTTGAAACTTGGTACTTCCTTTTGGTACAACTACATATTCAAACGTATAAAACATGTGAGGTGTATTCATGAACCACTTATCTGCAGTAAAAGCATCTTTATAGCCACTAATCATTTTAATTTTTGCATAGTCGCCCTTAGCTGTGCGAACGATTACAGTACGTTTTTCTGGCATAGCATAAATCACATGTTGCTTATCTGCAGAACCATCACCCCTTATTGTTCCTTTACTGTCATATAAGCACCATCCTATTCCACTACCATAAACTCCTTCTGCATCAAGACCAATTAAATTCTTTCCGGTCTTGAAATCCGCATCAGCAGGTACATCATTCACTTCTTCAAATGGTTTCTCTAATATAAGAATACCACCTTTAGCAGTACTTCCTACCCCATAATTAGCTTCATCAGTACCATTGTTGCCACTAAGCATACAGGTCATTGTACCACCAAAAGCCAAGTCCCAATCGGCCGACTTCACCTGTGACTCTGCAATTTCTTTTTTAGTTTCGAAATTGAAATAGAAAGTCTTTGCTCCAGTAACAGCAGGCGCGAAGTTTTCTACCCGCTCCAGTTTATAATAATGAGTAGGCTCTTCTTGTTCAGGCTCTTTATCTTTTTTACAAGATGAAAGCACCCCTGCCGTCAGCATTAATAAACCGAAGATTTTAATAGTTTTTGAATTTAGATAGTTCATATTATTTAATTGTTAAATGGATAAAAATGTATAATGAATTGATTTAGTCTTTGGTTGAAAGATTTGTACTACCGTCTTCCTGCACAAAGTATCTAAAGGTTAGATATGGCGCAGGCCAGTTGATATCACTCACGACAGCTGGGGCCCCTTTATACATGCTGATCATTTGCAGTTTTGCATATTTTCCATCAGCAGTCTTTAAAATATAAGTCCGATTTTTTACCGGAATTGCGATATGTGTATTCATTTCATAGAAATACCAGCCGTTGCCATCTCCCAGGTCCAATCCTGAAGTATTAACACCCTTGCTCGCAAATTCTGCATCAGAGGGTGCTGTCTTTATCGCATCATATGCCTGGTTTACCACCATCAATGCCCCTTTACCAACACCACCAAAACCGAAGCTTTGCTTATTTGCAGCACTATTTGGTGAGATGTAAGAATTGTATTCATTAGCGAAAGCAATGTCCCATTCAGCGGTAAGCACTTTACTTTTATCGACCTTGCCATTGCTCTTAAAGCTGAAGTAAAAAGTTTCAAATGCCTCACCTCCACCTACAGTATTACCTACATCACCTTCAACATCTTTTACCACAGTGCTTTTACCATCATCTAATTGAGGTTTCAATTCCTCTTTAGTACAAGAAATGCTGAACACAGCTACAAAAGCCAGTATTAATGCTTGTTTTAAATAGTTAGATTTCATCATTTTATTAATTTATTGATTAACATAATTCTTTAGTTTTCCTGTTTAAAAAACCTCCAGCTCAGACCAGCCAGTATGGTTCTACCTTGCTGTGCAGGCATAAGTTGATCACAGTAATTCATGAGATTATCAGCCGTCAGCTGAAATTGTAAACGCTTATTGTAAAATAATTTCTGTACAGATGCATTCAGCAAAAAGAAGCTTCGTACATAGGTATCATAAGGATCAAGGAATTTATTTGCTTTATTATCTTCAGAAAAACCATACTTACTACGGTAGTTTACTCTGAAAGTTCCTGTAATCCCAGACGATTCATGAGCATAACTAATCTTCACATTGGCCATATGACGAGAACGGTTATTCAGTCCGAAATAATCCTTACGGGTTGATGGTCTCAATTTATTCAGATCGGTATCATAGATGGAAGCATATGAACCTACAGCATTTTTTATCGAATCTACTACCCCTTTATCTATAGCATAAAGCAATTGATAACCAGCGGATATGGTTATTGATTTGCTGGCCGACCAGCTCAAACCTATCTCTGCACCTGTTGTATATGCATTGGCGATGTTATTATAAGAGAAAATTTGTTGATCATTTGTTTTAACTGCTACCTGCTCATAATTGATGAAGTCTTTCATGTCATTATAAAACAAGTTTACATCAAGTTTTAAACGCTTCGAAGGCACATAATTAAAACCGGCACTATATGAAACTGATCGTTCTGGTTTAAGTGCTCCTATATTTTGTGCTGATGAAAGGATATTTTGAATTTGGCCAGCATCCTGCAGGATTTTTATTTCACGCCAGAACTCCTCTGCCCCAAGAACAGTATAGCCTGTTTGAAGATTGGTAAATGCGAGATATAGTTGCTGAAAATTTGGCGTTTTAAAACCAGTGGCCACCGCAGCTTTAAGTTTAAAATTTTCGAATAATTGATAATCCAATCCTAGACTGGGATTAACCTTTCCACCATATTTATCATGGTAATCATATCTGGCGCCAGCAACAACCGATAACTTTTCTGTAGCCTGCCAGTTAGCTTGTGTATATGCAAAATAATTGCTCATACTTTTTGAGCCTCTATAAGCATTGTTGTTTAACAATTCGTAAGCTGCACCCACACCACCTGTAATTTCAAGAACATCCGACAAATGTTTAACACCCTGTACCTCTGCCCTATGAACATATTGTTCAAAACGATTACCCGGAATTATAATTCCACTGTTCAGGTCTGTAATGTCCTGTACAGTTTTATAGCGAGTTAAGTAGTACTGACTTTTTAAACTGAATCCATTATTAAAGTTATTGTTCAAAGCGATGGAACCATTTAAGTCCTGCTCATCCAATACATCCTTAGTAGGTTTCGCACCATAAGAGATATGGTTATCAGAATACCTAGTTACATACCTCCCGTTAAAACTCAATGCACTTTTATCACTCAACAGATAACGCCCTCTCCCCTGAAATGCAAAACTTTCAAATGGCGGTGCGGTTTTTCCCTCATCGAGATATGGGTTGGCATTAAATCCATCCGTACGATAATAGTTGCCAGATAAATAAACCGAACCTTTTTTACCTGCGAATGGGGTTTCACCTTCCAAAGTAGCATCAAGCATATTGAAACTCCCGTAACGTAGGGCTGCCATTCCCTGGGGATGATTGATGTTTTTACGGGTTACGATATTAACTACCCCGGCCAGGGCTTCACTTCCAAACAGACAAGAAGAAGCACCTTTGATGATTTCAATCCGCTCTATATTAGACACGGTAATACGTGAAAGATCAAAGTTCCCATTATTGCGGCCAACCATTGGTTGTCCATCAATCATAATCATGGTATAACCGCTGTCGAAGCCCTGCATTTGTAGACCTACAGCTCTGCTTCCAGATCCTATATCGTTAACAATAGCCAAACCTGTCTGCTCTTTTAAAACCTCATCAAGCCTTCGGCTTCCCATCATTTCTATTTCCTGTCTGCTAATTATTTTTGATGGCATGGCAGTTCGGGTCATATCGATGAAATTTTCCGGATTACGGTGAAGCCCATTCACACTCACTTCATTTAACTCCTGATCTCCGCGTTGTAATTGGATGTTTAAAGTCAAAATCTTATTATCCTCAATGTTTACTTCTTGTTCATATTTTTTGAAACCAATAGCATTGATATTTAAGGTGTAAGTCCCAGTATACAACTTACCATCAAAAGAGAATTTACCTTGAGCATCAGTAACCGCTTTTTTATAATCTGGTTGCATAACAACTGTAATTCCCTTAAGAGGTTTACCTGTTTCATCAACAACCAGTCCCGTCAATCCAGCTTTAATATTATTGGCAATTGCTGAGCTGGCTACAAAGATGAAGACCAACAGAAACTGCCATTTTAAAATTGTTGTTTGAAACATTATTACTATTGCATTTATTTTTAATCAGTCTAAATAAGACTGCAAATATGCTTACATTTGTCGTGATAAAAGCAACAATCCTGTAATAATTTTTAACCATTTCGGGAATCTTTTAATGGAATCGGGATGTTTTTATGGAATTAGAGATGATAACCTTGTCTTTTTTGCCATAAAACAATTCAACATAA
Source organism: Pedobacter sp. ASV1-7 (assembly GCF_040203335.1). Lineage (NCBI taxonomy): Bacteria > Pseudomonadati > Bacteroidota > Sphingobacteriia > Sphingobacteriales > Sphingobacteriaceae > Pedobacter > Pedobacter sp. ASV1-7. The sequence continues at coordinate 822,497 of NZ_JBEHBV010000001.1, read as the reverse complement.
AAGACTTAAAAACAATTGATTACAGAAAAACAAAAAAAATAGAATAAGAAATCACCCACAGCAATAATAAATTATACCAAATCCGTTAAACAATTGTAGATTATTTGGAATGATTTTAAATAAATCTTCCTTTGTAAAAGAAATTATGAACATAAACACATCCATATGCAAAAGCTTGTAGTTATTTTATTCTCATTAATGCTTGGAATCACTGTATCCGGCAAAGCACAAAAACGTATTATCACTTTAAGTGGTGCACTTACCGAAACAGTAGATGCTTTAGGGTATGGTGCTCAGATTGTCGCGGTAGATGTAACCAGTACTTACCCTGCTTACATCAATAAATTACCTAAAGTAAGTAAAGACCGTGCAGTATCTGCAGAGGGAATTATATCCTTTGCTCCTGATCTGGTTCTTGCTCCTGAAAATGCAATCTCTAAATCACTGGAATATCAATTGAAATCTGCGAAGATTAAAGTAGTTATTATTAAACAAGAATTCAGTGCTAAAGGGGCTCCGATCTTTATCAAACAAGTTGCCGCAGCTTTAGGGAATCCTGCCAAAGGAGAACAACTTGCCAAACAAACAGAAGTCAGCATTAACAAAGCTCTGGCTGATGTGAAGAAGAATCCTAAATCACCTAAAGTATTATTTTTATATGCCCGTGGTACCGGAGTAATGATGGTTGCAGGTAAAGAAACCAGTATGGATGCCATTATCAGATTGGCAGGTGGAAAAAATGCTGCACAGGGCTTTTCTAAATTTAAGCCATACACTACCGAAGCGCTTGTAAATGCCAATCCTGATATCATTCTGATGTTTGATTTTGGCTATAAAAGTTTAGGGGGTATGAACAGCATTTTAAAAATGCCTGGAGTAATGTTAACCAATGCCGGGAAAAATAAGAAGATTGTAGAAATGAATGGAGAGTTGCTGATTAACTTCTCTGCGAGATTAGGTGAGGCGATTAGTGAATTGAATAGTAAATGGTAAATAAGAAGTTTATATTATATCTGTCATTAACGCTTTCATTAATTCTTGCAGCAGCCTTTTCTATGAGCCTGGGGGCAGTAAAAATTCCTTTAACAGACGTAATGGTTATTCTGGGTAAAAAGATCGGACTATTTAGCGGCAGGGAAATCCCAGTTCAATTTGAAGGGGTCATGAATATCGTGCGTATTCCGAGAGTGTTACTTGGCATACTGGTTGGTGCAGCACTTGGGATATCCGGCACTGCAATCCAGGGCATTTTCAGAAATCCACTTGCTGAACCCGGGCTAATAGGCATCTCTGCTGGTGCCTCCTTAATGGCGGTTATCATTATTGTACTTGAAATCAGTTTGCTGACTGCACTAAGTAATATCCTTGGCTATTACCTTCTTGCTTTCGGAGCTTTTGCCGGAGCTGGTATTGCAGCGCTTATTGTCTACCAGATTTCTCGCACAGATGGAAAATCAAATGTGGCGACCATGCTACTGGCAGGAATTGCAATTAATGCACTTGCAGGAGCTCTTACAGGTTTAATCACCTTTGCAGCTGATGATCAGCAATTGAGGAACATTACCTTCTGGATGCTTGGCAGCTTAGGAGGTGCTACCTGGGAAAATATTATGGCCGTATTTCCTTTTATTATCATTCCGGTATTGCTGTTACCACGGATGGGCAAGGCATTAAATGCATTTGCACTTGGAGAAAACCAAGCGGCTCAATTGGGACTGAAAGTCAATACCATAAAAAGAAATGTAGTGATTCTGGCCACTATGGCGGTCGGGGCTGCCGTTGCTGTTTCAGGAATCATTGGCTTTGTAGGTTTGTTGGTACCACATACCATCAGATTACTCATAGGGGTAGACAATAAACACGTGCTTCCTGCTTCTGCCCTGTTAGGTGCACTAATGCTCACCCTGGCTGATATGCTTTGCAGAACAATTATAGCACCTATAGAATTACCTATTGGAGTAATCACTGCACTGCTAGGCACACCTCTATTCTTGTATATTTTAATTAAAGACAAAAAGAAACTCGTATTATAACATGTTGGTAGCAGATTCATTAACATTTAAGGTAGGTAAGCGGGCATTGGTTAAAGACATTTCTTTTAGCTTGCGACAAGGAGAATTGCTGGTTATATTAGGTGCGAATGGCGCTGGGAAGTCGACCTTATTCCGTTTGTTAAGTGGCGACAGGCCTCCATCTTCTGGAAGTGTAAACCTGCATGAAAAAGAACTTGGCACCTATTCATCTTCAGCTCTCGCGTTAAAACGTGCTGTACTCAACCAGCAGAATGTTGTAAACATGGCCTTTACTGTTGAGGAAATTGTGATGATGGGCAGATATCCTCACTACCGTAATAATCCATCCATAGGCGACAATGAAATCTGCATTGAAGTAATGGAGTTGACAGGCATTACAAACCTTGCTGAACGCTCTTACCTCAGCTTATCCGGAGGTGAACAACAGCGGGTTCAATTAGCAAGGGTACTTGCTCAGATCTGGGATGTACCAAATGCTTTGTTATTGATGGACGAACCAGTGGCCAGTCTGGATTTGCAATACCAGCAGCAAACCCTGGCTATTGCCAAAATGTTGACTAAACGCGGCTTTATGGTCGTTAGTATTTTACATGATATAAACCTGGCAGCACAATATGCCGACAGGATCATTATGCTTAAAAATGGAAGAAAGTGGTATGATGGAACAGTTGCAGAGGTCTTAAATACCAAAAACATCTATGAGGTGTTCGAAATCAACTCAGATGTGTACACCAATCCAAGGACATTAAAGCATTTCTTTATTCCCAGGAATGTTTTAATCAATGCTAATGTCGGATAGTAAAGGCAGTCCTGTGGATTCCCTTTCTACAATGGTTGGTTCCAGAACAACATTACGAATACCGTCATTTGGGTTTTTCTGTTTAATCATCTGTAAAAACATGTCCGCACATTCAAGTCCCATTTGATTAGGGTGCTGATCTACGGTAGACAGGGTCGGCGTGATGTAAGCAGAAAATGCTTCGTTTGAGAAACCGATTACTCCTATCTTCGGTGGTACCTGATTAACTTCTTTTAATTTTTTTATTACACCCAAAGCCGTAAAGTCATCTCCGGCAATGATCGCATCAGGCAGGCTGTCTCCACGTAGTAGCCTGCCAGCACCATATCTACCATCTTTTATAGAAAGTCCACCGAGAATAAGTTGTTCTTCATTTACAGGTAGATTGTTTGCCTTCATTGCGGCTCTAAACCCCTCTAAACGATCATCGAATATCTTGACCTTATGCATAGTAGTTACAAACGCTATATTCTTATAGCCCTGATCAATCAGGTGTTGAGTAGCCAGGTAACCAGCATTGAAATCGTTCAATGTAACCGTTGGCACTTTTAATTCTGTGCTGACCCTATCAAATAATATCAGTGGTTTATTCTGTTTTATGATTTCCTGAAAATGAGAAACATCAGTAGTTTCTAAGGATATTGATGCCATAATCCCATCCACCTGTGCTTCCAGCAAAGTCTTCACCCCATTTATTTCGTTTTCTACAGACTCGTTAGACTGGTAAAGGATAATCCGATAGCCACTGTCCTTTAATCCCTTTTCAATACTATGAATAACTGATGCAAAGAAGTGAGCCTGCACACTTGGCACAATAACTCCTACAATAAATGTTTTACCAGATTTTAATGCAGAAGCCAGTTTATTTGGACTATAATTAAGCTTTTTTGCAGTCTCAATTACCATACTCCTTGTTGCTTCGCTGATTGCTGGAAAACCACTAAGTGCTCTGGATACTGTTGACACTGTGATATTCAGCTCTTTGGCAATATCGTAAATCGTTGTTTTCTTTTTCAAGATGTGGCTATAGCTATTTTGTACAATTATAATAAAAATATGTTTAGACCGTAAAGTGGGTAATAACGATCAAACTACAAAGAGCCTGATCATATGATGATTCAGGCTCTTAGATTATATTTCTTAATGATGATGCTTAAGGATTACCAATATACACTGTAAAGGGCAACAAGTAGTCCAACTATAATTAAGGCCCCCACTGCAAATGCAGTAGTTGTTTTAAACATAGTAGCATCGATTTCAAGACCTTTAGGATCTTCTTCTCCTTTATTCTCTATTAAACTGATAATGATCATACCAACAATACAGAATATAAATACAAAGCCCATTCTGTCAATAAATGGAATCTCATAAATACCTACAGAATTTTTAACAGCAAACCCTACTTCCGATAGCCAGGAAAGATCTGTCATGCCTGGTAAAAACTTAAGCAATAATGAAAGTCCGAAGCCACCTACTGTAGCGAAAAGTGCTGCGTTTGAAGTTGACTTTTTCCAGAAGAAGCCGAGAATAAACATTGCAAATATACCAGGAGATACAAATCCTGTATATTCCTGGATGTACTGGAATCCTCCTTTTTTATCGATGCCTAAATGTGGAGCGATCAGCACACCTAAAATCATAGATACAACGATAGCTATTTTACCGGTTCTAACCAAGTTAATCTCTGACGCCTCTGGTTTAAGTACCTTTTTGTAAATATCCAGTGTAAAGATAGTTGCAATACTATTTGCTTTACCAGCTAATGAAGCTACAACAGCTGCAGTCAATGCGGCAAAGGAAAGTCCTTTTAATCCAGCTGGCAATAGGTTAAGCAATACAGGATACGCTCTGTCCGGATTCACCTCGCCATTCTGCAGCATTTCGGTTTGGAAAGCTCCGTCTTTATATAACACATAAGCTGCAATACCTGGAAGCACTACGATAATTGGCATTAACAGTTTTAAAAATGCTGCAAATAATATACCTGCACGTGCAGTTTTAAGGTCAGCACCCAATGCACGCTGTGTGATGTATTGATTACATCCCCAGTAATTCAGGTTCACAATCCACATACCTCCAACCAGTACACTTAATCCCGGTAAGTCAATATAATTCTCATTCTCAGGCTTGAGGATCATGTGAAAATGCTCAGATGCCTTTTCTGTCATCAGACTATATCCTTGTAAAATGCCAGATGTTCCATAATGCTCAGAAACCAGACTTAATGCAAGATATGTTGTTGCCAATCCACCAAGAATCAGGAAAAACACTTGAATTACATCCGTATAACCAATTACTTTCATCCCTCCCAGCGTAATGATGATGGCAAATGCTGCAATGGCATACATACACAACTCAAGGCTGAAACCAGAGATACTGCTCACTGCCAATGCCCCTAAGTAAAGTATTGAAGTTAAGTTAACTACTACATACAATAGCAACCAGAATACAGCCATAATCATAGCTACGGTTCCGTTATACCTTTGGTGAAGGAACTGCGGCATGGTTGATATTTTGTTTTTCAGGTAAACCGGTATAAAGAAAACTGCTACTACAATTAGTGTAGCTGCAGCCATCCATTCGTATGTAGCAATAGCAAGGCCCATTTTAAAGCCTGAACCACTCATCCCAATAAACTGTTCTGCAGAAATATTTGAAGCGATCAGAGAGGCCCCGATAGCCCACCATGTTAAGGAACCTTCGGCAAGGAAGTAATCCTGCGAACCGCTGGCTGCGGACTTTTTCTTATTGTAAATGTACAACCCGTAGGCTGCTACAATTACAAAGTAAACTAGAAATACTATGTAATCCTTGGTATCCAGAATATTGGCTTTCATTTAATTGGCTAGGTTAGGTTTTTGATTTATTTAAGGTTTTAAATATAGCGATTTATTAGATTTTCCAAATACTCTTGTTTTCCGCTGCGAACTTCAGGTTCACCATGATCAGCAGCAAAATTCCTTAAATCTTCCAGACTCAATTTACCTTGTTCAAACTCTGCTCCTTTACCACTATCAAACGAAGCATACCTATCAGTTCTAATCTTTTTATAATCTGATTTCTGAAGAATAGCATCAGCAGTTACCAATGCCCGTGCAAAAATATCCATTCCACCTACATGTGCATAAAACAGATCAGCCATATCAGTTGAGTTTCTACGGATTTTAGCATCAAAATTCACTCCACCTCCTTGTAAACCGCCACCTTCTAATATGATGAGCATAGCTTCTGTCAGCTCATTGATGTCATTTGGAAACTGATCGGTATCCCAACCATTTTGGTAATCTCCGCGATTTGCATCTATTGACCCTAACAATCCGCTATCTACAGCAACCTGTAACTCATGCTGGAAAGTATGTCCGGCCAAAGTTGCATGGTTTACTTCCAGGTTCAATTTAAAGTCTGCAAGCAGATCGTATTCCTGTAAAAAGCCTTTAACCGTCGCTGCATCATAATCATACTGATGTTTAGATGGCTCACATGGTTTAGGTTCAATAAAGAAAGTTCCTTTAAAGCCTTGTTTGCGTGCATAGTCTTTGGCCGTATGCAGAAATTTAGCTAAGTGTTCCTGTTCGCGTTTCATATTGGTATTCAGCAAGCTCATATAACCTTCTCTTCCTCCCCAGAAAACATAATTTTCTCCACCTAACGCAATTGTAGCATCTAATGCTGCTTTAACCTGAGCTGCACCATGAGCCAGCACATGAAAATCAGGGTTGGTAGAAGCTCCATTCATATAACGCTTATGGCTAAACAAATTGGCTGTTCCCCAAAGTAATTTCACACCACTACTGGCTTGTTTTTCTTTTGCATATTCAACCAGCGTCTGCAGTCTTCGCTCATTTTCGGCAATATCGTCTGTATAATCAACAACATCCACATCATGGAAACAATAATATGGTAATTGCATTTTGGTAATAAATTCAAATGCAGCATCCATTTTATCCTTTGCTCTTTCCACAGCATCTTTCTTTTCATCCCATGGGAATATATGTGTAGCTCCTCCAAATGGATCGCCACCGTTTCCATTGAATGAATGCCAGTATGCGCAAGCAAATTTAAAATGCTCGTTCATAGTTTTTCCGGCCACTATTTTATTGGCATCATACCATCTAAAAGCAAGAGGATTATCACTCTGCAAGCCTTCGTATTTGATCTGGTCAATTCCTTTAAAAAACTCTTTTTCTCCTGTTACTACTTTTGTCATGTTTAATATATTATTAGGTCTATTATAATGCTTTGTCTAAAAGTTCTTTCCATTGCGCATATATCGGCTCATATGCTTCAGTATTTTGTGGTTCTACATATCTGATCAGCTCATGTTTGGTAAATGCTTCTTCAGGACTATTGTAAATTCCAGCACCGATTCCTGCGCCTAATGCAGCCCCTACACTGCCATCGTTTTCATAGAGCTCTACCGGGATTCCGGTTACATCTACAAAAGTTTGTGTAAATAGCTCGCTTAAAAACAGATTGGCCATTCCGGCTCTGATTACTTTTGGCTGCATCCCATTCTCGCGCATAATGTCTAATCCGTAACGGAAGGAGAAAGCGATGCCTTCCTGTACGGCTCTAAAAATATCTGACTGAGTATGCAGATTAAGATCGATACCTAATAACTGCCCCCCTGTATATCTATTATTAAGCATACGCTCAGCACCATTGCCAAAAGGCAATACTTTTAATCCTTTGCTACCAATTGGTGCTGTTGCAGCCAGTTCATTAAGCGCATTATATGATAACTGAGGTGCAAAATTATGCTTTGCCCATCTGTACATACTTCCTGTACCATTGATACACAACAACACTCCGGTATGTTTCTTTTTGCTGGAATAGGTTACATGTGCAAATGTATTTACACGTGATTGCGAATCGTAGGTCAGGTCTTCACTAACTCCATAAATTACACCTGATGTCCCTGCTGTTGAAGCGACTTCACCTGGCTTAAGGACATTGAGTGACAATGCATTATTTGGTTGATCACCTGATTTGTAAGCTACAGGAATTCCTGCTTTCAATCCCAATAATGTCGCAACTTCATCTGTAAGTGCCCCATGCACTGAGAACAAAGGTTTTATTTCTGGAATTAGATTTTCATCAAAGCCATAATAATCCATCAATTCTGTGGATAGTTCATCCTTCTGGAAATCCCAAAAAACACCTTCTGACAAAGCCGCCACACTGGTGGTGATTGTCCCAGTTAGTTTCATAGCAATAAAATCGCCAGGCAGCATTACTTTATAAATCTTTTGGTAACATTCAGGCTCGTTTTGCTTTACCCATGCCAATTTAGAAGCGGTAAAGTTTCCTGGAGAATTGAGCATACTTTGTAAACAATGCCCCTGACCTATGGCATTAAATGCCTGATCACCCAGTTTTACAGCACGACTATCACACCAGATGATACTATCCCTTAAAACGTTTTGATCTTTATCCACCAACACCAGTCCATGCATCTGATAGGCTATACCTATGGCACTGATGTCATCAGGATTAAAGCCTTTCTCTGCTGTTACTTTAGAGATTGCTTTAATAACATGATTCCACCAACCTTCAGGCGACTGCTCTGCCCATCCAGGTTTCAGTGATTTAATTTCTGCTTCCTCCTCAGGGTATTGGGCGGTTGCAATCCTTTTTTGGGTAACTGCATCGACCACAGATGCTTTTATAGAAGATGTGCCAATATCAAGGCCTAATAAATACATATGCTCACTGTTGGTTTTATTTATACGTTGTTGGTTTTAAGCTTCCGACTGCAAGTTATGCAACCGTTTGCATAAAAGTAATTGAAAATTCCTAAATCCCATACTTTTTTTGAAAACAATACTAATTTATCAAAATGGAATACCGTTAATCTCTCATAATTTCCTTCTTTTTATACCGTTATATAAGTACATTCGTTCCATAAGTTGCTTTATGAATTCAAAACGATTAAGTCTTTTATTTTTTTTCTTGTTACTTAGCGTTGGACTTAGAGCGTCGTCTATTCTTATATATATGGATGAGGATCAGAAGAACCATCTCAAAGCCTATGGCCTTGCTTATTGGGGCATAAAGCAACAGGCAGACGTAAGCTGGCTTCTAAACTACCGGGGTGGCAGTTTTTTAATTAAGTATAATAAAGCTGTGGAAGAAGAATGTAAAGCCCGTGGAGTATCCTACCAGGTACTTCCTGACGGCAAAGTGACTTCTATTCTGAACGAAATCAGTGATCCCCAGGTTAATATGGAAATGGTAAAACTGGAAAAAGCACCTAAAATGGCTGTATATTCTCCAAAAAGCAAATTACCATGGGATGATGCCGTAACACTAGTACTGACCTACGCTGAGATACCTTATGATGTAATCTATGATGATGAGGTATTGAAAGACAAACTTTCGGGATATGATTGGCTACACTTGCATCATGAAGATTTTACGGGGCAATATGGTCGCTTTTGGAGTTCCTTTAGAAATGCGACATGGTACAGGGAGGATGTAAAAAATCAGGAAGCCGCAGCCAAGCGGAATGGGTTTAAAAAGGTATCTGAAATGAAACTGGCAGTTGCAAAAAGAATAAAAGAGTTTTGCACAGGAGGAGGCTTTCTGTTTGCCATGTGTTCAGGGACTGACAGTTTTGACATTGCTTTAAGTGCAGATGGGATTGACATCTGCGAAAGAATGTTCGATGGAGATCCTGCTGATGCACAGGCACAGGCTAAACTTAATTTTAACAGGACTTTTGCTTTTAAAGATTTCCAGCTAGACTTGAACCCTTCTAACTATGAGTTTTCGGACATTGATGTAACGCAGACCAGAACACTAAAAGAGGATAACGATTACTTTACCTTATTTGATTTTTCGGCCAAGTGGGACCTTGTACCAACTATGCTCACTCAGAACCACGATAAGGTTATTAAAGGATTCATGGGACAAACCACGGCTTTTAGAAAGCGTCTGGTGAAACCTAGTATTACTGTACTGGGTGAAAACAAAGGAGCCGAAGAAGTACGTTACTTAAATGGTGAGATTGGCAAAGGTCAGTTTACTTTTTACGGCGGACATGATCCTGAAGATTACCAGCATGCCGTTGGTGATCCTCCTACTGATTTAAACCTGCACCCGAATTCTCCGGGATACAGATTGATATTGAATAATGTATTGTTTCCAGCAGCTAAAAAGAAACCTCAGAAGACCTAATCGTAGAAATTCCACTGCACACCGAATTTAAACAACATCCTATCTTGCATTGGATATTGATTAATGGTGTAATAACCTTTGCTCGGGAAGCCCTGATTTACATAATCACATTTTACAAACAGATTCGCTTTCCTTAGGCTTGCCTTTACCCAGACATCAACAATTGGCGTAGAATCAAATGTCGTGTTGCTTCCCACATAAAACTGACTTGAAGCTGGAGAATATGAATAGTTCTTATATGGTGTATTATAACGTACATCAAAACCTACATGAGTTTTAAGCGCCTTGAAAAAAGTTTGCCTAACATAAAAGGTATTAAATGTATAGAATTCAGGAGTACGTAGTATAGATGGATTATCTGTTTTCTGATATACAATATAACTTTCCAGATTGAATTTACCGAACTCGAACTTCTTACCTATTGCAATCTTTAATAGATTGATACTTCCATTAACCTGAGCTGGCATAATAGTAATACTGTCTACCATGCTTGTATTTACATCTGTGACTCTGTTTTTAAAATACAGGTAGTTAGTGATCAGATAGTAATTTGCGGTAGCATCTAATTTCAATTTATCATTCAGATACTTAAACGATAGGTTAACCGTTTTTGTTCGGTCAAAATCGTTAAGCCAGCTATAATGATTACCGAAATATCTATTATATATTTCTTCCGGCGACTTGTTCTCAAAATATCCTCCTAATACGACTCTTCCTACTTTATTACTCAGCAATACATTACTTTTTGCCTCGTAAAGGAAGTCACCCATATTCCGGCCCTGAAAAATCTGTTCAACATCGACATTTAAGTCGATCCGATTACTAAATCTATATCCTGCAGAGCCCAGCAAAGTTATATTTTGAAAAGTTGAAGTATAATTATAGAAGTTAGATCTGTCTTTGTACATCCCTAACTGATTATATTTATAATATTCGTGTCTTATTCCCGCATCCAGTTTCAATTCATTTTTAATCACGGAACTCGACTTTGCTCTTAGGAAAAAGCTATACACAAATTCATTATAAATCCGGGAGTAACTGGTGCTATCGTTTGTAAAAGTGCTATCTGCAAATCCTTTTGGAATTACAGAATGATCATCAGCTTCGTCTTTTTGAAAGGCGTATGAATTTTTATCGTACTTAAACGTATAGGTAATTTTATTGGTCGGCAATATTTTGTCAGATATTTCCTGAGCGGTACTATCAATACGTCCAACGAAATAGGACTGTTTAACTAACAACGATCCCTGACGCCATATTTGCCTAGCATTATTTAAGTTGGTTCGCTCTGCTATTCTATTAATTATCTGATCAGCCGGAGCAGTATAAATCTCCTTGTTAGCTACCGAACCATTCTCTGCGGCTTTTAAAGTATTGAACACGGCGTTAGTCCAAAGATTATAACGCTTATTTGGCGATTGGTACCAGGTGAAAAGAGCACCATTCAGGTCATCGCCTCTTTGTCTTGAATACACTCCATTGGCTCCAATCCTATTAAAGTTGGCTCCAATATTAAAATTCTTCTTTACGTTTTGCGAATGTATAACTCTAAAAACCTGCTCTGCATCACCAGCAGCTACATAGTACAAACTGGTAAAAGGCGTTCTGGCTTGATAATATTTAATATCATCGTGTGTAAGTGCATAAAAATCCAATGCGTGAAAGCCCGGGTCGAAGCCGATTGTTTTTACGGGTTCAAATAACATGGGCATGGCTGCCAATCCTAAATTCCCTGTACTTACCGTTGGCATGCGGGGCTGCACTAATGCACTAAAGTTTTGGAAACCATTTAAACTGGTATCTAAAGCAAGTGTCTGAATACTATCCTTGGTTAGCTTAAGCGTGGTATATCGTACATATTTCGAAGTAAACACTACTGAATCCAACCCTTCTTCTTCTTTCTTCCTTAAAGAATCCAGTTCTTTATTGTCTCTTACTGTAGTTTTTAAATCCTGTGCCAGCAAAGGCTCTGCACCAATACTTAACAGTAATAAAACAAATAAAACAATGTGTTTATACATTATAAGGTAGAGATTAACTGGCTCAATATTTTAGTCATCTTCGGTTCAGCAATTTTAGCAGTCTCCAGAATATCTTCCAAACTTACAGGTTTTAATACATCTGTAAAGCCTTCGTCTGTTAAAACTGAAATAGCAAATACAGGTACTGCCATATGGTTTGCAACAATTACTTCTGGTACGGTACTCATGCCTACTGCATCACCACCGATTATGCTCAGGTATTTATATTCTGCTTTAGTTTCCAGATTAGGACCAGTCACAGAAACATATACTCCCTGGTGACAAGTTATCTTTTCAGTTTTAGCTATTTCCAGCGCAGTAGCGATCATTTTACGGTTATAAGGTTCACTCATATCCGGGAATCGAGGCCCCATATCTGCATCATTATGTCCTCTTAGCGGACTTTCAGGTTGTAGATTAATGTGGTCATTAATGATCATCAGATCTCCTTTTTTGAAATCAGAATTCAATGAACCTGCAGCATTAGAAACAAATAAGCGTTTGATGCCTAGAGCTTTCATTGCCCTGATCGGGAAAGTGATCTGCTGCATGCTATAACCTTCATAATAATGTAAGCGGCCCTGCATTGCGATTACCTTTTTACCTTTTAAAGTTCCAAATATGAGTTTTCCAGAATGAAACTCCAATGTAGAAATTGGGAAATTCGGGATATTGGAATACATTAAATTATATTCCACCTCTATTTCACTAACCAGTCCGCCAAGACCTGTTCCCAATACAATTCCGATCTCTGGTTCAAAGTTATCGGTTTTGCGCTTTATATATTCAACGGTTTCGTGTAGTGCTTGAAACATAATTTAAAATCTTTTGATCAAATGTAACTTTATCTTCTTTCTGCAAATCAATTTCTATTGACAAATAAAAGATCGGTAAATTTAACAGTAATTCTTTGAAAGTAATATCTAATAAACGCTGTGCATCCTTTTCTGTTGTTATAATGATTTTTTCTTTTCCAGTTGTGCTGTTAAACGCATTTACAAGATTTTGGATATTCTGCTTGCTAAATCTATGATGATCTGGATAATCATGATGTTGAATGTTTGCAGAATAACCTTTCAAATGATTTACCAAAGGCAATGGATTGGCTATACCAGTGATTAGAAACACTTCTGTATTTTCATGAATCGCATTACAGGGTTTTGTCTCTTCAGAAAACAAATGCTTTAAATTTCCGTAAGTGATATAAGAGAAAGCGATTAACTGATTCGGTTTAGGATTGAACTTTTGACTGCATTTTGATCTTTCTGTACGCTTTAATTCTTCTGGTCCCTTGGTAACCATCAATACATCTGCTCTTTTATATCCATAAAAGGATTCTCTCAGGTTTCCTGCCGGCAATAAAAATTGTGGGTTCTGAAGCTTTTGATATTCAAATAACAGGATACTTAATCCGGGTTTTACACTACGGTGTTGATAGGCATCATCCAGTAGAATTAGATCATGATTATCCTTCAGCAGATTAATTCCTTTTACGCGGTCTTCACATACGGCGACTGTAATATTAGGAAATTTGTTGTAAAACTGCATGGGTTCATCACCTATACTTTGGGCTGTTGCAGTTTGATCGGCCAAAATAAACCCTTTAGTTTGTCGGCCATATCCCCTGCTTAATATTGCGATTTTATGGCCATCGAGTAAGCGGACCAGATATTCCGTAACCGGACTTTTTCCTGAACCTCCTACGACCAGGTTTCCTACACAAATTACAGGAAGATTAAATTGGGTTGATTTGAGCAGGCCGAGATCATACAGCTTATTTCTGAATATAATTACCATCCCGTACAGGATTGAAAAGGGGAATAAAAGTAATCTCAGGTATCTAATCATGCTCAAGGTTCAAAAATAAGAATTATTACAGCGTATTGCATGAATATATTACAGAATGCGCATTACCGACGAAATAAAAATAAACGCTACCTTTGCAGAAACAACTTATTATAACATGCTTAAAGGATTTTTTAACGTACCAGTTCCTGTTAACGAGCCCATTTTGGGTTACGCTCCGGGAAGTAAAGAACGTGAACTTTTAATGGCAGCTATTGCCGATGCCCGTGCAAAACAGATTGATATACCAATGCATATTGCGGGTAAAGAAGTACACACGGAAAATAAAGGAAAGCTTACTCCTCCACACGATCATCAACATATACTTGCTCAATTTAGCAAGGGCGAAAAAGCCCATGTAACTCAAGCTATTGATGCTGCTTTAGCTGCTAAGGCTAATTGGGAAAATCTTGCCTGGGAACATCGTGCGGCTGTATTTTTAAAAGCAGCAGATTTAATTGCTGGTCCTTACCGCTATAAATTAAATGCAGCGACAATGCTTGGACAATCTAAAAATGCTTATCAGGCTGAGATCGACTCTGCATGTGAGCTGATTGACTTCCTGCGTTTTAACGTTAGTTATATGTCTGAAATCTATAAGCAACAGCCTCCTGTTTCTCCGAAAGGTTCCTGGAACAGGGTTGAGCAACGTCCGCTTGAGGGTTTTGTATTCGCTTTAACTCCATTTAACTTTACTGCTATTGCAGGTAACTTGCCTACTTCGGCTGCTATGATGGGTAACGTTGTGGTTTGGAAACCAGCAAATACACAAATCTATTCAGCGAATGTTTTAATGGAAATCTTTAAAGAAGCTGGGTTGCCTGATGGTGTTATTAACCTTGTTTATGTTTCTGGTCCTGATGCAGGTGATGTAATTTTTAGTCACCCTGATTTTGCAGGTATACATTTTACTGGCTCTACCGGTGTTTTCCAAAATATCTGGAATACAATTGGTAATAACATTCATAAATATAAAACTTATCCACGTATTGTTGGGGAAACTGGTGGTAAGGATTTTATCCTTGTTCATGGTTCTGCTGAAGCTGAAGCTTCAAGCACAGCAATTATCCGTGGGGCTTTTGAATATCAAGGACAGAAGTGTTCTGCAGCTTCTCGTGTTTATGTTGCTAAAAGCATTTGGCCTAAGGTTAAAGAATTTATGTTACGTGATCTTGCGACCTTTAAAATGGGTGGCACAGAAGATTTCGGAAACTTTATCAACGCAGTTATTGACGAGAACTCATTTAACAAGCTAGCTAAGTATATTGACGAAGCTAAGAATGATAAATCTGTAGATGTAATTGCTGGTGGTGTTTACGATAAGAGCAAAGGTTATTTTATTGAACCTACTGTTCTGGTTGTAGACGATCCGAAATATACAACGATGTGCGAAGAGTTGTTCGGCCCTGTTTTAACTATCTATGTTTATGATGACAAAGATTTTGACAAAGTTTTAGAGATTATTGACACGACTTCAATATATGCTTTAACGGGTGCTGTTATTGCTCAGGATCGCTATGCTATTGAGAAAGCGACTCATGCGTTAAGAAACGCTGCTGGTAACTTTTATATCAATGATAAATGTACTGGCGCAGTGGTTGGTCAGCAGCCATTTGGTGGTGCAAGAGGTTCTGGTACGAACGACAAAGCTGGTTCTATGATCAATTTGTTGCGTTGGGTATCTCCACGTACGATTAAAGAAACTTTTGATATGCCTAAGGATTACCGTTATCCGTTTTTAGGTTAAAGGGAAAAAATAACCATTCTCACTCGGAGTCTGGCATCTTTTCTGAAGAAGAAAAGCGCCTGAGGGCTCCTCGGAGAAGGTGATTTTTTCTTTCACAAAGTGCAGAAAAGCCTCCTGACAGTGAATCAGGAGGCTTTTCTTTTTCACGACGCTTTAGTTCAAAATAATTAACATATTTACACTAGTAGAGAATGTTGAAAAGCATAAGCTTAATGCCAGATATAACTTAGATCGAACAAATGGATAAATATAAAGGATATAATGAAAGTGAACTGATATCCATGTTACAGCAAGGAGATCAGCAAGCTTTAAGCACTTTATATTACCTACATGTCAAACAACTCAAGTACTATGCTCAGCGTACAGCTCAATCTCCATTTTTAGCTGAAGACATTGTACATGATACATTTGTTAAAGTCTGGGAGAATCGATTGTTAATTGATCCCTTAAGGCCATTTAAACCTTATCTTTTTACCATTGCAAAAAGGAATTTGCTGAACATGCTTAAGCGGGCTCAGCATGAAACAGCTATTATGTCGGAAATCCGAAAATATTCATCTGATGATGAAAATACAACCGAACTTCAGGTAGATTATAATGAAAGCAATGCACTTATTACAGAAGCTATAAGTAACCTGAACGGACAGGTTAAGGAAGTTTTTGTCCGTTGTCGCCTCAAAGGATTGACTTACAAGCAAACAGCCCAGGAACTGGGGATAACCGAAAGTACGGTCAACAAACATATGAACAAGGCGCTGACTTTAATCAGAGAATATATCAACACCAAAAATGCAGTTTCCGTCCTTCTGACCTGCATTTCTTTGATAAAATAGATTTATTTACTTTTTTTTTCTAATCGACTGGATGCTTATTGCTTCCCAATTGTATTAGTTATAAAAAGCAGTAATACCGTGAACACAGAAATTATCAGTCTATTTCAAAAATATTTGAATAAGCAATGTAATCCGCAGCAGCTTGAAATGGTTTTGCATATCATTGAAGAAGGGCAACATCAGGCAGAATGGGATGCAGCATTATCTCAGGATGCAATTGAAGTGATGAATGCTGAAGATGTGGATTTACCCATTGGTAATGAACTAGCTTTGAATTTGAATGAACGCATTCTTTATACTATAAATAATTCTCCTGCAGTTATTCAACTATCAAACCGCAAACGCATTTTACGTCGTATAGCTATTGCAGCTTCTGTCCTATTGTGTTCTGCAATAGGGTTATATTTTTACAAAATAAACCACACTAAACAAACTCTTCAACCTACTACTTATACCAACGATATTTTACCAGGTAAGCAAGGTGCAACATTAACCCTGGCCAATGGCAAAAAGATTATACTATCTGATGCTGTAAATGGTGAACTTGCCAAAGAAGCAGGAGTAGTGATTTCCAAAACAGATGATGGCCAGCTTGTTTATGACATTATTGATAACGGTGTCGAATCTAGCCGTATTAATACACTATCTACTTCTAATGGTGAGACTTATAAGGTTCGTTTACCTGACCATAGTGAGGTTTGGCTAAATGCGGCTTCAACACTTAAATTTCCAGCATCATTTTCTTCTTCAAAAATAAGGAAGGTTGAATTGATTGGGGAAGGCTATTTTGAAATTGCAAAAGATAAATCCAAACCCTTTATTGTAAAAACGGCCCAACAGGAAGTTGAAGTTTTGGGTACACATTTTAATATCAATTCTTATCTGGAGGAAGCGTCTGTTAAAACGACCCTGATTGAAGGTAGCATTAAAGTATCTGGAAAAAGTAGTTCCACAATCTTAAGTCCGGGTCAACAATCCACCTTATCCGGAAAGGGAGATATTCTGTTAACCGATGCCGATGTAGATGCTGCCATTGCCTGGAAAAATAACCAGTTTATGTTCGATAGTGAGAACATACAGGTGATTATGCGAATGATAGCACGCTGGTATAACGTAGATATTGAATATGTCGGAGAAATATCGGATGAAAAGTTTGGTGGTGGAGTATCCAGATTCGACGATGTTTCTAAAGTACTGAAGTCTTTAGAATCTACTAATAAAGTTCATTTTAAAATTGTAGGCAAAAAAATACTTGTTTCAAAATAATCCTGCATAAAGGAATCATATCATCAAGAGAATAATCAATCAACATTATAATAACCTAAACCAAAAAACATGAAGAATTTTCTACTCCTGGATAGCTGAGCCGCATCATAAAGATATAAAAAGCCAAAAGTGCTTCTAACACTCCTGGCTTTAATCTGGTTCCGTTAATAATAAATTATCAAAGTTTAATGCAGCATACCCAAGCTTCGAAACAACAGGTAAACTGCTCAAAACCAAACTAAACAAATGTATAAAAATTATACCAACAAAACCGGTATGCCCAATCGGCATATCGCTAAACTATGGCTCATTATGCGATTGACCACCGTAATATTAATAGCTACATTCCTGCAGGTTAGCGCGTCCGGCTATTCGCAGAAAATAAGTTTATCTAAATCTGATGCCCCTTTAAAAGTGGTTCTAAAAGAACTTAGAAACCAAAGTGGCTATATCTTTTTGTATACAGATAACCTCTTGAAAATGGCTAATCCCATTGACATTAAGGTGAACAATGCGGATTTCAATGAGGTACTTAAAAAGGTATTTGAATACCAACCTCTAACCTATTCCATCAATGATAAAACGATTACGATAAAGGAAAAAGACCGACTGTTCATAAATTCGGCTTCCTTAATTGATATCTCAGGAAAAGTAACTGATAGAAATGGCGAACCTATAGCTGGGGTTACTATAGGTATAAAAGGAGGCAAAACTATTGCCTTAAGTAATGGAAAAGGTCTATATTCCATAAAAGCCGCGAATGACAATGGCATTTTGGTCTTCTCTTATTTGGGATTTACTACCCAGGAGGTGGCAATTAACGGGCGAACTGTAATCAATGTTAAGCTAATGGAAGAGATCAATAAGCTTGACCAGGTGGTTGTAATTGGCTATGGTACTGTAAGTCGTAAAGATTTAACAGGATCAGTAGCCTCTGTGAATATGGTTGATATGGCAAAAGCACCTGTTACCTCTTTTGATGAAGCTTTAGCAGGCCGTGTAGCGGGGGTTACCGTTTCGGGGGCAGATGGACAGCCTGGAGCAGTGAACAATATTGTTATTCGTGGCCCAGGATCTATTACCCAAGACAACTCTCCTCTATATGTTGTTGATGGTTTCCCTCTTGAAGATTCGGACAATAGCAATATTAACCCTGCAGATATTGAATCTATTGATATATTGAAAGATGCGTCTTCTACTGCAATTTATGGATCAAGAGGTGCGAACGGTGTAATTATGATTACTACAAAAAAAGGAAAAAAGGGTGCACCTGTTATCAATATCAGTTCCTATTATGGATTGCATGACAATAGCAAACGGATGAAAATGCTGTCTCCATATGATTTTGTAAAGGTTCAGCTAGAGCAAACACAAGGAGCTACAATTAATACTGCCGCAAATCTTTATACACCAGGTGATCTTCCGGTAACGGACCCTTATTATAAAGCGGACGGAAATACCTTAGAATCATACCGCTCCGTAAAAGGGACTGACCTTCAAGATCAATTTTTTAGAACTGCTGCCGTACAAAACTATGATATGTCTGTCCGCGGAGGTTCTGATAAAACTTTATATTCTATCTCTGCAAATATCAGGGATTCTGAAGGAATTATTATTAATTCTGGTCTTAAACGCTATCAAGGACGAATTTCATTAGATCAAACTATCAATAACAAATTTGTTGTCGGTACCAACATCAATTACAGCCAGAATACAACTTATGGCACCATACAAATTCCTGTTGATGGAACATTTAATGCCTCTTTAAGTCAAATGTATTCTGTTTGGGGATACAGACCTGTTACTGGTCTGGAAGAGTTAGATCTTGAAGACGAATTGTTTGACCCTATCGTTACGGGTGACGACTATAGGTTTAATCCCATAATTTCAGCTAAAAACACTTTAAGAGAAACTAAGGCTACAAGTTTTTATGCAAATGTTTATGGCGAGTACACCATTTTAAAAGGTTTAAAGTTAAAGATTACTGGTGCAATGACCGACAGGCTTTCCACCTCGCAATCATTTAATAATTCATTAACAAGTGCCGGCAGTCCACTTAATAGTTCTACGAGGGGAGTGAATGGCTCTGTATATGACATCTCTACCAAGAATTTACTAAACGAAAATACACTAACCTATAGAAAGACTTTTGATAAAGATCACAGCTTTACAGCATTAGCTGGTTATACAGTACAAACCAACAAATACTTTAGAAGAGGTTTTTCTTCTAGTTTAATACCAAATGAAAGCCTGGGTATTGATGGTTTAGACGAAGGTATTACACAAGTTGGTAGTACAGCTAGCAGTCCATGGGGATTAATTTCCTACTTAACACGTTTAAACTACGCTTACAAAGGTAAATATCTTTTCACAACATCCTTTCGGTCAGACGGTTCATCAAAGTTTGTTGCAGATAACCGTTGGGGATATTTTCCTTCTGCTGCATTCGCATGGAATGCCAGTAAAGAATCCTTTTTCAAAAACATAACTTTTATGAGCAATGCTAAATTCAGAGCAAGTTATGGTTCTACAGGAAACAATCGTATTGGTGATTTTGATTACCTGACCCGGATTTCATTCCCGCTTTCATCTGGTTATCCTTACAACAACTCGACAACCACTAAAGGGGCAATGATTACGGCAATTGGGAACCCTAATTTGAGATGGGAAACAACAAACCAGGCAGATCTGGGTGTTGATTTAGGCTTCTTTAAGGAGAGAATTAGTTTAACTGTGGATGTTTATGATAAACATACAAACAACTTATTATTAAATGCAGATCTACCTACTACAACTGGTGTAAGTTCTGCTTTTAAGAATATTGGAAAAATGCGAAACAGAGGTTTGGAGATTAGTTTAAATACATTAAATCTGAATTCAAAAGCTTTTACATGGTCTACTAATTTTAACATCAGTTTCAATAAGAATGAGGTTCTTTCTTTAACCGAAAACCAAAATGCGTTAACCAGGCAAGTACGCTGGAACGACAGCTATATTGGGGTTTATAGCTATATATCTATGGTTGGACAACCATTGGGACAAATGTATGGTTTGGTATATGATGGTCTTTACCAATTATCAGATTTTGATATCGATGCCAACGGCGGTTATATTTTAAATAACAATGTTATTGCTAATGGAAATGCAAGGACGACCATTAAACCAGGACATATTAAGTACAAGGACATAAATGGTGATGGCATAATTAACACAAGTGATTACACTATAATTGGTCGTGGTTTGCCTAAACATACTGGTGGACTAACTAACAATTTCTCTTATAAAGGTTTCGATTTGAATGTTTTGTTTCAATGGTCTTATGGTAACAATTTAATTAATGCCAATAGATTAATATTTGAAGGCAGTAGCCAAAGGAACTTAAACCAGTTTGCCACTTATGCAAACCGGTGGTCTTCAGACAACCAAAGCAGTACCATTCCAGTTGTTGGAGGTGCAGGTCCAGCAAACTATTCGACCAGAGTAATTGAAGATGGCTCTTACCTAAGGCTAAAAACGGTATCACTAAGTTACAATGTGCCAAATTCTTTAACTCAAAAACTAGGAATAAAAAATCTTAGAGTATACAGTTCGGCTCAAAATCTAATAACCTGGACAAATTACTCCGGACCTGATCCAGAAGTATCTGTTGGCTTTTCTAACCTAACACAAGGTTTTGATTATGCAGCATATCCACGTGCCAGGACAATTATTTTCGGTTTAAATCTTTCTTTATAATTCAAAGATTATGAAACATTTAATAAAATTTTACATCATAGCATTCATTTCGATCAGCACTTCTTGTCAGAAAGTTCTGGATACGAAACCAACTGATTTTTTAAGTCCGCTTAATTATTACAATACAGCAGAAGAACTGCAAAATGGCCTGAACGGTGTATACAACGTTCTTGGAAGTAAAACACTTTACGGGAGAGATATCCTTTACGGATTTTATGCACAAAGTGATGAGGAAGCATTCAATATCTGGCTATCTAGCGGAGCCCTGGCTTATTGCTTTTATCAATACACTGCTTCTACTCCTGAAGTAGGAACTTTCTGGGCATCGTTGTATACTGGTATTAATGGCGCTAATACTTTGTTAGCCAATATCAATAAACCTACTATGCCTGAAGCCCAAAGAGAAAAAATAAAAGGTGAAGCCTTATTTTTACGCGGCTATTATTACTTTTTATTGGTGACAAACTTTGGAGATGTGCCATTGATCACCACTCCATCAAACTCTGTAACAGATGTAAACATTAAACGCAGTCCTGTAAAAGAGGTATATGAACAGATTCTATCCGACATGACGACGGCTGAAAAGCTCCTGCAAAATCAAAAAGTAACCACTTTGGGTTATAGCGGTAAGGTTACTAAAACTGCTGTTCAGGGGATTCTGGCAAGGGTCTGCTTACAAATGGCAGGATATCCGCTATTAGATAAGGCAAAATATAAAGATGCAAAAGCATGGTCTTATAAAGTAATCACTTCAGAAGAGCACCAACTAAACCCTGACTACTCCAACATTTTTATAAAATTGGCTAAAGATGAGTATGATGTTAAGGAAAGCATTTGGGAAGTTGAGTTTTATGGATATGGCATCGGTGGAATAGATGAGACAAATCAGGCGACAGGTCCTTTTATTGGTATTTTATGCTCTGATGAAAAGGTAGGGTATTCTTCTGGAAGGGTTAATGCGACGAAGAAACTTTTTGATTCTTATGAGGTTATTAACCCCGCTTCTACTGCAACCATCCGTCCTACTCTTGATTTACGTAGAGACTGGAATTGTGCCAATTACAATTATGGAACTACTACAACAGCTAAATATACTGCGGTAACAAATCCATGGCTTATGAATGCAGGAAAATGGCGCAGAGAATATGAGCTTAGTCCGATGGGTAAGGTAAACGGCATGAACGTAACACTTCTAAGGTATTCTGATGTACTTTTAATGTATGCTGAAGCTGCTAATGAAGTTTATAGTATGCCTACTGACAGCGCATATACTGCTATTAATTTAGTAAGAAGAAGAGGATATGGCAAAGTACTTAATGGTAATGTGGTAAAAACAATAGCTGTTACCGCACAGGGAACAGGCTATACAACTGCGCCTGTGGTAACCATTACAGGGGGCGCTCCATCCTTGAATGCTACAGCAACTGCAGTTATTTCTGCCGGAAAGGTAACAGCAATTAATGTGGTTACGAATGGGAAAAATTATCAGGGAACACCTACAATCACATTAACTGGAGGCGGTGGAACCGGGGCTGTAGCGACCGCAACACTTTCTAACATGAATGATGCGGATATCCCCTTAGGATTAAACAAAGAAGATTTCTTTGATCTTATTGTTGATGAACGTTCCAGAGAACTATGTTTTGAAGGTTACAGAAGACCAGATCTTTTGCGCTGGGGAAAATTTGTTTCCATGATGGAATCTTATGCCTCTTATGCTAAAGGTGCCGGTGCTCCTGCCGTTGCTTACAGAGCGGCAGAAAGTATTACCACACGGAATTTACTAATGCCAATCCCTTCGAAAGAAATAACGCTGAATAAATTACTAACTCAAAACCCTGGATGGTAAATATTATTGATATGAAAAAAGTATATCTAAGCATATTCATAGGGCTACTATTTAGTTCCTGCGATAAAAATGAAGTTCAAGAACCGACTTTTGATGTAAGTGTTGACAAATCCAGCTATAATCTGGGCGATACAGTAAAGTTCAAGTTTACGGGTTCAGTTGATTACCTGACGATGTACTCTGGTGAACCAGGGTTTAAGTACGAGAATAAGGATAGGACTACTGCACCAGGGCAAGTATTACTTAATATAAAGGCCAATTTAAGAAATGGTACCCAACAAAATACACTCAGTTTATTGGCTACAAATGAGCTTGGTACTGCAAGAGAATTGGATGATGTAATGTCTGCTCCCTGGACTGATATTACGGATAGATTTACAATGCCTACGGCGACTACAGGAGTATCCGTTGATATTGGAACCGCTGATCTTACTGATCTAAAAAAAGCTGGCAAGCCATTATATTTAGCTTTTAGATATCGTGGGGTAAATAGTACGACTACTGTACAACCAAACTGGACAATCACAATATTTAATCTGGTCAATAAAGTTGACGATAAAACATCGTTAACCGTAGGCGCCTTAAGCGCTATGGGCTGGAAAGCTATAGGTGTTAAGAATGTTACTTATGGCTGGACTACAAGTGGTGGTCTTTTTACCTCGGCACCTGCTAAGAACTCTGGAGACACCGAAAACTGGGCTGTTTCAAAAGCGCTATATGTAGATGCTGTGAATAAAGATTATGGTGTATCTATTAAAGATATGATTACTGCCATGCCAAATCAATTTGAATATATTTATCCTACAAAAGGAACTTACAAAGTCACCTTTGTAGGAAAAAACAGCCGTAATAATCAATCTGCTGATGTAGTTAGAGAAGTAGAAATCACCATAAAATAAGGTCAATTAATGAAAAAAATTAATATTCTATTGTTTGCTGCTGGTATAGTACTATTGCAGTTAAACGCTGTTGCTAAAGAAATAAAGCCTGTAGATGTTTGTATCTATGGCGGAAGTTCGGCTGGGATTATTGCAGCATATACTGCTAAGAAAATGGGAAAAACTGTTATTGTTATTGAACCAGGTAATTACCTTGGAGGATTAACAACAGGTGGATTGGGAGCAACAGACATCGGTAACAAGTATGCCATCACGGGCTTAGCTAAAGATTTTTACAGAAGACTAGGTCAACATTACGGAAAGTTTGAACAATGGGTTTTTGAACCCCATGTTGCTGATAAGGTATATGCTGATATGATTAAAGAAGCAAAGCTAGACATTGTTAAAAACCATAGATTAATTGGTGTAAAAAAACAAGATGGTTATATCACCGAAATAAGTTTGGAGAGGTCTGACAATCCAAATGCTGCGACGAATAAAACTGTTAAAGCGAAGATGTTCATTGATTGTACTTATGAGGGTGATTTAATGGCTAAAGCAGGTGTTTCTTATACTTACGGAAGAGAAGCCAATAGTACTTATGGAGAGACTTACAACGGCGTACAATTATCAGATTTTCACCAGATTCCTGATGGTATAGATCCTTATGTTATACCTGGCAAACCTGAAAGCGGGTTGCTATTTGGCGTTGGCAAAGGCACTTTAGCACCGACTGGCTCTGGCGATAAGTTAATTCAGGCTTACAATTTCCGTTTGTGCTTAACCCAAGATAAAGGCAACCAAATTCCATTTAAAAAGCCAAAAAACTATAATCCTTCGGATTACACCTTACTGCTTCGGATAATTGAAAAAGAAGGTTGGAAAGGTGTTTTTGGAGATTTTAAATCAAAGACCAAAAATGGTATTCTGGAAATAGAAAACAAAGGTAATTTCTTGATTAAGAATATGCCAAATGGGAAGACAGACTTCAATAACTTTGGGGGATTCTCTACAGACATGATTGGAGCAAACTATGACTATCCAGAGGGAGATTATAATACGAGGAAACAAATCTGGAAAGCACATGAAGACTATACCAAAGGGATGTTATACTTTTTAGCTCATGATAAACAAGTTCCTGAATCAGTAAGAAAAGATATGCAAAGCTGGGGATTTGCCAAAGATGAGTTTAAAGATTTAGGAGGCTTTTCTAACCAATTATATGTTCGGGAAGCACGCAGAATGGTTAGCGAAGTAGTCATGACACAAAAGCATTGTGAAGGTGTTGAAGTTGTAGATGATGCTATTGGGATGGCCGCCTATGGTATGGATTCACACAATTGCCAACGTATTGTTGTAAATGGAATGGTAAAAAATGAAGGTGATGTACAAAAACGCGTGCCTAGTCCTTTTCCGATTTCTTACAGAGCTATTGTGCCAAAACAAAAAGAATGTAAAAACCTACTTGTTCCGGTTTGCTTATCGGCTTCGCATATTGCCTTTGGATCTATTCGTATGGAGCCGGTATTTATGGTAATGGGTCAGTCGGCCGCAACCGCAGCAGTAATGGCTATTGACAAGAAATTACCTGTACAACAGCTAAACGTTAAAGAAATCCAAAAACAGTTAGCTGAGGATCCACTATTGAATAAGGCTGCCAAAGAAGTTCTGGTCGATAATGATGATAAAGAAAATGTAAAAACCACAGGTGACTGGAGTAATGTTAAAGGCGGATACGGCCATGGTCTGCTTATCAATAAAGGCAACACGACGACAACCAGTACTGCTAAATTTACTCCTGAGATTGAAAAAAATGGGAAGCATGAAGTGTATGTTTATATACCTAAAATTGCTGGAAGATCTAGTCAGACTATTTTCAAGGTATTTGATGGAAAGGCAGATAAATCAATCGTGTTAAAGACTGCTGATATCAAAGAACTTGGGTTAAGTTCTGGTGAATGGGTTAGTTTAGGTGTCTATAACTTAGCTAAAGGCAAGAATGCTTTTGTAGAAGTTTCTACAGCTGGTGCAGATGGGGTTGTAACCGCTGATGCGATAATTTTTAAACCAATATAAATACAACACAAAAAAGCATCCTCTTTTCATAAAAAGGGGATGCTTTTATACTTTGTAATAAAGTATCTTGCCAATCTTACATCTGACCTGTTAACTGCATATAATACACCACAGTTAACACAATTCCTAAGAATAAACCAAATACAGAAACAGCATCGACTTTTGCACCTTTATACCAATCTACAATAATAAAAAGCATGCCTAGTGGTGGAACCAAAGCCAATAAAGAATAAGCTGCCATCATGTCTTTATTCCCTGGTTTTCTATATTCTGTTTTTTCCATCTCTATGAATTTTATGGTATATTCTTAAACAATCACATTGTACTGATTATTAAAGTTCTAACAACAATAATCCTGCCTGAAAAAGCTATTAAAAGATAAGGCCTTTGACAGGCGTCAAAGGTCTTATCTTTTAATACGAAATGTTCCCTACTATTTATGAGCTTGCATTTTAAATACCGGGGAAATATCATCAGCACCTGATGCACTTACCTGTAGGTCATTAATTAATCCTGTCTCCAGACTATATGCCCAGGCATGAACAGATAAATCCTGACCTGATGCCCATGCATTTTGCACGATAGACGTACTCATAACGTTTGCAGCACCTTCTATTGCATTTAGTTCAACCAAACGGTTCGATCTTTTTACCGGATCTTTAATTGTTTGCATCTCACGCTCATGCATACGGATAACATCTTTGATATTTCTTAACCAATTGTCAATCAAACCAACCTGTTTATCACCTAGAGCAGCATTTATACCTCCGCAACCATAATGACCACAAACGATAATGTGTTTTACTTTTAATACATTAACTGAATAATCCAACACACTTAGTAAATTCATATCCGTATGTGTAACCACATTTGCAATATTACGGTGTACAAAAATATCACCAGGCATTGTATTGGTAATTTGATTGGCAGGTACACGACTGTCAGAACATCCGATCCAAAGAACGGGAGGAGCCTGACCAGCTGATAATCTTTCGAAAAACTTCGGATCTTCTTTAAGCGTCGCCGCTACCCAATCCTTGTTTCCTTGTAATAAACCGTCGTATGTTATTTTATCTGTCTCTTGTTTCTCTAATTTAGCGCACATAATATTTTTAATTATTAATTTCTTGTATAACTTCTTCGTTCTTTTTTGGGAAGGTGTATTGCTTCTTAATATTCTCTAAGACAACAATCGTTCCTTTAGTATAAGCATTATGCTTAAAATTAAAAATGGTCTCCAATACATCCGGATCGATATACTTGGAATTAGTTCCATCAATAATTACATTAGTTTCTTTAGGAATTTTATTAAGTGCAACCTGAATGGCTGCCTTGTTTAAGAAAGATACTTCTTCTGCAAGTTTTATTCTGATATTCTTCTTATCTCCCTCTTCATGTATCTTATAGAAATAAGAGTTACGCATGTTGGTACGTAACAGATAAAACACAGAGAATAGCATGCCGACAGCAACACCTTTCAACAGATCGGTAAGCAATACCGCTACAATTGTGATTACGAATGGCACAAACTGATCCCAACCTTTATGAAACATATGTTTAAATAATGCCACCCTTGTAAGTTTATAACCAGTTACTAATAGTATAGCAGCTAAACATGCCAAAGGTATCATATTTATCAGACCTGGAATAAAAAGTAAGGATAAAAGTAACCAACAGCCATGAAAAATTGCACTCATCTTAGTTCTTCCACCTGAATTCACATTTGCTGAACTACGTACAATAACTGATGTCATGGGTAAACCACCTATCAATCCACTAAAAATATTTCCTGTTCCCTGAGCCATTAACTCACGATTTGTTGGCGAAACCCTTTTTATGGGATCTATTTTATCAATAGCTTCTATACTTAAAAGTGTTTCTAAACTGGCTACCACGGCAATTGTAGCCGCAACCACCCAAACCTTACCGTCTAATATAGCTGAGAAATTAGGAGTAGTAAACAAGCCAACAAATTCAGACCAACCATTTACTACTGGTATTTCCACCATTTGTGTTGCACCAAGTGCATATGGAGTACCTTGAAAAGCTACTGCCAGTAAAATCCCTAAAATCACAACCAATAAAGGAGCTGGAATGATACTTAACTTTTTGACCTTAGGCCAAAAAATAAGTACGGCAATCGATAAAGAACTGATCACTATCGCTGCAATGCCAAAATGACTTAATGCATTTCCAATTGCTGAAAATGTATTCTGATTATCGCTTTGAAAAAAGCTCTCATCGCCAAAAAAATCTGAATCTACACCTAATGCATGTGGTAACTGCTTAAGGATTAATGTCAATCCAATAGCGGCAAGCATGCCTTCTATAACACTTGAAGGAAAATAATTTCCAATTGTCCCCCCTTTTAATAATCCTAAAATAAGCTGCATTACTCCTGCCAAAACTACAGCGAGTAAAAATACCTGGTAACTTCCTAGTTGTCCGATAGCACCTAAAACAATCGCCGTTAGTCCGGCAGCAGGTCCACTGACACTGAGTTGTGAACCACTAACACTAGCTACTATAATACCTCCAACAACACCTGTAATAAGACCAGCGAACAATGGTGCTCCTGATGCTAAAGCAATGCCTAAACATAAAGGCAAAGCCACTAGAAATACCACGATACTTGCAGGTAAATCCTTTTTTAAATTCTTTTTTAATATATACTTCTTCACTTCCAATCTTGAAAAGACTGAGTTTCCTCTTTGCATAAAACTGAATATTAATGTTTTAACTAATTTTTAAAAATTGCACAATTATCCCATTGAGGGTATTGCATTAAAATTAGCAGAGGTTAGGAGGCGGTGTAGGTACAGATGGATGAAATGGATCAAAGTACCGTTTGAAATTATCTATAAATCCACTATTTACACCAAAAAGACTAAGTACAGCTAAGAAGCTGTAATCATAATATACTTCAGTTCTAAAATCGCTAAGCTTCACCTTAGCTTTTCCAGTATCGCCATCTGAACTATGCTCTGCTTCTAGTTGCATAATTACAGAAATCATGATATCCTTATCAATCTGGTTAAAAAAAACAGGAGCACCAGAAATGATCATCTTTGCTGAAAAGATGCCAAGAAAGGTGATGACAATCAGTAAACGATATTTACTTAGGAACATTTATCTCTGTTTTTATTTTCACTGAGGGTCAAAAATAATTCCAAACTGAAAAAACGAGCAACTTTTAGTGTAATAAAAATGTAATTTAGTTATTATAAAGTCTATCTTTTAAAGAAGACAAAATCAAAATCTAGCTGATATTCATAGAATAATGATCCATTAAATGTAATTTAGCAGTTTTAAAAAAATCTGGCCAATTATGAGACGAATATTATTTTGTTTATTGCTTTCTTACCCTTTTATAACTCTTGCACAAAGCAATAATGCTCCTTCCAGCAAAGATCCACATGATATTACTATAACGGGATATCTTCAAACTCAATATCAGAGAGCACAGTCGGAAGGTATACTTTCTTATTCTGGTGGCGATTTTTCAGAAAACTCCAAAGATCGTTTCATGATCCGAAGAGGTCGATTAAAAATTGACCGTGTAGATAAATATTCAAATATCGTTTTTCAACTTGATGCTACTCAAAATGGTGTTGCCCTAATGGATGCTTTTATACAGTTGCACCACCCTGATGCTAAGGACTTCCAATTTACTGGAGGGTTATTTAACCGCCCTTTTGGATACTCAATTGTTTATTCATCAGGATATAGAGATTTCCCGGAAAGAGCGAGAGTATTCCAAACCATAATGCCTCGTGAAAGAGACCTCGGAGCAATGGTAAGTTTTGATCCTCAAAACAAAGCCCTTAGTTTTTTAACTGCAGACTTAGCGATAATTAATGGAAGTGGATATTCTTCAAGGGATTATGACTCCAAAAAGGACATTGTTGGAAACCTAGGTTTTAAATTTGATAGTCTGGCAAACAAAAAATTACATATTGGCTTTGGTGGTTCCTTCTATAAAGGTTCGGTACGCAACGATACAGAAAGCTATTATACAAATACTGCCGGCGGTTTTGTTCAGAACACAAGTCCCAATTTTGTAGGTTACAATGCCAAGCGAGATTATTTTGGTGGAAACTTACAATTACAATATGATAGTAATTTGGGTTCTACATCCTTTAAGGCGGAATATGTTGGTGGGACACAACCTGGTGTGGCGAAATCTGATAAGATTCCAGGTACACTTGCAAGTCAGAGTTTTTCTACACAACCTGCCACAGATCTTTACTTACGTGAATTTTCAGGATATTACTTATGGTTAAGTCACCAGATAGCTAAAAGCAGATTTACTGCCCTGCTTGCTTATGATTCTTATGATCCAAATACAAATGTAAAGGAGAGAGAAATCGGAGCTCCTGCTAGCAATACTACTGCTGGAGACATTAAGTTTAATACCCTAGGATATGGCATGACCTGCCAGATCAACGGAAGAATAAAGCTAACTGTTTATAATGAACATGTTGTAAATGACCGCACCCAATTAGTTGATTATTCGGATGATCTTAAAGATGATGTATTTACAATGAGGTTGCAATATCGCTGGTAAAAAGTATATTTATAAAATTTGATAAAATCATCTTTTAATGAAGAACAAAATAGAGTTATTACAAGCAAAAGTAAAACAAGCTCAAGAAGGCGGTGGAACAGCCAGAATAGAAAGTCAACATAAAAAAGGTAAGCTTACTGCAAGAGAAAGAATCCATTTTTTAATGGACGAAAACTCTTTTGAAGAAATCGGTATGATGGTTACTCATCGCAGTACAGATTTTGGTATGGAACGGGAAAAGTACCTGGGAGATGGCGTTGTTACTGGCTATGGCAATGTAAACGGTCGGTTGGTTTATGTATTTTCTCAGGATTTCACAGTTTTTGGTGGTTCTTTATCAGAAACTCATGCCGAAAAGATTTGTAAGATCATGGACATGGCCATGAAAAACGGTGCACCTGTTATTGGTTTAAATGATAGTGGTGGTGCCCGAATTCAAGAGGGTGTAGTTTCACTAGGTGGATATGCAGACATTTTTTACAGGAATGTACAGGCATCTGGAGTAATCCCTCAGTTATCAGCAATAATGGGTCCTTGTGCAGGTGGAGCTGTTTATTCTCCAGCCATCACAGATTTTATACTCATGGTTGAAAACACTTCATACATGTTTGTTACAGGCCCTAATGTGGTTAAAACGGTAACGCATGAAGAAGTTAGTTCTGAAGAACTTGGAGGTGCATCTACACATGCTACGAAATCGGGCGTTACTCATTTCGCTTGCAGCAATGAACTGGATGCCATTAACCATGTAAAAAAATTATTAAGCTATATGCCTCAGAATTGTGAGGAGATACCAGCATTGCTGCCTTATGATTCAACTGATGAAAGTCGCCCGGGATTGAATAATATCATGCCACAAAACGCTAATCAACCTTATGATGTAAGGAGCATTATTGAAGAGGTAACTGATTCTGAAAGCTTTTTAGAAGTACATAAAGATTATGCAGAGAATATAGTTGTTGGTTTTGCTCGCCTTGCCGGAAGAAGCATTGGCATTGTGGCTAATCAGCCCGCTTATCTTGCAGGTGTTTTAGATATTCATGCTTCAACAAAAGCCGCACGTTTTGTTCGTTTTTGTGATTGTTTTAATATACCATTGCTTGTTTTTGAAGATGTACCTGGTTTTTTACCTGGCACAGATCAGGAATGGAATGCTATCATTACTAACGGTGCAAAGCTTCTTTATGCGTTCAGTGAAGCTACCGTCCCACGCATCACTGTAATCACCAGAAAAGCTTATGGCGGAGCTTATGATGTGATGAATTCAAAGCATATTGGTGCTGATATGAATTATGCATGGCCAAGTGCTGAGATTGCCGTAATGGGTGCCAAGGGGGCTGCAGAAATCATCTTTAAGAAAGAAATTACCATAGCGAAAAACCCTGAGGAAAAATGGCTGGAAAAAGAGAAACTATATTCGGATACTTTTGCCAATCCATATCGTGCTGCTGAACGGGGTTTTGTGGATGAAGTAATTGAACCTGCCCAAACTCGCAATAAATTGATTAAAGCTTTTAAAATGCTTGAGAATAAGGTTGTAAATAACCCAAGAAAAAAGCACGGGAATATTCCGCTATAAGCCTAATGAACGACATTCAAATTGAACAAATAAGATATGACATCACCTGGCGCATTCGTCATGAAGTGATGTACCCGAATCTCCCTTTTGATTCAATTAAGCTTGAAGAAGATAAAAACGGGATGCACTTTGGACTATTTGCTAACGGCCAGCTCACTTCTGTTGTATCATTGTTTCACATAGACACTGTGTATCAGTTCAGAAAGTTTGCAACGATTGTTAGTGCACAAGGAAAGGGTTATGGTGCATTATTGCTAAACCATTTAATAAACTATGTTAAAACAAATGGTGCCCAAAAATTATGGTGCAATGCCAGGGTTTCAGCAACTAGTTTTTACCGTAAGTTTGGCTTTATTGAGACAAACCAACGATCTGTGAGTAATGACATAGATTTTGTCATTATGGAGTTACAACTTAATAATTAACTTGGGGCTTAGGCCTCGATTTATATATTTGCTTATAATAAAAAACTGAATAATGGCTAAAAAGAAAGACGACAAACAGACATATGTTGCTGTAGTAAATAAGAAATCTCTCCAATTTTTTGAAGAATATATCAATAATCCATCTCCAACAGGCTTTGAATATCCGGGTCAGAAATTATGGCTGGATTATTTAAAACCTTATATAGACGAGAGCTTTATAGATAATTATGGCACCGCAGTTGGTGTAATTAATCCTAAAGCTGATTTTAAAGTTGTGATTGAGGCACATGCTGATGAAATTTCCTGGTTTGTAAATTATATTACTTCAGATGGGTTGATTTATGTAATCCGTAACGGCGGTTCTGATCACCAGATTGCCCCTTCTAAAAGAGTAAATATCCATACTGATAAAGGAATGGTGAAAGCTGTATTCGGATGGCCCGCTATACATACACGTGGTGCTGGTGAAAAAGAAGAGGCTCCTGCACTAAAAAATATATTCCTGGATTGTGGCTGTACTTCGAAAGAGGAAGTTGAAAAATTAGGCATTCATGTTGGTTGTGTCATTACTTATGAAGATGAGTTCATGGTGTTAAATGATCGCTATTATGTAGGCCGTGCGCTTGATAACAGAGCTGGTGGTTTTATGATTGCAGAAGTAGCTCGCCTACTTAAAGAAAATAAGAAGAAACTTCCGTTCGGATTATACATTGTTAACTCTGTACAGGAAGAAATTGGCTTACGTGGGGCAGAAATGATTGCACACAGAATTAAGCCTGATGTGGCTATT
Source organism: Pedobacter sp. ASV1-7 (assembly GCF_040203335.1). Lineage (NCBI taxonomy): Bacteria > Pseudomonadati > Bacteroidota > Sphingobacteriia > Sphingobacteriales > Sphingobacteriaceae > Pedobacter > Pedobacter sp. ASV1-7. Next base: position 788,875 of record NZ_JBEHBV010000001.1, on the reverse strand, counting down.
ATTACTGACGTAACTCATGATACAACTACACCAATGATTAATAAAATTACTCAAGGTGAGCTGGCTTGTGGGAAAGGCCCGGTAGTATCTTATGCTCCTGCAGTTCAGGTGAACCTGAATAAATTACTGATCGAAACGGCTGAGAAAAATAACATTCCTTTCCAGCGTCAGGCTTCATCACGTTCAACAGGAACGGACACAGATGCTTTTGCATATTCTAATGGTGGCGTGCCATCTGCATTAATCTCTCTACCATTACGTTATATGCATACTACTGTGGAAATGATTCACAAAGAAGATGTAGATAATGTAATTAGTCTAATCTATCATTCTTTATTAAATATCAAGAAGGATCATGATTTTAAATACTCAAAATAACAGATCTATCATAATAGATAATATATACCAGTAAAGAAAGGTGCATTTGAAGATAATCAAATGCACCTTTCTTTTTTTTTAACTCTGTTTTATTACTTTTATGGACCTTCAATTAAAACAACCTTCTATGAATGATCAATCAGAAAAGTTTACAGAAAAAATTAAAGCCTCTTATAAGCCTGTAGGCTCTTACATTTATTTAGGTGCAGGAATATTGGATGGACAGGTATTGGCTGACGCTGAAGTTAATTTGCCTTTACATATGATGAACAGGCATGGCTTGGTTGCAGGAGCTACTGGAACAGGTAAAACCCGTACACTACAATTACTCGCCGAACAATTATCAGATGCTGGTGTCCCCGTTTTTATGCTGGATGTAAAGGGAGATCTATCAGGTTTGAGTCAGCCAGGGTCAATAAACCCAAAAATTGAGGAAAGGGCCGGGCAACTGAACAAACAGTTCGTACCAGCAGGCTTTCCATTAGAACTTTATTCCTTATCTGGGAAACTCGGTGCACAGATGCGCGCTACTGTACTAGAATTTGGTCCTACTTTACTTGCAAAAATTCTTGACCTTAACGACACACAAACTGGTGTACTTGCGGTCATCTTCAAATATGCGGACGATAATAAAATGCCTGTTATCGACTTAAATGATCTAAAGAAGTTAGTGGCTTATCTCTCTGATGAGGAAGGAGCCGAAGAAATTAAAAGTACGTATGGTAAAATATCAACAGCCACTTCAGGAACTATCCTTAGAAAAATAGTAACAATTGAACAACAGGGGTTGAGTGGGATGTTTGGTGAAACTTCATTTGATATTGAGGATCTTTTTGAAAAGGTTGACGGTAAAGGAACAATCAGTCTTTTAAATATCTCTGATGTACAAAATCAACCTGTTTTATATTCTACATTTTTACTCAGTCTTCTGGCTGAAATATTCTATAATATGCCCGAAGCTGGTGATTTAGATAAACCGAAGTTGGTATTCTTCTTTGATGAAGCGCATTTACTGTTTAAAAACTCCTCTAAGGCATTTTTAGAACAAATTGAGACAATAATTAGGTTAATTCGATCTAAAGGCATAGGCGTGTTCTTTTGTACCCAATCGCCTTCAGACGTACCTGAAAGTGTTTTGTCTCAATTAGGTAACCGAATTCAACACGCATTAAGGGTATTCACACCAAATGATGCTGATGCCTTGAAGAAAACTGTAAATACCTATCCTCGCTCAGATTTCTATAAAATTGATCAGATATTAACTGCTTTAGGTACGGGGCAGGCTCTTGTTACTGTTTTGAATGAAAAAGGTATTCCCACAGAAGTTGCGGCAACTATGCTTACACCTCCCAGATCCATCATTGGCCCATTAACGAATGCAGAATACATTGCCCTTACTCAATCGAGTGCAATGACAAAAAAATACCAGGAAACCATTGATCCTGAAAGTGCTTATGAGATACTCACCAATCGTATAAATGAGAAACAAGCCGCTCAGGAAACTGAAGTTTCACAAGAAAAAGCACCTAAAAAAGATGAAAAGAGCCTGATTGAACAAGTTATGGGTGCAACTATAACAAGACAAATCGGTAAGGAAATTGTAAGAGGTTTATTTGGAATGTTAACAGGAAAGAAAACCCGAAGTAGCAGTGGAAAAGGTATATTTGGATTTTAACTCAAAAAACTCTCCATACCTAAACCAAAAAATGTATTTTAGCCCAAACATTAAAACTGTTCACATTGATTATTAACCTTTTCATTATTTTATTTATCGAATGAAACCCACTTTATTAATACTAGCTGCCGGAATGGCAAGCCGTTATGGCAGCATGAAACAAATTGATGGTTTTGGACCAAATGGTGAGACCATTATTGATTACTCTATCTATGATGCTATAAAAGCAGGCTTTGGCAAAGTAGTCTTCATTATTAAAGAAGAATTCCAGGATAACTTCAAAGCTATCTTTGAACCAAAATTAAAAGGTAAAATTGAAACTGAATATGTGTTTCAAAACTTCGATTTAAAACAATTTGGTATTGAAGAAGAAATATATCGCGAAAAGCCATGGGGAACTGCACATGCTATTCTTTCTGGCAGGAAAGTAATTAACGAACCATTTTGTGTAATTAATGCAGATGATTACTATGGTTTTGATGCCTTTAAAAAAATGGTAGATTTCCTAAATGATGAAGCGACAGATAGCAATTATGCTATTGTAGGTTACCAGATTGGAAAGACGCTGTCTGATTTCGGTTCTGTGTCCCGTGGTGTTTGCAAGACTAATACCGATGGCTATTTAGATGAAATTACTGAACGGACTCAAGTATATAAAAAGGGAGATACTATTGTCTATGAAGAGAATGGTGTTGAATATCCTCTAGAGTATAATACTCCTGTTTCTATGAATTTCTGGGGTTTCACTCCTGCAGTTTTCAAATTAACTGAAGAACTTTTTAAAGTTTTTGCATTAGAAAATAAAGATAAACCTAAAGCAGAATTCTTCATTCCTTTAATTGGTGAGAATCTTGTTAAAAACAACACTGCAAACTTTAAAGTGATCCCAACCTCTAATCAATGGTTTGGAGTAACTTATAAAGAAGATAAGCCTTTTGTACAAAACTGCATTGATGAGCTTGTTAAAAATGGTACTTATCCTGAAAACCTTTGGAATTAAGTTCCAATAAATTATAAAACAGAAAGCCCCTGATCAATCAGATCAGGGGCTTTCTGTTAATATTGAAGTATGATTACTTTTTATCGTCTTTTACTTCTTCAAAGTCAACATCAGTAACGTTATCACTGTTGTCAGCAGGTTGTCCTTCAGCCTGTGCATTAGCACCTGCTTCAGGTTGTGCTCCATCCTGACCAGCTTTATACATTTCTTCAGAAGCTACATTCCAAGCATTTTGTAGTGCTTCCTGAGCTGAATCAATATCAGCAAAGTTTCTTGCAGCATGTGCATCTTTCAGTTTTTGCAAACCTTCTTCAATAGGTGCTTTTTTATCTGCAGAAAGCTTATCGCCAAACTCTTTCAATTGTTTCTCAGTAGAGAAAATCAAAGCATCAGCACTATTAATTTTATCAGCTTCTTCCTTAGCAGTTTTATCCGCCTCAGCATTTTGTTCTGCTTCATCCTTCATCCTTTTGATCTCATCATCAGTTAAACCTGAAGAAGCTTCAATACGGATTTTTTGCTCTTTACCTGTAGCTTTATCTTTAGCAGAAACATGTAGTATACCATTTGCATCAATATCAAATGCTACTTCTACCTGAGGAACTCCGCGTGGAGCTGGTGGAATGCCATCCAAGATGAAACGACCAATTGTACGATTCTGAGCAGCCATAGGACGCTCTCCTTGTAAAATATGGATTTCTACCGAAGGCTGATTATCAGCAGCTGTAGAGAAAGTTTCTGCTTTCTTAGAAGGGATAGTTGTATTGGCTTCAATTAATTTAGTCATTACACCACCCATAGTTTCAATACCTAAAGAAAGTGGAGTAACATCTAATAACAATACATCTTTAACTTCTCCTGTTAATACACCACCTTGAATTGCAGCACCAATAGCTACAACTTCGTCAGGGTTAACACCTTTAGAAGGCTCTTTTCCAAAGAAAGCTTTAACAGCTTCCTGGATAGCTGGCATACGTGTCGAACCACCAACTAAGATGATCTCATCAATGTCGCTTGTTTTTAAACCTGCATTTTTCAATGCTGATTTACATGGATCAATTGTACGTTTAATTAAATCTGCAGCTAATTGCTCAAATTTAGCACGGCTTAATGTTCTTACAAGGTGCTTAGGTCCCGAAGCATCAGCAGTGATATAAGGAAGATTAATTTCAGTAGAAGTTGTACTAGATAATTCAATTTTAGCTTTTTCAGCAGCTTCTTTTAAACGTTGTAATGCCATTGGATCTTGGTGAAGGTCCATACCATTCTCATTTTTAAATTCTTCAGCTAACCACTCAATAATAATGTGATCAAAGTCATCACCACCTAAGTGAGTATCACCATCTGTAGATTTAACTTCAAAAACTCCATCACCTAATTCCAATACAGAAACGTCATGAGTACCACCACCACAGTCAAACACAACAATTTTCATGTCTTTATGTGCCTTATCTAAGCCATAAGCTAATGCAGCTGCAGTTGGCTCGTTGATGATACGTTTTACTGTTAAACCAGCAATTTCACCTGCTTCCTTAGTAGCTTGACGTTGGGCATCATTAAAATAAGCCGGAACTGTAATAACAGCTTCAGTTACTTCTTGACCTAAAAAGTCTTCAGCAGTTTTCTTCATTTTTTGCAGAACCATTGCTGAAAGTTCCTGCGGGGTATATTTACGGTCGTCAATCTCAACACGTGGTGTATTATTGTCGCCCTTAACTACTTTATAAGGTACACGGCCTGCTTCTTTTGTAACTTCAGCAAAGCTACTTCCCATAAAGCGCTTAATTGAATAAATTGTTTTAGTTGGGTTAGTTATAGCCTGACGCTTAGCCGGCTCACCAACTTTACGTTCACCATTCTCTGCAAAAGCAACAATGGATGGTGTAGTACGTTTACCCTCACTGTTGGCTATAACTACAGGTTCGTTACCTTCCATTACGGCTACGCAAGAGTTTGTTGTTCCTAAGTCTATACCAATAATTTTTGACATCTTATTTATCTCTGTTTATGTTATGAAATCTTTTATTTAAAATCTATTTAACAAGCAATGTGCCAATCAAATTTTGGCAGAAAATCACCTCTACTAAGAATAACAAATGAATTTTATGGCTGAAAGCTGTTACAAAAGTGTGACAGTATGACAGAAAGCAGCCTATTTTATGAACTTAAACCAAACAATCTTTCCAAATGATAGTAGCCTATTCCAAAATAAGCCTTCGTTTCTTCGATCTTTCTTAAAATCTCAGCTTTATACTGTGCGTCCTTCCCCTTTGTTTCTCTATCTCTAACCTTAATGCCTACCACCAAAACATTCTTAGGTGTATGTGCATCAGATATAAATTCAAAAACTTTCGTCTTATAACCAAAATACTCTAGAACCAAAGCTCTGATTCCGTCAGTTACCATTTCAGCCTGGCGTTCCAGAAAGATTCCGTATTTGGTTAAAAAGTTCAGTTCATTTTTTACCTTTCCTTTTTCCATCTCCCTTCTGATTTGCTTATGGCAACATGGGGCAACAACAATCAATTCTGCATTAGCCTGTATCCCTTTATAGATCGCATCATCAGTAGCTGTATCACAAGCATGAAGTGCAATCAGTAAGTTAATTTGATTTACATTATAAGCCTCTATAGTCCCTTCTACGAACTCAAGCTTATTAAATTCAGACTTATGAGCAATATCATTACATAACGCTACTAAATCTTCTCTAAACTCTACTCCGGTAACTTTTGCATCTAGTTTCAATACATGGTGTAAATAATCATACAAAGCAAAAGTCAGATAACCTTTACCTGAGCCCATATCTACTACATTCTTTATAGTTCCTACTGGTAATTCCTTTATTAGTGAACTTAGTATCTCAATATATTGATTGATCTGACGATATTTATCTTGTGCATTTTTAAATACTTTCCCCTCATGATCCGTAATTCTCAATGCTTCAAGATAAGGCTTTCCAGCAGGCTGGATTAATCTCTTCTTCTCTTTATCATGAGACAATGAAGGCTTCAAGTTTGATGTAACAAGCTTTTCTCTTAAAGAGATCAACTGCTTTTTACCATGTTCCAAAATAACTTCCTTTTCTGTAGTAAAAAGTGTAGCAATCTTAAAATCATTACTCACAAGATGATTGATCAAAGCAATCCCTTCAGAAATTTGAAAATTCTTAAAAATATCTCTGGTTTTATACCGATACGTAAATGAAAGCATATCTGCTCTCTTAATCTTTACCTTACGAACATATATATTTTTCAATTCCTTTTCATTTCCCTGGTAATTACCCAATGAAACTTTAAAAAAAATATTCAAGGAGATACTTTCAGTTAACTGTGCCTGAAATTGCTGTAAATGGAGTTGATTGGACATGAATTTGAATTACTTTGCAAAGATAACTTTTTGAATTTAATTGTAAATTGGCTGTATGAAGCATAACTATTTAATTGCTATACTACCCCCACCACAACTGACCCTGCTAATTGATGAGGTTAGAAAAACCTGCTCAGAAAATTTCAAAGTATATAAGGCCCTACGTCCACCCGTTCACATTACCCTACTCTTCCTCCCTAATATCGACAATGCTTCAGAAGCACAATTGATCAACAGCTTGGAGGCAGCCAGAAACTTCAAACCTTTTACACAAAAACTGGAAAACTATGATGCCTTTACTGGCAATGAAGTTGTCTTCATAAAGGCTCTTCTCAACAAAGAAATAACTAACCTATACAGAAGCATCAAAAAAACAGTAGGTACCGCTTCAAAAAACTTAAGAAGTCAGATCAGTCCACATATTACCATTGCATATAGGGATTTAAAAGACAAGTTCCCAGCAATACATGAATACTATAAAAATAAAAGATTTGAAGCCAGTTTTGAGGTCGATCATTTTACTTTGCTCAAACACGATCGTATACAGTGGAATATTCTAAAGCACTACAACTCCAGACCCGGCGATGAACAAATGCAGTTAGATTTATAAACAAAAAACCCTGACCGTTATCCGATCAGGGTTCTCATTATGATGATAAACGAATAATTATTCGCCTTTATCTTCAGTTTTTGCTTCTGATGCAGGAGCCTCTGGAGCTACCTCTTCAGCTGCAGGAGCTTCTTCAGCTACAACTTCTGCTTTCTCAGCTTTCACTGCAGGAGCATCAGATTTTTTAGCTTTGCTTCTGCCACGACGAGTAGTTTTCTTCTCTTCCGATGCAGCTTCTTTACCATAAACCTCATTGTAATCAACCAATTCGATCAATGCCATTTCAGCATTATCACCTAAACGATTGTTCAATTTGATGATTCTGGTATAACCACCTGGACGATTAGCAACTTTCGCTGCGATATCACGGAACAATTCAGTTACAACTTCTTTATCCTGCAAGTAGCTAAATACAACACGACGTGAATGCGTAGTATCAGATTTAGATTTTGTGATAATTGGCTCAACATACATACGTAAAGCTTTTGCTTTAGCTAAAGTAGTTGAAATCCTTTTATGCTTAATTAAAGATGAAGCCATGTTTGCTAACATCGCTTTACGATGTGAATCTGTTCTTCCTAAGTGGTTTACCTTTTTACCGTGTCTCATTTTTTGATTTATTCAGTGTATACCGTCTCTATTATTTCTATGCGAGGGAATTATACACTATTAACAATATTGTTATTTATTTTTTGCCAGTTATTCTTCGTCTAGTTTAAACTTAGATAAGTTCATACCGAATGATAAACTTTTCGATTTAACAAGCTCTTGAATCTCAGTTAATGATTTCTTACCAAAGTTTCTGAATTTTAACATATCAGCTACATCATAAGAAACAAGATCAGCTAAAGTACGGATATCTGCTGCCTTTAAGCAGTTTAATGCGCGAACTGAAAGATCTAAATCAACTAGTTCAGTTTTAAGAATCTTACGCATATGTAAGATTTCCTCATCAACTTCTTTAGTCTCTTCTTTTGCTTGAGACTCTAATACTAAATTTTCATCAGAGAACAACATAAAGTGCTGGATCAAAATTTTCGCAGCTTCTTTAAGTGCTTCTTCAGGATGGATTGAACCATCAGTAGAAATATCTAATATTAACTTTTCATAATCTGTTTTTTGTTCAACACGATAATTTTCAATCGTGTATTTTACATTTTTCATTGGTGTAAAGATTGAATCAATTGCAATCACACCAACCACAGCATCATTTATTTTATTCTCTTCTGCGGGTACGTATCCGCGGCCTTTATTAATCGTAAGCTCAACCTCTAAAGTAACGGATTTCTCCATGTTACAAATAACGAAATCTGGGTTTAGAACCTCGAAATTATTAGAGAATTTAGTAATGTCTCCAGCTAAAAATTGCTCTTGTCCATTAATTAAGATAAAAATTTTCTCTGAATCACCAGCGTCTCCTGATTTTTTAAAACGAACTTGTTTTAAATTAAGGATGATTTCTGTTAAATCCTCGACAACACCTTTAATTGTTGAAAATTCATGAGATACACCTGAAAAACGAATACTTGTAATGGCATAACCTTCTAGAGAAGAAAGCAAAATTCTTCTCAAGGCATTACCAATTGTTACACCGAAACCGGGCTCTAAAGGACGGAACTCAAATGTACCATCGAAATCAGTCGATTTCTGCATGATTACTTTATCGGGTTTCTGAAATGCTAAAATTGCCATTTATAATGTTTTTAGATCGTTATTAAAATTATGTAACGCAAAAAAGCTAATTGCCTGTAACAGGCAATTAACTAAATATATTACTTAGAGTATAACTCTACTATAAGGTTTTCCTTGATATTTTCTGGTATCTCGTCACGGTTTGGATAAGCTAAAAACTTACCAGACAATTCGCTTGCGTTCCAATCTAACCAATTGAATTTATTGATTACTCTACCAGCTACTGAATTAGTAATAGCTTCTAAAGTTTTAGATTTTTCGCGAACTGCAATTACGTCACCAGCTTTTAATTGATAAGATGGGATATTAACTACTTCTCCGTTAACTGTTATGTGTTTATGGCTAACTAACTGACGTGCAGCTGAACGTGTTGTAGCAATACCTAATCTGTAAACTGTATTATCTAAACGAGCCTCTAATAATTGTAATAAAGTATCACCTGTAATACCACCGCGTGCAGACGCTTTAGTAAATAAGTTACGGAACTGACGCTCTAATACACCATAAGTATATTTTACTTTTTGTTTTTCCATTAACTGTACAGCATACTCCGACTGTTTACCTCTTCTTTTTGAAGCACCATGTTGCCCAGGAGGGTAATTTTTTCTGTCTAGTACTTTATCAGGGCCGAAAATTGGTTCTCTGAATTTACGGGCGATTTTGGACTTTGGTCCTGTATATCTTGCCATTGTTCTTTGTTTTAAAGTATCATGCAACCTTACGCTGCAGACTCTTAGCTTTAAAAATTAATAAATTAAACTCTTCTCTTCTTAGGAGGACGACATCCATTGTGCGGAAGCGGTGTAATATCTTTGATAGAGGTTACTTCTATTCCTGAAACTTGCAATGTTCTAATTGCAGATTCACGACCAGAACCTGGACCTTTAACAAATACATCTACTTTACGTAAACCTAAGTCAAACGCTACTTTACCGCAGTCAGATGCTGCCTGCCCAGCTGCATAAGGAGTGTTCTTTTTAGAACCCTTGAATCCCATTTTACCTGCAGAAGACCATGAAATAGTTTGACCATTGTTGTTTGTTAAGGTAACAATGATATTGTTAAAAGTAGCATTGATGTGCGCCTGACCAACAGGCTCAATAACAACAATACGCTTTTTGGTAACTTTTTTACTCTTAGCCATAATTATTATTCAGTACTAATTTTATTTAGTAGCTTTTTTCTTGTTTGCAACTGTTTTTCTCTTGCCTTTACGTGTACGAGAGTTGTTCTTAGTACGTTGACCACGTACCGGCAAACCTTTTCTGTGACGTAAACCACGGTAACAACCGATGTCCATTAAACGCTTAATGTTCAATTGAACTTCTGAACGTAAAGCTCCTTCAACTTTAATACCATCGTTGATAATGGTACGAATTGCAGATAATTCATCATCTGACCAATCCTGTACTTTCTTGTTAAAATCTATACCTGCCTCCGTTAATATACGTTGCGCAGTTGCTCTTCCTACTCCGAAGATGTAGGTTAGCCCGATCTCACCTCTTTTGTTTCTTGGTAAATCTATACCTGATATCCTTGCCATATTTGTATTTAGCGATTTTGATTTACGATCTTCGATTTACGATCTACGCTCAAAGGCTTATCCCTAATCACGCAATCTACTTCCGTAAATCTTAAATCTAAAATTTAATTAACCTTGACGTTGCTTAAATTTAGGGTTTTTCTTGTTGATAACGTAAAGTTTACCTTTACGACGAATAACCTTACAATCAGCACTACGTTTTTTAATTGATGACCTAACTTTCATTTTATTTATATCTATAAGTAATCCTGCCTTTTGATAAATCGTAAGGCGACATCTCTAATTTGACTTTGTCCCCTGGTAAAATTTTGATATAATGCATCCTCATTTTTCCAGAGATATGAGCGATAATCTCGTGGCCATTTTCCAGCTCTACCCGAAACATGGCATTTGATAGTGCTTCTCTTATTACACCGTCTTGTTCAATTGAGGCTTGTTTAGCCATATAATATTGATTTTTACTTAATTAGCTGCTATTAAACCGGGATGCAAAATTAAATAAAAATATTTAATTATTTACCTTTTTTCTTTTAAAACTTCTTCAATGAAAGAAAAGGTAGATAAAACATCTGCATTCCCCCTTTTTACTGCAACAGTATGTTCAAAATGTGCTGAAGGCTTATTATCCTTACTGGTAACTGTCCAACCATCAGACCAAAATTTAACACCTGCTGTACCCGCGTTGATCATTGGCTCTATCGCTATTACCATCCCTTCTTCCAATTTAATTCCACTTCCCTTTCTGCCATAATTAGGCACTTCGGGTTTCTCGTGTAATTTAACACCAACACCATGACCAACTAATTCCCTTACAACTCCAAAGCCATTTGCTTCTGCATAAGCTTGTACTGCATAACCTACATCACCTATCCTTGAACCTACAACAGCTTTATCAATTGCAAGTTTTAAGCACTCTTGTGTAACATCTATTAGCTTCTTCCGTTCTGCATCTATTTCTCCTATTGAAAAAGTATAAGCTGAATCACCGAAAAATTTATTCTTAATAACTCCGCAATCAACAGAAATCAAATCTCCTTCCTGAATTACGTAGTCTCCCGGAAATCCATGAACTACCTGCTCGTTTGGTGAAATGCACAATGAATATGGGAAACCGTTATAGTTTAAAAAAGCAGGAATTGCTCCATTGTCTCTTATAAATGTTTCCGCTAAATCATTTAGTTGTTTTGTCGTAACTCCGGGACCAATAACTTTGGCCACTTCAGCCAAAGTTTTTGATACCAGTAAAGAACTTTCTCTTATTAGTTCTACTTCTTCCTTTGATTTATAATAGATCTTAGACATTCTATTTATTAAATCACTGCATTACTACCGCTCGCAGCAGGAATTCCTGTACGACCAGTAACTCTACCAGTCTTCATCAATCCGTCATAATGACGCATCAATAAATAGCTTTCAATTTGTTGTAATGTATCCAAAACAACGCCCACAAGAATCAATAAAGATGTACCTCCATAGAAATGAGCAAATTCAGTTTTAATTCCAAACTTAACAGCTATTGAAGGCAGAATTGCAATAATAGCCAGGAAAATCGCTCCAGGGAAAGTAATCTTAGAGATCACATCATCAATAAATGATGAGGTAGATAATCCAGGTTTAATCCCAGGAATGAATCCTCCATTCTTCTTCATGTCATCAGACATTTGAGTTGGATTTACAGTAATAGCAGTATAGAAAAAAGTAAATGCAATAATTAAAAATGCAAATGTTAAACTATATGCTAATGAAGTATAATCACTAAACTGAATCAACCAGGTATTTTGCAATGAAGGGAAGAAGCCTGTTAATGTAGCCGGAATAAACATCAATGCCTGAGCAAAGATGATCGGCATAACACCAGCAGCATTAACCTTTAAAGGAATGTACTGTCTTACCCCTCCAAATTGCCTGTTGCCTACAATGCGTTTTGCATATTGTACAGGAACTTTTCTAACACCCTGAACAATCATGATTGTAAACATCACAACTGCAAATAATGCTACGATTTCCAATACAAGTGCAATCAGTCCACCACCCTCACCAATCACTCTTGAACTTACCTCTTGGTATAAAGCAATAGGTAAACGAGCGATAATACCAACCATAATGATTAGTGAAATACCATTACCAATTCCTTTATCTGTAATCTTCTCACCAAGCCACATTACAAATAATGTACCTGCTGAAAGAACAAAGGTCGCCAGGATGAAGAATAAAGTATGATCAATTACAATAGCTTCAGGCGGAACCTGAGTCTTCACATAACCGATTGCCTGAACAGCAGTAATGGCTATTGTCAGATAGCGCGTAATCTGATTAATTTTCTTTCTTCCGCTTTCACCCTCCTTTTGCATTTTCTGAAAAGAAGGAACAGCGATACCTAATAGCTGAACTACAATAGAGGCTGAAATGTAAGGCATCACACCTAAGGCCAATATAGATACACGAGAGAATGATCCACCCGCAAACATATCTAACAGACCTAAAATGCCTGACTTTGTATTATCGCCTAAAAGTGTTGCATCTACACCTGGTAATACCACGTGAGATACAAACCTATAAACTAAAAGAATCATGAGCGTATAAAGTATACGCTCTTTTAATTCTTGAATTTTCCAAATATTACTTAAGGTAGTAAACAGCTTCTTCATTAATTACAATTTTTCGATTGAGCCTCCAACAGCCTCAATAGCTTTTTGTGCGGTTGCAGAAAAAGCATGTGCTTTAACTTCTATCTTAGATTTAACTTCACCACGACCTAAAATTTTAACTAAGTCGTTTTTAGATGCTAAACCGTGCTGTTGCAAGATAGCAAAATCTATGCTTGATAAGTTAAACTTTTCTGCCAAACCTTGTAATACATCCAAATTTACACCAACGTATTCAACACGGTTAATAGGTTTGAAACCTACTTTAGGTACGCGACGTTGTAATGGCATCTGACCACCTTCAAAACCGATTTTGGTTTTGTGACCAGAACGAGATCCAGCACCCTTATGACCACGAGTGGAAGTACCACCGCGACCAGAACCAGTACCACGACCAATTCTCTTACTATTTTTAGTAGAACCTGCTGCAGGTTTTAAATTACTTAAGTTCATTTTTAAACTTATTGTGCCGCCCTTCGCTTTCACTAATCAGGGACAACGGTTAAACAATATACAAAGGTTGCAAATGTAATTATATTAACCACATTCACAACCTTATTTAATAATTTATATACTTTCGATAGCGATTAAGTGATTCACCTTTCTAACCATTCCTATAATGGCGTTAGTAGCTTCAACTTCTACACTTTGGTTCATTTTAGTTAAACCTAAAGCTTTCATCGTTCTCTTTTGGCGTTCGCTTCTGTCGATAATGCTTTTTACCTGGGTTATTTTGATCTTAGCCATAATATTATCCGTTAAAAACTTTATTTAAATCAACACCACGTTGTTGTGCAACAGTGTAAGCATCACGCATTTTTGTTAAAGCATCTACAGTTGCTTTTACCACGTTGTGAGGATTTGATGAACCTTTTGATTTTGCTAGTACGTTATGTACACCAGCACTCTCCAATACAGCACGCATCGCACCACCAGCAATTACTCCGGTACCTACAGCTGCCGGTTTGATTAATACAAAACCGCCTGAGAATTTACCGATTTGCTCGTGAGGTACAGTACCATTTAACAAAGGAACTTTAACTAAGTTCTTTTTAGCATCATCGATACCTTTTGCAATTGCTTCTGTTACCTCTTTTGCTTTACCCAATCCGTAACCTACGATTCCGTTCTCATCTCCTACAACCACAATGGCTGAGAAGCTGAAAGTACGACCACCTTTAGTTACTTTGGCAACGCGTTGTATGCTAACTAAACGATCTTTTAATTCGATCTCGCTAGTCTTAACTCTTTTTATATTGATAGTTGACATTCTTATCTAATTTTCAGATTAAAATTCTAAACCAGCTTCGCGAGCACCTTCAGCCAAAGACTTAACGCGACCGTGGTATAAATAGCCATTTCTATCGAAAACAACTTGTTTAATACCTGCTGCGATTGCTTTTTCGGCTACTAGTTTTCCTACAGCTACTGATTGCTCAGATTTATTTCCTGTACCTGAAAAATCTTTAGATAAAGATGAAGCTGATACAATTGTATTACCGGTTACGTCATTAATGATTTGAGCATAAATCCCTTTATTGCTTCTATAAACCGATAAACGTGGACGGCCTTCAGAACCTGTTAATCTTTTTCTGATACCTTTTTTTATACGATCTCTACGAGATAATTTTTTCCCTGCCATGATGATTATTTTTTAGAAGCTGATTTACCTGCTTTTCTTCTTAACACTTCGCCTACAAACTTGATACCTTTACCTTTATATGGTTCTGGTGCACGTAACGAACGGATTTTCGCTGCTACCTGTCCTATCAACTGCTTATCAATACTCTCTAAAATAACTTTTGGAGTCTGACCTTTTTCTGAAACTGTAGTAACTTTAATCTCTTCCGGCAATTGGAAAACATAGTGGTGAGAGAAACCTAAAACTAAGTCTAATGTATTACCTACGTTTGAAGCACGGTAACCAACACCTACTAATTCTTGAGTAACTTTATAACCTTCTGTTACACCAACAACCATATTATTGATCAAAGCACGATATAAACCGTGTAATGCTTTGTGTCTTTTTTGTTCTGATGGACGTTGTACGGTTAATACGCTGTCTTCCTGACTTACAGTGATGTCTGCATCTACTGCTTGAGTTAACTCTCCTTTAGGCCCTTTAACAGTTACTACATTATCCTTAGAAACAGTAATTGTTACACCTGCAGGTACATTAATTGGGGCTTTTCCTATTCTTGACATTTTGCTATCCTCCTTTAATTAATAAACGTGACACAAAACTTCGCCACCAATATTTAGTTTAGCAGCTTCCTTATCAGTCATAACACCCTTAGATGTAGACAAAATTGCAATACCTAAACCATTTAATACTCTTGGCATATTTTCTACGCCGGCATATTGCCTTAAACCTGGTTTGCTAATACGTGTTAAAGTACGGATTGCAGGAATTTTAGTAATAGCATTGTATTTCAAAGCTATTTTAATGATTCCCTGAACTGTATTGTCCTCAAATTTGTAGTTAGCAATGTAACCTTTGTCAAAAAGTACTTTAGTAATTTCCTTTTTCAGGTTTGATGCAGGAATCTCTACAATTCTATGATTTGCCTTGATGGCATTTCTTACTCTTGTAAGATAATCTGCTATTGGATCTGTATTCATTTTTATATAATTGTGATAGTGGTTTCCTTTCCGACCTATTCGGAACGACCTTCCATCGGTTAAATTTTTGTTTACGGTTTAAGGAATTGAACCTTAAACACAAGTAAGCTGGTAATTACCAGCTTGCTTTTCTTACTCCCGGGATCTTCCCTGCTAAAGCCATTTCGCGGAATGTTACCCTTGAAATGCCGAAAGTACGCATATATCCACGAGGACGACCAGTTAATTTACAACGGTTGTGCAAACGTACAGCCGATGAATTTTTTGGTAATTTATCTAATCCTTCGTAATCACCTGCAGCTTTAAGTTCTGCACGTTTTTCCGCATACTTAGCAACCAATTTTTGGCGCTTAATTTCGCGTGCTTTTACACCTTCTCTTGCCATTATTGCTCTGTTTTTTGATTTTTAAATGGTAATCCAAATTGCTTTAAAAGTTCCAATGCTTCAACATCAGTAGTAGCAGATGTTACAAATGTAATATCCATACCTAAAATCTTGTTGATTTTGTCGATGTTAATCTCAGGGAAGATGATTTGCTCAGTTACACCTAATGTGTAATTGCCATGTCCATCAAAACCTTTATCATTGATACCTTTGAAATCACGAATACGTGGCAAAGCTACAGAAATTAAGCGATCTAAAAACTCATACATGTTATTGTCACGTAAAGTTACACGTACACCTACTGGCATACCTTTACGCAATTTAAAGTTCGAGATATCTTTTTTAGATTGCGCTCCAACTGCTTGCTGACCTGCGATTGTAGTCATCTCTAAAATAGAGCTGTCCATAATCTTTTTATCAGTTACAGAGAAACGTCCAACACCTTGGTTGATAGAAATTTTCTCTAACTTAGGAACCTGCATAACGCTTTTGTAATTGAACTTATCTTTAAGTGCAGTTACAATTTCCTCTTTATATTTACTTTTTAATCTTGGTACGTAAGCCATTATTTGATCTCCTCTCCTGATTTTTTAGATACCCTAACTAATTTCCCATCAGCATTAAGCTTTCTGCCAACGCGCGTAGTTGCACCTGTTTTAGGATCAATTAGCGCTACGTTAGAAATATGAAGAGCAGCCTCTTTTTTAATGATACCACCATTAGGGTTAGCAGCATTTGGTTTTGTATGTTTTGATACAAGGTTAACACCTTCAACTAGAATTCTGCTTTTAGAAATTAATACTGAAAGCACAGTTCCTTGCTGACCTTTTGAATCGCCGGCGATAACCTTTACTAAATCACCCTTACGGATTTTTACTTTTGGTGTAGTTACTTTATTTTTCATTTTATAATACCTCCGGTGCTAATGATACAATTTTCATGAATTGTTTTTCACGCAGTTCTCTTGCTACCGGGCCAAAAATACGTGTACCGCGTGGCTCATCTTGTGCATTCAATAATACTGCTGCATTGTCGTCGAAACGGATGTAAGAACCATCCTTACGTCTGATCTCTTTCTTTGTTCTTACTACAACTGCTTTAGAAACTGTTCCTTTTTTGATGTTTCCAGAAGGCAATGCACTTTTAACGGTAACAACAACTTTGTCACCAATAGAAGCATAACGCTTCCCTGTACCACCTAGTACACGGATAACCAATACTTCTTTTGCGCCGCTATTATCGGCTACGTTTAATCTTGATTCCTGTTGTACCATGTTATTTAGCCCTATCTAAAATTTGCACTAATCTCCAGTTCTTGTTTTTACTCAGCGGACGAGTTTCCATGATCAGTACTGTATCTCCAATACCGCAATCGTTTTTCTCGTCATGAGCCATAAATTTGGTAGTTTTCTTTACGAACTTACCATAGATCGGGTGTTTCACTTTACGTTCTACCGCTACAACAATAGATTTATCCATCTTGTTGCTCACTACCAACCCGGTTCTTGTTTTTCTTAATTGTCTTTCCATTTCGACTCTAAAGTTATTTAGTTTCAGTAGCAGACTCAGCTTTACGCTTAGTCACTTCAGTATTTAATCGGGCAATATTTCTCCTAACCTTGCTAATGCGGCTTGGGTTCTCTATAGCCGAAATTGTATGCGCAAACTTTAACTTAACTAAGTTTTCAGTCTCTTCTGCAATCCTGGCTACTAGCTCTTCTTGTGAAAGCCCTGTAATTTCTGAGTTCTTCATTTTATTAATTTTTAATTGGCGGGTCCAGAGGTTGTAATAACAAGTTACTTACAACATTCAACCCTACTCTAATTATGCCTCTACGTAATCTCTACGTACTACAAATTTTGTTTGGATCGGTAATTTTTGAGCTGCTAAACGCATTGCCTCTTTAGCAACTTCTAAAGGAACACCTTCTGCTTCAAAAATAACACGTCCCGGTCTAACTACGGCTACCCAATATTCTGGAGCACCCTTACCTTTACCCATACGTACCTCAGCTGGTTTCTTAGTTACCGGTTTGTCCGGGAATATTCTAATCCATACCTGGCCTTCACGTTTCATGAAACGAGTTACGGCGATACGGGCTGCCTCTATCTGACGACTGGTAATCCATGTCGACTCTAGAGATTTGATCCCGAAAGACCCGAATGACAATTCAGCACCACGAGTTGCTAAACCTTTCATTCTGCCCTTCTGCATCTTTCTGAACTTCGTTCTTTTTGGCTGTAACATTTTATCTTAATATTATCGTTAAACGATCTGTTAACTATTATTTACGAGGACCTCTGTTCTGAGTATTTCCGCCTCTATTATCTCTTCCTTGACCTGGACCACCTTGACCTGGACCTCTTCCGCCACGATTACCACCACCGCGGTTATCGTTTCTTCTGTCGCCACCGCCACGGTTGTCTCTGCCGCCAAAGCCACCTTCTGGTCTGCCACCTTTACCTGGTGCATTACTTGTTGAACCAATGTTAGGAGAAAGATCACGTTTACCGTAAACCTCGCCTTTACAGATCCATACTTTAACACCTATTTTACCATAAGTAGTCAAAGCTTCAGCTAATGCATAGTCAATGTCTGCACGGAAAGTATGCAAAGGAATTCTTCCTTCTTTATACTGTTCGCTACGAGCCATCTCAGCACCACCTAAACGACCAGAGGTCATAATTTTGATACCTTCTGCACCCATACGCATAGTTGATGCGATAGTAGACTTCATTGCTCTACGGAATGAGATCCTTGCTTCTAATTGTTTTGCAACACCTTCTGCAACTAATTGTGCATCAAGCTCAGGACGTTTAATCTCAAAAATGTTGATTTGAATTTCCTTTTTAGTCAATTTCTTCAACTCTTCTTTGATCTTATCAACCTCAGCTCCAGCTTTTCCAATCACAATACCCGGACGAGCAGTGTGGATTGTAACCGTGATACGTTTTAACGTACGCTCGATAACAACTTTTGCTACGCCGCCTTTTGCGATACGTACTGAAAGGTATTTTCTTATTTTTTCGTCCTCAACTAATTTATCAGCATAGTTGTTGCCACCGAACCAGTTAGAATCCCAACCTTTGATGATTCCTAACCTGTTACCTATTGGATGTGCTTTTTGTCCCATTTCTGTTAATTAGTTTGAGTTTCAACGTTTTTACTATCTACTACCAAAGTTACATGGTTTGAACGCTTACGAATTCTGTAACCACGTCCTTGTGGTGCTGGTCTTAATCTTTTTAACTGACGACCACCGCCTACCATTATCGTTTTCACGAATAACTGGCTTTCTTCAGGGCGAGAACCTTCATTCTTAGTCTCCCAGTTTTTGATAGCTGATAATAAAAGCTTTTCAACTTTTAATGCTGCTTCTTTATTGGTAAACTTTAAAATATGTAAAGCTTTCTCCACACGCTCACCTCTGATAAGATCTACAACCAAACGCATCTTACGCGGTGAGGTTGGACAATTGTTTAATTTCGCTACTGCTTCCATCTTCTAATTATTTTTTCTTTTCAGAGTGACCCCTAAATGTTCTGGTTGGAGCAAACTCTCCCAGCTTATGACCAACCATGTTTTCTGTTACGTATACCGGTATAAATTTATTACCGTTGTGCACTGCAAATGTATGTCCCACAAAATCTGGTGAGATCATTGATCTGCGAGACCAAGTTTTAATTACAGACTTCTTGCCTGAATCATTCATAGAGACTACTTTCTTCTCTACGTTATGGTCAATATAAGGTCCTTTTTTAATCGAACGAGCCATTATTTCTTCCTTTTCTCTATGATGAAACGATTTGAGTATTTTTTAAGTGAACGTGTTTTAAATCCTTTAGAATAAACACCATTCCTTGAACGAGGCTGACCTCCTGATGAGCGACCCTCACCACCACCCATTGGGTGATCTACTGGGTTCATCGCTACCGGACGTGTTCTCGGACGGCGGCCTAACCAACGGCTACGACCAGCTTTACCTAACACTTCATTTGCATGATCTGAATTGGAAACAGCTCCTATTGTTGCTAAACAAGTAACTAAGATAGATCTTACCTCACCTGAAGGCATTTTTAATGTAGCATATTTACCATCACGTGCAGCTAATTGTGCATAAGCACCAGCACTACGTGCTAACTGAGCACCACGACCTGGATGAATCTCCACATTGTGGATGATAGATCCCAATGGGATATTGCTTAATTTTAATGTATTTCCAACTTCTGGAGTTGCAGTATCACCTGATACTACTTTCTGCCCAACTTGCAATCCTTCCGGTGCAATGATATAACGCTTCTCACCATCTGCATAATGTAATAATGCAATACGTGCAGTACGGTTTGGATCATACTCAACAGTAGCTACTGTTGCAGGAATATCAAATTTCTCACGTTTAAAGTCAATTAAACGGTAAGATTTTTTATGACCACCACCCATGTAGCGCATAGTCATCTTTCCTGTATTGTTACGTCCTCCCGACTTCTTAGAAGATACAACCAATGATTTTTCGGGCTTGGTTGCTGTAATCTCCGTAAAACTGGCACCTACTCTAAAGCGGGTTCCCGGAGTGACTGGTTTAAATTTTCTTAAGCCCATAGTTATAAATTATTCAATTCTTATTAAATATTCGAGTAATAATCTATTGTTTCACCTGCTGCCAGGGTTACAATTGCTTTTTTGTATTTTGGACTACGTCCAGTTACTAAACCACCTTTTGTATTTCTAGATTTAACTTTACCGTCTACAACCATAGTATTAATGGCTAAAACGTTAACGCCGTACATCTTTTCAATAGCTGATTTAATCTGCAATTTGTTTGCTTTGTGTTCTACCTTAAAAGTAAAGCGATTAGACTTTTCTGTTAATGCAGAAGCTTTCTCTGTTAATATTGGTTTCTTTAAAAATTCCATATTACTTGGCAAATGCCTCCTCCAATGTTTTAACAGAATCTGCAGTTAACAAAAGCTTGCTACAGTTCAATACATCATAAGTATTTAACTGATCTGCAGTAATAACTTTCACTTTCTGAATGTTTCTGCTTGATAAATAGATATTGTTATTTTGTGAAGGTAAAACCAACAATGTCTTAACGTCAGTTAGGTTCAATGCGCTAACCAAGTTGATATAGTTTTTAGTTTTGATCGTCTCAAAAGTAAAATCTTCTAAAACCACAACATTGTTGTCTTGAGCTTTGTATGATAAAGCAGACTTACGTGCTAATGATTTTAATTTCTTGTTCAACTTGAAGCTGTAATCACGCGGCTGTGGGCCAAAGATACGACCACCACCGTTAAACAATGGAGATTTAATACTTCCAGCACGAGCACCACCAGTACCTTTTTGTTTATATAATTTACGGGTTGAACCAGCAATCTCATTACGTTGTTTAGACTTGTGAGTACCTTGACGTTGATTAGCCAAATACTGTTTTACATCTAAATAAATTGCATGGTCTACAGGCGTTATGCCAAAAACCGACTCAGGAAGTTGCACCTTGGCACCTGTCTCTTTTCCTGAAATGTTTAATACTTTAACTTCCATCTGCTTACTTATCTAAGATTACGTAAGAACCCTTAGCTCCTGGAACGGAACCACTAACTACAACTAGGTTTTGATCAGCATAAACTTTCAAAACTTGTAAGTTCTGAATTTTTACTCTGTCACCACCCATTCTACCCGCCATACGCATACCTTTAAATACACGAGAAGGATACGAAGCAGCACCCAATGAACCTGGAGCACGCATCCTGTTGTGCTGTCCGTGAGTTTGCCCACCAACACCACCGAAACCATGACGTTTTACAACACCCTGGAATCCTTTACCTTTTGACGTACCAACTACATCCACAAAATCACCTTCATTGAAAATACTAACCGTTACAGTATCACCTAAAGCAAGTGATTCTTCAAACGGATCAAATTCAACCAGTTTACGTTTTGGGGTAGTGTTTGCTTTCGCAAAGTGGCCTTTAAGAGGCATGGTAGTGTTCTTTTCTTTGGCTTCGTCGAAACCTAACTGAACTGAAACGTAACCGTCTTTCTCTTCGGTCTTTACCTGTGTTACAACACAAGGTCCAGCTTCGATCACAGTACATGGTATGTTCTTACCATCCGCGTCGAATATGCTGGTCATTCCTACTTTTTTTCCAATAATACCTGACATTTTCTTTTTTTAATTTAACACCCATCGAAGCAGTAGGGCTTCGTTCAAGGTGGATACACATCCCACTTAAGGGAGGGCAAAAATAAGAAAGAAATCTTAATTTTCAAATAGTTAGCTAAATATATTTTCAAATAAATGCTAAATATTTATTTTCATTGAACAGCATGTAATTAAAGCAAGTTTTAACCGACTAACTTATCACTTAGACTGTATAATATAATGGATAACACAATCAGTCCTATTAAAACATATAGATAATCACGCTCTATAAGAAAGCTGAAAATAGAAAAAACTACCCTGGCAACAGGTGTAAAAATCAACAATATTGTTCCGAATTGAACAATTGAAGCTCCATCAAAGCGCTTTAAGCCCGTAAAAATTGCAGTCATAGATGACAAACCGGACTTGTCTGAATCAAATCTAGCGTAGTCAATCTGCGCAGAATGATTACCTAATAAATAAATCACTGCCCCTATAAATACAACAACCATAGAAGAAATCACTCCCACTCTTAACAGGGTGCCAAGAATAACCTGAATGTCCTTATCGGCAAAAAAATTCTTACTCTCTTCTTTGTTCATAACCTACCAGATAAACCATTATAAATCATCTGAAGTGCCAAAAATGCCACTACAATAGCAAATACAATTTTTAACTTATCAGTTTGAGTCCTTACTAATATTTTTGACCCGGTAGTCGCTCCAAGCAATACACCTATCGTTACAGGCATTGCAATTCCTGGATCAATCTGCCCTCGATGAAAGTAAACCACCGCACTCGCAGCTGCTGTAACTCCCATCATAAAGTTACTTGTGGTAGTTGAGACTTTAAAAGGAATTCGCATGATGTTGTCCATAGCAATCACCTTTAATGCTCCCGAACCAATCCCCAATAAGCCAGATACAATCCCTGCAACAAACATCATCAAAAAACCACCTATAACATTATGCACTGCATAATTCTTTAATCCCTCTTCTGTAGGATAAGTACCATTCAACTTTAAAAAAACAGCAAGTTTACCAGAAGTATCATTATTAGAACGATCTACCTTCTTACGAACCATCATTGCAGCTGAGAATAAAAGTATAATACCGAAAATCACAGCTATATAACTTGGATTAATATAAACAGTAATAACAGCACCTATAATTGCACTTATTGTAGTAGCAACTTCCAAGAACATACCAATTCTAATATTTGTAATCCCTTCCTTAACGTAAGCAGCTGCAGACCCAGAAGATGTAGCAATTACTGAAATAATAGAAGCCCCTATTGCATAATGAATATCAACACCGAGCACTAATGTCAGTAGTGGAATAATGATAACTCCTCCGCCCAATCCAGTAAGCGAACCTACCAGTCCAGCCATAAAAGCCCCTATTAAAACTATAATTGTAAATAGTAACACCGACATTATTACAAATATACTATCTACAACTTGAACACAATAAAATTAAAATATCATTGTTAAATTAGACGTAAATCAATCTATATATTATGAGAAAAGTCATACTCCCCATTATTTCGGCTTTAATACTAAGCTTCAGTGCTCAGGGCCAGACCGCTAATGATTCGACAAAAGTCATAGATCCAAGCCTCAGAGGTCAATATCAACTGATGCTTTCAAAATCGAAAACTCTAAATGGCTATAAGCTAATAAATCCTGCCCGCATAAGCTCCTTTTGGAAAAATGTAAACGATAGTTTATCTACAAATCGAAAGCACCTTGCAAATGCAACAAAACAAATAAAACAACATGAAAATGAGATTGCCAGCTTAAAAAAGGAAATTAGTGGCAATGAAAGTTCGCTAGCCAGTTCCAATGCAAAAGTAAATGAGATATCCTTCCTTGGTATATCGTTCACAAAATCGAGTTATAGTACGATGGTATGGAGCTTAATAATAGGTCTTGCTATTGCATTGGCTATTGTCATACTCAGATCTGCCAAACATATCCATGAGGCAAAATACCGCAGTAACCTGTATGAAGAAATCGCACAAGAATACCAGGCCTATAAGACCAAAGCAAACGACAAAGAGAAAAAGCTTGCCCGCGAACTTCAGGATGAGCGTAATAAGCTTGACGAATTAAGAAACCGCTAAAGATGGCTCAAAGAAAAGGCCTCCTTGAAATATCAGGGAGGCCTTTTTCTTTAAAATCCAGTATAGTTATACTTTAATTTCAACTTCAACACCACTAGGTAATTCAAGTTTCATTAATGCATCAACTGTTTTTGAGTTAGAGCTATAAATGTCTAACAAACGCTTGTAAGCACATAATTGAAACTGCTCACGTGCTTTTTTGTTCACGTGTGGTGAACGCAAAACAGTGAAGATTTTCTTTTCTGTCGGCAACGGAATCGGTCCGCTAACCACTGCACCAGTAGGTTTAACAGTTTTTACGATCTTCTCAGCAGATTTATCTACCAAGTTGTAATCGTAAGATTTTAATTTAATTCTGATTCTTTGGCTCATGATATTTTATTTATGACCCTTGTTAGAGCTATTAATAACAAGGGTCTGATTTATTTTAATAAGAAGAAGGACTAGTATCCTTTATTCTTGATAATTAATCTATTGGTTTAATTCTACCTTTTGATTTGGCAACAACTTCTTCCTGTACGTTTCTAGGAGCAGCTTCATAATGATCAAACTCCATTGTAGAAGTTGCACGACCTGAAGTAATAGTACGTAATTGAGTTACATAACCAAACATCTCAGAAAGAGGAACAGTAGCCTTAATTACCTGGGCACCATTACGAGTATCCATTCCTAAAAGCTGACCACGACGACGGTTCATATCACCGATTACATCACCCATGTTTTCTTCAGGAGTAAGAATCTCGATTTTCATGATAGGCTCCATCAACACAGGATTACACTTAGGTAATGCTTCTCTGTATGCCATTTTAGCTGCAAGTTCAAAAGATAAAGCATCTGAATCGACTGCGTGGAATGAACCATCAATCAAACGAACTTTCATGTCAGGTAGTGGATAACCAGCTAATACACCATTAGCCATTGAAGCTGCAAATCCTTTTTCTACAGATGGGATAAATTCACGAGGAATAGCACCACCAGAAATTTCATTCACAAACTGCAATCCTCCTTTTTCGAAATCAGCATCAATTGGAGAAATAATAACCTGGATATCTGCGAATTTACCACGACCACCAGTTTGTTTTTTATAAGTCTCACGATGTTGAACTGTTCCGTTGATCGCCTCTTTATAAGCAACTTGTGGAGCACCTTGATTTACCTCTACTTTAAACTCACGTTTCAAACGGTCAATCAAGATATCTAAGTGAAGCTCACCCATACCAGAGATTACAGTCTGACCAGTTTCCTGATCTGTCTGAACTCTAAATGTAGGATCCTCTTCAGCTAATTTACTTAAACCAACACCTAATTTATCAACGTCAGCCTGAGTTTTAGGCTCAATCGCTAAACCAATAACTGGCTCAGGGAAGTCCATTGACTCAAGAATAATTGGGCTTTTCTCATCACAAAGTGTATCCCCTGTTTTGATATCTTTAAATCCTACTACAGCTGCAATATCACCTGCTTCTACGTTAGGAATTGGGTTTTGTTTGTTAGCATGCATTTGGAAGATACGTGAAATACGTTCTTTACTTTCAGAACGAGTATTATAAACGTATGAACCCGCATCAAGATTACCCGAGTAAACACGGATAAAACATAAACGGCCTACAAATGGATCCGTAGCAATTTTAAATGCTAAAGCTGAAAATGGTTCTTTAACATCTGGTTGACGAACAACTTCTTCACCTGTTTCTGGATTCGTTCCGGTAATACCTTCAACATCCATTGGCGAAGGCAATAATTCCATCACATAATCCAACATAGTTTGAACACCTTTGTTTTTGAAAGATGAACCACAAACCATAGGAACAATTTTAGCATCTAATACTGCTTTACGCAATGCGTCTAAAACTTCACGTTCAGTGATAGTTTCAGGAGCCTCGAAGAATTTCTCCATCAATGACTCATCGTATTCAGCTACTGATTCAAGTAATTTCTCTCTCCATTCAGCAACATCATCCAGCATATCTGCAGGAATAGGAATCTCAGTAAAGGTCATACCTTTATCATGTTCATTCCACTGAATACCACGGTTGTTAATCAAATCAACCACACCGATAAAAGTTTCTTCACCACCGATAGGTAACTGCAATGGAACTGCATTACTACCTAACATATCTTTAACCTGTTTAACAACTTTCAAAAAGTCTGCACCAGAACGGTCCATCTTATTAACGAAACCTAAACGAGGTACGTTATAGTTGTTTGCTAAACGCCAGTTAGTCTCAGATTGAGGCTCAACACCATCAACTGCAGAGAAAAGGAATACTAAACCATCTAGTACACGTAATGATCTATTTACCTCTACGGTAAAATCCACGTGTCCAGGAGTATCAATGATATTCATGTGATACTTTTGATTTCTATATTTCCAGTCTACAGTTACAGCTGCTGAAGTAATGGTAATACCACGCTCCTGCTCTTGTGCCATCCAGTCTGTAGTAGCAGAACCTTCGTGAGTTTCACCTAACTTATGGTTAACACCAGAATAGAAAAGAATCCTTTCGGTAGTAGTGGTTTTACCGGCATCAATATGCGCTGCAATACCGATATTTCTTGTAAATTTTAAATCTCTTGACATTTTATGATTCTAGTAAGATTAGAAACGGAAGTGAGAGAACGCTTTGTTGGCTTCAGCCATTTTATGCGTATCTTCTTTTTTCTTAACTGCTGCACCTTCACCTTTAGCTGCTGAAACAATTTCACCTGCTAATTTCTCTTTCATTGTTTTTTCACCACGTTTGCGAGCATATGAAATTAACCATTTCATACCTAAAGCAATCTTACGGTCAGGTCTAACCTCTGTAGGAACCTGAAAGTTAGCACCACCAACACGGCGTGACTTAACCTCTACTGCAGGCATTACATTAGCTAAAGCACGTTTCCATACTTCTAAACCGCTCTCGCCAGCTTTTTTCTCTGCTAATTCTACAGCATCGTAAAAAATTGAATAAGCGATAGATTTCTTTCCGTCAAACATCATGTTGTTTACGAAACGCGTCACCTGAACATCGTTAAATTTCGGATCAGGAAGAATGATTCTCTTTTTTGGTTTTGACTTTCTCATTTGTTTTTCCTCCTAATTATTTCTTTTTACCTTTTGTTGGTGCTGCAGCAGCTTGTCCTGGTTTAGGACGTTTTGTTCCGTATTTAGAACGACGTTGGTTACGACCAGCAACTCCTGAAGTATCTAATGCTCCACGGATGATGTGATAACGTACACCTGGCAAATCTTTAACACGACCACCACGGATCAATACGATTGAGTGCTCCTGTAGATTATGACCTTCTCCAGGGATGTATGCGTTCACCTCTTTACCATTGGTTAAACGTACACGCGCTACTTTACGCATTGCTGAGTTTGGTTTTTTAGGGGTAGTGGTATATACACGTGTACATACACCTCTTCGCTGTGGACAGCTGTCCAATGCTGGAGACTTACTCTTGAACTCCAGTGCTACTCTACCTTTTCTAACTAATTGTTGAATGGTTGGCATTGTTTTTTTTGTTTTTCTATTTATGTTTTAAAAACTTTACCCTTTAAATAAGGGAATGCAAAGGTATGATAATACATTTTATAAATCAAGGGGTTAACATAAATTTAATCACTTAAGATACAAAGGCATAACCAACTAACTCCTGAGATCAGGAAAGAAAACAATCTCTTATGGAGTAATAAGAAATCCGAAACCTACAAAATCGGCCTCAGTCTGATGTATATACATTTTAGCTTGAATAGCAGCACAGTCTACCACATTATATTTTAATCCTGCAGTCCAGTAAGTTTTAATATCCTTTAAACTATTGTAATGTAAATAATATCCGTACTTAGCCATCATAGCCAATCTACCCATCCACAAGTCGGGGCCCAACGCAGCTCCAACCCTCCATCTGTCAAACGAACTGGCATTAGATTGGTAAGTTTCTCCATTCCTCGTCGGGTCGTAAATAGTATGGTAATACACAGCATCTACTCCGGTCCCCAAACCAAGAACAGAATTCAGCCTGTAATTATACCCCGCATATAAACCTGTTTTATACAACCCCTCTTTACTCCTATAAACACCTCTGCGCCCAAAGTTAATCCCAAAATCAACACTATGCTTCTTAAAACCAATTGGCTTTCTCCATGAAGTGGTGTCGCCTGCAACTTTCTGCTTCTTATTTAAAGATTGTACAATACCTATACTTGCACTACTCACATTCATACCATTATTAGGTACCCGTGTACCTGCATTTGAAAAGTGAAGGATATCAATCCCTGCAGAGAGTTTTGTCGACGGTGCAATTCTTGTAGTTGCTTTCAGTGCTATTCTCGATGAAAAATTAAGGTGACTACCAACCAATATGTTCTCATTTGTAAACCAGGTTTCACCTAAATACCCCAAACCGAAGCCAGGCGACATAAGGATCTCAGAATTACCAGTCCTTAAAAGGGAAAAGTTGAGCGCTGCTAATAAAGCATAAGAATCACCAAACCTATCTGGCCTAGGGTCTGATATCATAATGATATCATTCATATTCTTATAATTAAATACCAAATCCAGACTTTTCAAATTCAACATCTTCATCCAGGGTCTTGGATTCCCCGTCGTATTCAAATGATAAATCAACTCTCCACCATATGCCATACCACTTAATTTATTTTTAGCCGTAAAAACACCTAATGATATTTGCGGTGTAAATTCTATACTGTTTCGACTGTCTCCAGTTTCCTGCGCATGCACAGTGCTAAAAAAAGCAGAGAGGTTAAAGAGAAATATAAGTACGCTAAAATTATAGTTTCTTTGAGAGGCATCTTATACATAATTTGGATCAGAATTAATTTTCAGCGAGTAAATTAATGAAATGTGTTTAAATATAATCTTTCTACTTTTTTTCGTGCCCAGTCAGTTTTACGTAAAAACTTCAAACTTGAATTCATAGTAGGATTATTATTAAAGCAAGCTATTCGCACCAGTTGCCCTAGCTCCTCCCATCCATAATGCCATACTAATTGTTTCAATATAAATTCCAGCGACTTACCATGCAATGGATTATTCTTCTGTTCTTGTTCGGCCATAGTGCAAAAATAATAAGATTAACTAGATTTGTATATGGATTTAAAACTAGGTGATTTTGTTCGTTTTGTAGACGAAAATATTGAAGGATATATTACCCGAATTATTGATAAGGATACCATTGGCGTAACCGATTCTAATGATTTCGAAATACCGGTTCTAGCTTCAAAAGTTACGCTTGTTCATGGCGACGTACATGATAATGATATCGTAAATACCAAACCGGCCTCTGTTATACCACAGGCTGATTTTAAAAAAGATGGTATTTATCTTGCATTAGTTGCAGATCAGCATAGTGCATCTGTAGCACACTTCAACATCATTAATGAAAGCTCATATCAACTCCTTGCAACTTTCACAACTGAAAGACAAGATGCTTTTAAAGGAGAATTCGCTGGTACCGTTGCTCCAAACTCTACAAAAAGAGTTTATTCTGCCCAATTGGGCGATATTCAGATCTGGCCTAAATTCAGACTTGAAATATTAACCAGCACGACCGCCAATATTGAACCTAAAGCTCCCATTACTTTCTATAAAAGTATTAAAGGAAAAGACCTCTCTGTTGCTAAAGAAGAAATCTCTCTGCTTAAACAAAAGGGATGGGTGATTAAATTGGAGGAACCGGAAGCAATTATCGATGCTGAAAAATTGAAGGCTAGCTTCTTTAAATAATAGTCAAAACTCACCATTCTGTTCTCAGTCTGGAATCTTTTGCCTGCTGCGCTAAAAGGACAAAAGTTCCTATGCCTGCTCACAGAAGGTTCATTTTGCTTCAAGCATGATGCATATAGCATGAGTAATATACATCACACGATATGCATTCCCCTTATCACCATGCTAACAGGAAAATATACCATTCTGTAAACAGGCATAGGCGCTCTTTGCTCCCCTTCAGGAGCCTAAGAGATGCCAGACTGTGAACTAAATGGTATATTTTCCCCTTTATTTTGCTCCCTGTGCTTTCCAGGAATTATTACTAGAATCAACATCCGGTAACACACGCTTTGGATCCAACACGACAGAAACAATCTCCTCATTAGTAGGATAGAACACTGTCCAAATCTTATTCCTCATCCATACATCTACAGAGAGCTTAACGATATCTGTTTTACCATTTTTAGTTTTAACTTCAAGAATAATAGGCATAGGCATCTTTTCGAGATTTGCGACAACAATATTATATCCCGCCTTAGTTCCCCTATTATTTGTTTCATTTACAGCAATAATAGCCTGATCCATTTTCCAGTTCTCTAGAAACCATCCTCTCCAAAACCATGCAAGATCTTCACCAGCCGCATTTTCCATGGAGCGAAAGAAATCAAAAGGGGTAGGATGTTTATAAGCCCACTGCTCAATATAATTTTTAAAAGCATAATCAAACCTATCAGGGCCAAGAATTTCATTCCTTAAAATTTCCATTCCCCATCCTGGTTTATAATATAAGTTTAAACCAATATTTCCCTCAACCATTGCATCAGGGCTTAGCATAATTTGTTCAGCCAGAACCGAACCCATGCGCATAGCTACAGCATGCATATCTGTACGGCCACCATTGTACTCTCCATTATTAAATTCAGTGGTCGAAAGCCCATTAATAAACGTATTTAGACCCTCGTCCAGCCAACCGAACTTACGTTCATTACTACCTACAATCATAGGGAACCAGGTATGACCAAATTCATGATCAATCACACCCCAGGCTGATGCTCCCTTAGCCTTCCATCCACAAAATACAATACCAGGATATTCCATTCCGCCTACGTTACTAGCTATATTTACAGCCATTGGATAAGGATATTCAAACCATTTATTAGAATAATGTTCTACCGAAGCTTTAACATATTCTACCCCTCTACCGTAACTATTCTTACCATTACTCTCAACAGGATGAGCTGATACCGCTATAGATTTCTTGCCGCTGGGAAGATTGATACGAGCCGCATCCAATACAAAAGCTTTGGAAGAAGCCCAAGCCACATCACGTGTATTTTTAATTTTAAACTTCCATGTCAGCTTATCCTTCGCAGGCCTCGACTTAGGATCTGTTACTTCAGACTCTGATCTGATAGCAATAGCTCTATCGCTCTCTTTTGCCTGGTTCCATCGCTTTAGCTGCTCTGCAGTAAAAACCTCTTGTGGGTTTAACAATTCGCCAGATCCCATAACAATATGGTTTGCAGGGGCGGTAACAGAAAAATCTATGTCGCCATACTCACAATAAAACTCTCCTGCTCCCCAATAAGGTAAAGTATTCCAGCCTAATATATCATCATAAACACATAATCTGGGAAACCATTGTGCAATTGCATATATCTCACCATTCTTCGTCGCCAAATGCCCCATCCTATCAGATCCATTTACAGGAATTACGAAAGAGAAGTTCATCTTTATCGTTATAATATCTCCATTAGCTCCCATTGGTTCATTTAGACGAATCTGCATCCTTGTATCTTCAACAAGCGTAGTAAATTTTACAGGCTTCAATTTTTGGGATACAGTAATGTCATCAATCTTATAACCACCATCCAACTTCTCGCCTCTGGAACCATATCTACTATTTCCGGCAATTAATGCATTCCCTCTTGAATTAGTAGAAAATAAATTTTGATCCAACTGTAACCATAAAAAAGGTAAACGATCAGGGCTATTATTTTTATATGTAATAATTACCGTTCCTGAAACGATATTTTTCCCTTCATCCAGATTAGCTGAAATGTTATAATCTGCGCGATTTTGCCAGTATTTAGGCCCTGGGGCACCATTTGCTGAGCGATACTCATTGCCATTTTGGGTATAAAAAACAGGGCCAAATGCCTCGTGAGGATCGTAATTACTTTTTGGAATATCATTTTGCTGTGCAAAACCAGAAAAATTCCAAACAATAAGCACAGCCCATAATAAAGTTAATTTATGAATCATATTAAGTTGTTAATTACAATTTAATAAAGATATAAAATGAAACCGATCTGCCCTTTATTGTAACAGTTTTATTAGTTCGCTTTGAGCTTAGGCATTGATGATATCCTCCTGTCTTCAGGACTTAGTTTAAGCCATGCATGATAAGATTTAACGGTATAATAGGCATAATTAAAGGGTCTTTCACTTTTTACGAGTTCCTCAGGGGGCCTGTATAAAGACATAAAGTTCTTGAGATCATCTCCTCTAAGCTTTACCAGATTTGAAACATAATCCTCAGTAAAAACAGCATTTATTTCAGCTTGATAACGATCACGTTCTTCCAGGAGTCTAATTTTTTCCTGCTGTCTTTTGTATTTCCCATGTCCAAGATTAAACAACAATCCACCCGCCCTGTCATTATTCCCCTTGCCTTGAAGACCATCCGTTGCGACACGGGTATAACGCTTAGCAAAAGGATCTGGAGCTAGTATAGATGGATTTACTTTTGTACTGACAATTTCAACCTCTCTTAAAGTTGTAGAGTTTCCTGGCATAAATACAATCTTGGGATCAAGGTTAATTAAAAACAA
Source organism: Pedobacter sp. ASV1-7 (assembly GCF_040203335.1). Classification (NCBI taxonomy): domain Bacteria; kingdom Pseudomonadati; phylum Bacteroidota; class Sphingobacteriia; order Sphingobacteriales; family Sphingobacteriaceae; genus Pedobacter; species Pedobacter sp. ASV1-7. Next base: position 756,141 of record NZ_JBEHBV010000001.1, on the reverse strand, counting down.
GGTATCAGTGTGAAAGCCCGGAGAAGAAAACTCAAGTAAATCACCAATTTTAGCTGGAATTGTAAACTGTCCCGAAGCTTTCGTCGACACTACCTGGCTATTAGCTAAATTCTTAACCATAACATGCTGAAGCGGAAAGCTTTTGTTATCAAAGTCGTAAACTGTTCCGGAAACAGTTGTTTGTCCAACTAATTTAAAGGGCAAAACAATAACCAGAAACAAAAGGAGCTGTTTAATCATAACCAAATATAAAGTTGTTTGGATAGCCAATCTATCATTTAACAAACTTTAACGAGAAAATGTTTGCCATTATGTATCAGCTTATTGTTATATTATTTTAAAGCGTCAGTGTAAGCTTCTTCATTGAAACCAATCAACACTGGTTTGCCTTGAACTTCAATAACCGGACGCTTTATTGCGCTGTTATTTTCAAACAAAATAGCTACTGCAGATTTTTGATCAACAATGCTTTTCTGTAAATCTGGACTTAAGCTTCTCCAGGTAGTTCCTTTTTTGTTTAAAACAACTTCCCATCCAAAAACATCACACCACTGATTCAATTTTTCAATTGTAATACCTTTCTTTTTGAAATCATGAAATTCAGGCTTAAAACCTTTTTCCTCTAACCATACTCTGGCTTTTTTTACTGTGTTGCAATTTGGTATTCCGTATAAGATCATATCCACAAAACTAAAACTTAATTTAGCATTTTTTATAGGATTTCAATACATTTTAAAATTCCGAAAAAAGCTTTAAATTAAGAGTGAATAAAGAATCTACAAATATTTTTTCCACTTTAGAAATACCTCCATATACATGCAATGTTTACAGTAATTAGGCTAACTTTGACAACAATTTTTATTTCTGCAATAAGCTAGTTAAATATAATCGTTAATATTGTTGAATATAACCCTATTGATTTTAATTATCACCCCACGACATGTTTAAACTGACTTTTAAACAACAAGTATTAACAGGCTTTACAGTTTCCTTACTATTTGTCTTCGCTTCTGCTCTAACATCATATTTCAGCATCGACAAGTTAAATAATGACACAAAATGGCAAAGCCATACCTATGATGTCATTAACCACCTAAAAGACATCGAATTCCATGTCTTAAATTCCGAAACAGGCATAAGGGGTTATATAATTGCCGGTAAGCCAGAGTACCTTGGCCCTTACAAAGAAAATGCAGCCAAAATCTTACCTACAATTGAGACACTGAAGGAAGCGATCAGTGAGACTTCTGCACAGAAAGAAATGATAGATTCTCTTAGCTTTTATGCTCATCAAAAAGTTGATGAAATGAAAGAAGTTTTACGCATTTACGATACGGAAGGCCAAACTGCTGCCGGAAAGAGAGTAATGTTTGGTCCAGGACAATTGTTTAAAAACAAAATTCTTGCCTGGAGTGGGAAGATCATCAAAGAAGAAGAAGAGTTACTTATCAAAAGAAAAGAAGAGATTAATAAAAGTAGTTTCCGTAGTGAGCTAGTAGTAGTATTGAGTTCATTTATCATATTTGGTTTAATTGTATTTCTACTATCATATATCAGACGGACTTTTGATCAACAGAAAGAAACCGAAGACCAAATCAGAGATGCTAATATTGAACTTGGAAAGATATCTAGTCAAAACGAGCAAAAAAACTGGCTGCTTTCTGGTGCTACTGTTATTAACGAGGCCATGCGCGGTGAGCAAGAAATTGACGAGCTTGCTAACAATATTATTTCAGGAATTTGCAATTACATCAACGCTCCTACCGGAGGCCTTTACATTGTTAATCCTATTAAAAACACTATAAAATTCGAGGGAGGTTATGCATGGCATAATTCAAAAAACACCCGTCAAGAATATCATTTCGGAGAAAGTCTGGTAGGTCAAACCGCGGCCGAAAAACAACCAAAACTACTTGCACAAGTACCTGTAGACTATATTAAAGTACATTCTGGTTTAGGAGAATCTGTACCAACAAGTATTTACCTGCTCCCTATTGTCTTCGAGGAAAATACAATTGCTGTTATTGAACTGGGCCTGACTAATAAGCCTGATGAATCAGCCTTATTATTTTTAAATACCATTACAGAAAGTATTGGTGTAGGAATAAACAGCGCAATTGCCCGCATAAAACTAAGAGCCCTATTCGAGCAAACCCAACAACAAGCAGAAGAACTGGAAAGCCAGCAAGAAGAGTTACGCACCACCAATGAAGAACTTATTTATAAATCCGAACAGCTTCAGGCTTCGGAAGAAGAACTGAGAGTTCAGCAAGAAGAACTTCGCCAAACCAATGCCGAACTGGAAGAGAAGGCTCAACAGCTTGAAGAACGAAACTTCGCAGTAAACCAGGCCAGGGAAGCAATGAGTTTAAAAGCCGAAGAACTTGAAATTTCAAGCCAATATAAATCGGAGTTCCTTGCAAACATGAGCCATGAGCTAAGGACACCATTAAATAGTATTTTAATCCTTGCTCGTATATTAAAAGAGAACCGCACTGAAAATCTTAATGAGGATCAGATCAAGTATGCAGGTGTGATTCACAATGCGGGAACAGATCTTTTAACATTGATTAATGATATCCTTGATTTATCTAAAATTGAGTCTGGAAAAATTGATTTGTCTATAGAGTCCCTTAAACCTTCAACCATTAAACTGGACATGGATTCTTTGTTTTCGGAACTTGCCAAGAGCAAAAAAATCAATTTCCAGACCACCCTGGATTCTTCTTTGCCAAAACTGGTTTTCACAGATCAACCAAGGTTAGAACAAATTATTAAAAACTTGCTTTCAAATGCTTTCAAATTTACTCCAGAACATGGAGATATCTTGCTAACCATTAATAAAGCAAAACCGGACACATTATTTTTCTCACAACAATTAAAGAACTATGATGGAAACATTATAGCTATACAAGTTAGAGATTCCGGAATTGGTATCTCACCCGATAAACAAAAATTAATATTCGAAGCCTTTCAACAAGCCGATGGTTCAACAAGCAGAAAATACGGTGGTACTGGATTGGGGCTATCTATTAGTAAAGAGCTGGCGCATATACTTGGTGGAGAAATCCAGGTTGAGAGTAAACAAGGTGAAGGAAGTGTATTCACTTTATATATTCCTGAGAAAATAGAGGCCATAGAACATGAAAATCAAGACATTAAAATCGAAGAAGAATATAAAGCAATTACACCTGTCAGTCTTGAGCCTGTATTAACTATACCAAATTCGAGTGAAGGTCAAAAACTACTTATTATAGAAGATGACCTTGTTTTTGCAGATGTACTTAATGACTACGCAATTGAAAAAGGCTTTAAACCTATTCTTGCCCACAGCGGTGATGTAGCTCTTGACATGGCTTTCTCTGAACTACCTGATGCAATTATACTTGACATTATGCTTCCGGTTATGGATGGATGGACAATACTTAAAAAGCTTAAGGCAGACCCAAGAACAAAACACATTCCTGTGCATATGATGTCTGCCGGAAATGAAAAAGAAGCAAAAGCAAAAAAAGAGGGGGCAATAGGTTTCTTGAAAAAGCCTATCCAAAAAGAACAACTTGACGAAGCCTTTGAATTATTAAGTACAGCTTATTCAAAATACAATCTAAATACTGTACTCGTTATTGAAGATCAAGAGCTACAGAGCAATATGCTTACTCAGCAATTGACAGATAGAGATGTGGAAGTAAAACAAGCATTTACAGGTAAAGAAGCTCTGTCACTATTGGATGATTATGACTTCGACTGTATTATTCTTGACCTAAAGTTACCGGATATTTCTGGGTTTGAACTTCTGGACACTATAAAGGCTATCCCTGCATTAACACATATTCCTGTAATCATCAATACGGCAATGGAACTTGACCAGGAAAAGATGGCACATATCATGAAGCATACAGAAGCCATGGTGTTAAAATCTAATAAGTCTAACGACAGACTTATGGATGAAGTTAGCCTGTTTATGAACAAGCTAAAGAATCATAACTCTACTCCAATATATCCACCTTCAATTAGCTCAGGTACTAACCATAAGTCTTCCTCTACTATGGAGAAGGTACTAAAGGATAAAACGATTTTAATCACCGATGATGATATGCGTAATATTTTTGCTTTATCAAGTGCATTGCAAGAATATGATTTAAAAATAGTAATTGCTAATAATGGTCGTGAAGCCATTAACCGACTAGAGGAATCTACCCAGATTGATCTTGTATTAATGGACATCATGATGCCAGAAATGGATGGCTACGAAGCTATGAGGGCTATCAGAAGTAAAAAGGAATTTACCAAGCTTCCTATTATCGCCTTAACGGCCAAAGCCATGAAAAACGATAGAGAAAAGTGCATTGATGCTGGTGCAAATGACTATATATCTAAACCAGTAGACATTGATAAATTACTATCTATGTTAAGAGTTTGGTTAAGCTAGACTTGAAACTATGCATAAAGAACACGAAACTATATCTTACGAAGAACTGAATAGTCTTGTAGCATTTATCAAGAATGTTCATGGCTTTGACTTTGCTGATTATTCGGCTGCCTCATTAAAGCGAAGGGTTAGTAGAATAATGGAACTGCAAAAGCTCAGCTTGTTTGATCTCCGCACTTTATTAACCAATGACGAAGCATACTTTGAATTATTTCTAATTGAAGTTACTGTAAATGTGACTGAGATGTTTAGAGACCCATCTTTTTATAAATCTGTAGCCACCAATATTATTCCATATCTGAAATCCTATCAACGCATAAAGGTATGGAATGCAGGCTGTTCTACCGGTGAGGAACTTTACTCATTTGCAATACTATTTTCTGAAGAGAATTTATACGACAGGTGTTTTTTTTATGGGACTGATATCAATGCAGAAGTATTAGAACATGCAAAAAATGGGATATACAACCTGCAAAAAATGAAGCAATACTCTGAAAACTTTCAGAAGACTGGAACAACAAATACATTATCTAATTATTATACTGCAAAATATGATGCAGCCTCAATTAATTATTCGCTAAAAAAAAATATTCTTTTTTCTATTCACAATTTGGCATCTGATTCCGTTTTTAATGAATTCCAGGTTATCTCCTGTCGTAATGTCCTTATTTACTTTAACACTGATCTACAAAAAAGGGTGATTGAACTGTTTTATAACAGCCTAGCCAATTTTGGCTTTTTGTGTCTTGGTTCAAAAGAAACATTGAGAAGTACTGAACTGGGCCGTTTTAAAATAATAGATAAAAAAAATAACATTTACCAAAAAATTGCCTAGCGCTAAAAATCTCCCTAAGAATTCAAAAAATGGAAAAAATAAATATATTAATCGTTGATGATATACCTGAAAATATTATCGCACTTGAAGCTTTACTACAAAGAGACGACATTAATATTATAACGACTACTAACCCTAATGAAGCCTTAAGGATATCTTGGGAAATGGATATTGCAATTGCAATGATTGATGTTCAGATGCCAGAAATGGATGGTTTTGAACTGGTGGAAATCCTAAAAAGTAATCCAAGGACTAAAGAAATATTGATCATATTTGTTACTGCTATTTCTAAAGAGACAAAATATGCTGTTAAAGGATTAAATACAGGAGCAGTTGACTATCTATATAAACCGCTTGATCCCTATATCACATCAGCAAAAGTTGATTCTTTTATACAATTTGTCAGACATAAACGAGAAATACAAAAAAAGAACCAGGAGCTTGAAGCTTATCAGAAAGAATTAATTAAAGCCAAAGATCTGGCCGAACAGGGCAAACGAATTAAAGAAAACTTCCTTGCCAATATGAGTCACGAAATCCGCACTCCTATTAACGGCATCATTGGCATTTCACAACTTTTAAAGAAAAGTAATCTTACAGAGCAACAACATGAGATGGTTAACCTATTAGAGATATCATCCAACTCTTTACTTGGTGTAATCAATGATGTGCTTGATTTATCAAAAATAGAATCGGGCAAGTTTAAAATCAACCGTACTCCTACTGATCTCTCAAAGATATGTAATGATGTAATTGATCTTTTACGTATCTCTTCTATTGAAAAGAAACTTGAATTAATTATAAAGCTTGACCCTGAATTGCCTGATACCGTTATTGCAGATTCTCTACGCCTAAACCAGGTATTGATGAACCTTATAGGAAATGCAATTAAATTTACTCATAAGGGTAGTGTAACCTTAAGTGTAGAGGTGCTAGACACAAAAGGGAACAATGTACAGATTAAATTTTCTGTTATTGATACTGGAATTGGAATAGCCAAAGAAAATATTGATAAAATTTTCGAGACATTTGAACAAGCGGATGAACAAACCACTATTAAATTTGGCGGAACAGGTCTGGGCCTTGCCATTGTAAAAAACCTTGCTAAACTTAAAGGAGGAACGCTGGAAGTACAGAGTGAAGAATTTATAGGCAGTACATTTTCTTTCACAAACTGGTACGAAATAGTTAAAGAAATAAAAGTCACTAAAAAGATGAATGAAGAACAACTTCTCCCATTTAATAATGCCAAAGTACTTGTTGCGGAAGACAATCCTGTTAATAAATTCCTGATTGAAAAAATACTTAAAAGCTGGAATGTAAATTTTGATATGGTTGAGAATGGTAAAGAAGCAATAGAAAAACTCAGGGATAATGACTACCACCTTATTTTAATGGATACATTTATGCCCATCATGAATGGCCTTGAAGCTATTAAATTGATAAGAGAAGGCTATGCAATTGGAAAAGAAAAAATTCCTATAATCACATTTTCCGCTGCTGTAATGGAAACGGATAAAGAGACAGCAATAGCAGCTGGTGCTAATGATGTAATCAGTAAGCCATTTGAAGCAGCTGTTCTTCACAAAAAAATAAAGGAGTATGTGACTATTGATTAAAAGCGGTCATGGTTTTAGCGGGACCAATAGTTACGAAGCTTTTAATTAGTTCTACACTTTTATCAATCAATGCAGGTAATTCTGGCCACTCATCTTTATCAAAAGGAGAAAGGACATAGTCCGCCTGTTGTCCCCTGCCAAAATTATCGCTGATACCAAAACGTAGTCGGGGGTAACCTTGTCCGCCACAAAGGCCTTCAATACTTTTTAACCCGTTGTGTCCGGCACTGCTCCCCTGTAATTTCAAACGTAATTTACCCAGAGGTAAAGCCAGGTCATCTACTATTACCAATACGTTTTCTATTGGAATACGCAGTTCCTGCATGTAATAGTTTACAGACTTCCCACTTAAATTCATATAAGTAGTAGGCTTAATCACATGAATCTTACGTCCCTTAAAACCAACCTCAGCATAATAAGCCAAACGGGTATTAGTAAATTTACCTTCCAGCTGATTTACCAGTTCATCTGCTATCATAAAGCCAATATTATGACGCGTATATGCATATTCTGGCCCTATATTTCCTAAACCAACAACTAAGTATTTCATTTCTTCAAATATAATATATAAATCGTTGTTACAACAAGTATATAAAAAAAGCAGTACCGACGTGGTACTGCTTTTTATTTAGCCTGTTAAATAGAATTATTTTTTACCAGCTGCTTGTTCTGCTTGTTTTAGAGCTCTTGACATACCAACTGAAACGACTGTATCTTCACCAGTGTTGGTAATGAAATAATCGCCTTTTGCAAGATCACGTACGCGGATAGAGTTACCAACTTCCATTTTAGCGATACTTACTTCGATTGTTTGAGGCATGTTTGTAGGTAATGCTTTAACACGAAGCTTACGTAATTTCTGAACTAATTTACCCCCCATTTTAACACCTGGAGAAGTTCCTGTTAATTTAACAGGGATTTCCATTAAAATCTCTTTGTCATCAAATAACTGAAGAAAATCTACGTGTAACAACACGTCTGTTAATGGATGAAATTGTAAATCCTTAATGATAGCTTTAGTTTTAGTACCATTGATTTCAATTTCTACGAAGTTCGCTTCCGGAGTATAAATAGCTTCCTTTAAATCAGTGATTAATACTGCAAAGTGAATTTGCTCTTTACCACCATACAATACTGCAGGAGCCTTACCTTCGTAACGAAGCTCTTTAGCATCGCGTTTCCCTACGTTCTCTCTTGGAGAACCGCTAATTGCGATTGTTTTCATTTTATATATATTTAATTGTTAAAATTATTAAACGTTAAACAGGTCACTGATAGAGCCATGTTCATTTACATTGGCAATAGCCTTAGCAAACAACGGAGCCGTACTCAACACCCTTATTTTAGGACTTTTTTGTTTCAATGGAATCGTATCAGTAACAATCAATTCAGTTAACATTGAATTCTCAACGGTTTCATACGCCTTTCCCGACAATACAGGATGGGTACAAACCGCTCTTACACTATTGGCCCCATTTTCCATAATTAAAGCAGCAGCTTTAGCAAGGGTACCTGCAGTATCGCAAATGTCATCAATCAACACAACATCTTGTCCCACTACATCCCCAATAATAGACATTGATTCTATTTCATTTGCACGTTTACGTCTCTTATCACAGATAACTACCTCTGCATTAAAAAATTTAGCAAAAGTACGAGCGCGATAAGAACCACCCATATCTGGTGATGCAATAATTAAATTATCCAGTCCCAGACTTTTAATATAAGGAACAAAGATGATAGATCCGTCCAGATGGTCAACAGGAATATCAAAAAAACCTTGAATCTGAGCAGCGTGCAAATCCATGGTCATGATTCTGTGAATACCCGCAGATCTTAATAAGTTGGCAACCAATTTTGCACCTATTGCAACTCGTGGCTTATCCTTCCTGTCCTGTCTTGCCAATCCATAGTAAGGAACTACCGCAGTAATATAATGTGCTGAAGCTCTTTTAGCTGCATCAACCATCAGTAATAATTCCATTAAATTGTCAGAAGGCTGATAAGTAGACTGGATGATAAAAACATCACAACCACGTACCGTTTCGTTATAAGAAGGCTGAAACTCCCCGTCGCTAAACTTATTTAAAGTTACATCGCCAAGTGGTCTGCCGTAATGTTCGGCAATTTTTATTGCTAACTCTTTAGTACCTGTTCCGGCGAAAAGTTTAACTGGGTTAAATTGCAAAGGCATGATTAAAGGGGATCAATGCTGGTTAAATAAAAATCGGATTGTGAAACAAACCACAATCCGAATAATGTTTTGTTGTCCGACCTGGATTCGAACCAAGACAAACGGTACCAAAAACCGTTGTACTACCCTTATACTATCGGACAATCTTTCCTTTTTAAAACTCCTTTCGAGAAAGGGTTGCTTTGAAATGGAATGCAAATGTAAGCAGATTTTTCTTTAATGCAAGAGCTGAATTAAAAATTTTTGAAATAATTTCGAATAAATTCCTACCTTCTAAAATAACTCCCTATAAATGAATGGATTGTTTTCTGCATTATTTTTATAAAAAAATCAAACAAATCTCCGAAATCAGAATTCATATCTTATTTAACACCTCAATTAATAAAATAAATGGTTCTTGTATTTTAATTTGATGAACGGGATGTAATAAATTGGGAATAATCAAAGAATGATTTAAGAATAAATAAGTAGTTGCTTATTCCCTATTTATTCCTTAGATATTACTAACTCATTATATTAGGCAGAGCCATTGCGATCTAAAGCTTGCAGAGCTAATACTAATGATAAAAAATGTTAAACTCATTGTTTGATTGCGCTAGTATCAATCTATTTCTTTATTTTCGGCTGCATTTTATTCGCCTAATGGCGTATATATTTAACTATTCAATAAAGAAATGAATTATTCGAAAATTAATAATCTTACAGGCTGGTTTTGCTTTTTAATCGCAGCTGTAACTTACATCTTAACCTTAGAACCCTCTGTAAGTTTTTGGGATTGTGGTGAATTTATTGCTTCCGCTTTAAAAATGCAGGTTGTACACCAACCTGGTGCGCCACTATTTTTAATGATTCAGCGCTTCTTTTCTCTTTTCGCTTTTGGTGACGCAGAGAAAGTAGCTTACTTCATGAATGTTGGATCTGCAATGGCAAGTGCTGCAACAATCTTATTCTTGTTCTGGACCATAACAGCTCTAGCTAAAAAAGTTCTGGTTAAGGAAAATGAAGAAATATCTAAAGGAAACTTAATTGCAATAATGGGCGCAGGTGCTGTTGGTGCTTTAGCTTATACTTTCTCAGATAGTTTCTGGTTCTCAGCTGTAGAATCTGAAGTATACGCATTGTCTTCTTTATTTACAGCTATCGTTTTCTGGGGAATCCTGAAATGGGAAGCAAAAGCCAACGAAACAGGTGCAGATAAATGGCTACTTTTCATAGCTTATATTATGGGCTTATCAATAGGTATTCACTTATTGAACCTACTAACCATCCCAGCAATTGCTTTTGTTTATTATTTCAAGAAAACAGAAAAGCCTACTACTGCCGGTATGATTAAAACTGGTATTATCGGCATCCTTATACTTGCAGTAATCCAATATGGCATTATACAATACCTGGTATCATTTGGTGCATATTTCGACCTGTTCTTTGTAAATACATTAGGAATGGGCTTTGGCTCTGGAGTAATCGTATTTGCAATACTGGTAATCGCTGCCTTAGTTTATGGGATCCGCTATTCTATCAAACACCAAAAAAGAGTTTTAAACCTGGCTTTACTTTCAACTGTACTCATCATATTCGGTTATTGCTCATTTGCTATGATTATTATCCGTGCAAAAGCCGACCCGAACCTTAACAACAGTGACCCTGATAACGCATTCTCATTCCTTAGTTATTTAAACAGGGAGCAATATGGAGACAGACCTTTGTTATTCGGCCCTAACTATAATTCGCAAAAAGTTAACCTTACTCAAGGAAAAACACTATATAGAAAAGGTGATGATAAATATGAAGTAGCTGGCAAAAAGACGGACTATGAGTATGATAAAACTACACCTTTCCCAAGAATGTATAGTGATGATGGTCGACACGTTGGCTATTATAAAGACATGATGGGTTTTGATGACAGTCACTTCCCCGGTCTTTTTGACAACATCAGCTTTCTATTTAAATACCAGATTGGACAAATGTATATGCGTTACTTTATGTGGAACTTTGTTGGTCGTCAAAATGATGATCAAGGTCAGGGAAGTTTATATGAAGGTCAATGGTTAAGCGGAATTAAACCAATTGATGCTATTATGCTTGGTGATCAGACGAACCTCCCTCCCTCTATTGTAGACAGCAATTCCTATAATCGTTTCTTCTTCCTTCCTCTTATACTGGGGCTAATGGGTGCCATCTGGCAATTTAGCCGCAGCCAAAAGGATGCTGGAACAGTAGCCTTATTATTCTTCTTTACAGGTTTAGCCATTGTGCTTTACCTGAATCAGAAACCGATGGAACCACGTGAAAGAGATTATGCATATGTAGGATCATTCTATGCCTTTGCCATTTGGATAGGACTCAGCGTACTGGCTATTCGAGAGTGGGTATTTAAAAAGCTTACTCCTGCAAATGGGGCGATTTTAGCTACTGCGACAGGTTTATTAGCCGCCCCTGTACTTATGGCCGCCCAAGGATGGGATGATCACGATAGATCAACCAAAATGGTGGCTCATGATATTGCAGTCGATTACTTACAATCCTGCGCACCTAATGCCATTCTCTTTACTTATGGTGACAACGATACCTACCCATTATGGTATGCACAAGAAGTTGAGAATATCAGACCAGATATTAAACTTGTTAACTTAAGTTTATTTGACACCGATTGGTATATCAACGGACTAAAACGTGTTACTAATGAATCTGCTGCATTGCCAATCTCAATGAAACCCTCGCAATATGTTCAAGGTGTTAGAGATGTCATGTACTACCAGGATTATAAAATTGCAGGCTCTGTAGAATTAAGCAATATCCTTGCTATTCTTTTATCTGAAGATCCTGAAGATAAACTTCCATTACAAGATGGCAGCAGAGAGAATTTCATTCCTACAAAGAATTTTAAGCTTACTGTAAATAAAGCTGATGTAATTAAAAACGGTGTAATAAGTGCTGCTGATTCAAGTAAAATTGCACCAGCACTGGAATGGAGCTTTAATAAGAATTATGTAACCAAAGGCACTTTGGCATTCTTTGATATCCTGGTACACAACAACTGGGAAAGACCAATTTATTTTGCCAGCACAGTTCCATCAGACCAATACAACGGCCTTGACAATTATTTATATAATGAAGGGCTTGCTTTACGTTTACTTCCTTTAAAAGCTGACACATCAGCCCAAAAAGCTGAACTGATCAACACCCCTGTTCTTTACAAAAATGTAATGGATAAGTTCGTTTGGGGTAATGTTAAAAATGCAAAATATCTGGACCCACAATCTGCTGACGACATTTCTATTTTCACCAACATCTTCAACAATACCATTTCCGGATTAATCAGAGAAAACAGAGCTGAAGATGCTAAAAAAGTTGTAAACAGATACTTCGAAGTAATGCCTGATAAATTCTATGGCATGCGTTCTATGATGGGCACATATTTTATGGCCGAAAACCTTTATTTACTTGGTGATGCCAAGAGAGCAAATACTTTAATAGAAAAATCTGCTGCTTATATCCAAAAAGAGCTGACTTATCTTGCTGACGTTTCTGCCAGTAAACGTAAGTTTGTTGGCGGACAAAATGTTCAATTGGGATTATCATTCCTGCATCAAATGTCTAAAACAGCAGAACAGAACCAACAAGCAAAGCTTAGCCAAAGTCTGACAAGTCAATTTGAAGGTTTGGAATCGAGATTTGCGGCCTACTTCTCGCAACAATAAAATATATAATAAATTATTTCGCGCTGATAAACTATCCCTATATGGTGTTAAGTTTATCAGCGTTTTTTTTGTGTCTTATTTTAATCAATCGTCTTATAGCTGGTGAAGAAACAGTACAACTTTTTTGAACAAAAGGAAGAAACGAAAGCTTAATTAAGAAAAAATCTCAAAAAAGAAAACGATAGAAAACTTCTTTTTGTTTCATTTTAATTATTTTTTATTATTTTCACTTTCAATTTATTACTTGCAAAATCCATAACTCTTCGTTTAATTGTTTAACTGGATTTTCGCTACTCAAAACAAAAAGCCAATTAAATAAACGAACTAAGTATGGAAAAAATCAAACATCCTCCTTTCACAAAAGCGGCCATTATCCTTCTGTTTCTTTCAATCCTGGCAATTGGATGCTCAAAAAGTAAAGTAGATCCAGACCAACCCGAGCCAGAGCCTTCAACCTCCGGGATTAAAATAACAGAAATAGCGGTTCCTACATCAATAACAACTGATTATAAAACAGAAATAAAGATCTCAGGAAAAGGGTTTGCTCAAGGTGATGAAATCATGTTAACTTCAACAAAAGATTTATCCCTGATTTACAATTCAACAGTAAAACAGGTATCGGCAGATGGCATTACTTTTATTATACCGAATGATTTTCCAGAAGGAAGTTACAAACTAACTGTAAAGCGTAAAGGCGACTATCTTTACCTGGCTAGTACAACTATTGATATTATTTTTAATGCAAATATTCCAGATAAAACAGGAATGACAATTAAAGGTGTAATTCATGCACAAGGTGTAGGAATTGCAAATGTGGTCGTTTCTGATGGAGTGGAGGTTACTAAAACTGACAGTGAGGGCATCTATTATCTCCCTTCTAAAAAAGAGAACCAGTATGTTTTTGTTTCTATTCCAGGAAACTATGAAGTAGATAATAACGGAAGTGCACCATTGTTTTATAAGACATTAACTAAATCTGCAAACCAGGTTGAAGTAAGAGACTTTAAACTAACGCCTGTAGACAACAACAAACATGTTGTTCTGGCTATGGCCGACCTTCACCTTGCGAATAGGAATGATGACATTTCTCAGTTCGAAAAGGGGTTTATACCAGATGTAAATGGTGTAATTCAATCTTATAAAAGTAGTGGTACTAAAGTGTATGGACTAACATTAGGCGACTTAACATGGGACTTATATTGGTATTCAAATAGTTACTTTCTATCTGATTATGTTAAACAAATGAATAAAATCAATGCTCCGGTATTTAATGTTATCGGCAATCATGATAATGATCCATATGTCGCAAACGATTTGTTATCTGAGGGTGCATACAGAAATATTATCGGCCCCACCTATTACTCTTTTAATTTAGGCAAGGTTCATTATATTGTTTTAGACAATGTGGAATATCTCAATGCCGGAGGTGCATTTGGCGCAGTAGGTGCAAGAGATTATAAAGGAAAAATCACAACGAATCAGATAGAATGGCTAAAGAAAGACCTGGCTATGATCGAAGATAAATCTACCCCTATTATTGTAGGAATGCACATTCAATTAAACAACAACCCAACATTAAGTGCCGGAAAACCTATTTCTACTGCAAGACTGGACAACTCTACAGAATTTAAAACTGCATTTACAGAGTTTTCCAATGTCAACATATTAACAGGACATACTCATATTAACTATGCAGTAGATAATGCCACAGGTTCATTTATGGAACATAATTTAGCAGCAGTATGCGCTACCTGGTGGTGGACTGGAAGAAACGGTTATGCAGGAAACCACATTGCCAAAGATGGTAGTCCAGGTGGTTATGCAATCTGGGAATTCAATAATAAAGATGTAAAGTGGCAGTATAAAGGAATTGGGGAAAGTAGAGACTACCAATTCAGGGCTTATGATTTAAACAAAACGCATATAACAGCCGCTGCATTTGCTCCAGCATCAACAGATACAAAATTGAACCCTTATACTAGAGGTTATGGAACAGCAAACAACAACAATGAAATATTGATAAACGTTTGGGGTTATGATGAAAAATGGAAAGTTGAGGTTACAGAGAATGGGGCTCCTTTAAATGTTACCAGAGTTTCTGCCTATGATCCGCTACATATTATATCTTACGAGGCTAAACGTCTAAATGTAGATGCCGTACCAACAGAAGACTTTGTCTCAACGGCAACAGTGCACATGTTTAAAGCTAAGGCCAGTAATGCAACTAACACCTTACAGATTAAGGTTACCGATAGATTTGGCAAGGTTTATACGGAAAATATGATAAGACCCAAAGTATTAACCTACTTAATGAAGTAGTCATTGCAAAAAGAGCTAATTAAATAAAACAGCCTGTATCATGATGAATGATACAGGCTGTTTTATTTAGATACGACCAGAATAGGCCGACAACTATTTTATTCGTTAACGACTCCCATTGCACAGAATTTTTCAATTCTTGCAGCAATCATTTTTTCCGTTTTTTCCTTTTTAAGTACTTTAAGATCTGCTATGATCTGAGCTTTCACAGTCTGCGCCATCAGTTCCGGATTCTGATGTGCCCCCCCTAGAGGCTCCTTAATGATACCATCAATAAGTTTATTCTTAAACATATCATCAGATGTTAGCTTTAAGCACTCTGCCGCACGCTCCTTATAATCCCAGCTGCGCCATAAGATTGACGAGCAAGACTCTGGAGAGATTACGGAATACCAGGTATGTTCCAGCATATATACTTTATCACCAATACCAATTCCCAATGCACCACCTGATGCACCCTCACCTACTACAAAGCAGATGATTGGAACTTTTAATACCGACATTTCAAGTAAGTTACGCGCAATGGCTTCACCTTGACCACGCTCTTCAGCCTCAAGCCCTGGGTAAGCACCCATAGTATCAATAAAAGAAATCACAGGCTTATTGAACTTCTCAGCCAAACGCATCAAACGTAAAGCTTTACGGTAACCTTCCGGATTAGCCATACCAAAATTACGGTATTGTCTTTCCTTCGTATTTTTACCTTTCTGATGTCCAATAACCATTACAGTTTCGCCATTAATTGTAGCAAAACCACCAATAATAGCTTTATCGTCCTTAACTGTTCTATCACCATGCATCTCGATGAAATCATCGCAAATCATGCTGATATAATCCAACGTCTGTGGCCTTTCAGCATGACGGGACATTTGAACTTTCTGCCAACCTGTAAGATTGTTATATAATGTTTGCTGTGTAGCGTCTAGTTTTCCTTCAAGCTCTGTTAAGGTAGCAGACATATCTACTTTGGTTTTTTCGGCAACTTGCTTAACCTTTTCTATTTGTTGTTCTAACTCAACAATAGGTTTTTCAAAATCGAATGATGTTTTTATCTGTTCCATAATCGGGCTGTAAAAATAGACATTTTATTTTAAAAACGTTATTTATTTCAACCACCGTTGAGTGGCTTACGACTGTATACATGGTACTCCCCCGCAGCAAGCGTTTTGTTATAGATCGCAGTACCTAGCGTGATTGTTCCTCCACTTAGTACATCGTACCATAATCCTGATGTGCCAAAATCAATACTAGCATCTTTATCCGTTACATCAAAATTACCGACTACCATTACAGTATTGGAACCTTCAACCAACTTCACATATTTGATACCACCAGATAAATTATAACTTGCATTTGTAGCATTAAAAATAGCATTCTTCTTTTTCAATCCCATTAGCTTTGCATAAGTATCATATAAAGCTTTACGCTCAGTTTGTTGAAAATACTCCCAATGGATAGGTTTATTACCCGTCCGTCCATTATAATTTATACTGATATCATATCCAAGTTCTTCAAACTGCCAGATCATTTTTGGCCCAGGAACAGCAAATAGAAAAGCCGCCGCCATTTCCTCACGCTTTAAAGCTGTAGCCAGATTTTTCACACTATAAGAAGCGGTCACATTTCCATAATTCAAGTTTTTATACATGGTACGTTCTTCATCGTGGCTTTCAATAAAATTGATCAGGTTTTCTGATCTGGCGAAACCATGACGGGCAAAAAAAGCCCAGGAGAAATCAGAGTTACTAACCCAGCCCATAGTTGCCTCGTTCATATTTACATTCAGACCATTCCAAAGCATCATACCTGCATCAGCCAATATTTTCTCTTCCGCGGCATCGGCAAAGTGTTCCAATATCACGTAAAAATTATTAGCATCAATACTTTTAATATGATTATTGTAATCATTCCAGATTGCAACCCTGCTTGCATCATAAGCACTAAAAGAGGCATCGTCTGTTGATACCTTTTGTGTAAAACCTTTCGACAAATCGAAGCGAAAACCATCAATCTTATACTCTTGCATCCAAAACTTCATGACATTTTTGGCAAATATTTTTGTGGCAGTACTTTCATGATTAAAGTCGTAGCCCACATTATATGGATGAGTATCAGACCGGGTATTAAACCATGGACTAATAGCAAGAGGCTTACCCGAAGGTTGATCAAAATAAAGTTGAACCATGGGCGACTGTCCGAATGAATGGTTCAACACCATATCCAAAATCACTGCAATCCCTTTACCATGGCATTCATCTATAAAATTTTGCAGTGCTGCTTTTGTACCATAATACTTATCCGGCGCAAAGTAAAAAGAAGGATTATAACCCCAGCTTAAATTTCCTTCAAACTCATTTACCGGCATAAGTTCAATAGCATTAATACCTAATCCTACCAGATAATCAAGCTTCTGCAAGGTTGATGCATAATTATGTTCTGCTGTGAAATCTCTAATCAACAACTCATAAATGACCAGGTCATTTTTTGCAGGTCTGGTAAACCCTGAAGTATGCTTCCAGTTATAAGCTGATCTATTGCCTTGCATAACGCTTACAATTCCAGTGGTCTTACCAGTCGGATATGCTTTTAATCCCGGATAAGTTGAAGCATCTATATAACTATCATTAGCAGGATCAAGTATTTTTTCACAATATGGATCCGCAATTTTTAAGCTTCCATCAACTAAAAATTGATATGCATATTCTGTATCAGGATTCAGATTATCCACCTGTATCCACCATATGTTACCATCACTTGTATTCTTCATGGCGGTGGCTTGCCAATTGTTAAACTCTGCAATTATGTCTACCGATTTTTTATATGGTGCATATAACGTAATAATTGCTGATGTACCATTATTAATAAACACTACACCATCTTTTGCAGCAGTAGGTAAAGGAACAACTGGGTCGACAGGAGGTATTGGAATAACTGGAACTACTGGCCCAGTAGACTCTGGTGTAACTTTTCCTTTTTTGCATGCAGTGGCTAATACCGATAAAATCAGTACCAATAGATAAAATCTTTTCATGGTTTTCTTGATTTAGTATTTCAGGTCTATACTTAGGGTTCTACTGTATTTCTAGGTTCCTTTATAAAAACATAACATATCACAGCAGCAATAACCATTAAGCCCCCACCCATTTGCACTGCTAACAGTCTGTCGTTATGTAAAACTTCTCGCATGAGCCAACCAAAACCCAACGAAGCAATAATTTCCGGCAATACAATAAAGAAGTTAAATATCCCCATGTAAATCCCTATTTTATGTTTAGGCAATGAACCACTCAGCATAGCATAAGGCATAGACAATATACTAGCCCACGCTATCCCTACCCCAGTCATACACACATATAACATATTCTTATTTACCACCCAGGCTACACTTATTAAGCCGATAGCACCGCACAACAAACATAAGGAATGCGTAGTTTTACGTCCTAGTTTATCTGCTATTTTAGGTAATATGAGTGCAAACAAAAAGGTAACGACACTATAATATGCAAGGGTTAAACTCCCAAAATCTGCACCATGTGCATATACAGGATCACTAGCATCTTTCCCCCCAAACACATTGACAGCAACAGCTGTAGTATAATAAAACCACATTAAAAAAAGGCCTGGCCAAGTAAAAAACTGCACCAAAGAAACAATCTGCATTCGCTTGGGCATGTCCATCAACGATTCCCAGATTTCTTTGGCTCCAGCCCCAAACCCTTTATTACTTTCCAGCACCTTTTCTTTAAAATCAACATCCGCGGGAGGATATTCTTTTGTTGTAAATACAGTATACAAAACTGCGGCCAGAAAGAAGAACGCTCCTATATAAAAAGAATACTTGACATTCTCTGGAATACTTCCTTGTGCTGCTGTATTGCTCAGATGAAAAACATTATTCATCAGCCAGGGTAATGCCGAAGCAATACTTCCTCCTAGTCCAATCATCATGCTCTGCATGATAAAACCTCTATTCACCTGAGAATCTGGCAATTTATCAGTTACAAATGCACGAAAAGGTTCCATGGCTACATTTCCAGCAACGTCTAAAATCCATAACAATCCCGCAGCCATCCATAATACACTGCTATGCGGCATAAATACTAAGGCTATGGAACTGATAATAGCTCCAATCATAAAGTAAGGTCTTCTTCTACCCCACCTTGGGTGCCAGGTGCGGTCGCTCAGATATCCAACTATAGGTTGAACCAATAAGCCTGTTAAGGGGGCGGCTAAAAACAATAAGGGGATCTGATCTGGATTCGCACCAAGATTTTCATAAATACGTCCCATATTGGCACGCTGCAAATCCCATCCAAACTGAATGCCGAAAAAGCCGACGCTCATATTAATGATCTGGACTAAGCTTAGCTTTGGATTTTCAGTTAATGTTTTTAAGCTCATCGATTTGTTTTAAAATTCTATAATCTGTGCAGAAGCAGGAGATACTTTTACTGAGATACTGGTTCCAGAAGAAATATTTAACATTTTACCTGACAGCAATTCTGTAACAGATACCATTTTTTTGATCTTTACTACTTCATCTGGAATCTTAATTTTTTCCATCAAGGTTTGTGTACGATCAAAATTCGCAATGATCAGTAGGCGCTGATTTGCTGTATAGCGTATATAAGCATACATTTTATTGTTCATGCTATCTGTTACAGGTATTTCATAAATCTGGCCATTTTGAACCGCATCAGAAACAGCTACAATACCCATCAGCTTTTTATAATAGTTACGTAATGTAATTTGTTTATGATTAAGCTTACCGCCATCAAAAGCACCATTATTCATCCATTTTTGATGTTCTGGAATACCCCAGTAATCAAAAATACTGGTACGGTTATCATCCCCCCCAAAGCCTTCTATGCCTTTCGCAGGTTCACCTACTTCTTGTCCGAAATACAGCATTACCGGACCGGTGGATAAAGTTGCAGAGACCACTATTGCAGGTAATGCATACAAAGGATCTCCGGCAAAACCGGCAGAAGCAATACGTTCTTCATCATGATTCTCTAAAAAACTAAGCATGCGGTTGCCGAACCCTGCAGTTTCTATCTGCCAAACTCTTGAAATCTCTTTTACATCTGCATTAGGCTCATTTTTAATCAGTTTTTTCAGTCCATCGTATAGGCCTACTTTATCATACAAATAATCAAAATGACCTTTATTTAAATAAGTCTCATAAACCGCAGCATTATATGCCTCCCCAATAAATATCATAGAAGTATATCTAGATTTTACTTCTGGAATAACCCATTCCCAAAATTCTACTGGTACCATTTCGGCCATATCACAGCGAAACCCATCTATTCCTTTTGAGGCCCAATAAAGCAAGATATCACGCATCTTTAACCATACCGGAGGTTTCGGATCAAAATATGTTTTATTTCCATTTAGATAATCTACACCATAATTTAATTTTACTGTTTCATACCAATCATTTTCTGATGGTGCATTAGAGAAAACATCATTCCCTGTTGCTTTAGCAGGCATTTCATCAAATTCCGAATCCTTCAAACTCTTTAAAGGATCATTCTCTGCAATCTTTCCCGGCACTACAAAAGGCTGTCCAGGAATGTAATAATAATCGTTAGTTGCACTAAAAGCCTTTGTTACATCATCTTGTTTACCAAAATCCTCCACACCTTCAGGCTTTAAATGCGAATCATATTTTCTAGCTACATGATTAGGTACAAAATCAATTATTACTTTCATACCCTTTTGATGAGTACGCGTTACTAATGCCTCGAACTCCTGCATCCTTGCTTTTACGTCTACAGCCAGATCGGGGTCTACATCATAATAGTCTCTGATGGCATAAGGTGATCCAGCTCTACCTTTTACCACATCTGCATCATCTGGTTTAATGCCATAGGCACTATAATCAGTCAGACTCGCATGTGCAATAACCCCGGTATACCAAACATGGGTAGTTCCAAGCTCTTTAATGCCATCTAAAGCCTTTAAGCTGATATCATTAAATTTACCACTCCCGTTCTGATTTATAGTACCATAAGTGACATTGGCAGTTTCTTTATTTCCAAATAATCGGGGTAACAACTGGTAAATTATAGGTTTGTGCTGCGCTTGGGTAATTGCAGGTTCCATAACAAGAGTTAATAACATTAAGATAATTGTTTTTGAGAGCCTTATCATACCAATTGTCCATTGTACGTAATCACCGTTTCTCCAAGTGGAACAGCATACGATTTATTAAATATAGTGATTTGCAGTGTTTGATCTACATAGTTTAAAATTCGGATCTGTGTAGCATTAATTTGAACTTTTAACTGTACTCCTCTAAAGCCTACATTGAAAGAAAACGACTTCCAGGCTTTTGGTAAAAAGGGATTAAACTTTAAAGCTCCATTGCGAACTCGCATACCTGCAAATCCTTCTACAATACTCATCCATGTTCCTGCCATCGAAGTGATATGTAATCCATCTTCTGTATCGTTGTTGTAGTCATCAAGATCTAAACGTGCAGTACGTAAATAAAACTCATAAGCTTTTTCTTCATCGCTTAATTTAGCAGCCAAAATACTGTGGACACAAGGCGACAAAGAGCTTTCATGCACTGTGCGACTTTCATAAAAATGATAATTACGCTTTAATGTTTCCTGGTTATAATCATCTTCAAAAAAATACATGCCTTGTAAAACATCTGCTTGTTTGATATAACAAGAACGCAATATTCTATCCCAGCTCCATTTTTGATTTAATGGACGCTCTGTTGATGGCAAATCTTTAACAAGGATCTGCTCTTTATCCATAAAACCATCTTGCTGTAGAAATATCTTTTCTTCTTCGTCATATGGATAATACATCTGACTGGCAATTGTTTTCCAATCTGCAAACTCCTCCATCTCATTTAACTGGACCTTTTCTAGTATTGCCTTGTATTTTTCAGGCTCCTGATTTTTAACAATGGATGCCGCTTCAATAGCATAGTTTAAACACCATGCTGCAAGTTTATTTGTATACCAATTGTTATTGATATTGTTCTCGTATTCATTTGGGCCAGTTACACCGAGTATTACATATTTTTGTTTATCATTACTCCAGTTTACCCTTTGTCTCCAAAATCTTGCAATACCAATCAAAACTTCTAACCCGTATTGCGCCAGATAGTTTTCTTTGCCAGTATAACGGATATAGTTAAAAATGGCAAAGGCAATGGCTCCATTTCTATGGATTTCCTCAAATGTAATCTCCCATTCATTATGACATTCTTCTCCATTCATTGTCACCATAGGATATAAAGCAGCTCCATTATTGAAACCTAACTTCCCTGCATTTTCAATAGCTTTTTCAAGGTGTTTATAACGATATACCAATAGGTTTTCAGCTACCACTTCTGGGGCTGTCGACAAATAAAAAGGAATACAATAAGCTTCCGTATCCCAATAAGTGGAACCTCCGTACTTTTCACCTGTAAATCCTTTTGGACCAATATTCAAACGAGCATCCTTACCTGTATAGGTTTGGTTGAGTTGAAAAATGTTAAATCGGATAGCTTGCTGTGCTTTTACATCACCTTCAATTACAATGTCACTTTCTTCCCATTTTGTTGCCCAGGCTCTAATCTGAGCTTCTAACAATTGAGCAAATCCTTGTTCTACTGCTTTTTCAATTTTCTGTCTGGCAAC
Source organism: Pedobacter sp. ASV1-7 (assembly GCF_040203335.1). Lineage (NCBI taxonomy): Bacteria > Pseudomonadati > Bacteroidota > Sphingobacteriia > Sphingobacteriales > Sphingobacteriaceae > Pedobacter > Pedobacter sp. ASV1-7. The sequence goes on along the minus strand of NZ_JBEHBV010000001.1, from coordinate 733,389 downwards.
TGTGAGCAATTCAGTTTTATCATAATTCTGTGAAGAAAGGTTTACTGCAATTTTATAAATATCAACAGATGTTTTTTGTTTCAATGCAACAACTACAGTACGACCAATGTATTTTTCCTTTGAAACCTCATTTAGTTGCTGTTTTTCATCATCATACAAGACTGTGGTCTGAATTGCAGTACAAACATCAAACTCTGTCTTCTTTGTACGTAGCACCAAAAAGTCTGTATCACCCTCTTGTTCTTGCTTTACCTGATTCCAGAACTTTTCATCGTAATTAGCATCCTGATTTTTTATATCCCCATCTATAAATGAGGTAATGCTGATATTCCCATCAAAGTTTACAGCTGTTATTTTATAATGTAAAGCAGCCGATTCATCCTCAGCAATACTACAAAAGCGTAAAGCATTTACCTGAATAATTTTACCACTTTTAAGTTGGGCAGTAAAACTACGACTTAGTGTTCCGGCTTTCATGTTCAGTACACGTGTAAAATCCGTTACAGTGCAAGTTGAAAGATCCAATACTTCATCATCAATCTTAATGTTTAAGCCAATCCAGTTTGCGGCATTCAATACTTTTGCAAAATACTCAGGATAGCCATTCTTCCACCATCCGACACGGGTTTTATCAGGATAATACACCCCCGCCACATAGTTTCCTTGTAAGGTTTCCCCCGAATAGTTTTCTTCAAAATTAGCACGTTGGCCCATTCGTCCGTTACCTATGCTGAACAAACTTTCCGATATTTTATTTAATATAGGATCAAAACCTTCCTCAATAATATTCCACTCGTCTGCTTTTATGTAATTCTTCATCTTTATGCTACTCTGGTATCAGTCTGCTAATAGGCTAAACACCTTATCCTTTTTCTGTTAATTTTTCAATGCCATGATATCGGCAATAGTGATTTTCGAGAGGTCCTTTATGACGATTTTAGATCCGGGCAGGTTTTCCGTACTTCCTACACCCACCACCAACATTCCTGCTGCATTTCCTGCTTCCACTCCTGCCAGGGCATCTTCAAAAACAATACAATCCTGAGCTGCTGCACCAAGTAATTCAGCTGCTTTAACGAATACTTCCGGATCAGGTTTAGAAGCCGTTACAGCATTGCCATCTATAATGGCATCAAAAAAACTGGCCAAACCTGTTCGCGTTAAAATCAGTGCCGAATTCTTACTCGCAGATCCTAATGCCATTTTAATTCCCGCAGCCTTCAGATCCTGCAATAGTTTTAAAGTACCCGGCAATAATTCATCTGTGGTCATTTTACCAATCATTTCCACGTACCATGAGTTTTTCAAAGCGGCTAGTTCTGCTCTTTCTTCTTCTGTCTTTTCCACCCCCCCCCAAGCTAAAATCTTCTCCAGTGACCGTACGCGACTCACTCCTTTCAATTGCTCATTTTGCTCGTGGGTAAAATCGAAGCCCATTGAGTTTGCTAATTGCTTCCATGCTTGATAATGGTATACAGCTGTATCTACCAAAACACCATCAAGGTCAAATATGCAGGCTATATTATTTGTTGTATTGCTCATTTAATTCAGTTCAAGTACCAGTGTTGTTTTTGCAGGCACTCCTATTGTTTTAAGTGTATTTATTTTTTCGCCAGTGATGACATTCGTCGCAGAAGATGCTTTTTCCATACGCTCTGCAAACCTTGAAGTTTCAAGTTGTTTGTCCTTATCTTCTGTGTTTACTACAACCATTACAGTTTTCACCAATGAACCATCTACATCATTATCAGCCTGATACCTGAAATATGTATAAATTCCATTCTCTGGGACAAACTGCATCAGCTTACCCGTCTGCAATGCCGGGTTATTTTTACGGTAATTGGCCAGTGTTCTCACGAAATTAAAGGCTTCATTTTCTTTTGGCGTGCGTCCGGCAGCTGTAAACTTATCTTCTTTATCTCCAACCCATCCGCCAGGAAAATCTGAGCGGACCAATCCATCAGGATTAGAATAGTTTTTCATCAATATTTCTGTACCATAATACAATTGAGGGATGCCACGCATGGTTAATAACAAAACCATCCCTGATTTATACTTATCGAAATCTTCATTTACCATTGAATAAAAACGACTCATATCATGGTTATCCATAAAAATGACGTTACGTTCTGCATCCTGATACAGGAAATCCTGTGCAAGTGTAGAATACAATCTGAATATGCCATCTGTCCAGCCGGGCTTACCGTTCAAAGCTTCATAAATTGCATTTTTAAGAACTGCATCAGTAATTCCAGGCAGCTCGGTATCGAAACCACGGTTTACAGTATTTCCTCCTGTAAAATATGCTTGCGCAGCAGCACTGTTAACCAATGTTTCCCCAAATACAGATAGTGTAGGGAACTCATTTCTAATTTTTATCATCCAATCTTTCATATAATCCGGATCATTATATGGATAGGTATCCAGTCGTAAGCCATCAATACCTGCATACTCCACCCACCAGATGTGATTTTGGGTAATATAGTTCTGAACAAAAGGATTTCTATGGTTCAAATCAGGCATGGTCGGAACAAACCAGCCATCTAGCATCTTCTTCTTATCGGCCTGTGATGTATGCGGATCCATTACTGGCTCATCACGATAACTGGTTTGCGTATATATTGGCCATTGATTTACCCATTCTTTCATAGGCATATCAGTGTATAACCAATGGCCAGTACCAATATGGTTGTGAACAATGTCTTTCACAATCTTTAAACCTTTTTCATGTGCTTTATCTACATAGCTTTTGTAAAGAGCTAATGTTCCATAACGTGGGTCAATCTTATAATGATCTGTTGCTGCGTAACCATGGTAAGATGCCAAATTCATGTCGTTTTCAATTTCTGGAGTCATCCATATCGCCGTTACACCCAAATCTTTCAGATAATCCAATTTATTGATGAGTCCTTGTATATCGCCACCATGACGGTAATACATAGAATCGCGATTCAACTTAGTCTCACGCATCTCTTTTACCACATCATTTTTAGGGTCACCATTTACAAAGCGATCAGGCATTAACAGATAAATCAGGTCTTTGTTGGTCACACCCTGTATGCGTGTTAGTCCACTTTCTCTTGTTTTTAGCTCGTAAATATATTGTAACTTCTTTTTTCCGCCCTGCATAAACACAATAGGAAATTTCCCAGCCTTCGCAGCAGGATCAATTTTAAGATCTAGAAAAAGGTAATTTGGGTTCTCTACTTTATTGACCTTTAATAAGCTTACACCAGGATAATTTAGCTGTACATCAAGCTTGGAAATATCGACACCATGTACCAATAACTGTAGGTTGGGATTATGCATCCCCACCCACCAGAACATTGGTTCTATACGTTCTAACTTTTGCGCATTTACCTCAGTTGTTAAAAGGGTAATGAACAATACAATAAAAAGTTTTTTCATATTCCTTTACTTGCTATAAAAAATATAATCTCCTGTCAAATCATTGAACATGATTTTATACGTACCTGGTTTCACATTCAGATTACTTCCATCTCTTTGTCCATTACCATATCTTCCATCAGTATTTGATGCAGTAGCCCCCCAGTTCACATCCCATCCTGTATCAATTCTAAACTTCAACCCTGTATTTGCCCCAATCGTTTGCGTAATTGTCCAGATATGCGGATTGAAGGTTGTTTTGCTCATTGGCGTTATATTACCCCAACCATTAAAATCCCCAATTATTCCAATAGAATTATAAGTGGTTGCCCCAGCTGCATTATATGGTGAAATAGAGAATGTTAAAGCATTGATATTAATTTTAACAGTATAGTATCCTGCAGTTGTTACTTGATAAGTACCCGGATCAGGATCAGAATCTTTAGCTTTTAGCTTAACTCCATTACTTCCGTCATTACCATACTGAGTTGCCCAGCTACCTACAACTGTAATAAACTTAAACTCTCCAGCATTTAAATAACCAGTATAGATATAGCTACCCCTATTGGTTTCATCGCGGTACATATAAGTTGGATTACCATTGTCCCACTCAAACTCTGTAGCGCTGCCTAGCATATAAAGGTTCACATCTCTCAAAATTGAAATATCATTGGTATAGTCTGAAAATTTGCTGAAAGTACCAGAGGTAGCCTCAACGGTCCATTTTAAAGTTGCAATGGCCGATTGATCAGCTAAACCAGCAGCTGTAAGTGCGGCATCTAAGTCCTTATAACTTACATGTAAGTTAGAATCAAGCCCACTATTGTCTGATATAAACTGGAACAATGGATCACTGAAACTACCATCATGCTTAATGAACTTAACCTTGTAACTCGTATTCGCACCAGCCTTTCCAGCAAAAGATTTCTGCCATTTGAAATGTAATGTACTTGCTGTTAAAATCGGATTAATGGTAATAACATCTGCACTCGAAACTGGTCCGTATAGAATAAAGTTGGATACCCCATCACCAAACCTGGTTACTGAAACATTAAAGGTATCGCCATTCACTTTCACTGTGCCATTCTCAGCAACGATACGCCAGATTAGCTCTACTTTTGCGCCATCAGCTATGCCTTTTGCTTTTAAAGCATCATCTAGTTGTTTTTGAGTTAAAGTCAATGTTGTAGCCTTACCACCATTATCCGATGGAAATTCAATAATTGGCTGATCAACTGACCCTGTTTTTAAAGCTGCAACCCATTTGTATGTAGGCTGAGTACTTACACCAGGTTTAGCTGCTGTCCAGCTGATCACTATATTTTTCCCTGGTGTTGCCGAATTCAATACGATCATTGTATTGTTGGCCGGTGCAATGGCTGTAAAAGTACCCAATGCTTCACCTTTAGACATTTCATCATAATTTGTTTTCTTGCATCCAAAAGCAATTGCTACAAATGCAAGGAGCATATATAATATTTTGTATTTCATCGCTTTAAGATTAATTGAAAACCGTATAAACTACCTCTGTTACCGGGCCCGAGGTTTGTACATCTTGTCCGCCAGCATCTTTTACCGTACCGGTAAATTGATAGCTGAATTTCCCCAACTTTATTCCTGCAGGTATAGTAATTACCAGTTCAGGAATAAAAGAGTAAGAGAATAAAGCGGTCGATTCCTTTTTTGTAATAATACCTTGCATTGAACCAACAGGATCTCCCGCTTCATTATAAAAGCTAAGATTCACTTTTATATTACTCATCCTTTGCAGGTTAATATCAGTAGCCAGATTTTGTTGAAAGTAGACTGTAGCCATATCAGTACCATCTAATTTTGCAGGAAATATCCTGAACTGCGAGGCAGTGAACACAAGCGGATCAAACTTATAAGGCTTAAAATCTGGTGTTTGTTTAGATCCATCTTTAGCTTTACCTAAAAAACCAAAATTGATCAGCTCTGCAGGACTTTGCCCAAAAAGGGTTGTTCCTGTAAATTTGAAAGTGAATATATTAGGTCCGGTCCTGGTCATCTTAGCGTTCTCAGATGATGCTCCCCATTGTCCATTTGTACTGGCATCTTTACCACCACCAACACCATCATTAGAAAAAGCCCAGATGTAAACATCATTTGCTCCGTCCATAGCAGTACCAGATATATCAAGCGTAATTGTCACCTCATCCTCAGCGGTAAAAGCGGCCGGACTTAAAGTCACCTTTCCTTGTCCTGATACCCACAAAGTACCGAGACAACCTATAATTAATAATAATATCTTTTTCATGACCGCATTACTTTTTAGTGAATTCATACTGGTAAGAAAGGATAACCTTTCCATTTAACTTCTTATCTCTCTTAATGATCAACTTACCCGATTTCAGACTTACATAAGATCCTATGCTCAGACTGTTAGTAACCGTCCCATTTTTTAGTGTAATGGTAGTCGGTGCCTTTACATCATCTACAGTCCAGCTTCCTGAAGTCAGATCTGCTATTTTAGGAGAGTTACCAGAAGTAATGGTAAAGGTACTTGGGCTGCCCTGTGCATCACCCAGAAAAGCTAGATTCAAATCAGTATATGGATATACAGAAGTAATGTCAAGCTGTTTATAAGGGAAGCCCTTTGTGCTGGCGTCCTGATCAATTTGAGTGACTTTAGTTAAACCCCATGTCCCCTGCATAGACTTTACTACATTTTGCGGTTCGCCAATTGGTGCAAATTCCTCTGGTTTACAGCTCCATACCAAAAGGATACAGATGGCGAAAAGGATATATTGAATACGTTTCATACGTTAATATCTTAAAGTTTATAATTAAAAACAATTACCTTCTGGATTACGCTGGAAGGTCAGACTAGTAGCCATTTCTTCTTGCGGAAATTGCAATAGGAAACCAGGGCAGTTCCAAACTGATCCGCGTTTATCTATGTTCTCTCCTCCCCTTGCTCCGATACGTTTGATTTCTGATAGTCTGACTCCTTCACCTATAAACTCCAGATTACGTTCTGTACGTGCATTTGTAATCACGAATGGTGCAGTTGAATTAACAGGAATACTTTTAGTACCAGCATAAGCACGGTTCAGAATGTCGTTCAAATCTTTAATAGCGATATCCAGATTAATGTTATTTTCTGCGGCAGACTCTGCTCTGATCAGTTTTAATTCAGTAAGATAAATTACCGGAATATTAAACCTGTCTTTATTATACTTTGTAATCGGGTACATACCTGGATATTTCACAGCATTTATAAAAGACTTTCTAACATCATTGGTTGTATTTAGTAGATCGTAAGTGGCTTTTGTAAACCTGATGGATGGTAATGTGAAATCTGAACGGAATTGATTTCTTAGTTCTCCACCTGCTTCAAAAACACCCCTGCCAGAGATGATCTGGAAAACACTTTCTGTTGACAGACCTTCAGAGAATCTGGTTGCATAAGTTGCATCCAATATGAATTTATTTGTAGAAATAACCTGATTTGCATAATTATATGCATTAGGAAAATCATTCATTTGAAAATATACTTTAGCCAACAGACCTTTAGCGGCCCATTTATTAGCAAATCCGCTATTATCATCCAACATTTTAGCTTCAGCTAACTTCAGGTCAGTAATAATCTGATCATATACTTGTTTTACGGTAGATCTGTCTTTAGACTCTGGCGTAGCGGTTAATCGGATTGGCACACCTAATTGTGAATTCTCTGCATTAAAACCGAATGGTTGTCCAAAAAGCTTCACCATTTCAAAGTGAATCAGTGCACGTATAAATAGCGCTTGCCCTTCCACATTATCACGATTTGCAGCACTCACTAAACTCAAGTTTCCTAATACCAAATTGGCACGATAAATACCCTGGTAAGATTGCGTGTACATGTCTCTTTTATATTCTCCAAAAATGGATGACTTACGTAAGAAAGTTTCTCCAAAATCCCCCGAAAGCTGGCTTCCATCAAGCTGATCAGCTACTAACTCACTCATGATTTTTATTCTGCCACCAAACATATGATCTCCACCAACGGCCTGATAAGCTCCAGTAAGTACCGCTCTTACACCTGCCTCATCGGCAAGTGCTTCTTCTTCGGTCAGTCTTGAAGCGGGTGGGGCATCCAGAAACTTTTTACAACCTGTTCCTGTACCTGCAAGCACAGCAAGTATTACCACCACTTTCGTTATATTTTTATAATTGAATTTCATCTTCTTAGTTCTAATGGTCAATAATTAAAATGAGGTTGATAATCCAAATGTTACACTCTTTTGCTGAGGTGTGGTCAGGTAAGTAACATTAGGGCTCATATTCCTGTCCTGTGGATTGGCAAAGTCTCTCGCAATTTCAGGATCACCACCTGGATATTTAGAGAAAGTCAGTAAGTTCATTCCTGAAGCAAACATTTTCAAATTATTTAACCTCAATCTATTGGCAAAAGTGGCCGGTACGGCATAAGAAAGGGTCACCTCTCTTAATCTTACAAATGTTGCATCATACAAAAACATAGTGGAGTTGTATTGCCATTCACTGGCAAGTCCCGGATAAGTATTGGTATTTAATGTCAACCTTGGAAATCTGGCAATATCACCAGGTTTTTGCCAGCGATCTGCAATATCTGTACGCATATTCCAGTCTGTTACAATACCGAGTTGACGTTTTGCTGAACCATCATAAAGGTTTCCTCCAACAGCGAAGGTGAACATTGTATTCAGCTCGAAGCCTTTGTAAGTAAATGTATTGGTTAAGCCGCCTACAAAATCAGGTAAAACCTGTCCGGTAATTACACGGTCATCCAAAGAAAAGGTTTTAGTTTCGTAGCCATCTTTATTTAACCAAATAGGTAAGCCATCAGCAGGATCAACGCCTTTATACCTTACCAGATAATTTATCCCCAGAGGGTAACCAATAGCGATACGGGTATCATTCGTACCCCCCGAGATGGCATCAGCAGAGAGGCCTCCTAAATCAATTACTTTATTTTGATTCTGAGAAACGTTTAAGCGGGTAACCCATTTAAAGTTATCGGACTGGATATTAATCGTGTTTAAACTTAGTTCAAGCCCCTGATTAGTAATAGTCCCAACATTTACCCAACCATTTAAGAAACCCGTTGAAGGCGATATAGCTCCATTAAGTAATGCACCAGTAGTTTTTTTATGGTAATAAGCCAATTCGCCACTAATACGATTATTGAAAAAACCAAAGTCTATCCCCAGATCAAAATTAAGTGCCTCTTCCCATTTAAGGTCAGTGTTTTCAATATTATTTGGATAAACCGAATTGGTTCCATTGTATACAGTACCCTTGTCAAAAAATGGTGCATATTGCCCTGAAAGAAACTGAGAACTACCTACTTTACCATAACTGGTTCTAAGTTTTAAATTAGAAAGGACTTTATTGCCTTTCAGGAAGTCTTCTTGACTAATGTACCATGATGCCGATGCAGCAGGGAAAAAGCCATATTTATTTTCAGGGCCAAATTTAGATGAACCATCTCTTCTTGCTAGTACTTGTAAATAATATTTATTATCATAAGAATAATTGAACCTTCCGAATAATGATTCAAATGTATCTTTCAAATCGCCAACAACATACAAAAGCGGTGCAGTACCAAATCCGGTGAGTACATCATTGTAACTCTTAAGGTCTTTATTAAATGGGGCATCTGCCTCACCGCCAACACCATTCGGATATCTGTTTCGGTAAGACAATTGTGTTTCTACCCCTGCTAGGAAAGACAATTTGTTTTTCTCGCCCAATTGCAGGTCATAATTCGCTGTACCTGTAAGTGTATTATTAAATATTTTTTGAGGCCATGAATTGGCATAACCTCTTGTTTGATCTCTAAGTGCTGGAGGCTGGAATTGATTCTCATTAACATCCATGTTATCAATATTCGCGATAGCCTTAATGCTCAAATCTTTAACAGGCTTAAGCTCTAATGTGACACCAGCAATTAAACGGCCAGTAACAGACTTCCAGTCTAATAGGTCCACATTTCTTACCGGATTTGCTCCTCTATTGAAATAGGTCCCATCTGCATTATACACAGGATAAATTGGCAGGGCTGTCGACATCGCATCACCTAAACCACCACCCCAAGCGGCGTTAACTCTGGTATTGGTTCCTTTATCATAGGCTACATTTACACTGGCATTAAAATAGGTGGTCGCTTTGACATCAATATTAGTTCTCATACCGTAACGTTGGTACGAATTTCCTTTCAGGAAGCTTTCATTGTTACTATAATTGGCAGATACAAAAGCTCTGATACGATCGGTACCCTGACTGTAAGAAATGCTCTGATCATTGGTATGACCAGTTTTAGTTAACAATCCCCACCAATCTGTATTATTCTTTTCGGCATCGCTCCAACTTATTCCATTTGGTAATGTTGCCAAACCGATATTGCCGTCATTAGCCCAAGCTTCCTGACGTAGTTGTAACCATTCAGGTCCGCTTACAAATTTTGGACGATTGGCATAAGTAGTAAAACCATATTTGGAAGATAGTGAGAAAACGGCCTTACCCAATTTACCACGTTTGGTTGTAATCAGGATTACCCCATTTGCACCACGCGAACCATAAATCCCAGCTGCCCCCGCATCTTTCAATACTTCAACAGATTCAATATCATTAGGATTAATAGTCGCTAATGGGTTTTGATTCATTCCTCCCCGATTATCTCCGATAAAGGGATCAGAAGTAATCGGGATACCATCTACCACATAAAGCGGATCACCACCGGCAGAGATAGAGCCTATACCACGGATTCTGATTACAGAACCACTTCCTGCAAGTCCACTACCTTGCGTAACCTGTACACCTGGAGCTTGTCCCTGCAAACTAGCCTCAAAACTAGGCGTAGGAATAGCAGTAAGTTTATCGCCAGTTACTTTAGAGATAGATCCGGTAACTTCACGACGTGTTTGCGTGCCATAACCTACCACAACTACTTCATTTAAACTTTGTGCATCAGGTTTCAGACTGAAGTTTACCACTGTATTACCAGATATCCTTAAAGATTCCTGTTTAGATTGATAGCCAATAAAGCTAACCAATACCGAGACTGAGCCATTGCTGATACCCATAATTTTATAAGTTCCATCTGCATTACTAAGCGTAGTTTTTTGGAGACTTTTGATTTGTACCGATGCGCCAGGCAAGGGAAGTCCGGCCTCGTCCAACACCCTTCCGACCAGTGTTCCGGTCTGGGCATTTGCCCCTAGTGCTGTTAAAACCAAAAGCACAAAAAGGCAATGCTTTTTTAGGTAAAATACTTTCATATTTGAACTCGTTTTTAGGTTTAATATTCGGTTAACATTAAGTGTATGTAACACTTATGGTAAATTTACAGTCAGCAACGACAATTCAAAATATTATATCAAATTTATTTTTAACACAATATTTTATATTATGAATAGCCAAAAATATGCGGAAATATTTTTCATCTCATTTCTGAAAAAACATTAAAAAAATAACACAACTATCTTTATATCAGCTATATAAAAACACAAAAATCAAAAGAAAGTGTATTTTTTACACATATGGATTTTTGACTCTTTTTCCGGGATCGTTCCCGGGATCGTTCCCGGAGTTTTCAACAATTTATAGAAGTTCATCCAAAAGAAAAGAGAGAAATTCTGCGTAAAACTTGAAAACCTGGAGAAACTTTTTTCAAAAACTGCCTTTTTTCTCTATCAAAAAGACAAGGTTTTTTCCCTTAATCCCGACTAAAAATTCTGGTACAATCTAGCCTATAATTTTTAATCAGAAATCTGCAAAAATTAAGAAAATGCACTATATCAAAAAGTACTTTCAAAGCTTAAATTATTTTATGATTTTAATCTATTGTTCGTTCAGTTGATCGTCTTTTAATCAGCTTTGATTTTAATACGATCATCTCGTTGGGATCAACAGATCCCGGATACTCCAGCATTTTAAACAAAAGGTTTGCCGCTTCGGTTCCGATCTTTGTAGCGGGCTGTGTTACAGTAGTTAAAGAGGGATTCAACAATGGTGCAATTTCCAGACTTGAAAAACCTACAACCTTTAATTGATCTGGAATAGATATGTTTAAATCATAACAGGCATAATATGTTGCAAATGCTAGTCTTTCTACAGAAGTAAAAACCCCATCAGGCTTTAACTCTTTTAGCATGCTCTTTAAAATCACATTGTTTGCACGATAGCTATTTTTACAATCTACAACATAACTGTCGTCATAAGGAATATTGTATTTCAGCAATGCATCAGTATACCCTTGCATTCTGAACTTACCGATAGATAAGTTTTTATTGATCACCAGATAAGCAATCTTCTTACAGCCTTGCTTAATCAAGTGCTCTGTTGCAGCAAAGCTACTGTCGTAATCATTAGTAATTATTCTCGGAGTAATAATATCTTCATAGACCCGATCAAAAAACACCAATGGCAATCGCTTTTGTGTCAACTCGTTTAAATAAGTATGATCGTTTGCTTCACCAGATACAGACATGATGATTCCATCTGCCCGGCCATTGTGCAAATGTTTGATAAAAGAAACCTCTTTCTCGTATACATCATCTGTCGCATAGATAAGAATATGATAACCTTTATCCCGAGCAATTTTCTCAATCCCGTGAATAGCCTGCGAGAAAAAGTTATTGCCAAGCTCTGGAACAATTACCGCTATGGTTTTACTCCGTTGTTCCCTAAGGTTACTTGCATAATGGTTGGGCTGATAATTCAACTCTTTTGCTTTAGAGAGTATCCGCTCTTTTGTTTCTTTATTAATATCGCTATTATCCCTAAAAGCTCTAGACACTGTTGAAGTAGACAGGCCAAGGGCTTTTGCCAACTGCTTGATATTGATGTTTTCCATCTACGTAAGATCTGAATGATAGAGAACTATTAATTTACTGGTAAATATAAATGAAAATACATAATAATAACATCTTCACAATACGATGTACGTTTTTATTATGTTACATTAGCGGTCTACATGTAGACAAAATGCTACCCAGCGGGGATAATTTATGAATAAAAAGGTTAAGTTCACGAATGTTGAGCAATCAACATTTTACGTGACAGTGCGGAAAAGGGTAGATGCCTACTTTACTGACAACAATATTTCCATCCATGCCAACCCAGCTATGTGGTTTAAAACCATATTTTTTTTAACTGGTATATCGGCCATTTATCTGATGATTCTTTTTGCAGGTTTCAATGCAGGGATTTCGCTTGTGCTTTGTGCTTTACTAGGCATGTTTGGTGCATTTGTAGGCTTTAATGTTTGTCATGATGCCATTCACAAAGCCTACTCATCAAATGGCAAGGTAAACCAGTTTTTTAGTTTTATCTTTAACCTTATTGGAGCTAGTCCTTATGTGTGGAACATCTGCCATAATATTGTTCACCATACTTATACCAATATTGCCGGACATGATGAGGATATAGATGTTGCTCCTGGTCTGATTCGCTTCTCGGAGGCTGAAACAGTAAACAAAGTACAAAGCTACCAACATTACTATGCTTTTGTATTATACAGTTTTGCTATGCTTTCCTGGGTATTCAGAAAAGATTATAAGAAGTTCTTTCAGAAAAAGATTGGAGAGCATGTTGCTAATCATCCCAGAATTGAATATTTCAAGCTATTCTTCTATAAAGGAATTTATTATTTTCTATTCATTGGGTTGCCTTTGCTTGTCATGGATATCAGCTGGTGGCAATTTATAATTGGCTTTCTGGTAATGCAATTTGCCCAGGGACTGGTTCTTGGACTAGTATTTCAACTAGCTCATGTTGTTGAAGGAACAAGCTTTCCTTTCCCTAATGGGCAAGGAAATATTGAAGAGGCCTGGGCAGTACATCAAATGCAGACCACTGCTAATTTTGGAGTAGATTGCAAAATCACTAGCTTTTTATGTGGCGGACTGAACAGACAGGTTGAACATCATCTGTTTCCTAAAATATGCCATATCCACTACCCTGCTATTGGAGCTATTGTAAAACAAACAGCAATTGAGTTTAACATTGAATATATTGAAAGTTCCTCTTTTGGCACAGCTTTGGTTTCTCACTATAAGACACTAAAAAGGCTGGGCAAAGAAACTTACAACGAGACACCACATATAAACAGGCCTGATCAATTGATGAACAGGCCTGCAATGGTTTATATAAAGAAATGATTTTTTTAGCAGAGGGTGGCTATTTTAAATACCCACCCTTTTTGAGCACTTCTGCCCAAACCTGGTAGCCTGCCGGCTTCAGGTGCAATCCATCGTGTGTGAGTTCTGCTTTTAAACGATTCTCTGAATCCAGAAAATGTGTATATAAATCGATTACGGTTATTTTTTTATCCGCAAACTTTCTGATTTCAGAATTGAGCCATAAAATATGATCGTCTTTACCGTAATGATTTTTAAATTTATTAAATGAACTATTTACAGGCAATAATGTGTAAAAATAGATTTTAGTCTTTTTTGAGCCTGCCTGTATCCTGTTGATGATACTTTTATAATTCCTTAAAATAGTGCTATCAGGAATATTCCTTGACACATCATTAATCCCGATTAATACAAAAACTTTTTTAGGCTTTCCTGATATTACCTGATCAAGGCGTTCTAATACGCCAAAAGTAATGTCTCCGGATATCCCTCTGTTTTTAGCATTGGGAAGCTCGAGCAATTTTGCCCAATTGGTACCTGCTGTAATGCTATTCCCCAGAAATACAAAGTCCTTTTTATCGATCCCTTCTGCTTTAAATTCTTCTATCTTTTTAAGATAAGCTTTAGGCCTGTAAGTACTGTCCCATGTTGCTTTCTGCGCGCTGGCTACACCTATTGTAAATAGCAGGATCAAACTTAACCCTGCTATAATTCTTTGAAATCTGTGGTTCATTAGTGTGTTTTTATAATTACAAGTTACTTTTATACAACCCCTAAATTCTTTTTCTCCCTGTTCCAGGTTAATGCCGTAAAGAAAATAGATAAGATACAGGCAGCAATAATCAACTCAAATCCACCATCCCAGCCCAGATTATCTACAACTATACCTATAGCTATATTAGCGAATAATGCCCCTCCAAGGTAACCGAAAAGTCCGGTTAATCCAGCTGCTGTTCCTGCTGCTTTTTTAGGCACCAAATCAAGTGCTTGTACACCAATCAGCATCACTGGACCATAAATCAAGAAACCTATGGCAATTAATGCTGTATTATCAATCCAGATATTTCCTGGGGGATTTTTCCAGTACACCAATACAGCAATAGTTACCAATGCCATATATATTACTGTAGCTGGTGCTCTGCGCCCTTTAAATACCTTATCACTAATCAGACCACATAATAAAGTCCCCGGAATTCCAGCCCATTCATAAAAGAAATACGCAAGACCAGATTCTTTCAACGTAAATCCTTTAGCTTCTTCAAGGAAAGTTGGTGCCCAGTCTAAAATACCATACCTCACAAGATATACGAATGCATTTGCAAATGCGATATACCATAGCATTCTATTGTTAAAAACATACTTGAAAAAGATCTCCTTAGCAGTAAATTCCTTTTCCTGATCGGAAGAATAATTTGCAGGGTAGTCATTTTTATATTCTTCAATGGGTGGCAATCCACATGATTGAGGTGTATCTCTAACCAAAACATAGGCAATAACTGCAAAAACTAAAGCAATTAGTCCCGGGAAATAAAACTTACTATGCCAATCTGCAAAGATCTCGATAGCTAGAATCGCAATTGGTCCTACCAAACCACCGCCAACATTGTGTGCTACATTCCAGATTGACATCATCGTACCTCGTTCTTTTATAGAATACCAGTGTACCACTACCCTACCACATGGAGGCCAGCCCATTCCCTGAAACCATCCATTAATAAAAAGTAATACAAACATCACTGCAATGGATGAGGTGGCAAATGGAAAAACCCCCATAAAAATCATGGTAAATGCAGAAAGCACTAATCCAACCGTAAGGAAATTACGGGCATTACTTCTGTCAGAAACATTCCCCATTAAAAACTTGCTTAAGCCATAAGCGATGGAAACGCCAGATAAAGCAAAGCCCAACTGCGCCTTGGTATATCCCTGATCAACAAGATCCGGCATAGCCAAAGAGAAATTCTTACGAACTAAATAGTAACCTGCATACCCCAAAAAGATTCCTAAAAAAACTTTAAAACGTTGCTTCTTATACTCGGGGTCAATCCTGCTTAAAGGTAAAAGCTCTTTGTGTGGAGCAGGAGAAAATAATTTAATACTCATTAAATGGTTAGTTTACTTGTTTAATCGTTTTTGGTTTTGTTGATGAGAGGGCATTAAGATTCAGCATGTTTGGCTATGAACACGCTGTTGTTGCTTTTGTTAAAACTAGTTAACCAATAGATTAGGATAATCAGAAATAATTCCATCTACATTTAATTGCTTCATAGCAACAATTTCCTCCTTGGTATTCACTGTCCATGGAATAACTTTGATCTTCTTCTCATGACATTTCTTTACCATCTCTTCATTAACCAATTTGTAAAGAGGGCTTATGATAAATGGATTAAATCCAAGATCAGCTAAATTCTCTTCAACTGTCTTTTTGTTATTGATCAGGAAAGAAGTTCTTACATGTGGGTATTTCTTATTTAACACTTGCAATGTTCTTTTATCGAAAGACTGGATAACAACATATGGAGTAATTCCTTTTTTCTCGATCACATCCATAAGTAACTTTACAAACTCTTCTGGTCCAGGATTTACTATACCGTCTCCTTTTGCGCTACACTTGGTTTCTATGTTATAGAACATTTGCTTTTTACCTTTACTGTAAGATTGTGCATCATCAATAAGATCAGATAGCAAAGGGATATATGATTTTATTTTCTTTTGTTCAGGAAAACCAGCATTAACCTTAGTTCCAAGATCGAACTGCTTTAATAGACTATAATCCATCTGATAAACGGCATATTTCTTAGCATCAGATTTCGGAATTTCTTTTCCTTCAGGTGTCAGCATAAATGAAGGGCTCAGGTAGTCATCATGAGTCACTACTACCTTACCATCCTTGGTGATATGTGTATCCATTTCTAAAGTAGTAATGCCCAGATCAATTGCATGACGCATTCCGATGATGGTATTTTCAGGCATCAAGCCTCTTGCTCCTCTGTGACCTTCAGTACTAAAGGCCGGGAATTCTACTTTAGTCATAGTATTTGATTTTTGTACGGTTTTACAGGCCGACAAACTTAACAAAGCCACAGTGGCTACACAAATTACTTTCTTCATTGATTTGTATTTGGTTATTGTATTTAATTATCTAAGCGTTAACAATTATTGTATATTTTTCACTGAAGCGATCAGTAACTATGACCTTTACGTTTTTTACCTCAGGTCCAAAATGTGCCATAAACAGGTGCTCAGTTTTTTTCGGTTCAGCAAAAGAACGGGTAACGGGTAGTTTATCTCCTTTGTACAATTGTACAGCTAAAGGATCGAAACCTTTTTGTTGTTCCATCACTCCCATTGCTTTATCGTCCAGGAAATATTCTATTTTCCATTGCGGATCCCAGTTCCATACATTAGCAATTGCCCGCTTCTGATTGGTTAATGGCTCAACAAACAGGTTAAACTGTTTAGTTTTATCAAATCCTGTTGATTTATAATACCACTTTAAGTTGGTTCCATCTACTTCATAAACTCCATAACCACGAGGAGTACCATCACCACAAATTGGCCCGGTCCACCATGCCCCACATACTGTACCATGGTTATGTTCGTAAATGTTCTCATTTATTACTTTATTGAGGTTATAGTGGGTATGACCTGTCATGATATGTACATTGGTATAGCCCTCCAGTAATGCATATAGTGCCGCATTATTTTTAACGGAATTATGAATTGGAATATGTGCACTAATGATCAATAACTGATCCTTTGCTACATACTTCAAATCTTTAGCCAACCACTCAAGTTGATTTTCTACGATATAACCATCATAGTTACGTTCTGTACCTAAATAGCGTACATCATCTAATACAACGTAATGTGCCTTACCTCGGTTAAAAGAATAGTATGTAGGGCCAAATACTTCCTTAAAGGTTTTATCTGATGTTTCATCACCGCCCATTCTATAATCCATATCATGGTTACCCAATGCCTGGAAAAAAGGGATGCCCATATCTGCTACAGCCTGATTATAATCTGGAAAAAGAGGAAGGTTGTCCCAAACAATATCTCCAACACAAATACCATGAACTAAGGCATCAGCTCCCATAGATTTCACCAATTGCTGCACATCAGGAACAGAAGTATCCATCATTTGCTTCACATCCTTCTTCGTCTTCACCTGCGGATCCGCCCATACGATAAAACTATGTTTAGTGTCGTTCTTTTTTAATGCCTGCAGTTTAAAATCGTATTGATTGCGACTTCCCAGTGTTTCATACTGCCTGCTTATGCTATAATCCGTTTTAAACTCATAACCTGCAGGTGTGCTCATAAAAACATTGGTAGCCATGTCGTTTGTGTTAATGGTATAATTTCCTTTTGCATCTGTTAACACCACGCTATAACCATCCGACATTACTACATTGGCTATACCTTTTTTGCCATCAGTAACCCTACCTTTAATCTGCTTATCTCTTTTTAAGCCAGAGAATGCATTAGTCTGTAAGCTGATAAACGCACCCCCGGTAATTAAACCGAGGGATTGTATAAAGGATCTTCTATTCATATCTTAAATGACTGGTGATTTAGTTTTGGTATACAGCAAGATCATCAATATTGAGACGTCCGTTTTTTATAGACGGATCTTCTTTAGAAGAACCCAAACCTAATTTATTAATACGGAAACGAACTTTACCTTTAATATCAGGAGTAAACGTAGCTACTTTTAAAGTAGGCTCCGGATCAGAAATATCCGCACCTACCTGAGTCCATGTTTTCCCTTTATCTGTAGATGCTTCTAGCCTCCAGGTACAAGTACGGTCTTTTTGAAAAGTACCGTAAGCTACTTCTACTTTTGAAGCGCCATTAGGTAAGTCAAAATTCATTTGTAAATACACAGATCTGTCTTTGTTTTGCTGCAATCTAACAGATTGCTTTCCGTTAAATCTATCTTTATTTTCAAGAGCACCTAAGAGTGCATCATCAAAAGTCCAGTTCCCGCTTTTCAAATCAACTTTTGCAGATTTATATCTGGATTTAGCAGAAGTATCAGGCGATTCGAATTGTTCAGGGAAGTTAGCATATAGGCTCCCTTTTTGTGCAAAAACATAATTTGATGCACAAAGCATCATTAGAAGGAATAGCTTTTTCATTTAGTTTGGTTTTTGAATGGTTTAAATCTTAATGCTTTTATGGAATCTTCATTAAAAAGAGAAGCTTTTGAAGTCAACACGAGCCATCAATGATAGCTCATGTTGAAAAAAGAAATTAATATTTGTTTTTAGTTTATAACCTTCGTTACATCTGGTCTGCTAGAATCCGGTCTTTGTTCAATTAAAGACAATGGAGAGTTTTTAGCAATTGGCCAAGTCGTATGTGCCCTTTTAGTTGTCCATTTCTTAGTTGTCGCATCATACACTCCACCTAAATAACTAAACTGACTATCAACAGCAACCACAAACTTTGCCGTGTTCTTCCCTTGTCTGAAAAATGGTTGATATGTAGTTCCATCATATACATTATACATATCATTACTACAAATAGAATAACCAACACCAGCACCATAAACATCGCCGCCATTTCCACCAAAAAACACCACATCTGAAGGTACCGTATATAGATTTACATCTGTAGTCGCAAAAATTGAAATACCAGCAACATTTCCACTATTGGCTAATAGATTACCCGTTTTATCTCCAATGTTATCATCTCCTTCTTCGTTATTATAAAGCTTGCTAACAATCCAGTTCGCATTACTGATATCAGTTGAGGTTTGCCCTGCTATTTGTTTTAAGGCACCTACATAAAAGAATTTTCCTTTTGCTACGGTCCCCTTAGTAAGTTTAAATTTATAAGTACGTACTCCACCTCTATTCCATCCATTAACAGGGAAATCAGAACCAGTTGCTCCTGCATTATTGGAGGTGTAGACACTAAATGGTTTTTGCCTAAAATCCAAATCTTGAGTTGCCATAAATTGTATGTATTCATAGTTAGCATCTGTACCTGATGGATTTGCAAAGTAGCCTGTAATAATTGCTGGATTTGGACCCAATGGAATATTAGGGTCCACTATTATACTCGTAGCTTCAAAATCTGCATTTATACGTGGCCATATCTGAGAAACCCCTGCCGTTGTTTGAATTACAATTCCCTTGACATTAGCCGTCCAAGGTAACAATTCAGATTTAAAGTTAGCTGTGCCATTAACCTGCATTTGAAGATCTCCTAAACCATCGTTTAACATTTTTGTACCTTCAAGTGTTTCAACACCAATATTAGGTTCAAAATTACCATTGTATACCGCACCATAAAGCCCTTCAAAGTTATCAGGTTTAGCAAATAAAGCTACAGTAGATACTGGTGTAATAATCACCTTAACACCAGTTGCAACTCTTTTAACATTAGAAGCCGGAACTCCTGTTATTTGCAAAATACCGTTTACTCGCTTCAAGATAGCTCCCTCAATATCAATATGAACAGAATCTCCAGGCACGTAATCTGCTGCGGCTGCACCTATATTAATAGCCATTCCCCTTAAAGAATCGACTCCATTACCAGTCATTCTTAAATTTTGAATAAACAATAAGCCTTCTGGCAAATTATGCCCCGAATGATCAGAGGTAACTTGTCCTTTTACGGAGATTGCTTCTCTCGTAACTTGTCTGGTTAAAATCACTTCATTCCCTCTGTAAAGCTTTCTTAAATCAAAATTTGAGATAAATGGACTAGGAGTAACTATCATATAATCACTATCCCTTTTACAGGCAGACAGAATAGCCAGACATGCCCCTATAATCAGTATATGTTTTTTTAAAATCTTTTTCATAACTATTTTTCTAAATATTAAGAATTAGGGTTTTTGCCACCAAACCAATGTATTGATATCATCTGAACCTTGAGCGGCTACAGCATTCTTATAGTTAGTTGGATTTGTCGATTGCGTTACAAGTGGGTAATTTAACCTAGCCGGCATTACACCTCCATTAGCTAAACCTGGTCCCTTTGGTAGAATAGGGTGTCCTGTACGTCTATACTCAAACCATTGTTGAAAATCAACCAAAAACATCGCATAATACTTTTGAATATGGATCATCTCCATCTTACTATTTCCACCTATGCTTGAGTCATCCAATGGTAGGGCTGGATTCCATTTTAAGTTTGCCTCAGTTATATAGGTGATGAATTTAGCATCTGAAGGACCTGTATATAGAGTTGGCATCCAATAAGTAATTGCATCAGCTATTCCTTTGTTATAATAACTCTCTGCAGAGCCTGCTATCCAACCCTTTGCAGCCGCTTCAGCCAATATAAAACTTACTTCAGCACTATTCATTATGATACCTGTATTGGGATCTGTTTGTAAAGTAAATTTATTCTCTGCATCCGAATTAAAATGAGCCTGTATAACTACACCAGATCCTGGCAAAAACCCACTCGGAACACCCACATATCCATCAACTCCTTTATCAATACCGAAACGAGGCACACCACCAGTTCCTAAAGCAGGATTAACCCTTGGATCTTCCCACGAAACTAATTTACCTAAGAAGAAGTCGCAAATAGGCATGTTCCTAAAATCTACCGCACGTATACCTATCATATATGGAGAAGAATAAACAGCACTACTACTATTAGTCCCGTTCCATAGAATCTTAGCAGTCTGTGTATTATTTTCTATAATTGGATACTCAGCAGGGTTAGTATCAACCATCTCTTTAATCTTTGCCTTTACCGTACCTGCAACTTCTATTTTGCCAGAAGCACGAAGCAATAATCTTAAATAAAGGGAATTACCAAATCTTCTCCATTTTGAAATATCTCCCTTATAAACAGGATCACTTGCGTCTATAGCTGTGCCCTCTTTTAATAACTCATTTGCTTCTTCCAGTTTTTTAAACATATCTTCATAGATATCTTTTTGCTTATCAAACTTAGGTTGCATAAGCCCGTCTCTACCCATATTTGCTTCAGAATACGGAATATCTCCATAAGTGTCTGTTAATAATGACGAAACCCATGTTTGTGAAATTAATGATATTCCCTGATATGATTTATTTAAACTCTCTGGTTTACTTGCAATCGTATAAATGTCTTTAAGGTCAGTCATATTTGTATACCAGGCATTCCAGGTATAATCCGCCCAGGTTCTTCTCACATCATAACGAAAAACTTTACCTTCTGCATCACTAATTTCTACTGAGACCTGCATCAATTGGTTATTGAAGTTCCAATTACGAAGCATGTTAGCATATAAAATATTCACTAAAGCAGGCTGTAACAATCTGCGAGCTTCTACTTCTCTCTCACCAATTGGATCAATATTTACATCGATGAAATCTTTTTTACAGGATAGGGTTGTTGACAGGCCCAAAACTGTTAAAAGTG
The DNA here is from genome assembly GCF_040203335.1 of Pedobacter sp. ASV1-7. Lineage (NCBI taxonomy): Bacteria > Pseudomonadati > Bacteroidota > Sphingobacteriia > Sphingobacteriales > Sphingobacteriaceae > Pedobacter > Pedobacter sp. ASV1-7. The sequence goes on along the minus strand of NZ_JBEHBV010000001.1, from coordinate 711,493 downwards.
TATATACTATAGTATTTTTAATCTTTTTCATAATTTCTATAAATTAAAGGCCCACAACTAAACGTACACCATAAGTCCTTGTAGATGGCAACTGACCTGTTTCAAATCCTTGAACAATATCTGAACCAGCCATCGTTCCAAACTCCGGATCGAACGCTGGCCATGGCGACCAAATAAACAAATTACGTCCATAAACACTAAGAGTTACTTTATTGAAACCTATAGATTTCAGCAATTTCTTGTTAAGCGAATAACCAAAACTAGCTTCTCTAAATTTAATATAATCTGTTCTAAAAATACTTCCTTCAGCTTGACCACTTCCATATACCGACTCATAAAAAGCAGCAAGATCGGTAGCGATTACATCATTTTTACGGAAAGTTCCATCTGGATTCTGTAAAACTCCATCTCCAATTACACCATTATATCTTCCAGGTAAAGTAACTTTATGTTTACCCAAAGAAGCCATTCTAGAGAAAGTAAGTGAATGACCAACTCCGCCAACCTGAGCATCAAACAGAACATTTAAGTTAAACTGTTTATAGTTAAACCCTGTACCAAGACTGAATCTCATAGTTGGCATAGTATTACCAAGGTATAGCAAGTCAGGGTTTTCTAAAGCTACACCTGTCTCAGGATTAAATATGATTTGACCATCTGGCGAGCGTAGATAACCTCTCCCATACAGATCGCCCATGCTACCACCAACATTTGCCACAACCTGACCACCGCCCAATGCTCCTGTACGAAGTACTACAGAACTATCCGCTAGTTCTTTAATTACATTTTTATTGGCAGAGAAAGTAGCAAAAGTTGTCCACTTAAATTTCTTGGTTTGAATAGGTGTGCCATTAAGAGCAATTTCAATTCCCTTATTATCTACCCTCCCAATATTAACTACCTGTACATTATAGCCAGTAGATTTATCTACAATTCTATTTAATATCTGGTTTTTAGTGTTACCTGCATACACAGCAACATCTAGGCCTAAGCGGTTTTTAAACATTTTTAAGTCTAATCCCAACTCAATTGTTGTTGTTTTTAGCGGTTTCAAATTGTAATTAGGCAATACTCTCGGGTTGCTCATTGAAGTATCTGGATAAATTCCGTCTGCCGCTTTCTGATAATAGTACGCAGTTCTATATGGAATATTACTTCCACTACCTACCTGCGCTATTGATGCTCTTAATTTAGCAAAGCTAAATGCCTTTGGAAGCTTCCAATAATCAGAAGCAACAAAAGCTAAACTTGCTGATGGATAGAAAAATCCTACATTATCAGTGTGTGTTAATGTTGCCAAAGTACTATTCCAATCCTGGCGACCGGTAATATCTAAGTATAAAAAGTTTTTATATGCAAATGATGCTGAAGCATAAAAACTATTAATCCTATATCTTGCAGTATCTGGAACATAAACCAAAGGATTTTCATTATTATCCAGCCTATATTCATTTGGAATTACCAAACCATCTGCACGCGTTTCCATCTTTCCATATTCATTGCGCATCTGGCTACCACCAAAATTTGCTGTCAAATGCAAATCCTTATTGATTTTCTTATCGTATTTTAACAAGAAGTCGGCATTAATCTCATAAGACCTCATATCTGACACACGATACGAACCATGCGCAAATTTATTCCCAGATGCATCCCAAGGACGGCGCGTATTACGAACTTCATCATTTAAATCTATCGACGCTCGAGCCATTAAACTTAATTCCTTATTAAATTTATAATTAGCTTGAAGATTTCCTAAAATCCCATTTCTTCTTTGTGCATTTATATATTGCTCCGAAATAGCATAAGGACTCTCCGGATTAGTTGTAGTAAGGTTCATTAATTGTTCATACTTCTTTCCAGGAGCCCAATAGTCTCTATACCAATCAACATTTACGTTTGGCTGTGCAAACATAAACCAATACATAAGTGACTGGTTACCATACCCTGTAGCTGGCAAGTTATCACTATGTCTATTACTATATTGTGCTTTTAAATTTAGACTTAGCTTTTTAGTTAGCTTAGTATTTGCATTAAAGGCAACAGTAGTCCTTTCATAGCCTGTATTTGGCACAATCCATTCATTATTACCATGACTTGCAGAAAAACGCATAGCTACCTTCTTATAGGTACCATCTAAACTTATTGAGTTTAATGATTCAAACCCAGTCACAAAGAAAGCATCAATAGGGTCCTTATAAGCAACCCATGGTACCCTTTCAAGGCTCTGCTTCTTTGTTAATGGATCGTATTGATAATACATCCTTCCACCATCAAATGGCGCTCCCCAGGTCGAACTAGTCCCATTTGTACTCGCCCCATCAGGAGATGTACCATATGAGAAATAAGGAACACCAAAAGTACCTGCACCAAACTCTTGTTGTCTATCTGGCCCTCTGTTTATATCTTGCCATGAGCTGTTTGAGGTAAAGGTAATCCCCATTGTCTTTCTACCTTTGGTAGCTGATTTAGTAGTAATAATAACCGCTCCATTCGCACCTCTCTGACCATATAACGCAGATGCTGCAGGGCCTTTAAGCACTGTTACGCTCTCTATATCATCAGGGTTTAAATCATTAATTCCGCTACCAAAATCCGCAGGCATAATATCACCAGATGTACCATATACACCTCCACCAGTAGCAGCAGTACGTTTAGAGCTACTTGAAGCTACAACACCATCAATTACAATAAGAGCCTCATTATCACCTGTAAGGTTATTTTCACCACGTAAAATGATTTTGTTGGAACCTGAAGGACCGTCGTTACGAACCATGTTCAAACCAGCAACTTTACCTGATAATGCATCAGTCCAGTTACTTGAAATGGCATTAGTTAACTGAGTACTATCAACAGTAGTTGTGGCAAAGCCTAAAGATTTCTCTTCACGTTTAATACCCAATGCAGTAACGACAACCTCATTGAGGTCAGAGCTTGAACTCTTCATCTCAACAGACATACTTGAGGTTGCATTAGTAACCATTCGCTTAACAATAGTATAGCCCAACATATTAAAAGAAACTTCTGTTCCTTTCACTACGTTAACGCTAAAAGCTCCTTTTGAATCCGTTACACCCAAAACTTTTCTTTGGCTGTCAGAAATAGTTACTCCCGGAATAGGCTGACCATCTTCAGCATCTTTGACCGTTCCTTTTACATTCACTGTTCCCTGAAAAAACATTTCGCCTAAAGGTCGTACCTCACTCGCCTTAAGCATTTGCGGCAACTGTAAAAAAACCAAAACCCATGCTAGTGCAAGGTATTTGAGAGGCCTTTTAAATTGCATGTAGTTAGTAAAATTTTTAATCATAATGCTAGTTAATAATTTGGTTTACGTTTTTTTTATTCTCATCATTCCAAAACATGGGTATAATCTGCTCCATTTTCCTTACAATATTTCGTTTTATTTCGAATCTTTCATTTGCTGCAAATATCAAGGTTGCAATATTAAACCCATGTTAAGTCTTAGTTAAGTTAGGCGGTTGCTTTAACTCCAGATTGATCAAATCCTTCTTTTACCGGTTTATATAATAAATATTGTTTAACCAATGCTGTAAACTCTTCTACCTGAGCATTGACCCACTTGTCATCTTTCTCCAGTTCTGCAGCCATTACTCTTGCTACTGAAGGAGCAAGTGTAAGCGCTCCCTTTGCATCCAGAAATAATAAACGCATCCTGCGGGAAAGCACATCCTCAATAGTACGTGCCATTTCATTTCTAACCATCCAAACGACTTCTGCTTTCGCATATTTAAATCCGGCATGCAAAGCCTCTCCCAATTCAGGATTGCTTTTTATAAGATTTCGAATTCCGTCAGCATCAGCACCATATAAACTAAGAGCTCCATCTTGAATTTCTGACATATAGCCATGAATCTTAACGTCTTGCGTTATACATTTTTTTGCTGCAAGCTTACCTAACTCAATTGCCTTATCCACCACATCCATTGCCATTCTTCGATAAGTGGTCCACTTTCCGCCTGTTATTGTAATTAAGCCAGATTCACTAATGATCAGCTTATGACTTCTTGAAATCTCCTTTGTACTATTAGTATCCTTACCTGGAGCAGCCAACGGGCGCAGGCCTGCAAATGCAGCAAGCACATCATTCCTGGTTGGTTCTTTAGTAAGATATTTTCCTGCAGTAGTTAATATAAACTCAATCTCTTCGTCCAAAGGTTTTGGCTCTAAAGAATGTTCATTCAGAGGAGTATCAGTTGTACCGACTAATACCTTTCCATGCCATGGCACAGCGAACAAAACACGACCATCCGGAGTTTTTGGAATCATCAAAGCACTATCCCCTTTTAAGAAAGAAGGATCAAGTACTACATGAGCACCTTGACTCGGGCGAACTATAGCTCTGCCAGATGGCACATCCATCTTCAGAATTTCATCCACAAAAACACCAGTAGCATTAATTACTACTTTTGCTTTTAATGTATAGCTCTTCTTAGTTTCAATATCTATAAAACTTACACCATTTACAATTCCATTCTCTTTCGTTAAATCAGTAACCTTAGTATAATTTAACAAAACACCTCCATATTCAGCCGCAGTTTGCGCAAGGTTCAAGGCTAATCTGGCATCATCAAACTGCCCGTCACTATAACTCACCCCACCAATCAAACCCTCTGGTTTCAACCCAGGTATAGCGCTCAACACCTTTGAAGCTGACAAGAACGAAGATTTTTTAAAACCACTCTTTCCAGCCAGCAAATCATAAAGTTTTAAGCCAATCAGGTATTTATATTTAGATAAAAACGAATAAACAGGAATAATAAACTCCTGATCTTTAACTAAGTGAGAGGCATTTTTCAATAATAAACCGCGCTCATGTAAAGCCTCATATACCAATGCAACATCACCCTGCGCCAGATAGCGAACACCACCATGCACTAATTTAGTACTACGACTTGAAGTTCCTTTTGCAAAATCAGATTGTTCAAGTAATAAGGTACGATAACCTCTACTGGCTGCATCAACAGCTGTTCCTAACCCTGTTGCCCCACCTCCAATAATAATAACATCCCAATCTACTTGTTTTTCTACCTGACTAATAAATGATTCGCGTTTAAACACCATTTTGTTTCTTTTCAATTTTAAATATCAATATTTCGTAAACTTTCGTTTTCAATATCAAATATAATAAAACGAAACTAAAAAAAGATGAATATTAAAAAAAACAAATTAGTAATATTATTTTTTTAACATTAAGTTTGCTAAAAGGCGCATTTTGAAATTAAAAATAATGCCTATATTACCTCATAGATATAGATACACAAATGATTAACATAGCTGAAAGACATCAATATATTTTAAATAAAATTCAAACAGACGGCTCAATAGACGTCCAATCGCTCTGCAAAAAACTAAACGTTTCGTCCGTAACTATCCGTAAGGACCTGAAACTACTCGAAGACAAAAATCTATTATTTAGAACGCATGGTGGTGCCACATTAAACAATCCATACACCGTAGACAGGCCTGTAAATGAAAAAGAACATTTACAATCGGCTGAAAAAATGAGAATAGGTGCCTTAGCAGCAGGCCTAATTGAAGACAATGATTCTATTATTATTGCTTCCGGAACAACTGTTCTTGCCATGGCACGTTGCATCAAGCCAAAAGGCAGCTTAACGGTACTTACCTCAGCATTAAATGTAGCATTAGAATTACTTAACCATGCCGATGTAGAAATCATTCAACTTGGTGGTCTGGTAAGAAAGAGTTCTGCATCTGTTGCAGGTCCGTATTCAGATAATGTTTTAGGCAATGTTTTTTGCAGCAAATTATACCTGGGGGTTGATGGGATAGATCTTGAATTTGGCTTGACTACAACCAGCGCTTCCGAAGCGCACCTGAACAAACAAATGATTGAATCCTCACAGAAAGTAATTGTATTGGCAGACTCAACTAAATTCGGAAAACGCGGCTTTGGCAAAATCTGTGGAATTGAAGCAGTAGACCACATCATAACAGACTCAGGAATTCCTGATCAGGTAAAAAAAGGATTAGAGAGCCACGGCATAAAGGTGTCTATTATTTAATAACAGACATCTAACACGGAAACTTACTTTTTACGCTCCGTAGTATATCGTACCAATTGCTCTAGTCCAGTCCTTGCGTCACCTGGCTCAAAACTATGCAGGATGTCAAAAGCTTCTTGTTGGTATTGAGCCATCTTTTCATTAGCATAATGTACTCCTTCCTTTGCGTTTACAAAGTCAATGATTTCCTGTATTTTTTCTGGTTCCTCATTATGGTTTTTCACCAGGTTAATGATTCTTTTCTTTTCAGCTTTCTCAGATCTGTTTAAGGCATAAATAAGAGGAAGCGTTACTTTCTTTTCTTTGATATCGATACCCAGTGGCTTGCCTACATCGTCGGTTCCAAAATCAAAAGTGTCGTCCTTAATCTGAAAAGCGATCCCTACTTTTTCGCCAAACAACCTCATTTTCTCTATCGTTTCCTCATCTGCACCTGCTGAAGCGGCTCCACAAGCACAACAAGAAGCTATAAGCGAAGCAGTCTTTTGCCTAATGACATCAAAGTAAAGTTCTTCACTTATATCCATCCTCCTTACCTTTTCAATCTGCAACAACTCTCCTTCACTCATTTGTTTTACTGCTTCAGAAACAATTTGCAATAAGCGGAATTCAGAATTATTCACAGAAAGTAGCAAGCCTTTTGCTAATAAATAATCACCAACTAAAACGGCAATTTTATTTTTCCATAGTGCATTAATAGAAAAGAACCCACGTCTTTCATAAGCATTGTCCACCACATCGTCGTGGACAAGGGTAGCAGTATGTAATAACTCTACCAATGCCGCTCCTCTATGGGTCGACTCAATAATACCTCCACATAATTTAGCAGCAAAAAAAACAAACATTGGCCTTATCTGTTTCCCTTTACGTTTTACGATGTAATGAGTAATCCGATCCAACAATGGTGCATCACTATGCATAGAAGCTTTAAACTTCTCCTCAAAGGCATCTATTTCTGCTGCTATAGGCAGCTTTATCTGATTTATTCCTGGCATCTTTTATTAGGCTTTCATCGCTTTAGAAGGACAGGCAAAATCAGTCCGTTTTAAACTTGTATTTTTTATAGCACCATAACCACCGGCAATATCAATCACATGATCTACCCCTCTTGCTTTGAGAATAGATGCAGCAATCATAGAGCGGTAGCCACCAGCACAATGAATATAATATGTTTCCTTTTGATTGATTTCATTCGTCCAATCATTTATATAATCAAGTGGACGTGTCATTGTCAACTCCAGGTGTTCTGCTTCATATTCTCCAGGCTTTCTCACATCAAGCGCCTTGATAGCTGAATTTGCTTTAGCTATTCGCTCAAACTCATCAGCAGAAATAGACATTATACTATCCACATCTTTTCCCTCTTCTTGCCAAGCTTCGATTCCTCCTTGTAGATAACCTATCGTGTTATCATAACCTACTCTTGCCAACCGCGTAATCGCTTCTTCTTCTTTGCCTGCATCAACAATCAGTAATAAAGGCTGCTTTAAATCCGTAATCAATGCGCCAACCCAGGGGGCAAATTGCCCGTTCAGTCCAATATTAACAGAAGAGGGTACAAAAGCTTTAGCGAACACTTGTGGATCACGTGTATCCAGAATCAATGCACTTGTTAAATTAGCCATACTTTCAAACTCAGATGGAGTTAAAGGCTTAAGTCCTTTTTCAAAAACATCATCCACACGATCATATCCATACTTATTCATCGCAGCATTCTTTGCAAAATATTGTGGAGGGGGCAAAATACCATCAGTAACCTCCTTTACAAACCGCTCTTTTGATGTTGCTTTAAGTGCATAATTTACTTGTTTTTGATTACCAAGAGTATCAAACGTTTCTTTACTCATACTTTTGCCGCAAGCAGATCCTGCTCCATGTGCTGGATAAACCAACACATCATCAGGCAACCCCATGATTTTGCTGTGCAAAGAGTCATATAAAGTACCCGCCATGTCTTCTACAGTTTGATCCCCTTGCTGCGCAAGATCTGGTCGACCAACATCACCTATAAATAAGGTGTCGCCACTAAAAATGCAATAAGCTTTTCCATCTTTACCTGTAAGGAGATAAGTAGTAGATTCTGGTGTATGCCCGGGTGTATGTAATGCCGTGATGGTCAGCTCTCCAATTTTAAACTGCTCACCATCTGTAGCAATGTAAGATTTAAACGAAGTTTTGGCTGTTGGTCCGTAAACAATTTCTGCCCCAGATTTCTCTGCCAGATCAATATGTCCCGAAACAAAATCAGCATGAAAGTGTGTTTCAAAAATATACTTGATTACTGCATTGTCCTTTTTAGCTCTTTTAAGATAAGGCTCAACCTCACGCAAAGGATCTATAATTGCAGCCTCTCCATTACTTTCAATGTAATAAGCAGCCTCAGCTAAACATCCTGTATAAATTTGCTCTATTTTCATTAGTCTTTCTTATTGATCCACAAATTTAAGATTATAAACCCTGCACAAAAAACAAATGGATAAGTTTTACTTTAAGCGGTCAATTCCCCTCGAAGCGACAGCTCCATTAGTTTAGCAACTTCGGTTTTATTGTGTCCTTGCCCCATTAAATACATCAGCTTTGTAATAGTAGCTTCGAAAGTCATATCGTACCCACTAATTACTCCCATTTGCTGCAATTCTTTACTTGTTTCATATTTACCAAGCTCTACAGATCCACGTTGACATTGAGAAATGTCGACAATAATTTTACCACTATTGACCGCTTCTCTTAAGCAATTGATAAACCATGGAGCTGTAGTTGTATTTCCAGAACCAAAGGTTTCCAAAACAATTGCATCTACCGGCGAATGTGTAATGGCCATTACCGCTTGTTGTGATATTCCCGGATACATTTTCAATACCCCAATATTCGAATTAAAGTCCAATAGCACTTCTAATTCCTTTTCAGGCTGAGGTAATATATAATTCTTGAAGAAATTCAAATGCACACCTGCCTCCGCCAATATGGGATAATTTGGAGAACGGAATGCTTCAAACTTCTCAGAGTTGTATTTAATAGAACGATTGCCCCGAAATAATTGCGAATCGAAATAGATACAAACTTCTGGGACTTTAGCTTTCCCATGGAGTTTCATAGCTGCAATTTCCAAAGCCGTGATCAGGTTTTCTTTTGCATCAGTTCTGATTTCACCAATAGGCAATTGAGAGCCTGTAAGAATAACAGGCTTGCTTAGATTTTGCAGCATAAAGCTCAACGCAGAAGCTGTAAAAGCCATCGTATCTGAGCCATGCAAAATTACAAAACCATCAAATTCATTATACCGGGTATGAATCAGCTTTGCTAATTCTGCCCATATAACCGGATGCATATTTGATGAATCCATAATCGGATCAAAAGAATGTACTTCCAGTTCATAATTCAACCTGGCCAATTCTGGCACATTCTGTTGTATCTGCTTAAAATTAAAAGGAATTAAGGCGCCGGTATCGGTGTCATTTACCATACCTATAGTTCCCCCTGTGTATATAATGAGTATTTTGGTCATTGTTAAATCTTAAAAATACTAATAGAATTTGCAGTAGTAACAGCTGCTATTTCTTCAATACTGGTTTCATAAATTTCGGACAGCTTCTGAGCGATATGTACCAAATAACTGCTTTCGTTTGGCTTACCTCTATAAGGAACTGGTGCCAGATAAGGCGAATCTGTTTCTAAAACAAGATTAGCCAATGGCACTTGCTTCAAAACCTCATCCAATCCAGCCTTTTTGTAAGTCACAACACCTCCAATACCTAAATAGAATCCAAGTTCAATTGCTTTATTAGCTTGTTCAAGATTTCCGGTAAAGCAATGCAAAATTCCTCTTAAGTGACTATCCCTTTCAGATTCCAATATTTCAAAAATTTCATTAAATGCTTCCCTGCAATGAATTACAATTGGAAGATCAAGATCTTTTGCCCATTTAATCTGCTCACGAAAAGCTGCTTGTTGAAAAGCGAGTGTACTTTTATCCCAATAAAGGTCTATACCAATCTCACCTATGGCATAAATATCTCTATCAACCATACTCTGGCATATTTCATCTAATACTTCTTCATAATTTCCCTTTACATCACAAGGATGTAAACCAGCCATGGCAAAGCAGTTTTTAGGATACTTTTTTACCATACCATCAATTTTTGCAATTGATTCAACATCAACATTAGGCAAAAACAAACGCTCAACCTTGTTGTCAAAGCAACGTTGCATGAGCTCATCAAGTTTATCCACATCTGTTTCATAATACAAATGGGTATGGGTGTCTGTAAAAAGCATTGGCGAAGTTAACAAAAACCATCGGAGCTAAACAAATAAAAAACCCGGTACGCATAAGCACACCGGGTTTCTCTATAATTTATTCAGCTTTCTATGGAGCGACTGGTGCAATTGTAGCACCTGTCTGACCAGCAACTGGTTTTTTAATGTCTGATAACTCAACCTCAAATACAAGCGGAGAGAAAGGACTAATACCACCCTGAGGCATACCACCTTCACCATAAGCAAGGTTTGAAGGAATGATTAAAGTGATTTTTCCACCCTTACCAATCAATTGTAAACCTTCATCAAATCCAGGTATTGCTCTTCCTAAAGTTATTGGACGAGGACCGTATTGAGCCATTGCATTGAATTTACCTGATGCTTTAGCAACTTTCTCATCTGAAGTATCGAAAATATTGTCTTTACCATCAGATTTCTTAGTTGTTAATTTACCAGTATAGTTAACCATCATAGTATCACCTAAAGCAGGTTTTACAGCATCTCCAGGCTTGCTGATTACATATTGTAAACCAGAAGCAGTAGTTGTAGTTTTCAGGTTATTATCTGCGATGTATTTTTTGATTTTACCAGCTTCAGCACCTTTTTTCTTGTCCATGGTAGTTTTGTAATCCTTTTCAAAGAAATCTCTTGCTTTGGCCTGGAAAGTAGAATCAGCCTCATTAGCACCTTTAGCCAATACTTTTTCTACCTTAACAGTAAACACGATATATTTATCTTTTGTACCTGCAGGTTTTGGCTGACCAGAACGAGCTGCCATAGTATCAAGATCTAACTTAAATGTAGCACTATCACCTTCTCCAAACAATGTCAATACATCATTCATATCACCATCATACATTTTCTTAGCAACTGGGAATACCTGAGGCTGCTCCATATCCCATGTATTGAACATCACAGAATCTTTTTCACTTTTCTGGATGAAGTTCAATTTAACGATATCACCTTCTTTAATTTTTGCACCACCGCCATCTTTGTGGATGATATACGACAGGCCTCCCGGACCTTTTTTATAATTGTTACAAGCAGCTAACCCAAGTGTTGCCGCGAAAAGAATTAAGATACCTTTCTTCATGTGTTCTTTAAAATTATACTTTTTATATGTTTATTTTCTATAGTTAAACGCTACTTATTATTGTAGCAATTGGTTTTTATATTCTAATAAAAGTGCTTTAAAATCCAGCACCGTATCTTCTAAATTCTTTTCAGAAACACCTCCAGCGGCATTTCTATGTCCACCGCCGTTAAAGTATCTCTTACAAATCTCATTCGCAGGAAAATCCCCTTTGGAGCGCAAAGATAATTTAACTTTATCAGTTCTTTCAATAATAAATGCAGCCAATTTAATACCATTAATTGACAATGCATAATTTACAATACCCTCGGTATCACCTGTCACAATATTAAACGTTTTCAACTCCTCTTTACTTACCTTAATAATTGCTGTATTAAACTCTCTGAGTATTTCTAGTTTTTCACTTAAACAGTGACCTAAGAAACGTAAACGGTTTTCAGTTGCATTATCGTATACCAACTGATGAATTCTCCAATGTTCTGCACCAAGATCAATCAAATCAGCAGCGATGCGATAAACAGCAGCATTAGCAGATTCAAACCTGAAAGACCCTGAATCTGTCATGATTCCCGTATATAAACAAGTAGCAATATCCTTGTTCATCATTGCACCATCTCCTAATTCATTTACAATAAATTCATAAACCAACTGAGCTGCAGCGCAAGCATTTATATTCCAGTGACGATAATCATCAAAATCCTCTGGATCCAAATGATGATCAATCATAATCTTATAAGCATCAGATGATCTAACCAATTCGCCAAGCTCATTGATCCTGCCAAGACTATTAAAATCAAGACAAAAAACAAGCGAAGCTTCTGCTACCAGTTTTGCTGAACGCTCCTGTTCCTCCGTATAAATAATCACATCAGCATTATTAGGAAGCCAATGCAAAAAATAAGGGTAATCTGTAGGTGTAATCACTTTGACATGATGCCCCTGTTGAATCAAATAAGCATACAAACCTAAAGATGAACCCATTGCATCACCATCAGGTTTATGATGAGTAGTAATTACAATTTTCTGTGGCGTTGCCAGTAATGATTTTATTTCTGAAATTGATAGCATAACTTTCGCAGCAAAGCTAATAATTTAATGATAATTGAAGCCAATAATATTTCGACCTCTTTAAGCAAGATTTTAAAGGTAATAAATCAGGTCTTTAATATTAACAGTATAAAATGTAATTTTGCAAAAAATTAAAAATCAAGATGAGTACAAACAGAACATTTACCATGATTAAGCCTGATGCGGTTGCTAATGGCCATATTGGTGCAATCATTAATGATATTACTACTGCAGGTTTTAAAATCATAGCATTAAAATACACTAAACTAACTGCAGAAACAGCTGGTGAGTTTTATGCAGTTCACAAAGAACGTCCTTTTTATGCTGACCTTGTAAGCTTCATGTCTTCAGGGCCAATCGTGGCTGCAATCCTTGAAAAAGACAATGCAATTGAAGATTTTAGAAAATTAATTGGGGCTACGAATCCTGCTGAGGCAGCTGAAGGCACAATTCGTCAGAAATACGCAAAATCAATTGATGCAAATGCTGTTCACGGTTCAGATTCTGATGAAAATGCACAAATTGAAGGTGATTTCTTCTTTACTTCTGCAGAACGTTTCTAAGCACATTAGATTTCGTCATCATTATTCTCATGGCGAATCAAATATTAAATAAGCACCTCAAAAAAGGTGCTTATTTTTTTGTAAAGTTTGTACCTTTCGACCACAACAATAAAACAAATGAAAAAGACTCTAATAACTTTAATGCTTCCGCTTTGCGCTCTTACCTTAAATGCACAGACAAAAGCGCCGGTAAAAAAAACAACGACAGTAAAGAACCCGACAACATCTGTAAAAAAAACCAGTACAGCAGGACAAATAGCTTTCAAGTCGACGTTAGACTCTGCAAGTTATGCCTTTGGCAATACCATGGCAACCAGCATGAAAAATGACGGATTAGGCAGTTTAAACTATGACTTATTGGTAAAAGGATTAAAAGACGCTTTTGGCGGAGCAACTCCCTTAATCTCTAAAGAAAAGGCCCAGGCAGCAATAAGCAATTTATTTATTACTGTCAGCAAACAAAAACATGCACCTGCAATTAATGAAGGCAAAGCCTTTTTAGAAAAAAACAAATTGCAATCAGGTGTACAGGTTACTGCAAGTGGTTTACAATATCAGGTGATCAACAGAGGAACCGGAATCCGACCAAAAGCTACAGATACGGTATTAGTAAACTATAAAGGGACATTACTCAATGGAAAACAATTTGATAGCTCTTATGACAGGAACGAACCTCTGGAATTACCTTTAAATGGTGTAATTGCAGGTTGGACAGAAGGGGTTCAACTTATGCAAACCGGATCAAAATACAAATTCTTTATTCCTTATAACCTTGCATATGGAGAACGTGGTGCTGGTGCAGATATCCCTCCATACAGTACTTTGATATTTGAAATTGAATTACTAAAAGTAAACGGAAAATAACCGATATAAAACCATTGTCATAGTTTATTGTTAATTCTATACATCAAAACTAAAATCTATGACTGTAAAAAGGTATTTTCCATTGGCAATTATTGCTTTCCTTTCCACTACTCTTATGAGCTGCGAACTTGTCCAGGGCATCTTTAAAGCAGGCGTATGGACGGGTATAATTATAGTAGTGCTGGTACTTGCACTCATTATATGGTTAATAAGCAGAATTTTTGGCGGATAGCCGCTTAAAGAAAAACAAGATCAGTAATCACTTCAGAACCGGCTCGTTCATTAATTTTTTGAATGATGCCGGTTCTCACCATTAAAAGCTCATTCTTAATTACCGAAGATTCAATCCTTACGAACAGTTTCTTTTGTGAAACATAAATTTGCGTAGTACGGTTCGCAATAGCTTTCCCCATCAAATCAGGCCATAAAGCCACAACTGATGTTTCATCAAACTTACCTTTCAACTTATAAACATTCAGCAACTTACCGATACCTTCTTTTAATGTAATGTCATTAGGTTTACGCATGATTTATTCCCCCGTTATTAACCTCAAATAAGGTAACTGGCACATCAATTTTATTAAATACTGCCAAAACCCGTTCTCTTCCCGTATCTGTAATGAAGATCTGACCAAAATCATGATGTGAAACCATTTCCATCAGCTTATGCATCCTATTGTCGTCCAGTTTATCAAAAATATCATCCAGTAATAACAAAGGCTTAAACCCTTTATACTTCTGAAGATAAGCATATTGCGCCAACTTTAAGGCAATTAAAAAAGATTTCTGCTGTCCTTGGGAACCAAACTTTTTCAAAGGCATATCCGCAATCGTGAAAATTAAATCATCTTTATGAATTCCTGTTGTAGTTCTTTCCAGAACTTTATCTTTTTCTATAGATTGTAACAGTAGTTGCTCAAAAAACGTATCATGAAGCTGGCTCTGGTACTGTAAGCTTACCTGCTCCTTATCATTAGTTAAAAACTGATAATACTTATCAAATAATGGAATAAACTCCAGCATAAACTGCTTTCTCTTCTCATAAATCTTAACCCCAGAGGCGACTAGCTGTTCATTATAAATCTCTAATAATGTCGGATCATAACTACGTGTTAGCGCAATTTGTTTGAATAATGCATTCCGGTTCAAAAGATGACGGTTATACATAATCAGTTCATCCAGGTACTGTATATCCGTTTGCGAGATCACATTGTCCATAAAACGCCTGCGTTCTTCACTTCCCTCCATAATAATATTGGTATCATAGGGAGAAATCATCACTAAAGGAAATAACCCGATATGATCAGCCAGTTTATCGTACTCTTTTTTATTCCGTTTAAATTGTTTCTTCTGATTGCGTTTTACTCCACAAGTGATTTTCTCATTCTTTTCCTGCCTTTCAAAATCTCCTTGAATCAGAAACAACTCATGACCTGTTTTTATTTGCTGCGAATCGATAGGATTAAAATACCCTTTACATAGGCATAAATAATGAATAGCATCCAATAAATTGGTCTTACCAGCTCCATTATCACCTACAAAGGCATTTACAGTTTCAGAAAAACTAACATTTGCATCTGTATAGTTTTTAAAATTAAGAAGAGTAATGTTTTTTAACCACATAGTATCTGTAGCCAAAGTTACCGTTTAGCTTTGTTAATTCTATGATTTGTTTTCTGCAATGCTTGAGGTTTTATCTCAATTTATTAACCTTTCTATTGGTTCTGATTAACGATCAGTTCATTAAATTTATTAAATACTTTTAAAAGAGGTTGATACTTTGATGTAAAAATGTATTTTTGCAGTCCTTAATTTTTTAAAATAAAATGTCTACAACAGAGAAAGAAATAAATCAGCCGGTAAGAAAGGGTTCTTTTTTAGAAGAAAATTCGAAAAGCCTTTTGTTCATTGCAGGTGCAATTGTAGTATTAATTGGTGTATATTTCTGGTATCAGAATGTATACCTGGATAACAGAGCAAAGGAAGCTTCTGCTAAAATGTACAAAGCAGAACAATACGTTGGAGCAGCTGATTCATTGGCAAACAAAGCCATTAATGGCGAAGGTGGTTACCCAGGTTTAGAGAAAATTGCAGACGAGTATGCCAATACAAAATCAGCAAACCTTGCAAACCTATACCTTGGAGGTATTTATTTACGTAAAGGTGATTATAAAAAAGCTACAGAAGTTTTAGGAAAATATGCTGAAACTGGAAGTGCTGTTGCAGATCCATTAGCTCTTGGTTTATTAGGTGATGCCTATAGCGAGCTAAAAGATTTTAAACAAGCGGCAACTTATTATAAAAAAGCAGCTGATAAAGCAAGTAACAAATTCACTTCTCCTATGTTCCTTAAAAAACTAGGTTTGGTATATGAAGCACAAAAAGAATTCAAAAATGCTGAAGAGGCATATACTAAGATAAAAACTCAGTTTCCTGAAAGTCAGGAAGCTACTATGATTGACGAGTATATTGCGCGTGTGTCAGTACAAGTGAAATAAAAAACAGCTTAAAGTTTTATGAAAAGGTTAACCGATGGTTAGCCTTTTTTTGTGCGTTATCATCAAACCTTTCTGAAATTTTATCTAAGTTTGCAACATGGCAACTCAATTAAAGAACCTCTCCGATTTTTCACATACGACGATCCCAAACGGTAATGCTTACAAATTTGCAATTGCGGTTGCAGAATGGAATGCTGAAGTTACAGGCAGCCTTTATAATGGAGCATTAGAGACACTGCTTAAACATGGTGTATCAGCAGACAATATTATCTCAGTAGCTGTCCCTGGTAGCTTTGAACTTACTGCAGCAGCAGAAATCCTTTTACAAAAACATAAAAACCTTGATGGTGTGATCTGCCTAGGTTGTGTAATCCAAGGAGAAACTAAACACTTTGATTTTATTTGTGATGCTGTAGCTAATGGTATTACGCAAGTAGGCATTAAACATGCTAAACCGGTTATATTTGGCGTATTAACAACTAATGACCAAGAGCAGGCTTTGGATAGAGCCGGAGGAAAGCATGGCAATAAAGGTGATGAAGCTGCAATTACTGCATTAAAAATGGCAGAACTTAGCGCAACAGTATAACAATTTTGATTATCGTGCTAAAAGCTGTAGATTAGTAGTTTAAATAACAAACTCAAAACGATATTACTGATGAAGAGAATTGCAATACTATTGCTTGGCGTATTTTTTGCAATAACTGTCCTGGAAGCTTGTTCTAACAAAATATGCCCTGCCTACAGTTCCTATCCAGAAGGAAGAAGAAGAAGATAAGACGGGTAGATAATTTATAAAATCATGCAGTGGAAAAACATTACTGATCTGGAACAGATCGGTCAGATACAGAAAGAAGAAGGATATAGCTTGATATTTAAGCACAGCACGCGTTGTTCTGTGAGTTCAATGGCAAAAAGACGTTTTGAACAGGATTGGTCTGTTATTCCTGAAGACACCTCTTTATACTTTTTAGATCTGATCAGCCACCGGGATATTTCCGCCCATATTGCTGAAACTTTCCAGGTCCATCATGAATCGCCGCAAATCCTATTGATTAAAAACGGCGATTGCATACTGGACGCTTCACATAGTGACATTTCGGCTGAAGAAGTGGCAGAAGTGATCAGTAATTAAAACTAACGGTTTTCTTGATATCAGGATGTAAACTGAACATCACGGGACAGGTATTAGCTGAACGTTCAATAATCTTTTTGTCTTTGTCTGAATAGTTATTTGCAGGAAACTGAAAGTCAACTACAATCTCTGTAACCCTTCTTGGGTTTTCAGCCATGATCTTTGTGATGTCACAAGTTGTACCATCAATATTAAAACCATGCTCATTCGCTGCAATACCAACAATAGTCAGCATACAATTACCTAATGATGTAGCTAGCAAATCAGTTGGAGAAAATGCCTCACCCTTGCCCTTATTGTCAATAGGTGCATCAGTAATAATTTCATTCCCAGAACGCTGATGAATAGATGTGGTTCTTAAACCACCATTGTAAGTTATTTTTGAAGTACTCATATAAGTAAAAATAAGCAATACCTATTTAAACAATACATAAAATCAAGATAAATCTTTTTTATGATTTAAATTTGATTCTTTCCTTATTTGCCAGTTGGCAATAATTCAAACCTATTATGTAACTTTGCGCTATGATTTCACTACCTGTTGTTTCAGAAGAAAAAGTACAACGTAAGCCAGATTGGCTTAGAGTTAAGCTACCTGTAGGTAAAGAATATGCGCAAGTACGTAGTCTGGTAGATACTCATAAGTTACACACCATCTGCGAAAGTGGCAATTGTCCGAATATGGGAGAGTGCTGGGGAGCAGGTACTGCAACCTTTATGATTCTAGGCAATATCTGTACCCGCTCCTGTTCTTTCTGTGCAGTAGCAACAGGAAGGCCTTTAGCTGTGGATACAGATGAACCTAACCGGGTGGCAAATTCTGTAAAATTGATGCAGGTAAAACACTGTGTAATCACTTCTGTTGATAGAGACGATTTGAAAGATGGAGGCTCAATCATTTGGGCTGAAACTTTACAGGCTATCAGAAGAGAAAGTCCTGAAACAACATTAGAAACATTAATCCCTGATTTTAAAGGACAATGGGATAATCTATATCGTGTTTTAGAGGAACGTCCTGAAGTAATGTCTCATAATGTGGAAACCGTAAAAAGGTTAACCAAACAAGTACGTATACAAGCAAAATATGATAGAAGTCTGGAAGCACTAAGACGCATATCTGAATTCGGTTTAAGAACCAAGACAGGCATTATGCTTGGACTTGGAGAAACTGAAGAAGATGTTCTGGAAGCGATGGATGATCTTGTGGCTAATGGTGTACATATTTTAACACTTGGACAATACCTGCAACCTACACGTAACCACCATCCTGTGGTAGATTGGATCCATCCTGATCAGTTTGCTAAATACAAAGAAATAGGATTGGCAAAAGGATTAAGATATGTAGAAAGTGGCCCATTGGTACGTTCATCTTATCACGCCGAAAAACACTTATTCGACTTTTAACAAGCGATAAATATATATTATAACATTTCAAGAACGCTTTAGGGTGTTCTTTTTGTTTTAATGGGTTTTATTATTTAAAAAGCTTTTAACAGTTATGGGAAGTCTTGCAGCTAATTGTGATGCCGTAATGTTATAATGGCTTACGGCTAATTCATCTCCTGCTTTACCATGAAAGTAACATCCCAGTATTGCAGCTGCTTTTGGACTATAGCCTTGTGCAACATAAGCGGCAATCAAGCCGGTGAGAACATCTCCCATCCCTCCTTGCGACATAGCAGGATTGCCTGTTGGATTAATACAAACATCCCCTTGTTGGTCAATAATAAAGCTATATTGGTTTTTCAATACGATAACAAGGCTTAGCTTTTTGGCCATTACTCTAGCTGTTTGCAGTCTCTCCCACCAACTTTTGTGTTTACCAAACAAACAATCAAACTCCTTTAAATGAGGTGTCAATATTGAATTTTTCGCAAGATGTAACAATAAATCTTCTCGTTTAGATAGAATGTTTAAAGCATCTGCATCGGCAACCACAGGAGTTTTTAAAACAACCAGCTCCTCCACAATACATACCGCTTCAAATAACTTTCCAAGTCCAGGGCCTATCGCTATTGCATCATATTTTTTTAACGATTTAATCTTAACCAGATGAGCCCTGTCCAAATACATGGCTTCAGGCAGTAGGGTATTCAAGGCTGTTAAACCATTTTCAGGGATAGAAACGGTAGTTAAGCCTGCCCCACCATATATACAACCACTTGCACTAAGCAAAGCTGCCCCCATTGTCTTTACATCACCCGCTATGATCAATGCATGTCCGTAAGTCCCCTTATGCGAAAATGACTTCCTTCGCTTTAATATAGCACAGATATCTGCTATTTCAATTAATTGATAGGGAGAGCCTTCTGTTTCTGCGTTCGACTGATCCAATCCTTCATTAACAATCTGTAGTTTGCTTAAAGGATCAGAATCGGGCAGAAAATCACTTACAAACACTGCCATAACTGTTGATTTTACAGGCCTATTTCCTTTTTAAGAAATTTGCCGGTTAAGCTAATTGGGTTTTGTATTAAGCCCTCCGGGGTACCTTCGAAGAGGATTCTTCCCCCTCCAACACCACCTTCTTCACCCAAATCAATTACCCAATCGGCCACTTTTACCACATCCAGGTTATGTTCAATAACCAGTACTGTATTTCCACGTTCAACCAGTTCATTAAGCACACCTAATAATACATTTATATCCTCAAAATGCAGGCCAGTTGTAGGCTCATCTAAAATATAAAATGTCTTACCAGTATCTTTTTTTGAAAGCTCAGTAGCCAACTTAACTCGCTGAGCTTCACCACCAGAAAGTGTAGTAGAGGATTGCCCTAAAGTAATATAGCCCAAACCCACATCTTTCAATGTTTTAATCTTTCTGTAGATAGCAGGCATATTTTCGAAAAAGTCACAAGCCTCCTCAATACTCATATCCAGCACATCACTGATTGACTTACTACGGTACCTTACTTCAAGCGTTTCACGGTTATATCTTTTACCATTACACTCTTCGCATGGTACCTGCACATCAGGAAGAAAATTCATTTCTATCACTTTCATTCCGCCACCTTGACAGGTTTCGCAACGCCCTCCCTTTACATTAAAAGAGAAACGGCCAGGCTTATATCCTCTGATTTTTGCTTCCGGCAATTGCACAAATAGATTTCTGATATCAGAAAAAACACCAGTATAAGTAGATGGATTGGAACGTGGTGTACGTCCAATGGGTGCCTGGTCAATTTCTATAACTTTATCAATTTCTTTTAATCCATTGATCTTTTCGTATGGTAAAGGGTGCTTCTTCGCCCTAAAAAAATGATGATTTAATATTGGGTATAAGGTTTCTGTAATTAAGCTGGATTTACCACTACCAGAAACACCTGTTACGGCTATAAACTTGCCTAAGGGAAAATCTACAGACACGTCTTTTAAATTGTGCCCACTAGCTTTAATGATAGAAAGCTTATGTCCTGTGCCTTTTCTTCTCTTCTTCGGCACCTCAATTCCTTTCTTTCCATTCAAATAAGCGGCTGTAAGCGTGTCAGATTTTAAAATATCGGCTGGAGTGCCTTGAGCAACAATTTCTCCGCCACGCAAACCTGCAGCAGGCCCTACATCAATGACATGATCTGCCTCCAGGATCATATCTTTATCATGTTCAACCACCAATACAGTATTTCCCAGATCTCTCAAGTTCTTTAAAGCACCAATTAGTCGTTCATTATCACGTTGGTGAAGTCCAATACTAGGCTCATCCAAAATGTACATCACATTCATCAATTGCGATCCTATCTGTGTAGCAAGCCTGATCCTTTGCGCTTCTCCACCCGAAAGCGTTCTTGCAGTACGATCAAGGGATAGATAATTCAATCCCACATCACTTAAAAAACCAAGTCTTGAACGGATTTCTTTCAAAACTTCTTTAGCAATTGTATTCTGCCTATCGTTTAGACGGTCTTCCAATCCAATAAACCAGGTTTTAACAGAACTGATATCCATTTCAGCCAATTCAAAAATATTCTTGCCATCTATTTTAAAATTCAGGCTTTCTTTCTTCAAACGAGCTCCATTACATACTGGACAAGTCTTTAATTTACGGAAGCTCTCCATATCATCAACCGCTCCTTCCCCTTTACGTTCTTGCTGTTCCTCTAACAGTTTAATGATACCATCAAAAGTGATCTGATAGTTCTGTACGTTCCACTTGTTATATTCTACAGCTACAGAAAGCAATTCATGAGAACCATTCAATATAATATTGATGATATCATCACCCAGTTTTTCAATTGGAGTAGATAAAGAAAAATTATATTTTTTTGCCAGGGCTTTTAAAACCTGGAACATCCATATATCTCTGTATTCACCCAATGGCGCCAAGCCACCGTTCATAATACTGAGTTTAGGATTTGGCATCACTGATTCTTTATCAACTACGAAGATATATCCTAAACCATCACAGTTCTCACATGCTCCATAAGGAGAGTTAAAAGAAAAACTATTAGGCTGAGGCTCATCATAGGAAATGCCTGTTGTTGGGCACATCAAAAAACGACTGAAGTGAGCTACATTATTTTCCTTATCACTAATTTTAATAATGCCTTTACCTAAACGCATGGCAGTTTGCAAAGAATCCTGTAAGCGTTTGAGATCTTCACGATCAACAATCAGGCGATCTACTACAATCTCAATATCATGGATTTTGTAGCGATCTACTTGCATTTTCGCAGTAATATCCTGAATCTCTCCATCAATACGAACCTTTACATATCCCTGTTTACGTATCTGCTCAAACAACTCCCTGTAATGACCTTTACGTCCTTTAACAACCGGAGCCAAGATATTAACTGGCATTTTATCAAATTTCCTAAAGATATTTTCAAGAATCTGATCTTCGCTCATGCGTTCCATCTTCTCACCGGTATTATAAGAATATGCATCTGCTGTACGTGCATATAGCAAACGCATAAAGTCATATATTTCAGTTATGGTACCAACTGTGGAGCGCGGGTTTTTACTGGTAGTTTTTTGCTCAATGGCAATAACCGGACTCAGGCCGGAAACTTTATCTACATCCGGACGCTCCATTCCTCCCATAAACTGGCGGGAATAAGCACTAAAAGTTTCCATGTACCTGCGCTGCCCCTCAGCATAAATGGTATCGAAAGCCAAAGAAGACTTGCCACTACCACTTAAACCAGTAATAACTACCAGTTTATTTCTTGGAAAGGAGATATCAATATTCTTAAGATTATGCACCCTTGCACCATACACTTCTACATCTTTTTGCTCGCCAAGGTCAACAGTATTTTTGCTCATATATATTTATAAAAGATGCTGAGTCTTTATTTTAAGATTGCAATTCTTTACACTGCAAAATTGCTAAAAATTTTATCAAAACAACTGTGCAAAACTAAAAATTACATTCACATTGTCATCGTTTAATTTAAGTCTACCAGACTATTGTAGTCCCTTCTTCTGTTGGATGTCCGGTACAAACCAATACTCTTCCTGCTGCAATTTCATCATCCATTAATACTTCATTATAATCCATTTCTACCCCACCTTTAATACAATTGGCAGTACAGGTACTGCATATCCCAGCATGGCAACTGTAAGGCAATTCTATTTTGTTTTCGAGTGCTACATCTAAAATAGTCTTGTTGTAAGGAACAGCTATATTATAAATATTGTTCTTAAAATTTAGCACAACATTGTAGGTGTTGGTATGCTTGATGACTCTTTCTGTTGAATCATCCTCATCTATCTCATCCTCCGGCAAAACAAAAGTTTCCCTTTTAATCTGCTCTTGATCAAAACCAAGATTCAATAAGGTAATCCGACATACATCCATATAATCGACCGGTCCACAGGTATACAACAAAGCATCTGCTTTATTGAAGTCCAGATTCTCTTTAACCAACCGCTCAATTAGTTCGCCATTTAGACGAGCCATTAACAGGTTTTGCGACTGACTTAGTACATAAACAATTTTAAACCTATCCGAATATTGCTTTTGTAACACATTCAACTCATCATAAAATAAAGTCTGAGCTGCTGATCGGTTGCTATAAACCAAAACAATCTTACTATTTTTTTCTTTGATTAATGCTGTTTTTATAATAGAGAACAATGGCGTGATCCCAACACCAGCACCAAACAGAAAAACCGTGCGTTGCTTTAGTAGTTCTGGCTTATAATTAAAGCGACCATTAGGTTCAACAGCTGTCAGCACTTCCCCTACAGCTGTCCTATGATGTAATAACCTGGATATCTCACCATTTTCTACTCTCTTGATGGCTATAGCTAGAGGCTCGTCAACATCAGGCGAACTGCAAAGCGAGTAAGATCTCCTTAATTCTTTTCCAGCTACATCAAATACCAGGGTTAAAAACTGTCCTGCCAGATATTTAGGTTTTTCACCATTTACCGGTTCAAAACGTATAATCAGCGTTTCTCCGGGACAATAGGTCATTTCAGTTATTCGCAATTTCAACAATACCATAAGGGGGTAAAATAATAATTTTCCTACAAACCAAAAAGCCGCTTAGTCTAAACTAAACGGCTTTCCCAACTTGCGAGTATTTTTAACTGTTTATTCTACAGTTTTATCTTCAGCTTTTCTATCACGTTCGGCATTGTAAGCCAATAATGTACGAGGTGCTGTATAACCATAATGATCAGGATTTTCAACGATCTGCTTCATAGAAATCAATTTGTAAACATAACCTCCAGTTTCCTGATTTAGTTTGAGTTTAAAATAGTTATCCTGATTTTGTCTGGAGATCTGACGTCTCATATGACCATCACCCACATTGTAAGCGGCAGCAACCAGCGTCCAGCTATCAAAAGTCCTATACAGGTCCTTTATATATTTAGCAGCGGCTATAGTTGATTTACGTAAATTGTTTCGCTCATCAACTTTTGAATTAACTTTCAAACCATACGTACGAGCCGTTCCAGGCATGAATTGCCAGAAACCTGCCGCACCTTTAGGCGAAACGCCACTATTTAATCCAGATTCAACCAAAGGCATATATTTAAAATCTTCGGGAATGCCATATGCGGCAAGGATCGGTTCGATGATAGGAAACCATTCTGCTGCTTTTCTGTGCAGCTTATTGGTCTGTAAATTACTGAAGTAATGTGCAGCAAGCGTTTTCTTCATTTTCCGCTCTACTTTGACATCTCCAAGTGGTAATGTCTCGTCTGCAAAGTTTAATTGATCCATCAATGAAGTTTCCTTCGTGATGTTTGATGTTAGTGTATCTGTACTTATTAATTTTTCTTCTTTTGAAATACTTTTCGCTGCTTGGGGCATGTTGTAAGCAAACACTTTTGCCATAACCAGTAATGTTATTATTACCGTACATGTTATTATGTGTTTCTTTATCATTTTCCTCCTTTTTTTGGTGAACAATTTAAAAACGTCGGCAAAGATACAACATATTAATCTAATTATCAATGTATTACAAAACAAACCCTTAAAATCGATGTTTAAACATAGTTAAAGCACGTTTATAAAAGTGATAAAAAGCGATGTTTTCAGGGTTAAGTATGAAATTCCAGAAACATAATACTGACCAATTTCACCACACAAAACAAACAACACACTAAGTACCCTAATTTGCATTATATACCACCATGCTCTATTGAAGCAAAAGCTTGTAAATTTATCTGGTAATTTGTCTATATCTGGTATTATTCAGGCGCTTAATTGCAGTTCTTACATACTAATATTAGGAATCAGCACTTTTTTTCGTAAATTTGTCGCCCGCATAAATTATGTGGATAAAATCGTATCATGATAAAAAACAACAACAGGAACAGTCGGGATGACAAGTCCAAACCGGGAAACCGAAGCACAACAGGCAGAAAACCAGCTGGAGCATCGTCTTCATACAAGGGAAAAAGCAAGTTTGACGATAAAGAAGGAAGAGACAATAAGTTTGGTGGCAACAAGGATTTTAAACCTGAGACACCGAGAGACAGAGACAACAGAGACTTTAAACCCAGAGAGGGCGAGAAAAGGGATTTCAAATCTAGAGGGCCTAGAGACGGCGAAAATAAAAGCTTCGGTTCCAGAAGCACAGGCTCAAGAGATTTCAAATCTGGCAGCAGAGATAACGACAACAGAGATTTTAAACCGCGTTCTTTTAAAAATGGCGGCACAAGAGAAACTCCTGCCGGAGAAAGCAAACGTAGTTATATAAAGAAAGACCATTTTAATACTGAAGGAGATAAGCCTTTCCGTAAATTTGATGATAAAAAAAGTCAGTCTTCAAGAAGCACTGATAACAGACCTTTCAGAAAAAGAGAAGATGATGGTGCTAAAACTGGATTCAAGGGTTCACGCCCTGAACGTTCTTTTGATCGCGGCGAGCGTGGAGAGCGTTCTGAACGCTCAACTCGTCAGGAACGAAACACATGGGCAGGGCCTGAAAAAGCTCCAGTCATGCGTGGTAGAAAAAATGTGCCCGTTCAGAAGGACGATGGATTAATCCGTTTAAACAGATACATTTCAAATGCAGGAATTTGTTCTCGTCGTAAAGCCGATGAGCTTATTGCCGCAGGTGTAGTTTCTGTTAATGGTGAAATAGTATCTGAGTTGGGGCATAAGATTGACCCGGCAAAAGATCAGGTACGTTACAATGGTGAACTACTTAAACGCGAAAAGAAAGTTTACGTACTATTAAACAAACCTAAAGACTATATCACAACCACTGATGACCCTCAGGAGCGTCGCACAGTCATGCAATTGGTTGACAAGGCAAGCAGAGAACGTATTTATCCAGTAGGCAGGTTAGACCGTAATACAACAGGTTTATTGCTAATGACTAATGACGGTGATCTTGCTGATAAACTCTCTCACCCGAAAAATGGTATTACTAAGATATATCATGTTGAATTGAACAAAAGTTTAAGTCAGGGTGACCTTAATAAAATTCAATTCGGTTTGGAACTTGAAGATGGTATTATTAAACCAGATTCAGTATCTTACGTAACCGGAGGATCCAAACGTGAAATAGGCATACAAATCCATAGTGGTAAAAACAGGATTGTACGTCGTATATTCGAGCACTTAGGGTATGATGTAGTGAAACTGGATCGTGTTGTGTATGGCAACCTTACTAAAAAAGATCTACCACGTGGAAGATGGCGTTACCTGGAAGAGCATGAGTTAATCCAGATTAAGCATCTGATAAAATAAAAATTATAACATGAAAAAGATCCCCTCGTTTTTATTGCTGATACTTTTAACGCTGCAAAGCTTCGCTCAACAAAAGAACTACAATTTAATCATAGGGACTTACACCAGTCCAGGTAAAAGTGAGGGGATCTATATATATAACTTTGACGTTAACACAGCTGATTCCAAATTCAAAAGTGTAGCCAAAGAACTAACTAATCCCAGCTACGTAGCTGTCAGCAACAATAACAAATTCCTTTACTCTGTCTCTGAAGGCTCAAGTAGTACATTAGGCGCCTTTGCATTTGATGGATTAAAAGCTGAGTTGAGCTTTTTAAATAAACAGACAACTGGCAGTCGCGGTGCCTGTTTTGTACTTGCTGATGAGAAACATGTTATTTCTGCCAACTATGGAGGTGGGAGTATTTCTGTTTTTGGAATAGAAGCTAATGGTAGTTTAACTCCTTTAAAACAACTACTTCAGCATACTGGAAAAAGTATAGATCCGCAAAAAAGACAGGAAAGCGCTCATGCACACCAGGTTCAATTTACACCAGATCATAAGTATGTAGTTTGTACAGACCTTGGTGAAGACCAGATATATATATATAATTATAATAAAGAAGGAAAAGAACAGGTACTAAGCGTTAACAATATCGTTAAAACTAACCCTGGTTCTGGCCCGCGACATCTTACATTTAGCCCTAATGGCAAGTACGCCTATCTTGCACACGAATTTAACGGCAGCATTACCACCTATGCTTATAATAACGGAAAACTGAACAAAATTCAGGAAATAGCTACTACAGATAAGGATTTCTCAGGCCGGATCGACGGAGCAGATATACACGTCTCTCCCGATGGCAGATTCCTGTATGAAACCAATCGTGGCGATGCCAATACCATTTCTGCATTTGCCATACAGTCTAATGGTAAACTTAAATCTGTGTCTCGCATAAGTACGCTTGGTAAGGGCCCAAGAAACTTTACAATTGATCCGACTGGCAAATTCTTGCTGGTAGGCCATCAATACACTAATAATGTTGTTATTTTTGAGCGCAATAAAAAAACCGGCACCTTGAAGGATACCGGCAAAAGAATTGAGCTAAATGCTCCTGTATGTTTGATCTTTGCTCCTATTAAGTAAGCCGATTATAATTTCACCCTTTTTGTTGATTCAGCAATAACCTTGTTATAATAAGCCACATAATCAGGTAGTATTTTCTTCAGGTCGAAATCCTGAGCTCTGGCAAATGCATTTTCCTTAAACTGTTGTAGGACTTCATCATTTTCTAGAATACGAACCGCCTTTTCAGCCATATCATCTATATCACCAACATTACTCATAAAACCTGAGAAACCATCTACATTTAATTCAGGCAAGCCACCGGAGTTAGAAGTAATTGTAGGCACTTTACAAGCCATAGCTTCTAATGCAGCCAGACCAAAGCTTTCGGAATCAGAAGGCATTAAGAACAAGTCAGAAACAGACAAAATCTCTTCCACAGCATCCTGTTTACCTAAAAAGCGTACATGCTCGCAAATACCCAGGTCTCTGCATAATTTCTCATCAGATGCACGTTCAGGGCCATCACCAACCATTAGCAATTTAGATGGGATTCTCTGCAAAATTTTCTGAAAAATACGAATCACATCGGCAGTACGTTTCACCTTTCTAAAATTGGAAGTATGAATCAGTATACGCTCATTATTAGGGGCAATAGCCTTTTTAAAATGATCCTTTGGTTTTAAACTAAATCGAGAAAAATCTATAAAATTGGGAATCACTTTGATTTCATTTCTGATATCAAAATGCTCTTCAGTATCTTTCTTTAAACTTTCAGAAACGGTGGTTACTCCATCTGATTTGTTAATCGAAAAAGTAACTACAGGCTTGTAGGTTGGATCCTTTCCTACAAGTGTAATATCAGTTCCGTGCAACGTAGTTACAAAAGGAATATAAATACCATAAGTTTCGAGAATCTGCTTTGCCATAAAGGCAGCTGAGGCATGTGGAATTGCATAATGTACATGTAGAATATCCAATTTCTCAAACCTCACCACATCAACCAGTTTACTTGCCAATGCAGATTCATACGGTGCATAATCAAACAAAGGATAATCCCTTACAGATACTTCGTGATAAAAAAGATTGGCAGAGAAGAAATCCAGACGTGCTGGCTGACTGTATGTAATAAAATGTACTTGATGACCTTCATCGGCTAATGCCTTTCCAAGTTCAGTAGCTACAACGCCACTACCACCAAAAGTAGGGTAACAAACAATACCTATTTTCATAAAAACAAATTAGTTTCATGAAGCTATCATGAGCATGTACATACAATCTCTATGCTCACGACGGTTTCAAGAAATTATTTAACGCTGCAAAGTACAGTACTTAAAACGATGATTGTGTTAAACTAATGCAATTATTTAGCTAAATCTCATTTCTTCCTGAATAACCAGATACATCTCATTTGGTCTTTGTGTACCAATATAATATTCCAAGCCATCACGGTCTGTCAGAACAACTGCATCTTTACCAGAAGAATAAAACCTAATGCTTCCTTTGCGGTGCAAATTATATACCGGATTATTTAATAAAAAGCTACTATAAGAGTCTTTTCTAACCTTCACTATTGAATTTAAATCGATCACGACTTTTCTTGCAGACCACAAACCATCAATGATAATCTTTTTATCGGCTATCATGGTTTTATATTGAATCAGAAAAAGCAACAATATAGACACACCTATAATACCAAAACCTACCACCAGAAAAAGATCCTGGGTATTATCGCGATCACGTTCATAAACGTAAGCAGCAAAACAAAATGCCGCCATCACCAACCTGATACATATTCTTATGTAATCTCGGCCAATATATTGTTTCTCAAAAAAAGCGTATCGGTTTCCCATGTGTGCGTGTATTTTCAATAAAGTTACTGGTTTTTTTATTGCATCCTGCTTTCGACTTCCTTAAGATTGTTTAGGAATTGTAATATGTACCTTCTGAAGCTCAAAAACAGCTACCCTCCTCGTACTTTCAGTAAGTTTATACCTATTATCCTGTCTCCAACCTGCAATCCAAATGATCTCCCCATTTCCATTTACCAATATTGGAATTCGCCCCTTTTCACTAACCGGAACTTTCTCATCAATAAAAAAATCACTTAGCTTTTTAAAGTTATCCATTCCTAATGGCATAAACCGATCTCCATCCTGCCACTTCCGTAATACCAATGGAAATACAAGTTTATTGGAATCAACATAAGCAACATCTTTATTTTTCTTAAAATTCAAATCATCTGATAAACTGATAAGCATCTGATTATCTCCAAATCTTATCAAGTTGCTATCAGCATGAATAAGTATATCACTTAACACCTGATCAACTGACTTATATATAATCAGCCAACCCCTATCTACAACAATCCTATGTGAACTACTCAGAAAAGCAGTACCACTTTGCTTATCTAAACTTTCTAAAAGATCGGCAATCACAGGCTCCGTGAAATCGAAAGGTCTGAGTAGTTCAAAAAGCAATAATTGTTTAGGCATTAAAGCTTTCACAGCTTCTATTGATAAATAAAACCTTCCTTGCTTTTCTTTTAATATTTCCTGTCTTAGTTTATCCACTACCTGCTGTAAAACTATTTCAGTTTCAGCAAAACGTCTGATGTTGTGAATAAAAGTTTCCTCAATATTAGGATTGATTTCCTTAAGTTGAGGGATTACGTTCAGCCTGATTTTATTACGTGAATAGTAGGTACTCAGATTGGAGCTATCTTCCACATAATCTATTTTATTTTCTTTGATGATTGACGCAATATCAGCCGCTGAAAGAAACAATAAAGGCCTGATCAGCCTATCCTTTTTAGGCAAAATCCCATGTAAGCCGGCAATGCCAGTCCCACGTGTCAGATTTAACAACACTGTTTCTATAGCATCATCCTGATGTTGTGCTAATGCGATATAGTCATATCCTTCTTGCTGTCTAACTTCCTCAAACCATTCATAACGCAATATCCTTGCAGCCATTTGAGTAGACACCTTATGTTTTTCTGCAAAATCCTTCGTTTTAAAATGAGTCACATAAAATGGAACGCCCAGACTTGCAGCCAGCATTTTCACAAATGCTTCATCTCTTTGAGACTCATCAGCCCTTAAATTAAAATTGCAATGTGCAATACCAAATTCAAATCCAGAGAGTTTAAATAGCTGTGCCATTAGAACAGAGTCCTTGCCCCCGCTTACAGCTAAAAGAATTCTATCTTTCGGCTGAAAAAGTACTTGTTGATTGATATAGGTTTGAAAATTCTGCAGGGGTAACATGGTTTCAAAAATAATGAATAAAAATCCATGATGATATCATAACCTTTAAAAAACAAATTTTAAAACTAACTTTGTATTGTGCAAAAATTACACTATTTCCTATTTCTATTATTGTTATCCAGCTCTGTGCTTGCACAGCAGAAGACAAAAATTATTGTTGAAAGCTGGCAGGCTACTAATGTAGATGCCAAAAAGAACATATCTTATTTGAGAAAACCTGTATTCAGACAGGACAATGCAACCCTGACTTGCGACAGTGCAGTTTTTTATGTGAATGAAAACGTTTTTGATGCCTTCAATAATGTACACATTAATCAGGCTGATACGATTAACATCTATTCTGACCGCCTAAATTATAACGGAAATACAAAAATTGCACATTTAACCAGCAATGTACGAATGGTAGATCGCGAATCCGTACTTACTACCAATATCCTGGATTACAACATGGCCACTAAGTATGGCACATATATTACCGGTGGTAAAATTGTTAGCAAAGATGTAACCTTAACGAGTAAAAATGGATACTATTTTTCCAATACGCGTGATGCTTATTTTAGATACAATGTAGTTGTTGTAACCCCTGAGAGTGTCATCAATTCAGACACCTTACGTTATAACACATTAACCAACTGGACTTATTTTTACGGACCAACCAATATTAAGGGTAAAGACGATAACCTATACACCGAAAACGGTGCCTATAATACAAAAACCCAATATGCTTATTTCGGAAAGAAGAACCTATATACCATGGGTTCAAAATCCCTTAAAGGAGATAGTTTATACTATGATGGTATAGCCGGATATGGAAAAGCAGTAAGAAATATTGTATTTAAAGACACTACGGATAAAACGGTAATGTATGGTCAACTTGGTTTTTACTATAAAAAAGATGAAAGAACACTGGTTACCAAAAATCCTTATGTAGGATTAGGTACTGCGGATTCCATTATGGTAAACAACATAAAGCAACCAGACAGTTTATGGATGGGAGCCGATACATTGGAGACGCAGATGGTTCTTAAAAAATCATTGATATTAATTTCCTCTCCTGTCATTAAAAAAGATAATGAATTGGGTGAAGAAGACGATCCAGAAGATAAAAAAGTTAGTCCATCAGCCCCCAAGGCAATACCAAATGAAAATACATCAGCTCCCAAAAAGCTGGATAAGGATATTAAAAAGAGTTCAAAGGCAATAAAGAACGCACCTAAAAAGCCATTGGAAGGTGCTGAAATTAAGCAAGGCGCAGATAGTCTTTTAAAAGATAGTACAGTAATGGATAGTCTGCAACTCCTTAAAAAGACACTCCCCATACCAAAGGATTCCGTATTAAAATCAAAGGCAGACTCAATTTTAAAAATAGGGAAAGACAGTGTTTCAAAAGCAGTTAAAACTGCTGTCCCAATGGTAAAGGGGAAAATTGACACCACTTTAAAAGGAAAAGTTGATCCTTTACTAGAAGGGAAAGTAGATACGACTTTAAAGGGAGCTCTTGCTAATAAAATGAAGAATGTAGCAGTCAAGGATTCCGTACCATTCAATCCTGAAGATACTATACGAACACGGATCATTAAGGCTTATCATGACGTACGAGTTTATAAGTCTAATATGCAGGCTAAAGCCGACTCCCTATTTTACACTGCTGCTGACTCCACACTACGTTGGTACAAAGATCCTATTCTTTGGGCAGATGGCTCACAACAAACCGGAGATACTATTTACCTGCAATTAAAAAACAAAAAGTTAAGAACATTGCAAGTCTTACAGAATGCTTTTCTGGTAAATGTCAATGCCGATTCCGCGAAGTACAACCAGATCAAGGGAAAACTAATTACTGCTTTTTTTGATGACGGGAAGCTCCAAAACATGTTTGTAGATGGAAATGCAGAGAGTATTTATTTCAATCAAAATGAAAAAAAGGTCTATACTGATATGAACCAAACGGTGAGTAGTCGTATAAAAATCTTATTTAAAGATAAAGAAATTGCAAGGATTGTGACAATCAGAGAACCAGAAGGAATCAGAACTCCCGTTCCTGAATTAAAGGAAGATGTTTTTCTAACAGGTTTTACCTGGAAACCAGAACTCAGGCCACGTTCTAAAAAGGAAGTAATTAGTGGAAGAGCCAAGGCTAAGTCGCCCGCAAAAAAAGCACCTGTCAAAAGTACACCTGTCAAAAGCACTAAAGGTATAACAGCTAAAGATACAGTAGCAACACAACCTAAAAACTCTAAAGTCCCTGCAACAAATTCTTTAAATAAAACAACTGTTGATTTAAAGAACAAAGTGCTGGAAAAACCTGTTAATCCAGAAGTTCAAAAGGACAGTATCGCAAGGAAAACTGTTAAAGAAAGTATTGTAAAACCTGTTGTTGACAGCATTTCAAAAAGTGATACGACTAAGGTTGCTCCTTTAAAAAAGTAATCAGTTTATTCATGGCTAATGCCCTGTGGCTGATTTGATTCTTCTGCTCCATACTCATTTCTGCAAAAGTTATATTATAACCAGCAGGCTCAAAAACAGGATCATAGCCAAAACCCTTTTCACCAGAAGGACTAGTTCTGATCGTTCCATTAATGATACCTTCAAAAAGAAAAACCTCTCCATTTCTAATTAAGGAAATAACGGTTCTGAAACGTGCCTTTCTATTAGACTGTCCTTCCATTTTCTGTAGAACCAGGTTAAGATTTGCACGATCATCCTTTATCCCAGAATATCTTGCAGAGAAAATACCAGGCTCTTGATTCAACGCTTCTATTTCTAAACCACTATCATCAGCAAAACAATCCATTTGATAATGATCTGCGACATATCTGCTCTTCAATGTTGCATTTTCTGCAAAGGTATCACCGGTTTCAGGAATATCTGTATCACAACCAATATCATTTAGGTTTAACACACTATATTCATTCATTAGCAGATTACGCACTTCCTGGGTTTTATGTTGGTTATTCGTAGCAAAAACAAGTTCTTTCATATTATTACAATCCAAGATTTTGAAGACTTCCCCACAATGCCTTTTTCCCAGCAGGGTTCTTATCTAATATTCTGAGCTCTGCAGAAAATATCATTTTAACTGCTCCTTCCATCACAATAGTATGCTCAGGATGTGTTGTGCTTAAGAAGAGCTCTGCGGGAGTTACACCAAAAGAGAAAATCACAGTGCTCGAAAAGTGCGACTGCAGTTGTTTAAACCCCACCCCCTTATACTTTGCATAATTCAGTAAGGCAAAATCATTAGCACTTAGGTTAATTGATTTTACAATTTTCCGCAACAATTCACGCCCGTCTTCATCACTTACATCATTTTGCTCATCGTTAACCAGAATCAGAATATTACGCAGGTTCTTGCCTAAGTATTTAAACTCTATCGTTTGAGGAACTGTGATGTCAACCAGAGTTTCAGCAACCATAGCAGCAGACTTAACGATAGGTTCATCTGCAGAAGCGACATTTCCTGTAGTTGAACCCTTTGGTTTATCGACACTCACACCCACAACAACATCCTGACTACCAACATCATCAACTAAATAAACATCGTCTGTAAAAAATAAATGTAAGGCTGTTCTATCAGCTGTCAATTGGCTATCCATTAATGATAATTTTACTAGGAATATTTTTTCTGTTAAAATTAGTTAAATATCTTATTATAGTGCCTTTATTTATTACTTTTATGCCTTAAAAATATACACTATATATCTTTTGTGAGAAAAGCTTATTGCATTTTAATCTTATGTTTTTTTGTTAAAGGTGCATTTGCACAAAATGTAGCTACCATTAATGGAAAGCCTATTAGCAATAAGGAATTTATATGGTTTTATAAAAAGAACCATAAAGGCAATTCAACTACTTCGATAAAAGATTTAGAAGATTATTTAAACCAGTACATCAACTTTAAGCTTAAAGTTTTAGATGCCAGAGATATGGGTTTAGACGCGGATACTGCGTATCTTGCAGAAATGAAAAACTATGAGTCTGCGTTGGATGCTCAAAAAAGAACTTCCAAAACGAGTCAGACCCATAAAATGATGATGAATGAGTACCGCGATGCAGCTTTAATGTTTAATGTATCGGAAATAAAGGTCTGGAATAAGCCGATCGATGATCAGGAACGAATTGAAAAGGATTGGATTGATACACTAAGAAAAAAATATAGTGTGAAGATTAATCAAAATGAGATAAGAAAACTGGCAAAGTTGGATTAAACTAGCCAATAGCAATTGAGAATATTAAATTTGCAAAAAGAATACAATTGAACAAATATATAATGAAGAGAATTTTTTTGATCGCAAGCGGATTAATCTGTTTGTTTTTTAATACCCAGGCACAAAAAAAGAACATAGATAAGGTCGTAGCGGTATTAGGAAGCAATATTATATTGTTATCTGATTTAAACCAGCAATATGCACAGTTTCTTAATTCTGGAAATCCAGATGATCCGAATGTAAAATGCTACATACTACAGCAAATGCTTGCTCAAAAACTATTGAAACAACAGGCAGAAATTGACTCAGTTACAGTAGACGAGTCTCAAATTGATGAAGAGGTAGAGAAGCGTATGCGCTACCAGATTCAAAGAGCTGGTGGACAGGAACGTTTAGAACAATTCTTAAACCGCTCTGTATTGCAATATAAAGATGAGATCAGGCCTGACATTAAGGAACAGCTGATTTCTAATAAAATGCAGCAAAAAATCACTCAGGATGTCGGCATCACACCCTTAGAGGTAAAAAAATACTTTGACGGTTATAAAAAAGATAGTTTACCTGATATTCCAACAGAGTTTGAAATCGGT
This sequence comes from Pedobacter sp. ASV1-7, assembly GCF_040203335.1. Taxonomy (NCBI): domain Bacteria; kingdom Pseudomonadati; phylum Bacteroidota; class Sphingobacteriia; order Sphingobacteriales; family Sphingobacteriaceae; genus Pedobacter; species Pedobacter sp. ASV1-7. The sequence goes on along the minus strand of NZ_JBEHBV010000001.1, from coordinate 675,700 downwards.
GAAATTGTGATGTACCCTAAACTTACTAAAGCTGAGAAACAAAAGTTCCATGATAAGATTGATGCATTGCGCTTGAGAATAAAAAGTGGTGAAGACTTTGGTTTCCTTGCAAAATCATACTCTGAAGATCCAGGTTCAGCACCTGACGGAGGAGACCTGGGCTTCTTTGACCGCACCAGAATGGTAAAAGAATTTACTGCTCAGGCTTTTAAATTAAAAGCAGGTGAAATCTCGCCTGTTTTTGAAACAGAACATGGATTCCACATCCTACAAGTAATAGAACGTCGTGGTGAACAAGTAAACGCACGTCACATTTTAATCCGTCCAGTAACTACACCTGCTAGTTTAGAGCGCATCAAATTTAAAGCAGATACAATTTACCAGAATCTTGTTAGTAAAAAAATACCATTCTCTTTTGCTGCATCACAATATTCTGATAATAAAGAATCTCAATATAATGGAGGTATGATTCTTTATGCTGATAATGTGACAGCAAGGACAACATTTATACCTGCTGATAAGCTTGATCCTAAAGTATTCCTGATTGTTGATACCATGAAAGTGGGTGAAATATCAACACCAACCTTATTTACCGATCAAAGTGGTAAGGATGGTTATAAAATTCTTTATCTGAAATCTAAAATCCCACCTCATAAAGGAAACCTGGAGCAAGATTATGCTAAGTTTAAAGAAAGAGCGCAACAGGAAAAAACAGATAAGATCTTAAGTGAGTGGTTCGAAAAAAGAAGAGAAAATACTTATATCCGTATTGATGAGGACTACGACAACTGTGATGAGTTAAAAATCTGGTCGGCTAAGTCTGCAAAAAAATAACGCTTATGCAGTTTGACAATGACATTAAAGCTGTTGATGCATTGCATCAATCCTATAAAAGCATTAAAGCTGAAATAGGAAAAGTAGTAATCGGACAGGATGAAATTATTAAGTCTGTCCTGATCTCTATTTTTAGCAATGGACATTGTTTATTGGTTGGGGTACCTGGGTTAGCTAAAACCTTACTGGTTCAGACTGTAGCAAGTGTATTAGACTTAAACTTTAACAGGATACAGTTTACTCCTGATTTAATGCCTAGTGATATTATTGGTGCTGAAATTCTTGGTGAAGACCGTAACTTTAAATTCATTAATGGTCCCATTTTCTCTAACATTATTCTTGCTGATGAAATCAATAGGACCCCACCAAAAACACAGGCAGCATTATTAGAGGCGATGCAAGAAAAAGCTGTCACAGCGGCAGGATTAACACATACCTTGCCTAAGCCCTTCTTTGTTCTCGCTACGCAAAATCCAATTGAACAGGAAGGAACCTACCCTCTGCCAGAAGCACAGCTAGACAGGTTTATGTTTAATGTCCACTTGGGATACCCTTCATTTGAAGATGAACTGACTATTGTAAAAAATACAACCAGTAACAATGAGGTTAAATTGAATAAGATTATTAATGCTAGTCAGATTCAATATTTCCAAACACTGGTAAGAAACATTCCTGTAACTGACAATGTTGTTGAGTATGTAGTAAAATTGGTTAATAAAACACGTCCAAACACTTCTTTGGCGACTGAAGAGGTTAACAAATACATCAACTGGGGTGCAGGCCCAAGGGCTTCACAGTTTCTGATTATAGGTGCTAAATGTCATGCTGCAATTACAGGAAAATATGCTCCTGACATTGAAGATGTGCAAGCTGTAGCGGAAGCGATCTTACGCCATCGTATTGTACGCAATTACCGTGCAGAAGCAGAGGGTTTATCTATAGAAAACATCATTAAGAACTTATATTAGTTTCTTTTTTGCTGCATGATACGTGTATACTGATTAGGATAATCGGTAATGATACCATCAACACCAAGATTAATCAGGTAATTCATGTCTTTCGCTGTATTTACTGTCCATGGAATAATCTTTACACCAGCAGCATGACAACGGTCTACCAGGCCCTTTCCTACCAATACATAATAAGGGCTGTAATAGTCCGGTGTAAATCCTAGTGCCTGTATCCCATCTTCGAAATCTTGCTTTTCATCCACCATCAACGATGTTTTAATAGCTGGATAATGCTCTTTTAAATATTGAAGCGTACGCACATCAAGCGACTGAATGATAACTCTTTTTGTTAATTTCTTTTTCTTTATGATCTCCATAATCCGCTCAATAAACACTGATGCATCTGGCTGAAACTCACCATCTCCCTTTCTGATCAAAGCTGTTTCTATATTGTAAAGTGGCTTTGCTAATCTGTTCTTCTTTACGTAGGCTTCAACAGAATCTATCACCTCAGAAAGCAATGGTTTATATGCTTTAAATTTCATTTGTCCGGGAAACCTGGGATGTAGCTTTGAACCAACATCAAATTTCCTGATCTCCTCATAATCCATTTTAAACATATTGTATTTCTTTTCATCTTTAAAAGAAATAGGCTTACCAGATGGCGTTTTACTAATCTCGTTATTAAAATATGGTTCGTGAGAAAGAACTACCCTTTCATCTTTAGAAATCACGACATCCATATTTAATACATTTGCGTCAAGGTCCAGTGCTTTGAGCATTCCCTGAATGGTATTTTCAGGCATAATACCTCTTGCACCCTGGTGGCCTATTAGCATAAACTTTTGAGCCCTGGTAGGAATAAATGATATGAATAGAAGGGCGGTAACTATAAGTATTTTCTTCATGAATATTTTAATAACGGCATAAATTAAGGATTTATTGGCTGTAAACAAAAAAGGTACCATATCTACGATGATATAGTACCTTTTCTTATTTAAGGATCTTATTACCGCTCTGCTGGTGAGAACACCTGCACAATGATATTCCAGTTATGATCAGCCTGACGCTCATAAATAAAAACATAATTGAAGCTTTCTCTTAAGTCTGCTTTATAATCAACCGTAGCTATTCCATATGTATAAGCCAGATCACCACCGTCAGCTTTATCCACTTTAGTAGTTTTCAAATTTATTTTGCTAATCATGCTATTAAAGAAAGGCAGGATATTGTCTTTACCAATCATTGGCTCATATCCTGGAAATAGCAAACGTGCATCTGGATTTAAGAACCCAGCAAAAGCAGGCATTCCATAAGACTTTAACGTAGTATTTAAAGTCTTCTCTGTCGTAGCAATAATGTCCGCCCCAGCAGCTCTTTGCTTATCATTTAAAAACTTAGGTTTATAAAAGTCTTTAGGTTCAATAAATAATGGAGTTACTTTATTTAAAGGTTTATTGCTGCTAGTCCCCAGATCTAGTGCAAGTTCCCATTTAGAACCATTAGCTTTCCAAACACTTAAATATTGGCCATAAGATGTCTTATCTCCTTTTTCTGTGTAAGGACCTGTTGTAAACCCCCAATCTCCACTTCTGGAAACTTTAGCATACACAGGTGTCCAACTGATGTCTTTACTATCAGGGTGTGAAGCGTAAAATGTCTTTGCATTTACCGGATTTGGTCTAAATGCCAGTCCATCTGCAGCAGCAAAAGAAGCATAGGCAGCCTTAGAACCATTTTTAGCTAGTGTAGCAGCAAATTCTTTCTCAGCCTTTACCAGGGATTTAGTACTTCCATCAGATTTTTGGGCATAAGCACCAACTGTAAGTGAAGCTGCAATAATTGTATAAAATATCTTGTTCATCATAATATATAGTTTGCGTTGCGAATATAGGATATGGATATAATTCTCTTTAAAAAAGTAATTAACAATTACACATATTAAGCTTTAGTCCAGGTTGTGCCGTCCTTACTGTCTTTTAATTGTATCCCCATACTTTGCAATCCTAGACGTATTTTATCAGAAGTTGCATAATCCTTATTCTCTTTTGCAGCTTTACGGATATCGATCACCATATCTAAAACAGCATTAAGTTCAATATTAGAGCTATCCTCATCCTTTAATCCAAAGATATCGAATACAAAATCATTCATCAGCTTTTTCAACTTATCAAGCTCAATCTCAGAGATTTTTCCTTTCCCATCGTAAACAATATTGATGATCCGGGTAGCTTCGAATAATTCCGCAATAACCACAGGACTATTAAAATCATCATTCATTGCTTTTACGCAATTCTTTATAATAGGATCGATTTCGAAATCACTTTCTGTCGACGAACTTAATTTGTCAAGCAGACTCAGCGCATTCATTAAACGTCTGAATCCTTTTTCAGAAGCATCTAAAGCTTCATTTGAAAAATCTAGTGTACTACGATAGTGTGCCTGAAGCATAAAAAACTTAACTGTCATAGGACTGAACCCACGTTCCAGCAAAGGATGATCACCAGTAAAAAGTTCACCTGGGAGAAAGCCATTACCAGCAGATTTAGACATACGCGTACCATTTACAGTAAGCATATTGGTATGCATCCAATATTTTGCAGGCTGTTTATGACTACAAGCTTCAGACTGTGCTATTTCATTTGTATGATGCGTAGCAGCCAGGTCCATGCCACCACCATGTATATCAAACTCTTCACCTAGATATTTGGCACTCATGGCCGAGCATTCAATATGCCAGCCCGGAAAACCTTCACCCCATGGCGATGGCCAGCGCATCAATGTTTCAGGCTTTGCCTTTATCCATAGTGCAAAATCAAGTCTTCCTTTTTTATCATCCTGTCCGCCCAGCTCGCGTGTATTAGCCAGCATATCTTCCAGGTTTCTATTTGTTAATATTGTATAGTTATATTTTGCACTGTATTTTTCAACGTCAAAATAGACTGTTCCATTTACCTCATACCCATACCCGTTGGCAATGATCTCTTTGATCATTTCAATCTGTTCAGTAATGTGTCCTGTAGCAGTAGGCTCAATACTAGGTGGAAGGGTATTAAACATGCGCAACACATCATGAAAACCAAGTGTGTACTTCTGGACAATTTCCATAGGCTCAAGCTGCTCCAGCTTTGCACGCTTTGCAAATTTATCATCCCCCTCATCACGGTCACCCTCTAAATGCCCTGCATCAGTAATATTACGAACATAGCGGACTTTATATCCACTATATTTCAGATATCTGAATATTAAATCAAAAGAAATGAATGTACGACAATTACCTAAATGAACATCACTATATACGGTAGGTCCGCAAACATACATGCCCACATGAGGCGCGTTGAGCGGTTCAAAAATTTCCTTCTTTCGTGTCAGGGTATTGTACAGTTGTAAGCCGTTATTCATTCTGTAAAGTTAAAAAATTTATGGGTTTAATATCAAATCACTGCGAACAGGGAAGTGATCTGACAATTTAGCGGGTATGATTCGATAATTTAGCACCTCTATTGATTGAGTTGTAGCAATATAATCGATCTGAAAATTTGGAAATTTACCATTATAGGTCTTCCCAAGGCCTGTTCCTTTTTCTTTGAATGCATTCTTTAATGACTTTGTCATTTGCCTTACCGCATAAGATGCAGGAGTATCATTAAAATCACCAGCCACTATAAAAGGAGTCTTGCAGGTTTCCATATGTGCCTTCATTATATCAACCTGTCCACTACGCTTCAAGAAAGCATTCCTTAACATGATCAGGATTCTTTTTGAGGGATAAAGCTTAGGCTCCATTTTATACTTTACCTGATCCAGATAATTATAATCTTGTTTATCAAATGATATAGATTGAAGATGAACGTTATATACCCTTAATATTTTCTTTCCAATCATTACATCTACAAAAATGCTCGAATTTCCAAAACCATTAACAAAGGTTATCTCACCTTTATTTTTAATCGGATATTTGGAGAAAATGGCCAATCCCGTAGCCTCATAATCATTCTCAGATGAGGGGACGAAATAATAGTAAGGTTTATTTAAAATACGTTTTAGACTATCGGTAATATCATAGCTCCCTTTTCTCCTTGTAAAATACTCCTGAAAACAAATGATATCAGGATTTTCTTCCTCAATCAGATTGAGCATCTGTTGTTTTACCGGATCTATATAATTTTGTCCATATGGTTTAAAGCTATGTACATTATAAGTCATCACTCTGATGTGTTCAGGGTTAATCTTAGCCCCTTCTCCCTTTTCGCCAATAAATCCAAATGTTGCAGTTAAGGGTGTCCAGCCTATTAAAATCAGCACAGATGTTGAAACCGCAAAAGTCCATCTCTTACGTAGGCACCACCAAACAATCATCAATATATTCAGCAACAAGAAATACGGATAAGCTAAACCAAAAAATGCGATAAGCTGAAACCTACGGGGATCTGTTCCACCTGCTAGCATTCCCAGGACAAGACCAATAACCAGGCCCACTGCTGCCAGACGAAAACATTTATCCAGAAATGTAGGCTTAGCTCGTTTCATTAGTCTTTACTCGCCTTAAATAGCGTTTCTTTCTCCTGCTTACTTAGTTTATCATACCCTGTTTTAGAAATTTTATCCAGGATACGATCTATTTCTTCCTGATTTACACCTTCATTTTGCTTCCTGCCTGGTTGCTTTCCTGAATCATTCTTAACAACCCTAAGCTTAGGTTTACGCTTAAATATTTTACTCCAATCAGCTCCACCTTTCAGTAATTTAATGTATGTAAAGCCAAGTATAGCACCACCAATATGTGCAAAGCTGCCTCCAGCATCCTTGGAAGCAATCCCAATCAGATCTAAAACGATATAAGCCAGCGCCAGATATTTAAGTTTGACCTCACCAAATAACAATAACCTCATGCTATAATCAGGTAGTAAAGTCGCCGTGGCAACAATAACAGCCATTACAGCAGCAGATGATCCAATTACTGTAGCAGCTGGTCTTACTTCAGCAAAAACAGGAAAGATATTGTATGCCAACAGATATAATAATGCTCCGGCGATACCACCAGCCAGATAAACAAAATGAAACTGACGAGGCTTTAAAAAATCAAGAAAGATATTCCCCAGCCAGAACAACCAAAGCATATTAAAAAGAATATGCCATAATCCATCATGGAAAAACTGATAAGTTATGATGGTATAAAACCTGGTAGGTAATTTCGATAAAGAAGCTGGGAAGCCAGCATATTCTCTTATAAGTGCATCGTAAACAATCCCGCCTTTCCCAGATAAAAAGAAAGGAATATTAAGCAATGCAAAGACAACAAAAATCAGGACATTGATGCCTATATAAAAGAATACAGGATTACCCGATTGGAATACTTTATATTTTAAATCTTTTAACAGGTTACTATTCATAATAGGTATAAAATCTATCGTTATTTCTATCTCCCCATAATTTGACCATTATAAACCCTAAAAGTGCCCCACCAAGGTGTGCATAATGCGCAATAGAATCACCAGGAATTCTTGCTACACCTAAAGAAAGCTCCATAAGGATATATACTGGAATCAGAAACTTTGCTTTAATTGGAACAGGGATGAACATTACATACATCTGTGTATTCGGATATAGCATACCGAAAGCTACCAGCAAACCAAATACGGCTCCGGATGCTCCAACCATGGGGAAACCATAAATCCCCATTAATGTTTGTTTTTGGGCATCCATTATTCCTCCAATATTAATATAGCCTTGAACCCCCTGATTTTTTAAAAATTCCAGCTGAATCGGATTATTGTAGATTGCTCCTGTAATATTATAAACTTCATAAGCTTGAACTGCCATTTGCAGAGCTACGGCCCCCAAACCGGTAATTACATAGAATTGTAAGAATCTTTTTGCTCCCCATCTTGACTCCAGTACCCCACCAAACATGAACAATGCAAACATATTGAAGAAAATATGCATAAAATCGCCATGCATAAACATATAAGTAACCAACTGCCAGATTCCAAAATACTGGGAGTCGAAATAATAAGCACCCAATAATCGGTCAAGATCAATATTTGCATTTAAAAGCACATATTTTGCTGCAAAGAACAACACATTTATGATCAATAAGTTCTTTACTACAGGCGGTATATGGATATTATTCATGTATCTATTTATCAAATTTTTTATCAAGCTCAGCCAGACCAATCGTTTGGATTACGGGCTTACCGCTAATGCTAAAGTTAGGTGTTTTACAGGCAAAAAGCTGCTCTATCAATGTATTCATCTCTTCCTGCCCTAGTGCCGTACCATTTTTTATAGCACTGTTTCTGGCCATACTTCTGGCAAGTGCATCTCTTTTATCTAATTTTAATTCTTGCTGCGAATTTTTAAAGCCTTCGATCAGATGTTCAAACAATTGAGTTTCATTAATGTTTCCACCTCCAAGATCCACAGGAATACCTTCAATTACTAACGTATTTTTTCCAAAATCTCTTACTTCAAAGCCTAAACTTTTAATATCCTCCAATAAACCTTTGGCCAATTCATAGTCGTTAGTACTTAATGTTACCGTTTGTGGAAAAAGACTTTGCTGGGAAGCCCCCTTTCTGTCTTCCAGATGCAAAATAAAACGTTCATATAAAATTCGCTCATGAGCAGCCTGCTGGTCAATAAGCATAATACCCGATTTAATCTGAGAGATGATATAGCGATTATGCAGTTGCATCAGTTGTTTTTGTACCGGTGTAAACTGATGTTCGGTTTCGGCAACGGGTAATTCCAATGATGACTGTTCTGCCTGGTCATGATTAGCGATTTCATATAATGAACCCCAGTTTTTAGTGCTTGGTGAGATATTTCCGCCACCGCCACCATAGCTTTTCGGAAAGCTGGCATAAGCAGTTTCTCTTGAGGCGACTGGTTTATCTCCAGCAAAAGGATTAAAATCAGGATTAAAGCTAATGCTTGGTGGCACAATTTCTTCAGGTGATTTATGCGTAATCATACCACTGAACCCCGTTTCCTGATCAAAATCAATTGTTGGACTAATATTAAACCTGCCTAATGATCTTTTTACTGCTGAATGCAGGATTGCATAAATAGACTTCTCATCCAGGTATTTGATCTCCGTCTTTGTAGGGTGTACATTTACATCAATATTAGCTGGATCTATATCTATAAAAAGCACATACAAGGGAAAATGATCATCCTGCAACAACTCCTCATAGGCCCGGTTAATCGCATGATTCAGATAAGCATCTTTTATGAAACGGTTGTTCACAAAAAAGAACTGCTCTCCCCTCGTCTTCTTTGCGTACTCAGGTTTTCCGATATATCCTTTTAAATTGATAATGCTCGTTTCTTCTTCAACCGGGATTAAACGCTCATTGTAGTTATTTCCAAACAAGTGGACAATCCTTTGTTTCAGAACAGAAGAAGGCAAGTGAAAAATTTCCACGCCATCATGGTGAAGTGTAAAAGCAATTCCAGGATGTGCCAGCGTTACACGCTGAAACTCATCGATGATATGACGCATTTCAGCAGGATTGCTTTTCAAAAAGTTACGTCTTGCAGGTGTATTATAAAAAAGGTTTTTAATACTGATACTTGTTCCGGCAGATGTGGCTACAGGTTCCTGCTTTATAAATTCAGAGCCTTCAATTTCAATTGAAGTACCAATCTCTTCATCATGTTTACGAGTCTTCAATTCAACCTGCGCAATAGCAGCAATAGAAGCCATTGCTTCACCTCTGAAGCCCATAGTACGAATAGCGAATAAATCCTCAGCTTTACGGACTTTAGAAGTCGCATGACGCTCAAAGCACATTCTGGCATCAGTAACACTCATACCAGATCCATTATCTATCACTTGTATCAGCGCTTTCCCAGCATCCTTAACAATCAACTGTATCTTACTTGCTCCCGCATCAATCGCATTCTCCAAAAGCTCCTTAACTGCAGAAGCAGGCCTTTGCACTACTTCACCTGCGGCAATTTGATTGGCTACACTATCTGGTAAAAGCTGTATAATATCTGACATCTATAATATCTTCGGTAAAGTCGCTAATTTAGGGAAAATACGGCTCATGTTATCCTATCTTTTTAGATATTTGTTCCGTATCTTTCAGATATTACCATAAAATTACCATTATATTTATGTTAGCAAACATAGATTTAAACCTATTATTCATGAGAAGAAATAGCCTCACAGGCATTATAACCATTAGTTTTTTTGCTTTGTTTACATTTACTGCCTGTGCACAGCAGGACCATCAGCAAAATGAACAGATATTAATGGTCTCTAAAACCATTGTGAGTAACACGGTACTACTGAATAATCAAGAAAACACTATCCCTCTTTTAAATCTTGACAAAAGAACCATTGCTTCTGTAAATCTTGGTTTTACCAATCAGCTGATATATGATAGCTTGTTATATAAATACGCAAAGGTATCCAGCTTCTCATCGGCCGACTACTCTAATTCTGCAACACTAAATGATCTGGAGGATGACCTAAAGTATTTCAACACTGTTATCATTACGTTACCATCTACTGCAATTAACGATCCCCGTAACATCAACTTCATTTTAAATACCGCAAAAAATAAACAGGTTATTATATCGCTCTTTGGTGAAGGTAGAGCACTTAATGTGCTTGACGGAATTAAGTCTCCCATTATTTGGACTACAGAAAACACACCTATTTCTGCTGTTATTGTCCCACAAATGATTTTTGGAGGTATAGCCATAACTCAGAAGCTTAATCAAAGCTATTCTCCAAAGTATACTATGGGTACAGGTTACACCACAAATACCATTCGTCTAAAATACACACTACCAGAAGATGCGAATGTAAATGCAAACAACCTAAGAGAAATAGATAACATTGCCAATGAGGCGATTAAGACAAAGGCTGCTCCTGGCATGGTTGTCCTCGTAGCCAAAGATGGGAAAGTTATTTTCAATAAAGCCTACGGCAACCATACCTATGATAATATCAGACCCGACCGCTTATCCGATATCTTTGACCTTGCATCTTTAACTAAAACCACAGCTACAACCCCAACCATCATGCGATTGGTTGAACAACAAAAATTAAACCTTGATACGAATATTGCAACCTATATCCCCAGAGCCAGAAACACTCCAATGGCCAATATAAAGGTACGCGAAGTTATGCTTCACCAGGCAGGTTTTATCCCATTCATTCCCTTTCATAACAACATACAACCAGGTGATTATAGTCGCGATTCCAGTATTGCTTATCCTACAAAAGTGGCCGACAACTATTTCATCCGAAAAAACTATTTTAAAGATGTAATGTGGCCAAAAATGCTGAATTCACCAATAAAAACAAGGGGCACTTATGTTTACAGTGATATCAGCATGTATGTCATGAAAGAAATAGCTGAACACATTACTCAAACTCCATTAGATCAATATGTACAGGAAAATTTTTACAAACCACTTGGTATGCAAACTGCAGGTTTCTTACCCAGGAACAGATTTGCGAGAGAACAGATTGTACCTACTGAACAGGATAATTATTTCAGAAAAACATTATTACAGGGCTATGTTCATGATCAGGGAGCTGCATTAGCAGGTGGCGTTTCCGGACATGCGGGATTATTTGCCAGTGCAAACGATGTAGCAATCATTTATCAGATGTTATTAAATAAGGGCAGTTATGGTGGACAACAATATTTTACACCTCAGACTGTAAATATGTTTACTTCGAAGCAATCTGATGTAAGCAGAAGAGGTTTAGGCTTTGACAGATGGGATCCTGATTTGACAAAAAAATATCCTTCCGAGACAGCTTCGCCACAAACTTATGGACATACAGGATATACCGGAACGTGTGTGTGGGTAGATCCTTCAAGAGGTCTAATATATATTTTTCTTTCTAATCGTGTATATCCTGCTGTAACAGATAAACTGATCACGATGAAAATCAGAGGCAGAATACAAGATGTTATTAATAAAGCTATTGACAAGGCACTTTAGACCAGAAACCAACTTATAGTTGATTTCTGGTTACCTTTCCTTTTACAATAAACATTCTTTTGATCATATCTTTATCAATCACTGTGTCTCCTTTAAAATTTGGATTCGATGAGCGCAGAATGACCTTATTTTGACTTGAATGCTCAAACAGCAATTTAACTGTAGTGATACTGTTTGCTCTTTCATCACCTATCAGGAGATAAGCTTCTCCCCATTGGATGATATTAAAATTTCTGATCTCTCTTACCGCTATGATCTCGCCACTTGCATATTTAGGATACATGCTATCTCCATAAATCGGTAAATAAGCATCACAATCATTAAATGGTCTGAAGTTTACATAATATTCAGGTGGTTCCCTTAATGTGTTAAAGCTCTCGAAAGATATTTCCGAAAGATTTACATTAAAATACGGCACTCCTTTTTTCATTGCCGAAATCTCATCATTGGACAACCCCTCTTCAAACATATCACCCTCGCCTGTCTCCAGCCAATCTGGACTTACATGATAATACTTAGCAATGTCATCCAACAACCGTCTACCGATATTTCTTTTACCGTTTTCTATAGCTGTGAAGTTACTTACATGTTTAGTAACAGGACTATAAAACTCTTCCTTAGTCATTTCCATTACTTTTCGTACCTCACCTAACCGAGATCCAATTTTATTTACCTGTAAATCAATATCTTCCAAAACAATTTCATTAAAACATTCTTTTGATTTCAATTTCTCATCAAAAGAACGCACGTTTACCATACAACAATTGCTAATGTAATAAACTTAAATATTAAAAACACCATTAAAAACTGTAGTATGAAGAAACAAAAAATACCTGTAGCAGCGGCTAGAGCCGTAGCCGAAAGCATTGAAACAATTGAATTAAAAAGCATTACACATGCTATACTTAGAAAAGTAAAAGCAGAAAAGATCATTTGTTTTGGCAGTATTGTAATTGCCAAAAAGAAAATCAGCTGTTTCTCTTCTGATCAGAAAGCTATAAAGCATGAGCCAAACAGCTATTGTCTTTTGGTTATTCCATCAGTAACAGAATCTGTTCCTGATATTTTAATCCAGCAAAGGCTGGAAGAAGAACTGAAAGGCCTTGCAAATGTAACAGTCATTGTTCATCGCATGTTAGAGATTAATGCAGCTTTACAAAATAATAGCTCATTTTTCACTAAAGTATACAGGAAAGGAATCCTATTATACGACAATGAAACTGAGCCTTTTATTGCAGCTGCAACTGGTAAAAACATCAGCGAACGTATTTCAAAAAGAGAGAAGTTCTGGCTCCAATGGTTTACACTCTCGCAAAGTTTTCTGATGGGAGCGCATTTTTATTCTGGCGAACAGCGAAACAATCTTGCTGTATTTATGCTTCACCAGAGTCTTCAGCATTGTTATTCAGCAATGCTGAGAGTACTGACCGGATACCGCAGCAATAGCAACAGTTTAAAAAGATTGATCAAGCTTATTGACAGCGCTCTTCCTGACTATTCATTGTCACCTTCCGAAGCCAGCCCTGAAAGTGCAAGATTATCCGCTTTATTAATGAAAGGGTTTAGCGATGCGCGATACAATGATAAATTTAATATAACCAACAATGAACTGAGTGCTTTAATTAAACGAATAGAGTATCTGTTAAAACAAGCTAACCTAATTTGCCAGGAACATATTGAGAATTTAAAATCAGGTAAAGTGGCCTATACCGGCTAACTATCTGATATGCATACACCAACAACAACAAGCCCTCCTGCTTTCAGCGTGCAGCCTTCGCGGCACTCTTAGAATCGAATCTCACCTAATCAGCACCTGTTTGCAACAAGGCTTAGCAAACTACACAAAGAGTTTGCTAAGCCTCCCTTTTATTTTTTTAACCCAATCTCTCTTAATCTTTCATCAAGATACTCTCCAGCAGTCATATCCTCATAAACTTTAGGATGTTCTGCATCAATACAAGATTGCAGACTTGTCAGATCCATATCACTTCTTGGATGCAAGAAGAAAGGGACAGAAAACCTGGAAGTTTTCATTAGTTCACGAGGTGGGTTTACCACTCTGTGCGTTGTTGATTTCAGTTTATTATTAGTTAGACGTTGTAACATATCACCAACATTTACCACAATATCGGTATGATGCGCTTTAATTGGCAACCACTCATTACTCCTGGTTAAGACTTCTAAGCCATCGGCACTTGCACCAATCAATAATGTGATCAGGTTAATATCCTCATGGGCACCAGCACGAACTGCATCATCTGGCAAAGCATCCGGATTTTCGATAGGAAAATAATGAATACCTCTTAAAATAGAATTCCCATTATGCACATGCTTATCAAAATAATCAATGGGAAGATTTAAATAAGTAGCTATTGCCCTTAATAAATGTTTTCCATTAGCTTCCAATCGTTGATAAATCTCTCTGGTCACCTCATTAAATCCCGTAATCTCTTCCAGAAATTCATTATCAGGATACTGTTCCTTTATGGGATCGCCATCCATTACTTCCTGACCAATTTGCCAGAACTCTTTCAAGTCGGCCGTTTTTGCTCCTTTAGCTGTTTCTTTACCCGGGCTTGTATAGCCACGTTGACCAGCCAGTTCCACTTTCTCGTATTTCTTCTTTTGTTCAGGCGAAAGACTAAATGCCGCTTGAATATTTTTATAGAGCTTATCAATTAGTTCCTGACTAACGCCGTGATTGGTAATGGTCACAAAACCAGAATCATTAAAGGCCTTACCCAATTCATCAGAGAATTTTTTACGCTCTTCTTCAGTTCCGTTGATGTATGAGCCCAGATCTAAACATGGGATATAAGGTGCAGACATAATGCTATATTTTAGTAAGTAACAACAATCTAATTTAAGAAACTATTGTTGATAAACCTTAAAGCCAATTCACCAGTAAGATAAAAAGCTACAAATAAATATTTTAAGTTACCAACATAACCTAATTTTTTAGGTCTTTGTTTCAAATCAATATTTAAACAAAAAAACAGCAAGAAGACAAACAAATCAGATTTTTTCAGGATTTGGAACAACCCGGATAGAAAGCTACAGAACGGTTTTAATTTCAGACTGGAATTAGTCGTATTTTGATTCAGAATTGATCGAACAAACACGAAGGAGATACGAAGGAGGTACGAAGCAATTTCGCCTTTAACTTTAAGGTCCTTCGAGACTCCCTCCAAGTCCGACCTAAGTCCATTTTTTTTGAATTTTAAACGCTTTCTTTCTTCAAAATTGAAGCTGGGACAATCAAAAATAATTCAATATCTTTCAAAAAATACTCATCTAATATACTTAAAATTTTTAGGTCTGCAAATCTATTAAAACCATCCGTACCTAAATCTAGTATATAGATGTAGTGGGCATGATTATTGTTTTACTGAACTTAACTGGGTGACTCCCTCATTTTATTTATGCAATCATGAAGCATTTATCGATTATGATCTTAGTTCTCTTAATAGCAAACAATTCAGATGGACAAACGAAATTACAGAAAGCGACTTTCGGTATGGGGTGCTTCTGGTGCTCCGAAGCTTTATTTCAAAGACTAAATGGTGTAGTAAGTGTTCGTTCAGGATATGAGGGTGGTTCAACAGTAAATCCTACTTATGAAGATGTTTGCAGCGGTGTTACTGGTCATGCAGAAGTGATTGAAGTGACTTATGACCCTGCAAAAATAAAATATGATGAGTTACTGGAAGTTTTCTGGAAAAGTCATGATCCAACTACGCTGAATCGTCAGGGGGCAGATGTAGGTACACAATACCGATCAGTTATTTTTTATCATAGTGAGGAGCAAAAACAAATTGCAGAAAAATATAAAAAGGAATTAAACAGCACCAAAGCATTTGGCAAGCCAATTGTCACAACCATAAATAAAGCCGCTCCATTTTATGTAGCGGAAAATTATCATCAGGATTATTTCAACAAAAATGGTAATGAACCTTACTGCAGATTGGTCATTTTACCTAAAATGGAAAAATTAGAAAAAGTGTTCAAAGCCAGATTAAAACAATAAGCTATTCATCTTTTAAATAAAACAGTTATCACGTGAAAAAACAACTCATTATTCTGGCAGCGGCCTCCATGATTACATGGGGCTGTAATTCAGAAACAAAACAACAATCAACAATAGACAGCAATGCGGTATCAGACGGTATAGACACAGTTGCAGTTGACAAAGTTCCCGGTGCAGATATGCACAATGCACAGATTTCACTCGATTGGAATGGTACTTACAAAGGTATTACTCCTTGTGCAGACTGCGAAGGTATAGAAACAGAAGTCACATTGAACAGAAACATGACTTACCTCATTAAAACAAGATATAAAGGCAAGGGCGATAAGGTTTTTGAAGAAACTGGAGATTTCAAGTGGGATAAAACTGGCTCAATAGTTATTCTTGAGGGATTAAAAGACCGTTCTTCTCAATTTTTTGTTGGTGAGAATACTTTAACTCAATTAGATATGGACGGAAAAAGAGTTACCGGAGATTTAGCAGAAAATTACGTCCTTAAAAAATAATACAATGGAAAAGATCATACAGAAGCAATGGGAAGAAATAGATAAAAAGCTTTATAAAGCTGTAATCTTTAAAGACTTCCAGGAAGCTTTTTCTTTTATGCTAAAAGTAGCCTTTTTAGCTGAGAAAAATAATCATCATCCAAAGTGGATCAATGAATGGAACAAAGTAGAAATATGGCTTTCAACACACGATGCAGGCAACGTAGTTACGGAGAAAGACAGAAACCTTGCAAAGGAAATTGATAAGATATTAGAAGTAAAATAATTTCTTAACGTAATGAAAAATGCCTGCTCATGATTTAAATATGAGCAGGCATTTTAATTCTGTTTCGACTAAAACTAAGGAAATTTTACGCCTCTATATTTAGAAACATCTACAACCGGAATACTAGAACCGTATTTGGCATTAATTGCTGCGATAAAAGCATTAGCTGTGATGGCGTATCCCAATGGGGTTAAATGGGTTCCATCCAATGAAAAAAGATTGCCTCTAATAAAAGCCGCACTTACCGGAATACCATTAACCATTTTACCAGCACCATATTCGTTTAACATACTATGAGCATCCATAATTGCTAATCCTTTAGCATTAGCAACATCCTTAATGGAAGTATTATATGAAGTAATAAAATCATTCACTACTTCTATTTCCGATTTATCTAAAACATACTTACTCTCAACCGGGTTAGCTGGATGTAAACCGTAAGGAATGCCATTATTATTTGGCTTTCCCATTACACCTGCAGAATTAAGAGTCAAAGTAAACAGATCTTCTACAGTTGCAGGTCTTGAGGTTCCTGCCCCTGTTTGAATATAAATATCCTTTACATCCTTACCTGTTGGAGTAGCATTAATAGCAGCAAGCAAAGTCTGTAAAGTAACTGTATTAAAATAGGCAATTTTTGTAACATCAGGTACAGTCGCAACCACACCTTTAGCACCTGTTGAAGTCAACTTAGTAATTACTTCAGCGTACTGACTAGCAAATGCACCTTTTGGAGTTGGAGATGTTCCAGTTGCTCCCGCACTAGCATAACCAAGAATATCATTATTTCCTAGCCAGTTACTAAAAAATGTCCATGGCTTGGCTGTAACAAAATCAAGGTAAGGAGTATTTATAGTTGCGTCGGTTAATAAACGCTCATAATAATTATTTAAAGTCCCGTAACCTGGAATTTTCACATGGGCGAGTTGAATACCCGGTATACCAAAGTTCTCAATATTACCAGTGTATTTTGTATATAAATTAACACCACCAACCTGACCTCTGATTGCCAGATTTGATGTCTCAGGAACAATAGTAGGAACGCCGTTAACAAGCGCAGTTAACTTGAGATATCCTGAACCGTTAAACTGAGATTCAGGAAAAAAAGGTGTACTGAAACTACCGCCACCAACAGCTTTCATTTGAGTAGCGATCATTTCAGGATAAGAATTCTTTTGTCCTTCCAAATATAATCCAGCATCAGAAAAACCAGCCGTAAGCGAGTTCCCTAATGCAATATAACGAGTAAAATCAGCTGTCCCTTTGTTTGGAGCTGGAGTATCTATTGTAGGTTTACAAGATGCCAACCCAAGGATGGCCAGTGCCAGAGCACCTTTATAAAAATATGTTGATTTCATGATGTTACTGTTAGAAAATTAGAATTTATAGGATAATGCTACACCAGGGATGTAAGCAACAGTTTTAAAAGTACCGCTAAGGCCTGTTTCTATATTGGTTTCAGTTCTTGCTTTTATGTTTTCGTACAAAAAAGAGAAATCTATGCCGAAACGTTCGGAGGGCTTCAAACCTATACCTGCACTTAATAATACTCTGTCAGCATCTGGCACTTCAGGCGTAACATAACCTTCGCCTACTGGCGACATTGCATAAGCTGCCCCCGCCCTAAGTGTCAGAAAAGAAGTTGTTTCATTTTGAATACCCATTCTGAAAGTAGCAGCATCATGATAATTACGTTTAGATAAGGTAGGGTCGCCTTTATCATAATAAAAATCAAGATTCTTGTAAGCATGCCACCATACCCAATTTACGTCAAGCGCGATAGTTGTTTTTTCTGATGGATAAAATCCAAAGCCAACAGTACTTGTAGCAGGTAATGGCAGCGTTGCATTAAATTTAGTAGGCAATAAGGCCTGTACAGAGGCCGGAGCATTAAAGAAGTTAGCATCCCCATTTTCTACCTTGGCTGTTACCTGCGAGCGATGAGTCACACCAACAGAGACACCAGAGACAGTTTTAATGAATATACCTGCATTCCAACCGAAATCTTTTGAATCCCCCTTTAACTGCGCAGTAGTCTGTACACCATTATTCGTATATGGAACAGCCTTTTGAAGGTCTACTTTACCTAAAGCATATACCAATCCCCCGCCAATGCCAATGTTATCAGTAATTCTCAAACTCAAAGTCGGCTGAATATAAATGGATTGCAAATCAAGAGAAGTAACCGTGTATTTTCCTGTCCAATCTTCATTCCAGTGCATTGCTCCACCAAATGGAGTATATACTCCCAATCCGAATCTTAAGCGATTCTCAGGAGATCCGAAAACAGCGTATGCAGCTAAAGGTGTAGGGATCTTGTTTTTATTATACTCAGTTGTTGCAGAGCCTGTCTGATTAAAAGCGGTCTTAAGCCAAATGCCATGGGCACCTGCCTGTACTCCATTTCTTTTAAGAAAAGAAACAGCACCAGGGTTAAAAAATACAGCGGCTTCATCAAGAGCAAGTCCAGCACCCGCCCCTCCCATTGCTGTCTGCTTTTGTCCCTGAAGGTTTACCTGGAATGATTGAGAAAATCCCAAAACAGGAACCGACAGTAAAAAACTTAATAAGATCTTTTTCATAAGTACGTAGTTGTTTTAATAGAGGAGTAGATGTTTTTTATGATTTGGTTAGTTAAAAAAATGCCTGTTATACTTAAAACAAGATTGTTTAGCGTATGTTTTAGCTAAGATAAAACTATGCAAGCATAATAAAAAGAATAATTTTCATTTAAAAGTCATAAGCGTCAATATTATTACCACTCATTATAATAACATATTTATCTTTGCTAACACTGTTATTATTTCAATTAAAATAGTGTAAAAAATTTAGAAAGAAAGATATAAACAATAGATTATGAGTTTAATAGAAGCACTTAATTGGCGCTATGCCACTAAAAAAATGAATGGTACACCAGTTCCTCAGGACAAAGTTGAACAGATTATTTCTGCTGCTCACCTTGCACCTACCTCATCTGGTTTACAGCCATTTAGAATATTTGTAATCACAGAACCGGAATTAAAGGAAAAAATCAAAAACGTAGCATACGGACAGCAACAAATTACTGATGCATCTCATGTATTGGTCTTTGCAGCATGGGATGGTTATACAGAAGAACGCGTAAGAGGAGTATTTTCTCACGCTAATGCAGAACGAGGAGTGCCAGACTCTGCTACAGAGGCATATTTAAATGGTCTTTTGGGAAAATTCTCAGAAATGACGGCTGAAGAGCATTTTCATCATGCAGCAAAACAAGCTTACATAGGCTTTGGAGTAGCTATTGCCGAAGCAGCACTTTTAAAAGTGGATGCTACACCAATGGAGGGATTTGAAGCAGCAAAAGTAGATGAGCTACTTGGATTAAAAGAACTTGGATTACGCAGCACGACAATTCTTCCTCTAGGTTACAGAGACGATGCAGGAGATTGGTTAGTAAATCTTAAAAAGGTTCGTACTCCTTTACAAGATTTTGTAACTGAATTGAATTAAGGTCGCCTTTCATACCTTAATTATGATACGAGGCTGTTCAATAAGTATTATGCTTTCTTGAATAGCCTCGTTTTTTAAAAAACCAACAACTCCAAAAATCTAAATATAAACTGTCAAAAAATGTTAAAGATGCGAGCATGATAAGCGATTCATTTCATAAATGAATATATTAGCAATATTAATCGTATATAAACATTTTGATGAGATTCATAAATTTGGCTATCGCACTCCTATTTGTTATCATTGCAGCTGATTTTTCAGCCTTTGCACAACAGGACAGTGTTGTTTTAGATAATATTTTAAAGAAAACAAAAAAGCTATCGGATGAACGTCCCGTAGAAAAAGTATATCTTCATTTTGATAAACCTTATTATTCAGTTGCTGACACGATGTGGTTTAAGGCTTATCTGACCATGGAACAAAATGTACCTTCACAATTGAGTAAAATTGTTTATGTAGACATTATGAGTAGCAAAGACTCATTGGTACAAACCTTCAAACTCCCTGTTGTTGGAGGCATAGCTACAGGAAATGTACCCCTCAATCCCAGTAATTATCAACAAGGAAATTATTACATAAAAGCCTATACCAGGTGGATGCTAAACTTTAGTGACGATTACTTTTTTAGCAAAACCATCGCAATAGGTGAAGCTATTGAAAAGCAACTGAATACACATTTTAGTTTTAAAACTACTGAAACAGATAAAAGCCAGGTGATAGATGTAGTTCTACAATTTAAAAATCGCGACAATGTTGTTCAAGCAGGAAAGGCGGTAACCTGGAAAGCGCTATCTAATTACGATGAGGTCGCTAAAGGAAAAGGTGTTACTGACCAAAATGGTTTCTTAAGGATAAAAATAGATCCAAGAAGAGCTGATAAAATCAAAAATGGTGAACTGATTACAGAGATTACCATGGTAGATAAAAGTATATTAACAAGTTCATTTACCTTCAAACCCAGCACTTCGGCAGAGTACGATGTTCAATTTTTTCCAGAAGGAGGTGAACTCATTAATGGAATTGCGTCAAGAGTTGGTTTTAAAGCATTAAAGCAAAATGGAGCTGGAGTTGATCTAAAAGGTTCTATAGTTGATAATGCAGGAAATAAATTGATTGACTTCAGTTCCAGTCACCTCGGAATGGGATCCTTCTATATGAATGCAGAAGCAGGAAAGACTTATAAAGCCAATGTTACCTTTAAAGATGGCTTCAGCAAAAGTTTCGATTTGCCAAAAGCCATCTCTTCCGGTATAGCTGCCCAGGTAAGCAATACCGATTCTTTAGTCTTTAATCTAAAAATAGTTGCTAATGATGCTTATTTTGAAGCTAATAAGAATAAAACCCTTTTTATAGTGGCCACCAATGGTGCTGTTATTTACTATGCAGCTAAAACAAAGTTGAATTCGCAAGTAACCTCGGCCAAATTACCTAAAGACAAATTCCCGGCAGGCATTGTACAAATTACCTTATTTAATGAAACAGGGGAACCTATAAGTGAAAGACTGGCTTTTAATTATCAACCTAATTCAATTAAACTTTCATTAAAGAGCGATCTAACTACTTACAAACCTCGTCAGAAAGTAAAGCTTGCTGTAACGGCAAAAGACGGTGCCCAGTTTGCTGAGGGGAACTTCTCAATCTCAGTTACCGATGAGCAAAAAGTACCTGTTGATGAGAACTCAGAAATTACCATTTTAAGCTCATTACTACTTACCTCTGACCTGAAAGGTTATATAGAAAAACCCAATTATTACTTCAACAAAACCAATGCAAAGAAATTGGCTGACCTGGATGTATTATTACTGACTCAAGGATTTAGAAGATATAGTTACAAGGAAATTTTATCAGACAAAAAAACTCCACTTACATTTCTACCAGAACAAAGTATGACCCTTACCGGTACATTAAGAGACCGTACAGGTATGCCCATAAGAAAAGGAAACCTACGTTTAACCGTTCCAGGCACACGCATTGGAGTAGAAACTTTAAGTAGTCCATCTGGTATTTTCACCTTTCAGAACCTGAATATACCAGATTCCTCTGAGGTAGTGATCAGTGCAAAACACAATCCAAATGGGAATAACCTGATGATTATATTAGATGGTCAGCCGGCTCCTCAATTAACTAAAAACCCTCATCAAGCTGAAGAAGTAACCAATATAGACAGTACAATGTCAGCTTACTTAAACAATAGTAAAAGACAGTACAGCTATTTACGTCAACTTAAGGAAGTTAAAATTGAGGGTGCTAAAGCTAAAAGACCAAGTCATGCTGACCACCCTGCTTTATCAGGGCTGAGCTCTATTTCAGGCACATTGATAGAAGGTGAACGATTTAAAGGATGCAATATGCTTGCTTTATGTTTGCAAACCATGGCTACAGGTTTAATCTTCTATGAGAATAACTTTTATGTAAACAGGGATTACCAGCAAGGTAGCAGAGTACCTGTACAGATTTTTCTGAACGGCATGCCGATTGACTACTTAGGACTTTCAAGTGTACAATCTAATGAAGTAGAAAACGTAGAGGTATTTACAAAAGATGAATTGGGTACCGTGAACAGAATGTATAATACTAACGGTGTATTGGTTATTAATACGAAGAAAATACCTAAAGGTGAAAAGATGAGCATGGAAGATTTCAAGAAACTTATTCCAGATCCGAGTCTATTGAAATTTAGTCCGAAAGGCTATAGCAAACAACGGGAATTTTATGCTCCAAAATATGTAAATGCAGCTGCGACATACAATTTTAATGATTTAAGATCTACTATCTACTGGAATCCCAAAGTAGTTACAAATGCAACTGGCGGCCTATCATTAGAATATTATAATGCTGATGGGAAAGGTACTTACAAAGCAGTTATTGAAGGTGTAGATAAAGATGGTAATATAGGTCGATTTGTTTATCGTTATACAGTTAAATAAACAAAACTGACATATTTACAAACGAACAAAGGGGCAGCTTGCCCCTTTGTTCGTTAATTATCATTTTCCTGTTTCTCAAATTTGCATTTGACACCTGTCTCAGTCATAATCCATGAGGTATATTGAGACCCCTCATCATGTTCACAGTTCCAATAACTATATCCATTCAGATAATGATTAAACTCTTTACTAATTCTAACTTCCGTGCCCACTGGAATATTTAAAACAAGAACGACTTCCTGTCCGCGCCAGTTGGCCATTTTTGGGATATGTAATATTGGGTTAAAATTAAGATTCGCTCCTTCTTGTAAAAAGTCATAATGAATGCTCTGAGCATTTTTCAAGGCACCTTCAAAAGTCTTTCCTCTTGACTTAAATGCTGTATTTAAAGACACCTTCCCATCTAAGCTCTTTTCCATTCTGAAGCTAATACTCCTGGGCATATTGAAGTCATCGTCCAGACTAGACATTATTTTTCTGCCTTTGTAGCGTGTTGCATCAATACGATAGTTTAAGCTATCTTCTTTTGTAAAGTACCTTGCTTTGTTAATATTCAGCGAATAAACCGGAAAACTGTTCAAAGGTGTAGTTTGTGCAAATTCAGCCCCTTCTTTAAATTCAGTAGACACTCTTGCTACATAAAATATTCCAGTGAATACACCAGCTATCCAGACTAACAATAATCCGTAAGACAACACTTTACTAACAGGCCGACCATTAAAACCCACACGTATTGAAAATAAGATAAGGCCTAGTAATGGAACAAATAGAATAATAAATGCAGCTATGGACATAGGAAAAAGGTATTCCTGGTTAACCATGCTGATTGGAAAATAATTTTGTATATCAGAACTCCATAGTCCTAAAAATATAGCCAATACAACAATTAAAGCTAACAAGAAGAATGAAGCGAAAGCAATAATACCTCCAACAATGAATTTAAAAATCACCTTTCCTGTACCTTGTATAAATTCACCAATACCTTGAATAAAGCCCGCAATAAAGCCGCGCGATTGTTCTGCAAACGGCTGCAAATGTGTATTAGCAAAACCTCTGAGATTAGTTTCCTCGCCAAGCATTTCCATTTTCTCTATCCTGGTTGTGGCTTTAGGAACCATAATCCAAAAAATAATATAAACCAATAAACCAGCTCCGAATATAAAAATGCTCAAAAAGGCAAATAGCCTAATCCATTTAGTTTGAATATCTAAATAATGACCAAGTCCAGAACAAACACCAGCAACCATTGCCCGATCGGTATCTCTATATAATTTCCTGATAGAATTATAATGACTTGAAAATTCAGGTTCTCCTTCAGTCTCTTCTAAATTTTCAAAATCCTTTACTGAACCCATCTGTTTTACCACAGACTGAACATCTTCAATATTGATCACCTGCTTTTGTTGTGCTGCCAAAATCTCGGCAAACATCTCGGCAATTCTATTTTCTATATCCGTTACAATCTCAAAGTCATCCGCACTTTTTGAGAAATGATGTTTTACCTCATTCAAATAATTGGTGAGCATTTCATAAGCATCTTCCTCAATATGAACGATGGAGTTGCCTATATTTATATTGTGTGTCTTCTTCATGATTCTGTTTGATTAGTCGGTTTTTTAGATTCTTTATCTGCTTCTTTCCTGGATGTATTAATAGCATAAGAAAGCTCTTCCCAGGTGGCATCCAATTGCTTTAAAATTCCTCTTCCTGTATCTGTAAGTATGTAATATTTACGAGGTGGACCAGAGGTCGATTCTACCCAGTTATAGCTCAGTAAACCATTATTTTTTAATCTGGTAAGCAATGGATAAAGCGTCCCCTCAACAACCAGAAGCTTAGCCTGCTTCAGTTCGGCGATAATATCTGAAGCATAAATTTCACCTCTTGATATTATAAGCAGCACACAGTATTCAAGTATGCCCTTTCGCATTTGCGTTTGCGTATTTTCTGCTATCATAATACAAAGTTATATGTTTTCTACAGTAATATGCAATACATAGTACTATAAAAATTCAAAAATTATCAATAAATAACTGATATACAGATAAATAATTTAACATCAATTTCATTTAACTTATTAAAAACATTAGAAAAAGAAAGGTAAGATCAATTTATTAACAATTCTTAGTATTGATATATTCTGGCTCACAATTTGCTTTCTTTCAAATACATCTACTAAAAATTTCAATAATATGTTAGTCAAACACTATTCGATCTTTCAGATTTTCGCAAGGCGAAAGGAAGATTATTCTGAACATTTGAAGAGCACGAATAAAGCAACGGAGAAAGAGAAAACAGAAAGATCGGAGTATCAGATAACCCATAAGGAGTGGATTAATGTAGACCGTATTGTCATGCTTACTCTTATTCTAGGCGTTATTATCGCTGCTATTATTTTTTCTTAAAGTAAAAGAGTGTCGATGCGATGAGCTTGTACCCTACTTTGTTGCGGAGACCATGTGTATATAGTAAAATGTCCATCCTGTGAAGCAACCAAAGCTGTAGCATCTCTTTGGTCATGAACAAATTGCGCAGCAGAAAGATGCCTGGTGCCACCCAATTTAGCAGGATGCATAACCTCCCCAGTTCCACCCAGTATAGGTTCAGAGAAAGATAATTCATCGATATTTTCTTTACCTTTTGCCCTACCGATCTTAGCACCAAAAGCAAGCAGTTCATACTCATTGCTAATAATTGTTGCACCATCAACTGCAGTTAATCCAGACAAGTGCTCCACCTCGCGTCTTAAAGCCGTTTGCCAGAAAATCTGACTAGCTTCTTTTCTATCCTGCTTTAACAGTTTAGACAATCCTGTAAATGATGGCATTACAGCATATTGAATAGGCTTAATAATAGATTGCAACCAATTGTTATTTACAGTCGGTACAACAAGCAGTGTACCTCCTCGACCATGTGCACGCATAGAAACAGCTAGCTGAATCATTACATTCACGGAATCATTCCAATATGAGGGAGCAGTAAGATCAAGCAAAGATAAGAGCATTGGCGGACAATCGGGCAAATTCGTATGGTCGCCATCCACCATTTTTACCTGATCGCCTTTAAGCACAGCAATATTTGTGAATTTTCCAAAACCATAAATTCTACGGTGCTTGATAACTAGTAAGGCTGGTTCTGAGACATCTAAGACAAAGCAAAAATTAGGAATACTTACCGTTGTTCCCCATACATATAGCTCTCCCTCTTCCATCCAAATACCCAAATGTATCCCTGCCCGTTCTACGCCTGGAGCTATTTTAGTTAATGTTCCTGGATTTAATTGTAAACGTTGTTTAAAAAGCAAAGGATTACCCGCTTGTTCAGGTGGCAAAAAAGCTAAAGATATTTTAGGAGAGTGTCCCTCTTCTTTTCTAAGACTGGCCCAAAAAGCAGCATCAATTATTGCTTCGACCACATTAGTCATTGGTAATGGTGCCAAATCCTCCTCACCATTTTCAGTAGCAGTCGCCAGATACTGTGAAAATATTGCCTCCACTTTTGGTGCAATAATTTTGGCGGCTTGATACGTTGTACGGTAAATCATGCTATAAAGTTAATTGAATTATTTATTATTTTATATTTGTACATGCTATCTTATACCGAAGAAAACTACTTAAAAGCATTACTGATGCTGAGCTTCAAAAATGAAGATCGCCCTGAAGCAGGCACAAATGAAATGGCAGCCTATCTAGGAGTTAAACCAGCAACAGCTACCGACATGCTTAAAAAACTGAAGGAGAAAGATTTGGTAAATTATCAGAAATATGGCAAAATTCTGTTAACTGAACTGGGTAGAAAAAAGGGGATGTCTATCTTACGGAAACACCGTTTATGGGAAACCTTTTTATATGCAAAACTGGACTTTAGCTGGGATGAAGTGCATGAAGTAGCTGAACAACTAGAACATATCCAATCAGAAAAACTTGTAAATAAACTAGAAGAATTCCTTGACTTTCCTGATTTTGATCCTCATGGTGATCCTATTCCTAAAGCCAATGGTGATTTCCCCATAATTAATAGGGTTTTACTGGCCGAAATCACAGTAGAAGAGAGGTGTCAGGTTGTAGCCGTTAAAGACACTTCTACTACATTTTTGCAATATCTTGAAAAATTAAATATTACTATAGGCACAAAAATTAAAGTTCTGGAAGTAATAGACTTTGATGGCTCTTTAAGCATCCAGATTGAAAACCAAGAGCCCAGAAGTGTATCGATGAAATTTGCTGAAAGTCTCTTTGTAAAGAGATAATATTAGATTTGTACTGTTTCTCCTTTTAATTCCAATAAATAATATGTCGACAGAGATAAAATGTCCTAATTGTTCCCACGTCTTCCCCATAGAGGAAGTGATGGCAGAAGAGTATAAAAAAGATCTTCGTGAAAAGATGGTTTCTTTTACCAAACAAAAGGACGAGGAATACAGTAAAAAACTGAATGAGTTTGCTCAACAGCAAAAGCAGCAGGAGCAGGCATTTGAATTTGAAAAAAAGAAGCAGGCTCAGCTTTTTGAAGAAAAGATGGAAGCTGAAAAGAAACAATTGCAAAAAGTTCTTGAAGAAAACTTACGTAAAAGCATCGCCTCTGACTTTGAGAACAAGCTACAAATGTTAGACAATGCCAATAAAGAAAATGAAGAAAGACTAAAACTTGCTCGTTCAAAGGAGCTGGATTTCTTAAAGAAAGAACAGGCTATGAAAGAGAAAGAAGCTGAGATGGAACTTGAAATTCAACGCAAGATACAAGAGCAGCGAGGAGAAATGGTTGAACAGATTCGTAAACAGGAAGCAGAAAAAACAAGCTTAAAAGATACTGAGCATCAATTACGTGTAAAAGAGCTCGAAAAACAACTTGATGACCAGAAGAAACTTGCTGAAGAAATGAAACGGAAAGCCGAACAAGGTTCTATGCAGTTACAAGGCGAAGTACAGGAACTTATCTTAGAAGAACTTTTACGTAACGCCTTCCCTTTCGATCTGGTAACAGAAGTTGGAAAGGGTGTTCGTGGTGCCGATTGTGTACATCATGTACGTAATCAGTTTGGCCAGGACTGCGGCAAAATCATTTACGAAAGTAAACGTACAAAAGACTTCTCGATGGAATGGATTGAGAAACTTAAAAAAGATATGCGGAGTATGGGTGTTGATGTCGCTGTAATTGTAACCCAGGTTTACCCTAAAGGAATGGACTGTTTCGGAGAAAAAGACGGGGTATGGATTTGCTCCTTTGATGAAGTAAAGGCTGTTTCTTATATCCTTAGGGATGGCATAGTTAAACTTTTCAGTGCAACTAAATCACAGGAAAATCGTGGGGATAAGATGCATATGCTTTATGACTATCTAACGAGCAGGGAGTTTTCTGAGCAATGGAAAGCCATCAGAGAAGGCTTCATGAGTATGAAATTGTCTATCCAAAAAGAACGTGATGCTATGGAAAGATTATGGAAAGCCAGAGAGAAGCAACTGGAAAAAGTAATGCTAAATGCAACCCACATCCGCGGATCTATTGAGGGCATTGCAGGTACAGACAATATACAGTTAAGTTTAACAGATGAGGATGACGAGCCTTTATTGCTTGATTAATCAATAAAAGTCCAGGCTACGAAACGGCTTATTTTCTGTCCTTGTGCCATTTCAATCGTTTTTATCCGGGCTACATCTGCAGTCTTTAAAGCGCTGTAAATGAAAGGCAGGCTTGCGCTTTTTGAAACCAGGCTACTAAACCATAAGCACTGATCTGCAATAGCTGTACTTTCTTCAATCATTCTCCGAACAAAGGCAACTTCCCCACCTTCACACCACAATTCAGCTCCTTGTCCGCCAAAATTAAGTACCTGTTCTTTCCCCCTTTGTTTACCCAGATTATGCAGCTTCCTCCGGGTACCAGATTGCGCTTCTACAGCAGAACTATGAAATGGTGGATTACACATACTAAAATCAAACCGCTCTCCCGGTTTAACAATACTTTTAAAAATATGCTGCTTATTATGTTGCTGCCTGCAGCTTATCTCATCTTTCAATTGTGGATTAACCGATATAATAGCTCTGGCAGACTTAATTGCTATGGGATCTAAATCTGAACCTACAAAACTCCACCCATATTCCTGATGGCCTATAATCGGGTAAATACAATTTGCTCCTACTCCAATATCCAGACCCTTTATGTGTTTCCCTCTGGGAATTATACCTCCATTACTTTCTGCAAGCAGATCTGCTATATAATGAATGTAATCAGCTCTGCCGGGTATAGGCGGGCAAAGATAATTTGCAGGAATATCCCAGGTCGAAACTCCATAAAAATGCTTTAAAAGAGCTTTATTTAACATTTTTACCGCTAAAGGATTAGAAAAATCTATAGACTCATCACCATGAACATTGGTAGCTACAAATGGATATAAATCAGGCAAACTTTTAATCAGTTCAGGAAAATCATATCTGGACCGGTGTTTATTTCTAGGATGAAGGATGTTTTTTTCTACAGACATTCGTTTATGAAATTGAGCAAAGGTAAACGTTTTATGGAAACTTGGATATGTAAGAAAGCATGAGTTACTTTGTATAATATAGTTATCGCAAGCAATTCAGAGGATATGAGGAAGTTTATAAAAGGTTTTAGCTATGCATTTGCCGGATTGGTCTATGCTTTTAAAAGCCAGCTTAATCTCAAAGTCCACGCCCTTAGCGCTTTCGTAGTTAGCTTAGCAGGTTATTGGTTTAAACTATCTTATTCAGAATGGTTGTGGATCATTGCTTCCATAGGAATTGTTTTAATGGCTGAGCTGCTCAACACTGCAATAGAGAAATTGGTAGATCTTGTTTCCCCTGAGATACATCCAAAAGCAAAAATCATTAAAGATGTGGCAGCAGGCGCTGTACTTATTGCGGCCATTACTGCAGCAGGTATAGGTCTGGTTATTTTTATTCCAAAAATACTTCAATATGCTGCATAAAACCAGAGGTATTGTTTTAAAAACAACTTTATACAGCGAGAGTAGTGTTGTTGTACAAATTTTCACAGAGAAGTTTGGCATACAATCGTACATGATTAATGGGGTAAAAAAACCAAAGGCAAAAATCAGAATGAATATGCTGCAACCTTTACATCTGGTTGAAATGATTGTTTATTACAAAAGCAATACAAGCATACAACGCGTTTCTGAACTTAGGCCTGCTCCTATTTTTAGGAGCATTCCTTATGATATCATTAAAAGTACTATCATTCTTTTTTTAAATGAGGTACTATATAAAAGTATCCGTCAACAAACTACAGATGAGTATTTATTCGATTTCATCTTTAATTCAGTATGCTGGTTTGATGAATCTGAAGAATTGAATGTAAATTTCCACCTTGCTTTCCTACTTAAGCTTTCCCGCTTTTTAGGATTTGCACCAAGTACACAAACCAAGAGCGATCAAAGTTATTTCGATTTACAGGAAGGTGAATTTAAATCGTCAATTCCTGTCCACCCTTATTTTCTTAATAAATCCGATGCTCTGCTCTTCATTTCTTTATTTTCCATGCCTTTTGAAAAAATAAATGAAATAAATATGGAAAACCAAACCAGACGAAGCATACTTGATAAAATACTGGTTTACTACACCTTACACACAGCTTCTTTTGGAGACATTCGCTCACATCAGATATTAGAAGATGTTCTTTCATAAAAAAGTTCATCTTTTTTTGCAAAAATGATTTAAGGATGTATATTTGCAATCCCAAATCGAGGGGATCCTTGATAAAGAATTACAGCAAAGTTCAGCTGGTTTTTAAGAAACAAAAGAACATACCAAAGGGAGATTAGCTCAGCTGGTTCAGAGCACCTCGTTTACACCGAGGGGGTCGGGGGTTCGAACCCCTCATCTCCCACTACCAAAACAGCCGCTTAGCTGTTTCAAAATAAAAAAAGCACAACCAAGGGAGATTAGCTCAGCTGGTTCAGAGCACCTCGTTTACACCGAGGGGGTCGGGGGTTCGAACCCCTCATCTCCCACCAAGAAAAACCGTTTCTATAACCTGGAAACGGTTTTTTTTTACGCCCCAACTATGCAATTATTTCCAGTCAAAATGTATAAATTCAAGTCAACAACCATTCATTCACACTGGTTTTAAGTCAATCAAATTGTTTCTTTCATTTCGATTTATATTTCTTATACTTGCTTTATGTTTCGTTTTTCGATTAACCAAATATAAAAACCGAAATAAAGGAGAGCAGGCATTCATGTTTTATTTGTTAACATGATGTTAAACATAGCTTCAAGGACTTTATTTAATTTAGGCGTCCAATGAACAGCGAGAAAGAAGACATTCAATTAGTTAAAGAAATTAACGAGGGTTCTATCAAAGCCTTTGAAATAATCTATTCCCGTTACTCTGAAGCTGTCTATTATACTATCTACAAAAAACTAAAAAACAAGGACGATGTAGATGACGTATTTCAGGATTTCTTTTCTTCTCTCTGGAGAAAAAGAACCTCCTTAAATGTTAAGACATCATTTAAAGCATGGTTGTTTACTGCTTTAAGAAATCATATTCTAAATCACCTCCTCCAGGCCAGCACTCGTGAAAAAAACATGGTGATTTATACAAACACCTATTCAGAAGAAGACCATGAGTTTAAGGGCAAAATGGAAATCCTTGATCTACCTCAACTCGTAAACAATGAAATAAATCGTCTACCTGAAAAAATGCGTACCGTATGGACTTTAAGAAAGGAACAAAACCTGTCTATTTCCGAAATATCTGAGCAATTAAAAACCTCAGAACAAACTATTAAAAATCAACTCAGCACCGTTACTAAAAGACTAAAAAGCTTTTTAACAAAAGTTCAACTATTTTTATTCTTCTAATAGTACCATCCTATAATGGCTTTGTCTCTTTATACAAAGAACCAATAAACTAATTATAAGAATGAGACGATCAACTGCTGTTATTTTTTTTATATGTCTTCTAAGTCAGTTTTCTACAATGGCACAAAGTTCAAAAAAGTCTGAACTGCTTAAAGTTGCCAGTTTTAATATTCAGTACGACAATTCTAAAGACAAAGTAAACACCTGGGTTAAAAGATTACCAGGTGTAGCCAAAGTATTTAATAAATATCAGTTCGATATTGTAGGCGCACAAGAGCCATACCTTAGCCAGATCAATGGGATACTGGAATTAATCCCGGGCTACACTTATATTGGTATCAACATCTTAGGTGGCACGGATATTTTAAACAGGCATTACACCCCTATTTTTTATAAGAAGGATAAATTTGAAGTACTAGACTGGGGCACCTATTGGTATTCTGAGACCCCTGATACTCCGAGTAAAGGCTGGGATGCTTTCTCCATGAGAATTTGTACCTGGGCAAAATTCAAAGAAAAAGAAAGTGGCACAGAATTCTATTTTTTCAACAACCACTTAGATCATAAAGGTGTTAAAGCACGTCAGGAAAGTGTACAGTTGTTGCTTACAAAAATCAAGGAAATCGCTAATGACTACCCTGTAATTGCAACAGGAGATTTTAACCTGAATCAGCATCATGCCAACTACGCCACGCTAAATAACTCAGGTCTTATAAAAGACAGCTATCATCTGGCAAAAAACCGCAGAAATAGTGAGATGACAACCTATAATGGTTACAATCAAGACCTTACCGGCTCCAATCGTATAGATCACCTTTTTGTTTCTCTTAACCCTGCAATAGAAGTCAGGAGCTACCGTATACTTACAGACATGCTGAAAGGTATTTATCCTTCAGACCATTTCCCTGTAATGCTTGAAATAAACATACCAACAAAAACCAAATAAGAATATGAGATTTAGAAACAGTATCTGCAGCTTATTAGCTCTGCTTGTATTGGCATCATGCAGTATTAGTAAAAAAAACAAACCGTCAGCTACTCAATTTGATTCCCAGGGACACCGTGGTGCCAGAGGCCTAATGCCCGAAAACACAATCCAAGGCATGTACCATACCATTGACTTAGGAACAAAGACACTAGAAATGGATCTTCAGATCTCAAAAGATAAAAAAGTAGTGGTTTCTCATGATTCAT
The DNA here is from genome assembly GCF_040203335.1 of Pedobacter sp. ASV1-7. NCBI lineage: Bacteria > Pseudomonadati > Bacteroidota > Sphingobacteriia > Sphingobacteriales > Sphingobacteriaceae > Pedobacter > Pedobacter sp. ASV1-7. Next base: position 642,687 of record NZ_JBEHBV010000001.1, on the reverse strand, counting down.
ACATGGGTTTTAAATTCTGCACTACGCCAGAAGGGAAGGAGATGACTTCCAAAGATGGTTATTCAAGATTATTGTACAATATGTCATATGATAGCATCCGCAAATATGATGTAGGCCTTAAACCACATCCTGATTTCCCTAAACAGAAAAAAATGGCGGCTTATAAACCTTTATTATCTGAGCTAATAGACTCGACAGAGGCTTATGCTAAAATTAAGAAACGCACTATTTACTACAACATGGAGATTAAAACTAATCCTGAATACAAAGGGAAAGGTCACCCTCCAGTAAACGAATTTGTAGATCTGGCAATGAAGGTTATACTTGATAAAGGCATAAAAAGCCGGACCATGATTCAATCATTTGATGTAAATGCATTAAAAATAATTCATTCCCGCTATCCCGGCGTTAAAACTTCCTTCCTGGTATTTAAGTCAAATACAAAATCAATAAAAGACCATATAGCAAGTCTGGGTTTTAAACCAGATATATTTAGTCCTCAATATGATATAGTTACACCCGAATTAATAAAAGCTTGTCATGATGAAAAAATCAAGGTTATTCCCTGGACTGTTAACGATCTTGATGGTATTAAAAAGTTAAAAAGTATGGGCGTTGACGGAATCATATCTGATTATCCTGATTTGTTTAATCTTGCAAAATAAATAAAGACTATCAATAGTACTTAGGTCAGCTCGCTTTGTCTCTTTGTATATAAGCCAATAAAGCCGTGAAACATCAATTAGAAAAACTAGTAAAGAAATATCTGAATGGTCAATGTTCCGAAGAAGAACGCAGACAGGTAGAAGATTGGTATGAACAGCTAAATGAAGATGACGGAAGAGCTTTTTCAGCTTGGACTGACAAAAACACAAACCTAAAAGACAGCCTGTTAACTAAAATAACAATTGATAAAAAGCGAAGAACCAGAACTTTGGTCTTCTTAAGAGCCGCTGCCGCAATTATCATTCTAATCAGTATTGGTATTTTATTTAAGTTGAGTATAAAAGAAACTGATAGCAAGAAAGACTTGTTACAATATGCAACTTCAGAAAACATCAATATAAAGGGGCTTAAAGAAACGCACCTCATAATGGATAAAAGCAACAGTTTCACTTTAAAAGAAAATGCGGGAATCGCTTATAAAGGAGATGAATTGCTTATAAATAACAATTCAGAAAAACGGGCTGATCAAAAACTAAAAATGGATGAGCATGGTTACAGTACACTTGTTGTTCCCTATGGCCGTCGGGCTGATGTGTTATTAGCCGACGGTAGTCGGGTTTGGCTCAATTCGGGATCACGTCTGGTTTACCCAAATGCTTTTAAGGGCAGCAAACGAGAAGTATATCTACAAGGCGAAGCTTTTTTTGAGGTATCACATAATAAAAAACAACCTTTTCATGTATATGTTAAAGATGTTGATGTAAAAGTACTAGGCACCTCTTTCAATGTAAGGGCCTATTCAGATGAAAAAAACTTAAAAACCACGTTGGTAACGGGAAGTGTAGAGCTATCTGCCGAACATAACAAAAATGTAGCTCGTCTGATTCCCGGACGAATGGCCTCTTATGAAAATGGAAGTCAGTTTAACATCCATACAGTAAACACTGAAATACAGACCTCATGGAAATCAGGTTACTTGTTTCTCCGTAACGAACCGCTTCAAAATCTCCTTAAAACCTTGGAAAGATATTACAATGTACCTGTAATACTGGAAGACAATGAAGAAAACAGGTATTTTTCAGGGCGTTTAACCTTGCAAAATGATGTAAAAGAAGTTATTGAAATCATCGCATTAACAACTGGTTACCATTCATTAAAGACAGAAAGGGGGTGGTTGCTAAGAAAGATAAATAACCAGGAATAAATAGAATATTTAATAAAAAGGCGAAAGATGCGCTAACATCTTCCACCCATAATTCATTTAATTAACCGTTTCAATTAATTAAAACAATCACCTAAATTATGCAAAAAACAGGCATAAGCCAACATTTTCTGAAAAGAAGATATAAGCTCCTATTGCACATGATCAAGCTTGTCACCATCTTAACGTTTATAAGTATTCTTACTGTATATGGAAAGTCCTATTCACAGAAGCTTACTATAAATATAAAAAACGCGAAAATAACTGAGGTTTTTGAACAGATTCAAAAAAAGAGTGATTATAGGATTTTTTACGAGGAAGCATACATCGCAAAAATCAATAACAAAGCACTTAACTTAAACCTTGTTCAAAAAGCAGTATCAGAAATTCTGGATATTGCACTTAAAGAGTCTGGTTTTACCTATAGGATTATCGGCAAACAAATCACGGTATTCCCAATACCCAAATCTGCGGCTAAGCCCACGGTAAGTATCAGACAGGAAACACCAGGTCTGCTTACAGGTAAAATCTTAGATGAAAAAGAAGAACCAATCCCTGGAGCAACAGTACATGTTATAGAACTTAAACGTACCGTGTTGGCCAATAACAATGGAGTATATAATGTATCTCTCCCTACTGGCACTTATACCGTAGAAATACGATACATGTCCTTTATTACACAAACCCGGAAGGAAGTCAAGATCACTTCCGGCAAAACCACAACTATTGATATACGTCTACAACCCGAAACCAAAAAACTCAACGAAGTAATTGTAACTGCACTCGGCATTGAAAGAGAAGAAAAAGCGCTAGGTTACGCAGCACAAAAAATAGATGGAAAAGAAGTTTCCGATTCACCAACAAGCAACTGGCTAAATGCGTTATCCGGTAAAGTAGCAGGCTTAAACCTGAACAAGATTGGTGGTCCTTTAGGCACAAGTGATGTTGTTTTAAGAGGTGACAATGTACTTGCTTTAGGAGGCAGCGGCGCACTGATTGTGGTAGATGGTATCCCGATCAGCAGTTCACAAACCGGAACAGGAGACGGACCTATTATCGGCTCTGATAGTCCAGTTGATTTTGGCAGCTCATTAACCGACCTCAATCCTGAAGACATTGAAAACATTTCTGTTTTAAAAGGCCCTGGTGCTGCTGCACTTTATGGTTCAAGAGCTTCTAATGGAGCAATTATTATTACTACAAAGTCTGGCAAAAAAACACCTGGGCTAGGTATCTATGTCAGCAGCCATTTCACTTATTATGAAGTCAACAATTATCCAGATTATCAATTCGAATATGGACAAGGTACAGTTGGACAAAACTGGTATTCATACTTAAATAGTGTTGACGGAAATAGCACCAGAGGAACAACTGGAGCATGGGGACCACGTTTCTTAGGGCAACCTTATTTCCAGTTTCATTCGCCTTATGATACAGATATGTATTCAAACCCTATTACAGCACCAAGAACAGAGCGTGTACCATGGGTAGCGAATAAAGAAGCCTATTCAGGATTTTTTAAACCCGCCATAACACAGTATAACTCTGTTGCAATAGCAGGAGAAGGGTTCAGGGCATCTGCAGCATATCATAAAAACGAATGGATTATTCCAAATACTGGTTTCGAACGTATGTTACTTTCACTATCAGGAAACCGTAAAATATCTTCCCGCATTACATTAAACGGAAAAGCAAACTATACCCGCAAATTTACAGATAACCTTCCAAGTCAGGGGTACAATAACCAAACAGTTATGTACTTCATGATTCAGCAGGTTCCCAATGTGAACATAGACTGGTATAAACAAAGATGGATGCCAGGATTGGAAAACATCCAGGAGTTCTCTCCATTCTGGAGTGGCTTAGACAACCCTTATGTTGTTGCCTATGAAATGACGAATGCCAGTGACCGCCATAACATGATAGGAAGCTTACAGGCAAGCATGCAAATAAATAACAATCTTGATTTCAGTTTACGCTCCGGAGCCGACATGAGCTACGAATTCCGTTCTCAACAACGTCCACAGAGTACTTACCGCTGGAAAGAAGGTATGTATAGACAACAGAATGTATTCCGCATTGAATCCAATACGGATTTCTTACTGAAATATAAAAACACCTTACCTGGAAGAATCAAGTACACAGTTAGTGTTGGCGGAAATCAACGTTATAACGACTATAAATACGACAATATGATGGCCGACAGGTTAACATTACCTGGTGTTTATAACATTGCCAATAGTCGCGATCCTGTTGTTCCAAGAAGTGACAGACAGAAATTTATGGTGAACAGTTTATATGGTTTTGCTAATTTCGATTATAGAGGCAAAATCTTCCTGGAATTAACTGGGCGTAACGACTGGTCTTCTACCCTACCTATTCACAATTCATCATTCTTTTATCCAAGTGTAAATACAAGCTTATTGCTAACAGAAATACTAACGCTTCCAAAATGGATTTCTTTTGCTAAAGTACGCGGTTCCTTTGCTTCGACTGGTGTAGATTCAAAAAGTCCTTATGCTTTCTTAAATAACTATGGACAGACAGATTTCCCAGGTTCTTTAACTACTCCCGGAACAATGCCGAATTCAAATTTAAAACCTCAGTTTACTGACGCTTATGAAACCGGTTTTGATTTAAGGTTATTTAAAAACAGATTGAGTTTAGATGTAGCAATTTATAAAGGAAGTACACGCAACCAGATTATCAATTTGCCAGTTGAACCATCAAGTGGGTATACTTCAGCAATGACTAATGTGGGTAAAGTAGAAAACAAAGGGATTGAAATTCAGCTAAAAGGAACACCTGTTCAAAGCAATAGCGGCTTAAAATGGGACGTAAATGTGAACTTTGCAGCCAATCGCAATAAGGTCGTAGATGTTGCATCTGCATTAGGCGCTGAGAACAAATTAAATTTATATCAGATTTCATGGGCAAATTTATACTTAGTTGCAGAAGAAGGTAAAGCATTAGGACAATTGTATGGCCTTGGATTTAAACGTTCTCCTGATGGACAAATGATCTTTAAAAATGGTTTGCCGGTATATACTGATGAGATTCAAAACTGGGGCAATACCAACCCCGATTTTACAGCCAGTTTAAAAAACAGCGTAAGCTGGAGAGGTGTTACCGCCTCTGTTATGCTTGATGCAAGAGTGGGCGGTAAAATGATGTCTTATTCGCACGCTACCCTATCCCTTGGTGGCAAGCTGACCAACTCTCTTCCTGGTCGCGAAAATGGCATTATTGGGAAAGGCGTGGTAGAAAATGCTGACGGTAGCTTCTCTGCAAATACAACCAGAGTTCCTGCTGCTTTGTACTATGCTCAATACTATAATTATACTGTCATGGAATCCAATTTATTCTCTTCTTCATTTTTAAAACTAAGAGAAGTTAGTGTGAGCTATAAAGTGCCAAAGAAGTACATAAAATGGCATGCCATAAAAAATGCAAGCATAGCACTTACTGGTCGAGATCTATTGATTTTCTCAAAATTCCCACTCTTCGATCCAGAAACCGCCACACTGAATAGTGCACAGGTATTGCCAGGTATAGAGATTGGGCAATTCCCATCAACGAGATCTTTTGGTGTTAGTTTAAATATTGAGTTTTAATTATCAGACGATTATGAAAAAGAATAGAATTATCATCTGCATTCTAGCTGCAATTACATCCTTTTATAGCTGTACAACCGGCCTAGATGAACTGCGTGTTAATCCAGAGGGAATAACAAAACCTGGAGCATCATCGTTTCTGAATAACTCCCTATATCAGACCGTAACACACATTAGCAGACAGGCGCATACGATCAATCAACAACTTGCACAGGTTGCCGTATTACGGGAACTTACAGGCAACAACCAGATACACCGTTACCAGATCAACTCATCAACATTTAACAGCATGTGGGCTACACCATACAGACAGTTGTTAAACTTTAGAGAGATGCGTCGACTTGGAACACAACAAGGTGACCGGAATTATACTGCCATTGCCTATACTTTAGAAGCATGGCTCATTTCCGAGATTACTGATATTTATGGTGACGTGCCATTTTCTGATGCATTGAAAGGCGCAGAAGGAAACTCGACTCCAAAGTTTGACACACAAAAACAGATCTATGATTCCATTTTCGTGTTTCTTGATCGTGCCAATGATTTATACGATCTCAACAAGCCATTAACTGGTGATGATATCCTATACAATGCAAACATAACGGCCAACGTAACCAAATGGAAACGCTTCACCAATGCACTTACCTTACGCTTGTTAATGCGAGTAGAGAAAAAAGGGGCCATTTATCAGGATAAGCTAAGAAACATGCTAGCAAATCCTGTAAAATACCCCTTAATGAGGAACAACGAAGATGGTGCTACACTGGTTTACACCAATATCACTCCTTTTGTCAATGCCTTTTATGACGTCCGGGATTTATCTTTCAATGGACAAATCATGTATTCTCATTCCTTTATAGGAAAACTGGCTTCAACAAATGACCCAAGACTTCCTTTATGGGCAACAACAGTTGGAAATGGTTATGTAGGATTGCCTGTAGGATATCCAGCATCAGACCCGTCCTATCGTACAGGAAGCTATTCAACTTTTATTTTAGCCTTAAAACGCTCTAAATATTTCGGTGATATTATGCAGTATTCTGAACAGGAATTTCTGATGGCTGAAGCTGTTTTAAAAGGGTATGTAGTAGGGAATGCTAAAACAAACTACGAAAATGGAATCACTGCTTCCCTTAATTATTGGGGCATTACAGACGCCACTACATTTTTAAATCATAATGATGTAAAATACGATGGCACTTTAGAACGCATCATAGGGCAAAAATATGTGGCCCTGTTCGAAAATGGATTTCAACAATGGCATGATATCAGAAGAACTGGTTTCCCTACATTGGTAACAGGCCCTGATATGCAAAATGACGGTCGCCCGCCTGCCCGTTTACAATACCCACTTAGTGCAGCGCTTTACAATAAAACAAATTATGATGAAGTATCAGCCCGTATCGGCGGAGATAACCTAAATGTAAAAGTATGGTGGATGCAATAGTTTACAAACTATTCTCTAATCAATAAAAGAACATAGCATGAAGATGATTAAAAAATATCTGTACACACTGCTCGCCGGAATAGCCTTATTCTCCAGCTGCGAAAAAAATGTGTACCACGCAGATCCACTCTCTTTAAAAAACATAAAGCTGTTGTATCATGATGTAGATATCACCTTACCAGAAAGTAGAGTAAGCGGGGTAGTAATCTCTGATATAGACAACAAAAATCATTTGCCAGGATATATCATTATACAAAATCAGTTAGACGGTATAGCAATCGAAGTGAGTGACGCTGACAAATATAAATCAGGTGACTCTGTTGTGGTTAACGTAAGCAACAAACTACTTACACGCTTTCAGGGCCTATTGCAGATCAGAAATGTTGATGCTGGTAAAGTAATTAAAATCAGTAGTAACAAAAAGGTAAAACCACAACCTGTAAGCATTACCAATTTATATAATAACCTAAGCAGGTATGAGAATACATTAGTCCAGGTATTGGGAGATATTACACCACAACCTGGCTCAGGTGAAACATTTAGTGGTGAAAAGACCATGCAGGAACTTAGCTTTACGGTTACACTCAATACCTCAGCAAATGCTTCATTTGCCAATCAATTACTACCCAATAATGCTTCATTTACTGGCATTGCTTTGGGTAAACCAAATGGCGTAGAAATACGCATAAGAAGCATTGCCGATGTAGAAAATCCAAGTGGAAGAGTATATCCTGGATTCCCTGAGAGCTTCGAAACAACAGTCGGATATACTGCAGGCGAGTTCACTGTACCTCTCCCTTCCGGCCTTTGGAAGTTTAACAATGCAGGACTTAGAAATGAAACTACGGATCGGATCGTTACCGGTAAAAATGCCATTAGATTTAACCTGAATAATACCACTTCATGTTATGGTCAGATGCAGTTTGATGTCCCAGATGGAGCTTCAAAAGTGACTTTGTATTATGCCATCTGGGGTGGCGATCCGGGGTCTACCTGGAGACTGGAGTACTCCACAGATCAGGGTGTAACCTGGAAGCAAACCGGGGAGCATATTACGGATGCCACTGCTGTACCTAAGCTTAAAACATTTATGCTGGATATAAATGTACCCGTAAGGTTCCGTATCAATAAACTCGGATTGGGGACAAGTACATCCACCATAAGTAATGGAAGGTTAAACATTGATGACTTTGCTGTTTATCAACCTTATAGATAAGATAATAATGAGAAAAATATTTTTCTGGTCCTTATTGCTATCAGTAATAAGTTTGGCCACTATATCCTGCAAAAAAATAGATCATCGTATAGAGGAAACAACATCTGATGATACTCCTGGCAAAGTAGCAGACACTACTTTTATGCCTGTAAACATGACTTTCCCAGAAGCACGTTTTACTGAGAAAGAAAGTTTTAGTACCAATCAGGCCTCAAATAGAATTTTAAGCAGATTAATTTCACTACTAGATGCAAGTAATGAAGGTGCGTTCGTTTACATCTCCGTTTATCAGATTAACCATGATGATGTACTGAATGCACTTAAAAGAGCAGACAACAGAGGGGTGCAGTTGCGTATCCTGGTTGACATGAGCAGATTAGAAAGTCAACGCATTAACCCTAAAGCTCTTAACTATTTAAGAAATCCTGCTCTAAGTAATACACAGGTATGGGACACCAATAATGACATTGCTGATGCAGCCCTAAATGAAAACAAGTTTGCTTTGTTTAGCGAAATTGAAACCACCACAGGAATGAAGCAGCACATAGTATTTCAGACCTCTCATAATTTTACAGAAACAGATTCACACATGGGCCATGATGCACTTACACTTTCGCATGAAGGGCTATATAATGCTTATCTTGTTTATTGGAATGAGCTAAAAAACAGGGCTGTTTCTGGAATGAAAGACTATAATTTCGCGACTTATAAATCAGCACCAGACGGGATAGAAGCCTATTTCTTACCACAAAGAAATAATGGCGCTACGATAAGTGGAGATTTAAGCCTTGACCTGCTGAACAAGATCAGCAACCCTGCAACTGCAGAAATCAAGGTAGCGATGTCGTTCTGGGACAATACACGCATCGCTATTCTTACCAAACTGGTTCAATTGCAGCAAGCTGGTGCAAAGGTGGAATTAGTGATAAAAAGTAATATCTCAGCTACACAATCCAGCTTTGAAGCATTGGAATCAAATGGTGGTTTTATCCGCATGTTAAATGTGAATGATAACAACAGACCATTAACCAATATGGATAATCGTTTTACGCTTATAAAGGGCACATTCGACGGAGTCCCTTCTAAAGTAGTAATCACCGGCACTCTATCATTCACAGGAAACTCCTTAAATAATAATAATGAAATAGTTTTATTATTAAAAAATGATGAGATATATGATCAGTATGAAGAATTCTTTGGTGAGTTAAAGTCACTTCCAGAGTACCGTACAGGTGGAATAATCTATCAAGGCTTTCCTGAAACCTTTGAAACTACAGATCCCAATTTTGCCAATGTTTATAAAGCAGGAACCAATGTGATCAATTTATCAACCGGTCAATGGAAATTTAATGATAGTGGATTCAGAGGGGATGCAGTTGATAAAATTGTGAGTGGCCGATATGCCTGGAGAAGTAATTTTAATATTAACTACTCTATTTACCTCGGTATGGAGTTTGATGTTCCAAATGCTTCCAAAGTAAGTTTCTACTACGGCGCATGGGGTACTGCTACCACTGGTGCAGCCTGTACTTTTGTATTGGAATATTCAACAGATCAAGGTACAACCTGGACACAAACAGGTAACCCGATTACTCAAGCGGTCTACACTCCAACACTGGCTACATTCCCTGTAGATTTCAATGTTCCTGTAAGGTTCAGAATTCACAGAAAGGGGCAAGTGGCAACAGGTGCAGGAAATGGTCGTTTAAACATTGATGACTTCTCGGTATACAAACAACCAACGAACTAAATAATGCTGGGAGTATTGGAAAACTGCAATACTCCCGCATTATACCAGACAAACATTGTTAAATCACAATAAATAAGTATGAAAAGGATAACGATTTCAATGGTATTTTTACTTTTTATTTTACCATTTACCAGTTTTTCACAGGAAAATAAACTCTATGCTAAATTTCCGGAGAGTTTTGAATCAGATAATAAATTAAACTACCAGATTGACGATGTAAACCTGCCGAGTGGTACATGGCGACTGGATAATGCGGTTATTCAAAGTCAGAAATATGAAAATCCAACCTCTGGAACTCATGCCCTTCGCATGGCTATGAATCATACAACATCAGCGTATGCTCAAATGATGTTTGACCTTCCTAATGGAGCCTCTAGAGTTTCATTCTGGTACAAATGTTTTGCGCTAGACAAACCCAGTATGTGCCAGCTGGAATATTCAACAGACAAAGGTAGAAACTGGCATGCTGTAGGTGACTTGATTGTGGCTACCAACAAAAATAAATATACAGAAGCTGTATTTGACCTTGAAATTGAAGGCCGTGTGCGTTTCAGAATTAACAAAATAGGTTTAGGTGACGGTTCAAAGAACCCTGACATTTCTAATGGTCGTCTAAATATAGACGATTTCGCAGTTTACCACAAATAGACATGCATAAGAACATGAAAAAGTATTTATTTGCAATGATCATTTGCTGTTTATATGCTTGTGGTAAAAAAGAAAATGACCCTAATGACCAATGGCTTTCTCCGATAAGAATAGCTAGCTATAACATTCAATATGACAACACAGTACAGGCACCTGCAAGTGTATGGAATAACCGGAAAGACATATTTAAAAAATTGGTAGAGAGACATGATTTTGATATCATCGGTGCACAGGAGCCTTACCTGATACAGCTAAATGATCTGAAAACACTATTACCTCAATACGCCTATATAGGTGTAAGCATCATTGGAGAAACCAGTAACCTCAGGCAACATTATACTCCTATCATTTATAAAAAAGACAAGTTTGAAGTTCTTGACTGGGGCACATTTTGGTACTCTCCAAATAGTACAACACCAGGTAGTATCGGCTGGGATGCCTATTCACCCAGAATATGTACCCGCGCTTTAATGAAAGATAAAACGACGGGAAAAATATTCACAGTCTTAAATTCTCATCTTGATCATATCGGAACTACGGCAAGAGATTTAAGTGTTCAGATGCTGTTGTCTTTAATTCCTGCTGTTTCTGCTAAATATCCAGTTATTCTTACCGGTGACTTCAACTTTAACCAAACCAGTGTAAATTATTCCAGAATAATTAACTCAGGCTTACTAAAAGATAGTTATAACCTTGCACAAACCCATACCAATAAGGATCGGGGAACACACAATAATTACGATTTAAACAGCAATACAACAACTAGAATAGACCATATTTTTCTATCAACTGGCAACGGATATGCTGTAAAAAGCCATAACATCATTACTGATGATTTTGACGGTAAATATCCATCGGATCATTTCCCAGTAATGATTGAACTGCTTTTGAAGAAATAGAATTTTCTTTATTAAAAGAACGGGTTGTATGAAATTATACAACCCGTTCTTTATTTGATGTCTTTTATAATTGTGGCACCAGTTTATAAATTTTACCGGGCGACTCAACAGCAATATAAATAAAGCCATCTGGTGCCATTCTCACATCTCTTACCCTACCAATATTCTTAAACAGAATCTCTTCTTTCACGACCTTGTTGTCTTTAAGCACAGAACGCTGCAAGAATTTAAACCTTAAAGAACCTGAAAGTAGATTGCCTTTCCAGTTTTTATACTTATCACCTGTTACAATTGCTAATCCGCTGGGTCCTATTGAAGGTATCCAATAATGAACAGGTTGTACCATTCCTTCTTTTGCAGTAAGGTTACTGATTGGTTTTCCATTATAATTGATACCGTAAGTTATAACCGGCCAACCATAATTTTTACCAGGCTCCTCAATATTAACTTCATCCCCTCCTCGTGGCCCATGTTCATTGGTCCATATTTTCCCCGTTACCGGATGAATAGTCATGCCCTGAGGATTTCTGTGACCATACGCGTATATCGAAGGACTAACACGCTTATTTTTCACAAAAGGATTATCTGCGGGAATACTACCATCGCTTTTAATTCGGTGCACTTTACCAAGACTATTTCCTTTTATCTCCTGTGGATTTCCCTGTTCATTTCCACGATCACCAACAGAGAAATACAAATATCCGTCTTTACCGAATTGCATTCTTGAACCATAATGATGCTGGGTTTTAGAATATGGTTCTGCGACGAAAATATCCTTTTGCTCCGATAATGTATTCCCATCCAGCTTTGCCCGCATAATTGCCGTGGTTGCCAGCACAGCACCATCCACATTTTTATACTTAGAATAGGAAAGGTATATCAATTTATTTACAGAGAATTTTGGATCTAAAGCAATATCCAACAACCCTCCTTGTCCTTTAGCAAGTACTTCCGGCACACCATTTATAAGCTGTAAAGATTTATCTGCTTTCACCTTATAAAACTTCCCGTTTCTATCAGTTACCAGCATTTCACCGGCAGGCAAAAATGCCATTCCCCAGGGAATATCCAACCCCTCTGCAACGGTTTCCAGCTTTATGGTCATTTCCTCTGTTTTAAACACATCAGAAATGGGTTCAGTAGCAGTTTTTGTATATTTATCTACATTCTTAATAGCATTCAGAATATAATCGGCAAGACCATTGATTTCCTTATCTGTTAAGCTTTCACCAAAAGCAGGCATCCCTTCATTGGCATGACCGAATGTAACCGATCTAATCAGATCTTCTTTTTTATTACCAAACTTCCATTTACGGTCAACAAACATATCTATTTTTTCACCATGACAACCGGCACAAAGATTCTTGTAATTTGTTGCCGGATCAGCAAGTAAAACAGCATCACGATGTGCTACATTAACCAGAAGATTCTTTTTTGCCGCATCATCAGTTCCATTTCCGAATCCAAAGCCTATCATTAATCCCGCACCTGTAATTGCAAATGCACCAATACGCTTTATACTAGCCATGTTCAACTATGCATTTTGGTTGATGAGCAATTGGGAAATTACAGGAATTAGCAATAAAACACATTTTATGTGCTTCATCGTGTAAAGCATTTGCTTTTTCAACTTGTGATTCGTCAGTAATAATCACAACTGGATAAAGTACAACTTCTGTAAAATGTCCGCTACCATCAGCGTTTTCCGTCATTTTTCCTACAGGAGTATCCTTATAATCCATGACAATGATCTCATTTTGAGAACAAAGGTGCAGATACCACAACATGTGGCATGATGAAATGGAAGTCAATAACAAGTCTTCGGGATTATGTTTGGTTTTATCACCAAGAAATGCAGAGTCAGACGAACCGAGTATATCAGCCTTATTATCAATTGAAATGATATAACTTCTGTCGTATGACCTGTAATCCATTGTTCCCGAGCCTTTGTTGCCCGCCCATGTAAGTGTCGCTTGATATTGATGTTCTTTAGCCATAACTGATCTCTTTTAGAATATTTACCAATTTAAACATTCTTATTTATCATTGGTAAATATTCTAAAGAATTCCTCCCATAACCGGATCACTGAAACTTTCCACTCCAGTTTCTACCCTTCCGGCGTACCGCTCTTCAAAAGCATCAATACCATCAGCTAAAACACTAAAGTCGTACCAACCATGGCTTTTTTTAAGATCAAAAACAAGCTCAGCAGTACCAGAAGCTGCAATTTTCTTCTTAACAGCCGCTTTTCCATAACCTTGATCTTTAATCGTAACACTAATTGGCTTAGCCTGTTTATTTATTAGTTTTAACAGGACATCTCCAGTCAGCTTCCCATTAACCTGATGATAGGCACAAAGCACGGTTAGTACATTTAGCTGCCCATTCCCTTTAAATTCTCTGTAATATCCATTCGGACCATTTACCCTCAGGTGATAATTTCCACCTTCAAAATGTTCTATCGGCCAGCTATAAGTTAAAGTATCACCTGCAATTGCTGCAAATGACCAATTTCTACAAATTTCGCTGGTTTTATCATCTTTAAATTTCACAGGTGCATAAACCGTGAAAGGCACACCTGCAGCTTTTTTACCAAACACAGCATTGCCTGCCTTGAATTTGATCTCAAAAGCTTTTTTATCCGCAGTCAGTTTTCCGTCTGAATAAATTTCATAAGGAAGTGCACAAGACGGTCGGATACCTTTTTCCTGAACAGACATCACATCACTTCCACGTGGGTTGGCATTAAAAGCAGTGATATCAGCTGCTGATAATTTCTTGAATCCGGATGGATCAGCTTTAAACTTTGCATTATAAATTGTTTCAACCATATTATTACGGTCGAGGTAGTTTATTTTACCTGGCTTCTCTCCATTAAAAGGATTAAATACCGAAGTCAGGTCACCACAAATGGTTCTTCGCCATTTGCTGATATTATCAAGATGGATTTTCTTTTTCAGCTTGTTACTAAAAAACACTTCCAAAAATTGCAAAGTAGAAGTATGATCAAACACTTCAGAACATACTCTTCCTCCCCTGCTCCAAGGCGAGGCAATTAGCATTGGAACTCTAAACCCTAGACCAATAGGTGCTTCTCGAGCTGCTTTTTCCGGAACACCTTGTTTCAGTTCATTAGCTAGCCTTACATGTTCTATTTCAGTATCAATCCCTTTAGAGACCAAGCCCGTTTCTGGTTTATTTTCATCAGGAATAGAGAATGGAGGTACATGATCAAAATAACCATCATTCTCATCATAAGTAGTTATAAAGATGGTCTTTTTCCATACCTCAGGATCTTTGGTCAAAATATCAAGCACTTCAGAAACATACCAGGCACCATACCATGGAGCACTAGGATGATCGGAGAAATTTTGTGGCCCTGCCAACCATGACACTGCAGGTAATTTACCAGTACTTACATCAGTCCGAAACTGATGTAAAACATCACCTTTAGGAACAGTTACCTCCCTTTTGGTTTGCCCTTCATTATAAGTCAATGTAGTGATATCTCTATACCCCGGATCCCCAGAATTAATTACAAAAGCATTTTTAAACAATTCCTTTTGTTGATCTGTGAGTTTATTATATGCGTCCTTACTCCATTTTTTTAAGTCTTCAGTTGCATTATCCAATGCTTTCATTTTATGGCTCAGGTCTGCCTGTATTTTTTTTGCAGCAGCCTCAGAAGAAGGGCTTGCTTCTTGTAACTTATTGATTTCACCAGGAAGTGTATCAACTAATTTTTGGAGATTTTCTACATTACGTTTAGAGAACTTAACATTATAAGCTGCAAAAAATTCGAGCAGATTACACCCAAAATTCCCTAACCAGGCACGTTCTTCACCTTTATATCCACCACCGCAGCTCAAGTCATTCTGGTAGAATCTCCAGGCAATTTTATTTTCCTGTAGTAGTTCAGGGAATGTCTTCCATGGTAATTTGCCATAGCTAAAATCATCATTTCTAATATTCACTTTCTGTAAACCATCCAGGTCATAACTAACCTTTCCTGTCCAGAAGAAAGACCGATTTGGTGTTGTACTGGTCATACCCGAACAAAAGTTCTGATCACAAACAGTAAAAGCATCTGCCATAGCATAATTAAATGGCAGATCTTCACGATTATAATGCCCTAAAGTGAGAGGCATGCCTTTATATTTTTTATTACCAGACTTTTTGGTGTTCAACCACTGGTCATACTTCCCATTATTATTGGCATCAACCTGGCTAGCCCTTGAGTGCGGTAAAGAGCCTATCCAGGTTACTTTAGAGTCTTTTATATTTAATCGGAATGGAGCATAGGTATCGCCAAGAGCATCCGTCTGCATCCATACAGGCTTCTGATCTGGCAAGGTTATAGCACGCGGGTCATTAAAACCCCTTACCCCCTGTAAAGTACCAAAGCAATGGTCAAAAGATCTATTTTCCTGCATCAGGATAACAATATGCTCGGCATCTAAAAAGGTACTACCTAATTTCGGATCAATTGCCAAAGCACGTTGTATAGATGCAGGCAACATAGTAGATAACCCTGCTGCTCCTGATAGCAACAATGATTTCCTAATAAATTCTCTTCTGGATTCCATAATAAATAACTTGTGTGTGTGCGTGTTGCTTAATGTTTTATTAAGTTTCTAATTTCAGGTTTTCAAGTTACGAATCCGATCGTTTAATATAAAACTTCTGTTAAAAAAAGATTAAAATGCTTTCATTTAATTAATACAACTTTCATTTCATTTCAATTGGTAAGCCATTATCGACTTTTTAAAGAAGGTAGGAATATATAAAATCTTCTTAATTGGGTCATACCCCAGATCGGCTGTATTTATCTTTTCTTTATTGGTATCCAGCAACAAATCGTATTTACCGTTAGCATATACATAATATACATAACCGCTCCAGCTTGTGACCAAAAAATCTCCATTACCAATTGGCTCCAGACCATCGCCTCCATGAGGCAGTTCAGCAATATTGGTCACGTTTTTTTTAGCATCCACTTTCATTACCGTTTTTCCACCAGCAACAAACAGATCATTACCTATAGCTTTTAAACCATTTACTCCGCTTATATTTTCCATATATACAGAAGGTATATTTTTTTCAATCTTGTGAATTAGCTTTCTCCTTGTATCAGAAACATATACTATTCCCTTATCACTAACTGTGATGTCATTTAAAAATACAGCACCTTCAATAGGAATCTTCTTAATCACTTTTGCCTTCGCAACATCAATGATGACCACATCTGTTAAATCGGCAGCATACATTGTATTACCCAATCTTGCCAGTCCTTTTGGCGCATTTAATCCGGTAATCCAATCCAGATCAATAACTTTACCGTCTAACCCAATTTTAGCCACCCCACCAATGCCATCCTTATCATTCGGACTATTTCCCATGACAGAGGTATAAAGCACTTTATTTTTTATATCCGGCAATACCGATTCCGGCATATTAATTACAGTATCAGTTTCCCAGATCTTTTCAATACGATGCTGAGCCTGAACATTTACAGATAAGGCCACAATAAAGGCCAGACCAAGATACTTCTTCATATATTTCAAATTAAAATGAATAATTACGGTTTTAATTTACATAATTAATTCAATTTCCCGATTTACGTAACAATCACACACTGATTTCATAAAAAAATACTGTTCCGTATTAGCCATGTTATCAGCGATCTTACCTATAAATTCCAATTTCCTTTCAAAACCCGACAATAACAGCTCCGGCTGTCAATACACAATTTTTAAAGCTTTCTATAAACCTTAACTTTAATTGGATAATTAATCAATAACCAATCAAAACATAAGAAATCAACATATAATTATGTACAAAAAACACATTATAATTATACTCTGGATTACGACTTCCCTAACCTTTAGCAATTCTGAAGGAATTTATGCTCAATCTAAGGCGGCCGATTTAAAAAACTGGCCTAAAGGCACTTCACCCAGGGAAATAGGTAATAGGATTGCAGAGCATTTTAATGCTACTCCACACACCAACTTCAATAGAACTACTCCTCCCCGTGTGATTACCTACCCTGAAAGCTGCACCTGGTATGGCGCCCTTACTTTTGCCGGAGAAAGCAAGAATAAACAACTCACGAAGAAACTACAAAAGCGCTTTGAACCATTGTTTAATGAAGAAGCGAAGATGATTCCAGTACCGGATCATGTAGATTACTGTGTATTTGGTGCTGTCCCATTAGAACTGTATATGCAAACCAAAGAAAAACGATATCTGGATATGGGCCTTGGCATTGCCGACAAACAATGGGGACCACCTGAAGGGCCAAGAGTAGTCAAAGAATCACAAGGATATTATGATCAAGGCTATACCTGGCAAACCAGGTTATGGATAGACGATATGTTTATGATCACCGCGATACAGGCTCAGGCTTTCAGAGCTACAGCCGACCAGAAATATATAGATCGTGCAGCTAAAGAAATGGTATTTTATCTTGACCAGTTACAAAGACCAAATGGTCTTTTTTATCATGCCCCTGATGTTCCATTTTACTGGGGACGGGGAAATGGCTGGATGGCAGTGGGTATGGCCGAATTATTGAGGTCACTTCCAGAGAACAATCCTAATTATGATAGAATTATGAAAGGCTATAAAGAAATGATGAGCTCTTTATTAAAATATCAGACTGAAGAGGGAATGTGGCGACAATTGGTTGATAAACCAGAGTCCTGGATCGAAACCTCAGGAACAGGAATGTTTACTTTCGCTTTCATTACAGGTGTAAAAAATGGTTGGCTGGATAAAGAGTTATATGGAAAAGCCGCCCGTAAAGCATGGCTTAAGCTGATTACTTATATTAATGAGAATGATGATATCACAGATGTTTGTGAGGGCACCAACAAGAAAAACGACTATCAATACTATTTAGACCGTAAAAGAAATACAGGGGACTTACATGGGCAGGCTCCTTTACTATGGTGTGCCACTGCACTGTTAAGATAATCTTGAAAAACACAATCTAAGATGAAAAAAATATTCATAATACCAGTTTTGCTATGCACAATGGTATTTTTCACACTCTATGCATTTAAGGAGATTAAAACTTTCCATAGCCCATCTCCAGATGCCGATAACGCAGGGCTAAAATTACCAGAGGGTTTCGGAGCTTTAAAAGTAGCAGATGTAGGTGCGAGAGCAAGACATATTGTTGTCACTCCACAAGGCATCATTTACGTAAAACTAGCTCGGGTTAAAGATAAAAAAGGAATCATTGTCTTAAAGGAAGATAACGATGGCAAAGCTAAAATAACAGGCAGCTTTGGCAATTATGGAGGAACCGGTATTTATTTAAAAGATGGTTATCTATATGCCTCTTCCAATACTGGAGTATTCAGATACAAGCTGAATGAAAAAAATGAAGTTGTAGATCCTGAAAATCCAGAAACTATTGTTCAGGGACTTAAGATGGGGCGCCAGCATGAGACAAAATCTCTTGTTTTAGATAATGATGGTAACCTATATGTAAACATAGGGGTTCCGTCTAATTCCTGTCAGGAAAATGACAGAGGCCTGAAATCACCCGGAATACCAGGTTGTCCGCTTTTAGATTCTGCAGGTGGCATCTGGCAATTTAAAGCAAACGAGTTAAACCAGAGCTACGCTCAGGGCAATAGATATGCCACAGGCTTAAGGAATGTGGTAGGGTTAGACTGGAACCAAGAGAACAACCAGCTTTTTGTAATGCAGCATGGAAGAGACAACCTAAATAGCTCCTGGCCAGACTTATACAACACCAAAGAATCCGCAGAATTACCAGCAGAATGCTTATATGCTCTTAAAAAAGGAGATGATGCAGGCTGGCCATTTATGTATTACGACGGGATACAGGGCAAAAAAATTGTAGCCCCGGAATATGGAGGTGACAAGAAAAAAGAAGCCAGCGCCAAATACCTGAATCCTGCAGCAGTTTACCCAGCGCACATGGCTCCAAATGGACTGCTATTTTATACCGGAAATATGTTTCCAGAGCGTTATAAAAACGGAGCCTTCATAGCCTTTCATGGTTCATGGAATCGTGCGCCAGAACCACAGAAAGGTTTTTTTGTCGTGTTTCAACCCTTTATAGACGGTAAGCCATCGGGCAACTGGGAAATTTTTGCCGATAATTTCGCCGGCTCTGCAGAGAAAGCAGCGATGAATAAAGCGGATCATCGTCCATGTGGACTTGCCCAGGGGGCTGATGGCTCTCTTTATGTTACTGATGATGTAAAAGGAAGCATATACCGCGTGGTTTATAATAAAAAATAAGAAAAATGAGATTCGTTTTCATCACAACAATACTGATCACTTTAGGTGGAATAAAATCAGCATCTGCTCAGACACAAAAAGGGGAAGCCACAGCTGTAAAAAATCAGATAATTAGTTCGACAGTAATATCAAACGGCAAAAAAATATATCAGCAATACTGTCTTACCTGTCATATGGCAGATGGCGCAGGAGTACCGAACATGAATCCCCCCCTGGTTAAAACAACCCGCGTTCTGGGTGATAAGGCAAAATTGATTCGAGTGATTCTTAAAGGATTGAATACTGGAGAAGAAATTGATGGGGAGACATATACCAACGTAATGCCTCCTCATAATTTCCTGAACGACCAGCAAATTGCCGATGTCCTGACATTTGTCAGAAATAGCTTTGGTAATAAAGCAACTAAAGTTACCGAAGCAGAAGTAAAAGCTGTACGCAATAAAAAAACAGAATGATATGATCAAACTCCCTGCCTTATTGCGCGGGGAGCTTGCCTTCACCAGCCCAATTTTTCAGCAATTCGTAAATTGTCCCGTTTCTTTGAGCTGCAGTAGTTACCTGATTAACAGCAGCACTACCCAGACGATCATTTAATTGGGCTATGTATAAGCTTCGAGGTAACACAGGCGTTCCCCAGCTTTCCCAGTAACCCGCACCATTCTTCTTCACAGCCACACAACCAATCCCCCAATTCATTGCACCTTTAGGACTCTCTACTTTGATCTCATAATTTGGGGATTTACAATTCCAGAACATGGTTTGTGCACCTGCCCATCCATGACCTGTACCCATTGCTTTTCGGTTCTGAACGATGATCTGCCCGCCATAAATATTATCAAACAAAATTCCTGTAGCCCAGCGATGATGCGGACCAATATCCGCCTTTGTATTTATAGAATAACTATCAAGAAAGACATTCGGACCTGGAACTGTTGACCCGGTTACATAATCGTGTCGGCCACCACTGGTATAACAACGCTGAAAAAGATTGAAAGATGAACCACCCTCAAGATTAAAAGAATATTTCCTACCGCCTGTTGTTTGCGATTTAGGGTCAACCATAGCACATTCTTCTATAGTATTATTTACTGACATTCCTGTAAGTGACACACAAGCATAACCAAAATACTGTGCCGTCACTTGTTTTACCCAACAATTTTCTGTTCTATTAAGCTCAATTCCATTCCAGCCGTGTAACTCATCATTGTCATTCGCATAAACAGATACCAATCTGATATTCTCCACGCCAGAATTACTGATCCGACCGGTTATATTCGTTTTAAATATATACCCACCTCCATATTTGCTTTGCATCGGATCAACCACAGGAGCATTTAAGGTAATCACATTACCATTAACTCCCATTATTATGCGCTCAAACCGAATCGCATAATTACTAAAAGTCCAGCCATACTGGCCCATAGCCAGATCATCGATCCATGCCTGATTTGGTGTGCGATAAATGGCAATCTGATCACCAACAGTATATTCAGCAGCTGATTCAACAGCGAGGCTCATTGCTCCTGTAGGTACATACTCAGTGGTGATTTTCTTTCTTGTTCCACTAACCTCGGGCATCCCGGAACCTGAACCATTTATCTCAATAAGATTATGTTCAGCTGTTTTAGTAGCCTTAATAACTGTTCCCGATAAACCTTGTCCCACTCCCCTTAACACCACGCCACTTTTGTCAATAATAAGTGTCCCATTTACCTCATAAGTACCAGCCTCCAGCAATACAGTTCCCCTATATCCATTGCCATCCTGAGGAAGATTTTTAACTTCATCAATTGCATTCTGAATATGAAGCCGGTTATCACCAGCAATTGGCGTAATGGTTTTCTTAACAGGGACATCAGGTAAAGCAACTCCGGCTCCTTTATAACCAGCATTAGAAAAATCAGGAATAACATTGTCTTTATTCGTTTCACCTTCATTTGCATACTTATTATAGGCTAATTTATTTGCAGAATTGAGGTACACCATAGCTGTTGCATTTTCCGGTGGTTCAACGACTGGAGGGGTTACCACAGGTGGCTGGGTTTCATTTACAGGAGCCGTTTTTTTCTTACAAGAAAATACATTAAAAAATACTAAGCCTAAAAGGCAGCATGTGAATATTCTATTCATAATTCAGAGCATAAAATGAAAAAAAACAGCCTCTGGAATTTAAAATAAATACACAGAGGCTGTTTTTAAAATGAATTTCAAAACTTATTAATTAGGTCTTCTAAATGGGTAAACGGTTGCACCATAAACATGTACCACACCATTAGTTGCAATATAGCCCCCAGACCTGTTTTTAGTCACACCATTAATTAATATAGGTGCTAAATCATCATTATTAACCAATTGCAGATCCATCTTACCTTCCTGGTCAAAGCCAAGCCCTCCATTTAAATAGCCAAGCATAGATGTTTTAGAGGCCACTTTACCAGGTGGCAATAAAGTCTGGGCCGTGGTATTGGTAATTGTGAGTTTATCAAAGTTATAATCGCCTTGTAGCATTAAATAAAGAAAATAGTTTTTTACATCTTCCTTCGGATAATCTTTCCAATCTGTTGCTGGCCTCGTGACAGGCACTCCAGTTGTGGGGTTAACACTTGTCACAATAGGAAAATCAAACCATAAACCTTTTGTTACTTTTTTAGTTTTAGAATCCCATACCATAATTGCTTCATTATGTAAAAGAATGAAGGTTCTGCCTGACTTTTCAAATTCTGCATAATCAATTTCAGCGTAGTCAAGCCCTTTTCTCATCCATTTGAAAATAGTGTCTTTTGCTGTCGGGTCGTAAGAACCGCGACTTTCTAGAAATTGCCTTGCCGAAATGCCAATATGTGGATCTAAGGTTTTATGTTCATATTTATAATTTTCCTGAAGGTCAAGACCAAACATTGAACACCCCGACAATAATATAACAGATGCCAAAGCACATCTTGTTGCTATTGATATTATCTTTTTCATATCACTTAAATTTAATCTGTGTAACCAGGATTTTGTTTCAATTTACTATTTGAGTTCAGGACATTTCTATTAATAGGCCAATAAACTCTTTTATCTGGATCAAGAAAGCCCGGAGCATTTATATTTCCACCATCCAATTGCCTCCTTTTAAGAATAGGATCCATCACTTCTTTTACATGATCAGTACGAACCAGGTCAAACCATCTTTTTCCCTCACCAAACAATTCTAACTGTCTTTCATTTAAAATCGCATCTTCCATTGCTTCTTTATTAGCAACCAAAGGATCAGTACCCAGATATTCAGCTACTCCAGCTCTTTTACGAACAATATTCAAGAACTTCAATGCATCGCTCAATTGATTATTTCCATTTAGAGCTTCTGCATAGAGAAGGTAAATATCAGCCAATCGGTACATCACGAGATAAACGGGCTCAAGCTCTCTTGAGGCGGGCCATTTATCAGCAGCCGTAGGATTTGCGGCAGTATTATACCATTTTATAAAACGATCTCTGTTGGGTTTAGTTTGAGCAAGAAATACATCAGCGGTTTGTTGTGGACGGATATCTGTAGTACGAGTGGCAACTTTGTACTGAGGTTGAAACCATTTCGCCCATATATCCTCATCAATTACGATTTGTTTATTATTAGAAGTCCATGATGTTTGCATACATGCACATCCATTCTTTTGATAATCCCAGTGTATACTCCAAATTGCTTCCTTACTGTTTGCGGGATTGGTAAAAACATTCTTCCAGGTTGCAGTAGCTTCGAGATTAGCAATAGTTGGATCAGCAATATTTTTAGCAAGGAATAAGTTTTTAATCCATATAATGGCATTAACATAGTCCTTTTTCCACATATAAACATCTGCGAGTGTAGCACAAACCGCAGAGCGGCTTATTCCATAAATACCGGATGATGGCGCGTTACCTGTACCAAATAAATCATAAGCTTTCTTTAAATCCGGAATAATTACCTCATCTATCACCTTATCTTTTGAAACCCTTTCTCCTTCAGAAGGGGCTTTTATATCCTCATATGGTTCCAATCTCACTACTGCATCACCCCAAACACGAACAATATAAAAATAACTCATTGCACGCATCGCATAAGACTCTGCCATATAACCATCAAAAAATTTAGTTGTGATTTTCGGATCTAGTGCTGCTGCTTGTGGAATATATTTAATGTTATTATTTGCTCTGCCAATTACAGCGTAAAGGCCTGTCCAATCAGAAAATTGATTAGTTGGCGTTAAGCTATTTAATACGATTTCATCAACATAATCTTTTGTATAGATTACAAATCTGTCAAAATTATCCGCGCGATACTCCCCCCAATACAAATACTTTTCCATGTATTGTTTATTGCCTACCATTTCTAGCTGGAAGGCTGAATACATCCCTGCTATAGCGGCATCAACATCAAATTGACTTTTGTAGAATTCTCCTAAAGTCACCTGCGTTAATGGAGCTTCCGTTAAGAACTTTTTACATGCTCCAAACATCATTATGGTTCCTAAAGCTCCTATTACTATTATTTTTTTCATCTCAATTAGAAATTAACATTTATACCAAGACCAAATTCTCTTCTCTTCGGGTATTTACCCGTATCATCACCAGGTGTTAAAGGATTATTGGTACTAAATTCCGGATCATACCCTGTGTAATTTGTCCATGTTAATAAATTCATACCATAAACATACGCAGTCACACCTTTTAAATACACCCTCTTTGTCCATTCAGGATCTAGTCGGTATGAGAGTCGTGCACTAGACAATCTGATAAAAGAACCATCCTCTATATATATGCTGTTTTGATCAGTTTTAAGGTTTCCTCTATTATCCTTTTCAATATAATATGGATACTTGGCAATGTCTCCTGGTTTCCTCCAGGAATTATAAACCATGTCAGGAGACCCCGCACCTGTATTGGAAGGCTTGTTTTGGGTTTGCAATAGTGAATTATAGATTTTTCCACCAAAAGATCCATTAAACAAGAACGATAGTGAGAAATTTTTATATCGGAAGTTGTTCATAATCCCCATGTAATAATCAGGAGTTGCATTCCCCAAAATCTGACGGTCAGCATCATCAATGATTCCGTCTTCCTTCAAGTCTTCCCATTCGGCATCTCCACCTTTTAGTTTACCATCAGGTGCGTATTTACTCTTAACATTACCAGTATATTCCTGCCCATTTAATGTATAAACAGGATTACCATTAAGATACTTTGGCTTGCCATTTTCTAAAACAACAGTTAACTTATTCCAGTTATCATCATAAGCATTTGACTCATCCCATTGATATACACCAAGATTCTTCCAACCATAAAAATTACCTATCCTACCACCATCTTCAGCATACCATTTATTACCCGGAAAAAATGGAATACCATCAGCTAGCTTTACAATCTTTCCTCTTTCAAAGGATATGTTACCTGTTACATTCCAATCAAAATTCTTATTTGTTATAGGTGTTCCACTTAATACAAACTCAAGACCTTTAGTCTGTATGGTACCTAAATTCACCTGTACCTTACTAAAACCTGTTTCCTTAGCTAGTTCTCTCGGGTAAAGAAGATCTTCAGTGCGCTTTACATAATAATCTGCGGTTAAACCTAATCTACCTTTAAAAAAGGTCAGGTCCAAACCAACATTATTCTGGGTAGTAGTTTCCCATTTGATAGATTCATTCCCTAAAATACTAGACAGCCCGGCACCACCGACACCTGCATAGTTTCCAAAAAAATCGACTTTAAGATAGGATTCATAATCGCCAATACGGTCATTCCCGAGCTGACCAAAACTGTATCTCACTTTAGCATCATCAAGGAAAGATTTACTCCAGGCCATAAACTTCTCGTCAGAAAAACGCCATGCTGCAGATCCCGAGAAGAAGCTACCCCAAAGATTTTCCGGACCAAACCTTGATGATCCGTCTCTACGATAAGTTCCCTGTAAAATATAACGGCCTTTATAATTATACCCTAAACGACTAAAAATAGACGCTGTAGTATTTGCAGTAGCGCTAGAATAACTTTTAGAAGAAGTGAGATAATCTGGAATTGTTACTAAAAGCGATTCACTTACACTGTTTAAATATTCTGTATGAATGCGATCAAACTTCCTTCTATCCGCACTAAACCCTAATAATGCAGTAAAATTATGATCCGCTTTAACAGTTTTATTATAATTTAAAAATGCCTGATACTCCCAGAAAAATGTTTTTGCCATTTCATTTCTTCCTGCATTCTTATCTTTATTTGCAGAGAGTATTCTTGGTGAGAAATACATATTCTGAAAATTATCCAGTTTAGCATTAAACAAAGTTGTAAATTTCAAATCATTTATAATCTGATAATCTAACTGATTGTTAAGCTGCGCGGAATAAGTTTCATCCTCATCCCTTTCAAACAATGCATTTGCAATAGGATTTCTTTTCGAAGCTATATAACTTGTCAGACTACCATCCGGATAATAAATTAAAGAGTAAGCGGGCCTATCGATTACCACCTTTACAGTATTACCAATAGGGGTCTGATTCCCTTTTTGCCAGGAGAAAGACATATTATTTGAATACTTTAATTTTGGCGACATCTGATAAATTACGTTAACGCGGGACTGTATTCTTTTCGCCCAACTATTCAAAATAATCGATTTATCGTCCAAGTAGTTTAAACTAGTATAATAACTAAGTCCTTTCTGCCCCCCACTAACACCCATTTTAATCTCTTTCTTTTGAGCAAGATTACCTAACAGTAAATCCTGAAGATCATTATCAGCATTAAAACTAGGATTAATAGAATCGGTACCATTTCCACGACCTTGGATAGTCCTAAATGCGCGTACTTCTGCTGAGTTACTTACTGGAATACTATTTGAAAGTTTACCGAATACATGATTATAGGTAAGATCGATCCTTGGCTTACCATCTATACCTTTTTTCGTGGTAATTAGAATTACACCATTCGCAGCCCGCGAACCATAGATTGAAGCTGAAGCCGCATCTTTTAATACCTCCACATTAGAAATATCTGATGGATTAATATTTGCACCATTCTCATCAATTACACCATCCACAATATACAATGGCCCATTTCCTCCATTTAAAGTCGAAGTACCACGAATCTGAATTGAACCATTTGCACCCGGAGCACCGCCACCATCATTTACAATCAATACCCCAGCAGCTTTACCCTGCAAAGCGTCAAAAAGGTTTATAGGCTGACGTTCTTCAATATCTTTTGAAGTGACAGAGGAACTTGCACCTGTTAAGTCCTTCTTTTTAGATACACCACCATAACCAGTTACCACCAACTCTTCAAGATTACTTAAATCTTCCTTTAAGCTGATGTTAATACTTGTTTTCGCTCCAACCGTAACTTCCTGTGGTAAAAAGCCGATGTAAGAGAAAACCAGTACTGATGATGAACCAGGAACAGTGAGGCTGTATTTACCACTATTACCCGTTGTTGCACCCATTGTTGTCCCCTTTACTTTAACCGTTACACCCGGTAATGTTTCTCCTTTATTATCAGTCACTACTCCTGATATTTTTATGGTCTGAGCGTAGGATTCTGCAGCAACCAGTTGCAGAAGGGTTGCGAAAAGCATCATCAGCTTAAGCCGACCCCATTTAAACCTATACACTTTCGTATTACAGGAGATTGCTCTAGTAGAATTTTTATTCATATCATTATATTTGGTTAAATTCAATATCTATTAGGATATATTCGTCATATGCAATTGACTAATAAGTTTCCAATTTTTAATTGCTCAGATTGGCCAAGCTGTCAATTATATTGGCGTACAAAATCAATTACTTTTTATTAGCAACTGATCACCCAAACCGCTAATCCATAAAGGGCCGATTCCTGTTGCCTTAAGTAAGTTTTTATGGACATTATCCAACTTATTCGCACCTGCATCTGGCGAAGAATAAAATGGATATGTGCCTACAAAAGCCCCATTAACAGGACTAGCTGGATCAGCAGTATAAGTACCATAATCATTTATAGTCAGCTTGGTATCAGCAATTAAAAATCCCGCCGGCAGACCAGTAACAGTGCCCATACCAAATGCAATATTTCCGCCATAAGTAAAGTTCTCCGGAATATCAGTAAACCTTATTAAAGATGAACCGCTTTTCAACTGCAGAACATTATTTGCGATTACGCAATTTGCCGGAGGAACGGTTCTGTTGTTTCCTCCTTTTCCAGCACCAATATCAAAACCCTGAGCACAATTTACAATTGTATTGCCAATAATCTTTACATTTTTAACCTGAAAATACCCGCTTGGCTCCGAATCAGGAACTCCATCCAATATAGAAATCGCACAAGTTTGTCCAGTAGTCGCAATTCCTTGTAAGTAATTGTTATATACCAAATGGCTCTCTCCAATAATCCTTATTCCTCCCGCACTATTAACGTTATTCCCAATCAGATAATTCCCATAGACCTCAGAATTATTTCCATGTCTGAGACATAACGTACCTCTGCTTTCAAAAAAGAAATTATTACGGATGGTATTTCTGCTCATCTTATTAGAAATAATCTCAGTTTCTCCGTTACACTTGTCAAAAATATTCTCTTCTATTACATTTAGGCTCTCACTTAAATAATAAGCACTAGTCCCCACCCTGATTGTTTCACCACCATTAGAACCCAGCTCCGGTCTGGAACCGAAATAATTATGATCTATCCTATGATTTAAGGCATCATTCGCACCCCATATTACTACCGTAGGTCCCAAATGCGCTTTCCCTTTAATGTAGCAATGATCAAGACGGTGGTTTTTGCCATTTAAGGAAACCCATCTGTAATCTACTGATTGATCTGCAGGATTATAATCTACTATTGAGGTGTTTGTTAATCTGCAATTCCTTGAGGCAGAAGTAAAATCAACAACATTCAATTTGGAAATGCTCAGGTCACCATTCTTAAAATTCAACCCATTAACCACTAACCAGCTTCCATCAATTACCAATGATGAAGTTCCTTTTAAAATCACCAAACCTTCCTTTTCTGCAATCAATACAATTGGTTTCTCAGCGGTCCCAGTCCCCTTAAAAATTATTTTTTGATTTATCCAGTCGCCCGATTCCATCATAACCGTATCTCCTGGTTTAAGGCTCAATGCAGCAACATCTGCTGCCGTTTTAACCTTTTTACATGACACACAGTTTTGATTTCCTTTACCCGGAATTTCCGTAGGAGGAGGCTCAACGGCTTGAGGTTTTTCACTTTTTTTACATGCTACTACCATAAATATTGGTACTGCAATTAGTAGAAAAAACCCGTTACACTTTATTTTCATAAATACCTGTTTATATTGGTTATAAAAAATTATTAAATCATCAACACTAAACTGATCAACATTTTTTGATTTTTAATCCAACATATTAACGAAGTACTCAACTATTCCAGCAGTTCTATACTTGAAAATTTAAGCCATCCTGCTTATGCGTCCTGCTATTGAAAAGTTACCTTCTCTGAAGCGCATAGGAAAATTTTGACCTTTTAGCGAAGCGGGCAAAAGGTTCCCGCGATGAAGAGAATGGTAACTTTTCACATTAAAAAAGCCCCAGTAAATCCTTTTTAGAAAGCGACTTATAAATTGAGACCTCTGTTTTAATCAGATCACCAACAAGATCCTTTTTTGTTTCCTGCAATTTCATGATCTTCTCTTCAATCGTATCCGGGCAAATTAACCTGACAGCGACAACATTTTTCTCCTGTCCAATGCGATATGTACGATCAATAGCTTGATTTTCTACTGCAGGGTTCCACCAGGGATCAACAATATAGACATAATCAGCACGGGTTAAGTTTAGTCCTACACCGCCAGCCTTTAAGCTGATCAGGAATACCCGAACTTCAGGGTTATCCTGAAAAGAGTTAACTACAGTCTCCCTGTTCCTGGTCTGCCCTGTCAGGTATTCATGAGCAATCCTCCTTTCATGTAGCTCCTTTCTAATCAGATCCAGCATCCCCACAAACTGAGAGAAGACCAGGATCTTATGATTTGATGCCTTATTTTCTATCTGTTCCAACAAAGTCTCCATTTTTGAAGATGCATTCCCGTAAAACTTATCATCCTTCAATAGTTCAGCAGAATTACAGATTTGTCGCAACCTCGTAATTCCCTGCAAAATATGCATGCTACTCTTCTTTAAATCATCTTCAGAAACACCCTCAATATAATCTTTTACATCTTGTACCGCAGCCTCATAAACTTCCCGCTGCTCCTTTCCCATCTCACAGTAAATGATCATTTCTGTCTTATCAGGTAATTCCTTAGCCACCTGCTCTTTCGTTCTCCGCAAAATAAAAGGGCTGATTCTTTGCTGTAACTCCTTAGCCCGCTTACTATCTTTAAACTGGTCAATAGGTACAGAATACAATTCTTTAAACTGTTGTTTAGTCCCCAATAATCCAGGACAGGCAAATGAAAGTTGTCCATATAAATCAAATGTATTGTTCTCTATTGGTGTTCCTGTTAAAACAACCTTATTTCTCGATTGTAAGAGCCTTACAGCTTTATAGCGTTGTGAATCGGGATTTTTAATACTTTGTGATTCATCCAGAAAAACATAATTGAAACGATATGCTTTTAAAAAGCGAATGTCAGCCAGTAAAGTGCCATACGATGTGAGTACAATTTCGTAATCATCAAATTCATGGATATCCTTTAATCTGTCTGCCCCATAAACAGTACGAATTTTAATAGATGGCGCAAACTTAGCAACCTCAGCTTGCCAGTTAAAAATTAAAGATGCAGGAACAACTACCAGATTTGTATTGTGGGCTGACTTTTCACGTTGACTGAGTATAAAAGCAATAATCTGTATGGTTTTACCTAAGCCCATATCATCTGCGAGACAGGCCCCAAAATTAAAATCATCCAGAAAATTAAGCCAGTTCAAACCATCATGCTGATAAGGACGCAATTCTGCATTTAAAGATTCTGGTATTTTTATAGGAGTAATCTGATCCGGGCCTGAAAGTTTCTTCCGGTAAATCGCCAGTTGATCTTTTACAGACTCATCAAAAAGCTGTTCATCATATAGCTCCGCAATCATATTATAATTGATCTTATGGGTATGAATACTTTCGTCGACTACCTCACCAGCATTAAAATAACCGGTAAACTTCTCTACCCATTCATCTGGCAAAATACCCATTGTACCATCGTCCAGCTTAATAAACTTACTCTTGTTACGAATAGATTTATGAAGATGTTTTAAAGAAATTGCCTCCCCGTTAGATTCCACTTTAGGCACGGTTTCAAACCAGTCAATCCCACTAATCACCTTAATAGAAATTTCAACTTTATATTGACTCAGGTTATTGTTATTGAGCTTATTAAATCCCATAACAGTAATTCCTTTACTCCGCCAGGCTTCAAAAGCATCCAAAAACCATCCAATATCCAAAAAATGTTTACGGTTCATATAAAAACAATCAGCAGTCAGTCCTTCCTTTATCTGTTCTGCAAAAAACGGATGCTGCTTTGCAATGTTTGCTATAAACTGAAGCTCTTCCTCCTCGTCACGCCTTAGCGTAAAGGAATTCCCATATTTATCTTTTGCAATAATCTGCTTTTTAGATAGGATAGGAATTTCCGTATTGCTATAACGCATTACTGGAGTAATGAGCACAAAATCTTCAGACTCCGATAAATATATGATCTGCTCATTTTCCAGATCAAAACCTTTCTCTTCAATCTGTGTCTTTGTTGCAGGTTTTAAATAAGAGTAATTGATTTTTACCTTTTCTTCCAATCTGGACAATATGGTTTCATAAAAATCATCAAACTTAGTTTTATGAATCAGCATTCTGCCATAATGCTTTTTAAAGAAATCAATTACCCTCAGGAAATCCGGGTTATCAATCAGATAAAGTTTGTTGTTTAGCTGAATAAAATAATGATGTTTAATAGCAAGATCCTCAATGAAGATCGGTAAACCATCCAATATCAATTTTCCTGAAACCTCATAAAAATCGCCTTTCTCGCTTACCGACAGTAGCAGGTCAATCCCCAAAACACGAAGTTCTGCCAACTTAATAGAGCTTGCAGAAATATTGACCGAGACTTTAGAATCATGTAAATACACACTCAGACCAAGCGGGTTTTTAGCCAATGCTTTTAGCCCTTCAAGGTCCGAAGCCGAGGCTTCATCATTATAGTTATTCTGAAACTTTAATATACCATGCAGGAATTTCAACTCGTCGCTGCTTTCCGAAGTCCAGATCAATGCTGAAGGATCAACAAGTTTCAATGGGTTTTTAATCTTCCCATCTTTACCTTCCAGGCCCTCGTATAATGAAACATTCAGGTGACTGTAAAAGCGATGCTGACTAAAAACTATAATAGTTTTTACATCTCTTTTAGTCAATCTGCCTGATATTGCCACTGGCAATTCGTTAACAGGTAGCAGAGTCTCGTTAAGCTCCGTTTTTGTTTGCTTATTAACGGGAAACAACGCTTTTACTTTAGGGCTGATACTCAGACTATCTTTAACATAGTCAATCTGAAAATGTACATCCAGATCCTTTTCATTCTCCAAACCATAATCCTTTGCAAACTCCTTCAATTTAACATTTCTCAGGGGCTGATCAAAAAATATTCGAAGTGAAGCCCGATCCATGATATTATACATTACCCTTGCCTGGTGTTCGCACAAACCAGTGAGAGTAGACATACAAGAACAAGAAAGCATTACACGATCTATTGTCTGGACAATAGTAATTGTCTGATTGTTTATCAAATCAGAGGTATCCCTGAAAACAGCAGAGTTAACCACAATCTCAGTAGGAGAAAGTTTATAAAATCCTTTTACTCCTGTATCTATGCTCGCTTTATTATGCTTTAATATACTGGAAATTGTTAATCCCGAAATATTAAAATTATCTAAAGTATAATGATGTGCCAGACCACTGATTTCGTTTTCCACCTGCAATTAATAATGTAAATAATAATAAACTAAATTAAGCGATGATCTTTCTAATTCGGCTTAATAATCTGTTTATTTGTATTAAGTTAATAAACACACAAATATAAACCTGATTGTTATGCTGCTGAGTATTTTAAACTCCATATTTTGCATTGCCTTTATTTTATTCGCTTATGTAAATCTAAATGACAGTGATTCATGGCTTTGGGTTCCCATTTATATGATTGCATCTGTTTGCTGCGGATTAGCCGTTTTTAATTATTTTTACCCTCTTGTATACCTGATTTCCATATCTTTTTATCTGATATATGCTTTATATTTATTTTTTGCTAAAGATGGGGTACGTGACTGGATTGTCAGATACAAAAGACCCACTCTTGTAGAAAGCATGCAGGCCACAAAACCTTATATTGAAAAAGCAAGGGAGTTTTTTGGTCTGTTAATCATCAGTGGCGCACTCGCGATAAACTATTTTATAGCTATCAATTAATTTATTATGCTGTTAATAGATACCATAAGTTTAAAAAAACTGAGTGATGTATTTTTGTTAATTCTGAGAAGAAACCTACGTCCAGAGGCTCTGGAGTGGCTACTGAATAAAATGGACTTAATTATAAAAGAAGAAAAGTCTGTACAATTGCACTTATGCTTTGCCCATCTTCCTCGTTTTGCTACAAAACAAACATTTGAAGTCCTTGATCAGGAAGTTAAACAGATTGAATGTCACCTAGCTGGATTTACAATTCATAACTGGACGCTGGATAAATTATCCAGAGTATGGTTATTGATGCAAATACCATCAGAGCACAAAGAAATCTATCTAAAGAAAATCAATAGCCTGTTTGCTACAGCAGAGATGAATGAACAAATTGTACTTTACACGGCCCTTCCACTTTACAACTATCCGGAAGAATGGGTGGCCAGATGTGAAGAAGGGATAAGAAGCAATATAGGAACAGTATTGGAAGCTATTATGTACCATAACCCATATCCTGCTCAGTTTCTATCTGAACCATCATGGAACCAACTGGTACTTAAAGCCTTTTTTACAGAAAAAGATGTGAATCAGATAATAGGTCTAAAGGAGCGTATGAATGAAAATTTATCCGCTACATTGCAAGACTATATACAGGAAAGACTAGCTGCGAGCAGGACGGTAGCACCCGAAATTTATCAACTGACACAACAAATGAACCCATAAATAGACAATGAATTATGTGCTGTAATGAAAATTTTGAAGAAAGGAATAAGGGAGAGAAGGTAACTACTTACCTTGACTTAAACGATATCAATGGAATGAGTTTTTTTGATCCGCATATTCACATGGTCTCCCGCACGACAGATGATTATCAGGCAATGGCCGATGCTGGTATAGTCGCCTTGATAGAACCGGCCTTCTGGCTGGGACAACCGCGTACAGGCGTACACAGTTTTACAGATTATTATAGTAGCTTGATTGGCTGGGAAAGGTTCAGATCCTCGCAATTCGGTATCAAACATTATTGTACGATTGGATTAAACTCTCGTGAAGCTAATAATGAAGCTCTGGCCGAACAGGTGATGGAAATACTGCCCCAGTTTATTTTTAAAGAAGGTGTGGTAGGTATTGGAGAAATAGGCTTCGATGACCAGACAGCCTTAGAAGAAAAATATTACCGTTTACAGCTAGACCTGGCCAAAGAAGCTGAGTTGCCTGTTCAAATCCATACTCCGCACCGTGATAAGAAAAAGGGAACCCAGCGCAGTATGGACATTGCTATAGAGCAAGGTTTGGAGCCACACATGGTTATTGTAGACCATAACAATGAGGAAACGGTAAAAGAAGTGTTAGATAGAGGTTTTTGGGCTGCCTTTACAATCTATCCGTTTACAAAGATGGGTAACGAGCGAATGGTTGAAGTAGTTAAACAATATGGTTCAGAAAGAATTATGATTAATTCTGCGGCCGATTGGGGAATCAGTGACCCTTTAGCTGTACCTAAAACTGCCGCTTTGATGAAAAGATCTGGCATCAGCTTAACAGATATTGAACTGGTTACTTATCGTAATGCGGTTACAGCTTTTGGGCAAAGCGGACAAATTGACGAGCAGGATTTTATCCGTGTTAAGAACATTGACCAAAGCCAGAAGTTCGCAAGTAACTCGGTATTAAGAGGCGGACAACAGCCAAGAATAGACAAAAACTCAATTATTATATCATAATTTAACATGAACAAATTAATAGGATACCTGCGTTTAATGCGTCCGGCAAATGTAGTTACAGCAGTGGCTGATGTATTGGCGGGGATAGCTGTAGCAGGTTACTTTATACAATCAGCTTCAGGAAATTTTGGATGGGGAGAACAAACTCAAATGCTTCCGATCATACTTTTATGTATTTCGACCATTGGCCTTTATAGTGGCGGGGTTATACTGAAT
Organism: Pedobacter sp. ASV1-7; assembly: GCF_040203335.1. NCBI lineage: Bacteria > Pseudomonadati > Bacteroidota > Sphingobacteriia > Sphingobacteriales > Sphingobacteriaceae > Pedobacter > Pedobacter sp. ASV1-7. The sequence goes on along the minus strand of NZ_JBEHBV010000001.1, from coordinate 607,618 downwards.
GATGTTTTTGATGCAGAACTAGATGCAAAAGAACGCCCTGAGCGACCTATTCCCAGTGGCCTGATTTCCAAAAAAGGAGCTACCATTTTTGGAGGTATATTTTTCTTTATTGGCATCTTTTCAGCGGGACTTTATAATCCCAGTTCCCAGTATCTTGCTGCAGCGATTATGTTTTGTTGTCTTGTTTACAATAAATTTTTAAAACACAGTGCTATTTTCGGTCCCATAAACATGGGACTTTGCAGAGGTCTTAATTTACTACTTGGCATCAGTATCATTCCATCAGAAATTCAACACTGGTGGTTTTTAGCCATTATACCCATTATCTATATCGCTGCAATTACCATGATCAGCAGAGGTGAAGTACATGGTGGTAATAAAAAGACACTTTACTTTGCAGCAGCATTTTACATTGTAGTGATTTCAGCTATATTAGTTACTGCACAAATAAAAGGAAACTTACTCCCATCGCTTGTATTCATCATTCCCTTTACATTGATGATCTTTACCCCTTTATTTATAGCTATACAACAGCCTATAGGTAAATACATTGGCAAGGCTGTAAAATCAGGAGTTATAGCACTGATCTTAATGAATGCCGCATGGGCTTCGGCCTTTGGGGTACTCCAGATTGCAATATTCATTGTGATCCTATTACCTGTATCCATTTTATTAAGTAAAGCTTTTGCCGTTACCTAGTCGCCATTAATTATGAGTTATTTACAACAATCATTTAGTGTAAAATTCGAATATAAAATATACTTCACCAGCGCATTATTCAACCTGAGTAACATGACCCTTTCCAATTTCTTTAAGGAAAGAAAAACAGAAAGTGGTCAAAAAATCTATTTTGTGATAGATCAGGGTGTTTATTTAGCACACCCTGATCTTAGCAATGAGATTGCGGCTTATTTTGAACCCTTACAGGAAGTAAAACTGATACCAGATATGCTGATTGTTCCAGGCGGAGAAGCCTCAAAAAATGACACCTCATTATTTGACAAAATTGTTGAGGCGGTAGATAAGCATAGCATAGATAGACACTCTTACATTGTGGCCATTGGTGGTGGTGCAGTGCTTGATCTGGTGGGTTACGCTGCAGCAGTTTCGCATCGCGGTATTAAACACATCCGCATTCCTACCACAGTCCTTTCACAAAATGATTCGGGAATCGGGGTTAAAAATGGAATAAATTATAAAGGAAAGAAAAACTTCCTCGGCACTTTTGCACCACCTACAGCGGTTTTTAATGACGATCAGTTTTTACGGACCTTGAATGACAGAGATTACCGTTCTGGCATTTCGGAAGCCATAAAAGTGGCGTTAATTAAAGATGTTACCTTTTTTAACTGGATAGAAGCAAATACAGAAGCCCTGAAAAACAGAGATCAGGTAAATATGAATTATCTGATTAAGCACTGTGCAAAACTCCACTTAGATCATATTGCAGGTGATGATCCTTTTGAGACAGGATCGGCCAGACCACTCGACTTTGGTCATTGGAGTGCTCATAAACAAGAACAGTTGAGCAACTTCAGTATTTTACACGGCGAAGCTGTAGCAATGGGAATTGCACTGGATAGCACTTATTCCTTTTTAACAGGCTTACTTTCAGAGGATGAATTACAGCGCATTCTTAAAACACTGACAAATCTTGGTTTTGAAATAACCGACCCCATTATTAATATTGAAGACGAACAATCGCCCATTTTAAAAGGCTTGGAAGAATTCCAGGAACATCTTGGAGGTAAGCTTACTATCACACTTTTAACAGCTCTCGGAACTGGAAAAGAAGTACACGAAATGAATCATCAGTTGTTAATAAAGGCTAGCAAATATGTTCATGACTTTGCTAAAAACAACTTGATCTTAAACCCTGGCAACAATTAATATGAAAGTAAATACCGGACATCTGACTTATTGTACAAATATTCATGCTGGAAAAAACTGGACTGAAGACTTTGATAACTTAAAGGAGAATTTTCCTGCTATCAAACAAAATGTTTCTCCAGATCAGCCCCTGGGATTAGGCTTAAGGCTTTCCAATGCAGCCAGTATTCAATTAAGCACTCCTCATTATATATTAGAGTTAAAGCAATGGCTGCAACAAAATGAGGCTTATGTTTTTACTATGAATGGCTTCCCTTATGGAGATTTTCATCACGCCATTGTTAAAGAGAATGTGCATAGTCCAGACTGGACTACACAAGAGCGAAAAGATTATACCATCAGGTTGTTTCATATCCTAAAGTCATTACTCCCCGAAGGCATAGACGGCGGAATCTCTACTTCACCGCTAAGCTACAGACACTGGTTTAAAACCTCGTCGGACTTTGAAGCTGCCAAACAAACAGCAACACTTAACATTATTGAGGTAGCCAAGGCATTAATAGAGATATCAAAGGAAAATAACCAGGTGCTACATCTGGATATCGAACCAGAACCTGATGGAATATTGGAAACAGGTAGAGAATTTATTGATTGGTTCGAGAATGATTTACTCATTTCAGGAATTCCTGTTATTGCTGATCAGTTTGGTTGTTCTGAAAATGAGGCCGAAATACTATTAAAAAAACACGTATGCCTATGCTATGATGTTTGTCATTTCGCTGTAGGCTACGAAAATCATCAAGGCATATTAACAGAACTAGAACAAAAAAGTATAAGGGTTGGAAAAATACAGATTAGTGCAGCACTTAAAGCAAATTTAACTGGAACAATTGAAGATAAGACTTTAATAAAAACAAACTTTGCAACCTTCAACGAATCTACTTATTTACATCAGGTTGTTGCATTAAAAAAGGATGGGAGCTTAATCCGCTATACTGATCTTCCACCTGCACTTGAAGCCAGAAATGATGAGAATGTACTGGAATGGCGTTCTCATTTCCATGTCCCTATCTCCATTCAGAAAATTGGTCTGTTACAATCTACCCAGACAGATATTACTGAAGTGCTTCAATTGCAGAAAGCAAAACCATTTACCAACCACCTTGAAGTAGAAACCTATACCTGGGAAGTTTTACCAGAACAAATAAAATCACCCATTGCCCAGTCTATCAGCACTGAACTGAATTGGGTTATAAACTCACTCGCATAGACCAAAAGCCGTTAAGATGAAGAAAACTGTAGTTATAGATGTTGTAGGGTTATCCTCGAACCTGATCGGAAAATATACTCCATTTTTAGAACAATACGTTAAAACCAGGAATCTAAATAGCATTGCTCCTATGTTACCAGCTGTTACGACCGCAGTACAATCTACATATTTAACAGGCAAGCTACCCACCGACCATGGGATTGTCGGCAATGGATGGTATGACAAAACAGATGCAGAAATTAAGTTTTGGAAACAGTCGAACAAGCTGGTACAGGCAGAAAAAATCTGGGATCGTGCAAAGAAAGAAAATCCAGCTTTCACATGCTCTAATATGTTCTGGTGGTATAATATGTATTCCAATGCAGATTATTCAGCAACCCCACGTCCAAATTACCTGGCAGATGGCAGAAAAATGCCTGATTGCTATACCGATCCGGCAGAGTTGAGAGATCTTTTACAAAATAAATTAGGTCAGTTCCCCTTATTTCAATTCTGGGGGCCAGGTGCCAACATTAAATCATCGAAATGGATTGCCGATGCTTCTATGCTGACTGATGCACAATACGACCCGACACTTACCCTTGTATATCTCCCCCACCTGGATTATTGTCTGCAAAAATTTGGTCACGATTTTAATCTTATCGGTGATGAGCTAAACCAAATTGACGGTGTTTTAAAGGAACTTATTAACTATTATGAAAGCAAAAATGCCAATATCATTATTCTTTCAGAATATGGCATTACTCCTGTAAGCAATCCAATTCATTTGAATCGTATTTTTAGAGATGCAGGACTTTTACAAATCCGTGTCGAGCGAGGTTTGGAATTATTAGATGCTGGCGCCTCAAAAGCCTTTGCCGTGGCCGACCATCAGATCGCCCATGTTTACATCAATGATTCGACTGTTATAAAAAAAGTGAAGACTATTCTTGAGGAAATCCCAGGCATTGGTTTAATTTTAGACAAGGAAGGTATACAGGCTCATGGTCTGGAGCACGAACGTACAGGAGATTTTGTATTGGTTGCAGATGCACAAAGCTGGTTTACTTATTACTTCTGGTTAGATGATGCAGTAGCTCCTGATTATGCAAGATGCGTAGATATACATAAAAAACCGGGTTATGATCCTGTAGAGATGTTTATGTCTTCTAAACCAAGAGCAGCATATAAATTATTAAGGAAAAAAGCAGGGTTCAGATATATTATGGATGTAATCCCATTAGATGCGACTTTGATAAAAGGCTCACATGGAAGCGCAAATACACCTGCAGAATTCCAGCCGGTACTAATTACCGATAGTAATATAAACCAGGAAAATATAAACGCTACACAGGTTTATGATGTAATATGGAAGGCCTTGAACTTATAAAATAAAATATCTAAGTTTGGTTTACACAGATAATGTAAACCGTATGAGCTCAAGAAGAGAATTCCTAAAAAAAGCCGCAATATTGTCAGGAGCAGCAGGACTGCCTAATGTAATTCCAATGTCTATACAAAAGGCAATGGCTATTAGTGCCAATCCTGGAAGTACCTTCATGGACGCTGAACATATTGTATTCTTAATGCAGGAAAACCGATCTTTTGATCACATGTTCGGAAAGCTTAAAGGTGTCCGGGGATTTAACAACCCAAGAGCTTTTACTCAGGCTGATAAGCATAAAGTATGGCTGCAAAAGGATGGTCAAGGTAATACATACGCTCCATTTCATGTAGACATAAATAAGACAATGATTACCTGGCAAGGTGGCCTTCCCCATTCATGGAATGATCAGCTTGCAGCCCGTAACCATGGGAGCTACGATAGCTGGGTTCCTGTAAAAAGCGCTATGTCTTTAGCGTATTATGACCGAAATGATATCCCCTTTTATTACGCGATGGCTGATGCATTCACCATTTGTGATCACCATTTCTGTTCTTCATTGACAGGCACCACACCCAATAGGTTATTTTTCTGGACAGGCACTATCAGACCTGAACAAAATGGAGAGTCCGTTGCAACGGTAAATAATTCACAGGCAGAATCCCGTGATAACGTTTATGTAGACTGGGATACTTTTCCTGAAATTCTGGAGGACAATAACATCAGCTGGAAAATATATCAGAATGAATTGTGGACTTCAAGACTAAAGGGGGAGGGCATTGACAACTGGCTTGGCAATTATGGCGACAATGCTATTGAATATGTGAAGCGCTATAATGTTAAGCTTTCCGCTTATTTCAGAAAAAATGGTGACTCGTCTGTTAAACCACCCTTAACTGCTGAAGAAGTAAGAGCCAAATACGACAAGCTATCAAAAAGAGAAAAAAACCTGATAGACAAGGCTTTTGCGACTAATATTAATTCACCTAAAAACTATCTGGAGCTCCAGCCTTTCTCATTTACCGATGATAAAGGTCAGCAACAAAACCTAGCCATCCCCAAAAACGACATCTTCTATCAATTCCGATCGGATGTAGACAATGGCAAACTACCTACTGTTTCCTGGCTTGTAGCACCAGAGAAGTTCTCTGATCATACCAGTTCACCCTTGTATGGGACATGGTATGTTTCTGAAGCTATAGATATCCTTACTAAAAATCCAGAGGTTTGGAAGAAGACCATTTTCATTCTTACTTACGATGAAAACGATGGCTACTTTGACCATATACCACCTTATGTAGTACCAAGGCCTAATGCAACAGACACAGGTAAAGTTTCTGCGAAAATTGATGTGGCAGTAGATTATGAGTTTAAAAAAGATAGTCCGATTGGACTAGGTTACAGGGTTCCTATGTTAATCGCCTCACCGTGGAGCAAGGGTGGCTATGTCAATTCACAGGTATTTGACCATACCTCATGCCTGATGTTTCTAGAACATTTCTTAAGTAAAAAGACTGGAAAAACCATCAGGAGTAATAACATCAGTAGCTGGAGACGCGCCATTTGTGGGGACCTGACCTCTGTTTTCCGTCCAGCCACCGGAGTTCAGACCGACATCCCTCCTTTATTGAAAAAGGAAGATGTAATTATCAATATTAATAATGCAAAAAATAAACCTGCTCAAGTAAAGCCCAATCCTTTAACTTCTCAGGAAATAAAAAATATCAATGCTTATCCGCCTTTTTCCCCATCCTCTCCTACTGTAATGCCAAAACAGGAAAAAGGTACTAAACCAGCCTGTGCGCTTCCATACCAACTATTTGCAGATTGTAAATTAGATGCCAAGAAAGAAAACATTACATTGATTCTTGAATCTGGTAAAGGCAACTTCGGACAAAAAGTTGTTCCTGTAGGTGCCCCATTTCTATTATATACATCAGATATATACAAAGGGAAAGCAGGAAAAACCTGGAATTATGCCGTTACTAAAGGTGATAAAATTAGTGATTATATTAAGCTTAGTCATTTTGCTAAAGAACAATACGACCTTAAGGTAACTGCACCTAATGGTTTTTTCAGAAACTTTAAAGGCAGTAAAAATGATCCTTCATTAAACATTCACTGTCTCTATGAAAGCTCAGGGCGTTTAACAAAAAAAATAACAGGAAACATAGAATTACATTTAGAGAATCTAAGTAGCCAAAAAATTGAGATTGAGATAACTGATGATATTTATAAAAATATTGTTCGGAAAGTAATCACATTGGGAGCCATGCAGAAATCAAAATTAATACTGGATTTAAAAAGGAGCAATTGCTGGTACGATTTTACCATTAAGGTAAAAGACAGTCCTTTGTATTTAAGACATTATGCAGGGCATGTAGAAACTGAGAATGATTCGAGTACCGATCCTTTTATGGCTGGTCTGTTGTAAGGGGATCTATAATTTCTTCATGTTTATCTGAATCAAGCTGAACCTCTTCTTCATTTACCTTTTTTGCAAACATAATAGGATATAATAGCCATACCGAACCAACCAAAAGTAAAATGCCGGAAAACTTAAGCACATATATTGCTGATTCTATTTTATCAGCTTCCATGATTTTAAAGGCTATTAACCCTACTATTCCCAAAATAATGAGAAACACGGCTTTTTGAAGTTTCAATACCTTTATCATAATGCGCAGTATTAAGTTAGATTATCAATATTTAACAAATATTGAACCAATATTTCGCCTCATTTACTATGGTGCTTGCAATCCTATATTTTTTTCTTTAAATATAGTATGGATTTTAGCTGCAAACTTCGCTGCATGTTCGGTATCACTATGTAAACATATTGTATCTGCTTTGATGGCAACATCAAGACCATTTACACTGGTCACCAACCCTTCTTTTACCATTCGTAAAGACTGGGCCACCGCTTGTCCTTCATCACCAATTAATGCATTATGCAATTTCCTGGATGTCAGACTTCCATCATCCTGGTAAGTACGGTCTGCAAAGACCTCATTTGCTACCCTTAATCCAATTTTGCTCCCCGCCTTTGTTAACTCACTCCCCGATAAACCATATAACACTAATGCTGGATTAATCTTATACACCGCTTCTGCAATTGCTTCAGCAATGTCTGCATTTACAGCTGCCATATTGTAAAGTGCTCCATGTGGTTTAACATGATGCAAGGCTCCTCCTTCTGATTTTACAAAGCCCATCAATGCCCCTATCTGATAAACAACTATATCATAAGCTTCGTCAGCACTAACTGCCATTTCCCTTCTGCCAAATCCTTGCAAATCAGGCAAACCTGGGTGTGCTCCAATCTCTACATTATATTTTAAAGCTAGTTTTACAGTCCTTTTCATAACTGTAGGATCCCCCGCATGAAAGCCGCAAGCAATATTAGCAGAAGTGATATATGGAAAGATGGCTTCCTCATTACCAATCTGATAAGTCCCATAACTTTCCCCCATATCGCAATTCAGATCTACATTATATTGGTCATTACTCATAAATTGATGTTTTTAATTTCAATGCTTGTTTTAATTGTTTGATTTGCTTTTCTCTATTCAATAGAGCACTTCTAGCATCTTCCAGAGTAACCATTTTAAAATGAATCTGCTGACCGCTTTGCATTTGCGCCAGCTTTGTCAGATCTGCTGTGATGACCTGTAAAATCCTTGAATAACCACCGGTAGTCTGATGATCGGCCATTAACAAGATCATTCCACCATCGGGTGTAACCTGTACTGTTCCAAAGGTCACAGCTGATGAAAGCATTTCTTTTGGTTGACTTAATTGTAATGCTGATCCTTCCAGACGATAGCCCATCCTATCAGCCGCTTTACTAATCACATATTTTTTATTAAATAAGTCTGATATGCTTTGTTTGTTAAACAATTCAAACTCCGGTCCCTCCATGACTCTTATCTCTGGATTATTAAAATCAGGATACAACTTTAGATCGGCCGTCCATTTAAAAGAATCACCTGTTGGAAGATATGCTTTTCTAAAGGATAACTCATCATCTGCCTTAAGCGCCCTCCCGTTATACCCACCAATCCCCGCTTTTAAATACGTTGCATAACTGTCTAGTACTTTTGGTAAATCTAAACCACCAAAAAAGGCAATATATGAACGGCAACCTTTTACAGGTGTACCAAGATTCAGTATTGCACCTTCAGGGATAATGATTGGCCGCCACATATTTACAGATTTTCCATCAACTGTCGGGCTCAAATCTCCTCCTGTAATGGTCACCAGCTGTGTGGTTTTAAAAAGCAACTTTGGGCCAAGCAATGTGCATTCTAATCCTGCCTCGCTAATATCATTTCCTAAAAGTAAATTACCTATTTCAAGCGCCAATCTGTCCATAGCACCACTTACAATAATTCCTTCCTTGCGGTAGCCCATTCTTCCAAGATCTTGTACCGTAGTGAGCATCCCACCCTTTAAGACTTTAATCCCCATCATTTTCCCCTTTCATTTCATCAAATTCATCCTCAGTTATCGATACAAAGCGCAATTTGTTTCCTGTTTTGATTAATGCGGGAGGATTCCTGTTTACATCAAATAGTTTCAAAGGGGTCTGCCCGATGATTTGCCAGCCTCCGGGAGTTTCAATAGGATAAATTCCTGTCTGTATCCCGGCAATTCCAACAGAACCGGCAGGAATGTGTGTCGAGGGAACTTCTTTACGTGGGCTGGCGATCTTTTCATTCATCCCTCCCAGATAAGGGAAACCAGGTGCAAAACCTATCATATATACGAGGTATTCCTTTTCAGTATGCACATCAATAATTTCTGCTTCAGAAATCCCAGCATTTCTAGCCACAAAAGTAAGGTCAGGCCCCTGGACCCCTCCATATAAAACAGGAATATCTACAGTTACGACGGGCAAGGTACTTTCCTCTTCATTTACCTCATCAAGCATTTCCTTTAAAAGGATTTCAACCGTTTTATAATCAGTAATCAAAGGGTCATAGAATACCGTTACAGTAGTAAATGCTGGTACATATTCAATAAAACCATCAAAAGAATACTCTTCCAGAAAATTACCTATTGCGACGATATGATGATGAATCTTTTCAGAAATCACTTGTCCGAGTTCAATGACAACAGCGCTGTCTCCCAAAGGATAGTACAAAATAGATTCGACAGTTTTCATGAGATAGGATGTTGCTAATTGTAAATATATTAAACAAGGTACCAAATATCATTCCGGGAAATAGCAGATAAATTTTATAATCATCAAAAAAGCCCTTGAATCTAACTTCAAGGGCTTTCAGATTTCAAAACGAATCAAATTATAACGTTGCCATATCGATTACAAAACGATAACGTACATCACCTTTCACCATTCTGTCATAAGCTGTTTGAATATCCTTTATATCGATCATTTCAATATCAGAAACAATATTGTTATCAGCACAGAAATCGAGCATCTCCTGAGTTTCGGCAATTCCTCCTATTCCAGATCCAGCTAAACTTTTACGGCCACCAAGTAAGCTAAATGCAGCTACCTGAGCTGGCTCTGGTGGAACACCTACACAAATCATGGTACCATTAGTTCTCAATAAAGAAAGGTACAGGTTAAAGTCGTGAGGGGCAGACACCGTATCTAGAATAAAATCAAAAGAGCCGGTCGCTGCTTTCAACTGAGCAGGATCAGTAGTAACCACAAAATTGTGAGCCCCCAGTTTCCTAGCATCAGCTTCTTTATTTGGTGAGGTACTCAATACCGTTACATCAGCACCGAAAGCGACACCGAATTTAACTGCCATATGTCCCAGTCCACCTAAGCCCAATACAGCTAATTTGTGTCCTTTCCCAACTTTCCAATGCCTTAAAGGAGAATAAGTAGTAATACCTGCACATAACAATGGAGCAACAGCTGCAAGGTTTAATTTATCAGAAACGTGCAATACGAATTCCTCCCGGACTACAATAGTATTGGAATATCCACCATAAGTAGGCATAGAGCCATCACGTTCCATTCCATTGTAAGTTTGGGTGTTTCCCTCTAAACAATATTGTTCGAGGTCCTGCTTACAGTTTTCACATACCTGACAAGAATCAACCATACAGCCAGTACCTGCGATATCACCTATCTTAAACTTAGTTACCTTATCGCCAACCTTTACCACACGTCCAACGATCTCGTGACCTGGCACCATCGGGAATATCCCCGGAAACCAATCGTTTTTAATCTGATGCAAATCAGAGTGGCAAACACCACAAAACAATATATCAAATTGCACATCGTGTGGACCAACCTCGCGTCTGTTGAAAGTCCAGGGCGCTAATGGTGTTTTTTCGTCCTGTGCTGCATATCCTTTAGTCTCAATCATCTTAATAAGTTTTAGAAGTATAACTCATACTTACACAAATATAAAAGTTAAACGAGAGAAATTATGCATTAAATCCACCATCAATAGTTATAGCAGTTCCAGTAATGAATTTTCCTTCCTCACTGGCCAGAAATGTTACTAGACCAGCAATATCCTCTACTGTTCCATATTCAGACAGCGCCATTCTACTTCTTAAAAAATCGGCCACATCGCTATCCGAAGGATTCATATCAGTATTGATCGGTCCCGGTTGAACCAGGTTTACCGTAACCCCCTTTTTACCAAGGTCTCTGGCAAGTCCTCTTGTAAATCCAGCCAGTGCAGATTTACTCATGGTATAAAGTGTTGTATCGGACCCCGCAGCATGATCAGCCATATTACTACCTATCGTAATGACACGTCCACCTTCAGAAAAATGATTCGCCGCAGCAAGCGAGGCAGCATAAACTGCCTTTACATTAATTCCCATCATTTGATCATAATCTTCCAGTGTATGTTCCTCAAAAGCTTTAACCATAAAGAGGCCAGCATTATTGACCAAAATATCTATCCTTCCAAATTCTGCTACAACTTTATGAACCGCATGTCCTACAGCATGTGGATCTGCACTATCTGCTTCAATTGCTAAGGCCCGCCCCCCGGAAGCATTGATTTCTGCGGCTATTGCTTCGCCTTTTTCTCTGGATTTTGAATAGGTTAATACTACACTCGCACCTTCAACTGCTAATCTTTTTGTGATCGCTGCACCTATACCTCTACTTCCTCCCGTAACTAGAGCCACTTTGTTTTCAAATCTTTTCATCTTTTAATTTTTTATTGATGATCAAAAGTAAATTACAACAGTTATATTTGCTAGTACACATTAAATTGTTAGGTACTAACAAATAAGTAAGAAATGAGAAAAGAGACTTCTACGAACGCTTTTAATGAAAAGCAAATCAACGACATCTGTGGAATGGCTTATTCATTATCCATATTAGGGGGAAGGTGGAAACCAGCTATATTATGGAGGTTATCTGTTCAGACTATGCGTTATAGCGACCTTAAAAATTCCATTGCAAACATTTCGGAAAGGATGCTCATTGCACAATTGCGTGAACTTGAAGCAGACAAGATTGTAAAACGAACCGTTTATCCGGTAGTGCCTCCAAGAGTTGAATATGAACTGACCGAACTTGGCCAAACCATGAAACCTATGCTTCAGGCAATGTCGGACTGGGGAAACCTTCATAGGAACATTTCAAATGATGATAAAGAACGCTTAGAAGTTTCATTCTAAAACATTAACTTTGCAACCTTAATTTTTGGAGATACTTGATTGATGTATAGGGAATTTAAACAACTAGAACTAGCTAAAATAGGTAAAGAGATACTTGATTTTTGGAAGGAGGAAAACATCTTTGAAAAAAGCGTTTCAAGCCGTCCTGAATCGAACCCTTTTACCTTCTATGAAGGACCGCCCTCGGCAAATGGAATGCCTGGTATTCACCACGTAATGGCAAGGGCTATTAAAGATATTTTTTGCAGATACAAAACCCTTAAAGGTTACCAGGTTAAGCGTAAAGCTGGCTGGGATACACATGGTTTACCAGTAGAACTGGGAACTGAAAAGGAATTGGGAATTACCAAAGAAGATATTGGTAAAACCATTTCTATTGAAGCATACAATGAAGCCTGTAAAAAAACAGTAATGCGTTACACAGATGTGTGGAACGACCTGACTGAGAAAATGGGTTATTGGGTAGATATGGATGATCCGTATGTGACCTACAAATCCAAATATATGGAGTCCGTATGGTGGCTGTTGAAACAGATCTACGATAAAGGCCTTATTTACAAAGGTTATACAATCCAGCCTTACTCGCCTAAAGCAGGAACCGGATTAAGCTCGCACGAGGTAAATCAACCAGGTGCTTACCGCGATGTAACCGATACAACTATTGTTGCCCAGTTTAAAGCACTTGCAGATACATTACCTGCATTTTTACAAAACCTGGGAGATATTCACCTGATGGCATGGACAACTACTCCCTGGACTTTACCATCTAACACTGCATTAACTGTTGGCCCTAAAATAGACTACGTTTTAGTAAAGACTTTTAACCAATATACTTTCCTTCCGATAAATGTAATTCTTGCAAAGAACCTGGTTGGAAAGCAATTCAACAAAACTTATTTCGAAAGTAGTTCGGAAGAAGACTTCGCGAATTTCAACGCAGGTGATAAAAAAATTCCTTATCAGATTATAGCAGAATGTAAAGGAAATGATTTGGTTGGTATTAATTACGAACAATTATTGCCTTATGTACTGCCTTACCAAAATCCGGAAAATGCTTTCAGAGTAATTGCTGGCGATTTCGTAACTACGGAAGATGGTACTGGTATTGTACACACTGCTCCTACTTTTGGGGCTGATGATGCGAAAGTAGCTAAAGAAGCTGTTCCGGAAGTACCGCCAATGTTGGTACTTGACGAGAATGGTATCCCTGTTCCTTTGGTTGATTTACAAGGCAGGTTCACTGCTCATGTGGGCGATCTGGCTGGTAAATATGTTAAAAACGAGTACTACGAAGAAGGTCAAGCTCCGGAAAAATCTGTAGATGTTGAAATCGCGATTCGTTTAAAAGAAGAGAACAAAGCCTTTAAAGTAGAAAAATATGTTCATAGTTACCCACATAGCTGGAGAACTGATGAGCCGCTTTTATATTATCCTTTAGACTCCTGGTTCATTAAGGTTACTGATGTAAAGGACAGAATGTTCGATTTGAACGAAACCATCAACTGGAAACCAAAATCTACAGGTGAAGGTCGTTTCGGAAACTGGCTTAAAAATGCCAACGACTGGAACTTATCGCGTTCAAGATATTGGGGTATTCCATTGCCGATCTGGAGAACGGATGACAAAAAAGAAGAAGTACTGATCGGCTCTGTTGAAGAACTTTACAAAGCTATTGAGCATTCAATTGCCGCAGGTTTCCAAAAGGAGAATCCTTTTAAAGGTTTTGAAATTGGAAATATGTCTGAGGAGAATTACGACTTGGTAGACCTGCATAAAAATGTAGTTGACGATATCATTCTAGTTTCTCCTTCAGGAAAACCAATGAAACGTGAAAGTGACCTTATCGACGTATGGTTTGATTCTGGTGCTATGCCTTATGCACAATGGCATTATCCTTTTGAAAATAAAGATAAGATTGATGGGGGTACAGATTTCCCCGCTGATTTTATTGCTGAAGGTGTTGATCAGACTCGTGGATGGTTCTATACTTTACATGCCATAGGTACATTGGTTTTTGATAAGGTTGCTTACAAAAACGTAGTTTCAAATGGACTGGTACTGGATAAAAATGGACAAAAGATGTCTAAACGTTTAGGCAATGCCGTTGATCCATTCATTACTCTTGATGAGTTTGGTCCTGATGCTACACGCTGGTATATGATTTCGAATGCAAACCCCTGGGATAACCTCAGGTTTGACAGCGAAGGAATTGCCGAAATCCGCAGGAAGTTCTTTGGAACACTGTACAACACTTATGCTTTCTTCGCATTATATGCAAATATAGATAAGTTCAAGATTGACAAGTCCAACATGACACTTATTGAGGACCGTAGTGAGCTGGATCGTTGGATTCTTTCTTTACTTCAAACCTTAATTGCTGAAGTAGACGAAAGTTATAATGCTTACGAACCTACTAAAGCAACCAGAGCAATTCAAACTTTTGTTGATGAGCATCTAAGTAACTGGTATATTCGTTTATCTCGCCGTCGTTTCTGGAAAGGCGAAATGACGAAAGATAAGAAAGCAGCTTACGAAACACTATTCACCTGTTTAACAAGTGTTGCGCAGATCATGTCGCCAGTAGCACCTTTCTTTTCTGATTGGTTATTTAAGAACTTAACTGAAATGGATGAATCGAACAATTTCGAATCCATTCACCTTAGTCTTTGGGATGAGGCAATTGACAGCAGCCTAATCGATACAGAATTGAATGAGAGAATGCACCTTGCACAGGACATTTCATCAATGGTATTGTCATTGCGTAAAAAAACAGGCATCAATGTTCGTCAACCACTTGCTAAAATATTAATCCCAGTACTGGATAATAAATTTGCTGAAAGAGTGGAGCTGGTTAAAGAACTAATTCTATCAGAAACCAATATTAAGACAATTGAGTACATTACTGATACTGCGGGCTTTATCAAGAAAAAGATTAAGCCTAATTTCAAAACTTTAGGACCTAAAGTGGGTAAGGACATGAAACTTGTAGCAGAGTCTGTAAACAATATGACGCAGGAAGAGCTTACAAATTTCGAAAACACCGGCAAATTTGCTGTTAGCGGCACGGATTATGTGATTGAGCTGAGCGATGTAGAAATTATTGCAGAAGACATTCCAGGATGGCAAGTCACCAATATGGGAAGTTTAACTGTAGCACTTGATGTATCGATTACTGAAGCACTTAAACAAGAAGGTTTATCACGTGAATTGATCAACAGAATTCAAAATTTAAGAAAAGAGTTAAATTATGAAGTAACAGACAGAATTACCGTTAGTTTACAAAATCATAACTTGATAACCGAAGCGGTAGCACAAAATAAAACATACATTTGCTCGGAAATTCTAGCAGATAACATTAACTTAACCGAAACATTAAATAACGCAAACACGATTGTAATTGATGATGTTGAACTACAAATTCTGATTGCACAACAATAATTTTATTATGGAAAAAGAAAAAACAAGGTATTCTGACGTTGAATTACAAGAATTTAAAGACCTAATCCTGGAGAAATTGAGAATGGCAAGAGAAGAATTTCTTGACCTTACCAACTCATTAAGTAGTCCTAACTCTAACGGTACTGAAGATACTTCAGGAACTTATAAAACATTAGAAGATGGTTCAGCAACATTGGAAAAGGAGCAATTAAATCAGCTTGCTGCACGTCAGAAGAAGTTTATCGAAAATTTAGAAGCTGCTTTGGTACGCATTGAAAATAAAACTTACGGTATATGTCGCGAAACTGGAAAGTTAATCCAGAAAGAACGTTTACGTGCAGTACCTCATGCAACTTTAAGTATGGAAGCTAAACTGAAGCAGTCATAATGAAAGGCTATATTAAACCTTTATTAATTATTTTCTTTGTCTTATTGGCAGACCAACTGTTAAAAACCTGGATTAAAACCAATATGTATCTGGGCCAGGAATTCAAGATCATTGGCAACTGGTTTATTATCCACTTTACGGAAAATAACGGAATGGCCTTTGGCTTAGAGTTTGGCGGTGAATTTGGTAAGCTTGCTTTATCTTTGTTCAGAATAATTGCTGTTGCTGGAATTGCCTACGGATTGCATTATCTTATCCAAAGAAAATATCACAGAGGCTTGATTTTAAATGTAGCACTGATTTTTGCTGGTGCATTGGGTAACATCATTGACTCGGTCTTTTACGGCAAGATCTATGGTTATGCAACTTTATTCCATGGACGTGTAGTAGATATGTTCTACTTTCCTATATTACAAGGGCATTTTCCTGATTGGCTTCCAATATGGGGCGGTGAGGACTTCATTTTTTTCAGACCAGTATTTAATATTGCTGATGCAGCGATTTCTGTAGGCGTAGTACTTATCCTCATCTTCCAAAAATCTTATTTTAAAGAAGACATCATCGAAGAATTAGGACCTAATAATGAGATGGTTGAAGAATAATTGATTTTTTTTTGAAGTATAGATATGGAATCGGCATGATTGTTTCATCTATACTTCAAATACACATATGAAATATACCATTATGAAAAAATTATTAAGCCTTGCCATCGTTGCATTATTTAGTTTAAGCGCTATGGCTCAACAAACAGCAGATTTACGTAAGAAAATCAATGTTAGCGGAACCTCTGAAACAGAAATCACACCTGATATTCTATATATCAACATCTCGTTAAAGGAATATCTTAAAGATGGCAACAGTAAGAAAAAAGTAAATATTACTGATCTTGAAAATGAGTTATTTAATGCGGTACAAAAAGCTGGCATCAGTAAAGAGAACTTGACAATCAACAACTTGTCTAGTTATTCAACTATTATTTCTAAGAAAAAAGATCCTGAATATTTAGCTAGCAAACAATACCGTTTAAAAGTAACAGACCTGAATAAATGGAATAATATTATTGGTAGCATAGACTCCAAAGGAATATTAAGCACCAATGTTGATAGTTATGATTATTCCAAAATTGAAAGCCTAAGAAAAGAGCTTAAAATTAAAGCTATTTTAGCCGCAAAGGATAAAGCAACTTATTTGGTTGAAGCACTTGGTGATAAACTAGGTAGTGCAATTGATATTCAGGAAATCAATAATGATATATTCCCTCAACCTAATTATCGTGCAAATGTAATGATGATGAAAGCTGAAAGTGCTGATATGGCAGGAGCTGGAGCAGCCGAAATTGATTTCAAAAAGATAAAATTAAGCTACACCATGAATGTAGTATTTCAAATCAAAGGATTTTAATTCTGACCTGTAGAGTATACAGTTTAATTCAAATTAATTCAAAAAACATAAAAAAACCTACCAATTAGATTTGGTAGGTTTTTTGTTATTATCAATATACCATCTTTATTAAGCGCTTAAAAATAGTATACAATTAAAAACTAGAAAATATGAAAAAGTTAATCTACTCATTAATCTTAATCTTTACACTGGGACTAAGCGCAAATACTGTAAGTGCAGCAGACAATAACAGAGCGAAAACTGAAATGACTGCAGAACAAAAAGTTCAATTGGAGAGAATAACGAACCGTGTAGAAGAAATTAGAAATATGGATAAATCAGATTTATCCAGAGCAGAGAAAAAAGAACTGCGTAAAGAGCTTAAAGAGTTAAAATCTCAGGCACGTGCTATGGGTGGTGGAGTATACCTTTCTGTAGGTGCAATTATCATTATCATTTTGTTGCTGATACTTATTTTATAGCATTTATTAACTAACCTATAATACTTTTATTACCAATTAACATCTACCTGTTAAAAACAAAAAGCTTCCCTGAAAGGAAGCTTTTTTTATGTATCATATTTCTGGACTACTAGTCAATATATTCGAACCCTGTATAAGGGACCAATACCTCAGGAATCTTAATCCCCTTATCTGTCTGATTATTTTCTAAAATAGCTGCAACAATACGTGGCAATGCCAATGCACTTCCATTTAAAGTATGTGCTAATTGCGTCTTTCCTGTAGCCCCTTTAAATCTTAACTTAAGTCTGTTACTCTGATAAGTTTCAAAGTTCGATACTGAAGATACTTCCAACCAGCGCTGTTGCGCAGCACTCCAAACCTCCATATCATAAGTCATAGCCGCTGTAAAGCCCATATCGCCTGCACATAATCTCAATACACGATAATGTAAACCAAGCTTCTGTAACAAGGATTGAACATATGCACTCATTTGCTCAAGTATTTCGTAAGACTGATCAGGATGAACTATCTGAACAATCTCTACTTTATCAAATTGATGAAGCCTGTTTAAACCACGCACATGAGCACCATAAGAACCGGCTTCACGACGAAAACATGGTGTATAGCCAGTGTTTTTTACAGGGAGCTCATCTTCTTTTAAAATAACATCCCTATATAGATTCGTTACCGGAACTTCCGCTGTAGGAATAAGATAAAGATTATCAACTCCAACATGGTACATCTGCCCTTCTTTATCTGGCAATTGCCCTGTTCCAAAGCCTGAAGCTTCGTTAACAAGGTGTGGCACCTGCATTTCCCTGTACCCCGCAGCGGTCGACTGATCTAAAAAGAAATTGATCAACGCACGTTGTAAACGCGCTCCTTTACCTTTATAAACCGGAAAACCGGCCCCAGCAATCTTTGTTCCTAATTCGAAATCAATAATATCGTATTTGGAAGTCAGCTCCCAATGTGGTAAAGCATTCGCAGATATTTCTGCCGCAGCACCATGTGTATAAACAATTTCGTTCTCTTCAGCTGTGCTCCCTGCCGGAACCAAATGGTGCGGTAAATTAGGCAGTTGGACAATCAGGTTGTGTAACTTCTCTTCAGCAACAGCCAGTTCATCAGAAAGATTTTTAATCTGTTCTTTATTAGCTGTAGTCTCTGCTTTCAATGCTTCCGCCTCATCCTTTTTACCGTTACGCATCAATTCACCAATCTGTTTTGCGCTCGAGTTTGCAATTGCAGAGAGATTGTCTAACGAAGTTTGAGATTGTCTTCTTTCTTCATCAGTTTTAATAATTTCATCAACCAACTCTGGTTGTTTAAAGTTTCTCAGGTTTAAGCCTGCTAAAACTTTATCTCTGTTTTCGCGGATATAGTTAACTTGCAGCATTATATATATTTTTGAACAAAGATAAGATTGATTTACAATTTTCAGGCTCAAGAGCACCGTTTTTTATAAGGAGATTGACACAAGTATATTTAGTTATCTATATATGCTCGAAAACCTTATCCAGTTGTGGTTTCTGCATTAATTAGTAAATTTGGGGGCATTGCATGAGCAATCCAGCTTCATAAATTGTAAAATAAAGTACAAATGGGTAAACTTTTTCTTGTTCCTACACCAATTGGCAATCTGGAAGATATGACTTTCAGGGCTATAAGGATTTTAAAAGAAGCGGATGTGATTCTTGCGGAAGATACACGTACCAGTGCTCCTTTATTAAAGCATTTTGGAATAGATAAAAAAGCTTATTCACATCATCAGCACAATGAGCACCAGGCGACAACTGAAATTATCCGTTTATTAAAAGAGGGTAAAAACGTTGCTTTAATTTCAGATGCCGGAACTCCTGCAATATCCGATCCCGGCTTTTTCCTGGTAAGGGAAAGCTTAAAGAACGGTCTTGAAGTAGAGTGCTTACCCGGGGCCACCGCATTTGTACCCGCCTTGGTAAACTCTGGCTTACCTTGTGATGCTTTCGTATTCGAAGGATTTTTACCAGTAAAAAAAGGAAGACAAACCCGTTTAAAAAAACTGACAACTGAAGAAAGGACAATGATCTTTTATGAAAGTCCGCATCGTCTACTTAAAACACTCGAAGAATTTGCACAATATATGGGGGCTGAAAGACAAGCCTCTGTCAGCAGAGAATTAACCAAACTTTACGAAGAGACGGTAAGAGGTACTTTAACAGAAATTAAATCACATTTTGAAAACAATATATTAAAGGGAGAATTTGTAATTTGTGTTGCCGGAGCAGAAGAGGAAGTAAAGAAGAAAAACAAATATAAAAACGACGAGGAATAACCTCTAAAGACATACATTACCATAAGAAACATCATGAATTTAATAGATAGATTTTTAAGTGACGAACAAGATCCTAAAGCCGTTGAAAAGGTATTGGGTAAGCTAAATGATATGCTCACTGCAAACGAGGAACTGATTTATATGGCGGTACAAAAAAAACCTGCTGTAAACCTGCTTCCTGATTGCATTGCTGTAAGTAACAAACGTATTTTTTATTGTGAGCCAGGCAACTTTGGTATCACCATGAACTTTAAAGATATTTCGTGGAAAAGTGTTAAAGAAGTTTCTTTTAAAGAGGAAATATTTGGTTCTAAATTCATCTGCGTTCCTTTACATGGTGAAAATATTATCACTGAGTATATTCCGAAAGTTCAAGCACGCAAGTTGTACCAGGCAGCATACGAGCAATTGGAAGACTATAAAGAGCAACAAAGACAAGCTGAACTCGAAGAAAGACGTTCAACTACCTCTCCGGTTACTGTAAATACAGTTCCATCAGAGCCTGCTGAAGAACCTGTCGCTTTGTTTTCAGCTCCTCCTGCTGAACCTATTCATGTTGAAGAACCTGAAGATGAAACGACATTAAAGTTGAGGAAGTTAAAAAGTCTGTACGACAAACACCTGATTACACAAGAGGAATATGAAGCGAAAAAAGCAGACATTTTAGACAGCTTATAAACAGCAAAAATGAACTTTAAAAGTACTGCCCCGCTGGCCCTGCTAAGCGCATTTATAATGTGGCTGGCCTGGCCACCAATTCCCTATACCACTCCATTATTATTAGTTGGATTGGTACCTTTACTTATTGGACTTGACAGGATCATCCTTAAAAATGAAGGTAAAACTGGCGAACAGATTTTCTTTACCGCCGGACTGACCTTTTTACTTTGGAATACAGCTTCTATTTATTGGGTATATAATGCCATCAGCGCTGTAAACAACCCTGTAGTCTCTGCATTTGTATCGCTTATTCCTTTTGGTTTGGGTGCATTGCTAATGACATTTGCTTTCTGGATGTATTACCAATTACAAAAGGTAAGCAATAAGAAAGTTGCTTATGCCGGACTGGTTTCCTTTTATGTGGCGATGGAATATCTGCACCAAAGCTGGGATCTCGCATTTCCATGGATGACCTTGGGGAACGGATTATCGGGCATGCACCAATTGGCACAATGGTATGAATATACTGGTATATATGGTGGTTCCGTTTGGATATTACTTAGCAATATACTTGCTTTTGAAGCCTATAAACAATTCAGATCTGGTGCTAATGGATATTTAAAATTCAGGCCTGTTCTTTTATGGGCACTATTTATCATACTTCCTATAGCGCTATCTTTAACCAAATATTACCAATATCAGGAAAAGTCTGTCCCTGTAAATGTAGTTACGGTACAACCAAACATTGATCCCTATCAGAAATTCGGAAGCCTTTCTGCTGCCGAACAATTAGATATACTAACACAGCTTTCCGATTCTGTTGCACAACCTAACACAGAATACTTTATCTGGCCTGAAACAGCCATTCCTGAAAGGGTAAATGAAGATCAGATCAGAAGTAACTCTGATTTTAAAATTGCCCAGAACTTTTTAGAAAAATATAAAAATGGAACGCTTATAACTGGTATCGAAAGTTATAAGTTTTACTCAGATCAACAAACATTATCGGCCAAGAAGTACGACAACGGCATTTATGTTGATGCCTTTAACGCTGCCGTTCAAATAGAAAACTCTGCTAATGTACAGTTTTATCATAAATCAAAACTAGTTCCTGGTGTAGAAAAAATGCCATTCCCGACCGCATTATCTATCCTGAATCCCTTATTTGAGGGTTTTGGAGGTACAGTCGGTGGGTATGGATGGCAAAAAGAATCAGGCGTATTTTTCGCCTATAGCGGCATCGGGGTGGCTCCTGTAATTTGCTATGAATCTTTATGGGGGGAGTGGATTGGAAATGCAGTTAAAAATGGAGCTCAATTCATCGCAATCATCACCAATGACGGTTGGTGGGGCAATACCTCAGGAAAAGATCAACATCTCTTATACGCAAAATTACGTGCTATTGAAAGCCGCCGTTATGTAGTACGTTCTGCAAACACAGGGATATCTTGTTTCATAAATCAAAAGGGAGATGTAATTAAACAAGCAGGCTGGTGGACCAGAACTGCCTTAAAAGCAGACATCAATCTGAATGATGAACTAACTGTGTATGTAAAAACAGGTGATATTATTGCAAAACTGTTATGTGTTATAGCACTAATATTAGCTGCGATTATTCCGATTAGAAAATTGGTTAAAAAAACTGCATAAGCCGTTTTATGAGTTAAAACTCATGCAGCTACGACAAATATTTCCCTACAATAGGCATTCTGCGCCCCATGCCAAATGCTTTTGGTGATACTCGCAGTATTGGCGGGGTTTGATAACGCTTGAACTCCGCTGTATTTACCATTTTAATTATCCGTCTGACTAAAGCCTCCTCATATCCTTGAGCTATAATAGCTGATGAACTTTTCTTCAATTCGATATATTGAAAAAGTATTTTATCCAGCGTATCATAATCAGGTAGGGAATCAGAATCTTTCTGATCCGGCCTAAGCTCAGCTGATGGCGGCTTCACAATTGTATTCATTGGAATTACAACACCGTCTTTATTGATAAACTGTGCCAGTTCGTATACCTGAGTTTTATAAACATCACCAAGAACACCAATAGCACCACACATATCTCCATATAAAGTGCCATAGCCTACTGCACATTCACTTTTATTTGAAGTGTTCAATAAGATATACCCGAATTTGTTAGACATCGCCATCACAATTACGCCACGACATCTTGCCTGAATATTTTCTTCAGTAAGGTTAAATGGAAGACCTGTAAAAACCGGAGCCATAACCTTATCAAAGGCATCAGCAACATCCTTTATAGGAATAATTTCATGCTTACATCCAAGATTCTCTGCCAGTTCCAAAGCATCCTGAACAGAATGATCAGAAGAATATTTAGAAGGCATCAATACTCCCATTACATTCTCGGGGCCTAAAGCACGACAAGCTAAAGCACATACTATTGCAGAATCAATACCGCCAGATAAACCTAAAACAGCCTTTGTAAAACCTGATTTCACAAAATAGTCTTTGATACCTAACACTAATGCCTCGTAGATCTGCTCAATATCTGGTACAGTCTGTTGTTGAATTGGCTCAAGCCCTTGAATTTTATTATCCTCAAAATCATAGATACGCATGTCCTCAATAAAATAAGGCATTTCATCAATCATGTTTCCTTTAGCGTCAAAAGCCATCGAGCCTCCGTCAAATATGATTTCTGTTTGCGCTCCTATCTGATTTACATATAATAAGGGCAAATTGTATTGTTTAGCATTCGCAGAAAGAACAACAGCACGTGTTTCATCATGGATATAAGAAAAAGGAGAAGCAGCAATATTAATCATTAGCTTAGGTTTCTGTCTGGCTAATTCGTCCATTGGACAAGAAACATAAAGCGGATTATTATTGATATTCCATAAATCTTCGCAAATGGTAACAGCTATTTTAATCCCTTTAAAGTCTATACACTCAAAGTTTTTTCCAGGTTCAAAATAACGATACTCATCAAACACATCATAATTGGGCAACAGCGCTTTTTTTACAATCCGCTTTAACTGCCCATCTTCAATAAAATAAGCCGCATTATATAAATCCTTACCAGCAAGAGCTTCGTTTTTAACGGGTAAACCTACTATACAGGCAATTCCTTTACAATGTGAGGCAATCTGATAAGCCGCCTTTTCACACAGCTCAATAAACTCATCAAACTCCAGAAAATCCCGTGGAGGATAACCACATATAGCAAGCTCAGCAAAAACAATCAGGTCAACTCCTTTGTCCTTTGCCTGTTCAATGCTCTCGATGATTTTATTGGTGTTATATTCAAAATTACCAATGTGATAATTGAGTTGTGCTAATGCTATTTTCATTTTTTAATGCGGTAAGATTATCGAAGTTTTGTTCTTAAAAGAAAACGCCAAAGTTAAGACCAATATAATGATTCCTTACTTTGCGGTCACTATCACTTGCAATGTCAGTAAAACCATTATTCAAGGTTAAACCTGTTGTTATACTTGTGTTTCCAGAAACATCAAATTCACCTCCCACACCTAAAATCAATCCTGCTCTGTAAAAGTTAGTCTGCTTAGAAATTCCTTTATTTTCTATTATTACTTTGCTTCCGCTTCCTGATTCAGATGCATTTTGTTTGGCGCCTATATTAAATCCATTAGATAAACCAAACTGTCCATACCACTTGACCTCACCAATTTTATCTGTTTTCAATTTCAAAGTAAGTGGAATTTCAATATACTGAAGCTTATACTTAAGATCATAAGCAATTTGTGAACCTGAACCATCATAGTAAGGTTTTACATTCACTTCAGTACTCTTACCATTGATTGTTGTAATGGTTAATCCTGTCGCAAAAGCATAGTTCTCAGCAAAATTAAAGTCGGCAAGTAAGCCATATGAAAAACCCAATGCCACACTATTTGTTTTACCTGTTTCTGGTTTTATCCAGCCTATTGTTGGGTGCGCTGTTAAACCTAATCTGAAATCATATTCTGGAAGTGACCGCTGAGCAAAAAGCTGACTTGTGAAAAATAAACAGAATAAGCCTATAATTGTTCTTTTCATTACTTGTTTTTATATTAAGGTGCTATAGCATGAATAAACTTCGTTTATATTTGTTCATCATGAACTACTATAACGTTAAATTCAGCCAAAGCTATCTATTTTTTCTGTTTATATTAACTTTTCTTTCCTGTAAACAGACTACTAAACCTGATGTAAGCAAAATAAAGCTGGACATAAAGATCGAACGTTTTGACAAGGATCTGTACAATAACAAAGCAAAAAATCTTAAAGAAGCAGACTTAACCCTACAAAAAAAGTATGGTAACTTTTATGATGATTATATGCATAAAATGGTAGGTAACTATGAATACAGCAATGAAGAAATTCTGTCGACCTTATTTAATGATCAAGCCTATGAAGATTTGAATCAGGAAAAGGAAAAAGCCTTTCCCAACCTTGCTCCTATTGAAAAGGAATTGACTCAATCATTTAAGTATATCAAGTATTATTACCCCAAAGCAAACGTTCCCCGCTTTATTTCCTTCATTTCTGGATTTGCAGTACAAACACCTATTGGTAATGACTATATGGGTATTGGTCTCGATATGTTTTTAGGAAAAGATAGTAAGTTCTATCCAGCAATTGTTGAAAGTGTCCCAGTATATCTATCCAAACGCTTTGCACCACAATACATCGTCCCGAGAGTAACAGAAACCTATGCCAGAGAAGAGCTTTTTACTGAACGTGATGAAGACCGTACTCTACTTGCAAAAATGATTCATAATGGTAAAATTCTGTATTTTATGGATCAGGTACTGGCTGATGAAGTACCAGACTCCGTTAAAATAGGTTATACAGAAAAACAGCTTAAATGGTGCCAGACCTATGAAGGCAATATATGGGGTTATTACCTGGAAAATGATTTGTTGTTCCAGACAGATTACCAGAAAATACAGGTTTTAATAAGTGAAGGTCCATTTACTCCGGGGCTGGGTGAAAAAAATGAATCTGCTCCAAAGCTGGGAATATGGACCGGTTGGCAGATTGTTAGAAAATACATGAAAGAAAATCCATCTGTAACCTTACAACAATTGATGGCTGAGAAAGACCCGCAAAAAATATTGCAGGCCTCTAAATACAAGCCAAAGTAATCTGACGTTATAAACATATGGCAAAAGTTGGAATCGTATTAGCAGGGGGAGGCATCCGGGGTATTGCACATTTGGGTGTATTAAAAGCCTTTACTAATGCAGGAATAACCTTTAGTCATGTAACAGGCACCAGTGCCGGCTCTATTGCAGGCGCATTATATGCCGCAGGTATCGACCCGGAAGATGCGCTGAATATTTTTCTGAAAACTAAATTATTACGTTTTTTAAGACCCACCCTTGGTTTAGGATTGCTCAATTTTGAAAATACAGCAGAACTATTGAAATCCTATTTACCGCAGAATATTGAAGATTTAAAAGTCCCACTTACCATTGCAGCTACCAATTTTAGTGAGGGGAAACTTGTTTACTTCAATAAAGGCCCACTCATCAGGGCAGTACAAGCCTCTAGCTGCGTCCCTGGCATTTTTAAGCCTATAATGATCGATAAAAAAATGTATGTTGATGGTGGTTTATTGAATAATTTCCCGGTAGAACCACTTCTTAAGGATTGTGACTTCATCATCGGTTCGTCCTGCAATCACTTAAACCCGGTTGATAAGATCACAAATATTACCGCTTTGCTTACCCGGGCAGCATTAATGTCGATCAATAAAGACATGGAAGAAAAAACAAGCCTGTGTGATATACTGATAGAGCCAAAAGGCATGGGTAGCATTAATATTTTTGATACTGCCAAGGCAGAAACCATTTACTGGCTAGCCTACGAAGAGACTCTTAAAACGATAAAAAACAATGAAAGGTTTAGTGAATTAAGCCTTTAAAGCTATTAATGTATCTCCAATCAATACAGGAATCGTCTCGCAGATATTACGCTGTAAACAGAACTTCACATCTTCCTCAATATTAAGCTGAGCAAGGCGATGACTGTGTGAAGATTTATGTAAGTAGGTTCTCAGATCATCCTTAGCCAACAGGTAAATATCTTCTGCAACTACGCAAGAATCATCAAAATGTGTAAAGTCCTTACGCAATTCATTTACAACAGCACCAGCAAAAAGGGTGTCTTCAAGATTAAATTTATCTTTCCATCCGGCACAAAGTAATAAAACATTCTTTTCCTGAACTTTAAGCCACTTACACAATGCATTCAAATTAAGGAATGAACCAATTACAACCTGGTAAGCTTCTTCGCGTGCCATGTGCATAGCTTTAGTACCGTTAGTTGTAGTTAATACGATCGTCCGTCCTTTAACCCTCTCACTAGTATAAGAAAATGGAGAATTGCCAAAATCATAGCCTTCAACAACTTCTCCATTTCTCTCTGCAGCCAATAAAAATCCTTTGTCTGCATAATTTATACAATCTTCTACATGTGCAACCGGTATAATCGCCTCAGCTCCGTTGTCAATACCATACACTATAGACGATGTTGCCCTTAAAATATCAATAACAACAACAATACTATTACTAGTATCATATAAATTCAATAGTGCGGGCGTTAAACAAACTTCTATGCTTTTTTGATCAGGCATCGGCTGGGTAATACAGAGATTTAAAATACGGTTATTTAGAATTATTTATAAAAAGGGAATTTAACAACTTTAGCTTTAATCTGGTTATTGCGGATATTGATAAAAATTTCCGTTCCCTCTTTAGCTAATGCTTTATCAATATACCCCATCCCAATTGCTTTTTGTAGAGATGGCGACTGGGTACCAGAAGTAACGTTACCCACTACTTCACCTTCAGCATTTACAATTTCGTAACCATGACGAGGAATTCCTCTGTCAACCATTTCAAAACCAATAAGCTTACGTATTACGCCAACCTCTTTCTCAGCCTGCAAAGCTTCAGAATTGGTGAAGGCCTTAGAAAATTTGGTAATCCACCCTAAGCCCGCAGAGATTGGTGAAGTTGTATCATCAATATCATTACCATATAAGCAGAAGCCCATTTCCAGACGTAAGGTATCTCTGGCTCCTAAACCAATAGGTTTAATGTTAAATGGTTTACCAGCTTCGAAAATAGCATCCCAGATTTCTTCAGCATGTTTATTTTCAAAATAAACCTCAAAACCACCAGCTCCAGTATATCCTGTGGCCGAAATCAACACATTATCAACACCAGCAAATTTTGCTTTTGCAAAGTTGTAATACTCCATTGAAGCCAGATCTACATCAGTTAAACTTTGTAAAGCTTCAGCAGCTTTTGGCCCTTGGATGGCAAACAAAGAAGTCTTATCTGAAATATTATGCATTTCAACACCTTTGGTATTGAACTTCTGAATCCAGTTCCAGTCTTTCTCAATGTTAGAGGCATTTACAACCAACATATAAGTTAACTCGTCTATACGATAAACTAGTAAATCATCGACAATTCCACCGTTTTCATTTGGCAGGCAAGAATATTGAATCTTGCCATCATATAATTTTGATGCATCATTACTGCATACACGTTGAATTAAATCTAATGCGTTTTCACCTTTTAAAATGAACTCGCCCATGTGACTAACATCAAAAACACCTACACCATTCCTTACTGTAGCGTGCTCTGCATTTATGCCTTCGTATTGTACAGGCATATTGTATCCGGCAAAAGGCACCATTTTGGCACCCAATGAAATGTGTTTCTCAGTTAACGGGGTATTCTTCATACAGTTTAATATAAATAAAAGCGCCGCAAAGGTATATAAATTTAGGCACTAATTAATTTTTGATAGACTTTCAACATTCTTTCTGAAATAACATTCACATCGTGATCCTTTTCAACTGTTTTACGGGCATTATCTCCGATTTCACGCCACTTTTTAGGATTAGTGATGCATTGCAGAATAGACCTATAAAATTCATCGGCAGTATTGGCAATAAGAATATCCTTACCATGTTGGTATTTAATTCCCTCCGCGGCCATACTTGTGGCAATAATACACTTACGCATGGCCATTCCCTCTATAATTTTAACACGCATTCCGCTTGCAGAAAGAAGAGGCACAATCATGATAGATTTAGAGTTTATAAACTCTACAGCATCAAATATTTCTCCTTCCACTACCAGGTTTTCGGATTCATATTCATAAAACTCCCTGGGCATATTCTTGCCGGCAATATAAAATCTTAGCTCACTGTTTAGTTTTTCAATGTCTGGCCAGATCTCATCCAGAAACCATTCAAGCCCCTCTTTATTTGGTCGCCAATCCATAGCCCCCAAATGAAATAATGTAGGAAACCCTACCGAAGAGTGGTCCGTTACATATTGATCAAAATCTATAGCTACCGGAAAAACATCAAGAGGTACTTCACAACCAAATTGCACTATATGTTGTCTGTCACGTTCGCTAATAGCAAAGACCTGATGAAACCTATTAATCTGTTCAGTTTCATAATGTTTTAACCGACGGGCAAGAAATTGAAGATACTTTCTTCTTGGTGTAAACTGTTCCCTCATTGCAATACGTTCCCAGACATCGAATTCGATATTATGTGCACGATAAATCACCTTGGCTTGACTATTTGCTTTTACCACATCCAGATAAGGCACAACAAACAAGCCCTCAAACTGGATAATATCAAATACATTTTCCTTTAAAATATCTTCCAGCTGACGCTCAGCATCCTCATTAAAAAATCTGGAAACATTATATGATTCATTAGAAAAAATATTGGTGAGTGCATCCCATACGTTTACTTCAATATCAATACTATGAGAGTGGAATTCAATCTGCTCAAAAACAGGGTCATAAATATCATCCACATCAATTCTGTGTTTACTGGTATTGATGCTAAACAAGGTAATTTCTACTCCAAGTTTTAGCAGCCCCTTAATGGTATTGTAAACCACTATGGGATAACCACTATTGGGTGGGAAAGGGACTCTATTTGTGAGGATAAGTGCTTTCAACAACGTGAAAATACGAATTATCCGTCTATTTCAGAAAACAAGGCAAGTTGAGGTGCACTAACAGTAAAAGTTTTACGATGATATGGCGATAAACCATGTGTCAATGCAGCAGTTCTGTGCACCGTTGTAGGATACCCCTTATTCTGATGCCATTGATAATAAGGATATTCATCAGAGATCCGCTCCATAAATTCATCCCTGTGGGTCTTAGCTAAAATAGATGCGGCAGCAATATTTAAATATTTACCATCTCCTTTAACAACGCAAGTATGAGGAATATCTCGATATTTCTTGAATCTGTTTCCATCGATACTTAGATATTGAGGTTGCACTTTTAGCTTTTCTATAGCTCTGTGCATTGCCAAAAAAGAAGCATTAAGAATATTGATCTGATCAATTTCTATGTTATCCACTTCAGCCACAGCCCAGGCAATTGCTTCTCTTTCTATAATTACCCTAAGCTCCTTACGTTGTTTATGATTGAGTTTCTTGGAGTCATTCAACTCTCCGGCAATAAAATCTGCAGGTAAAATTACCGCCGCTGCAAATACGGGGCCGGCTAAACAACCTCTACCCGCTTCATCACATCCGGCTTCTATAAATTCTTGCTGATAACAGTTTAATAACATAGCGACCAAAGTTAATAAATCCGTAAACTAAACCGATATATTCTGAGATTTTACATCAAATGCATCTCTTAGGCCAATAGCCAATAAGTTAAAAGCATAAACAGTTAACATAATAGCCAATCCGGGTAACAGCGCCAGGTAAGCTGCGTCCATAATAATATAAGCATAATGCTCCTTAATCATTGTTCCCCAACTAGGCATAGGAGGTTGTGCACCAAAACCAAGGAAACTTAAGCCTGTTTCTAACAAAATCGCAGCTGCAAAGTTAGCCGAAGCAACTACAAGTATTGGCCCCGCCATATTCGGTAAAATATGTCTGATAATAATTCTTGGTGTAGAAAAACCCAATGCCTTGGCAGCTTCAACAAATTCCACTTCTTTAAGACTCATTACCTGCCCGCGAACCAATCTTGACACATCCACCCAGGTAGATAGTCCAACGGCAATAAAAATCTGCCAGAAGCCCTTACCTAATGCAAAAGATATAGCAATAACCAATAATAAAGAAGGCAAAGACCAGATTACATTCATAAACCAGCTGATTGCACCATCCGTTTTGCCTCCAAAATAACCTGCCATGGCACCCAGGCTGACGCCAATAAAAAGAGAAATCAGTACGGCCATTAGTCCTACAGAAAGCGAGACCCTGATCCCCAATACCAAACGGCTTAGCAAATCGCGTCCATAGGTATCTGTACCTAACCAAAAAGTTTGCTGATATTGCTGCTTACCCGAAAGCAATGGAAATTCAGATTCTTCGGCTTGCTCATCATCACCAATATATTCCCTTGCATAAACTTTACCATTTGCAATCCGATATGAAGTAATGGGGATGCTCTTAAAATCAGCATCTTGTCCATACAACATACGCTCAAAGAAGCTTACCTCTTTAACATTTTTTCTACTGATCACTAAAAAATTGAAAGTCCTGCCTGGTTTCTTATTGCTCAATTGTAGATGCATGGTATTGGCCATCGGTGTTTTATCGGGAATAATCAGATAGCCTAGGATCCCCATAAAGAATAGTAATACGATAAATAACAATCCCCCGAAAGCCATTTTGTTCCGCTTAAATTGCTTCCATACTTTTGCCGAAGGGTTATTAACTTCCATTATTTTACCATTCTATCTTTCCAATTATACTTCCCGCTATTCCCTGCAATACCAATGTATACGATATACAAGATATGCATCAGATTCAATACAGGCAACATCATCAAAAGATTCTTTCTTTTGGCAAATGCAGTAACATCATACAGAAAAATAAATTCAACCACCATTTTAGCCAATAGCTGAACCAGAGCTAACTTAAAATAAAAGCCATTAAAAATACCCACTCCCAAATTCACCAATATACTCAGATTAAACAACCAGATACATACTCCAAGTACAATAATAGATTTATTTTTATATCTCGTACTTTTAGATGCCCAGCGTTTGCGTTGCTGTATAAATCCCTTTAAAGTAGCTTTAGGATGAGTGTACACCACTGCATCCTCATTCTTTAAAAAGCCAATCCCATTTTCAAACCTGGCTGCCATTTTATGTAATAACAATTCATCATCACCTGAAGCAAGATCATCTATACCTCTAAAGCCACCTACCTCATAGAAGGCATCCCGCTCATAAGCCAGATTTGCTCCATTACAGGTAGAAGGCTTTTTATTCCCAATTGTAGATGCTCCTAAGCCTATTAAATACAAAAACTCTAATGTTTGTGCCCGTTCAAAAAAGCTTTTTTCTTCAAAATAAGCTACCGGAGATGAAATCATTTTATAATTGTACTCTTCATAAAAACTTACAATCGTGCTTAACCAGTCTGGTCCCATACGACAATCAGCATCAGTAGTCACAATCAGTGATCCTGAAGCTGCAGCAATGGCTGTTTGAATTGCTTTTTTCTTGTAAGAATTTAATGGCTGATCTTCATTTAGCTGGATCAGCTTTACACCCGAAGATGCATAAGAACGGATAATAGCTGCAGTATCATCTGTAGAGTGGTCATCGATAAAAACAAGTTCTGTCAGTTCCTTATGATAACGTTGAGCAATCAGATCCTCTATAGTCTTAGCAATGTTTTTAGCTTCATTACGCGCAGCAATAAGCACAGATACTTTTGTCGTTAAAACCTTGGTTCTAGGCAAATAGTAAACCAATTTATGCCAACCTCGTATAAAGGCTATCACAACAAACAGGTATAAAACTGTTAGGATTAAAGAGATGTAACTAATTACGCTGAATACTTCCAAAAAAATTAAGTTTAAACACAAAGTAGGATCCTAATATAGCAGGAATTATAATATTTATAAGCCATATGCTTGCAGTACATGCAATAACAGCTACCTCGTGACTGGTTACAAAGCTAAAAAAATAAGCGGCTGTTACACTCCTCACTCCTATATCAAAAAGATCTAGGGAAGGTAACGTTGATTGCACAAAAAATAAGATACTAACCATCATTAGAATATCCAGATGATTAATTTCAGGGATCAGCCAAAAGAAAAGAATGAAATACTGTGAGCTGAAAACAATATAGCGTGCCAGACAAAACAATAGAATACTGAGTAATTCGCGCTTACTATACCGAGCTAAAATACTATAGAACTTCTTATATTTTCGAGTAAAACGTATAGATAATAAAATACCGTTTAGCCATTTAATGTTAAAATAAAACACAATAAAAAAGACACAAAACATTGCAGACAAAGCAAGCAGTGCATAATATAACCTGTAATCAAGTGGAACAAAGCGGTAAATAAATATGCTCAGGGCTATTGCTCCAAAAACATTCGTCAGTACCATTTGACCAATATTACCTACTGCCATGGCTACCACACCAATAATCCGTCTCTTTGGAGAAAGAAAAAACACCCGGCCACCATACTCTCCTATACGATTGGGTGTAAATACGGCCCATGTTAATCCGCAAAAGACAGACTCTACAGACCTCCATAAAGTAATGCTTTCTACCCTGGAAATAAGCCTTTTCCACTTTACAGCTTCAAGGCCCCAGTTAAAAAGCATCAATAAAAAAACCAATCCCATCACCAAAACAATCTCCCATTGCGGAATTTGCTCCAATAGGTTACGGAACTCCTTTAAATTCTCATTGGAGGATAGCTTCTTATAAACAAACCAAAATGCAAAGATTACAATTGTGGTTTTAAGAATATATGATAGTATTTTTTTATATCCGGATGTCAAACTTTTTACTTTTACTCTGTGCAAATATGCTTAATATTGTTTTATGTTGGCTGAAAAAAAGGAAAGGGTGATCATGGGTATAGATCCAGGAACCTCAATTATGGGTTATGGGATTATACTTGAGAAAGGGAATAAAATTGAATTGATCACACTGGGGATTGTAAGAATGGACCATTTGGATGATCATTTCTTAAAGCTACAGCGTATTTTCGAAAAGACGGTAAAATTAATTGATGAGTATAAACCAGATACTCTGGCGCTGGAAGCTCCCTTTTACGGGAAAAATATTCAGGTGATGTTAAAGTTGGGGCGTGCCCAGGGTGTTGCCATGGCAGCTGCCCTATCGAGAAATATACCTGTGAATGAATATGCTCCTAGAAAGATCAAGCAATCCATTACAGGCAACGGCAGCGCCGGAAAAGAACAAGTGGCAGCCATGTTGCAACGTCTGTTAAATTTTAAAGAAACTCCAGAGTTTTTAGACGCTACCGACGGGCTTGCAGTTGCAGTTTGTCATTCCTTTCAGAAAATCCCCACCGGAGGTAAAGGGAAAACCTACTCCGGATGGGAATCTTTTGTGAGCGATAACAAAAAGAGATTGAGATAATCTGTTTTGCTATTTCTGAGTTATACCAACAGTTTTTTCTTCTGTTGCCTTTTAAAATAACGATATCCAAAATATGCGCCAGCAATCAGTAAAAGTATAGACCACATATTGAACAGAAGTAAAATGAATTCTTTAAAAATAAACCAGCCATTTTGCAGGTTAATAACCAGACGTTGAAAGAATGGAGGATGATAATCTGATAGATTGTCATTTCCAACTATAATTCGTTTCACTGTATGATCCTGATAAAAATTAAGGGTCACATCGCTGTACTGAACTCTACTGTCAATAGACATATTTCTTACCTTCTTATCTACATATTCATCTTTCATAGCAAGCTGTTGTTTCACATTCTTCTGAACCGTAGCGAGTTCTTTCTTTGCTTTTTCCATTGAAGCTGTGGCTTCTGCTCTGTTGATACTTTTTAGCTCATTTACAAGATAGTCCAGACTCTGGTCATCAAACTTCATCGACTGATGGTCAACAAACACGGCCATTCTTGCTATTTTATTTGTGAAATCATCTAACTTCTCCGATGGCACTTTAGCTAAAATCATTCCTTCAGTACGATAAGCAGTAAGTTCCAATAAAGAGTCCGCACTATATTTCACTTTTTCCGTATTCTGTATATTGCTGCTGATAGCCACTTCAGCGATGGTGCCACCTTCGGCCTTTAAAACAACAGAAAGCTTTTCCTTCGTATCCTGAACATCCTTTACCCTAAATTTCATATCAGCGGTTT
This sequence comes from Pedobacter sp. ASV1-7, assembly GCF_040203335.1. Classification (NCBI taxonomy): domain Bacteria; kingdom Pseudomonadati; phylum Bacteroidota; class Sphingobacteriia; order Sphingobacteriales; family Sphingobacteriaceae; genus Pedobacter; species Pedobacter sp. ASV1-7. Next base: position 572,720 of record NZ_JBEHBV010000001.1, on the reverse strand, counting down.
TAATGATCTTCGCCTCCATTACAGCTTCACCATTTTCAATTTTTTCAATGGCCTCAGCCGAAGATTCCTTCTCCATATTACTGCAGCCGAAAGCCGTTATCGCGAATACGCAATAAATAAAATATTTTTTCATCTAATTAAGTTTTGTTTTTTATTGGTCAGCTAGAGCCTTTGATGATTAAGCTAATTATTGCCCCGGGTACTTTATAATTAATTTAGTCATATCTGATTTCTCGCTTTAAAGATTGTACGTTTACAATTAATACTCAATCGTTAGAAAAGTAACCTAAGGAAAAAGGCATCACATAAATATTACAAAAAAAACGTCCCTGCTGGCCAAAACCAACAGGGACGTTTTCTTTATTTGGGAAGACGAACTACTTAAGCGTCTAATATTTTAAATACGCCTTTACAAGCGATTACAGATCCAATTGTTAAGATTGCCCATGATACGATTGATAAAGTTGTCGAGTCAGCAGCAAAGCGTAAATAAACGCCTAAAATACCGATTAGAATTCCTACGACCATCAATTTATAAATTGAAGGATCGTTAGCTCTTTTCATGCTTTCCGTATTGTGTTTTATGTTCTGTTCCATACGATTTCTATTTATGCCACAAAAATAGGATTAATTACCTATAAATCAACATTACATTCAATTATTTAAATTATCAGTTAGAGATAAAACAAAACGAGGGTATTCATAAATATGAATACCCTCGTTTATTATCTTTATCAAGCTAATTAGCCATTCAATGCTGCAGCACCACTTACAATCTCTGTAAGCTCTGTAGTAATTGCTGCCTGACGTGCCTGATTGTAAGAAAGCTTTAATGCTTTTAATAAATCACCTGCATTTTCAGTTGCTTTATCCATTGAAGTCATACGTGCACCGTGCTCAGATGCATGAGAATCTAATACCGCTTTATACAATTGAATTTTAATCGATTTAGGAATCAATTGCTCAACGATTTGTTCCTGAGAAGGCTCAAGTATGTAATCGATATTAGAAGCTTTCACCACTGTTGCCTCAGGCTCTGCTTTTGGCAAAGGTAACAATTGTTCAGTAGTTAAAATCTGAACAGCTGCATTCTTAAATCTGTTATAAACCAATTCCACTTTATCAAACTCGCCCTTTTCAAAGCCAGCCATAATTGCATCAGTAATCTTAGTTACATTCTCAAAAGTAAGGGCCGAATATACATCGTTATTATTACCAATAACATTGTAATTACGTTTCTCATAAAAATCCTGAGACTTTTTACCGATGGCTACAATGCTTACATTACCTTTTTTGTATTGCTCACTGTATTTCTCGGCAATTAAATTGTTGGTAGTTTTAATCACGTTCATATTGAACGCACCGGCTAAACCGCGGTTAGAAGAAACTACTACAATTAAAACCTTATTAGGTTCACGTTCCTGGATAAAAGGTGAGGATGATCCTTCTAAGCTACCTGAAAGATTTCCCAGGATCTCTTTCAGCTTAGTAGCATAAGGACGTAATTGTATAATAGCATTAGTAGCACGCTTCAATTTAGCAGCCGAAACCATTTTCATGGCTTTGGTAATCTGCTGTGTTGACTGCACAGATGCTATACGAATTCTTACTTCTTTTAAATTAGCCATTCTTTGTTAATGTTCAGTATGGGGTAATTAGTATTTACTTGAAAGCTCTTTTGCTACAGTTTCCAATACACCTGTAATTGTATCATCTAACTTACCAGCTTTTAAGGCTGCTAAAGTATCGGGATGACGTAATTCCAACTGTTGTAAATATTCTGCTTCGAACTGTCTAACCTTATCTACAGGGACAGAACGCATTAAATTTTTAGTACCGATATAAATGATCGCAACCTGTTTCTCAACAGTCATTGGAGAGAATTGTCCTTGTTTAAGGATTTCAACGTTACGAGCACCTTTATCTAATACTGATTTTGTTGCTGCATCAAGGTCAGAACCGAATTTAGAGAATGCCTCTAACTCACGATATTGAGCCTGATCTAACTTCAAAGTACCAGCAACCTTTTTCATTGATTTAATCTGTGCGTTACCACCAACACGTGATACCGAGATACCCACGTTAATAGCCGGACGGATACCAGAGTTAAACAAGTTAGACTCTAAGAAGATCTGACCATCAGTAATCGAAATTACGTTTGTTGGAATGTATGCAGATACGTCACCAGCCTGAGTTTCGATAATTGGAAGAGCAGTTAATGAACCACCACCTTTAACGATACCTTTAATAGACTCTGGAAGATCATTCATATCACGAGCAATCTCATCATTTGAGTTGATCTTAGCAGCACGCTCTAATAAACGACTGTGTAGGTAAAACACGTCACCTGGATAAGCCTCACGACCCGGTGGACGACGAAGTAATAGAGAAACCTCACGGTAAGCCACAGCTTGTTTAGATAAATCATCATAAACGATCAATGCTGGTCTTCCAGTATCACGGAAAAACTCACCGATAGCAGCACCAGAGAATGGAGCATAGAACTGAAGCGGAGCAGGCTCAGCTGCAGAAGCTGCAACAACTACAGTATATGGCATAGCACCGTTTTCCTCTAAGGTACGAACGATGTTAGCTACTGTACTTGCTTTTTGCCCACAAGCTACATATATACAAAATACAGGATTACCTGCCTCATAAAATTCTTTTTGGTTAATAATGGTGTCGATACAAACCGCAGTTTTACCAATCTGACGGTCACCGATAACCAACTCACGCTGGCCACGGCCGATTGGAATCATTCCGTCGATCGCTTTAATACCTGTTTGTAACGGCTCAGTAACTGGCTGACGATAGATTACACCAGGAGCTTTACGCTCTATAGGCATTTCATAAGTTTCACCAATGATTGGTCCTTTACCATCAATTGGCTCACCCAATGTGTTTACAACACGGCCTAACATACCTTCACCAACTTTGATAGAGGCGATTTTCTTAGTACGTTTAATTGTATCACCTTCTTTGATTTCGTCTGATGGGCCTAACAATACCACACCAACATTATCTTCTTCAAGGTTTAAAACAATTCCTTGCAAGCCTGTTTCGAATTCAACTAATTCTCCTGATTGAACTTTAGTTAAACCATAAACACGGGCAATACCATCGCCCACCTGCAATACGGTACCAACTTCTTCAAGTTCTGCTTCTGATTTGAAGCCCGCCAATTGTTGCCTGATAATTGCCGATACTTCGTCTGGTCTTACCTCTACCATAATTTTATATTATTTCTTTTGTAAATTCAGTAATTATTATCTGTTATTTCGCTCTATGTCAATTTAGCTTTCGCTTAAACTATCCCTTGAGCAAATTCCTTTTTTAGTTTGCTTAAACCGCTGGCGATACTTGCATCAAACTGCTTATCTCCAACTTTAAGTATAAAGCCTCCAATTAATTTTTCGCTAACTTTCTCTTTAATCACAACCTGATTAGCTCCAATTTCTTTTTTCACTATAGCTTCAATCTCAGCTCTATTTTCTGCCGTAAGTTCAGTAGCCGAAGTAACTTCAGCTAAGACTATACCTTTAATTGCATTGTATTGAGCGACAAAAGATTTTGCTGTATCGAATAGAATTGCAGAGCGGCCTTTGTTTACCATTAGCTTAAAGAAAGCATTGGTAACTTCGTTTACCTTAGGTCCAAATACATTTTCCAGAATTCCTGCTTTTTTATTCAAAGGAACAATGGGATTTTTAAGGATAGCCTCAAGTTCAGGACTCTTATCAATCACCTGCGCTAAAAATACCATATCGCTTTTAATTTCTTCCAAAGCATTACGCTCTATTGAAAGATCAATTAGTGATTTGGCGTATCTCGATGCTGCTTTATTTTCTGACATTTTTTCCGTTATATCTAGTTAAATAAACTATCAATTAGTTTAATTCAACATCTTTTAAAAGGTTAGCCACTAAATCTTCCTGTTTAGCTTTATCCTGAAGCTGATTACGTAATACACGCTCAGCAATATCCAGAGATAAAGTTGAAACCTGATTTTTCAATTCAGCTAATGCTGCTTTCTTTTGATTTTCGATTTCAATCTTAGCTTTCTCAATTAGCTTTGCACCTTCATTATGAGCCTGAGTTTTAGCCTCATTAACGATACTATCTTTAAGTGTTTTTGCTTCTTTCAAAATCAAATCGCGCTCAGCACGTGCTTCTTTCATCAGCTCATCATTCTGAGCAGTTAAACGAGCCATTTCTTGTTTGGCTAATTCAGCTTTATTTAAAGCATCATCAATACTCTGTTCACGCTCTTTGATTGAAGCCAATACAGGTTTCCATGCAAATTTCGCCAATAAGAACATTAACAATAAAAATGCAATTGATTGATAGATAACTAAGCCAAATTCAGGTAGTAATAAGTCCATTTAAGTATATATTATATTTTTTTATTCTTTTTTAACAAAAAAATGTACCGGATATTAAACCCGGTACAAATTCAATTCTAGCCATTACCCATTAGGGCAACTACCACTGCGAAAAGCGCAACAGCCTCAACGAAGGCAGCAGCGATTAACATTGCAGTTTGGATTTTTGATGCAGCTTCTGGCTGACGAGCAATCCCGTCCATAGCTGAACCACCAATGCGTCCGATACCTAGACCAGCGCCAATCGCAGCTAATCCTGCACCAATTGCAGCAATACTTCCTGTAATCATGATTTTATATATTAATTGTTGTTAAAAAATAATTCTTATTAGTGGTGTTCTTCAATTGCCATTCCGATAAACAGGGCAGACAAGATTGTAAATATAAATGCCTGGATAAATGCAACCAATAACTCGATCGCACCAATGAATACCGCAAATGCAATAGAAACAGGAGCTATATATATACTGTTAAATACAAACACAAGGCAGATTAATGACAACACCAAAATGTGTCCTGCAGTAATGTTAGCAAACAAACGAATCATTAGAGCGATTGGTTTGGTAAAAATACCAAACAACTCAACCGGAACCATAACAACGTACATCCACCATGGTACATCTGGCAAAAAGATGTGTTTCCAGTAATATTTATTGCCGTTAAATACAGTGATTAAAAATGTCGCTAAAGCGAGAATCATAGTCACCGCAATATTACCTGTTAAGTTTGCTCCTCCTGGTAAAAATGGAACCAGACCTAACATATTGTTAAACCAAATAAAGAAAAACACAGTTAATAAATATGGCATGAAACGCTCATATTTATGACCAAGATTCGGCTTAGCGATATCATCACGAACAAATAAGATAACAGGCTCCAACCATGACTGCAATCCTTTTGGCGACTTACCTTTACGTTTTTTGTAACCAGAAGCAACATTTAAGAAGACAACCAGTAAAACAACAACAGATAAAAGCAAAGTACAAACGTTCTTAGTTAAAGACAAATCCAAAGGACGTGCATTTAAGGCATGATGTTTTTCATCCATATCTACATACTGCCCATGTGCATTAGCAACATCAGATGCATAATAGATTTTCTCATGGAATTTAACAAAACGTTGTCCATTACGTTCCACTACGACTCTAGCTTCATCATCGTGATTAAAATCCCCTGAACTAAAGTTCACCAGACCATCTTTTGTGTACAATATTACAGGAAGATTGATGTACACATCACCTATAACATGCCAGCTATGAGAATCGGCAATGTGGTGCAATGCAAATTTGCCGATATCAAACTTCTTCTCAGCCTTAGTCTCGGCATGAGTACTTTCTGTTGTTTGTAAACTATCAACCTGAGCAAAAGCTGCAGATGGAGCGGTAAAAAACGCTAAAAAAAGCGCAAAAACAACAATTAACCTATTAACTTTAACTTCAAAAACGTGGCTACAATCCATTTAGTCGCAGATTTTTACTATTTATTTTGGTGGCGCAAGTTACGTAACAAAGAGTATATTTCAAAGAAGCTGAACAATAAATATAAAGAAAAAAAATTCAGCACGAAAACCATCCCCTTTTCTTTAGCGTTTAAGCTGTAAATCAGTACAAAAGCCATAGAAAAAATCATCTTCAATGCGATTGACCCCATAATAGCCATTATGCCTACTTCAGGATTCCTTTTTATTCCGAGATCTGCCACAACATAAGCAATAAATGTAATACCCGCCAAAAATCCAAATACTATCCAGAACTTGCTGGTCAGAATAGTAACATCAGGAAAAATAATGGTTAGTAAATAAGCTATGACACCAAGAACGGCTGTATACAGCAAATAAGAAAATGTAAATCTTGCTAAACTCAAATCAGTAAATTTTCACAAAAGTATATATTTACAATGGGTTTAAATAATCATTCATTTTTATTTAGTTGCCTTACTACCTGATACAAAGATAAAACCACTCCCAGCAAACTTAGTACTGCAGTAAAAATAGGTGTCTTACTATTTCTATAGGCATCAATTTTATATCCCGCAAAAGCAAACAGTCCAATTGTCACCAACATCTGAAAGCTAATAGAAGTATATTTTGCAAAATTATTTAGTCCCTTTTTGGGCTCTTTTAGGTCTGTCATAAATCCGCTTTTTATAAATAAAAAAGGTTTTGTTAAGAAGTTATTGCCGAATAAAATACTTTTGCATATAATGTTAATATTAATAAGCTTTAAATCTCCCTATAATTGAAAAATTACGCTATCCGCAATTTAAAGGTAATACTATTTACTTTAAGTGCCTGCATCATCTATTCATGCGGTACCCAAAAAGACAATGCAAGTAGCAGAAGCATTCAGAATTTAACTGCACGATATAACTACATATACAATTCTAATGTTATCATTACCACACATCAGCAGGAACTTGTAGAAAACCACAGAGAGAATTACGACCAGATTCTTCCGGTTTATCTGGGGCCTGAAATAGATAGCAGTTTTATTGTTAAAGATGTTTCAGGAGGTAAAGGAATTGATGATGTAATCAAAAAAGCAAAAGTAATCATCCTTGAGAAAACCTATAGTAACTACCTTGATGAGGCTTACATTCTATTAGGCAAGGCACAATTTTATAAAGGCAACTATTTTAACGCTGCAGAGTACTTTAGTTATACTACTAAAAACTATAGTCAAAATACAAAAAGCTATATCGAGGCCTTAAACTGGAAAGCACGAAGTTTAATGCAAATAAGAAGATTAAGTGAAGCTGGTAAACTATTGGACACTTTGTCATATGCCATTGCCGGACTTAAGAAAAATACTTCCGAACCATTAGCAACATTGGCACAGATGGCTATATATCAGCATAAATATCCTGAAGCCATTTCCTTTCTGAAAGATGCCATCAAGGCAAGTAATAATAAACCGAATAAAATCAGGTGGACATATATCTTAGCTCAGCTTTCGGAACAGCAAAAAAACTTTGAAAATGCATTATTATACTATCGCAAAGTTGAGAAAAGCAATGCACCATTTGAAATGTATTTCAATGCTAACTTAAACCGTATCAAAATAAATGCCTTATCTGTTGGTAAAAGACTAAACAGACAGGAAGAATTGCTTAGACTATTAAAGGACGATAAGAATACAGACTATAATGACCAGGTGTATTATCAGATTGCCGAAAGCCTGACAGCCGATAGCGATTTCGAAAAGGCAAAAAAATATTATAACCTCTCTATTCAGAAAAGTGAGAAAAACCAATACCAAAAAGGCCTGTCCTACTTAAAAATGGCAGACTTAAACTTTAAACATATACATAACTATCTAAATGCAAAACTGTATTACGATAGTGCAGTTAACACTTTACCAAAAAGCTATCCTGGTTATGATATCATTCTTAAAAAGAGCCAGAACCTCGAATATCTAACCAAGCGCTATCAGATTATTTCAAAAGAAGATACACTACAGGTCATTGCCAGGCTACCAGAGCGTGACCGTAAAGCTAAGATTGAAGCTATTTTTAATCCTGTAGTTGAAGTTGCTGCAACAGCACAAGATAACACGACAAGTAATCCTTTTGGACTAGAAACGACTACCAGGAACAAGTCTCAAAGCCCTAGTACTTTTTATTTCAATAATTCTGGAGCTGTAAGCTCAGGATATTCCAATTTTAAAAGGAAATGGGGCAATCGTAAACTGGATGACAACTGGCGACAAAGTATACGTTCATCAGCACAAGCTACTACTCAAGATATCACCAGAAATATGAACGATGGGGTGATAGCTCAGGATAATCAGGCTATACAAGCTGAACCAGATAAAACTGCATTTATTAAGGAGTATACAGATGCAGTACCAACCACGCCAGAACTAATTACAAAGTCGAATCAGAAAATTATCGATGCCTATTATGATATTGCCAGTTTCTATCTTCAGAAACTAAATGACCCAGAAGAGGCTGAAGAAGTATATCAGATATTATTAAACCGCTTTCCAAATAACAACCATTTGGCAGCAAGTTATTATAGTCTTTTTTTAATTACTAAAAATAAGGATGTAGCTCTTTCAAATAATTATAAGAATAAAGTTTTAAAGGAATATCCTAATTCCGTATACGCTAAAACTATTCTTGACCCTTCGTTCTCTCTGAAACAAACAGAACTGGAAACTGTCATTAATAAACAATATAATGAAACCTTTGAGCACTACCAAAAGCGCGACTTTCCAGGAGTGATTCAAAAGGCTGGTGAGGTCTTACAAACTAATAAGGATAATTATCTATCACCACAATTCGCTTATTTAAAAGCAATAGCTATTGGTCGTACAAACAATGTCGACTCTCTTATGACTGCTTTCGAAGGGATTACAACATCATATCAGGATGATAGAATCATCACTCCATTGGTAAGGGAACATATTGCCTATATCAATACTCACATTGCAGAGTTCAAAAGTAGGAATATTGCCTTACCTGATTCTGATCCAGGCGAACCTCTATTCCAAGCTAAGCAACCTATTGCAGCACCTGCAAAAACTCAACAACCAGATGTTAACAAACAGCCAATCAAAAAAACTGAGGCTATTGTATCTACCCCACCTGTAATACCGGTTGTAGAAAAAAAACCTGAGCCAATTGTTCCACCTCCAGCCCCTAAAGTGCAGCGCATTTTCAGTACAGAAACCTCAACTACTTACTACTATGTAATTGATGTTGCAGACGCCTCTTTAACCCTCAGTTCTTCACGTTTTGGTATCGGTCAATTTAACCGGGGCAATTATTCTGAAGCAGGTTTAAAGCATCAATTAAAAGAATTTGACAATGATCAGCTAATATATGTAGGGAACTTTAGTAATTTTGACGACGCAAAAACCTATGCTGAAGGTATCACGCCATTGTTGGGCAGGATCATGAAAGTGCCAGCCAACATTTACAAAGGCTTCATCATCAGTAAAGAAAACTTTGATAAATTAACCAGTAAAGATTTGTTAAACAAATACCTGGAATTCTATAAAAACAATTATTAAGATGAAGAATCAACTTTCGAAAGAAGATATCAGAAAGTACAACTTTAGAATATGGAAACTATTAGCAACAGGAATTGTATTGTTTGCACTATTTATAGTATCCATAGGATTTGGTCTATTTGGAGAACTCCCTTCTTTCAGAGATATTGAACATCCAAAAAGTAATCAGGCATCCGAAGTACTGGGAGAGGATAACAAGGTATTGGGTACTTATTTTGTACAAAACAGATCTGATATCAGCTACCAGGAGATTTCTCCTAATGTAATTAATGCATTAATTGCTACAGAAGATATTCGTTTTAAGGAGCATTCAGGCATCGATTTTAAACGTACTTTCACTATCTTTTTATACGCTATTGTAGGGAAAAAACAAGGTGGTAGTACCATTACACAACAATTGGCACTCAACCTTTTCTCCGAAGAAGGAAGACAGAAAAATATTCTAAAACGTATTCTTCAAAAATTTCAAGAATGGGTGATTGCTGTAAAACTGGAACGGAACTATACTAAGGAAGAAATTCTTGTGATGTACCTAAACACGGTAGATTTTGGAAACCAGGCTTATGGTATCAAATCGGCCGCAAGAGTATATTTTAATACCACTCCGGATAAACTGACCGTTTCCCAATCGGCCACCTTAATAGGTATCTTGAAAGGTATCAGCAGATACTCTCCTACCCGTAATCCAGATCGTGCTCTTGCCCGTAGAAATACAATCATGGGCCTGATGGCTAAAGCAGATATGCTTAGTTCTGAGGAACTTGAAAAGCAAAAAGAAAAACCACTTGGATTACGTTTTAATGCTGCGACTGTAAATGACGGTATTGCACCATACTTCAGAGCTGTGCTAAAGAATGATATCAAGAAGATTTTTCAAGAGCGTTCTATCCTTAATAATGGTGTCCCTTATGATCTGGACAGAGATGGCTTAAAAATTTATACAACCATAAACTACGACATGCAGGTTTATGCTGAAGAAGCTCAGAAAGAATACATGAAAACCTTACAAGCAACATTCGAGAAAAGCTGGAAAGGTAGAAATGCTTTTAAAGGCAAAGAAATGCAGATTGAGCAGGGGATCAAGAGATCTGATCGATATAAAGCACTTCAAATGGAAGGTAAATCTGAAGCGGAGATCAAGGAAGACTTTAATACACCTACCAAACTCAGCATCTTTACCTGGAGAGGTAACATTGATACTTTAATGAAACCAATCGATTCAGTAAAATACTATAAAATGTTGCTTCGCAATGCCATGATGGCGATGGATCCTCAAACAGGATTTGTTAAAGCCTGGGTGGGTGGTATCAATTACGAGCATTTTAAATACGATCAGGTAAAAATGGGAACCAGACAAGTAGGTTCAACAGCTAAACCTTTCACTTATGCAGTGGCAATTGAAAACGGGTATTCACCTTGTTTCAGTGTATTAAACGAACCTGTAACTATAGAAACTCCAGGAAGTCCGCCATGGACACCAAGGTCTTCCGGTACAGTTCCCGGCTATCTGACACTACAAAAGGCGTTAGCATTATCACAGAATTATATAGCTGCTTACTTAATGAAACAAGTTGGTCCAACAGCTGTAGCTACATTAGCAAAGAAAATGGGCATTACTTCTGATGTTCCTGCATTCCCTTCAATCGCATTAGGCTCATTCGACGCATCGGTATATGATATGGTGGGAGCTTATAGTGTTTTTGCCAATAAAGGAATATGGACCAAACCAACTTATATTGTTAGAGTAGAAGATAAAAACGGCGTTGTTCTTTACAGCGAAAAACCTATCCCAAGACCCGCAATGAATGAAGAAGTTGCTTATGTAATGACTCGTATGTTAAGAGGAGTTGTAACCAATGGTACAGGATGGCGTTTAGCTGGTAGATACGGCGTTAAAGCACCAATAGGCGGTAAAACAGGAACTACACAAAACAACTCTGATGGTTGGTTTATGGCAATAAGTCCGCAAATTGTAGCCGGTGTATGGACAGGTTGCGAAGATCGTGCATTTCACTTTACCAGCACTGCAGGTGGTGATGGTGCGACAACGGCATTGCCAATCTTTGCTGGTTTTATGAAACGTGTTTATGCCAATCCTAAACTGAAAATTGCGCAAAAAGACTTCGAACCACCTAAAAATGGTGTTTCAATTACTTACGATTGTAACCAATATCAACAGCAGGAACAGCAGACTGAGCTTGATGAAAAACTAGGTTTTTAATACCCTGAACTTATTTCCAAAACCATGAGTGCTTTCGATTATAAAAAGGCCTTGATCGATATTCCCCATAAACCGGGTGTTTACCAGTATTGGGATCTGGAAGACAAACTCATTTATATTGGTAAAGCGAAAGATTTAAGGAACAGGGTTGGCTCCTATTTCAATAAGGATAACCAGATGAACGGTAAAACCAGGGTACTGGTTTCTAAAATCCGTAAAATTACCTTTACTATAGTTGATACCGAAATTGATGCCTGGCTATTGGAAAACAGTCTGATCAAGAAACATCAGCCCCGGTATAACATCATGCTCAAAGATGACAAAACTTATCCATGGATTATCATCAAAAAGGAGCCTTTCCCAAGGATATACTGGACAAGGAAAATGATCAAAGATGGTTCAACCTATTTTGGTCCTTATGCTTCTGTAGGTATGATGCATACTATCCTCGATCTGATCAAGGAAACCTATCCGCTTAGAACATGCAATCTGCCACTCACGCCTAAAAACATTGAGGATGGAAAATTCAAGGTATGTCTGGAATATCAGATCGGTAATTGTAAAGGACCTTGTCAGGCATATCAGTTAGCTGCAGATTATGATTCAAATATCGAAGAGATTAAAGATATTCTGAACGGTAAAATTGGTAATGTAATCAAAAATGTAAAGCAGGTTATTAAAACTGCTGCAACAGATCTGAACTTCGAGCTTGCACACCAATATCAACGCAAATTGCAGGTGCTTGAAAAGTACCAGAGCAAATCTACTGTAGTAAACAGTGCCATAACCAATATTGATGTGGTGAGTATTGCTTCTGATGAACGATATGCTTTTGTGAATTACTTGAAAGTAATGAATGGTAGCATTATCCAGACACAAACTATCGAGATTAAAAAGCGTTTAGACGAAACTGATGAAGAGCTGTTAACCATTGCGATGGCCGAGTTCCGCACCCGGTTTAATAGTACCTCAAAAGAGGTCATTGTACCTTTTGATATCGTACTTGAAGATGAGAACCTAAAATTCACAGTCCCAAAACTTGGGGAAAAGAAGAAATTACTGGAGCTATCTCAGAAAAACGTTTTATTCTTTAAAAAGGAGAAGCTCAATCAATATGAAAAGTTAAATCCTGATTTGCGTACAGACCGGATTCTGACTCAAATGCAGAAAGACCTTAGTTTGACGAAATTACCAAAACATATTGAGTGTTTCGACAACTCCAACTTCCAGGGTGCATACCCGGTATCAGCTATTGTTGTATTCAGAGATGCAAAACCTTCTAAAAAAGATTACAGGTTTTTCAATGTAAAAACAGTTGAAGGCCCGAATGATTTTGCAACAATGGAAGAAGCTGTGTACAGGCGATATAAGCGCATGTTGGAAGAAGAGGAGACTTTGCCTCAACTCATCATCATAGATGGTGGCAAGGGCCAGCTATCATCTGCTATGAACAGCTTAAAAAAACTAGGCATAGAGAAGCGTGTAACGGTTATTGGCATAGCGAAAAGATTGGAAGAGCTATTCTTCCCAGGTGATCCTTATCCCCTTTATCTTGATAAGAAGTCTGAGACCTTAAAAGTTATTCAGCAACTACGTGATGAGGCACACCGATTTGGCATTACTGCTCACCGAAAAAAGAGAGATAAAGGAACACTCAAAACAGAACTTGAACAAATACCTGGAATTGGCAAAACTACTGCAGATAAGCTATTACAGCACTTCAAATCTGTAAAAAAGATTAAAGAGGCAGGAGAAGCAGAACTGGATAAAGTGCTTAATAAAAAGCAGGCAAAAGCGCTGTTGAACTATTTTCTAAATCAAATTTAACGATGTCTGGTGACCAAGTAAGATAACGTAAGGCAGGAAATTCCGAAAAAGAGTTCTATTACAAGCCATTGCGTTCCAAATTCTCCCAATGGACCATCGATAGCCCATGTCAGCACTCTTGAAACTGAATAAAGCAGCCAAAACATGGATAAAAATCTTAATGTTATGGTTAAACCCGTAGACCAGAGGTAGCAAAGTACCGAGACAACAAATAGTCCAGTGCCACCATAAACTCCCCTAATAGAGCTCAGAGAATCGGTATTCGTAAGTTTTTCCCGTACCAATGCCATAACCTCTCTTGGATTCAACCAAGCCATAAATGAGACATAGACTAAACTGAGTAAGGATAGCAATACCAATCCATGTCCCAAATAGCCAATTATTTTATTCTTTGTATTCATATCCCCAAAGATGCACTTTCACTATTTGTAAAACATTGGTAATTACCAATGTTTCACAAATAAAGCCACCAGGCTAAGTCCCTGTTCAACAGATGTTTGTCGTAAAGTTAATGCTAGATAATAATCTTATTGATGAACTTACTAAAGTTAGTGGGGTCAATTCCTAAATAGTTTGCCAAATATCTATGGGGTACGATTTGTAACATATGAGGACTTCTTTTCATAAAAAGTTTAAACTTTTCATCTGCTTTAAGACTTTGGATTTCCACCAATCGGTGCAATAATCCCTTTATGTTATGGGAAAGCGCAAGATGAACAAAGGTGCCAATTGAACCATTTTCCTTAGTCGATTGAAGGAATCTGTCTATTGGTGCCCTTAGAAGTACACTTTCAGATAGTGTTTCGAAAAAATAGTTAGAGCTGGTTTGTGTCATCGCGGAATCTAAAACTCCACTAAATGAATACGGATAACTAAAGATGATCGTGGCTTCTTTTCCTTCTTCTGACAAATGATATATACGCTGAAGGCCACCAAGAACAAAATAAAGGTAAGGCTCAACTTCTCCTGGCCGTGTTATTGTCTTTTTTTTGGGTGCCTTTATACAGGTCCACAACTGGCTAAATTTTGCCCATTCTTCACTTGTAATCGGGCTTATCATTTCCATGTTCTCTTTCAGAATTTTTAGCTGTTCTTCTGTAGGTTTCGACTTCATAATGAATAAATTTAGGGAAATAATTTATTTTTATCTGTCAAACCAGCTTGCAAGGACATGATCATACAGACGCAAAAATTGTTAGAAATGCTTTCGGTTCTAATACAAGAGCACTTGGAGACAGTAAATCAATTTATCGAAATGCCGGAAGAAATCCTTTCCAAAAGACCAGTTACGGGAGGCTGGACTGCTTTCGAATGCATCGAGCATCTAAATATTTACGGGCGGTATTATCTTCCTAAGGTTAAATCAGGATTGTCTTCTGCCCCGGATAAAGAAGATAGCATGTATAAGAGTGGTTTGATGGGCAACTATTTCGTAAACATAATGCGCCCTTTCCCCCACGGCAAGAAGATGAGTACTTTAAAAAAAACAGATCCCAAATTTCAAGTCCTTGATATCTCGGCAGTTCAGGAATTCAGGAATCAACTATTAGAATTACAGGAGCTGATTCAGATTTCAGGCGGGAAAGATTTAAGAAGTAAAAAGATCCCTATGTCCATTTTTCCAATTCTGAAATTACAGATCGGAGACATTTTACAGATGGTAATTTATCACAATGGGAGGCATCTTGATCAGGCCCAACGGGTTTTAAGTATCGAAAAATGAGGAGCGCAGTTATTGCGCTCCCTGGAAACATCTATGGGTTAGTAATTAATCTTGCCCTAAACTTGCCTTCAATTTCCTTTTTAGGAGGATTATAACTTCCTATTTTCCAAACATCTGCTTTGAACTCACCTTCTACATATCCGTCTCCATACCTGGTGATTTTTACAGATCCCTCAGAATGGACCTCGCCACATTCAAAGCAATTGGATTTTGAGGTTGTCCAGGAATTTAGCTCAGCTTCATCAGTACCCAAATCAATATATGCCTTATTGTAATCATGACCATATGGATAATTTCCTACGCCTTGTGCGGAAGGAATAACTAAAGCAATACCATAGTCATTTTCAAGCTGCGCATTTAGGGTAAAATTATTCGAATATATCATTACGAAACTCTCCCCATTTTGAGGAGGTTTATTGACCAATTGCTTTCCATCAATCTTAACTATCATATAATCGTTGGGGTTGACTATAATAGGAGTGCTCATCATAACAATCTCTTTCCGCTTACTTTTATAAAGTGAGAGCGGGACAGATACACTGACTTGTGTTGGATTTTCTGCAGGCACCTGTCTTGGTGCTGTATAAATGCAATTTGCTCCATTTGCCTTGATGGTGCCCTTTCCATACCCTATAGACCATTCAAGTGCCGAAATTTGTCCATTGTATTCCGTAAGTTCGCCTATAGGCTGATCTTTTGTTAATGGGCCTAATAATGCACCCAAATGCCACATTAAGCGAAGGTTTGATGTTTCTTCAACAGAAACTTCCTCTTTGCTCACTTCTAATTCAAAAAGTAATACCAGCATCCAATCACTAAAGTGTGTGGTCTTTACCGTTAATTTCTTTGCATCTTTATCCAGTTCAGTATCGGAAGCCAAATAATGATGACCTTTTTTATCCTGATAAGCCATAAAAAGCAAATCGCTATCCCCTGGCTCAATATCTGCATCTTCAAAGTCAAAGGTGATACTGATAGGTTTTTGGAAAGTAACATCTTCAGGCAGTAGGCGATAAGCTATTCCCGGGCTGCCTTCTAGTGTATTTGTAATTGCCTGTATACTGAAATCGACAGGTTTGGTGATGGTACCCGCAGGAACAACTATTTTAACCAGCCCATCTTCAGAAACCAATGTCCCACCTTCAGGACCAATAGTTTTTATAATAACCTGTCCTAGAGGCGTTCCAAATGGCCTCTCCATCGGGAGGGCTCCTTGCCCATTTCCATTTTCTGTATTTTCTACTGAATCCTTTTTTGAACAGGCACCCATTCCTATACAGAGAAAACAGAGAACGATAAATTTTAGCTTTAATTTCATATTTTAAATCTTTACAAACTCCACACGTCTGTTTTTTGCTTTTTCTTCAGGTTTACCATTCATTGCAACAGGCTCAGCATCACCTTTTCCTGCAGTTTCTATACGATTTTCTTCAATTCCATAGTTGTCAGTCAGTTCTTTTTTCACGGATTCTGCCCGCTTTTGAGAGAGCGTCATGTTTAGCTTTGGATCTCCATCACTATCCGTATGTCCTATAACTTTTATCCGCAATAATTTATCCTGCTTCAGCGCAAAAGCTACGTCCTTTATTACACCCTCGCTATCTGACTGTATTTTTGCCGAATTGGTGACAAATAAAATGGCATTACTTTCCAATCTACCCACGGTTAAAAGCTTTGAACGTGTATCCGCCTTTCCATCTGCAAAGCGTAGATTAGAAATATAATAGCCCAGGTCATTATTTTTGTAATTGGAAAATTCCATTTCCAATCGCATTTGATTCAGTACACCCATAATAGGAATGGCTTGCGGAAGGTCGAGAACTTTCTCCTTGTCGATCCACACCCGAATTCTCTCCTTCTGGATATCCATCGCTACATGTAAAGGTATACCGACCCGTGCGATGAAATCAGGAATACTATAATTTTCAGTAGTCATTTTACTTTTATGATCCTCCAGAGATGTCAGTTTTACGCGAAGGTTGTCTCTGTAAGGATATAAGGTAATATTGACATTATTCTTTGCAGAATACTCATTCGACAGTATGTAACCTTTATTACCCCTGTCATATAATCCGATCTTTAGGGCCGGAAATAAATAGCTCCCATTTTGCGGATAATTCAAAATCACATCAAATTCCACTGTATAGTTTTCTTTGAGTTTAACCGTTGGGCTTAAAAAAGTGCCACTATATAGCCGTAACCATTTACATGAAACATCATTAAATGTTACGATTTCCCCCTTTGCCTTTGTATACCACTGTAAAGGGAATTGTCCGGTAGCATCCTGCGAAAAATCCTCTTTCAATAATACAGTACTCCCTGGCTGAAAGTCATATATAGCATTTTGTTGTATGCCTCGTTGCCGGTTGACGGTCGCAGAAGAACCCTCGCTTTGATCATCCTTTTTACGGGATTTGCCTTCGAGCAGCTGATCTGTTTTTTTGTCAATGACTTTCTCTGTAACACTGGTTACTTTTTGTTTTAATCTACCAAAGATACTTTGACCAAAAACGGAAGTGTTACTGATGCAAAACAAAAGTATAATTATGTGTTTTGATGACATCATGTTTTTTTTATTTGGACTTTATCAATGCGAGTCTAAGTTTAATGTTAACGTCCGGAAAGATATACAAGGGTTTCTCGGGGTCGCTGTCCATCATCATCCCCCATTTTGTTCTGTCGATCTTAAAGTTTGCTTCAACAAATAAGCTTTCCTTGTTTGTTGTAATTTTGGCAAGAAAAGAAATAGGATGAGTTTGGCCAAGCATAGTAAAATCACCTGTGAGCAAATAATTGGCACCTGCTATAGCCTCTTCATCTTTTCCATAATAACGATCGCTTTTGGTAAAATGGAATTTTGCATTCGGGTGGATCGCCATATTAAAAAAATCAGCGCTTTTTAAGTGATCTAACAATTGCTGTTTTACTGCATCCTGCAGATCGAAATTTTCAATGGATGAAATTGGTATCGTAAAGTCTCCGGACTTTACTTTTCCATCTGCTCCCGCTACCAAAACACCTGATACCTTAAATGATCCTATATGGAAATGATCAGTTGCGGATCCTTTCCATTCTATTACAGATGCACTCTCATTTATTTTATATGTTTCTGTTTTTTCAATTTCTTTTCCGCACGATGCAACCATCAGGAATCCAGGAATTATAATACCCAGTAGAATTCTTTTCATTGTAGACGTTTTCATTTTTGCCTTTTTCATTTTTTTATACAATTAATGTTTAACGACGGCAAAACTAGGGCAACCTAATGTCGAAAACCTTGGTAACTACCAAGATTTGTTTCGGATGTGAAAAAATCTAACAGGCTTAAAAAGATAATACTGATCAATCTGACCCAAAAAGAAAATGCCCTCAAATAGTTTGACACTATTTGAGGGCATTTTCTTTTTGTTTTTTTTTATCTTAAGCTTTAGGTATACGCTGGGTGTTTAATTTCTGTTCCTAACTAATACTCCCACAAACTCTGTTCGTAGTCAGAAATAGATTTCTTAATCCTCTCTGATTCATATAATTTTCTCGTGTCTTTAGGATCTGTCTGACCTAAGATATCAACTATATTTTTGTTAGCTGGATTTGTTTCCTTAACAATATAACTAGAAAACAGACGTCTCACAAAGAAGTCATCAAAAGTAAGTTGTGAAGCATCATTAAGCGGATTTGTTAGTCTCTGTTTGCTTAACAGTTCTCTTGCATCATTAAAATAAATCCAGAATACTGGTTGCCAGTTACCCTCTACCATTTTCATTGGAGCAATACCAACAATTCTAGGTTCAAATATGGAACGCTTAACATCAAGAATCCAATCCTCTTTGATACGATATTTCAAAAACTCATCAGAACGCAATCTTCTCAATTTTGGTGCAGCAACTTTACCTGTTACAGCATCAGCTTCACCTTCTACTACACCCCTTGCACTTTGTAAAGCCTGTTCAGTAGTCAGGGCTATTCTAAATGAATCATTATCTTCCAGAATTTTACCTGCTGTAGTATCCTTGGGAGAATAAGCTGTAAGTTCTTCATTAGAAATAGCTTCCAACAGAATATCTATCAATTTGGCATTTTCAGCTTTCAGCACAGAATTAATAGTATCCCTTAAGTCAAGCTCACGCCAAACCCTTTTCGAATAATAAACATCCTCTTCACGTACATCTGCAAAAGGCACCATCACATTGCTGTCGATATCCATTCTCACTGAAAAACCATCCTTCGGTGGAGTTTTTATCTTCACTTTGGCTTTTTTAACTGTATCAACAGGAACAGGCAGTGCTGCTTCCTTAGGAGCAGTCTCTACAGCAGTTTTTACTGCAGGCTTAGCGGCCTGGTTTCTGCGTTGCGCAAAAGAAACTGAAACTGAGCACAAAAACACGAGTAAAACTGTATATAAAACCTTTTTCATCTTCTCTTCTATTTAGCAATAAATGTTATTCCATCTAAAACCTTTTGTCTACCATCAGGTCCTTCACAAACTATATCCTTAAAGATGATCGTAGCCCCTGGTTTAAGAGAGTTTATCGCACCTTTAACTTGTCCCCCAAAGCCGCCACCACTGTTTAAAATAGTAACTGCATCAGAACGTGGATTGATAAATGTAGCTGAAAATCTGATTACTTTAAATTTAACATCAAAAACGAAATCTTCCAGTTGAGTATCAATAGAACCTGCACCTTCAATCCATTCCAAAGGAACATTACCACCAGATTTACCTTTAACATTTGCTCTTGGTGTAGGTAAAGCTTTAACTCTGAACTGTTGTGAGCCTAAGTTTAGCGATTTCCCGCCATTATTTGCAGAGACATTGATGCTTAATGTTTTTCCAATCTGATCACCACCTACGTTTACAGAATATTGCCCGCTACCAACTTTCGACATAGAGCCACCGGAAATGCTTGCATTTACACTTTCCAATGGAAATCCTGCTGCTGAAACAGAGAATGGGTTTGGAATACCTGCATAAATTACATTCATTTTATCAGAAGACACCGTTGCCGATGGTTTTGCTACCTGGTAACTTTGTTCTGCAGTAGGATATTCCTTTACAGTGCCATCCGTTTGTTTAACGCGGATTACGCCTTTCCATTTGAAAACTCCAACACCTGATGTACTACCAGTATAAGTTCCTTTACCATCTTTAACAGCAAGTCCATTTCCCCCTACAAAAATCTCAGGAGTAGAGCGGCTATCACTAGCCGTTAAAAATACCTGAGCAGTATAAGGCTGTCCCTGTATCACATAAGAACTAGGTGCTACAGCAACTGCTTCAAACTGATCCAGATTAACCAGTGCTTTATCCATATTACCGAATAGTTTTTTAACTATCTCAGCTTCTGCATTTTTAACATCCGATTGGATTTTCGTCAGGGTTGTATTAGCAGCAGTAAGCGGCATCCCCTCACCGAAGTTAATATCTTCCCACTTTTTATTCCCATTTATATTCTTTTTAGCATCTAATGCTTCCAATGTAAATGTGATGTGTTCACGATCCTCTTTATCCAGCAAATTGATGAGATTTTGTCTGGTCTCATTGATCTTAGCTTTAAGTTTAGCACCTTCTCTGTCATTGATCATGATACCCTGAGCGATGTCAAGATTTGATCTTTCTACAAGATCGCCAGTTTCCTCATCAATACCACCACCTGCTTCTTTGAATCTTTCCTTAAGCTTTTCAACATAATTATTCAGTTCATCAGCATAAGCTTTTGCTTTCTGTGCTTTTTCCCAGATAGGTTGTGCCCTTGCTGGTTCATCTTTCAATTTTGTATTCTGAAACGAAGTGAATAGCTGATCAATGCTAGTACTAACATTAGTTTTAGAACTAACTAAACTATCATTGAAATTCTTAAAAGCATTTAATATAGTATCTGAAACGTTTAAGGCAAGCATAGCTAACAATACCAAATACATGATATTGATCATCTTCTGCCTTGTTGTTTGTTTTCCTCCGGCCATTTTATAATTAGGTCTGTCTGGTTAAATAATAACTAATTGATTACTAATTATACACGTGGCTGATTCATAGCAGATAGCATATTGCCATAAATCGCATTTAGTGAAGATAAGTTTTTAGCTAGTTTACCAACTTCTTCTTTAAACTGTTTCGAATCTTCCATAGACTCATTGAAGTTGTTCATTGTTAATGATAAGTTCTGATAGAATTTATTCATCGATTTCAAGTGAGCACTTGAGTCCTGAAGCTCCAATTCATAAACAGCATTTAATGCTGAAAGATTTTTAGCCAATGCATTCACCTGATCATGATAAGCGGTTGCACCAACATTGCTTTCACCCATTTCTACTAATTGAGAAGTTGCTTTTTCAAAAGCACCACTTAAAGCATCGAATTTAGAGGAAGCCGTTTTTACTTTATCAGTAAATTCGTTTGTAGCAGTTGAAGCGTCAGCAACATTAGATATTGTGGCTACTTTATCTCCAAAAGTACGCAGGCCATTGCCCAGGCTTTCGATCAATTCAGGGCCAATCTTAGCGTCCGTTAACATTTTATCTAAAGCCGAAGTAGAAGAAAAACCTGCTGCTGCAGCAACTGGTCTTGCTGATGCTTTAGGCAGTTCACCATCAAAATCATCTCTTAATTCAGGATAAACTCTTTCCCATGCAGGTTCAGGTTCAGGTTGAATAAAACCTGTAAGTGCAAAGAGAATAGCTTCAACTCCAAGCCCGATACCAATCATATAGTTTCCCCAAACACCACCAAGGTGAAGGATTTTGAAAAGTGCACCAAGTATTACTACACTGGCACCGAGCGATATTGCCAAGTGCATCTTATCAAATTTTTTGTTTGCAGCCATTTTTTTCGTTAATAAGGATTTAGATTATGTTTTTTATTTTTTTAGTTTCTATAGTTGATATCAGTACCGGGATATGAGCTAACACATCTGAAACCGATATATGATCTGGCCTGATCCTGATATTCGTAAGTACCAACAGAGTTTTGAAGGAAAAAACCAATATCTTTCCAGGATCCACCTCTTACTACTTTACGCTTCATGTATTTACTATCACCCGCTTTAGCTACATACGTAAAGTTAGGATTAAAGTCTAGCAACATTGGTGCTGCAGATTGATTGTAAGCAGTGATTGTCCATTCAGCAACGTTTCCTGCCATGTTATACAAGCCGTAATCATTAGGAAAATAAGATCTAACGTTAACCGTATACAAGCCACCATCATCAGAGTAATTTCCACGACCAACTTTAAAGTTTGCCTGCATACATCCTTTTGTGTTACGTACATAAGGACCGCCCCATGGATACTTAGTTTTTACATTACCACCTCTTGCTGCATATTCAAACTGCGCATCACTTGGCAATTGATATTCAGGTCTTGAGTTTGCTGGTAATTTTCTTGATTGAGCTACTGATTCATAGAAACGTGTACGCCAAACGCAAAAAGCACTTGCCTGTTCCCATGTAACACCTACAACAGGATAATCATCATAAGAAGGGTGATTAAAATAAGTTTTCACCATCGGATCATTCTGTGAATAAGAATAATCTACTTTCCATACCAATGTATCCGGATATACCGCTACCGAAGGATGGTGATTTGGGTTCGACGGATCTGGATTATCCGTATAAGTGATGATAAAATCCTGTCTCTTTTTTGAGGGATCTTTTCTGCCTTCCAATGCGAGATCAGTACTTACATAGCTATAAGCATATTTCAGCTTTCTGATGTCAATTTCATTTTTACCTGGTAAAGCATCTGCTCCGGAATAATACATATCCCCAAGTTTGTCGCCCATTCCACCTTTCTTTTTACTCCACAGTAAAGAACCGTTTCCAACCTTTTTCCAGTCAATATTTCTGTTTGCGCCCAGAGCATCAGCTCCATCAGCCCCTTTTGGAGCTTGTATAAAGAAACCTGGTGCAGTTGTAGGCCCTAAAGTAGTAACAGCGACAGAATCTCTAACCCAGTTCACAAACTGCCTGTATTCGGCATTTGAAATCTCGGTTTGATCCATAAAAAAAGCACTGAATGATGTCATCCTGCTTGGAGAACTTTGTGTATTGTTAATATCCTCATCAGACATCCCGATCAATGTTCTGCCTGGTGGAATATACACCATACCCAAAGGAATCTTATTATTCCTGAATTTCTTATTATAAACACCTACCAGTTCTCCCTGCCCCCCTTTTCCACAACTAGAAAATAATGCAGCAACAATAATAAACGCACCGAAGTATAAATTTCTCATATTAGCGTTAAGCAATTTTATAACAATTTTATCAATAATGATTGATATAAACAATTATTAGATGATAAAAATATGACCTAATGTTAGAAAAACAAGCACATAGCCAATTTTAAACACGCAAATATAACGCATTCGAAACTTATTAAACTATAATAAAAAGAAAAAATTTATTTGTTAGATTTCTTTATATAATTCTCAATTGCCATTATCATTGAAGGTGCCTCTGGTGAAGGTGCAGCAATGTCAACAATAAGCCCGGCATCAGTAACAGCTTTATGTGTACTTACTCCAAATGCGGCAATGCGTGTATTGTTTTGTTTAAAGTCCGGAAAGTTGGTATACAAGGATTGTATACTTGATGGGCTGAAGAATGCTATAATATCATAGAATACCTCTGCAAGGTCAGATAAATCAGATACTACAGTTCTAAATAATACTGCAGGAGTTAAATCGTATCCACTTTTTTGCAGGAAGTTCATCGTTGCTTCAGTTGCTACATCCGAACATGGGTAAAGGAATTTTTCATCGGCATGTTTCTTTAATACTTCTGCTAAATCTGCTGCAGTTTGTTTACCAAAGAATATCTTTCTCTTTCTATATTGAATGTATTTTTGCAGGTATAACGCAGTAGACTCAGAAATACAGAAATATTTTAAATCTGCAGGCACGTCATATCTCATTTCTTCACAAATTCTAAAGAAGTGATCTGCTGCATTTCTACTAGTAAAAACCACAGCTGTAAAATCACCTAAAGCAATTTTATCTTTTCTAAAATCTCTGGCGGGAACGCCTTCAACATGAATAAACGATCTAAAATCAATTTTAAGGTTATACTTTTTTGCCAAATCAAAATATGGAGACTTTTCAGTTTCCGGCTTTGGCAAGGTAACCAATATACTTTTAACCTTACGTAACCTATCTTCTGTCTTTTCTTGCATTTTTATTTACCTAATTACAGCGTTATAGTCCTATTGCCTTGATTAATATTAATATAGGGCAGATTTCGAGGGCACAAAAGTACAAAAACAAATAGACTTTTGAAAACCTGTAATGAGATAAAATGTTAACTCCAGCTCTTATAAATTGAAAAACAAACACAATTATTAATAGAATAAAGGAAATTGCAATGTAGTAAGGTCCATACTTTAAAGGAGATAAGGCAAAAGCGATCACTAAAGGAATAAACATGAGCGCAATATTAAAATAACTCAAATATAATATGGAAACATACTCGTTTATCGGCTTTTGAATGTTAAAAAGGTAACCTAGCATTCGTAAAAAAACGATTTTAAGCACATAAAGAACAACAATAAGTATAGAAATACTTAAGTAAAAACGAAACCCACTATCGGAAAACGACATGTGATAATATTGTGTTACCAGATAGAAGAACATTCCTATCGTAAAACCAAATTGTACAAACAGCATTAAAAAAGGCCACGATGTAAAAAGGTTATCTTCTTTATTCAGATTATTTAATATTCTATTACTAAAAAAAGATTGCACGATGGTTTGTAATTGTTTAGAAAAAGATACTTTTAAGGAAGCGAACAATACCAGGAGCAATACAATAACCCCTAGTACCCAAAGGTTTCCCTTTGGTACTGGCATCCCCGTTCGGTAATGACTAAATTTTTCTGAAGTTCTATAATCTTTATAGCGATTAAACAGGTCAGAACGGCCATATACTTGCGCCTTTAAAATACTATCAATAATGATATTTTTATCTACTATAGAGTCAGGAAGAATCCAGGTATGTGAAATGATAGAATCCGTCACAAACTTCTGTCTCGCTAAAAAAGCGGCATCACGAGCAACTCTTTGATAATAAATCTTTTTTGCCAATGCAGCACTGTCAATTAAGGGCAATGGGTTTACTTCCTGAGCTTTTACACAATTAAGACTCAATACAAAAAGTAAGCAGTAGACAAAAAAGGCCGGCTTTAAAATCATTGCTACAAACTTAGATAAAAATCGGCAATACTTGAAGTCAACCTATTCTGGAATCACCATTAATGGAACAGTAACTTTTTCAGCCACCTTATGGGTATGACTACCTTTAAAGATCATTTCAATAAAATTTCGGGACCGATGTAGCATTACCAACATATCTACCTGTTGTTCACTACACATCGCACATAAGCCATCATCCGCCTGATCATGTTCCATACAACTATAAAAAATAGGATAATTGCCCTCATTGGAAAGTTCTGTCAAAAATACTTTCTCAATTGCTTTTTTATTTTTGATCTCTCCCTTGTGTATATGCGCTAACATAATAACTGCCTCCATTCTTTCTGCTATAGGAATCAAACGATAAACATTATCCAGGTCTCTCTTATGATCTTTATAATCTGTAGCAAAAGCTATTTTCTTCACATCAGATAAAGGCGCCTCTTTTGGAACGATGAGTAAGGGGCAGTTGAGGGATTCAATCATACTTTTACAATGGTTCTCTACTAAAAATCGACCAAAACCTGTACGGTGTGCTCCAATTACGACTATAGAAAAAGTTTGCATCTTTCTTAAACCAGATACAACTTCTAAAAGCTCACCTAATGAGGCGAAATAGTCAATTTTTGGATAAAATGCCATGTGATGATCAGAGTCTTTCAAACGCATTTTTAACTTCCTCAATTCGTCTAAACTATTGTCAACAAGTGCACTATTAGCTTCTATAGGCCATAAGACATTTGCTTTATCTGTTAAATTAACAGCATTGCACAATAAAACATTAGTTTTTAAACATTTCGCCAAATGGTATCCATATTCAACTGCATGGTTACCAGTTTCAGAAAAATCAGTCAATAACAATAACGGACTCATAGTTTATCAATTAATATTCAGACAAATAACTTGTTCAAAGTTAGCCGTTTCAGTAAACTAAATTATGATGGTGATCATACTATAACCTGATTGTAATCAAAAAAAAGAATGAATCAGGGATAATCAGGGAATAAATTAAGGGTTGCTTTACCCTTGCTTTACCTTTCCTTTACCCTTGCTTTACCGTTGGTTTACCCCTAGGCTAAAGGAACCCTAAAGAAACCCTAAAGGAATGGTAAAGTAATTAGTTATTTATTCCCTATTTATTCTTTAGTCATTTTTAACTTATTGAAAACTTTATCTATTGAATGATATTTATGATATTATAACAAAGCCTCAACATTGAGGAATTTTAGCCGACCAGATATTATTAATGTTATGGGGATTTTAAATAATGGCCCACATGGCCCTTTCAAAGGAAGGATAAACAATACCGTTTATTACATGTTAGGAGACAAAAATGTGTCTCGGGAAATTGGTGTAAGTACTAAACCACGCACAGTCCCTCAACTTAGAAACCAATTGGTAACGAGATTATGTAGTTTATTTTTCTGTTCTGTAAAGGACTTTATAGAAACAGGGTTTAGCATCAAAGCAAGAAAAGCAAAAGACAATTCATATAATCAAGCAATAAAACACAATAAAAGAGATATTTTTATGGGTGATTATCCTGATTTGGAATTTAACTTTGAACAAATCTTATTGAGCAAAGGTGATTTAAACCACGCAGAAGATTTGGAAGTTATGCAAATCCCATTTGGATTGCAATTTAACTGGAAGACTGATCCTAAAATGGCCTGGCCAGATGCAGCTGACCAGGTAATGCTATTAGCCTATTTCCCTAAGCACAACCGGACAGAATATGAACTGTTTGGGAACAGCAGAATTTCTGGAACAGCATCTCTAGAAATACCACCTAGCTTACACGGAGAATATATGGAAACCTATATGTCTTTTATTTCAGCCGACAGAACTCAGGTTTCCGATAGTGTCTATACTGGCGGGTTTAATAAACGCGAAGGAACTGATTATTCATTGTTATTAAGGTCATAATATGGGTATTTTAAAATCAGGGCTTCATGGTCCCGTTCGCAATAAAACAGGGCCTTCAGTCACACGTGTTCACAGAAACATCAATGTGGTTACCGCTGCATATAGGAAAAGTAATAATCCGCCAACTACCGAACAAATGGAAATTCAAAGGAAATTTGGTCTATTGAGTAGTTTTTTGAGTCATATTGATGATCTGATCAAAACTGGATTTAAACATTACTCAAAAGGAAAAGATCCTGTAAATGTAGCTTATTCATACAATTACAACCATGCTTTTGTAATTAATGAAACAGGCATTGTTCTGAATTATCCAGCCCTTAAATATAGCAGAGGATATATTGCTGAATCAGAAAGTCCGGGTTTACTGGCTTTACCCGAACAAATAGAG
Organism: Pedobacter sp. ASV1-7; assembly: GCF_040203335.1. NCBI lineage: Bacteria > Pseudomonadati > Bacteroidota > Sphingobacteriia > Sphingobacteriales > Sphingobacteriaceae > Pedobacter > Pedobacter sp. ASV1-7. The sequence goes on along the minus strand of NZ_JBEHBV010000001.1, from coordinate 545,055 downwards.
TTTAGCTGGCTACCACAGAGACAATCTAATTATTGTCAATATACAGACCTGGCTACTTTCCTGGTATGCAACCCGATAAAAGAAACGGTGATGAAGCAGGTTGCTGTAACGGATCGTTATGAGCAAGGATATCTCCTTAACACCCCAAAAAGCTGGGCTGGTGATGTTGTTCATTGCTATATGAATTTTTCCTCTAAAGACAGAAAACTCCAGGGTAACAGCTCTTATGTGGGAGAAATATTATGCATTTAAACATCTGGAAGAAAAAGGGTCAATTCGAAAATAAATAGAATGAACAGGTCTCCAAAGACTATTCTAACTGCATTTATTCAAATTAAATATTAGATTAGTATAACCTATTCCCTTTTGTGCTATGCGTTTATCGAAATTAAATATGTATCATTTTACCTATTCTACTATTTTGTCATAACAACACACAAGCACAGTCTAATCTAATAAAAGCAGAGAAACAGAGACTTTCATTTGTTAAGGATAGTATTAGTTATATTAATTCCTTAAACCGTTTGGGGATGCTTTATCATATGAAGAATGTGGACACTTGTCTTTATTATGGTATAACGGCCAAAGAGATAGCTACAAGATTACAGTACCAAAAAGGAAAAGCAGATGCAGATAATGTTATAGCATCTGTACTTTACATCAGGGGGATGTACCAGGAATCTCTTCAACTTTACACCAATGCATTATCAACTTATAAAGCCCAAAAGGACAGTTCAAACATTTGTCAGGTAATAATGAACATGGGTAATGTTTATATAAGTCTGGGCGATACTGTAAAAGGTCTTGGTTTTTTCCGTAAGGTTATTAAAACAGGAAGAAGAGACAGCATTATGAGTCTTGTATATGCTAATTATTGTATCAGTAACTCAGCGCTTTCAGATGACAGTTGTCAGTATTATATAAACAAGACCCGGGAAATTGCTTCAAAATATAAAGACCACAGAGTATTAATTGCAGTCCTTGATCTAGAGTCTAGTTTGTTATTAAGACAAAATCGCCATAAGGAATCTTTAAAACTACTCGATAGTGCCTTGTATGAAGCAAGGAAATATGAACTTGACGATCAGGAAATTTACTTACTTAGTTCCTATACACAATATTATAAAGACCAGCCAGATAGTGCTTTAAATTATGCCTGCCGTACTTATCATCTGGCTAAAGAAAAAGATTACATTTTGGATTTAATCCCGACATTGAAGATTGTTTTAACCTATACAGAATTGTCAGGCGATAAAAATAAAATTATTCATGTCCTTAAATTACTTGAAGCCGAAATGGCCGACGAGTATGAGAAACTGAAAAAATTCGTTGGGGATTACATTAAGTATAATACCATACAGAGTGACAATACAGTTTCAGCTCATCTACTAAACATGGAGCAGGGATAGCACTTTCTATGTGTAAGGATTTTGTTCAAAAGCTTGGAGGGCAAATATGGTCTGCAAATGCAGAGCCAAAAGGTGCCATATTTTTCTATACAATTCCACAAAAGCTTTGAAATCACAAATGGAACAGTTACATTATTATAGATTGGTCAGCACTTCATCCAGATTTTTCAAGAAAGAAATTGCATTTTCAATATTGAACAACATTGGAGGCTTAATTTTTAGAACATTGTGTAATGGCCCGTCTGTACTAATGAGGAATCCACGATTTTTCATCTGCTCTACAATCTTATCAATTTCAGGAACAGCGGGCTCCAGAGTTTTCCTGTCACGAACTAATTCTGCCCCCACAAACAATCCTTTCCCCCTTACATCTCCTATAATTTCATGTTTTTCCATTAATTTTTTAAGCCCCTCAATAAGGTAATCCCCCGTTTCCTTCGCACGTTTTTGTAAGTTTTCCTGTTCAATCACTTCCATTACAGCCATACCAGTTTCCATAGATACAGGATTCCCACCATAAGTATTAAAATACTCCATTCCATTATTGAATGCAGCAGCAACTTCTTCTGTTAGCACCACCGCAGCGAGTGGATGACCATTACCAATTGGCTTTCCCAGCACCACAATATCAGGTTCAACATCCTGAAGCTCGAACCCCCAGAACCGTTCGCCTACCCTTCCAAAACCCACTTGTACCTCATCAGCAATGCATAAGCCTCCGGCGGCCCTTACGTGAGCATATACAGCCTTAAGATAACCTTCCGGTAAAGGAATCTGCCCACCAACTCCAAGCAATGTCTCACAAATAAAAGCGGCAATACCCGTTCCTTTATCTGAAAGCCTTTTAATAGTATCTGCAATATCTGCTGCATATTTTTCACCTGCCTGATCATCCCCATAGCGGTAATTTCCACGGTATAAATCCGGATTCATTCCCTTATGTATATAAGGCTGCTGCCCTGCACCACCCGGCCCGTCAAACTTATATGGACTCATCTCTATTGCTACTGTAGAAGTACCATGGTAAGCATGGTCCAATACAATAATATCTTTCTGTTTGGTGAAATGTCTGGAAATCCGGATAGCTAAGTCATTCGCTTCACTACCAGAATTACAGAAATAACAAACCTTTAATTTAGGTGGCAAACTTGATGTAATCATTTCGGCGTAATGAACCAGACTATCATGCAGGTATCTTGTATTGGTATTCAATTTTGCGAGTTGCTTTTGCATTGCCCTGACTACAACCGGATGACAATGGCCTACATGGCTCACATTATTTACACAGTCAATATAAGTATTGCCCTTATCGTCATACAGATATTGTAATGCTCCTTTGATAATCTTTAAATTCTTTTGATAACTAATACTAAGATTTGCCCCAATCAATTGCTTTCTTTCTTTCGTTAAAGCCAGATCATCAGTTTCATTTCCCAAAACCGAAGCATAACCACAGCACTTATTAAATACTTCATTTGCATGTAACGGATTAATTTTTATCCATTGATACAGAAGTTTCCAGGCATCCATCTCAGAAACAAAATGATGGCTATTATCACTTTCACTTCTTTGCCTGGCAGAAGTAATCACACTTTTACAAAGCCTGGCAGCAACTAGATAATATAAAAGGGAAAGCTCTGTTTCTGTTAAGGGATAAATACGATGATAGTTTTTCAGTAATGCAACAGCATTATCTAGTGGTTTCTCACTTTTAAACATAGCATAAGTACATGCTATTGCTACATTATTGATGAGCTCAGATTCTACCATATCACCAAAATCAATAATCCCTGTCACCGTACCGTTTTTTACCAGCACATTATAATCATTAGCATCATTGTGTATTATCGCTTTTCGTAATTGATGACGCACAGGCAAAACTTCCATTTCATACTGCAACAGAAAGTAGTCGACCATTGTTCTCTTTTCATGATCTTTAATATAGTGCAGATGCGCTTTGCAGTTTAATACCTGTGAAAGGTCCCATTCGTTAAAACGATAAGCAGCGGGATGAAAAAAATCTTCAAGACTAGCATCCATTGTAGCAAGTAAAGTCCCAAGGCTTTCAAAAACTGATAAAGGAACAGTATCCAGGTCGCCTACAAAAGTTCCTTCAAGAAAAGAAAGTACCCTGAAGCATAAAGTTGTCTCTTCTAAATATTGAACCGTAAGTCCATTTCCTGCCAGATTAAAAATTACTTCAGGTATATTGATTTTATCATGTTTACGAACCAGATGTTCCATAGCTCTGAGCTGTGCATCTAAAAAAGAAGGATCGCTGACATCTATTGATGCTTTGGCAATAAATCTTTTCCCGGATATATCTTTTACCAGGAAGTTATGATCTTCATAACCTTGGATTTTTTCAATGGAAGATATGTCCATTGCATAATATTTATGCAGCAGTTCTTGTATATATTGTTCAGACAGAATCATAGATTATTCTCTTTTATCATCATTAATAAATGTGCGGCCGACCAGCTAAAGTTCCTGGCATTTAATCCCTTTCCACTAATAGGATGATAGTTTTCACAGATAGGAGAATGTCCGGTTAAACCTTCTGCATTTTGTAACAGTTTACTTAAAAATACACCCCCTTCTTTGTGATACCCATATTTTTGCAAGCCCTTTAAACCAAAATATACCTGATCAAGCCATACCGGGCCCCTCCAATAGCCTTTTGCCGGATTAAAATCCGAGTGATCGGCAGCCAGTGTTGGAAGTGGCACTTTGGTATTAAATTTACTTTTATCCAGCATGAAATACAAAACTGATTTAGCCTGTTCAGGTACAGACAAGCCGGCCCATAAAGGGATCCAACCTTCAGGCCCCTCTGCTGTTATCCATTTTCCACTGATTAACCTATCGTAATAATACTTTTTTTCAGTATTATAAAACCGGCTATTGATCTTTTTTGCGAGTGTAATCTGTTGATTTCGCCATTGCTTTGCCTCCTGATCTAAGCTTAATGCTTCTGCAATTTTTGCCAGATATTCCTTTTCTGCGTATAAATAGGCATTCAGGTCTACTGATTCCTGATCCAGTGACCATGCGGAGTCATTATTCTTAAATAGCTGAGCCTGATCAAATCGTACAGCATTATCCATTCCGCTTTCCCATGCAGCAGCAATCCGCGTTCCATCGGTTGAGCCATACTCACATAAACCATTTTTATTATGATCCCGATTTTTGTACCACCAGTTGTGATAAAGAACCAGCTTAGGATAAATGTCTTTCAAAAACTCCAGATCATGAGATTGCTCATAGACTTTCCAGACACCCCATGTTGCAAGAGGAGGTTTGGTGTCTCTCCAGTTGTTTTCCTTTTTATCAGTATAAATGCAATCTGCAATCATTCCATGTTCATCCTGATAATCAAACATAGAAAGGATGTTGCTTTTTGCCAGTTCCCGGTTAAAATAACTTAATCCCACAGCCTGTTTCCAGCTATCCCAACTCCAGAAGCCATAAAATCCCTGGTAATTGAGCGATGGAAACACTCCATCGTGTAATAAATCCTTTGCCTTGCTTCTCCAATTGGTAATCAGAGTGATGATAGACTTTACGGCAACTTTTCTTCGCTGTGTATCTTTAGATGTCTGAACTGCTTGATTAAAATAGCTTTTCAGATAGTTATTCCATCGTTTCTCATTTTCCAGAAGCAACGTTTCAAAATCATGTGCTGCTGCTTTTGCAGCTGTCTGTGGTAATTCCAGGTCATAGCGTTCCGTTCTAGATATAGAATAGGTTTTTCCTGCCTGCAAATTGAAACTTGCTGGCTTTACCTGATAGCTATCTTTATTCAATGTAAAATTAAGTAGCTCTTTGGTTTGAAAAAGTATTTGAAAACGATGCCCATCATCAAAGCTTATATTAAGACCATTATTTTCCTCTTTCAATCTGATGTCTTTTATCAATACAATACCTTCCCATCCCAACTGCAGCTCCATTTCGCTTCCTGACAAATTGGTAATGGAGGTATAAACCATTGCTTCCCGATTTGAGATAAAGATCAGCTGCAAACTGATTTTCAAATCATTAATTTCTAATTCCTGCACCAATAAGCCTGGGTAATAATGCATAACAGCATGAGCTTTACTCAGATCTATAAGTTTGCCGGCCTTGTAAACTGAAAGTTTAGATACAGTATTTGCAAGCCATTGTCCGCGAAGGTCCATTACCATTGGCCCAATAAACGTACCATAATCTGAAGCATTTGCAGGTAAAGTATAAGCATGCCATGCACCAAGATCAGAAAACACATTAGTTTCAATTGATGTGGGAATAGTTACCTGATATCCCAGTTTTATTACATCTGGGAAATCCCTTCTTGAACTTTGTGCAAAAACATGACTCAGTACTAAACTGAATATGCATAGAAACCCATACTTCATATATCACTCCTTTGTTTTCTCTGTTAAAACTTCTTGTTTAAATATGGGGCGCAACGTAAAGGAATATTGATAATCCTGATAGGGTAAGCGATATTGCAGATGCGTTTGTGCCCCCCAGCTGTTGTCACCTCCAACCCCCATCTGCTGCAGGTCAATATTCCACCAGATCAGCTCTTCATTAATCATCGATCCGCCATGAATATTTTCTTTGGCATCTCTATCGAAATCAAGGTTCTTCATATCAAAATGTAATATTCCTGTACTTAGCTTTGATTGCGCAATGGCAATCAACCCTGCCCCGACCTTGTCTCTTAATGCAACCCAACGAACATCGGTGCGATAACCACTTTCTTGTGCACGTGGATAAGGATAAAACAATTGATCTGCCTTCATCTTATACAGATCAATATCTGATGCATAATTCCGGTCATTATAATTGTCAAATGGACCACGGCCCAACCAGGCAGCATTCTCATAATCTGCATTCAGAATAACCCTCATGCCGATCCTTTGTGGTTCAGGATGGTTTCCTTTCCCTGTTTTTAATTGATAACTGATTTCTATATCGCCATTCCCTTTTACAAGATAATTGATGTTACATGTTGCATCTACTGTTGGCAATGCATGTGAAGTTTCAACCAGGTAGTCATCAACTTTGATACTGTAACTAAATGTTTTTAATACTGATTTTTGAAATGTATCCTTCCACACTGCACTTCTGATTTGAAGGCTATTTCCTATATCATTATCTGTTGCTGCTCTCCAGAAATGAGGCTCCAAAGCTTTTTGCACAATCTCTTTTCCTTCAACCTGGTAGCTATTCATCAATCCGGTCTGCACATTAAAACCAACTGCAAAGTTTTCACCCTTAAACTGAAGCTCCTGCCCGGTCTTTTTTAGTGTTGGTTTGACATAGGCAATCTCTTTCTTCTTTTCTAGTATTTTCGGTGCAGACAGTTTAAACTGTTCTTTAGCAATCACAAAACCTGCGGGTAAAAGCTGGGTTGCCTTTCTACTGCGGAATTCCAGATTGATAAAGTATTCCACCTCCACTTCAGATTTAAAAGAGGAAACCTGTAACCTTACTTTCTTTTCTTTTCCGGGTAACACTGCTAACTTACTAACTTCCCCCTGTGCAACAATTTCAGCATTTCCCTTTATAGTCCAATATAACTTATAATCAGACAGATCGGTAAAATCAAATCTGTTCTTAATATTAAACAGGTATTTATCCAGGTCAACTGCTTCAAAAGCCACATTTTGATATACCTTTTGCAATTCATATGCCTGGGGATGAAAACTACGGTCGGCAGCTAACAGTCCATCTGCGCAAAAACTGGTATCACTGGTCAGCCCAACAATTCCCATATCCCTGCCAAACCCCCAGATTTTGTTCCCCTTTTTATCCTTTATTGCAAAAGTCTGATCAGAAAAATCCCAGATAAAGCCACCCTGTAACTGGGGGTATTTATAGATCAGATCCCAATCGTCTTTCAGGTTACCACCACTATTACCCATCATGTGTGCATATTCGCATTGAATAAGTGGTCGGTTACGCCACGTTTTTACATAATTTTCCATTACGCTGATGGATTTATACATGGGACAGAAAATATCTGAATACCGCTCATCCTTTGCCGCCTCATATTGAACGGGTCTGCTGTTATCCTGTGTTTTTAGCCAGGTATAACAGTCTTTCAGGTTGTCGCCAAAGCCACTTTCATTGCCGGTAGACCAGGTAATAATACTAGTAAAGTTTTTATCTCTTTCATACATTCGCTGTACCCTATCCAGGTATGCATTTTTCCATTCAGGCTTATCTGACAAGGTTTTTTGTGGTGTAAAACTCATTCCATCACATTCAATATTTGCTTCGTCTACCACATATAAACCATACTGATCACACAAGGAATACCAACGCTCAGAATTGGGATAATGACTGGTACGAACTGCATTGATATTCAACTCCTTCATGAGGCGGATGTCTTGTAACATATCAGCCTCAGTTATTACTTTTCCTGTTATCATGTTATGTTCATGCCGGTTTACACCCTTTATTTTAATGGGAACACCATTAACCAGAAACAGTCCGCCTTTAACCTCGACTTTCCTGAATCCCATAGGGTGAACAATAGTCTCGATTGTATTATTCTTCTGATCCAGATGGGTAATGATCAATTGATAAAGATTGGGATGTTCAGCATTCCATACTTTTATCTCCGGAATTTCTGCTTTAAAATTAAGCCTCTGTTCCGTTTTTATCTGCTGATCAGATTGAAAGACAACCCTTCCGGAATTGTCGGTAAGTTGAACTTTTAACTTTCCTCTATCGGCTTTGTTCTTTGGAATTTTATTGAATACGGTATTCAGTTCGAACAGACCATTTTTAAAGTCGGCATTCAGACTACCTTGTACTTTAAAATCTGCAAGATGAAAAACCGGCCTTGCAATGAGGTAAACACTCCGCTCTATTCCGCTCAATTTCCACATATCCTGACCTTCAAGATATGTTGCATCGCTAAAGCGAAATACCTGGATAGATACATTATTCTGCCCCACTTTTAAGGCTTTTGTGATATCGAACTCCGTTGGCGTTTTGCTATCTTTACTAAAACCCATGAATTGTCCGTTAATCCATAGATAAAAAAAAGAGTTAACAGCACCAAGATGTATAATTACCTGTTTACCCTTCCATGAAGTATCCAATATAAAATCCCGCTGATAAGAACCCACCGGATTGTAGTCTTTAGGAACAAATGGTGGATTAACCGGAATTGGATATTCTACATCGGTAAAAATATATTTATCAAAACCTTCCGTTTGCCAGTTTGCAGGTACTTTTATTTGTGTCCAGTCCTTCGTTTGCGCAGTATTTTTAAAAAAATCTAATGGTCTTAATGAAGGATTCTGTACAATTTTGAACCTCCAGATCCCATCCAGAGACATTTTAGAAGCTTCCTTTGGAATAAAGTAAGCATGTGCCGGAGCAGTATTAAAAGAGGGCTTGTATGGATTTTCCCAATCATTTTGTTGCGCCATTAAAAACTGAGGAGCAAATAAAAAACAACAGATAAGGGTTCGGAAATTTTGATAAAAATTCATCAGCAAATGATAATAGAGGTTGTATCAGAAACTCAGTATAAAACTGAATTAATGATACAACTCTGGTTACGAGAATAATTAATGTACTTGTGAATTGTTATTCACTTCCTTAAGTGGCGTTGGATAAAAAGCTTTATCAAGAGTAAACCTACGACCTGCGGTCTGCATTGCTTGTCCAAGCATACCCCAACGTCTTAAGTCATAAAACCGGCTTCCTTCAAGTGTAAATTCCATCACTCTTTCATGAACAATCTGATCAAATACGGCCTGTTTATTTCCGCCCACTCCATCTGGCAAATCTGCTCTGTTACGAACTTCATTAACGTGTGTCATGGCATTGCTACTTCCCTGTTCGTTCAATACTTCTGCATACATTAACAATACATCAGCATAGCGCATTAAAGGAAAGTTTATGGCGTTTGAAGTACCAATGCGATCGGGGGTTGCCGGAATCCATTTTCTGAATGCAATGGTCTGTGCAGCTGCACCAAATACAGCGTTGTAAGTACTTCCATAAACCTGAGGACTTGCGGCATCGTTAAAATAAGGATCGTTAAAATAAATGCTCTGGTAAACTCTCTTATCATAAGTTCCATTTGCGATTTTACCTTCTTTAAGCAATTCTGTAAGCAAACGAGGTGTACCATAAATTTCACCATACCCACCAAGCTCAGATGCCGCAACCCAATCGCTCAGGTATGAACGGTAAACGGCACCACTGGTTGCATCAGCTGTTTGCTGGAGTTCAAACACCGATTCAATACTATTTCGGGTAACTCCGTTAAACATATTTCCAAAATCAGGATCTAACTTGTATTCTTTTGAAATGATTACTTTATTTAACCAGTTCCCCGCTTCAGTATAATAAGCAGCAGCACCGGTTTTATCATCACCTGCACGGTAAAGGTATACCTTACCTAAATAACCCTGAGCAGCGCCTTTGGTAACGCGGCCAAGCTCTGCTCCTGCTCGTTCAGAACGTAACGGAAGATCAGGCTCAGCCTCTTTCAGGTCTTTTAATATAAATTCATAGACATCTGCACGTGATGAAAATGGTTTAGCAAGATCTGCATCAGATGTAGGAACTTTATCCCTGATGATAACCTGATTAAAGTTATTGAGCAATTTAAAATGATAATAAGCTCTTAAAAATTTAGCCTCTGCAATGATTTGCTTTTTACTAACGTCATCAATCACAGCATTGTCCATTTTACCAACATTCTCAATTACTTGATTTGAGAAGTTGATGCCTTTATAATTCTCTCTCCATAGTAGGTCAATTGCATAATTCCCTGATGTAAAATCAAAATTATAATGCTCTGTCCACCATGGGTAATTAAAAGCATCTGCCCCCGGGACAACATAATCTTCCCGGTAAAATTCTCGTACAGAACGAGCTTCAACATAATTATCCCAGCCAACAAAACCTTCCAGTTGTGAATAGGCTGCGGCCAATCCGGAAAGGGCGCGATCTTTATTAGTCCAGAAATTATCTACAGTTAACTGATCCGGAACCTGCTGGTCCAGTTCACTTTTCTTACATCCTGCAACTGCAAGCAATACGATGTATATTCCTATATATAGTTTATTTGCTTTCATCTTTAGAAAATTGTTGGATTAAAATGTCAATTGAACACCCGCCAGTACTCGCTTATTTTGCGGGTACAACATCCGGTCTACCCCTGTATCCAGAGCACTAAAGGTTCCAACTTCAGGATCAAGTCCTGAGTACTTAGTAAGGGTAAGCAGGTTTTGTCCGCTTAGATAAACCCTCAACTTTGAAACCTTGATTTTCTTTAATACATCCTGAGGGATGGTATAACCTAGCTGAACAAGTTTTAATCTTAAATAAGCTCCACTTTCCAGAAACCTTGTGGACTCTCGTGCATTTCTGTTGGGATCTCCGAGCACCGCACGTGGCATATCGGTCCCGGTATTTTGTGGAGTCCATGCTGATAACGTACTGGTTAAAAAGTTTCTTCCGGCATCCATTCCTTCCAGTTCAAAGCGATTTCCGTTATAAAGTTTATTTCCCCCCACACCTTGCCAGAAAAGAGACAAATCAAAGTTCTTAAATGAAACCCCCATATTTAAGCTGTATTCATATTTAGCAAAACCAGATCCCTGATATGTTTTGTCATCTTCATCTATTACACCATCTCCATTTGCATCTCTGAAACGCACATCACCTGCACGAGCTTCTGGTTGCAATGCATCTCCTGCTGCATTTTTATAATTAGCAGCTTCGGCATCTGTCTGGAACAATCCATCAGCTTCATACAAGTAAAATGCACCAATCTCTTTCCCAACCATAGTTTGGGTAGGAATATGATCGGTTCCAAATCTTAACCCCGTACCAAAAAGCACCTGATTCGGATTGGCCAGACTAACGACCTTGTTTTTTAACAGGCTAAAAGCACCACCTAAATCGAAACGCCAGTCATTGCGGTTAAATTTATAGTTTGCTTCAAGTTCCAGACCTTTATTTGAAATCTTTCCTACGTTCAGAATAGGATCTTCTAAACCTGCTGAAGGTGGAACCTCCTTAGTAATCAAAAGACCATCGGTAATATTCTCAAAATAATTTAAAGCTCCCGATACTGAGCCTCCGAACAATCCGAAGTCAAGACCAAGGTTTTTAGACTTTATGGTTTCCCACTGCAAATCCCGGTTTAACAATGTGTAACTAGCTGAACCCGGCCATGGAGTAGCCCCTGTCCCCTGTACATAGCCACCACTCCAGTTATTAACAGTTTTTATCAATGCCTGGTGGTCATAATAACCTAAAGCACCTTCATTACCCAGCTCTCCATAACTTGCTCTGATTTTCAGGTTACTAAGCCAGTTTACGTCTTTTAAGAAGTTTTCCCTGTGTATGTTCCAGCCAACAGATACAGAAGGAAAGACCCCATATCTTCTATCTTCACCAAATACTGAGGAACCGTCGCGACGAACTGAAACCTGTAATAAGTATTTGTCATCATAAGCATAATTTAACCTGGCCAATGTAGACAAACGTACATATTTATTATTTGAGCCATCTGCATTGAAAGTACCCCCTAAACCAGCTCTAATGGTGTTGAAATCTGGATTGGCAAAACCTCCTGGCACTTCTGTCTCAACTAGCTTACCGTTTACAACCGTCCTGATAATCGTCTTCCCATCTACAGATGCACTTAAAAACCGATTGGTTTTTTCTTGTGCAGTATAGCCTGCAAGTAGTTTAATGCTATGTTTATCAATATTCAGATCATAGTTTAATAAATGTTCCATTAAGCGCTCTTTGTAATTAGAGCTGCGGTTATATACGTAAGGATACGCTATCAGAGGATCATTTGCATTAGACCTAAACGGAGGATTATGCTGATAATCATCTGTTTGAGCATTGATATAGCTTAAGTTACTTGTATAGCTTAATCCTTTATAAAGTTTAAGGTTAATGCTGATATTTCCGGACAAGTACCTTGTTCTGGAATCTGCATCCATGAAATGGTCTGTTCCTATAGGATTTTGAAATTTAGGCAAACCATCTATTGTTAATGCATACCCATATTTTTCACTGGCATCAAAAACCGGTAATAGTGGCGATTGAAAGTAACTATCTTTCAGATTAAATTTAGCTGCTTCAGTAATTGTTTCTGTGTAGACGATATTACTACTTACTTTAAGGATCCCTTTAGTGAAATCGTTTCTTGACTTTATTGATTTTTTATTAAAGTTGGAACCAATAAAAGTGCCTTTATCGTCGGTGAGGTCGCCGGTTAATGCATATGTCAGATAATCTCCACCACCACTTAATCCTATATTATAGTTCTGTGAAATGCCTTTCCTATTGATCAGATCCTGCCAATTGGTATTGACAGTACTGCTTTTTGTAATATATTCAGGAAAAGTAGCTGGATCCACATCAGCATTTGTATACATCATGTTATGGAGCTTTTTGTACCCATCGGCATCTAAGAAATTGTACTTACCAGTAGGCGTAACAGAACTGTAAGCGGCAGAGAAGTCGATTACAGGCGCTCCCTTTGCTCCCCTTTTAGTGGTGATCAGAATGACACCATTGGCGCTATTTGATCCATAGATAGATGCAGCAGCACCATCTTTCAGGACTTCTACAGAAGCCACATCATTGCTACTCAGATAATATGGATCACCTGGCACACCATCAATGATATACAAAGGCTGATGAGAACCAAATGTTCCTATACCTCTTAATCGTACGTCCGATGACTGACCTGGATTTCCGCCAGGACTACTCACTGATAGTCCTGCAACTCTTCCCTGCAATGCATTAACAGGATTGCTTGATGCAACTTCATTTAGTTTCTCGCCACTCACCGAGGTTACAGCACTGGTTAAATTGCTCCTCTTCTGAGTGCCATAACCAATAACAACCACTTCTTCCAGCCCCTGCATATCCATCAATAAGTTTACCTTAATGTCTTTACCCGGGCTAACAATTATCTCCTGAGTTTTAAAACCAATGGCTGAAAAAACAAGAACATCATTTGCTGAAGCTTTTATTACAAAATGTCCTGAGGCATCAGACACTGTAGAGGTTATACCTCCTTTTACTTTAATATTGATGCCGGCCATTGGCTGATCTATCTCATTTAATACCTGCCCTTTGACCTGATTATTCTGAGCCAGGGTTTCGCTTGTAATGAACAAAAGAAGCAGTCCAAAAAGAAAGTGAATTGGCCATCGTAAATTTTTAATCATAATATTTGGTTTAAAGTTGATTAATTTCAGACCTGGCGATCTGGTTGGTTACTCAAACCTAATATTAACCTATGATAAAAACTATTTCAGCTACCCCTACATCAGATGAAATTTACCCCTACACCACCTCTACAAACAGCCTCATCATTACTTAAAAGGCTTTTAGAAAATCATTGAGGCTGTCATTAGTCGACAACTCAAAATGCTTTCTTAATCGATAACGGGCCATCTCTACAGACTTATCAGAAATATTATTTAATGAGGCGATTTCTTTTATAGATAAGTTAAGTCTGATCTGCGCACATAATCGTCTCTCATTTTGGGTAAGCTTTGGGAACTTTTGCTGAAGGTTATAGAAGAAATCCTGATACTTGGTTTCGATCTGTAAATTGAAATCCTCAATATATTTTTCACTGTTCATGTCGTATCGAAATTTATTGACCAGTTTATGTAAACGTGGTATAAGATCTTCTCCACCGCTTTTTTCAAGTACAATTAGTTCTTCTATAAAATTACTGATGACTTCATTCTTATGCGTCATATACATGGAGTAATTTTTTAATTCGCCATGATTAAACTCCAGTTTATTGCTCAACAACTGCTGTTTCATTTCTGCCAACTCAGCATTCTTCCTTTGTCTGCTGCGGAGTTTATTATAGAGAAGGAAACCTATGATAACCAACAAGACTACAATGATGCCTAAAGTATTACGCTGATATGATTTTAAACTCTTTTCCAGGTTTAATTCTTTTATTTGTTGTTCCTTCTCCTGGGTTTCCCGCTTCATGGTAAGCGTCAGTAATGCATTGATCTTATTTTGGGATAAAAGATCTTCCCTTACGCTGTTGTATTTCTGAATATATTCATAAGCATGTTTATAATCACCCCTAACCTGATATAGTTGGGAGAATATTTTATAATAGTCTAATAAATTTTCCTTTTTAGAATTGGAAGTTGACCTTTCGATATATACAAATGCCTTATTAAGGGAGGCTTCGGCATCCTGATAACGGCCAAGTCTTAGAAGGGAGTAAGCCATTTGATTTTGTATTTCTGCGAGTGAAAGTAGCTCCTTTGTTGAATGCTTCAGTGCCAGCTGAAAATATTGAATAGCCTGCTTATAATCACTAGCATTGTTACTGCTAATTCCAAGATTGTTATAAGCAGCACTAATCAATGCTTCTTTATTGTATTTTTTTGCAAGAGCCAGAACCTGGTTAAAATATTCAGCAGCTTTCTTAAACTCATTCATCAGCTGATAGGTTAACCCTATTCCATTTAAAGAAACAGATGCTTTCTCTTCATACCCGGCCTTTTTGTATAAATTATAAGCCATGGTATGGTATTTTAAAGAAAGCTCAGCATTTCCTACATCGTAATACGTCCAACCAAGAACAGTATAAGTTGCTCCGATCTGTTCTATTGTACCTTTTCCTTTATAGATTTCTAATGCATTGAAACCATACTCAAGAGCGAGCTCATAAATATCATTGTATAAATACCCTTCAGCCAAAACAACCAGAGCTTCCGCCTGTTGTGTTTTAAGTTTATTTTCATAGGCCATCAGGTATGCTTTATAGGCATAAGCGATGGCCTGATTTGTAGCATCCCTATTTAGCTTTTTAGCTGTTTTAGTTAAAACGCTTATTTTCTCTATTATTGAATCCTGTTTATTAAGTCCTTCAAACTCTAAATCAGGGGCACCAAAACAGATAGTACAAAAAAAGAAGACGGAGAGGAAACAACTTATTTTTAGCATTTACGGTTAATTTCTTGCATTCAAATACAAGGTAAATAAACTAAAGATAATCCTAAGGCAATATCTATTTTTCCTTTGCTATTTTTCTAAAATTCTTAATGCGATGAAAAGTTAAATAATTGCTGTTGTGATAATCGTTAGCACCTCCATGCCCATCATCAAATGCAGTTCTTGACAAGGCTATAATATCATTACCTTCAATCAACCAATTAGCATACTGAAAACCATGATGATTATAATCTTCATTTTGAATAATGAGGTTATTGACGTTCCAATTTTTAAGATCAGTAGAAGAACACAATGCCAATGTATTACGAATTCGATCCAACTGTTTGATCCCTCTGTATTTCTCAGGAACATAGTTAGTTAAAGCCCAGTACTTTTTTGACTTTTTATCATAGCGGATTGTAAACTTCTTACTCCCTCCCGGAAAATCTATAAATCCATTTTCAGGGTCGAAAGAGGCTACATTACCATCAGCACTAACTTTAGTAACTGCAGCATATTCCTTATGTTGATCCAAAGTATGAACTCTTAAAATATTTAAAAGTTCCCCTTTGGGTGACACCACTGCATTGCCTTCCAACCAGCCCATAAACTGACCATTAAGATAAGTACTATCCTGTTCTAAGAGGTTGCTTTTTGTCCAGTTTTTTGATTGTAGCAGATCATCATTCTTTTTGATAGATATGGTTAGGGCTTTATAAGTACCCGGCCATTTCTTTGGCGAGCTTGAATCTTCTATCGATCGCCACAAACGATCATTATGAGCAACAATAGGTGTTGGTGCGGCATGATATTTACCCTTTAAGATTAAGCCATTGTTCTCATCTGTAGGACTGGTCCAGGTAAAACCACCATCTGTAGATTTCCTGATTACAAGATTGCCATTGGCTTTTACAGGACCAATAAAATAGACAGCTCCCTGATGTACAAAAAGCTCTGACCAAAACTGATCTAAATGTGCGATATCTTTCCAGGTCTTTCCTTTATCATCAGAACGATAAATGACAGATTGATTTTCTCCGGTTTGCTTTCCAAAAAAATCATGACTAGCCAGATAACTGCCATCAGGTAATATGCATAAACCAGGAGAACCTATATACGATTTACCCACAGCATTTTTATAGGCCACAATTGTTCCCGGAACCTTATTTTGTGCTACTGTTATCTCCCCGTAAAAAAGGCAGATTAACAGAGCAATAAATGGTTTAATTTGATTAGTCTTCAATGATTATCTTTATTTGTTTAATGATTTCTTTTCTACCTTCTATATTTTGATTGATTGCCTTAAAAACCACGTTGTAAGTCCCTGCTTTAGTAAAAGTTTTAGCATAAGATTTTGGCATCTTTTCCGCAAGGTTTTTAACCCCAATTGCCAGGTCTGGCCCCATATCAATACTTGGGGTAATGTTAATTGGCACACTTACTACCCAATCCTCTGTATTTTCTGCCGCATAAGCTGTTCCGGTACTCTGTCTTAGTGTCATTTGGCTGGCTTCTAATGATGCCCTATTCGGCATTTTATTCGGCGTTGAAAATAAATTCCAATTAGCAATAGTATGCGTAAAAACAGATGTTTCACCAAGATCATTTGAAGCCAATAGTTTAAAGTTGCGTACCCTATTTAAATTACCTGTACCATACAGATTCTGGTTTCTAACGGTATGTTTAACAGCGAGATAAATGGTTTCTGGATTTTGAAGATCCAGGTATTCAGATATATCACCAAAACCACTATTCACCCAGGCTCTATTATCGGCAGGGGTTGCCAACCTGAACTTACTGGAAACATCAATCCAGTTAGCCTGGTTTACACCATTCATCGAATAATCTTTATTGAAATCCTTAGACATTAGAATCGCAATTTGATTCGTTTGTGTGCCATCTAGCGTATGCGTATCAAAGTTGATCAAAAATTTTGAAGTCATGATTCTCCCATCGGTGTAATCATAATCATTACCTATGGTTCCGCTAAATATCGAGATGATGTCTACATCTCCTGTAAAGTTAAAATCTACCTGTTCATTTACTTTATAAGTTGTTTTCTCTGTTGTTACATTAAATTCAGGCGACTTCACGTCATCCAATTTCTTACATGCAAATGCCGATACAATCAACATAGTACATAATATTGCTTTCTTCATTTCGATTGCTTTTAATATCCTGGGTTTTGGATTAATTTTGGATTAACGCCAATTTCATAACTCGGAATTGGCCAAAGTATATCTCTGTCTGATGCATTAGTAAAATATGCCTGAGCCCTTACAATGCTGGAATATGCCGGTGTTACCTTTGAATCTGCCAAACTCTCTTTCATTTTTTTTGTGAGTATTCCCCATCTTACCAAATCGGCTTTTCTCATGTTCTCAAAAGCTAATTCCCGGGTTCTTTCTAATTGAATCTGCCCTAAAAAGGTTCCATGATCAAGTCCGGTTAAATCACATATAGTATTTGGTGTAAATTGATTGCCCCCGTATCCTCTCCTTCTTACCCTATTTATTGCATCATAAGCATCCTGAGTTGGTCCATCATTAATTTCATTCTCCGCTTCAGCAAACATCAGCAATACATCCGAAAAGCGAATTATTGGATAATTTTGTGGAGTACGACTGGCATGTTTTGGTTTAAGAATTTCAGACTCTCGTCTAAACTTTCCAATAAATTTATTAAAATGATATCCCGCTGCAACATTAGTCGGTGTAGCAGGATTACCAGAACTATAAGTAAATGGTGATATAGCCCAATCTCTTCTTAAATCCCCTGTTTCGAAAGCTTTATTGACATATGCAGTAGTCTGCAAATAAGCAAAAGCTTGCCCTATATCGGTATCGTTACTGTTTTGTATGCCATTTACAGACCCAACAAAACCTCCTAGATTGGCATAAATACCTATTCCATTACCAAAAAACTCCAATTCGAAAATACTTTCTCCTATGTCATATTTATCTGTAGCATAATTTACAAATACTTGCTGATAACTAGGATTAAGTGTATGAACTGAAACTCCCATTACTTTCTTTGCCCATTTTCTGGCTTCCTGATATTGCGTTTTATCATTTAAAGGATTACCGGCCATATACAAACATACCCTGGCCAACATGCCATAAACTGCCGATTTGTTTACTCTACCTCCATTGCCTATAGCAGTAATATCCTGTACCAGTTCCGACGAGGTAGTCATATCTGTTACAATCTGTTGATATACAATTTTCGCATCAGTTCTAGGAACTTGTAAACCTTCGATATCAGAATTTTTTATAGACTTTAGTATTAATGGGACTCCTCCAAAATTTGATACTAGTTGAAAATAAAAATAAGCTCTGAGAAATAGGGTTTCACCTTTAATAATATCTCTCTTGTTCTGGGGTACACTTGTCGCTTTATCTATATTAGCGAGCAGTTTATTTGCCCTTTCTATTCCCGCATAATAGTCTCTCCAAAAATTTAAAATTTTAGTGTCGTTTGGAGAGGTCGCATAGTCGGCTACATCATTTTGGTCCCTGTAATTATAGACCTCATCTGCGTCTAGCCCCATGCGTCCCAAATTATTCAAGAATGTTCCTCCTTTAATAAAGGTAGAATACACTCCTGTTAAAGCCGTTTGTAACTCAGCTTCTGTATTATAATATTGCTCCGGGGCTAGTGAGTCTTTAGGTTCTACATCTAAAAAGCCACTGCATGAGCTTAAGCTTATCGTAATTATTGCTGTTAAGATCTTAATGTATTTCATTGCTTTTCAAATTAAAAAGATGTTTTAAATCCTAGTGTGAATATTTTCATACGTGGATAGGATGAGTAATCCAATCCCGGAGTTAATGCACTATTACGTGTAGAAACTTCCGGATCCATTCCTGAGTAATTTGTCCAGGTAAATAGATTTTGAGCAGAGGCATATATGCTTACATCTTCTACTTTAAGCTTTTTAGTAAGTGTAGATGGAAGCGAATAAGATAGCGCTACTGTTTTAAGACGTAAATAAGAACCATCTTCAAGTGTTCTGGAACTATAGTAGCCACTTGGCCCCTGTCCTTTTGCCCTCGGAATATTACTATTCTGATTCTCGAAAGTCCAACGGTTTGCATAAGTTGCAAATTGGTTTAGAGCAGACCTGCTAGCATCATTTCCTTCCAGATAAATGCGGTTTGCATTCATCACATCATTACCGTACGACCATTGGAAGAAAACATTCAGACTAAATGATTTGTAAGAAAAGTTATTATTAAAGCCTCCGGTATGAATGGGTAAACCCCGGCCAATAATTACATTATCCTGTAGATTTACCACACCGTCACCATTAACATCTACATACTTAATATCACCAGGATTGATAACTGAACTGCCGTTGGTAGGAATCCCCTTTTTTAAGGTATATGTTCTGGCACTGTGTTGTATAGAAGGATCACTATTATTCTGCCATGTAAAATCATCAATCTGATATAATCCATCAAACATTAATCCATAGAATTGTGCGATTGGACCACCTAACTGGGCAATGAAAAGATTGGTTTGACCATGATTGCCCCAACTTACGGTATTCAGTAACCTTGTCTCATCTTCTGCTAATGCAAGGATCTTATTTTTATTAAAGCTGATATTGAAATCAGATTCCCATTTAAAAGATTTACCATTTATGTTTATAGTTGAAAGACTAAATTCGAAGCCTTGATTACTTACCTTTCCTATATTTTTGAAAATGTTAGAATAACCGCTACTATAAGGAACATTAGCTCTAAGCAATAAATCTCTGGTCGTTTTTTTATACCAGTCAACGGTAAGGTTAACTCTATTTTTGAATAATGCTAAATCTAAACCCAGATCAATTTGTTCTGTTGTTTCCCATTTTAAATTCTTATTCCCAAAAGTGTTTAGTTGGATACCTTGACTAACCGAATTCCCAAAAGAATAATAAGCAGTATATGGTAAGCCCATTTCAGAGAAAATCGCATAATTACCGATCCTATTGTTACCCGTGAGACCATAGCTTGTTCTTAATTTAGCGTCGCTAATGAAATTCAAGCTATTCATAAATGCCTCATTTTTTAACTTCCATGCAAATGCTGCAGAAGGGAAATAACTCCATCTGTTCTCTTTGGCGAACTTGCTTGATCCATCAGATCTAAGTGATGCTGTAAGTAAATATTTATCATTTAATGAATAATCTACACGTCCCAGATAAGACATTAAATAATTTTCTGAGATTGTAGCTGTATTGGCTCCGGGAGTTCCTTCGTCGATACCATAAAGACCCAACAGTTCATTTGGAACATACTCTCCAGACAATCCAAATCTTTTAAAGATATCACCTTGTATAGTCCAGCCAATTAAACCTGTTAAAGACTGACCTTTTTTTAGTTTAGGTCTATAGGTAAGTGTATTTTCATTAACCCAGGTTTTATAATTTGTAAAGCGAATACCACCGTTAACTCCTTTGGTATTTGCAGTAGATAGCGAGCTACCCCTTGATGTTAAAGCATTGTAAAAACTACTTTCTTCTAATGTTCTGGAATTGAGTCCCCCCTTAACTTTGAGGGTAAGATTAGGTAAAATTTTATACCAAGCGTTGCCATTAAAATTAAAATTCTCGTTACTTCTATCGTTTACAGAATTGCTGTAATCGATAATGGGATTGAAACGGGCGTCATTTCCATCTTCATCTAAAAATTCATTTTCAAGATTCACTGTACTTCCATACGCATTTAATGGACGATATCCCCAAACCCTATACAACAAAAAACTAGCATAAGGTTGAGTTCCTGAAGTATTGGTAGATGCTAAATCACCATAGCTTTTATCCTTGGCATAATTAACCTGAAGGTTAAAACTTAGCTTTTTATTTGCATTATGATTGAAATAAGCCCTGCCTTGATAACGATTAAATCCTGAATTAATAATTGCCCCTTGATGTTCAGTAATATTGCCGGAAATAGAAAATTTCGTTGAAGTATTACCACCATTTATGGCCAGACTATGGTTTTGTACTAACCCATCCCTGAATAATTTATCCTGCCAATCTATGCCCTTAACATCTTTATAATATTCAGAAGTTATACCATCCTTTAAAAAAGCCTTTTCTGCATAAACCGGATCAAACTCTGCCTGATATTTTACAAACTCATAAGGGCTCATCAGATCCATCTTTTCCGTTACCTTTTGTATTCCAAAATTCGCATCATAGGAAAAGGTAGTCTTACCAACTTTACCATCCTTTGTTTCAATAACCACCACTCCATTTGCTCCACGTGAGCCATATATTGCTGTTGCAGAAGCATCCTTTAAGATATTAATTGATTTAATATCCTGTGCATTTATTGATGCCAAACCAGGATCCTCCATGGGAAAGCCATCAATTACATACAAAGGAGAATTACTTTGGGTAAGGGAGTTGCCTCCTCTAATTACAATGTTAGAAGGACTTCCTGGCTGCCCTTCATTACTAGTCACCTGTACACCGGCAACCCGACCTGCAAGAGCCTGATCAAAAGTAGCAACAGGTGCCTTTTGTATATCCTTCACTTTCACCTCTGCAACAGACCCCGTTAAGTCACTTCTTTTAACCTCTCCATATCCAATGATCACCACTTCATCTAAGGCACTAGTGCTAGGTTTAAGCTTGATCGGATCATTATTAATATTTGCCACAGGTACATCGATGGGACTATAGCCGACATACATAAAAGTTAAAACATCAGATTTTGACACGCGGATAGAAAAATTACCATTTCTATCAGTTACCGCCATTCGATTCCTTTCACCTTTAACGACTATCGAAACGCCTATAAGAGTTTCATTAGTCTCTGAGTCGGCCACTTTCCCTTTAAGCAGGTAAGTGTTTTCTTGTTTATTTGCTGGAATAGCTGGAGCGGGTTTATTATTGAGTACGATCACTTTATCTCTGCGAATTTCATATCCAATATTTTTACCTTTCAACAAGGTATTTAAGACTATACCCAAACTGGTATTTTTCAAGTCAATACTTACTTTTTCTTTATCATTTAAAAGTTGATTGTTGTAAAACACAGTAAGGCCTGTTTGCTTTTTAATTTGTAGAAAGGCTTGGGCTAAGGTGATATTTGCTCCCTTTACACTTAATTTTACGTCATCTCCTTTATCTTGCCCAAAAGCTCCTGCACTAATAAAGCATGCTAGATAAGAGTAAACAAGAGCCAATTTGAAGACGTGGCCCATTGGGCTCGTGCTAATAAGTTTCATTTTTCCCATCGGAAACTGGATTATTTGATTTAATATTAATACCCATTGAGTGTCAATTAGGGTGAGTATTTTAAAATTTAAAAGTGAATTGTTCTTTACCAATCCTGAGATAACTGACATGTAGACTGGTTTTATTTTGCAGCGGTATGGAGTATCTATTGTATCCTTTATTAAGTAGAACTTTTTGCTTGCTAATGATCTTTCCGTAAATATCACGAATTATGAGTTCTCCTTCCGGAACATTAGACCGATCCCAAAAGAAGACTACTTCTGCATTACCATTCTCTGCATTTCGGTAAGCCGTTAACTTTTTCTTGTTTAAAGTTTTATTACCTATTGAAGGGCTTTCATTTGCCTTAATAGCTGACAACAAAGTTGCGGGTGTATAATCTGCATAATTCTCGAGCCGACCAAAAGTAATGAAGTTTGAATCATGGCTTCTTGGTACGCCATCGCCATAAGCTGTTCTGGAAAGATAGATGATATTGTTACCGTCGAATTGCCAGTCAGGATATTGAAAGCCTGTCAGTTCAATTGATTTTGTCGCACTAAGATTTTGATCATCCTCAATCAAGGTTTTAGCCAGATGCCAGGTATTAAGATCCGCAGAAGCATATAATGCCATTACGTTACGTTGATTGGATTCGACTCCGTTGGTATTGTCATTAAGCATTGCCCAATAGATATTCGTTGATGTATCTTTTCTGATTACGAATTTGCAGGAACCACCGGGAAAAGTAAAGAAATTACTGGGAGAGAAGGTTGCTGTCTGTCCGCTATTTGTGATTTCTATTTTCCCTGATCTATCGAAGAAAGGTGTAGAGTTTACTCTTAGTATATCCCATATTTTTCCATCCGGTCCTTCTACCATATTGCCTTCTACCCATCCTGTAGTACTAGCTGAACCAGCAGGATCCCAGGCACTATTAAAGGCTATTTCATTGCTCTTAGTCCATTTTGTTGCATCAAGCAGGTCATCATTTTCGTCAATAGATATCGTAAATGCTCTGTATCCTCTATACCCAGATAATGTATTGTCTTCCAGGTTTTCGAATGCACGGTATAATCTGCCGCCTGACTTTAGTACAGGTGTCGGAGCTCCATGATAACGTGGGGCAGTGCCTGATGCACCTTCATTAAATAATAAACCTGTGGATGCAGAAATTGGTTGCGTCCATGTAAGCCCGGCATCTGTTGTTTTACGAATAGCGATGCTACCCATAGCAGCACTAGTACCCAGCAGATAAACAGCACCTTTATGTTCAAAAAGATTGGCCCAATACATCCCCGAGATATTAGATACAAGCGACCAGCTAACTCCATTATCGGTTGATTTATAGACACTCGTATAATTCGATCTTCCTTGAGCATCACGAGGGCGGTTTGGGCCAAAATAATCATGAGCAACTAAAAGAGTCCCATTAGCAAGTTTCAGAATAGTTGGACTACCCACATATATATTGCTTGCGGGTGGCTGGTATTTAACAACACTAATCCATTGAGATGGCCCTTCCGCAGCGTTACCGGTCAGTTCAATATCGTCAAAATCTATAATTGCATTCGGAGCACCAGAAGGATAAACAAACTTAAATTTATTAATGCTTGTTCCAGCAGTTGTTGCAGCACCTTCGTTAATTACCTGCTCATTCCCTACCCAAAGGTCAAACTTATCATCAGCTACCATTGCCTTTTTTCCATTTGGTGTCGTATATATTTTTGGAATAGTATCACCAGTATTATTGACATAAAGGGTAACAGTTTGTGCCCCTACATACTCTTTACTATTGATAGAGAATTTTGCCTCTGAGGAGGAGACTAAGAGTTTGATATTAAATTTTGTGTGAATACTTGCGGCTACAGGTGCTGTGACCTGGCTAGGGTTTGAAAAACCAACATCGGTACCATCACCCAGGTAAAATGTGGCATCATAGCTTTGATTATCGTTCACTGTAGCAGGAACAGATACATTAAGCTTAAACTGCATTTTCACAAAATCCGGAGCACTGCTCGCCATAATTGTACTTCGAACAAAAAAAGCCGAAGATGCTCCATTTTTAGAGAACCTCAAAGCATTATTTGTGATTGTGGATGGGGCATTCCCAAAATTACTAATACCGTCTAATAAATTAGCTGAGGAACCAATATATGCAGTTCTATTAGTGGAAGAATTAAAGTCTTGTTTAAAAATTTGCCCTTCCGCATAACTGGTATGCAGAGCAAGAAAAGCCAGTAAAATTTTTCTCATTGCTTGTTTAAATTTGGTTACTACAACAACTACACAAGCAGATTGAAATTGGGTGATAAAGAAATGAATTTATTTTAGAATAAGTTTATTACCTGTTAAATGATACTGGATGTTACTTGAAGTCTCAAGATCTTTTAGAAATCCGGGAAGCTGAGTCTTTTCTAACATTCCTGATAAGCGCAACTCCCTCAGTTTAGGGCTCTCAACAATAACGCTAAGGCCAAACCAACGATTAATCACTTCGGAAAGTTCTTCAATTCTTGCATTCTGAAAATAATAAATTCCATTTATCCAGCTAAGTACATATTCTTTGTCAAAATCATTCTTAGAAAATCCTGAAGAAGAATCATAAACACCCTGCTCTCCAGGCTTTAATTTCATAGGGGTCTGATGGTTTGCACTAAGCAATACTGATCCTTCTACCAGCGATGTCTTAGTTGTAATACCATCATAAGTATTGACATTAAATTTAGTGCCCAGCACTTTAATATCAGATTGTTTCGTGTGTACAATAAATGGCCGGGAACTATCTTTTGCTACTTCCAGGAAAGCCTCCCCTTCTAAATAAACTTCACGGCTTTTTCCGTTGAAACGAATTGGGAAACGAAGTTTGGAAACAGAGTTTAGCCTTACTTTTGTACCATCAGATAAAGTAACCTGATAATCTTGTTTGGCGGGCACAGAAAGTGTAGTAAACAAAGCATTTTGCTCCCCTTCTATTCCCTCCAGACCTTTATTAGAGGTGCGAAGCTTGATGCCACCGTAGTTAATCTGCTGATTTTTCTCTTCTTTACTTAATGTGACAAACTCTCCATTTTCTAATTGGAGTTGTATTTGATTAGCATCTGCTTTTGTCTTATTGTGAACGAGCGTTTCTTTATTGGTATTGTAATTTTCTAAGCCAAACCAAATAGATAAACCAGCAACAATTAATATACTGGCAGCAGCTGCATATATCCTGAAACTATTTTTCCTTTTTTGTGCTTGTTGTACCCGATTTTTTAAAACCTCTAAATCTGACTCGGGCTGAATAGTTTCTATAAATTTTTCAGCACCTAAAAATGCGCTTTGCCGTTCCAACTCATCCCAAATGGTTTGATTAGCTATATCAGCCTTTAGTATTTTTTGCAAATGGATCTCATCTTCCGAGCTTAATGTGCCAGTCAGTTTCTCCATATATAATTGACGAATATAGTCTTGATCAGTTATCATTAATCTTAATACACCAAAAAGGCTGTTTCAGGTTAGTTTTTCAAAATAAATTTAGTGTTTCCCGTAAACTTTTAAGTCCGGTTTTCAAATGTGTTTTCAAAGAGTTGATACTAATGCCCATAATATCTGCAGCTTCCTTATATTTTTTATCCTGAAGGTAAACAAGCTTTAATGCTTCTTTCCTCTGTTTAGATAAGTCGTTAAGTGCTCCATCCAATTTATTGTATATTCTATCAGTAGTACTTGTATCTTCTTGCAAAGCACTATGGTTAAGCAGGGCTTCGGTAAACTTATCTTGTCTTTTGGATTGAGTTTCTTGTTGTCGTATATAGTTTAGACATTTGTTTTGCACCGAACGAAATAGATAGCCTTTAATGTCACCATTTAAGCGTAAGTATATATTCTTCTCCCAGATTTCTAAAAAAAATACTTGTACCAGATCTTTGGCTTCTTGCTCATCACGCAGATAGAAATAGGCATTAACACAAAGTAGCTTATAGTATTTTAAAAAAATAGCATCATAAGCTTTCGTGTCACCCGTCTTTAGCTGTTGCAACAATTGCTGGTCAGACTGAATGTTCATATCACTAGGGTTACCAGGTATTCAATGTAATTTAGCCCTATAATATTGCATATTTTTCAATACAGCAATAGGCTTGCAAATTTATAATTTGGTTAATATCATTTCATGAGATACCAAATATATAGTCTACCCAGAATTGTTCTCTTACTTTTTTTGTCCTTTTTGTATGATATATTATCATTATTTAATCTTACTAAGAGCTAAAAAGCCAAGTACATCAATTATATTTTATACAGTTTAAATAATGGAAAAAGTAAAATATCAATATAAGTTCTCATTTTTGGTAAAATTTCGAGTTACAATTAACAAATACCAGAAAAATTGAGATCAACTACCGAAAAGCCTGAAGAGCAGAAACTCAAAAGAGGCTTACAAAACAGACATATTCAATTAATTGCCCTTGGTGGTGCCATAGGGACGGGGTTATTTCTAGGTATTGGTCCGGCAGCAGTATTGGCTGGTCCTTCGGTAATCCTTGGTTACACACTTGCGGGTATTATTGCCTTTTTCATTATGCGTCAGTTAGGTGAAATGGTAGTGGAAGAACCTGTTTCTGGTAGTTTCAGCCATTTTGCCAATAAATACTGGGGGCACTTTGCAGGGTTTGCTTCAGGTTGGAACTATTGGGTATTATATATCCTGGTAAGTATGTCTGAGTTGACTGCCATTGGTATTTATGTACATTTTTGGTGGCCTGAGATCCCATTATGGTCATCCAGCCTATTCTTCTTTATAGTTATAAATGCCTTAAACCTCACTTCTGTGAAAGTATATGGTGAGGTAGAATTCTGGTTCTCCATCATAAAAGTTCTGGCCATTATTGCTATGATCATTTTTGGGATTTATTTACTTTTTAGCGGCCACGGAGGAGAACAAGCGACCATTCAAAATCTATGGAATGATGGAGGTTTTTTTGCTAAAGGATGGTTTAGCGCCGATGGGAAAGGAGGTTTTCAGGGATTGTTTGCCGCAATTGCACTCATCATGTTTTCATTTGGCGGACTAGAACTGATTGGGATAACTGCAGCTGAAGCTGATCAGCCAGAGAAAACAATACCGAAGGCCACTAATCAGGTGATTTACCGGATTTTGATTTTTTATGTAGGTGCGCTTGTCATCCTGTTTTCTTTATCTCCCTGGAAAAACATTACTACTGATAGTAGTCCTTTTGTAATGGTGTTTGAAAGTTTAAAGGGCTTTCAGTTTACCCTTTTGGGCAAAACAATTTACTTTACCAGTGTGATTGCTAATGCACTTAACCTGATTGTACTAACCGCAGCATTGTCTGTTTACAATAGCTGCGTTTATAGTAATAGTAGAATGTTATATGGATTGGCGGAACAGGGAAATGCACCTTCTTTTTTATCAAAGCTGAATAAAAACTCGGCACCTATAAATGCAATTCTAATATCAAGTTTGTTTGCTGCGATATGTATTATCATTAACAAGATCATGCCGGAAAAGGCATTGGAGATTTTGATGTCATTGGTCGTATCTTCACTAATTATCAATTGGCTAATGATCAGTATTACCCATTTGAAATTTAGAAGAAGTAAAGATGCAGATCAGATAAAAACCAAATTCCCCTCTTTTATATATCCACTATCGAACTATATATGCCTTGTATTTTTAGTAGGGATTTTAGTGATTATGTGGATAACAGGTTTGAAGATATCTGTTGAACTAATTCCAGGATGGATATTATTATTGTACATCTGCTATGTGTTGGTTAACCGAAGCAAAAGCAATAAAGCGATTAAGTAAAACATGAGCTTTACTTAATCGCTTTAGAGATTTATACTTATTCCCAGCCCGGGTTTTGTGTCAGAACTGTAGGATTTAATACTCTTTCACTTTGTGGGATTGAATTTAAGTAATCGCGTCTTAGCACAAAGCCATAACCAACAGGGGCGATATTTTTGTACGGATCAAGAAAACCGTTTGCATCAACCGGCAATGTGTTGTTTGCAATTTGGGCAGCAAAGAGCCCTTTTGGCCTTTTACCAAAAATCAGCTCGTCAGCAGCAGCCCATCGCTGGATGTCAAAAAACCTGAACCCTTCCAAAGATAGCTCAACCCTACGTTCGCGTCTGATTTCATTGATCAGTGGTGAAAGCAATGGAAAGTCCCATGATGGATCAGGTGTAATATTATTCATATCCAAATTTGGCATCCCTACTCGGTCTCTAAGCTTTTTAATCGTCTTGTTAATATCATCTTGAGTAAGCGTACCTAATTCTGCTTTAGCCTCTACATAATTCAGTAATACTTCTGCATACCTGTAAACAATAGAAGGAGTTTCTTCATACTGTTGAACATGAAAAATCATGTTTGGATTGTATCCTTTCAACACCAGATATCCTGTCGGCGCATTATAATCCCCTCCTGAATTTAGCTTGTCATAAACTTCTTTCCAGTATTTAATCGGTGCACCCTCAGTAATTTTCCAAATCTCATCCGGTGAAGCAATGGTTTGAAAAAAGCGTGGGTCACGATTCTGACCTTCAGTTTTTATTGTAGAATAACCATTAAAAAGCGGACTAACTGATATTGGTTTTCCATCAGTACACAAATAAGAATCCGCTAACTGTTTTGTAATGGTATTTCCTGCAGGAGTTTCCATCCTGAAATTTCTATCATTTACAAATGCAGGAGCTCCTCGTGTTAATCCATTATCGTACTTCTTCCAAAACATAACTTCAATATTAGAAGCGTAGTCACGCAGAGAAAATAGCCCCTTATAATCAGTTGCTGCATTGCCGGTTGAATAAATATCATATTTATTGGAATTCATGACTTCCTCTGCAGCTTTTACAGCCTTGTCAAAATATTTATTCGGATTCGCATTAGCTACGGCAAAATCCCCCCCATTATGATACTTTTCCCATGAGCCCTCATATAATGCAACCCTACTCTGCATCAGTAAAGCCATCCATTTATTTACCCTTGATGCACCTGTAGTTTTATCTGCAGTGAGATACTTTGCCGCGGAATCCAATGATGCAATAATATGATCAGCAACAATGTTTCGGGGGTCTCTGGCTTTATAAAGTTCTGGAGAATCAGCAAATAGTTCAGTAGTTACCAATTGTATATCTCCATAACTTTGCATAAGTGAAAAATAACTTAGCGCCCTGAAGAAATAGGCTTCTCCCAGATACTGCTTGTACTGATCTAAAGTGTAACCTTTTTCTACTCTTTTGTAGTGGTCAAAAAAGTAGTTTACATTTCTTACATTGACAAAATCTATTTTTCCTGTTATGGTCAATACCCTTGACCCCTGTAGCCTTGGGTCAATAGCTGACCTGATCTCATTATCGGTACCAAAATCACTCCCATGATTACCATATATTGGGAACATGGTGTTGGTGTAAAATTGATTTACATAAGTCTTAAGCTCGTCAGGAGTCTTAAAATAATCCTTGGCGAGTACTTCATCTAAAGGCTTTAAATTTAAAAAATCCTTTTTGCATCCGGTTAGGGCTATCCCCAAAACCATGAAACTGATAATTATTTTTAAAGATTTCATAATAGTTAGTTAAAAGGTTAAGTTAAAACCCATAATCAGAAATTTAGAAATTGGATAGGTTGCCTGTACTGAATTGCCAGTATTTCCAGCGAATACAGTTTCAGGATCAAGCGTCTTAGGTAAGCTGGTGAAAGTCAAAAGGTTTTCTCCAGAAACAAAAAACCTGGCCTTTTGCATGAACACTTTATTGGCAAATTTCTGAGGCAATGTATAACCCAGCGTAACATTTTTTAATCGCAAGTACGCTCCATTAAGTACATATCTGGTTTGAGTTTTTCGGTTTTTATCCATTTGCTGAGCATTAAAATAAGGCTTTGCAAAATAAGCATCTGTATTTGGACCTAATATATTTGTTTCATCAGCAGGCCTCCAGTAATCTAGTGATGGGGAATCTTTAAGAATTGAAGATGATGCGAACGCTGCAGTCAGACCGTAAAACAAACTTGAGTTAGCATGGGGATAATAATCTTGTTTTGCTACACCTTGCCAGAACATATTGAAATCAAAAGCTTTCCAGCTAACACCTCCATTAAAGCCAAAATTAAACCTTGGAGAAGTATTACCAATGACTTTTAAATCTCCGTGATCACCTAGTGTTCTTGAACCTTCAGTAACAGCATCATCACCTGTAATATCCTTATATTTCATGTCGCCTGGTCCCCAGGTAGGATAAATTTTAGTTTGATCAGGCATAGCATCTGCCTCTCCCTGAGTTTGAATCAGACCATCAGTTACAAAGCCCCAGATTTCCCCATTGTTTTTACCTGCATACCAGGTATCGATACCTCCTTTTGGATTTTTATATTTTAAAATCTTCATCTTGTTATCACCCAATGTAAATCTTACGTTATAGGCGAGGTCAGCAGAAATACGATCATTCCAACTCACAGACAATTCAAAACCTTTGGTACCCAGGGAAGCATTGTTTAGTCCTGGAGGATCGGTTCCTAAAAGAGAAGGTAATAATTCCGTTGGTCCGATCATATCGTCTGTTTTCCTATCATACCAGTCAAAGTTTAAACCCAAACGATTATTAAGTAATCCCGCATCTAATCCAAAGTTCAGTGTAGTAATGGTTTCCCATGTTAAACCGGGAATGAGCTGACCCGGTGGAAGTATATACGGAGGTCTTTGCCCATCAATGATCCAATTTGTATTAGGAACACCTGTAACTCTTAACAAATAAAGATAGTTATTGTCATTATTTTGATTGCCCAATGATCCATATGATGCTCTTAATTTCAACATATTTACATAAGGCGCTATAGGTTTCCAGAAATCTTCTTTAGAAATGTTATATCCGGCTGATGCCGATGGGAAAAAACCCCATCTCGACCCCTCTCCAAATCGGGAAGAACCATTATAACGCGCACTAAACTCCAACAAAAATTTCTCTTTGAAGTTATAGTTTAAACGGCCAAAAACACCTTGTGTTGACCAATGATATATATTGTCTTCAGCAATTTTATCACCTAGAGATGTACTTATGGATGGAACGTCCTCTGTGATCAGATTTGTACCTGTTGCTTTGAGATCATAATAAGTCTTTAAGTCTTGCTCATATCCAGCCAACACTTTAAAGTAATGATCATTAATCGTTTTTTCGTAGGAAGAGACTACGTTGAATAATGAATATATTGGTTGTGAAAAACTCGCCTGATAACTCGTAACAGGCTTCCCGATATTCCCGAATTTACCATTCCCAAGTTCTACCAAAACTGGCTTAGGGTTAACAGCCCCTCTGCTTGTTATCACATTGTGATTATATGACACATTCGTTTTCCAACCTTTTACAGGTTCAAACTCTCCTCCAAGTGCCAAAAGCAGATCATTGGTTTCCGTTCTATCTCTTCCCCCGTCCTGCATCATTCTGACCAATGGGTTTTGAATGGTCCCGTTTATATTATACATAGGCGTCATCGGAGACCAGGTGATGAATTCACCAAAAGTATGCTCTCTTAACACAGTCGTTATACCTAATGGATAGTCAGACTTGCTTTTTGCGTATTTAAAGCTAGAATTAACTTTCAGCCAATTCGTAATTTTTGCATCAACATTAGCCAGAAAGTTATACCTATTATAGCTATCGTTACCATAGTTATATAGACCCTCATTATCAACATATCCAGCCGCCATATAATATTGTATATTCTCACTTCCCCCAGATACATTAACATTATGTTTCTGATTAAATGAATAGTCCCTAAACATCAGTCTTG
Organism: Pedobacter sp. ASV1-7; assembly: GCF_040203335.1. Taxonomy (NCBI): domain Bacteria; kingdom Pseudomonadati; phylum Bacteroidota; class Sphingobacteriia; order Sphingobacteriales; family Sphingobacteriaceae; genus Pedobacter; species Pedobacter sp. ASV1-7. The sequence goes on along the minus strand of NZ_JBEHBV010000001.1, from coordinate 512,666 downwards.
CCCAGTCATTGTTTGCATTACCATTTCTTCTGCCCAGAAAAACGGTATTAATCGGATTATTAGGATCATATTCAGTCGTATACGTACCTGCCAGGTAGCCTTTAATGCGTTCCATCTGTTCATTTGGATATGTTGGAGGAAGCAAGGCATTTGCACTGGCCTGATTATAGGCAGTTGCCCAGGTCAAAGAGTTTTCCTGACTAATTCTTTTTGCCGGAGATGCAAATGACAGGTTATTGTTATATTGAATATTGACCTTTTCCCCCTTATTGCCTCTTTTTGTTGTGATCAAGACCACACCAAAAGGAGCTCTTGATCCGTAAATTGCTGATGCTGAAGCATCCTTTAAGACAGAAACACTTTCAATAGATTCAGGATCTATGCTATTGAGATCAACCTCCACACCATCAACTAAAATTAGAGGGCTATCCTTTCCATTAATCGAACCGCCCCCCCTGATATTCCATTTACTTAAAGCTCCTGGCTCTCCTCCTCTCGAATTCATTGAAATGTTAAGACTCGGTGACGTACCCTTTAAAAGATCGGCAACATTTGCAGCAGGTCTGTTTGCTAATTGTTCGCCTGAAACAACATCAACCGATCCAGTAAGGTTGGTTTTCTTTTGTGTGCCATACCCCACAACAACAACATCATCTAAGGATTTGGAATCTTCTTCCAAACTCAAATTAATAGAAGCCCGATTATTTACTGGCACCTCACGCGTTACATAACCAATATAGGTAAAAACCAATGTACCATTCCCATCAGGTAAGCTAAGTGAATAACTACCATTTGCATCTGTACTTGCGGCAACTTTAGTGCCCTTTAGTTTGACACTAACACCAATCAGTGGCAATCCGTCCTTATCTGCTACTTTTCCCGTAACCTTGAATTGAGTTTGTTCGATTACAGGTTGTACGTTAACCAATGCAGCGGGAGTTTTAGCTGCACTTTTTCCAAGTACGATGCGATCGTCAAATGCCTCGTAAGAAATCCCGTTTGCATTCAACAGTCTGTCGAGCACAGAACCCAGTTTCTGGCCACTAACGGTTAGAGAAACTTTCTGATCTATTTTGATTACATCCTTGCTGTAAACGAACTTAACATCTGCTTTTTGTTCCAATACCCTTAAGGCAACTTCTAACCTATCATCAGCAACCGATATTGTTACCGGTCTATCCAATACAGTCTGGGCCTTGATTTCTTTGGCAAAAGATATACTAGTGAATAAAACCGCTATGACTAGTTGTCTTAGTGTATTCTTCATAACCCCGGACCATGTATTATTATTTTGTAAATTAATTTTCATAAGATCATTAGTTTTTTCTGTTAAAATGAGACAATTCAGTTAAAACTGACCAGGTAAATTTTACCCTTCTACTCCGAAGCAAAGCACTACGGATTTTAGGTTTAGAAGTAATCTTCTTGTTAATCATGTTGGTTCTTTTAGTTTAGTTGTTTAAAATTATTTGGTTATCATTTATTTCATATTTCAGATTCAGGGATTTTTCCAGCATTTCCAAAATTGCTGGCAGGCTCTGATCTGTAAAATCTGCTGTTAAGGAATAATTAAGGAGTGATTCGTCTGTACTATTGATATTCATCATGAATTTTTTATTGAGTATTTTAAGAACATCTCTAAGTGGTACATTATCAAATGACAAAGTTGTCTTTTGCCAAATGCGTACAGGAGATTTTTTAAGCTCTTCTCCTTTCTTTAGTAAATTATCAGCCTTAAAAAAGGTAGCTTTCTGATCCTGCGTTAACATGATCTGAGCATTATCATCCTGTTCCTGAAGACGTACAGACACCTTTCCTGTTACCACCGACACTTCTTCCTGAACACCTTCAACTGACCTCACAAGAAAACTGGTCCCCCATACCCGGGTGACTATATTGTCGCTATAAATAATAAAGGGCCTGTTAGCATCGGGAGTGACTTCGAAAAAAGCTTCACCATGCATATGGAGTTCCCTACTGGCTGCCAGAAATTTTCTTGGATACACAATTTTGCTGTTCGGATTCAACCATACAATGCTGCTGTCTTCAAGCATCACTTTTTGAATACTTTTTGAGGTATTAAAGACAACTATTTCTGCTGACATAGATCTCAACGGGGATATAGTATCGCTACTCCTAAAGAGAAATAATCCCACTACCAACAATACCGTTGCTGCAATTCCGGTTATTATATAGGTATTTTTATTTGAACTTCTATTTCTGTTAACTATTGCTTGACTTGCTTCTAAATCGGCAGAGATATTTTTCCTGATGCGCGAAATTAAACGCTGTCTAAGCTGCTGCAACTGTTCGGGAGTTAGAAAATCAATAATATCCTGATCCTCATCAAAAGAATTATACCACTCATGGAGTCTCTGAATTTCCTGCGGACTGCATTCATCATTCAAATACTTCTTAACTAACTTTTGCAAAACATCATCGTTCATATGGAGCTTTTCTATATATTCAGTTTATATGCTTACTTATATAGACAGTTTGCTCCCTCCTGACCCTTACTCAGTAGAGAAAAAAATTAAAAAAATGTGATTACAATAATGATAATACTGGAAGTATGTGTCTTAAGCCTGACTTTTAATCGCTTGATAGCCTTTGTAAGATGACCTTCAACCGTTTTTTCGGAGATACTAAGTAATGCTGCAATTTCGTGGTTAACAATATGCTGATTACGGCTAAGTTCATAGACAGACCGGCATTGCGGCGGGAGATTATTCACTTCTTTTTCAAGATTTCTTTTTAAATCATTGAAAAGAATAGTGTCTTCAGTAGAGTTGTCATATGCATGTGCAGGATCCAGAGAATTTTTATAAGATTCCCTTACAGATTCTTTTTGAAAATGATTGAGTACCAAATAGCGTACAGTGGTCAAAAGATAACCAGACAGTGAAGTATGAATTTGAATATTCTCTCTTTTAGACCACAAAAGGGTAAATAAATCCTGAACGATTTCCTCAGTCTTTTCATGAGATTTTAAACGTTTATAAGCGGCTGAATATAAGACCGACCAATAACGATTAAAGATTTCTTCAAAAGCTTGATTATCGCTCTTAACGAGCAATGCACACAGTTCCATATCAGAAAGCTTTTTGAGGTTCCTCATAAATTAAATCTAAGTAAAAAAACAGATCATTTGATCTTAAACTTAAATTTAATAATTTAACGGTTTCATAACCACAACCAAATAGAAACCTCATGCCTGAACAAATCTTTACCTCAAATGATGAAGCCGTTTGACCCATTTACTGAGAAGCAGCTTTTGATAAAACTTCAAAAAGGAGATGAGCAAGCATTTGCTGAAATTTACAACGAATACAAAAGAAGACTTGCCGTAAACTTAATGCGACTTTTAAAGTCAAGGGAAATAGTAGATGAAGCTTTACAGGATATTTTCTTAAAACTCTGGAATAATCGTGCGAAAATTGATCCTGATTCTTCTATTCGTGGCTATTTGTTTCGGATAGCAGAAAATCAAGTGATGGATTTCTTCCGCCAGGTTGCCCGTGATGAAAAAATGAAAAGTTCACTCCAAATGACTTTCCATAATACTAATGACAATCCCGAACAGCAGCTAATGACAAAAGAAAAGCTACAAATGCTACAAAAAGTGATTGAGCTACTCCCGCCACAACGAAAAAAGGTTTTCATTCTCTGCAAAATAGAAAACAAGTCATACGAAGAGGTCAGCTCATTATTAAATATTTCTACAACAACCATAAACGATCATATCACACGCGCCAATATTTTTTTAAAACAGCATTTTCCAACAAATGCAATGATTCAATTATTAATCACTTTGGCCATAACTACATTCAACGAATAGATAAAACAATCAAACTCATTATCAATGAGTTAAAATAAATCCAAGGTTTTTTTTATACCCAAGCCGTTGATATCTCTGCCTTAAGCGTATTGCTGTATAAAAAAGAGCTGTGAAATCCAACGAAGACATCATCATCTTATTTAATAAGTATCTTAATTCTCAATGCACGAATGCTGAGTTGGATATTTTGCTTCAGTACTTTGAGATGGAATTCCATGAAAGTACTTTACGGGAACTCGTTCAAAAGGAACTCGACCAGTTTGTTGATGAACAGAAACAAGATTCTGATATTGAAGATCTATTACAGAATGTTGATAGAAAACTTTTTGAACAGATCCATCAACATAAAACTAAACGACCATTTAGTCATTATGCCATTGCTGCAAGTGTCTTGATCGCGGTTTCCATAGGCTTCTATTTCATACCATTCAAAACCATTAAGGAGACTCCCGTTACTCTGGTTAAGGATATCCCACCAGGTGGTAATCAGGCAACCCTTAAACTTAGTGATGGTAGTACCATTGTGCTAGACCAGGCAAACGTTGGAGTGATTTCAGAATCATCTGACATTCGTATTTCTAAAACTGATGAAGGACTAATCGAGTACCATGTAGGGAAAACAAATATTCCAGCTTCTGCTGTTTCTTACAATACGATTTCCACACCAAAAGGCGGGCAATATAAAGTCATTTTACCAGATGGTTCAAGTGTATGGCTCAATGCAGCCTCTTCGCTAAAATACCCGACAAGATTTATCGGTGATAACCGACATGTAGAACTAAGTGGCGAAGGGTATTTTGAAATCGCAAAAGACGCAAAAAAACCATTCATTGTCAAAAGCCAGGGACAGGAAATCACCGTTTTAGGTACCCATTTTAATGTAAATGCTTATCAGGACGAGGGAACAACAAAAACCACTTTATTAGAAGGGAGTGTCCGGATTGACATAGCATCCAGTAAATTATCTAAGTTACTAAGCCCTAATCAACAGGCTTTGGTGAATAACCATTCTATAAAGGTGTCAGATGTTAAGCCTGAAGAAGCCGTTGCCTGGAAAAATGGCCAATTTCTGTTTAAGAACACTGACTTAAAAAACATACTGCACCAGTTGGAACGCTGGTATAATGTAGAGGCCGACTTTTCTAATCTTCCTGATAACAGGTTCTTTGGCAAGATTGAAAGGGATGTTAACATATCCAGTGTTCTGGAAATGCTTGAAATTAGTAGCAACCTAAAATTTAAAATCGTTCCCGATGCTTCGGGTAAAGAAAGGAGACTTATGCTTAAAAATTAACCTAACAACTTTATTTCAAAAGAAATCTTGATAAGAATACATCATTGAAAAGCCGGGAGTGCCACTAACACCACCGGCTATGTCAGGCTATTCTTTAAATAATGCTACCGCTAAGTATTCAATATTTTAATCACCTAACAGCACAAATATAATGAATTTGAGTTTAAGGCCTCCATTATGGCCATTTATTCCATCTAATATAAAATTAGCCATGAAGTTATGTTTTATAATGATGCTTCTATTTAACCTGCAGCTTACGGCAAAGACTTTTGCCCAAAAAATAACGCTTAACATAGAAGAAGCGACTTTGGAAGAAGTATTTGATAAAGTGAACCGACAAAGTGGTTATGCTTTTTTCTTCGATGCTTCCTATCTGAAGAATGCAAAACCATTATCAATAAAAGTTAAAGACTTACCATTAGAAGCAACTTTACAGAAGATTTTCGTTAATCAACCTTTCACATATGTGATTAAAGGAAAAACAATTATTGTAAAGCCAAGAACCACTATTTTACCTTTAGCGCAACAAGTCATTAACCAAAAAAGAATAGTCGGCATTGTAACAGATAGCCTAGGCATTCCACTGATAGGGGTAGGCATCAAAATTAAAGGAACAAATATTACTACCACGACTGATAAAGATGGTAAATATATTATAGAGACACCTGGGCAAAATAGCATTCTGGTTTTTTCATACATAGGTTACAAAACAATAGAATTAACAGCTAACGGCACCACCTTAAATGCAACCATGAGAATGGAAGAAACAGCTTTGAATCAAGTTGTTGTTGTAGGGTATGGTACACAGAAAAAAGGGAGTGTAACAGGATCAATTTCCCAAATCAGTGCAACCGAAATAATGCAGTCCCCAATAGGTAATATTACCGGTATGATTACAGGTAAGTTACCGGGTTTAGTTTCAAGACAATCTAGTGGCTTGCCAGGTGGAGATGCTTCATCAATGACAATCAGGGGGCCGAGTAGTTTTGCATCTTCAAACAGTCCCGTAGTTATTGTGGATGGAGTAAGACGTTCATTTGAGCAGTTAGATCCTGAAGAAATTGAGACCATAACTATTTTAAAAGATGCTTCTTCTGCAGCAGTATACGGACTGCAGGCTGCAGCCGGAGTTATTTTAGTGACAACAAAAAAGGGCAAATCCGGAAAACCATCCATTAGATTTTCGAATTCAGTTGCTATGAGTCAGAACACCATGTTCCCTGAGTTCTTAAATGGTCCGGAATATGCCTACTGGTATAATAAGGCAAGAATGTTAAATGGAAAAGATCCTCTATTCAGTAACAGTGATATCCGTAAAATATTAGAAGGAGATCCGGAGGGAAAATGGGGGAATACCAATTGGGTTGATGAGCTTTTTCAAAAGGGATTAACCACTCACAATGGAATAACCATTGATGGCGGGAATGAAGGAGTTAAGTATTTTTTCTTCGGAGGTTATTACAATCAGGAAGGGAATGTTAAGAATATTAGCTTTGACAGATATAACATAAGAAGCAATGTTGATGTAAAAATATCGGATGATCTAAAAGTCTCTATAGGACTCGGAGCAAAGAAAGAAAAACGGGAAGCTCCGACATTTAGTACCGGAAAAAATGATTGGAATAACTTATTCCAGCAAGCGATGAGAGCTCACCCCTATTTACCAAAAACGTATAATGGCTACCCTGTTGGAAATCGGGTAAATGGCCCATTGGTTAGTCCAATTGCCGCTTTGGAAGAGTCTGGTTTCAGAAACAATTATACGGAATCATTTGAAAGCAATATTAACCTTAACTGGAACTTACCCTGGCTAACCAAAGGATTGTCTTTAAATCTCCTGGGAAGTTATGATTACAGAACTACCTATGCAAAAGCATTTCAAACCCCTTTTAAAATAGCACAGGGATCTGTAACAGCGCAAGGTATCAGTTATGACATTGTTGACTCTTCCATAGGAAGTCTGGCAAAATTGGCTGAAAATACTTCAAGACGCAATATGTCTACAATTCAAGGTAGTATTAACTATTCCAACACATTTGGGAAGCATTCATTTGCAGGCTTGCTATTATATGAACAATTCAGAACCCTCTCCAATCAATTCTCCATTTCGGCACAAGGATTGGATTTTTTAGAACTACCTGAGTTAAGCTTTGCATCTGAAATTTCTCCCGCAGCCGGTTCATTTTCAGGAGGTAGTAATATAGTTCCGAATGCAGGTTTTGTAAGTAGATTTAATTATGCATATGATGACAAATACTTACTGGAGGTTTCAGGACGTTATGATGCCTCTTATAAGTTTATACGGGAAAAAAGATGGACCTTATTCCCTGCGGTCTCTTTAGGATGGAGGCTCTCAGAAGAATCATTCTTTAAGGATAAGGTTTCATTCGTAGACAATCTGAAATTCAGAGCATCAGTTGGCCGGTTAGGGAATGATACAGGAGTTAATGCCTATACGTTTCTGAGTACTATGGCACCCGCAGCAGCTGATGCAAGTGTTGTTATTGGTAGTGGCCCTCAAAATGCATATATCACCAACGCTATCAGCAATCCTAATTTGTCATGGGAAACAGTTACTATTTATAATGCAGGATTTGAATCAAGCTTATGGCGTAATTTGTTGGGTGTAGAGTTTGATGTATTTTATAAAGTAACTGATGATATTCTGGAATCACAAGGTGGTACTTTTCCTCCTTCCGTAGGTGGGTATTTTCCGTCTGTAATTAATACAGGGAAGACAGACAACAGAGGATTTGAGCTAGCCTTAACACATAGCAATTCAATCAATGAATTTAATTATCGTGCAAAATTCAATGTAAGTTGGTATGAAAACCGATATCTGAGTGTTAGAGATAGTCCAAATATTCAGGATCACTTAAAAAGAAATGGTCGCAAATTAGATCAGAAACATGGACTGGTTGCATTAGGTCTTTTTCAAACAGATGAAGAAGCACGAAACTGGCCTAGTATTTTTGGTGATCAAAAAGCTGGTGATATAAAATATCTTGATGTAAATGGTGATGGGAAACTTACTTATCAGGATGATAGAATGTGGATTGCGGATAGCAGTGTACCACAACTAATGTCATCACTTACTTTATCTGCTGATTACAAAGGTTTTGATTTTTCTTTAATGTTTCAAGGAGCTGCGATGGCAGAATATGCGCTGAGTGGTTCTTACCCAGATATCGGTTATGACAATACCGAATTTACGAGTCCCTTTTTTCAACTGGGAAATTCGCCAAAATATCTAGTAGAAAACTCATGGACTCCTGATAATAGAAATGCTAAATACCCAAGATTATCAGACATTAAAGTTCAGAATAACAAGTGGGCATCAACACTCTGGATAGTTAACGGTGATTATTTAAGACTTAAAACCGTACAATTAGGATATACCTTGCCTAAGAAGATAGTCAAAAACCTAGGCGTAAAATCTTTAAGGCTGAGTGCTTCGGGAGGTAATCTACATACCTGGACTGAGTTCCCTTACATGGATCCGGAAGCTCCGGATGTTTCTAATGGATTCTATCCGCAACAGAGAACCTACTTATTTGGCTTAGATGTTAAATTCTAAATTTAAAGAAACCATGCAAAAAAATATTTATATCATCGCATTTGTAATGGCTTGCACATTGTTTAGCTCATGCAAAGATTTCATGGATCCCGATCCAACAGATCGACTTAGTGATAAACTCTTTTGGGAGAAAGAAGCTTCAACTGATCTGTACTTAAATTCATTTTACCCTTACTTATCTTCTTATGGCAACTTCGGAACATCACAATTTTCTGATGGATTATTAACAGAAGGTATGACAGGGATGCTTAAATACGGATCTTATTCTGCCGGGGTCGGTAACGCCAACAGAATTGTATTTAATCCGTTTAGTGTAACTGCCGACCAGACTCAGGGACTTGTTATATGGGCCACCTCTTACAATAGAATCAGAAGAGTAAACGAATTCCTTTCTAATCTAAAAAAGTATGCTTCTTACTCTTCAGAAGTAAAAGACCGATATGAAGGACAAATCAGATTTATCAGAGCATTTTTATACTATCAGCTTTTGATTAGAACGAATAGAGTAATCATTTATGATGATTTACCTCAATCAAACAATAAACCCTTAAGTTCAGAAGAGCAATGCTGGAATTTCGTTGAAGAAGATTTAAACTTTGCCATAGACAAGTTACCTGCAGTGTGGCCTGCCCCTGGTAATGGTCGCATTACAAAAGGTGCTGCCTATGCAATGAAATCAAGAGCAATGTTAGTTGCAAAGCGATGGAACAAAGCACGTGAAGCTGCTTTATCACTGATCAGCTTGCAATCCAATGGAGGCTTAATCTATGATATAAACCCTTCCTATAAGGATGCATTCAAATCTTATTTTAATGGCAATAGAGAATCAATTTTAGAATTCAGATATCAGTTACCTTCTCCATATCATTCCTTTGACAGAGATTTTGCTCCGGCAGGTGATTGGGCAAACAATGGTGGCAAAGCATGCCCTACGCAAGAAATGGTTGAAGAATATGAACTTGCGACCGGAGGCAAAGTAGATTGGTCCGCATGGCATGGCAAGACAACAGAAACCCCGCCTTTTGCACTTCTTGAACCCAGATTCCACGCCTCTATATTGTATAACGGTGCAAATTGGAAAGGACGTAAAATAGAATCTTATGTTGGAGGTAAAGATAGCTACATTGAGTATGGGGCTCAAGCGCTTACGTATGGAAAAACCACCACAGGATATTACTTAAGAAAATATCTAAATGAAAGTATTGCCGATATTTCTACTACTTATAGTGACCAACCCTGGGTTGAAATAAGACTTGCTGAAGTATACCTGAATCTTGCTGAGGCTTGTGCTATGTTAGGTTCCTATGATACAGAAGCAAATGGTGCAATCCGAAAAATAAGGGATCGGGTTAACCTGCCTTATACTGATAAAAGTGGAACGGAATTAATGGATGCTATAAAACATGAAAGAAAGGTAGAACTGGCATTTGAAGGATTTCATTATTGGGATTTAAGAAGGTGGAGGTCTGCCCATGTAGAGTTGAACAACGTCAGATTTCATGGTTTAAAAATAACACAACAAGGTTCCGATTATGCTTATGAATATGTTGATGTGGATAAGGAAGACCGAAAATTCCCGGAAAGGTTCTACAACTTCCCTATCCCGACTAATGAAATATCAAATAACCCTGCAATCAGTCAAATAAGTTTATGGTAAAGCATATGAAAATATTTAATCTCCTTTTTATAAGTCTATTTTTTCTACTGCTTTCTTGCGAAAAGCCAGTAGAGAATATTTCTGCGCCCACCTATGGGTTAACAGGTATTGCTGCTCAATTTGCAAATGAAACAATATCGACAGAACAATTTACACCGAAACAATCACCTCCATTTGGTAATACTATAAAAATACAGTTTCCTAAATACTATCCATCAGGTTCCAATAAACCTATAGATATAACAAACATGAGGATAACCGCTACGTTACCTGTCAACACATCTATCAGGCCGAAGCTTACCGTAATGGATTTGACCAGAGAGAATGTCATCGAGGTTATAAACTCTGACGGAACTATTGATAAACATATTATAACAGGAGAAATTATACCATGAGCACACGGAGAAAATACATAATGATACAATCAACTTTTCTTTTGGTCTTTGCAATTCTATTCGGTTGTAAAGATGATCCTAAGATTACCAACTACTTTCATAAAGTTGCCCCTGTAAAATCAATCTCTGCGACACTAGAGGGTGGCACAAAAGAGTTTGTACCTAATCAAGCAAAACCATATGGCAATAGCATTAATATAAATTTCCCTTATTATTTCCCGGAAAACAGTGAAACTCAAATTAATGTATCAAAAGTAAAACTGAACATAGAGTTTCATGAAGACGTTAAAGTATTAACAACTATTCCAGATGTTATAGATTTTAAAAAACCATTTACTATTAAAATAATAAATGCGGATGGAACAAATGAAGATGTTGTTATAACCGCAGAGGTAAAAAAAAGCAACAGTGCAGAGATCACACAATTCTCATTGCCGGCTGCCTCTGTTTTTGGAACAATAGTTCCATCTCTAAAAATAGTTGGAATACAAAGGCAGGGAAAAGATCTGTCTAATCAAATTCCTGAGATCAGGATTTCAGGAGGAGCCACAATATCTCCAGATCCATCCATACCTCAGAACTTTAATAATGCTGTAGAATATACAGTTACAGCTCAGGATGGAACCATTCAAAAGTATGTTATTGATGATATTTCTAAGATTAACAAGTTTGAAATTCATAGAGGTGTTAATATTGCTTCCTGGCTATCTACACCAAAATATGATGGTACAAAACGGGTTACATTTTTTAATGAGACAGATGTAAAACTACTTTCTGAACTTGGGTTTGATCATATCCGTTTATGCCTGGATGAAATCCAACTATGGGATCAATATGGAACGAAAATCAGGCCATATGGTTTTGATTTATTACATGATGCAATTGCCTGGAGCAGTAAATATAATATGAGGGTTTTAGTTGATATGCATATCACCAGAAATCATAGATTCACACTAGAAGAAAACACATTATTTACTGATCCAAATGAACCGGCTAAGTTTATTAAATTATGGGAGGACCTATCTGATGAATTATCGAAATATCCAAATTCATTAGTTGCCTATGAATTACTTAATGAACCTGTTTCAAAAAATCCGGAGAACTGGAATAGAGTTCTGGCTCAGGCTATAAATGCGATCCGTGCAAAAGAAGCAAATAGAACCATTGTAGTTGGCGTTGTTACCTCTAATAATGCTGTAAAATATGATGAATTGAAACTTCCGTCAACGCATCAGATATTGCTTACATACCATTACTATGGACCATTTTTATTTACTGCTTACGGAATGCAATCAACAACTGGTGGTAGACAAGACATTCCAATCCAATACCCCGGACAATTAGTCCCCAATGAGTGGATATCTGCACTACCTGTTGCCTGGCAATCTACCGGGAAACGGTTTTATGATAAAAGCGTACTAGCTGAAGGTTTAATTAAGGGGATTAATACAGCAAAAAGACTAAATGTTCCGGTTTTTGTGGGAGAGTTCGGCACATTAAATACTGCTCCGGAACCTAGCAGAACTAATTGGTATAGAGATGTTGTGCAGATATTGAATGAAAATAAGGTTCCCTATACTTCATTTGATTACAAAGGCGCAGGCTACAGTATTGTCGATGAAAACAGAGCAATAAGATATCCTAACCTGGTGAATGTACTAACCAACAAATAAGTTTTAAATAAAAAACGAACTGTATTTTTTAATTAATTGGTGGGTTTAAATGACAGCTCAAATATCTCGTTGTATTGAAATGTCATTTAAACTCCTTAATGCTAAACTTTGAATTATGAAAACAATAGTACTACAACGGTGCTTTTTTGCCATATTAATGATACTTACATTATCTCAATGCAAAAAGGATCTTTCTGACACTAGCCCCACTTATCAACCACCCAGTGCTCAGGATAAGGAAAACTGGTTAAAGAGAATGAATAATGAAGTTGTTTCTTTAAAGAACATTGTAAACGCCATAATGAATAATGATGCTGTTACTACCATTAAAATAGATAGTAACAATTACATTTTTGAGTTTGCGAATACGCCCAGCATTTCATTTTCACTGGATAATGCTAATTATCCGGCACCTCTTATTGGGGCTCATAAGATTGACGATAAATATTTCTGGACAAGAATAAATGGGACAGGTACATCTGCAACAGTACTGTTAAAAGATGCGAGCAGATCTAATTATGAAATACAAAAGGATGGAATTACTCCTCAATTTGACATTAATGAAAAAGGTGCATGGGTAATAAATGTTGATGGTCAGTCTCAAGCTTTATATGATCCTGAAGGAAAAGACTTTAGAGCAATAGGTGTAAAAGCCTTATTTAGTAATGTAACTTTTGATCTGGACAGCAATGTTACCATATCAACTAATGAAGAACCATCCAGACAGTATGTATTGCCAAGGCTTAGACCTTTTACCTTTTTATTATCCTTACCATCTACAGGAATTTTAAAAATTGCATCTGGATTTGCAATACCACTTGACTTTCAGCAATCAGGAATAGAATCTTTTGAATTTAAAACCCCGAAAGAATGGAGTGCTTCTTATGAGTTTTCAGCAGATGGAAAAAGTGGTGTAATAAAGGTTACATCACCTACCGGGATGGAAGCTGATTTTGAAGAAAAAGGCGTACTGGAAATTATAGCAAAGAATAAATACGGAAATAGATTAATTCGCAAAGTTCCTGTGGAATGTGAGGTAGGCCTGGTTAATTATGCCAGTGTAACTTTAACTAATAAGGTCAATGGTGTAGATATTACCGGCGCAACGTTTACCTTTTCAGAAAGCCTTGCTTCAAAAAATATAAAAGATGTTACCGCTATTAAGGCAAATGAAACATTTCGCTTGATGCTGCCTGATGGTTTCCCGGAACTTAGAAAGATTGCATTTACTACTACTTCAGGAAATTTTGATTATTACTTTGCGCCCGGTACTTCCCTAACAATAGGAGATCAGAACCTCTCTATTGCTGCACCAAAAGTACTTTCCTTTTGGCAAGGGGGTATCCTGGTAAAAATCAATGAAACACAACCTTTAGCTGGTATAAATAATTACAAAATCACTGGAAAGATACTTCATTTACAGATTGGCCCAAAAGTTCCCTGGTTCCCGAATGGAAACATCGATGTGACAACTGCAAATAGTACTTCAGACGGGGCAACCAATACTAAAGAAATAATCAAGGCTTTAGGTGGTAATGGGACAAGTGCAAATTATATTGCCCGCTGGCCGATACGTGTAGTTGATGGCGGCTTTGACGATTGGTATTTAGGTGCAGTTACTGACTATGAAATATTTCATATCACGAGAAATCAAAATAAGACCTTATTTGATCAGGCAGTAACCAGGTTTAACGGCACAGCTATAAATGAAAGCATTTATACTGTATTCTGGACATCAACAAATGTTAACAAGACTACTGCCAGTGTATATGACCTTAGAAGAGTTGATTTTATAACGACTGGAACTAAAATATATGGATGCTATGGTTTAGCATTTAGAGATATAAAGTAGTAGAAGTTTCAAATAAAATAAATGATCCCTTTAAGAAGCCATGATTAAGCTTCATAAAGGGATCATTTATTTTAACAAATTCTGATAATCAGCAAAACTGAATATTACTATTCATTATTTCGTGAGTTTTGATATTGTGCTATAATGGCATTTGCAGCAGGGGTATTCATACGTTTCAATTCTTCAATCATTAGTTCCTGCTCCTTTAAGGTCATTTTTCGTTCAGCTTTCTGAAAAGAAGATTCTGGTGCAAGAGCAAAGAATATATTATCAGTCCATTCATTTCTTTTCCCATCGATAACCAGATGAATCCTATCTGTCAGGCCATTATTACTCACATGGTGTTCTTCATTCGCATTGATATACCAGCATGTTCCCTCATTCATAATAACCCGTTCTCCGCCTAGCATAAAATTGACCTCTGGGTTTGTTACAATTGGAATATGTAAACGAAAATCCCCATCCTCATAGCCCAAAGCATTATCTCTATGTGGTTTGATCACCGCCCCGGCATTCAATCGCATCAATCTAACTGCCACCTTTTCAAATTCAAAAATTTCAAGAATTTCATGAATATATGTACATAAACCCATAATTTCAGTAGCTTTTAAAGTAGAGCTACTATCCATTGAGGCATAAATTGTAGAGGACATCCCATCTTTTGAATATAAAGCAAGGCTAGTCCATGATCCATCATAGTCTTTCTTATTGTAATGAGCGACCCAAATGTTATCTTGAATACGTTGAACGTCTGCTTGCAGTAAAGAAACATTAAACTCAAAAGGGAGTTTTAATTGCTTGATTAGCTCGTTGTGTTTTAGTTTTTCGGGCATTTTTTGTAGAGTTTTAATCTCTAATCCATTTTAAAACCAAGGGAAATTCTGATTTACCTTCCTTTTCAGCCCTTTCTTTTCCCAGCGCAATTCCTATCCATTCTAAAAATGGCAGACCAATATAAATTCCATTACTAAAATTATCAATCAGCCACTGCGAATCATTCTTGTAGCCATTTTCATGAAAAACAATCTGCGCAGGAATACCTATATGCTTCAGAGCAGCATAAGACCATAATATAGCTCCAATCTCTTCACCATCAGTAGGCCAGTTAGCATCCGCTGCTGTTGTACCTATCTGGTTACGTTGTTCTGATGTAGTCACAGCAAGATGCCCCGCTTCGTGTAAAAGATCACCGGGATAGAGTAATCTGGAATAATCGACATAAATGCAATTAGGACCAAGGCTTAAGCCAGGCAAAAATGTTGATTCAGAAAGCTCTCTTTCAATAACTGCAATCCCTATTTCTTTCAGAAAAGATAGGATTAATTTCAGTTCCTTATGATCAGTCACACATTACTTATTTAAATTTACCCGAAGGTTCAATTCAAAACTTCCATTGGTATAAGAGCTTAAGGCAGATGTTTGAGTCGTGTATGTCCCACTTATCAAATATCTTTTCTTATAATCCATTCCTAATCCAAAAGTTGTACTTTTTGTGCTGTGATACATCCCCAGCAAAAACACCTGTTTATTAGCTATACTTAATTGCGCACCGGCATCCCAGATATTATCAAATCCCTTTACACCACGATAAGCAACTTTAGGTTCTACCTCCATCCCTTCCGGCCCTTCACTGATACCTATTTTATAACTCACAGCTGAATAAAAAGTTGCTACGTCAGCCAATTTGATAACGTCTTTTTTTAATACGCTTTTCAAATTGGGAATTGCCGCCTGAACATTTAATTTATCTGAAGTATAGGCAATCCCGAAATCTCCATCCAGGTACGTTCTACGATCATTATACTGCCCAACTAATGGATCATTTGGATCGCCATAAGCATCTTGATTTTCCAGGCGCTGACTTAAGAACCCTAGTGACACTCCAAAGTGCAACTGATGATTATCTTCGCTTAACTTCAAATGATAAGCATAACTACCTACTACTCTGGTTTGTCTTTGCAAGCCTTCGCTTTCATTGTTTACAGTCAAGCCGAGACCTAATTTATTAAAGCCATAATCGGCAGTAAGACTTTGAGTTAGTGGCGATCCCTCTACATTACTCCACAATTTACGATAAGCTCCATTCAATTTTAAGCCCTGTCCGGCACCTGCCAGTGCGGGATTGATCAGATATTGATTGGTAAAATATTGCGCTGATAATGGGTTTAACTGTGCTTTTAATGCTGTACTACTTATGGCCGTTACAAACATAAGTAGTACTGTTTTAGATATGATTTTCATATTTCAGATAATTCCTTAATCGTTTCTTACTATAGTGATGAAGCCCCTGAACGCTCTTCTATTGGTACCAAAATCAATGATATAATAATAAGTCCCTTCAGCCAGAGCTGTACCATTAAATGTTCCATCCCAACTGTTATCGTAACCTTTTTTACTGTATATCAGACGTCCGGCTTTATCAAAAATCTTCACCTCATTGTTCGGATAAAAATCAATGTTGTCAATCTTCCACTTATCATTGTAACCATCATTGTTTGGCGAAAGAATATTAGTTGCTTTCACTTTCTCGTAATCTTCTAATACAGTCAATGTAAAAGTTTGGGTCTCCGAACATCCACTCGCATTAGTAGCCGTTACGGTATAGGTAGTGGTTTCACGTGGTCTGACTTCAATCGTTGCTGAGTTTAGTCCTCCAATGATACTATTATGAGTTGCCCAGACATAACTAGTCCCTCCCGTAGCACTTAATAATACATACTCCCCTTTACTAATTTGCATACCTTTATTACTATTGATTGAAACAACAGGTAAAGCATTTACTGTAATTACAAAAGTTCTGCTATAAGTATCAACTCCGCCGTTAGCAGTTCCTCCATTGTCTTTCACTGTTACCGTTACGGTCGCTGTTCCTGCTATAGCACCACCTTTAATGCTATAGTTAAGCGTTCCAGTATTACCTGTACCGATAACATTTAAGCTTTCAAATAATGCCGCATTATTACTACTTACCGATAAAGTAGTAGTTTGCCCGGCATCAGGTCCTGCTGTAATACCACTTAAAGCAACAGTTTGTCCAGCCGTAGTAAAACAAATGGTTTGATTACTAATTGAAGCAAGGGTTGGAATTTCGTTGACATCACTTAAAGTAATATTCAAAGTTTTATCCAAAGTCAGACCATATTGAGTAGTGCTTCTTACACGTACACTATAAGTTGATTTGTTTTCAAAGTCAAGAACCGATGCCGTATTGATCTTATTCCCTGCAATGGCAAATAAGCTATTATCTGTATCTCCGGCTCCACTAACCAATGTAAAAGTAAAAGTTGCACTTGGATCATCAGAAGTACTGCTTAATGTACCTGCATTAGTACCTACATTGCTGTTCTCGTAAAGTGTTACACCAGTTAAAGTAATACTTGTTGGTGCACCTGGTTTTATTTTCAGATTACCAGGATCATAGATAAAGGTATAATTGGCTGCTACCGCTCCACTTACATTGATTGGATAGTCTCCAATCGGACTACTTGTAATTGCAGTGGTAGTTATAGAAGGCTGAGTTGTAAAAACTGCATTTGTTTCACCGTTTGCAAAAGCACTGTATTTTACTGTAAGTGGAGGGTTTGCAGTGCCTGCAAACTTTTCTTTGTCTTCAGCAGTAATTGTTAGTGTCTTTTTATTTACGGTCAGTATGTTATTGTTATAAGTAATCTCATAATTGCCCAGTCCGACTCCCACAGCATTAGATGGTACAATTGAGTAAGGAGAACCCGAAACCGCTGCTGTTGCTAATGCACCTATGCTGTTTAAAGTTACTGAAGTAATCGTATTTCCGTTAATCAAACCATTTTGTGTGAATTCTGCTCCTGTAAAACTAAGCACGTCACCATAAGTTTTAGTTTTTGAAATAGCAGTAATACTCAATGGTTTTTGCTTAACCGTTAATGCACCAGGTGTATTGGTTACGGTATAATTGCCTAATTTACCATTTGGATCAACCGGGGTTGCTAGGATCGGATAAGTGGTGGCTGTTGTTGCAGTAACAGCTGCTCCTGTACTACTTCTGGTAACCGTAATATTGTCTCCGCTCACAACACCGTCAATAGTACCGGTAAAATCAGCCTCAATCAGTAAATCACCATATATCTTATCGCGATTATCATTAGTTATAGTCAGAGATTTCTGATTTACCAATAACGTCTGAAGAACAGGTACAGCAGCATTAAAGCTCCCATTTCCTGGCTGAGTTGCTGTAATTACCGTACTTCCAGCTTTCAAAATAGTAGCTGTATTTCCTGCAATGCTAACGATTGAAGGATCTGTAGCTGTGTAAACTACAGTTAATCCAGCAGATGAACTGGCATTACCCAACGGGAAAGATGAACCTCCATAGGTTTTAGCTGTAATGGTATTAAAGGTAATAGTCTGATTCGCCTTTGGCACTGCTGTAACATTTGGCGTACTCATTGAGCCAATATTATCTGCTTTATCAATGGCCAGAATACGATAATAATAAGTTGTACCGTTAGTTAATCCTGTATGTGTATAGGTTGTTGTTCCAGCAGGAATATCAGGCAATGATGTTGTAGGATTAGTAGTTGTTCCATATAAAACACGGTATTTAGCCAGATCGGGTTCTGTATTGGCAGTCCAGTTTAATATTATCTTTTCATCACCGGATGTTGCAGCTAAACCAGTAGGGATTGCCGGAGCAGTTCTGTCAAAGGTTACTGTACCTGTACCAGTTGAAACCGGAATACCCGCATTGCCTGCCAGATCATTATAACTAATACTATAACTCACAATCCCTTCGGGATCAGCAGCGACAAAAGTATAGTTTGCTGTCCAATTATTACCCACAGCTGTAGGAGTAATAACATGTCCTGCAATGGTTATTACAGGTGTTTGCAGCGTTTCGCTCGAAGTAAAAGTTAGTTTAGCCGTATTACCAACTTTGGCAAGTGTAACTACGGCGTTATCTGAAACAATATTTACCGCAGTTAAAGTTGCAGCCTGAGTGTCATAAGTTAAGGATGGTGAAGTACCTGCTCCTCCATTATTACCTGCCACATCAGTATACAAACCTGCCGCTACAGTAATGCTCGCGGTTCCAGCATTGATGTTCTCTGATGGTGTGAATATTGCTGTTCTTAATAAACCAGAACCTGAAATCGCACCTAAAGTTCCTCCACTAACAACTACGTCGCCACTTGAACCGTCCCAAACAAATGTTGTTTCGGGATTCTCACTGAAGGTAAATGTAATAGTTGCTGTTTCTCCGGACTTTAAGGTAGACACATTACTGGTAATGGTTAAAGTTGGTGAAGTCGTATCAATTGTGATAGATAGTCCTGCTGAGGCAACACCTATATTTCCAGCAATATCTCTCGCCTTGGCGGTAAGAGTGTGACTTCCAGAAGATAAAGTTGTGCTCGTGATTGACCAATTTCCACTCGCAGCAACAGCTGTACCGAGTACAGTTGTACCATCCGTATCATACAAAGTAACAGTGGCTCCTGTTTCAGCTGTCCCTTTTATTACAGGCGTAGTTACATTAGTTATATTATCGGAAGATGATGTTCCGCTGTCGCTCGCCGCAGCCAGTACTGGCGTAGATGGTGCTGCCGGTGCTTGTGTATCAAAAGTTAAAGAAGGTGTATTACCTGCTCCTCCATTGTTCCCTGCTATGTCTGTATACGAACCTGCCGCTACAGTAATACTCGCGGTTCCAACATTGATGTTCGCTGTGGGTGTAAAGGTTGCTGTTCCTACTAAACCTGAACCCGAAATCGCACCTAAAGTGCCTCCGCTAACAACAACATCTCCGCTTGAACCGTCCCATGTAAATGTAGATCCGGGATCTTCGCTAAAGGTAAAACTAATGGTTGCAGTTTGTCCGGATTTTAAAGTAGACACATTACTGGTAATGGCTAATGTTGGTGAAGTTGTATCAATTGTAACAGACAGTCCTGTTGAGGCAACACCTGTATTTCCAGCCAAATCTCTCGCTTTGGCGGTAAGAGTATGACTTCCAGAAGATAAAGTTGAACTGGTGATTGACCAATTTCCATTCGTAGCAACAGCTGTACCAAGTATAGTTATGCCATCCGTATCATACAAAGTAACAGTAGCATCTGCTTCAGCTGTTCCTGTAATAACAGGTGTTGTTACATTAGTTATTTTATCAGTATTAGAAATACCGCTATCACTTCCTGCAGCCAATACCGGAGTAGATGGTGCTGAGGGGGCTTGGGTATCAAAAGTTAAAGAAGGTGTATTACCTGCTCCTCCATTGTTCCCTGCTATGTCTGTATACGAACCTGCGGCTACAGTAATACTCGCGGTTCCAACATTGATGTTCGCTGTGGGTGTAAAGGTTGCTGTCCGTACTAAACCTGAACCTGAAATCGCACCTAAAGTTCCACCTGTAATCACCACATCTCCAGTTGATCCGTTCCACGTAAATGTTGATCCCGGATCTTCGCTAAATGTAAAACTAATGGTTGATGTTTCCCCGGATTTTAAACTCGACACATTACTAGTAATGGCTAATGTTGGTGAAGTCGTATCAATCGTGATTGATAGTTCTGCTGAGGCAACACCTGTATTTCCAGCCACATCTTTAGCTTTTGCAGTAAGAGTATGACTTCCCTGGGACAAGGTTGTTGTTGTGATCGACCAATTTCCACCACTAGCGACTCCCGAACCAAGTACAGTTGTTCCATCGGAATCGTACAATGTTACTGTAGAACCTGATTCTGCCGTTCCGGTAATTACAGGTGTAGTTATGTTGGTTATTTTATCGGTAGAAGAAGTACCGCTGTCACTTCCGACAGCCAATACTGGTGTCGATGGTGCTGACGGGGCCTGAGTGTCGATGACAATTGCTTTATTAGCCCCTAACGATCCGGCGGCGCCAGGTAAATATAAAGTGAGTGTTGCATTGTTTCCATCTGCATCCCGGATGGACCCTCCATTTAAGGACAAAGAACTTATACCAGCATAATCCAGATCAACACTATTTTGACCCGGAGCTATAGTATAAGAAAATCTAAGTGTATTTGTGCCACTGCCAGAAGCATAAGTTGCCAATCCGCCGCTGTTTAAGGTTAATGCAGGTGCACCTCCATTGACATTTACATTTGAAGAAAAAACAATTTGTATTTCTATAGTAGCCCCTGCCTTGTAAGGTCCATCTGCAGAAGAAGAAGTTACACTTGTAATAGAAGGAGGAAGTTTAAAAATAGGTTGATTGCCAGGAAAACCTGCTCCACCAGGGGTTAACACTGCCGCCGTAGTTTCACTCCGAGTCCAATTAGCTGTTCCAGCCAAAGCTGTTAATATCTCATTTTTAGCACCTGAAATATCCCCAGTGTAGATAATATAATCGCCATGAAGTGCTGTTCCTGTAAATGCTGGAGAAAAATTTCCTTGTAAAGATGGAGGCAGGTACGAAGTAGTAGCGCTAACTACACCAGAAGTTTGCCATGGGGTACCGCCGGTACCACCACCTGGAGTATCAGTAGACCAATTGGCAAATCCATAAACAAATGACGGACTTTCTGTTGACCCAGTATAAATAAACCAGTTATCACCTCCCGAAGCAGTTACTAAACTTGACCAGCCTGTTACGACAGTTGTACCATACGTTTCTAAGCCAACAACAGTTGGAGTTGTTAAATGGGCCGTAATAGAAGCTTTAAATACAGTCCCAGCAGGAATTGTTGTTCCAATAGTCCATGTTATTAACCCTTCAGAAGCAGTATTACTTGTATAAAAGCCATCTTCAGCCTTCCAGCCTCTGTCAGTAATATAAATGGTTTGTCCTGATGGGATTGCTGCAAGAGTAACTATAGCCAGTTCTGCCGGGTTGTTGACCCCATTAAAACCGATTATGGCAATATCTCCTGCTGCAACCTGCGCATTGCTCTTAAATCCATATAGGAGTAAACAGCAAAGCAAGACTAGTTTAGTAAAATTTCTCATAGCAATATCTAAGATTAGAGCATTTATGTGTTTATAGTTTATGCACGCAAAGTAGGGTTGGGTTGCGCATACGATCTGTATTAATTAATTCCTGGATGGGAAAATGCCATATAAACAGATTATGTAATTCATTCCCAGGAAAGGGTTCCTGATAGAAAAGGGTTGGCTTCCTCCTGCGGACTGCACGGATGTATTTACTAATCCTAAATCTACATTTGGTGTGGCCGAAGAATAAATCTTTACCGGATCGGTATTGATATCCTGTGCCATTGCCAACACACTTCCAGCTACCGGAGTCGCACTAGTTGCCACGGCATTGCTTGCTTTTAAGCTGTGTGTATGTATAGGCATCTGATTTTGCGTAAGCGTCATGTTTTCACTGCCCGCTACTTCCCCCAAGTCTATTATTGATAAGCCAGGTCCTTGTCCTGTTCCTACGGCTACTCTTCCACGAAGGTCTGGTAATCCAAAAGTACTTTGCCCATTCCCCCCATAGGTGGTTCCCAATATTGAAAAAAGTGCCGTATTTGACTGAATAGCTATTAGACTCCCATCACAAAAAGCCCATGTTCTCGGGGCAAAGTTCCCTGCAAATAGTCTGATTTCTCCTATAGTTCCTTCCATAATCTTTATTTTTTATTTGTTTTATGATTTCTTAATTTAAATTCAAAAATATATCCCCCTGTTTCAGTCCCATTGCGCAGAATTTTTTTCCACTGAAAATCCCGTTCTCCGTTTCTATCACATTGAGCAGTATCAATTGTTTATCGGCAGTAAGTACCATTGGCCCATGATGGGGATCTATATGAAAAATTGTACCAGGCATTATCGTCCCAGATTCAAAAGCCCCATCTACTCCAGAGACTTCCAGAACCCGTATCAGCAATCCATTTAAAGAGGTCGTCGCACCATTGTACATGGGATTGGCGGCGTTTACCAGGTTTTCAATCTCTTCGGCCGATTGCTTTTCCCAGTTGATGATAAGCTCATCAGCTTGCGGACGCTTGTAATAGCTAATTTTAAGCAAAGGATTGGCATCGATATATTTACCTGAAGAAATATCTTGAAATATATTTTCGAGGTTATGCTGTAATAACATTGTTAATCTGGTTTTTACCAAACCATAATTTTCACCCGGTAACACTGCCAGTTCCCTGCTAAAAATAATAGGGCCATCATCAAATTTCTCCGTCATCCTGTGTACCGTCAAGGCAACCTCCTTTTCTCCGTTTTTCAACTGCCAAAATAAGGGGTCAGCACCTTTGTAGGAAGGGAGTTTACTATAGTGTACATTAAATATTCCTTTTTCCGGGATATTCAGTATATGAGCAGGAATTTTAAAAGGGAAAGTCAAGACCATTGCGCTGCTACAGCCGGTAGCAGCAATCCACGACGCCACCCCAGTATTTTCTTGCAGATCTGCAGGACTCACTTTTAACAAGGGGATTTGTTGGTCAGCCGCATATTCAATCGTATGCAACAGGTCATGATTCACCCCATCAGGAATAATTATTCCTGCCAGCTGCACATGTTTGGTCAAGCCTAAAACTATTTTAACAAACAGTGAACTGTTCGTAAAAATGAGAACTTTCATTAATTAAAACGATAAGGATGCAATTCGGATATAAACTTAGAGAAAAAAAATAAAATTTTGTACAATAAAATATTTTTTATTCCGTTTTTGAGATTTTTTTATAATTTTTGCTTTATAAACAATCAACCCATGGTATCAAAACGCCGGTCTTTTCTAAAAAAATCTTCTATTCTTACAGGTACTATGCTGCTTGGGAGTTCATTGAAAGCAGTTAATGCATTAAGTAAAAATGTAGAACTGAGTTCTGGCAGTACATTTTCAATTTTACATACTTCAGGTTTATCTGGGCAAATCGCCCCGACAGCCGGGCCATTCGGGGGGTTGAGGAAGATAGATCAGGTTTTTCTTAGACGTAATAAAAATGCATTGAAGGTAGATTCCGGAAATTTTTTGAATGCAGGAAGTGATGTGAAAAATCACCTTGAAATTATAAGACAGATGAACAAAATGGGCTATCTGGCAACCACAGTTGGTAAAAATGAACTCAGTATAGGGCTGGAGCAGCTTGCTGAAATTTTACCTTTTGTTGATTTTCAGCTTGTTAATTGCAATTACGAATTTAGCAATACGATAATATCCTCATTTATAAAACCTTACGCCGTGTTTAATATCGGAAAAATTAAAATTGGAGTTACCGGGGTTGGCAATTGTAGTTCTATACCTGGTTTGCAGGTAAAAGAACCATTTCTGGCGGTAAATGAAACTGCGAAGAAATTGAAAAAGGATTTAAAATGTGACCTGGTGGTTTGTCTGACGCAGTTTAGCCATAATTTAAAAATTTACAACGACAAGAAATTAGCAGAATCTTCAGAGTATGTTGATTTAATCATCGGAGGAGAGCAAGATAAAGTTGCAAAGAATGCTTTTTCATTAAAGAATGCCAGACAATATAATGTAATGATCAGCCATGCAGGCTCAAAAGGTAAAACCGTTGGGGAATTGAATTATGAGTTTAATCAATTCAATATCATGACGAGCCTTACGCATACATATAGTATTTCGGGAATGAACGAATATGCTTCTTTAGGTCAAAAACATGAAGTATTTCAATTGCTCACTGCCACCGCTTAGTCACTAAATCTTCGTGAAACTGATGTATTGCACAAAACGGGGTAGCGTTGATTGATTTTTTCCTGCGGCGTGAGGAATGGTATTTCGCCAGATAATCAGGTCGCCTTTCTCACCGGGTACCGGCACTGGTGTTTCGGTAATACGTATATAAGTATGTGCCCGTTCTAATGAAGAGAAATCTTTTTTCCAATCTTCATATTTGTTGTTGAACCCGGGGATAACTTGTAGCGGGCCTCTTTCAACCGGAACATCATTCAGGTAAACAAGTGCCTGTACATCGAATTTAACAGGTGCGTCCCAGTCCAGATCCCAATGTAACTGGCCTTGTCCAAATATCCATTCTCTTGTTTCCGGAGGATTATAGCCCAATTTCTCGGTATTTGCAATGATTTGATCTGTCTGATAAAGATCTGTAAATATATCTCGTATCGTAGCATCTTGCCGGATGGCGTCCATATTTTTATCCTGGTATACCTGTAGCATAATTCCCTGCCAATCTGGATGAGGCATATACCAGGTTTCCGGGAAATCCAGATGTATATTCAGGTAACGACAAATTTTCTCTGTGACCAGGTCACATCTTGCTTCATCAATAACGTCGGGGATTCTTAAGTAACCATTCTCTTCCCAGAATTTGATTTGATCGGGACTTAGAACTTTTAGAGATACCTTGTCAATTTTACTTATGGAGCCCTGGGTGATTTGCCATTTTTTAAATTGCAGATCTGCCGCTTTTACAAAATCCTGGCCTTTTAGCCCGATCACCCAATCTTTAAAATGGTCAAAATCACGACATTCTGCATACAAAAAAGAATAGAATTCAAATTTTCCAAGCCCATAAAAACTTAACCATACATTTTCATGATCATCAAAATCTGCGGGGACTTCTGTTTGTATTCCCAATTTTCTATTTTGATGTATTTGATAAACTAAGTTGCTAAAGTTGCATTCTGTCATTTAATATCTTGTTTTTTGACTAAAAGTACGAATGATAACCGAAGAACAATATCATATATTTATTTTTATACCTTACTTTTACCGAATGTCCGGAATTTATATCCACATCCCATTTTGCAAAAAAGCCTGCACTTATTGCGATTTTCATTTCAGCACCTCATTAAAATATGTAGATGAAATGACAGATGCGATATGTAAGGAAATCATACTTAAAAAAGACAGGATACCCGATCAGGTAGGTAGCATCTATTTTGGTGGCGGTACTCCTTCTGTACTTCCATATAAAAACTTCGAAAAAATATTTGATATCATTATTAAAAACTTCTCAGTTAATTCAGGAGCCGAGATTACTATTGAGGCCAATCCCGATGACCTGGATGCTAAGAAAATAGCAGATCTAAGAATGCTTCCTGTGAACAGATTCAGCATAGGTATCCAATCCTTTTTTGAAGAAGATCTGATCTGGATGAACCGTGCCCATAATGCCAGAGAAGCTGAAGACTGTGTAAAACGCAGTCAGGATGCCGGATTTGAAGACCTGAGCATTGACCTGATTTACGGTTACCCATTATTAACTGATATGAAGTGGTTAAGTAATATCAATAAAGCTATAGAATTACAAACACCGCATGTGTCAGCTTATTCATTAACTGTAGAGCCTAAAACTGTTCTTGCTAAATCTATCAAAAAAGGATTGCAGCCACCTGTAAATGATGAGCAAAGTGCATCGCAATTTATAACATTGATAGAAAAATTAAAGACTGGTGGATATGAGCAATACGAAATATCCAATTTCAGTAAGCCTGGAAAATATGCTGTTCATAATACCAATTACTGGCGAGGTGTACCCTATTTAGGCATTGGTCCTTCTGCGCATGGTTTTGATGGACTGACCCGCTATCTTAACATCCCAAATAACGCTCATTATTTAAAACACCTCCTAAATGAAGAACTTGCTGAAACGATTGAAGAGTTGACTGAATATGATCGGTTTAATGAATATATCATGACTTCACTACGTACCATGTGGGGAACAGATTTGAATAAAATAACTGTAGATTTTGGCAAACTATTTTTGAACGACACTTTAAAATCGATACAGCCATTTATAGAGAAAAAGTGGTTAAACAATCTGGACAATCACCTTGTTCTGACACAGGAAGGTAAATTATTTGCAGATTACATCGCATCTGAGTTATTTTTGATTCAGGATGACCATCTTTAAAACATCAACACGGTAAACATGAATAATAAAGTTGTTTGGATTACAGGAGCTTCTTCTGGCATTGGCGAAGCCTTGGTTTACGCCTGCAGCAATGCGGGAGCTAAGCTCATTATTTCATCACGTAACAGAGATGAGTTATACAGAGTTAAAAGTGCTTGTAAAAGCCCGGTAAATATCCATGTACTCCCTTTAGATCTGGAGCAAACAGATACATTGACCGGAAAAGCTGAAGATGCAATTCGCATTTATGGGCATGTTGATATTCTGATTAATTCAGGAGGGATTAGTCAAAGAGCATTGGCTTTAGATGCTACTTTACAGACCGAGCAGCGCTTGATGAATGTAAACTTCTGGGGAACAGTAGTACTAAGTAAGGCAGTGTTACCAAACATGATCAATCATGGCGGTGGCAAAATTGTCTGCATCAGTAGCCTAACAGGCAAATTCGGAACAAAATTCCGTTCTGCATATGCTGCTTCAAAGCATGCTTTGCATGGCTATTTCGATTCTCTACGTTCTGAAGTGTTTGACAAAAATATCCAAATCACCATCGTATGTCCTGGCTTTATTAAAACGAATGTATCTTTAAATGCTTTAACAGCAAATGGGACACCTCAAGGCACAATGGACGAGGGGCAGAACAATGGCGTATTGCCTGAAGACTGCGCACAGCAAATTCTGGCCGCCATCAAACAAAACAAAGAAGAAATATATATTGGTAAAAAAGAGGTGAAAGGTGTTTTGTTTAAACGCTTCTTTCCACTCAGATTTTCAAAATATATGAGAACAGCACAGGTTACCCGGTAAAACCAGATAAAAGAAATTACCTATATTATGTTACGTTAATCAGCAACACACCTAAACCCTGTATTCTCTAGCCCCGTATCAATAGAAGATTTCATCTTAGAACTTACTCTATACCCCTTGCAATAAGAGGAATGGCACATAAAAGAACCACCTCTGATTACCTTTTTAGGAACTGTAGGTTCTTCTGGATCATAACTTGTTGCCGGTCCTTTAGGGTTATCTTGCTTGCCTTTAAGTGTTTTATAATAGTCTGAAGTATACCAATCTGCAGTCCATTCCCAGACATTTCCAGACATATCATACAAGCCATAGCCATTTGCGGCAAATGATTTTACAGGAGCTACACTTGAAAAGCCATCTGTTTTTAAATCGTTATAAGGGAACTCTCCCTGCCAGGTATTTGCTTTGATCTTGCCTTTAGTAAGGTCTTCATCACCCCATGGATATTTCTTATTCTTAAGTCCTCCCCTGGCCGCATATTCCCATTCCGCTTCTGTAGGTAAGCGTTTGCCAGCCCATTTTGCATAAGCGGCAGCATCTTCCCAGGAAACCTGGGTAACAGGATAATTGTCTTTCCCAATAATATTACTTTTAGGTCCTTGCGGATGTTTCCAGCTTGCACCCTCAGTCCAGGACCACCACTGTGAAACATCATTTAGATTTACCTGTTTAGTTGGCTTTTTAAAGGTCAATGAGGCTGGTTGCAACAATTCGTCAGCAGGTTTTGGTGTCCCTGGTGGCAACTGCTTCTTCAATTCTTCCCAATCCGGCTTACGTTCTGCCAGCGTAACATAACCAGTAGCTTTCACAAAGCGGGCAAATTGTGCATTGGTGACTTCCGTTTCATCTATCCAAAACCCTTTAACAGCTACTTCATGAGCAGGATATTCATCAGGTCTGCCCTCATTATCGGAAGCTCCCATCATAAATTCCCCGGCGGGAATAAACTTCATCCCATCATGAGAAGCCTTAGCTTGATTATCGCCTCCACCCAGTGAGTCTACCCCAGGTATAACTCCAAAGCGTTTGGGTAATTTGGCACTACAACAGGTAGAATCTGTTTTTGCGACTCCTGCAGAGTCTGCTGTTTCAGATTCAGTATTAGTGGTTTTCTGGTTACATGCGGCAATAACAAATACTGCAAATAAGGGTAAAAGGATTCTTTTCACTGAGCTAAACTAATGATAAAAAAAGTAACATAAAAACAACTTACCTCATTACCCCTATTTTACGTCCATCCCAATCAGGGAATAATACTTTATCATTAGAAATATTTAGATGCTTATCTGCCACTTCACTAAACACAGATCTAAAATCTGTTGTTACAGCAAGATCCCTTCCGTCTTCCAGATTCTCGACAGACAATGGGTTAACCAGACCATGTACCAATCCGCCACTTACACCGTTACCAAGAATAAAATTACATGATGCACGGCCATGATCTGTACCACCTGTACCATTCTGTTTTACTGTACGTCCAAACTCTGTCATTGTCATTACCGTTACATCATCCTGCAAAGTGCCCATATCTGTCCAAAACGCCATAATGCTATTGCTTAAATCGCCAACATTCCGCGCAAATATACCGGTATCAGTACCTTGATTGTAGTGTGTATCCCAACCTCCGGATTCAGTAAAGGCAACTTCCATACCAACATCCATTTTAATTAACTGGGCAATTTGTTTCAAGGAATTACCCAGTGCAGTATTTGGATATACCGCATTGTTTGCTGGTTTATAATTCTTTACATCTATTTTTTGCAGCATTTTGATCGCATCAAAACTTTCCTTTCCAGTTTCCTTTAACAATCCAGAAGAGGTAGTATCATACAAATCTTCAAAGCTTTTAGCAGCCATATTTGCACCTTTAATATTGCCTCTCATTTGAATACTAAAATCCTGCAAGTTACTGATAGCTACTGCCGGGTTTTCACCATAAAATGAACGCGGCAATGAAGATGTTAAACTTACACCCTGAAAAGGTGTGGCAGCATCATGACCAAGTAAACCAACAGCACGATTTAACCAGCCGCTATCAGTTCCTTTTCTAAACGGAGTTCCTGATTCCATATAATCCTGTGCATCAAAATGTGAACGAGTAGTATTTGGAGAACCGATTCCATGTACAATACCTAGCCTTTTATCCCTAAATAGAGGTTCAAAAGCAGCCATTGAAGGATGTAAGCCAAATCTTCCATCTAAGTCGATCAGTGATGGATTTTTACCTTTTGCGGCTGACATAAACAATGTTGGCCGTGCCTCCTTTAAATACTTATCTGTAAATGGTGTAACAGCCATAAGACCATCCATTGCACCTCTCTGGAAGATACAAACCATTATTTTCTTTCTTTTAAATAAGCCTGGAGCTTTAGTTCCTGCCACTGCTTCTGCTAAAAATCCAGGGATACCGCCTAATCCAATACCAAACAAAGCGAGTCCACCTGCTTTTATAAATCCTCTTCTTGATGTCATGATGCTATTTTTTAAGATTTATTTACGTTGAAATTCAGGAGAACCGATGATTACGCCAACGACTTGCGCCAACATCGTATTGGTTCCTGTTGCATTAACAATTTTATTTACTTTTTTACCGTACCCTTTGTTCACAGCCTTAGCTTCTGATTTATTGGGAGACTCCATCATTTGCATATCTGTAGACATGGCATCCATTTTTTGTACAGGGCTGGCCTTGGCCGCAGCAGTTTCCACCTTTGCCGCCAGATCAGGATCATTTAACATTGGCTTTAATCGTTTTACCGTTTCTTCCACATCTCTTTCAGGCATAATGAGCTTACAATATACTTTTAATGCTGCCTCGGCACTCTCTGGTTCACGATTATTATTTAAAGCTGCTAGATTAATTTTTATCCCAGGGATACGTTGAGTAGCCAATGCTAATCCAAAATTCATCCTATTTAATAAGGAACCGGTATTTATCCAATACTGACCTTTATCTGGAAATCCAGTTGGTGCCTGATAGTAATACAATCTTTGTCCCATTTTATTAATCCAACTGTACAACTGATAAGGCTGAGTAAGATCTGCATTTAAACTCCGAACTGCACTTATAGCCAATTCAAATGGAGACTTAGTTTTTTCACGTAATGACTCTTTAGTCCAGAACTCTGGTGCTGAAACCATTGTCAGCATAATCTGCTTAATATCTCCATTAGATTTAGTAAATGTCTTACTCATTTTATTGACCAGAGAAGCCGGAGGATTATCATTCACAAAACGTGTAGCAATTTTAGTTGAAATAAATTTTGCAGTAGATGGATGATGTGCCAGCATAGTTAGCAGCTCTACCCCCTCATCATATCCTCTGCCTGCAGCAAAACGTTTACCTAAAACTACTTTCTCTCCATTATCATGTCTTGTAGGCATAAATATAAAATCGCCATCAAATACGAATCCACGTTTCTCCAATGTACTTTCACCAATTTTCTCTATCAGATTTTTTGCTGGAGAACCATATCCATTTACACCCATTGGCGCAATAGTCCAACCAGTTAATACTCTTGCAGCTTGCGTAACATCATTTTGTGTATACCCTCCATCTACACCTAAAGTATGTAACTCCATTACCTCACGAGCATAATTCTCATTTAACCCACCCACTTTCTTTTTCTGCGGAGCTTTCTGCTGTGCTCTTTTTAAACCTGCTGGATTTACTCTCCCATTTGCTATAGCATCATTACGTTTTTTAGCCATACTTTCACCCATCTGCATTTCCATCCCATCATTATCTTCAGTAGGTTGTCCACTGCTTGATGAGTTATCCAGATACATTAACATTGCGGGGGATTTGGCTGTGGCAAGTAGTAATGTTTGAAATTTTCCAGTAACATTTGGTCTGATAATATCCCTTTCGTAAGATGGGATAAATGGTGCACTTTGACTTTTAGTGATCGAAACATTAAAATGATTGAACCAAAAGTCGGTGAGCAATTCCCGCAATTGATTATTGGTATAAGTAGCTCTTAATATCTTTTGATTGAATAGCTGTCTGAAAAGCTCACTTTGAGGTTTATAACCCTTTGAGTCCATATAAGCTTTCAACTGTTGTCTATATTGTTTCCCGTCTCCCTTATTTACGGAATCTTTATCAATAAAGCCTTCTTTGACGGCTAAACGCACAGCCTGTCCGGGGCGTGGGTATATATTTTCGACTTCAGTGTTTGTAAGATTGATATCAGAATATTGACTTAATGCCTTATTCAACTGTTCATCCTCGATCTTTCCATCCAGCTGTTGCAAAAACCATTTTTCCAGTCCCATTTTAACCACTTCATCAATATCTTCAGCTCTTGCACCATAAGTAAATCTACTTAAAAGGTGGGCTGCCGCCTGTCGTTCATTTAACCCTGCCTGCTTGTAGGGGAATGAAGATTTTATCGCAACTACTTTTTCGTTCTTAAAAGCAGTAAACAAAACGGTTAAAAAAAGAATAATTACAAATGAACTAATAACCTTGGCTGGAGTTTTCATACAATGTCTTCTATTTGATTTATAACGGTATGACAACAAAAATGTGATAAGGATTAATCGCATAGTAAAAATAATAAAGAAGCTCAAGAAAGTCTATCGATCTGTAAGTAATAAATTTTAGAAATCATCTTATTTCAAGAGTAACTCCTGACTAATTTCTTTCAATTGTCAGTTATTTTTAATTTTTTAAGCCAACATTGGCATCAGATTTATTGTTTATATAATTTAGCTTAATCTTAACACTTTATTTATATGCAGTTCGAACTAACTCCTATTGATATCGTTAATGACATCAGCAAATCAGATTTTGAGAAACACTATCTGAACACCCGCAAACCACTGATTATAAAGAATATGTCTAAAACATGGCCCGCTCATGATAAATGGACTCTCGATTACATGAAAACCGTGGTTGGCGACAAAATGGTTCCGCTTTATGACAGCTCTAAAGCAGATCCCTCTAAACCAATCAATGCCTCTGCAGCTGAGATGAAGTTCGAAGATTACATTGAGCTGATTAAAAATACACCTACCGATCTACGGATTTTTCTTTTCGACCCGATTAAACAAGCTCCCAAATTACTGGAAGACTATAGGGCTCCAAAAGATTTAATGGGAGGCTTTTTAGATAGCTATCCGAATATGTTTTTTGGAGGAAAAGGCTCTGTTACTTTTTTACACTATGATATAGATATGGCTCACATTTTTCATACTCATTTTAATGGGCGTAAGCACGTTATCTTATTTGAAAACAAATGGAAAGAACGATTATACCAAATTCCTTACGCTACTTATGCATTGGAAGACTATAATGTTGAAAACCCTGATTTTGAGAGATTCCCTGCTTTAAGAGGTGTTAAAGGCATAGAAGCATTTTTGGAACATGGAGACACATTATTTATGCCAACCGGATACTGGCATTGGATGAAATATCTGGATGGATCCTTTTCAATTAGCCTTCGAGCATGGGATAAATCTTGGGCTGTGAAAGCAAAAAGCCTATATAATTTGACAATACAACGTAAGTTTGATGATTTTATGAAAGCGAATTTTAAAGATAAATACATGGCCTGGAAGGAACAACTTGCAATTAAAAGAGCAAACAAAGCATTAAATAATCATTGGCCTTCATGAGAGCTACGTCATATCTCAAGTCTATCGTATATTAATTTGTAAATTTTAATATACATTTGTTACGAATGAGATCGGGGATTGGCATTAAGCTTTCGCAAGTATCTTATGATTAATTTTTATGAGCTTTATTTTAAAGCCGGTAGATACCGTAGAAAGCATCAGCCCTGCTGATTTTAAAAAAAACTATCTGGACGCACGTCGTCCATTAATCATTAAAGGCTTAACTAAATCCTGGCCTGCAAGAGAAAAGTGGACAACTGATTATCTGAAAGAGATAGGCGGAGATTTAAAGGTTAGCCTTATGGACAATTCAAAAGCAGATCCATCTAAACCGATCAATGCTTCAGTAGCAGAAATGAAATTCGGAGATTATCTTGACTTGATTAAAAGAGAGCCTACAGAATTGCGTATCTTCTTTTTTAATCTTTTTAAACATCATCCAGATCTGATCAATGATATAGTAATTCCAAAAGACCTGATGGGTGGCTTTATTGAAAGTATGCCTGCAATGTTCTTTGGAGGTTCGAACTCTGTGACTTTTTTACATTACGATATAGATTTACCTCACCTTTTTCATACCCATTTTGGCGGCAGGAAACACATCATATTGTTTGACAATAAATGGAAGAAAAGGCTTTATTGTATTCCTAATGCAACTTATGCCTTGGAAGACTATGATGTAGCTAATCCTGATTTTGAGAAATTTCCCGCTTTAAAAGGTGTAGAGGGATATGAAGTATTTCTGGAGCACGGCGATACATTGTTTATGCCCACAGGCATGTGGCACTGGATGAAGTATTTAGATGGTTCTTTCTCTCTAAGCCTTAGGGCCTGGGATGCCTCGATTACCAGAAAAGCACAAAGCGTTTTTAATCTTGCTATCAAAGGCGGGGTTGACAGTGTTCTGAAAATGGCATTTAAAGCTCCTTACGCTAAATGGAGAGAACGCCTGGCTGTTAAAAGAGCAGAAAGTGCTCTGGCAGAAGGAAATCCAAAATAGTAGACAGCGGTATTTTTACAACACTATAACATTATTAATACCGCAAACTTTTACCTTCGATAAATCGTTTATACTGAGTATATGAGAGGGTTTCATTTTTCTGACTTTAAGCCTGAACACTTCCCAAAGGGAGGCTTTGATGAGTTACTAAAGCTGTTTACGCAACTGCTGAATTATGCCGCGGGTGATGCTGGGGAAGCTCTTTCATGGATGAACGAACTGGATAAAAAGTATAACCTGACCAACAATGAGTATGGCATGGGAGACTTTATAGATGAACTGAAAGAAAAGGGCTATATCAAAGAAAATCCAGCAAACGGTGATCTAAACATTACAGCAAAAACAGAACAGACCATCCGTCAATCGGCCCTTGAAGAAATTTTCGGACAGCTAAAAAAAGCCGGAAAGGGTAACCATAACAGTAATATATCTGGTATAGGTGAAGAAAAGAATGCCGACCGCAGGGAATATTCATTTGGCGACAGTCTGGATCAGATTGACATGACTGCATCTATACACAATGCTCAGATTAATCATGGTATTGGGAACTTTACTTTAACTGAACGTGATCTGGAAGTGGAAGAAAAGGATTATAAAACCCTTACCTCAACCGTATTGATGATCGACATTTCTCATTCTATGATACTATATGGTGAGGATCGCATTACTCCGGCCAAAAAAGTCGCTATGGCACTAGCTGAATTAATCAAAACCCGCTATCCTAAAGACACCTTAGACATTGTGGTTTTTGGTAATGATGCCTGGCCAATTAAGGTTAAGGATCTGCCTTATCTGCAAGTTGGCCCCTACCATACCAACACTTTTGCTGGACTTGAACTTGCAGCAGACTTATTACGCAGACGTAAAACACATAACAAGCAAATCTTTATGATTACAGATGGTAAACCTACCTGCTTAAAAGAAAATGGTCAATACTACAAAAATAGCATGGGGCTGGACAGGAAAGTGATCGGAAAAACCTTGAATATGGCTGCTCAATGCAAAAGGCTCAAAATCCCAATCACAACCTTTATGATTGCTCAAGACCCCTACTTGCAACAATTTGTAAGAGAGTTCACCCAAATTAATGGAGGAAGAGCTTTTTACAGCTCTTTAACAGGATTGGGTGAGTATATTTTTGAGGACTATATTAAAAATAGAAGAAAAACAGTAAGATAATGGCCTAAGGATAAAACACACATGGATTACAAAAACATAAAAACTCTGGGCGAACTTAAGGCCTCAAAATATAAATCAATATCTGTAAAAGATGAGCTCCGTAAAAATCTGATCAAACAGCTAAAAACTAAGGCTGAAGGATTTGAGGGAATTTTAGGTTATAATGACACTGTAATTCCCGAATTACAGACCGCAATTCTATCACGCCATAATATACTCTTATTGGGCTTACGTGGACAAGCAAAAACACGTATTGCCCGTTTAATGGTTAATTTACTAGATGAATACATACCTTATGTTGAGGGTAGCGAAATTTTTGACGATCCCCTTCATCCAATTTCATGGTATGCTAAACAACAAATATTAATACATGGTGATAACACTGCAATTGGCTGGCAACATCGTTCAGAACGTTATACTGAAAAACTAGCTACGCCGGATGTTACTGTAGCTGATCTTATTGGCGATGTAGACCCTATTAAGGCAGCTAATTTGAAACTAACCTATAATGATGAGCGGGTTATCCATTTCGGACTGATACCAAGAGCACACCGCAGCATATTCGTAATTAATGAGCTTCCCGATTTACAGGCAAGAATACAGGTTGCTTTATTCAACATGCTACAGGAAAAAGATATTCAGATCAGAGGATTTAAATTGCGCTTACCACTAGATATTCAATTTGTATTTACAGCCAATCCTGAAGATTATACCAATCGTGGTTCAATCGTGACGCCATTGAAAGACAGGATTGAAAGTCAAATTCTTACCCATTATCCAAAAACACTTCAGATATCTGGGGAGATTACTGCTCAGGAAGCAAAACTTAGTCCGGAGCAACGTAAAAACATCCATGTTGACACACTAGTAAAAGACCTTATTGAGCAAGTCGCTTTTGAAGCAAGAAATAGTGAGTTTATCGATCAGAAATCTGGCGTATCTGCACGTCTAACCATTTCTGCATTCGAAAACCTGATGAGTACTGCAGAGCGAAGAATGCTTATTAAAGGAGAAAAAAACACCGAAGTGCGCTTGTCTGACCTCAGTGGAATTATCCCCGCTATAACAGGAAAAATTGAATTGGTTTATGAAGGTGAACTTGAAGGAGCATCTAAGGTTGCACATACCCTAATCGGCAAAGCCATAAAAAAACTTTATCCAAGATATCTTCCAGATCCGGGAAAGGCTATCAAACAGAAAGCTGCAAACCCTTATCTGAGGGTGATCGAGTGGTTTACAGAGGGTAACACATTGGACATTTCTGATGATATGAGTTCAGCTCAATACAAAAAAGAACTGCTTAAAGTAGATGGATTAGAAGAGCTAATCAGCAATTTCCATCCAAAGGCTACAGAAAACCAACATTATTTACTGATGGAATTAGCTTTACATGGCCTGGCAGAATATTCACAATTGAGCAAAACATACCTGAATAATGGTTATGGTTTTTCTGATATGTTTGACAGCCTGTTTAACATCAATTCTGAAAGCGAAGACTAATACATCTATTTAATTAAAAACACAAATACATATCTATGGGCCGGTTACCCTTAATCATCTTTCTATCTGTCTTCCTATTAATATTTGATTACTATTGTTATAGGGCCATTTTATCTGTATTCAAAAAATGGAGCCCCAAAACAAAGAAGATATTTACTATCCTATGGTGGACTTATACCTTTGGTTTGGTGATTGGAATTTTTGCAGGCATCTACTTAAACATTTATCTGTCATTAAGAGCAGTAATTATGGTTGCGTTCTTCTTGACGGTAGTCTGCAAAGTAGCAATGCTTCCATTTTTACTGATTGACGATTTGAGAAGAGGGGTAATCAAGTTGTTAAGATTAAAGAAGAAAAATCAAAAAACAGAGAAATCGCTTGCAATGGCGACAAATGGAGCAGAACCAATAAGTAGGTCTGCCTTTCTTGTGAAAGCAGGAATGCTTACTGCTGCTGTTCCATTAACCTCACTAACCTGGGGAATTGCTTATGGAGCTTATGACTACAAAATAAAACGCCAGAAGTTAATTTTACCCAACCTACCTAAGGCATTTGACGGGGTAAAAATGGCACAGATTTCAGATGTCCATTCAGGTAGCTTTTACAACCGTAAAGCCGTTCTTGGTGGCGTAGAAATGCTGCTTGGCGAAAAACCTGATTTCATTTTCTTTACGGGTGACCTGGTGAATGATAAAACCGATGAAATGCGTAATTATCAGGATATCTTTGCAAAGTTAAAAGCCCCTTTAGGAGTTTATTCTACACTTGGAAATCATGATTATGGTGACTATCATTATGGCAGAGGTCCATCTGCAGCTAAAGCTAAAAACCTCCAGGATTTAATAAAAACCCACGAATTAATGGGTTGGGACTTATTGATGAATGAACACCGCAGATTAAAAGTTGATGGCGAGGAAATCGGGATATTAGGTATAGAAAACTGGGGCATGGGCCGCTTCCCTAAATATGGACGAATGGATCTGGCAGTGAAAGACACGGATGATCTTCCTGTGAAATTATTGCTATCCCACGATCCATCACATTGGCGTGGTCAGGTACTGGAAAAGTATCCACAAATAGATGCCATGTTTAGTGGTCATACTCATGGAATGCAGTTTGGCGTTAGAACAAAAGACTTCCAATGGAGTCCTGTTCAATACATTTATAAGGAATGGGCAGGTTTATACCAGGAACAACATCAACAACTTTATGTAAACGTTGGATATGGATTTTTAGGTTACCCAGGAAGGGTTGGAATTTTACCGGAAATAACGATATTTGAATTGAAACGAACCTAATTCAAACCTTTAGTTGCGCATGGTAAAAAAGATACTGTTGCCAATTCTGGATTTTCTGTTATTCAGCAATCTATTTATTGCCATATGTGCCGTTGCTCAAGGAATGGTGACTTACCATTTGCTAAATGTTAAGCCTGATAAATACATCCTAGCTATCCTCTTTTTTGGTACGCTTAGCGTTTACAACTTCAGCATGTTGTTATCTAAGCCTAAAAAGCCTGAAAACTCGCCTTTTGTGAGGGTAAGATGGATTTTTTCTCATCATAGGCTCATTATATCTATTACATTAATTTCAGTGCTTTGCCTAATCCCTTTGGGACTACTTTACCTGAGTATTGAGGCGAAGTTACTGATGATCTTTACTTCTATACTTGCCTTGGGTTATAATATCCCTTTTTTAACGCTTAATCATCAAAAAATAGGCCTTAGAAATATACCAGGTATCAAGCTGTTTTTAATTGCCCTGGTATGGTCAGTCAGCTGTGTTCTACTACCTATAGTAGAACTCGAACATAACCTCGAGATCAACATTTCTACAGCTGAAACTTTACTGCTTGTTTCCAAGCGCTTTCTATTTGTTGCAGCAATAACGATTCCCTTTGATATTCGGGACTTATTTCAAGACAAGCTTTATGAATTGAAAACGATTCCTGTAATGTTAGGCGAAAAAAAAGCCTATATTTTCTGCCAGTTCCTACTAGGGGGCTATCTTGTACTGCTTCTATTGTTCGACAAAAACATAAATGCAAACAACATAGCCCTGACATTAACCTTACTTTTAACTGGCTGGCTGATTTTGAAATCAAGCATCAAGAAGAATGAATATTATTATTTCTTTTATCTGGATGGAACCATGTTGTTACAATACCTCATACTGATATTAGTCAGTTTAAGATTTTAAGAAGCTGGATTAAACCGATACCCTACTCCCCTAACTGTTTGTAGCAACTGTGGGTTATCGGGATTTTGCTCAATCTTTTTACGTAAACGCACTATATGCATATCTAATGTACGTGTGTTTACATCAGAGTTATAGCCCCAGACTACAAGCATCAATTCATCTCTGTTGATGACTTTATTAGGATTACGCAAGAAATAAAGCAGAATTCTATTCTCTAAAATGGTTAGCTCTATCTTTTTACCATCTTTAAATAAAGTATGAACATTTGGATGGTGTTCCATATTTCCAAATCGATGAGTTTCAGAACGTTCATTATTTAAAATAAACTTTACTTTATTGTCTAGCATTGCAACCAATACATCCATATTAAAGGGCTTGGTTACGTAATCAGAAACACCAAAGTTATAAGCATCAATTTTATCTACGTCCTGCGCTTTTGCTGTCATCATGATAATTAGATTATCAAAGCCTTGTTTACGTACCTCTTCACATACAGCATCGCCCTGTTTACCAGGCAGCATCCAGTCCAACAATACTATATCTGGCTTATCTGTCATAATCATCCGTTCAGCAGCTTCACCGTCTCCAGCTTCTAAAACATCATACCCTTCGGCCTTTAAACGATGTACTACTAAAAAACGTAAGTTCTCATCATCTTCAACTATCAGTATTTTAATTCCTTTAGACATATGCTTTAATCATTATATGGTAATACAATTTTAAATTCAGATCCTTTATTTATTTTACTTTTCACAGTGATCTCTCCATCCATGAAATTAACGAGCTCCTTACAAAAAGCAAGCCCAAGTCCCACACTCCCATTTTGGTTATACTGATTCTGAATCCTAAAAAACTTCTTAAATATATTATTTATTTCTGATGGAGGAATACCTATACCTTGATCTGTAAACCTAAACACCACTTTTCCCTTAATTAGCTTAGCACTAATATGCAACCTCTTCCGCTCCGATGGAGAATATTTATAAGCATTCTCGGCCAGATTATCAAACAAGGAGCCTAGTAATACCGGATCTGTTACGAATGTACTAAATCCGCTAACCTCATAAGTAAGCTTAAAGTCAGGATGTTTTAAACAATGAGATTCCACAGTACTCTCCAGGAAATCGACAATTCTGATTTCATCACGATTTAGCTGTATTGACCTGTTTTCAATCTGCGTAAAAGCCAATAGCTTATTCATTAATCCATTTAATTTATCAGCTTCTTCATCTAATATTTTTCCATATAACTTAAGCTCTCGTTCACTTAATGAATTAGCACTTTTAATATTGTTGCCCGCAATTTTTATCACACTAACCGGCGTTTTAAACTCATGGGTCAGGTTATTCACAAAATCATATTGCAACTTGAACATTTTCTGGTTAATGTTCAGATTTCGATAAATTAAAAAAGCAACCAGCACGAGGAGGCCGTAGAAAAAGAAAGTACCTAATGCAATAGGCAAAAAATAATTGAATATTTCACGCTCTACCACTGATTTCGAAGAGATAAAGTAAAGTTTATAATCCGAAAATGGACCTGGTAAAGTGATCTCTGTACTTAAATATATCTCTGTAGTATCCAGTGGATCATAAGTGAGCTGCTCAATTCTGATAAATTGATATAATTCAGGCCTGGTATTGATAATTTTCAGCTTGTAAGGGTCTAACTGAAATGAAAGCATGTCTTGTTGATAAACAGGACTGGGATACAATTGCTTTCGCATCATCTCCTTATAAACCTTTAAATCTTCAAATCTAGGGATATTGAGATAGGTTATTTTATTGGCTCGTACAGTACTAAAATTACTAAACAGTTCGTCTTGATTTGGAATATGCGTTGTATCCAAACTTTCAACATAAGAAGCCAGCTTTAGAGCGAGGGTATTAAATTCGTTTCCTACGATAAAGTTTCTGGTATTATTTCTTGAGAACATCTCGACTGAATCAATGGGTACCAGACTTCCAAACTGATAAATATTTTTCGGACCAAAAGAGAATTTCCCAGTATTTAACCCATCACTAACAGGCACATTGCTAACTTCCGAATCATAAAAAATCACTTTAGAGA
This sequence comes from Pedobacter sp. ASV1-7, assembly GCF_040203335.1. Taxonomy (NCBI): domain Bacteria; kingdom Pseudomonadati; phylum Bacteroidota; class Sphingobacteriia; order Sphingobacteriales; family Sphingobacteriaceae; genus Pedobacter; species Pedobacter sp. ASV1-7. The sequence goes on along the minus strand of NZ_JBEHBV010000001.1, from coordinate 471,212 downwards.
CAAATGGGTATTCCAGCAAAACTGTATCAACAAATTGTGCAGCCGTTGCTGAATCTAGATAGCCATTATAAAAGGAAACTTCTGGAAGCTTCTTTTGAAAAAAGTCATTGTATGGTTTTATACTCTGCTCCAGGACATTTACCTTTTCAGACACAAATTCATTTTCAATATATTTTGTACTAAACCTGTAGGCCAGGCCTAAAGAGAGTAGAAACAAAACAGACATCAGAATGATGAAAGCAAGTATCAATGAAAAATTCTTACGGTAAACGCCTTTCTTCTCTAAAGCCATATGATGAATTTACTTCCTTTTCAGGTTAAATTCTAAGAACTCATCTAAAGAAGTATAGAACCTATGCCTGATTACCTCATTCTTACCTACAAAAATATCTCCATCATTTTCAATGTAAGTCACATTAACATTGCGTTTCTTCAAATTTTTAACAAATTGCATCGTTTCTCCAGAGTTGTTATTAGGATCTTTAACATCCTGAGCAAGCAATACTGGTGCATTAATTTTATCACTCATAAACAAAGGCGAAACCTGGCGTAACTTATCGATATCAGTAACTGGGTCACCGATAATTTCATAATACATCTGTAATATGGGCTTACGATAAGGCGGTATGGATTTTAAATAAGTGAAAAGATTAATCACCCCTGAATTTGAAACGGCACAAGCATAAGTATCTTTATTTAAGCAAAGTCCGTTTAATGCGATATAGCCACCAAGGCCGGTTCCATACAATGCGACTCTTTTAGGATCAGCAATTTTATGATCGATCAACCACTTCACTCCATCATCAATATCATCCTGAATTTTGCCGCCCCATTCTTTAAATCCAGCAGCAACAAAACTTTTACCATAACCTGAAGAACCACGGTAATTCACCTGAAAAACAGCATACCCCCTATTTGCCAGAAATTGAACTTCGGGATTATAGCCCCATAAGTTTCTTAATACAGGACCGTCATGAGGTAACACTACGACAGGTAAATTCTCGGCTTTTTTATTTAGAGGGGTAGTTAAATATCCATGAATCAATAAACCATCTCTTGAGTGAAAACTTATTGGTTTCATTTCAGACATTTCGTCCTCTTGAATTGAAGAATTGAAATCGCTTAATTTTCGCACCTTACCTGTATTTGCAAAATACAAATAATAAGAACCAGGGTTACGATCTGTAAAAGTTCTTAAAATGAATATATTTTCGGCATCATCTCTATCAAAAATCCTGGTTTCAGTCTTTGGAAGTAATTTATCCAGATTCTGATAAACTCTCCTTACAGAATCATCCAGGAAATACTTCTCCTTTTTCCAGGTTTCGTATACAACGAAAGACATTTTATTCTTTTTCCTCGAATACTGCGCTTCTGTAATATTTAAAGTATCATTACAAAAAAGAGTTTTAACTTCCTTTCCTGTATTACAATCAACTTCAACCAAAGCCGTTTTATCACGGTTTATGTCTGATATAGCGTAAATAATATTCGGTTCACTATGACTAAACGCAACAGGCCAAAAAGTATCTTTAAAGTTACTGGTTAATACTGATTTAAATGGCTGATTTTCATTAGCTCGATATAAGATAGTCGTATTCACACCATCACTACTCATAGCAAGTCTTAATTTCCCTTCTGCATCTGTACGCCAATCAATAATGTTTCCAGGATTCCTGGCAACCATTTCCATATTACCATCCCGTACATTTAAACGATAAACATCAAACACCGTTGAATCTCTTTTATTTGAAGAAACTAGTAAGTATTTATCATCGATCAGTTGATCTTCAATAATTCTTAAACGACTCTTTTCATTACTTATAAGTTGACGTTCGTTATTCCCCTCCTTATCAACGATATACATGTCAGATTGGTTGGCACCTGCATCAACCTCCTTGTAATAAATAAGTTCATTATTGCTCACCCAGAAATAGAAACCAATATTTTTTCCTTTGAGCTGAGTAATCGTTTTCCCCTTCCCTGTTTCAACATCTTCAATATATATATTTCTATCTGCACCTTGTAGTCTAAGGTAAGAAAGCTTTTTCCCATCCGGAGACAATCTATACGCTACTTTCCCCTGTGATTTAAAGAAATCATCGACAGGTATAATCCTGGTTTCTTTTTGCTGTTGACAAGCAACTGAAAGCGCTACCAGAACAAAGAAAAAGTATCCTTTAAATCCAATCATATCATTAACAAGTTCACAAAGCTACACAACATGATCTTTGTAAACGGGCAATACACTAATATTGTTACTTTAAAAGGAAAAATAACCGTTCTCTGCTTCGGCTGGCATCTTTCCGAAGAAGAATCGGAAAGCGCCTATGCCTCTTCAGAGAAGGTGATTTTTCACTGAAGCATGATGCAGAGTTAAAAAGGAGAAAAAGTATTTTTTTTAGATGCTGAATGGCTCGAATAGGATAGTCTTAAATATCTTCAATATTGTTCTTATTTGCGACCTATATCCATTGGTTTTTTGAACCAAGCTGGCTAATGTGTATTAAAATCGTTAATTTTAAAATCCTGATTTAACAATCCTTTAATGAAAATAGCAGTCGTTTTTATATTTTGTTTCAGTTCGATATTTTGCGTTGCACAGGACAATGTTGATGAGGCTCTTGCTTATCAGCATTATCAGCAAGGGCAATATCAACAAGCTGTTGTATTATTCGAAAAGCTATTCAACAAAACCAGGAGCAACACATATTTTGAGTTCTATTTTAATTCATTACTAAACTTAAAAAAGTACGATGAAGCTGAAAAACTGGTTAAAAAACTGAGCCGACAAGATAACAGGAATATTCAATATAATATATCCTTGGCCAGGGTTTATCAGGATAGAGGCCAAGTAGAATCAGCTAATAAGCTATATGCTCAGGTTATCAACAACCTACCAGCTGATGAATTTAAAATCAGGGAAATTGCCAATTACTTTTACAACTTTAAAGCTTATGATCTGGCGGTATCTACTTTTTTACAAGGAAGAAAGATACTTAATGACAACAAGCCCTTCACGTATGAATTGCTAAGTATTTATCGTTACAAAAAAGATAAAAATGTGCTTTTACAGGAGTATCTGAATGCATTACCAGAGATGCCTCAGCTATTGCCTCAAGCGGAAAGTGTATTAGCATCTGTATTTGAAGACAATACTGATTATCAGATTTTGCAATCAGCATTATTAAAGAAAATACAAAAAGAACCCCAGACTGAAATTTACACCAAATTACTGATTTGGCAATATTTGCAACAACAGGAATATGAAATGGCACTGCGACAGCTTATTGCACAAGATAAAAGGTTGAAGGATAACGGTGCTACTCTGTTTAATACCAGTAATACATTCCTTGAAAATAAGGCTTGGGCAACAGCTATAAAGGCTTTTGAATATTTAGTAGGTAAAGGAAAAGAAAACCCTTACTACCTGCCAGCAAAAGTTGAAATGATAAATGCCAAATATCAGCTTGCAATCAATGGACATTTTGATAAAAATGCAATTGCTGAACTTGCTGCCGCGTACCAGAGCATCATTGATGAGTACGGAAAAAACCGACAAACACTTTTTGCGTTAAAACGAATGGCTAATTTACAGGCCTATTATCTTAACGATCTACACAAAGCGGAGCAAATACTTGAAAGCATATTAACCATACAAGATATCCAGACAACAGAAATCGGGCAGGTTAAGCTGGAACTTGGAGATATATACATCCTGACTAAGCAACCCTGGGAGGCTTTTTTAATTTATGAGCAAGTAGCAAAGCAATTCGAAAACCAAGATATCGGTAATGAAGCAAAATATCGATCGGCCAGGCTTTCCTTTTATCAGGGCAATTTTGACTATGCAAAATCGCAGGCAGATGTTTTAAAGGCTTCAACCTCACAATTGATAGCAAACGATGCGCTAAACCTGAGCTTGCTGATATCAGACAACCTTCAATCAGCACTGGACAGCAATGCGCTTAAAATGTATGCTGATGCAGAAATGTTGCAATTCAGGAACCTTTCAGGTCAGGCACTAGCTAAATTAGACAGCATAAATATTACTTTCCCAAACAACAGTCTTGCAGATGATATCCTGATGACAAAATCAAAAATCTATATTAAAAATAATGAGGTAGATCAGGCTGTAAAAGCTCTTACGAGCCTAATAACACAACATGAAAACAGTATCTGGGCAGATGATGGGCTTTTTACGCTTGCTGATCTTTATGAAAAAAACTTAAAAGATTCTGAACAGGCAAAAAAACTATATCAGAAATTGATCAATGATTATCCTGGCAGTATGTTTACTGCAGAAGCCCGTAAACGTTTCCGTAAACTTCGCGGTGATAATGTTGGCACTTAGTGCTATCTTTGCGCCATGCTTTTATACAATATAACTTCAATAATTGATGACACAGCAGCCGATAGCTGGCTGAAATGGATGGAAGATGTACACATCCCGAGTGTTATGGCATCAGGAAAATTTGTATCTCACAGACTCCTAAGGGTACTTGACTCACCAAATGAAGGTGTCACTTATTGTGCTCAGTTTGTTGTTGAGCATATGGCAGATTACCTGGATTACCAGCAAAACTTTGCTCCTGCACTACAGAAAGAAGCTCAGGTTCTTTTCGAGAATAAAGCCGTTTCCTTTCGTACATTAATGGAATATATCGCTTAAGCAAATATGCAGATTACTAAGACACCGCTAGATGGTCTTCTGATTATTGAGCCAAAAGTATGGAAAGATAACAGAGGATATTTTTATGAAAGTTACAGTGCTAAACTGTATGCTGAAGCAGGAATTGACGTAACATTTGTACAGGACAATCAATCCTTTTCGCAAAGAGGAGCTCTTCGTGGCTTACATGCACAAAGCATGCCCTATGAACAGGGAAAACTGGTTCGGGTATTGCAAGGTGCAGTTCTGGATGTTGCAATTGACATCAGAAAAGAATCTCCAACCTATGGACAACATTTTGACATTGAATTAAGTGCCGAAAATCATAAACAACTTTGGGTACCTCCAGGTTTTTTACATGGCTTTTTAACTTTGGAAGATCAAACAATCTTCACTTATAAGGTGAGTAATTATTATGATAAAAATTCGGAAATCGGCGTAATGTGGGATGACTCGGATCTAAATATACAATGGACTAAATACATGCCTGAGTCAGAGTTTTTACTATCGGATAAAGACCTGGCATTGGATAAATTTAAAGACTTCAAAAGTCCTTTTTAAACGCCCGATTATATCGCATAAAAAAAGATGAAGGGTTTCTTCATCTTTTTTTATGCTTATCATTTTTACATCCTACTGCTTAATCAGATCATATAACTCATCCAATTTTGGAGAAAGCACGATCTCAATTCTTCTGTTTTTACTCCTTGTTTCTGCAGAAGTATTTGGGCCTAAAGGTTGGAATTCTCCTTTACCTGTTGCAGTCATACGTACTGGTTCAACTTTACTCACTTCCGTCAAATATCTTACTACAGAAGTAGAACGTAAAACGCTTAAGTCCCAGTTATCTTTAATTTGTCCAAGATTGGTGATCTTTTGAGAATCGGTATGCCCCTCTACTGCTATATTGATTTCTGGTTGTTGCTTTAGTACATTGGCTAATTGACTAAGTGCCTGTTTACCTTTTTCATCAATAATGATACTACCAGAAGGGAATAACAATTTATCCATTAATGAGACATATACTTTACCATTGCGAATTTCGACAGTTAAACCATTTTTAGTGAACCCAAGCAAAGCTTGTTGTAATTTCTCTTTTAACTGATTCGTCGCTTCATCACGTTTACGCAATATCTCTTCAACTTCCTTAAGTCTTTGTTCGCGTTTTTTAAGATCTGAGCTAAGCTTATTGATCTCATTAGAACTATTGCTACGCAACTTGCTATAGTTATCGTCCATTTCGGAATAACGTCCTTTTAAATCCTTTAAAGCACTACTTAATCCTGTAGTATCTTTTCTCAACTTAGCAATAAGACCTTCCAAATCTTCATTCATTAATTGTGACTCGTTCCAGCCCTTATTTAAAGAATCTTGTTTAGCTAACAGAGATTTATATTTTTGCGGAGATAAAATAACACAAGAGCTAAATGCACTGGCCAACAGTGCAACAAATAAAAATAAACTGATTTTTTTCATTATTGTAATTGGGTTATTAAAGGATTATATATCTGCAAAAGGGGTTAAGCTTTTAAAGCAGAACTATGGTTTATTTGTGTTTAGTACTACTGCTCTACAGCATTTCTCAAAAATACAATAAAAGGGTAAACGCTTTTAAAAGCATTTTTCAACTTATTAACGATTCCTGGAGTAAAAAATTCTTCGTCTTTAATTGGAAAAGTTGCGATAAAGCTTTTTAATTTCAAAATCTCTATTTGAGGGTGGTCAGTTTCATAGCCTTTAGGTGCCTTTTTCAATTTGTCTTCCTGGCTTAACTGAAAGGTATTTTTAAAATCCTTTGCGTCTATGATATCGAGAAATTCTGAGGTATTGTAATCTATTTCTTCTCTTATTTTTTTAAGATCTGATGCCTCAGGCATCCAGAATCCGGCAGCAAAAAAACAAGCACCAGGCTGAATATGTAGATAGTACCCTGGCTCATTTACACCTTTACCTTTTACAGCAAAAAAGATCCCATAATTATTTTTATATGGGTCTTTATTTTTACTAAACCGTACATCTCTATAAATGCGTAGCAAGCACTTCTTTGATTGTGTTTCTGCAGAAAATGCTGGATCTGCCGCTGCAAGCTCCGGAATAAGCCGATCAACAAAAGCCAATACATCAGCTTTGGCTATTTCATACCTTTCTTTGTTTTTAGCAAACCACTCGCGGTTGTTATTGGCAACTACATCTGTTATAAAGTCAAGTGTTTCTGGCTTAATCATGGCTTATCGTAATAGGCGTTATACTTTATTTTTGGAGATAGCCAATGTAATAAAATCACGCGGGAATACCGGTAATTGAATGGAGATAAAAGTAAAGTTCCTGTAAAAATCACACCGACATAAAGCCAGAATGCATCGAATTCAAGATAACCTCCGGATAAAATATAAGTTGCTATAGACAGGGTGATCAATTCAGCACAATTCATTGCATAACTGATATACATGGCAGCATAAAAATATCCCGGCTCAATCTCAAAACGTTGTCCGCAATGAGGGCAATGTGTATTGGTATGCTGTATATTAAACCCATATAAGCTACCTGTAAAAATATCACCTCTTCGACAATGCGGACACTTGCTATGGACTATAGCGTAAAGTTTGGATGTTTTTTTTTCCATTTTTAACGGGGATACCTGCATTTTAAATGCTGGTTGAGTAAGAAGATTTTACAAATGTGAAATGCTCTGAGTGGCTTTTTTACGATATTTCAAATACCATAGGACACCTACGCCTGTAATTAAAACATAAGGAATTGCCAACAGATACAAGATCCCGGTATTTAAACCTTTGCCTTGTGTATTACCATTTTTAGTGCCTTGTTCGGCATTTACAGAACACATTGCGCATTGCGCATTAGCAGTGTTACTAACTGAAATGGCAGACAAGATTACAAATATGAAGACAAATGTGATCCTTTTCATTCGAGACTATTATTCTTAAATTCCTAAAAGCAGGCCTTAGCAGCTCTGTTGCTGACAAATATACAGATTAACAAATGAAGCTGCTTAAAAATTGTGTCATAAAAAGTTGCAAATCAACTCAAAATGTAACTCTAAGAAAGCTATTGCAGGTAATAAGGGGAAATCATCAAATACACAATCACGCCTGTAACAGCAACATATAACCACAATGGGAAAGTGATTTTTGCTATCTTTTTATGTCTGTCAAAACGTTCTGCAAGAGCACGCACATAAGTTATCAATACCATAGGTATAATAGCGATAGACAAGAGGATATGTGTTAAAAGGATAAAAAAGTAAATGTATCTGATGGTACCTTCCCCTCCAAACTTAGTTGAAGGTGTAGTCATGTGATAAGCGATATACATCAATAAAAATAGTATAGAACAGCCAATGGCACATTTCATTAAATTCTCATGTAACTTTAGCTTTCCGTTCTTTACAGCTATAACTGCTATAACAAGCAAAATTGCAGTAAAGCCATTTATAGTAGCATAAATTGGAGGTAAAAAAGGTAGTGGAGTAGCGTTAGGAATCTTAACATAAAATAAGACTGCTACGGCCAGCGGAATAATTATAGAGAGCAATATGATCCATTTATTGTATTTCTGCTCAACAGAGCTTTTGTTATCTATCATATCATTTACAGACTAGCGTCCATCATTATTGTTTCTTAATTCTTCTATGATCAACACTTTGATCTCATCATCCAATCTGGATAAGTCTTCGTTACTGGTCGCTTCATAATAGCCACGTATACGGTGTTGGTAGTCGAGTAAAACAAACATGTTGCTGTACACAAACTTCTGTTCCCCATTTACGTTTTCCTTATGTGCATCAATGAGCAAACCTTTATTAACAAAGTTGTAAATAGTTGCACTATCACCTGTTAACAGATTCCACTTTCCAGCTTTAGCACCAATATTATCTGCATAGGTTTTCAATACTTCTGGGGTATCGTTTTCCGGATCTATTGTAAGCCCGATAAAATTAACCACACTGTTTTTTTTATAATGGTTTTCCAGATCTTTCATGGCCTTATTGGTAATCTGAACGGCTTCTGTGTTACCCTTGGTATAAAAAAGATTAATAACCTGAATCTTTCCAGTATAGCTTTCTAGACTAACAGTATCTCCCTCCTGATTTACCAGTTTGAAGTTGTCAGGCTTATGATAAATTGTATCAGGTATTTGTTCTCCTCTTACGGAATGGAAAGTAGAAGCGACTTTCTTAGGACCAAAAATAGAAAGTGGTTTATACCTGTTTTTGCCCTCTTCCTTAAGGATATTATACAAAAATCCTGGTAACGCTAAAATGGTTACCAGGATTAATATTTTTTTTATTGAAGTACCCTTCATTAAACCAGAGGCATGTGAAGATGCAAAAAGTCTCCTTCAATTAGCATCAATACAATAAAGTACACAATGAAAAGGAAAACTATCGACACAGATAGTATGAGTCCAACCTTCTCATATTTTAAGTGCATAAAATATGCAATGATGTAATAAGCCTTAAATAGGGTTAATATGATATAAACATAGTTTCCAATATGCTGACTCATATGTCCAGCTGGAATTGCCCAAAGAGCAATGATAAATTCAACTACTGTAAGTGCAAGCAGAATAAAAAATACCTGCCATATTTTCTTTTTACCTAATCCTCCGTGATCACCATGTGCATGTTCGCCATGAGCGTGTTCTGTATGTAATTCTGACATAATATTATCTTTATATAATTAAACCAAGTAGAAGAAGGTAAATACGAATACCCATACCAAATCCACAAAGTGCCAGTATAAGCCTACTTTTTCTACCATTAAATAATGACCGCGTTTCTCAAACGTTCCATTGATAACCATACAAAGAAGAATGATATTAATAATTACGCCCGTAAATACGTGAAAACCGTGGAATCCTGTAATTGTGAAAAACAAGTTAGAAAACTGCAATGCAGACACTTCTGATACCTCACCAGTAAAAAGATGATGTAAAGTCTCCATTGGAGGTATTTTACCCCAGCTAAATCCTTCATGGAACAAGTGTGTCCATTCAGCAGCCTGACAGCCAAGGAACATAAAACCACCAATAATGGTAGCCACCATCCACCAGATTACTTCTTTCTTAGATCTCCTATGTCCTGCCTCAACAGCTAACACCATAGTTACCGAGCTCATGATCAGAATAAAAGTCATGATACCAACAAATACAAGTGGGTATCCGCTATCGGCTATACCTGGAATAGATTGAAAAACCAGATCCGGATCCGGCCAGGTGAATTTACTAAAGCGCTGCGCACCGTAATAAACCAACAATGAAGAGAATGTGAATGCATCAGAAACCAGAAAAAACCACATCATTATTTTGCCGTACTCTACCGACCACGGCGAGCGGCCACCGCTCCAGGGAGTGGTTTTTACCTGATCTAATTGTGATAATGAACTCATTTTTGTAAATAGTAATAGTTTGTTAAAAATTCTAACTGTTCAAAAGTAAAAAAACATAAAGATATATCCACAATATATCTATAAAATGCCAAAATATAGAGGCAATATCCATCCGGAATGTGCTCCTCTCTAACGAAATCCCTTTATAAGTACCAAATAAGCTACTTAATATAAAGCCTAAGCCAAGAAAAATATGCAAAAGGTGCATTCCTGAGACTACATAAATCATAGAAATAGCAGCATTGTTGTTCACAAATGCAGCACCAGTATTAAATAACGTCCCCCAGGCATCAACCTGCAAATAACAGAAAGCTGCACCTAACAACAACGTACCCCAAAGCAGTATTTTCTGCTGGCCAATATTTGCATTCTTTAATGCCTTTTTCGCCATGAATAAACATAGGCTACTCAGCAATAAAATTGCCGTACTGTACATAAATACATCGGGCAATACAATTCCATGTCCTTTGCCCTTAGAGGCAGCAAACACGATATAGTAACTTGTAAAGCCACCAAACATAATCGTTGATGAAACCACAAATAACCAGACCACAAACTTTCTGGGCTTAGCATTAAAAGCCACATCCATCTTTAAACCCTCTTCTTTTAATGTGTGTACCATTTAAAAATTATTTAGCTATAAAATCAAACAATAAAACTAACTGGACCAATGGCAGGTAAAAGAATGAACAAAACATAACCTTTCTGGCACTGTCCAGATCCATCTTCACCAGCAACTTAAATCCTAACCAGGCAAAAACTAGTCCGGCAAGCAATGAAATCCCAGCAATATAGTAGCCACCAAAGCCATAGAAGGTTGGCAGTAAACTAACAGGGATCAATATTAAAGTGCTTAAAAATGTTATGAAAGCACTTACTTTATCACGTTTAGTAGTAGGCAAAAGTCTAAACCCCGCCTTTTTATAATCATCATCCAATACCCAAGCAATGGACCAGAAATGAGGAAACTGCCAGACAAATTGAATCAGAAACAAAATAACCGCTATCTGATCAATTTTACCATGAGCAGCTACATAACCAATTAATGGAGGTAAAGCTCCGGGAATTGCTCCAACAAATACAGCAATCGGAGATTTACGCTTCATTGGCGTATAAGCAAAGGCATATAGAAAAATAGAAAACACTGATAACAAACCCGTTTCAATATTTAATCTTCCTAATAAGTATGTACCCAATAAGCCCATAACCAAACCAGAAACTAATCCCTGACCAGTGGTCATATGACCAGCAGGCATAGGACGATCCTTAGTTCTGGTCATCAATTTATCGAGATCCACTTCAATCACTTCATTAAAGCAATTTGCCGCTGAGGTTACTAAAAATCCTCCTATAATCAGGATTATCCAGTTAGTCCAGTTAATGCCAGGAATAACTCCATCTATTGGTACCTGTGAGCCAATCAAAAAAGTAACAGACGCAGAGAACACTACCAGGAACGTTAACCTGAATTTTATGAGCTTAGAGAAATCTGAGAAAAACCTTTTCAATTTTTTATAAATTAATTCTGTTGGTTGTAAGTACTTGATCTGTAAACCAACAAATACAGATAGTATTGCAGACTAAATAAAACAGTTGAAAATAAAATATGCATAGCCTGTGCATAAGGTGGAAGCGCAAAGTTAGACAATATTAAGCCTGTTGCAATCTGAATAATTAAAACTATTCCAATACTATTACCAATGCTTAATGCTACAGTCTTTCCGTTAAATCTATCCTTCACGATTTTATAAATAATAATATTTATAACCAGTACCAGAAGTGCCAGATCACGATGGTAAGAGAACATATCCCCCACTTTTGAAACCCATGTATTTCGTCCACTATACATCATCTGCTTAGAAATCGCATCAATTGCTTCACGAACTTCAGTACCTATTACAATTTGTATGGTACTTAAAACAATAGAGCCAAAAATTAATACCTTAAGCCATACCAACTGTCCCATTACAACCGTAGGTTGTTGATCAAGTTGTTTTGCATAATTATAGGTATAAACTAAAATACCTAAGATAACCAATGCCAAAAGCATGTGTACAGTAACTATCCAGGGCATTAAATTTGTCGAAACAACTATAGATCCCAGCCATGCTTGAAAACCGACAGTAACAACATTTAAAACACTAAGAACAGGAATCCTTATCGCTCTTTTCTTGTACGTAAATGCAGAAACAGCTAAAGCTAATAAGAAGAAACCTGTAATAGCCCCCATCAACCTGTTTATATATTCAGTCCAGGTTTTTGCTACATTAAATGTCTCAGGTTGAAGTATAGATTCATCATGTCGGATGCTGTCTGCCAAATGTCCTTTACCCATTTTCTCAAGGGTTTTGGCAAACCGTTCATTTTTTGCAACACGTTCCGCTACATATTTTTCTTTATAATCAGCAGGAAGCTGAGAAACATGTGTCGGTGGTATATATTGCCCAAAACACTTAGGCCAATCCGGACAGCCCATACCAGAACCTGTACTACGTACAACTCCACCCGCTAATATAACAAGTAAGGTTACAACTATTGTAATAAGGTTTAGCTTGATAAATCTCTTTTCAGATTTAAGAACCATGGTATGTAATAGATTAAAAAAAATGAGGCATCTGTGGTAAGTATTCACCTACTGCAGATACCTCATCGTATTAGATACTATATATTAGTCTAATTTTGACGCATCTGCAGGAGGGTTTTTAGATTCCCATTCCTTTTGTATACGTTCAGACTCGACATTACCTTCAAAATCATGAGGCATGTTCGAACTCATTGTTTGCGAGAAAGGAACTGTTTGAGGAATGAAATCCTGTTCTGCTCCTGGCTTGCTATAATCATATGGCCAACGGTATACCGTTGGAATTTCTCCTGGCCAGTTACCATGTAAACGTTCTACAGGTGTAGTCCACTCTAAAGTATTGGCACCCCAAGGGTTTTGTGATGAAACTTTACCTTTAAAGATAGAATAGAAGAAGTTGAATAAGAAAGCAACTTGAGCCAATCCAGCAATAATCGCGGCCCATGTAACTAAAATATTTACAGTAACCCATTTCTGCATAAACTCAAACTCAGTAAATGCGTAGTAACGACGCGGCACACCATCCAGACCTAAAAAGTGTAGTGGGAAGAACACCAGGTAAGCACAAATGAAAGTAATCCAGAAGTGCAGATAACCTAATTTGCTGCTCATCAATCTTCCAAACATTTTAGGAAAATAATGATAAACACCCGCAAGCATACCAAAAATAGCTGCCGATCCCATTACAAGGTGGAAGTGAGCAATTACGAAATATGTATCATGCAAAGTAATATCCAATGATGCATTTCCTAACCAGATACCAGTTAATCCACCAGAGATAAAGAATGAAACCATACCGATAGCAAACAACATAGCTGGCGTAAATCGGATATTTCCTCTCCATAAAGTAGCTAACCAGTTAAAGGTTTTAACAGCTGAAGGAACCGCAATAATCAACGTGGTAATCATGAACACACCGCCAAGTAATGGGTTCATCCCCGTTACAAACATGTGGTGACCCCAAACGATAAATGAAAGAACAGTAATACCAATCAATGAATAAATCATCGCATGGTAACCGAAAATAGGTTTTCTTGAATTCACAGACATGATCTCTGAAGACAATCCCATCGCTGGCATAATTACAATGTACACCTCAGGGTGACCAAGGAACCAGAATAAGTGTTGCCATAAAATTGGAGATCCACCTTCGTTAGGAAGAATCTGTGTACCCATTACGATATCTGAAAGGTAGAAACTTGTACCGAAACTTCTATCGAAGATTAACAATACAACACCGGCTACCAATACAGGGAAAGATAATATACCTAAAACTGCAGTTAAGAAGAATGCCCAGATTGTCAATGGCATTTTCCAAAGATCCATCCCTTTAGTACGCATGTTTAATATTGTACTAACATAGTTGATACCACCCATTAATGACGAAGCAACAAAAAGGATCATACTGATTAACCATAGGGTCATACCCAAACCAGATCCTGAAATCGCTGTTGGTAAAGCTGATAAAGGAGGATAAACTGTCCACCCAGCACTTGCAGGTCCCGTCTGTATAAAGAATGAACCCATCATGATTACACAAGCAGCAAAGAAGAACCAGTAAGAAAGCATGTTCAGGAATGGCGAAGCCATATCCCTTGCACCAATCTGAAGTGGGATTAACAAGTTACTGAATGTACCACTCAATCCAGCCGTTAATACAAAGAATACCATGATGGTACCATGTATAGTTACAAGTGCAAGATAAAAGTCCGGTTTTATACGTCCACCTTCTGCCCATTTTCCTAAGAAAGTCTCTAAAATAGGGAAATCCTTATCTGGCCATGCCAGTTGTAAACGAAACAAGATTGACAAGCCCATCGCAATAACAGCCATAATAATACCTGTTATCAGGAATTGCTTAGCGATCATCTTGTGATCCTGACTAAAGACATACTTCGTTAAGAAGGTCTCTTTGTGATGCCCATGATCATCATGGTTATCGTGGTTATGTGTATCGTGTAATGATATAGTTGACATAATGTGCTATTCCAGTATTATTAATTATTTAAAGCTAATTGTTTTGTTTTAACCGCTGAAGTATCTTTTGCTGCAGAATCTGCAGGTACAGTAACAGCTGCAGAACTAACAGGTATGTTAAATTCCTTTCTCAAATCATCAGTTAAATAAGTTGGCTGCTCTTTTAACCAAGCCTCATACTCTTCCATAGAAACAACTTTAACTTCTTTTTGCATTTTGTAGTGACCGTCTCCACAGATCTTGTTACATAAAAACAAATATTTAAATGTTGGATCATTAGTTTTAGCTTTCATCTCCTCTGTTGTAATAGTTGGAGTAAATTCAAAGTAAGAAGTCATACCAGGTACAGTATTCAATTGCACTCTAAAGTGTGGCATGTAAAAACTGTGAATTACATCTTTACTACCTAATATCAAACGTACAGGTTTACCAATTGGAATTACCATTTCATCAGCAGACTGATCATCTAAAGCATTTTTATCTTTGAAATCGATACCGATACCATTGGTAGCTGTAATTAATTTAAAGTTTTTATTACCTACAACACCATCTGCTCCGGCATAACGAATAGACCAGGCAAACTGTGAAGAAACTACTTCAATATTGATAGGCTTATTATTTGGATCTTCTATTTTGAAGAAAATTGATCTCCAGGTAAGGAATCCCATTAATACCAATACAGTTAAAGCCAATGCAGGCACGATTGTCCAGATACGCTCAATAGTATTGTTATGAGGATAGTAGTATGCTTTTCTTTTTTTATTATATCTATATATATAAGTAAAAACAAATAAAAGGATATGCGTTACAATAAACACAATAGTAGTCATGATCAATGTCACGTTGAACATCTGATCAATTTTCTTACCATGCTCTGATGCTGCCTCAGGCAAGATCATTTTACCGTGAACTGTATATTCCCAATATACTCCATATAAACCTACGATAAGGAACAATGCAAAAAGCACAGCGTTAACCGTATTCCAGTTAATACCTTTAGGTTTGTCCTGAGCCTCACGAGTCAATTCATATACCTTTAATGCTTTTCCAATTATTGCTATGAACAAACATAGCAGTAAAAATGCCAGGGTATAAAATATTGCCGTTTTATAAACCGGCCCCATATCTACGGGCTTTGTAGCGGCCTCAGCGGCTGCAGCTTGTGCAAATACGCTGGTGCTTGCAAATGCAGATAAGATTACTGCTAGTGCCGCTATTGATTTGTTACTTATAAATTTTCTTAAACTCATTTCCTTAAAAGTAGTAACGCTGTACTTCTATTATATTATTATTTTTTATTCTCTATAAAAATCACCAGACTATAAATGGTGATTTAAACTTTCTTGTAAAAATGGATGATTTTTAGGAATCAAAGGCTTTTTACTTAAAGCAGATAACACTGTAAAAGTAAACAATCCTACAAAACCTACTGCAGTACCAATCTCAATGAAACCAAAGGCATGGTGTTCCTCAACTGTTCCTGGCATAATCATCTGGTAATAATCAACCCAGTGTCCACATAAAACAACGATTGATACCGTTAATAATATGTTTTCCTGTCTCTTGTTATCTCTATCCATTAACAGCAACACGGGAGCTAAAAAGTTCAATACAAGATTCAGGTAGAACCAGAACTCATAATGCTCAAATCTTTTGTAGAAGTATACTGTCTCTTCCGGCATATTTGCATAATAGATCAAAAGGAACTGCGCAAACCATACATAAGTCCAGAAGATAGAGAATCCAAAGATAAACTGTCCCAAGTTATGTAAGTGACTATTATTTACCCAACTCATGTAACCTGCTTTTCTTAACAGAATCAGCATGATGGCAATAATTGCTAAACTACATACCCACATTGCAGCGAAGTTATACCAACCAAACATCGTAGAGAACCAATGTGCCTCTAATGACATCACAGTATCAAATGCAAAGATTGGAGTCGTAAATCCGTAAATTACAAGAAAGATACAAGAGTATTTAAAGCTCTTTCTATAAGAGTTTAAACCACCTTCCAAATCTTCATTATTAGACAACTTAGCTAAATACATAGCAAAGAAGCTATAGATTGCTAAAAATACAATCTGACGTCCCATAAAGAATGGTACGTTCAAGAAAGCAGATTTACCGTCGATTAATTTATCATAGTTAGGGCTGTTTGGATCAGTCAATCCATCAGCATGCCAGTGATGATACAAGTTGTGAGTATACAAACCTGCACCCATTACTATAAGTAAAATGATTACCGCTATAGGTAACACTTTAGCCATAGCCTCAGGTACCCTTAAAATTGACGCAGACCAACCAGCCTGTGCAACGAATTGAACAGCCAGGAAAAATGCTCCTGACATACAAACACAAGCAAAGTAATAAGCCATCAGCAAAAGATTAGCAAAAGTACGCTCATGAAGCGCCTTAGCTGAAAAACCATAACCTATAGCCGCTAAACCGATTACAATAGCGATTATACTTAAAGTTTTAGCTTTGCCTGTAAACTCAAACTGCTCAGTTAAATTATAATTGTGAGTTCCCATCTATTATTCTTTTCTATTGTATTTGTTGTAATTGTTGAACATACATCACTACTTTCCATCTTTCTTCTGGAGATAGTTGAGAGGCATGTGATCCCATATTATTTAAACCATACATAATTGTATGATAAATTTTTCCCGCTGTTAAGTCTTTCATCAAACCACCACGAGAAGAAGCTGCATCGCCATGATATGAAGGAATTCCACTAACTTTTTCGATTTTTACAAGGTGACCTTGACCATCTCCTTTTTCTCCATGACATGGAGCACAAAATACAGTGAAATAATGCTTTCCTGACTCCAGATTTGCTTCTGTTAATGCAAGAGGGTTAACCAATGCACTTGCAGCTTCATAACCTTCCTTTGTATTTGGAAGATCATACTTATCAAACCCTACCGGTACGGTGTGTGCAGGAGGCGTCTGAGCTGTCTGTCCCTTAAAACTCTTCAAATCTTCATTTGTAGTAGAAAGCGGTTGATCCGGATTAGGTGCAAGTGGATCATACATGTTCCTTGCATATTCTAAACCTGTGCTTCTTTTATCCTTGCATGCTGAAAATATAACAGTTCCAGCAAGAATACAAAATGAGGCTAAAACTATTTTACTCTTATTCATAGCTAACATATTTCCTTTCATTATGCTTTACTTCCAAAGCACCAGCTTCCTTTAATAATTCATCAATCTTACTGTGCTCAGTATTTTCTTTTGCATCAATTGCAATAATAAACCTATCGTCTGTTGCCCTTAAATCCATTACTCTCGGTGCTCTTCCCGGAAACAAGTGAGACGAAGCATAATAAGAACCAACCAGGCCAAAAGCACAAAATAAAATAGTTAGCTCAAAAGTAATAGGAATAAAATCCGGTAAAGCAAAGTGTGGCTTACCTCCGATATTAATTGGCCAGTCTAAAACTGTCGCGTAATATACAAATGCAAGCATGGTACATGTTCCTGTTATTCCAAAAAAGAAAGCTGCAATATCTAATCTTGAACGCTTAACTCCTAGTTTGGCTTCTATGCCGTGAATAGGCATTGGCGTATAAACATCATGTATCTTAATGTTGTTTTCCTGCAATTTCTCGATGCCATGCATCATCTCATCAGGATCACCAAAACTGCCTAAAATATATTTGATATTATTCATTGTTATATTTTTGCGTATTCTTCTTGTTTAACACTATCAAATTTCTCTAACGACTCAACATATTCCGATACGTGGGCCGGATCAAGATGACCTTCTTTAATCTGTCTCATTTTCTCTTGCTCACTAGCACTTTTCAGCAACAATTTAACCTCGGCAATTGCAATTGAAGGTAATACCCTTAAGAACAACAAGAACAAAGTAAAGAACAAACCGATGGAACCAACAAACACACTCACGTCAACCCATGATGGATAGAACATAGCCCAGCTAGAAGGTATATAATCGCGGTGTAATGAAGTTACAATAATTACAAAACGCTCAAACCACATACCGATGTTTACTACAATAGATAAAATCCAGGTAGCAGCGATGCTAGTACGAATTTTTTTGAACCATAACAACTGTGGAGAGATTACGTTACATGTCATCATCATCCAGTAAGCCCACCAATAAGGACCAGTCGAACGGTTGATAAATGCATATTGTTCATATTCTGAACCTGAGTACCAAGCGATAAAGAACTCCGTTAAATAAGCCACACCAACGATAGACCCAGTTAAAATGATGATTTTATTCATCGACTCAATATGGAACATCGTGATATAATTCTCAAGTCCTAATACTTTACGTGCAACCAATAATAAGGTTAACACCATCGCAAATCCTGAGAAGATCGCCCCTGCCACGAAATATGGAGGGAAGATTGTAGTGTGCCATCCCGGAATTACCGAGGTAGCAAAGTCCATAGATACAATCGTGTGTACCGATAGTACCAATGGTGTAGAGATACCAGCAAGGATAATAGAAACGGCCTCAAAACGTTGCCATGTCTTAACATTACCAGCCCATCCAAATGATAGGATAGAATAAATTTTGCGCTTTGTACCTGTTGCACGGTCACGAATAGTCGCGATATCAGGTAATAAACCTGTATACCAGAATAATAATGATACCGAGAAGTAAGTAGAGATCGCAAACATATCCCATACTAACGGTGAGTTAAAGTTAACCCATAATGATCCGAATTGATTCGGTAGCGGAAGTACCCAGTAAGCTAACCATGGTCTACCCATGTGAGATACTACATACGTTGCCGCACAAATAACGGCGAAAATCGTCATCGCCTCTGCAGAACGGTTGATGGAGTTACGCCAGTTCTGACGGAAAAGTAATAGTACTGCAGAAATCAAGGTTCCCGCGTGACCAATACCTACCCACCATACGAAACCAGTGATGTCCCAAGCCCATCCTACTGTTTTATTTAATCCCCAAGCACCGATACCAAACCAGAAGGTGTAGCTAACAGCTACAACCCAAAGTAAAGCTCCGCACAATGCTACGATAAATCCTATCCACCAAGCCCTATTTGGCTTATTCTCTACCGGCATTAAAATATCATCCGTAATCTTAGCATACGTGATATCATTACCGGTGATTAGTGGTTCTCTTAATATTGATTCGTTATGTCCTGACATAATTTATATTTCTTTTAATATCAGCTATCCGCTTACGCTTGTACTGTTGTATCTGTATTTCTAATTTTCGTCATATAACCAATACCCGGTTGTACGTTGATCTCTTCAAGCACATAGTAAACACGCTCACTACGTAATGCTTTTGAAACCTCCGATTCTGGATCATTGGAATCACCAAAGATGATTGCATTTGCAGAACAAGCCTGTTGACAAGCCATTTTGATATCACCATCTTTCAATGGACGTTTTTCAATTTTCGCCTGCAATTTACCTCCTTGGATACGTTGGATACACATCGAACATTTCTCCATAACACCTCTTGAACGTGTTGTTACATCAGGGTTAAGCACCAACTGAGTAAATTCGTTGTTCAAATAGTTATCGAAACGTGAATCATTCCAGTAGTTAAACCAGTTGAAACGACGTACTTTATATGGACAGTTGTTTGCACAATAACGTGTACCTACGCAACGGTTATAAGCCATGTGGTTTAAGCCGTCAGATGAGTGAACAGTTGCTAATACCGGACAAACAGTCTCACATGGAGCATGGTCACAGTGCTGACAAAGCATTGGCTGGTGTACAACCGATACATTGTTCATTTGCTCTTCTTTCAGATGAGCAATCTCTTTCTCTTTAGTTACTGAGTTGATACCATTGCTATGGCCATGTGCACCATGAGCTTCTGCATGTGTATCATTTTCCTGATTGAAACTGTAATAACGGTCAATACGTAACCAGTGCATTTCTCTGCGCTTACGTACTTCATCTTTACCTACAACAGGAATGTTATTCTCAACGTTACAAGCAACAATACAAGAACCACAACCAGTACAAGCATTCAAATCGATTGCCATTACCCAGTTGTTACCTGGTGTCTCATATTTATCCCATAAATCGTAAGTTTTATGCTTAGCATGGTCATTACCTGAACCAGCAGCTGGATTCTTTTTGTATTCAGCAAATGTAGCCTCACGGATTACATTTCTTCCTTCAAAAGAATAGTGTGTTTGTGTTTGAGCAAGTTCTTCTCTTCCGCCAGTTGCAGCTAATTTAACTGAAGTAGCATATTTTAAAGTACCATTGCTAAAGCTTACAAACGGATAAGCATTTTTACCAACATTATCTCCTGCTTTACCAGCATTGGTACGGCCATAGCCTAATGCAATCGAAACAGTACCAGGTGCCTGACCAGGCTGAATTAATATAGGTAATTCAATGCTGTAACCATTATCAGCTTTTACTGAAACAATATCAAATTCTTTAAATCCTAATTTCTCAGCATACTTAGGAGCTATAGCAACATAGTTATCCCAGGTTACTTTAGAAACCGGATCAGGAAGTTCTTGTAAGAATGCATTGTTAGCATGTTTACCATCACGCATCGGAACACTGGAGTAAACCTGTAACTCGATGTCTTTAGCCAGAGACTTACTGTTAGCAATGATTGCCGGAACAACAGCAGCTAATGAAAGACTGAAAGTATAAGTACCAGCCGTTTTTTCAGCACTAGCAAATACACCTTTTTGTAAAACATCTTTCCAGGTAGATCCTACCGCAGGTAAGATACTTTTCTCCCAGTTGTTACGCACATACTGATAGTATTCTTTAACTACATTATCAGACCAGATCAATAAACTTTCCTCTGCCTGACGTGAGTTAAACACAGGGTTGATTGTTGGTTGAACAATAGAGTAAACACCTTCGTATGAACTTGCATCACCCCATGACTCTAAATAGTTATGGTTCATTGCAACCACATCACATAAAGTAGCCGTCTCATCCTTACGGTCAGAGAAAGATACCTTTAATGCAACTTTTGCTAAAGCATCAGTAAACGCTTTTACATTTGCTACATCGTATGCAGGGTTACTATCCAGGAAGAAAACAGCAGCAACTTCACCTCTGTTCATTTCATTAATGAATTCAGCAAATTCTGCATCATTTCCTGCATAAAGTTTACAAGGATTATCTAAATCAATTGTAGTACCATAACTACCGATAGCAGAGTTGATGGCATTTACCAGGATTTGTGTAGAAACATCATTTGATCCTGAAACTACAAGGGCTTTACCTTTATTTTGCAAAAGCTCCTTACCTACCAATTTCAATGCTTTATCAGCAGTTACGTTGTTAGGTAATGCAGCACCTTCTAAATTAGAACCAGTAACGGCATTATATAAGGCAATTAAAGCAGGTCCCTCTTCCGATAATTTAATCGGAACACGTGTATCTGCATTTGTACCTGTTAAGCTCATGCCCGCCTCAAATTGGAAGTGACGAGACATTTTGCCTTTTTTCAATGATTTTTGATCTCTGTTAGATACATATTGAGCAGTAAATTCTTCACCGCTAATCCAAGTACCTAAAAAGTCAGCTCCAAAACTTACAATCAGGTCTGCCTGATCAAATTTGTATTTAGGAACTATTGCCTTACCAAAGCTATTCTCATTTGCTTTAATAATACCTGTATAAGAAACTGCGTCATACTGAACGTGTTTAGTATTAGGATAAGCTACAGCGAAATCAGCAATAACTGCTTTAGTCGATGGACTGTTTATTGATGATGAAACAATACGGATTTTCTTTCCAGAAGCCTGAGCTTTGTTTAACTCACCTTTAACAAATTCATCTACCTTGGTCCAGGTTGCATCAGCACCCTTTACCAATGGAGATCTAAGTTTAGATACATCATACAAGTCTAAAACTGAAGCCTGTGCCTGAGCATCAGTACCACGGTTAAAAATACCTGCATTCGTATTTGCATCAATCTTAATTGGTCTACCTTCTCTGGTTTTAACTAAAACCGGCTGACCTTTAAAGCTTGACACATAATAGTTAGGGATACCCGGCACAACCTCTTCAGGTTTAATCACATAAGGAATTGCCTTATGAACCGGGGCAGTCTGACATGCCGCTAGTGTCACCGCACCTAATCCAAAGCCCAATGCCTTTAAAAAGTCGCGGCGAGGAGTCACGGTACTTAACCCTGCTTCATTTAAAACATCTTCTATTGGAAGGGGCTCAGCAAATTCGTTTTTGTTATTTTGAACAAAATCCGGAGTGTTGTTATACTCTTCTAAGCCTTTCCAGTATTTTTTATTGCTTTCCATTTAGCTATATTACTGTTATCGAACGTTCTTTGTTATTAAACTCTATTAATAGTGACACTTGCCACACTCTAAACCACCTAACAATGCAGGAGTAATTTTCTCGCCTTTTTTGATTTTCTCATGGGCTTCGATCACTTTAGCATAGAAAGCGTTGTCTTTACCTGAAACTTCTGCTTTATTATGGCAATCAACACACCATTTCATTGTTAACGGAGAATACTGATAGATTTCTTCCATCGTATCTACCGGACCATGACAAGCAAAACATACAGGCTCATTAGGTTTTAAACCTCTTTCCTTTCTGATTGCTTCTTCACCAACTACAACGTGTTGCGAGTGATTAAAGTAAGCAAAGTCAGGTAAGTTGTGTACACGCACCCACTCAACAGGCTTTTCTTTCGATTTATCGTAAGTAAGCGTATTTGGATCGTACCCTATAGCAGTATAGATCTTCTGAATTTCAGGAGAAATCTCTCCGTTGTATTTTTCAGTCGCCTGTACAGACTTGTGACAGTTCATACAAACGTTAACCGAAGGTATAGTAGCATTCTTAGATTTAAATGCACCAGCGTGACAGTATTGACAATCAATCTGATTAACACCAGCGTGTAATTCGTGAGAGAATTTGATTGGTTGCACTGGTTGATAACCTGTATGTACACCAGTATTCCACATTCCCATCCATCCGAATGAACCTAAGCTTATAATTAAGCATAGGATAAAGAAGAATACAAACTTCTTGTTTTTAAATAATTTACGTGTACCCGCTGCGAAAGAAAGATTTTCTTCTTCAATAACTTCAACACCTTGTTTCTTTAAGATCAAACGCTCCAACATTTTCACAGCGCGACCTAAAACAATCAGCACTGCTATAGAAATTACTATAATCAATGCAATACCTGCGATAGACCAGTTAGAAAAACCAGTAGAACCCGTCCCAGCTACAGCAGCTCCTGCTTCAGCTTCTTTCTTAGGCTCACCCGCTTGCGCATAAGCGATGATGTTTTTAATTTGATCGTCAGTTAATGTAGGAAACGCAGTCATCTCCGCAGGAGAAAACTTTGCTGCTTCAATTGCTACAGGATTACCAGCATCAACTAAAACTTTCCAGTTCCTGATCCATTGGATTGCAAAAGCTTCATCCAACTCTTTCAACTTTGGTGTTAATGCCGGACCTGTACTATTACGATCCAGTTGGTGACAAGAAGCACATTTATCCTTAAATAATTTTCTTCCCTCTACTACATCTTGTGCTTTCGTTGCAGAAACGATTAAAACAGATAGAGCCGTAAACATGAATGCCGACTTCCAAACTCTTCTAATGATCAATGAGATATCCCTCATAATGAGTATTTTATGCTATTTTTTAAAAAACTTTATAACCGTTTATGATGTTAAAACTTAGGGTCTTCACCAAAACGTCCACAAAAGTAAAATTTATTAACGTACCAATGACAAATAAATGACAGTAAATACAATTTATAACCAATCTAAATAGTGTCATTTTATTGCTTTAAATAAAGAAAATCACCAATTTTTTCTGAAAATTGGTGACCCTTTGTATGCAACATCCTAATACAGGATTTGCAAATTTAAATTACATTTTTAATATCCATGCAAATATCAGAGGCGCTACTATCGTTGCGTCAGATTCCACTATAAACTTCGGCGTATTGATATCTAATTTACCCCAGGTGATTTTCTCATTTGGCACAGCACCAGAATATGATCCATATGATGTAGTAGAATCAGATATCTGACAGAAATAACTCCAGAATGGAATGTTAGGCATTTCCATATCCTGATAAAGCATTGGCACAACGCAGATTGGAAAATCTCCGGCAATACCACCGCCTATCTGGAAAAAGCCAACACCTTTACCAGAACTGTTTTTAATATACCAATCTGATAAATATCCCATATACTCAATACCACCTTTTACAGTAGTTGCTGTTACTTCACCCTTCATCACATAAGAAGCAAAAATATTACCCATGGTCGAATCTTCCCATCCCGGCACTACAATTGGAAGATTTTTTTCTGCTGCAGCAAGCATCCACGAATTTTTAGGGTCAATCTCATAGTATTGCTCAAGATCACCACTTAATAACATCTTATACATGAACTCATGCGGAAAATAACGTTCCCCTGCCTTCTCTGCATCTTTCCAGATCTTATTGATGTGCTTCTGTAATCTCCGGAAAGCCTCTTCTTCAGGGATACATGTATCAGTCACCCTATTATAGTGGTTTTCTAACAAGTCCCACTCATCCTGCGGACTTAAGTCGCGGTAATTAGGAACACGCTTATAATGTGAGTGCGCAACAAGGTTCATGATATCTTCTTCCAGGTTAGCTCCTGTGCATGAAATGATGGACACTTTATCCTGGCGAATCATCTCAGCCAATGAAATCCCCAGCTCAGCGGTACTCATTGCACCGGCGAGCGTAATCATCATTTTACCTCCTTCATCTAAATGTGTTTCATACCCTTTAGCAGCATCCATCATGGCCGCAGCATTAAAATGGAGGTAATTACGCTCCATAAACTGAGATATAGGTCCTCTTGTACTCATCTTGATCTATTTATCTATTTTTTTATTGCTGCAAACATAGCATATTTTAAGCAATTTCGGGTCTTTTCCATCGATCAATCGGGTATACAAACCCTAACACCTTACTAACCCGGCAATATTCTTTTGAAAATACTTTATTCACTTACATAAAACCTCAGTAAATACACTGTTTTCAACCAATTTATATCGCGTTTGGTAAACAAACAGTCGAGGCTTTTTTTAGCTGTTTTTCTTGATATTTAATATATGGCCTCAAAGTTGCTGAACTGATCGCATAACTAAAACTTTACACTAGCTCAGGCCGATGAAGAACATTTCGATTTGCACCATATTCGTTTTAATTGCAACAAACGCATTAGGGCAAAAGAAACTTATAGAAAGATACCTATCTAACAAAACAGATTCATCTCGCAGAGCGAGCTTTATGCCAGTTCCAATACTACGCTATTCTCAGGAAATCGGTTTTGAGTTTGGCGCAGGACTCCTATACTCGACCTACCTTGACAGAAAAGACCTTAACAACAGAAGCTCTAATTTTTCGGGCCTCGTTTCTGTATCTACCAAAGGACAATATAATGTTTCCTTAAAAAGTGATATATGGAGTAAACAAAACAAATATCATTACATTTCAGAAGTCCGCTTTAAAAGAATGCCATTTGATTTCTATGGTATAGGAAATGAAACACTGAATGCCAATAAGGATAGATTGGTACAAAGCTCAGTTAAAGTCGTCATTGAAGCAGAAAAGAAAGTTTCGCCAAGTATGTACACGGGGCTCTCTATCGGCTTTGAAAATTACCATTTTACAGACCAGGAAGCAGGCGGAATATTCACAAGCGACCAAACCATCTTACATAAAACAGGAGGTTCAGTTTTTTACGCGGGCATTTCCCAAACCTACGACACTAGAAACTCAAATAACTATACCACCAAGGGTTTAATGGCAAAGTTATCCTTGCAATATGCACCAGACTTTTGGGGAGGGGACAACTTTACAGGCGCCTTAATCAAAGCCAACGTCCGGAACTTCTGGTCACTCTCTCCAAAATTAGTATTGGGCGTAAATGGGCTTTTCCATTCTATACAAGGCAAGACTCCTCCATTTTATCTATTACCACAAATGGGTAATGATGAAATGATGAGAGGATATTATACAGGACGCTATAGAGACAGGAATTTATTGGCAGCACAGGCAGAACTGAGATATCGCTATAATAATCGTTTTGGCGCGGTTATTTTTGGTGGAGGCGGACAAGTATTCGAAAACAGAAGCTTTGCTATTAAAAACTTCAAGCCTTCTTATGGCGCTGGAGGAAGATATTTCTTTGACCCCGAAAAAGGGCTCAGCGTTCGTTTAGATTATGGTATTGGTGAAAAACGTGCAAACGAAAAGCGTCAGACAGGGTTTTACATCAGTCTGGCAGAGGCATTTTAAAAAGCAACTTTAAAATCTGATCTTAAAGTGCTCCTTAACCTGTCCTTTTCTAAAGTAAACCAAGCCTATCCAAAACAAATCAATTGTGACCGTAACATCAGGATGATTCTTAATCTCTTCCCAGGCTTCTTTCATACCTTTGCTCCAGTATATATCATCAAATATGAGCAATGATCCCTGATGCACCTTAGGTAGACACCATTTAAAATAATTCAAAGTAGCTTCTTTTCTATGATTTCCATCAATGTAAACAAAGTCAAGCTTGTCTTTCATCTCTATAATTCTGGGAAGAAGCAAATCGAAATTACCAACCTGAAGTTCAATATTTTTCAGATCCAATTCCTTAAAATTCCGATCAGCCACATTAGCTGTTTCCGGACAACCTTCAATAGTTAAGACCTGAGCTCCGGGACAAGCCTTGCTTAAATAAGCTGTTGTGACACCTAAACAAGTTCCAAGTTCTATAACATCAGCCGGATTAGCATCTTTAGCTAAACGGTAAATCAACTGTGCAAGTCGGGGAGCTTTTAATGCATTTTTTGCAATCTCTTTTACTTTCTTAGTCCTATTTTTATTAAGGTGAGAACCCGCTCCAAGATCTGTAACGTTAATAATTGAATCGTCATTTAAAAGTTTTTTTCGCTGTTCTTCAACAATTTTGTAATCAATTTTGGACTTAAAATCGTAAATTACCTCATCGGCAAGTTTATATACAAATGGGGAATGCGTACCATGCCTGCTCTTGGCAGTCAAACGGTGCTTCAAAAAGTCGACAATAAAACTAAAAATCATAGCCACAAAAATAGGCATTCAAAGTTGCATGTTTAATGGAAAATAATAAAGAAATAAATGCATTGGTAAAACTTCTTGATGATCCAGATCTGGAAGTTTATGAGCACGTTGAGAAACGCTTGCTCGAATACGGAACGCAGGTTGTTGATTTCCTTGAAAACGAGTGGGAACATGCGCTTGATTCTTTACTACAAGAGCGCATAGAAAACATTGTACACAAAATCCAATTTAACAGCGTAAAGGAAGACCTTAATTTATGGTACCATAGCGGAGCATTTGATCTATTAAAAGGTGCCCTCGTTATTAACCGTTACCAATATCCAGACCTTGATGAACAAAAGCTGATCATTCAAATAGAAGACATCAAAAGAGAAATCTGGTTAGACCTGCAATATGAGATGAGTTCAATAGAAAAAATAAAGCTCATCAATCATGTATTTTATAATGTGTATGGTTTTAGCGGGAATACAAAGAACCACCACGACCCTCAAAATTCATATATCAGTCAGGTAATGGAAAGTAAAAAAGGGAATCAGATTTCCCTCGCTATTATTTACTCTACTCTTGCCCAAAAACTTGACATTCCAGTATACGGAGTAAATCTACCTCAACATTTTATACTTGGTTATATTGACGAGAGCAGAAAAGATGAGCATGAATTTGGGGTGCTGTTTTATATCAATGCTTTCAATAAGGGAGCGATCTTTGGAAAACACGATGTAGATCAGTTTTTACGTCAATTAAACCTCGATCCATTACCAGGTTTTTATGCCCCCTGCAGCAATGTAGAAATCATCAGAAGAATCATTAGAAACCTGATTTCTGCTTATGAAAACCTCGGCTCAACAGAAAAAGTTATTGAACTAAAGCAATTACAGGAAATCCTTAACAGTGATAACCTGTAAAAGTCTTTTATAAAAACTTATTGCCTTTCAACCATCCTTCAAGATTCAAAAACCAGTCTTCTGTAGTGGTCGGGTTTTTCATACCAAAACCATGACCTCCTGCCTGATAGATATGTAACTCTGCTTTCGCCTTTACCTTTACCATTGCCAGATTAAACATGATGCTATTTTCTACAGGAACAGCTTTATCGTCATTCGCATGCACCATAAAAGTTGGAGGAGTTTCTGCATTCACATATTTATCATTTGAAAAATATTGTAGCAGCTTCTCGTCAGCACCAACTAAATTCTTTGCAGAGCCGGCATGAGCCGACTCAGTAAATGAAATCACAGGATAAATCAGAATTGAAAAATCAGGGCGTAAACTTATTCCCTCTTTGTTCTCAATCTTGACATCATTATAATGAACAGTTAAACTCGAAGCCAGGTGCCCACCTGCTGAAAATCCCATCACTCCAATTTTGACCGGATCAATCTTCCATTTAGAAGCATTCTTTCTTATAATATATATAGCTTGTTCTACATCCTGAAGTGGTCCTATAGATCTATCTGTCATAATCGCATCACTTGGCAAGCGATATTTCAATACAAAAGCAGTCACACCTAATGCTGCGAATCTTTCTCCAACTTGATAACCCTCGTGCTCTATTGCCAACCCTGAGTAACCTCCACCAGGACAAATTATTACAGCTGTACCATTTGCCCGCCCCTTTACAGGCTCAAATAAAGTTAGTGTTGGTACTGATACTTTAGTTATGCCTGTTCTTCCCTCGCCACGTTTTGTTGTTATTTCCTGATAATCAGAAGGCGTTGATTTCGCCCCAGGGATGGCACCGGAATAAAGTGGCAATACCTGCTGTCCCATCAAACTATTTACCGATAACAATACTGTCATGAATAATATACTTACAAATTTCATTTAAAACTCCATTAAATAGGCCTTTAAAAAATCATTTAGTTCACCATCTAATACAGCCTGCGGATTAGATGATTGGAAGTTTGTCCTATGATCTTTAACCCTCCGGTCATCCAATACATAACTTCTTATCTGTGACCCCCACTCTATTTTCTTCTTGCTACCTTCTATCAATGCACTTGCTTCCATACGCTTACGCATTTCTAACTCATATAGCTGAGATTTTAACAGACGAATAGCATTTTCTTTATTTTGAAGTTGAGATCTTGATTCCTGGTTTTTAATGATGATACCAGATGGTTTATGATGTAAACGTACAGCCGTTTCTACCTTATTCACATTCTGTCCACCTGCGCCGCCAGAACGGAAAGTCTCAAATTCAATTTCAGAATCTTTCACTTCAATTTCTATAGTATCATCTACAAGAGGATAAACATATACTGAAGCAAAAGAAGTATGCCTGCGCGCATTTGAATCAAAAGGAGAAATCCTAACCAAACGATGCACTCCATTCTCACCTTTTAAGTATCCATAAGCGAATTCCCCGGAAAACTGCAATGTAACCGTCTTCACACCAGCAATCTCTCCTTCCAAATAATCCTGTTCGGTTACTTTATATCCATTCTTTTCGCCCCACATCAAATACATCCGCATCAACATGTAAGCCCAATCACAGCTTTCCGTACCACCAGCACCTGCTGTAATCTGCATAACTGCCGGAAGTTGATCTTCCTTACTGTTCAGCATATTTTTAAGTTCGAGATCTTCAATTGCTTTCAAACAAAGATCATACTGCTCCTGCATTTCTTCTTCAGAAGCATCTCCACTTTGTAAAAAATCAAAAAGCACTAATGTATCTTCAAGTAAGGTATTGGCCTTTTGCCAGGCATCTGTCCAGACTTTCTTCGAATTAATCTCTGCAATATGTTTTTCGGCCTTTTTAGGATCATCCCAAAAATTAGGCTGCAGGGTAAGTTCCTGCTCAATACGAATATCCTCTAGTCGGTTTTCGACGTCAAAGATACCTCCTCAGCGACGCTACTCTGTCCCTTAAATCCTGAATGTGTTCTTTAGTCATTTCACAAATATAGGATATAAAACAAAACAGGCTATATCCTTTCAATTCATTTTTTGATATAGCCTGTTTCTTGAAAATTTTGTAGTCGCCTAACTAAAAAGTCCTTTTAATTTATCTATTATTCCATCATCCTTACCATCTCCGTTTACATCCGTTTTTTCTGTAAACATCCTGGTCACATCAGAAAGATCAAACTTTCCATCAGGCCCCGAAACTTTAGCTATAACATCCTGAATATTAAAAGAACTATCATTTGGATCATTTGTTTTATTTACAAACTTTCCTACAATGGAAGGAATAACTGAAGCTGCTATATTTTTTGCTGCATCCATATTAATCCCCATTGCTGCCAGTTTGTCTGTGAAACCCGATGCCGCTTCCTGCGCTACTACACTTCCTTCAGCATTCCCACCCTTAAAAGCATCTAATAAATTACCCACATTCCCTGAAGACAATTGTTGTTTAAGGGCATCAACAATCGACCCGGAAGCCGCAGAAATAGCAGCTTCATTTTTTTCGTTCGGAATATCACTATTGTTTACAATAGCATCCTGAACATTTTCTTTTACCAACTGACTTAAATTTTCTAACATAGGTCTCTTTTTTAAACGTTTTACTATCTTGTATCGTTAAATAAATATAACATTTTTTAATTATGCTTCCTACTATAAATTTTACGGAAACCGCTGCGTATAAATACCTTGCAGATCATTTCATCGACATCAACAAGAAAAGTATAAAAGATCTTTTTACAGAAGATGAAGGTCGATTTGAAAAATTCTCCCTTTTATTTGAAGATATTCTGGTAGACTATTCAAAAAACAGAATAGATGACACTACAATTGCATTGCTAATTCAACTGGCTAGAGAGTGCAAACTTGATGAGGCAATTAAGGCAATGTTTAGTGGTGAAAAGATCAACCAGACTGAGGGTAGACAAGTACTCCACATTGCATTACGCAACCTGAGTAATGAAGAGATCCTGGTAGATGGAAAGAACGTTGTACCTGAAGTGAACAATGTACTTGACAAAATGGAGAAATTCAGTAACCAAATCATTTCAGGAAACTGGAAAGGTTATACTGGTAAAGCCATTACAGATGTAGTGAATATTGGTATCGGTGGTTCAGATCTAGGCCCGGTAATGGTTACAGAAGCATTAAAAGCTTATAAGAATCACCTTAATATGCATTTTGTTTCCAATATTGATGGAACACATATTGCTGAGACATTAAAATCAGTTGATCCTGAAACAACTTTGTTCCTGATTGCTTCAAAAACGTTTACAACACAAGAGACCATGACAAATGCGAATACTGCGCGCGACTGGTTCATTGAAAACGGAGGTTCTAAAGAGGATATCGCTAAACACTTTGCCGCCTTATCAACTAATGCAAAAGATGTTGCCGCTTTTGGAATTGATACCAACAACATGTTCGAGTTCTGGGATTGGGTAGGTGGTAGATATTCATTATGGAGCGCAATTGGATTGCCAATCGCTTTAAGCGTTGGCTATGATAATTTCAAACAATTATTAGCTGGTGCACATGCTGCTGATCAACATTTTGAAAATGCTGAGTTTGAAGTCAATGTACCTGTTATATTGGCTTTATTGGGCATTTGGTATATCAATTTCTTCGATGCAGAAACACAGGCAATCCTTCCTTACGATCAATACATGCACCGTTTTGCTGCTTATTTTCAACAAGGAGATATGGAAAGTAATGGTAAACATGTAGACCGCAATGGCAATGATGTTACTTATGAAACAGGCCCAATTATCTGGGGTGAACCAGGAACCAATGGACAGCATGCATTTTACCAGCTTATTCACCAGGGTACACGTATTATCCCTTGTGATTTTATAGCACCAGCACAGAGTTTAAATCCAATTGGCAATCACCACCCTATCCTCTTGTCAAACTTCTTCGCACAAACTGAAGCTCTGATGAATGGAAAAACAAAGGAGCAGGTTGTTGCTGAATTAAAAAAAGACGGTATGTCGGATGCTGAAATAGGAAAGCTAACCCCTTTTAAAGTATTTGAAGGGAACAGACCTACAAACTCTATTCTGCTGAAAAAGATTACTCCTTATAGCCTTGGAAACTTAATCGCCATCTACGAACATAAAATATTTGTTCAAGGTATCATCTGGAATATCTTCAGCTTTGATCAGTGGGGAGTAGAACTTGGTAAGCAGCTTGCTAAAAGCATATTACCGGAGCTTGATGGAGAAGCTGAGATAACTTCACATGATGGTTCTACCAATGGGCTGATCAATCAATATAAAAGCTGGAGATAAAGAGGTAAACAATTTTTATACGTTTAAACATCAGTAAATTAAACCTTTATCAAGGATTTTTGTTCTAATAAATAAATGACAAAAGAACCTGCATATTTTATGGAAAATAACATATGCAGGCATCTTAAAACTGTTAAACATTATATTAAACAAAAAAATATACAGATGAAAACAATAAGAAATATTTTCGCTTTTGCTGCATTGTTTATAGCTATGCAGGTGAATGCCCAAACAGACAAGGAAACTACAATTAAAATCATTGAGAACCAGAACTATGTATTTAATGCAAGTTCCGCAATGCCCATGGCAAATCATGACGTAAATAAAATACTGAGTAGAATGCCGGGGGGCACTGGAGCAGGAAATATTCAGCTTTCTGGAAGTCAATACCAAGTTGTTGTTACCAAAGATAGTATTGAAGCTTATTTACCTTACTATGGTAGAGCTTATACTGCAACAATGAACCCTGATGATTCAGGTATTAAATTCAAATCTAAAGATTTCACATATAAAGCTGACAAAAAGAAAAGAGGTTCATGGCAAATTGTTATGAAGTTTAAAGACACAAAAGCAGCGGAGTCTATGGTATTAAATGTTTCAGAAAATGGTTATGCTACCTTAAATGTAAACAGCAACAACAGACAGCCTATATCTTTTAACGGCTACATGAGCGAGCCTAAAGAAAAGAAGTAAGCTTATCTGACATTTAAAAAAAGCCAATTGCAGTTTGCAATTGGCTTTTTTAAATTTCTTAAAATATTTTATCTATTTCTTAGGCTGAACTTTCACTTCAAACATATGAGGCCACTTTTTACCTGTAACAAATAAACGTTTACCTGCCTTATCCCATGCAATTCCATTCAACACGTTATTTGCTTTCGCCTCCTCATCTTTAAAATAATCAACAGGAAGTAAGCCAGAAAAGTCAATTTGCTTTTCTACAATACCAGTCTTAGGATCAATAACCACAATATAGTTGTAGGTATAAACATTTGCATATATCTTCCCATCAATATATTCCAGCTCATTCAACGAATCTACAGGGCCATTATGATCATAAACAACTATCGAACTTTCTTCCTTATAAGTATCTTTATTAAGAAACCAGATTTTATTAGTTCCATCAGATTTAATCAACTGATTCCCATCAAAAGTAAGTCCCCAACCTTCCATACTTGCCTGATAAGGAAAAGTAGATATTTGCTTGAATGACTTAGCATCAAATACTAATCCTAAGCGATTTCTCCAAGTCAACATAACAACTTTGTCGCCTACTAAACTTGAACCCTCTCCAAAATACTGATCGTCCAGTTTAATCTGCTGTAATACTTTACCTGTGGTAACATCCACCCATCGTAAAGAAGAATGTTGTTCCTGCCCTGTACTTTCTAAAAAGCGACCATTATGGTATTCTAACCCTTGTGTATAGGCAGATGTATCGTGCGGGAATCTATTTACAATCTGATAACTGTATAGTTCAGGTTTTACAGAGGATTTAAGTTCAATGTTAATCGTAAGTGTGTCTTTTATTGAACCATTATTAACAATAGCCGTAATCAACTTATATCCCAATGAAAGACCTGCTGTATTTACAGAAATCTCATCAGCATTGTTTTTTTTACCTACTTCCTTACCATCAATTAGATAAGTAGCTTCAGTAATACTAGTTCCTTCAGGTACATCCAGTGTAATTTTTACTTCTTCACCCATACCAAACGCCTGCCCTTGTTCAGGCATTTTAAATGATATATTCGGTGCAGATGATTTCTCATTACAGGAAACAGTAAACAATAAACTAAACAATAAGCAAATTAGAGTCATTGCTTTAAAGGTATTTTTAACTTGGCCAAAATGCATCTTCAATATGATTAATTTTATAAAGGTGTTCATTTTCAAAAACAATTGCAATAATATCAAAACGAATCTCTCCCTGATGGTTTTTCATGTCGATATAAACTGAAGAAGCGAACTCTAGCTGACGCTCTTTTTTATAATTCACAAATTCTTCGGGCTGCCCATAATCAACAGAACTACGGGTCTTCACTTCTACAAAAACAATCGTCCCTCCCTGATCTGCAATCAGATCAATTTCAGCTCTTGCACACCTCCAGTTAGTATTAAGAATCTTGTAACCCAGGTTTGTCAGATAAGCTCCAGCTATCTCCTCTCCCCGTTTACCAAGATCATTGTGTGCCGCCATATCTATTTCAAAATAGTGATACCCAAATGTTTGGAAATCTCTCGCTCAACCCCTTTCATCGCCATGAACCTTTGCAGCAGAATTTCCATATTTACAGGATCTTGTTCTGTTTTTATCTCATTGGAGATGTCTGTTAATATCCCTGCTATCTTAGTTTTTTTTAAGTGAAACAGACCACCCAAAATAGTAGCTTTAAGATTTTCACTTTCATCCTTCACATAGATATCATGCTTTTTTTCCCAGTTCTCGCTTAAACTATAAGGCGAGGTAGAAAGTGTAATCGCAAGATCGGCAATATCTCTGTCCCGACTATTTATAAACTGACTTGCGACAGGTAAATGTCCGTTATTTATCTCCTCCCTGTAACTCTCAATGATACTGTTACAAAGCTTATCTTTAAATACAACATCCGTCAGGTTTTGTATAATGAACGATCCAATATACATATTATCGATTTTGTCCCAATTCACCAACTCGTGTCCAAATGCGAGCAATAACCTCACGATTTCACGCTCCTGTATCTGATCATTATTAGCTGGCTCTGCAGGTTCAGACGGCTCATACGGTCCCCCGGGATTTTCAAAAAGATTATCAGGTGGCCCATCCTCGTAAGGTTGATAATTGTTCTGATGCTGCTGAAAAGATTTCGTCTGTGGGCTGGGAGAATTTGCTGAAGCTTTTTTAAATTTAGCAACCTTGATTTTATTGAGTTCAGAAAGCAATGTTCTCTCTTCGACCTGCAACAGGGTACTACATTCTCTTACAAAAACAGCAGCTTTAATCTCATCTGGTATTTTAGCAATACTCTCAATGATATCCCTGATCACACCTGCTCTTTTAATAGGATCTGTACCAGCTTCTTTAAGCAACATAGTAGCCTTATACAGGATAAAGTCTTCCCGATTGTTTTCTATATGCTTTTTAAATGCCCCAGACCCAACATGGTGCATATAAGAATCAGGATCGTGTCCGTCCGGGAAAAGAACGACCTTAACATTAAGGCCTTCTTCCAGTATCATATCTAATCCACGCAAGGAGGCTTTTATTCCTGCAGCATCACCATCATAAAGAATGGTTACATTCTGTGTGAACCTACCAATCAGTCTGATCTGTTCTGTAGTTAATGAAGTACCAGATGAGGCCACCACATTTTCAATATCCGCCTGATGAACGGCAAGAACATCCGCATAACCTTCAACTAAATAACAGTTATCAAATTCCCGAATAGCCTTTTTAGCATGATACAAGCCGTAAAGGACGTTCGACTTATGATAAATATCACTCTCCGGTGAGTTAACGTATTTAGGAACGTTTTTATCCGTTTTTAAAGTACGCCCGCCAAATCCTATTACCCTACCTGTAAAGTTGTGAATAGGGAACAAAACCCTACCTCTAAACCTATCGTAAAGCTTCCCTTTATCATTCCGGATGGCAAGGCCTGTTTTTTCAAGATATTCTTCCTTATGACCTGCAGCAACGGCGTTCTGGATTAAAGAATCCCAATTATCCGGCGAATAACCTATCTGAAATTTCTTTAAGATATCTTCTCTGAAACCACGCTCCTTGAAATAACTTAATCCAATTGCACGGCCATCATTTCCAGTCCATAATTCATTAGCAAAATAGCCTGCAGCATACTCTGAAACAATATATAAACTTTCACGTGCATTCTGGGCTTCAATATTTTGTGGAGACTGTACAGTCTCTTCTACTTCAATATTATACTTATTCGCCAGGTATTTAAGCGCTTCAGGATAAGAATACTTCTCATGATCCATGATAAAATGGACCGAATCTCCCCCTTTACCACAACCAAAGCATTTGTAGATCCCCTTGGTTACTGAAACGTTAAAAGAAGGTGTTTTTTCATTGTGGAACGGGCAATTACCGATTAAACTGGAACCACGCTTTTTTAGCGCAACAAAATCACCAACAACCTCCTCAATACGAGCAGTGTCCATAATTTTGGTAATGGTATCCTGATTTATCATATTCTTAGCCTATTCTTTAATCTTTATTCTTTCATCCGTAAAGTTAAGAAAATTCCACTGCAGGAAGCTACTTCTCTAAGCGGTAATCCTTTTGCAGTACCAATACGCTGGCACGTTCTGGCTTCTTTAATGGCACATTCCAATTCCCTTGGTAACTAACTTTTACCGGGAGTTTTTCTTCGCCAAAATACTGCATCTCAATATTCATCTGTACATTAAAGTCAAACAACATATTACTGTACTTCATATCCACATATCTGCCCAAAATCTCAAAACTTCGTTTATCAAAAATTGTGGTCAGCTCTTTAATCATCAATCCGTCTTTCGTCCCCTTACTTAGATCTGGTTTTACCGTAACTTTAAAGCGATAAACAGGAATAGAATCCAGATAGGTAGCACTATAAAAGTTGTAATCGTAATACTGGCGCATATTCGCCGTAAAAATTGCCGTCTTATCTCCTATAAATGGCAATCCTTTAACCGGCCGGCCGGGAGAAAATATTAAAGTCTTCAGCTTCTCCTTATAACCGGCATTTGCACTCTCAGCCCTCCCCATTCCAGATCCGGATGTATAAGCCGATTCATAAGCATTCATAAAGATATAGTCGAACATTTCTACAGTATACAATTCATATTTTCCGTTTTTCTTAAAAACGTGACCAGTATCTTGTTTAGAAAGATAAGTTACCCATGGTGCTTTTGAATTTCTTCTGATTTTACGATACAGCTTTCCATTCACCTTATTCTTTTTATCATAGGTAAAAATGTTATTTTCAGCTGTAAATGCGTATTTCTTCATGTTTCGGAACGACTGATAAAAACTGGTATCTGTAGTTACCGCACGAATAAAAGTTTCAGCACTTAAGCGTTCTGCAGTAATATTTACTGCAGAATCTAATTGAATAGTTTGTATCGTATCAGGATTAAAGCGAGGAACATCCTGGCCAAAACCATCAATACAAAACAGTAAAAATGCAATAAGAAAAGGTGTTTTCCTCATTAATTTCCCAACTGTTTAACCGCCATATAAGCCATTAAACCGGTCGAGACTCTCAATGCATCCTCATCAATATCGAAATTTGGTGTATGTACTGAATAGCAGGTATCTTTCTCCTTACTTCCTGTACCTAATCTATAAAAACAAGCGTCAGTAATCTGAGAATAATAAGCAAAATCTTCCGCAGCCATCCAGATATCCAGATCAATAACATGCTCTTTACCAAGATACTCTTCAGCAACTGCACGTGCATTAGCCGTAACTTTCTCCTCATTAATCAAATAAGGATAACCATCCATAATGTTAAATTCACAGCTTCCACCCATACTCTCTGCAATACCTTCTGCCATCTTCTTCATCAGTCGTTTAGCTTCTTTACGCCATTCTTCATTGAGTGTTCTGAAGGTACCTTCCAGTTTCACCTCATTAGGAATAATATTAGTTGCACCATTGGCAATCACCTTTCCAAATGAAAGAACCGAAGGCAGGCGAGGATCGGCATTTCTACTTACAATCTGTTGCAAAGCCACAATGATATGCGAAGTAATTAGCACTGGATCTATATTCTGATGTGGCTGAGCACCATGTCCACCCTTACCACGCACTGTTACATAAATTTCATCTGTTGAAGCCATATAAATACCAGAACGGAAACCCACTTTACCGGCATCAATTAGCGGCATTACATGTTGCCCTAAGATGTGCTGAGGTTTCGGATTCTCTAATACTCCTTCTTTGATCATTATGCTTGCCCCACCTGGTAAAATCTCTTCACCCGGCTGAAATATTAGTTTTACTGTACCACCAAATTCCGCTTTCAAAGTATTCAAGATATAGGCAGTACCTAACAATGAAGAGCTATGTACATCATGACCGCAGGCATGCATCACCCCTGGATTTTTAGATGCATAAGGCTTATCATTTGCTTCCAGAATTGGCAATGCATCCATATCTGCACGCAAAGCAATTATATTGTCCGAAGGTAAATCACCCTTAATTAAACCGACAACACCGGTATTGGCCATTTCAGTAAATGGAATTCCCCATTCTGTTAAAATCCCTTTAATAAAAGCCGAGGTCTGAAACTCTTTAAAAGATAGTTCCGGATTAGCATGCAAGTGCTGGCGAAAGCCTACAACCTGTTCAAATATATTACCTGAAAGTGCCTGAATCTTGTCTTTAATCATTGTTATAGTTTAAGTTAGGTGCATTAATTTTTTCCCTGAAAATAAACAAAGTAGGGAAGATTCCTCTTAGTTCATTCATAAAACGCTGAGCTTCCAGCCGCGTTCTAAAATCACCAACCCGTAAATAGTAATTGGGTTGTTTATAGGTGATATAAGTATTTAATTCAGGATAGCTGTTATTGAATTTACTTTGCTCATTAAAAACCTCACGTCTGTCAGATCCATAAAAAATCTGTACCCTGTAGCCCATTTGAGATACAATTGTTGTTCCGGGTTTACCCGTACTTACTGCTACAGGAGCTGTAGTCTGTCTCCGGTTCAATTCAATACGTTTGGCAATTAGACTGTCTATTAAAGGATCTTTTACCACAGACACTGTCCCTTTATTCTGGGCAACAGCAGCAGCAGACAAACAACACAATAAAACAGTTAATATTTTCTTCATCAAGGGGATTAAAAAAAGAATGCCGAATCTTTTACAAAACTCGGCATTCTATATGTTTATTACAAATTACAATCCTGCTCCGTGACAGTTTTTGAATTTTTTTCCACTTCCACACGGACATGGCTCATTTCTGCCAACAGTTACTTCTTTACGAATTGGCTGTTGAGGGGCAAGTTCACGGGTATCTTCCATCCCATCGGCACCGCCTGTTGGTTGTCCGAACTCTGGTTTAGACATAGTTAATCTGCTTGATGCTGGCCTTGGAGCCTGTGCCTCACGTACATCGTTAGGATCTGTTTGTATTGGAATACCACCTTTATATAAGAAGCTTACGACCTCTTTGTTCACTGCATTAAGCATATTTTTGAACAAATTGAATGCTTCCATTTTATAGATAATCAATGGATCTTTCTGCTCATAAACTGCATTTTGTACCGATTGTTTCAGTTCATCCATTTCACGTAAGTGCTCTTTCCAGGACTCATCGATCAATGCAAGTACAATTGTCTTTTCAAATGATTTAGTGATTTCACGTCCACCATTATCTATTGCTTTTTTAAGGCCAACAGGAACCTGTATACTGCGTAACCCATCAGTAAACGGAACAACAATCTGCTCAATCTGCTCTCCACGTTCTTCAAATACCTGGTTCAATACTGGCATTGCCTGAGCAATGATCGCATCAGATTTCCTTGTATAGAAAGAAGAAACTTCTTCAAACAATTTATCAGTTAAATGATGAACACCTTTTGATAAAAATTCATTCTCATCAATTGAAGTATCAGCAGAGAAGTTTTTAATTACTTCCAGCTTAAAGCCTTCGTAATTACCTTCCTCTTTATATTCGCTCACAATGTCTTCTGCTACATCAAAAGCCATATTGCTCATGTCTACATCCAAACGATCCCCAAACAAGGCGTTTCTACGCTTAGCATAGATTACAGAACGTTGTGAGTTCATTACATCATCATATTCAAGCAAACGCTTACGAATACCAAAGTTATTCTCCTCTACTTTCTTCTGCGCACGCTCAATAGATTTGGTAATCATCGAATGCTGAATTACCTCACCATCTTCAATACCCATTTTAACCATGATGTTAGAGATTCTTTCAGAACCAAACAACCTCATTAAGTTATCTTCAAGGGATACGAAGAACTGAGACGAACCCGGATCACCCTGACGACCAGCACGACCACGTAATTGCCTGTCAACACGACGAGACTCATGACGTTCTGTACCAACAATCGCTAAACCTCCAGCGTCTTTAACCCCTGGGCCTAATTTAATATCGGTACCACGACCAGCCATGTTGGTAGCGATGGTAACTTGTCCAGCCTGACCAGCTTCGGCAACAATATCTGCCTCTTTCTGGTGCATCTTCGCGTTTAATACGTTGTGTTTGATTCCACGAAGTTTAAGCATTCTGCTCAGCAATTCCGAAATCTCAACAGAAGTTGTACCTACCAATACCGGGCGACCTGCCTCAGTTAGTTTTACAATTTCTTCTGCTACAGCATTATATTTTTCACGTACCGTACGGTAAACGTAATCCTGATGATCTTTTCTTGAAATAACTCTGTTCGTAGGTATTTCCACTACATCCAGTTTATAGATTGACCAGAATTCACCTGCTTCAGTTGTAGCAGTACCCGTCA
Source organism: Pedobacter sp. ASV1-7 (assembly GCF_040203335.1). NCBI lineage: Bacteria > Pseudomonadati > Bacteroidota > Sphingobacteriia > Sphingobacteriales > Sphingobacteriaceae > Pedobacter > Pedobacter sp. ASV1-7. Next base: position 429,829 of record NZ_JBEHBV010000001.1, on the reverse strand, counting down.
TACCACAAAGTTTGTGGTACATTCTAAAGAAGTTCTGCAAAGTTACCGTTGCATATGTCTGCGAGGCATCCTCAACTTTCACATTCTCTTTCGCCTCAATTGCCTGGTGTAAACCATCTGAATAACGACGGCCATCCATAATACGACCCGTCTGCTCATCAACAATCTTGATCTTTCCTTCATCAACGATGTATTCTACATCAATCTCAAATAAGGTATAAGCTTTCAACAACTGATTCACAGAGTGAATACGCTCAGCCTTGATCGAATAATCACGCATTAAAGCATCTTTCTGAGCAATTTTTTCTTCGCTGCTTAATGATGATTTTTCAATATCAGCAATCTCAGTACCTACATCAGGTAATACAAAGAAATGAGGATCTTCACCAGATTTGGTGATCAGCTCAATACCTTTTTCAGTAAGCTCCACCTGATTGTTTTTCTCGTCAATATAGAAAAACAGTTCAGCATCTACTTTAGGCATATTCTTCGACTGATCTGCCATATAATGGTTTTCAGTTTTCAATAGGGTTTGTTTAACACTACCCTCACTTAAAAACTTAATCAATGCTTTATTTTTAGGTAAACCACGGTGTGCACGTAATAATGCTAAACCACCTTCACCCTCTTCAGTCCCGGCTTTACCGTCATTAATTAATTTCTTAGCTTCATTTAAAGACTTCGTTACAAATTCTCTTTGTGCAGCTACCAAACGTTCAATCCTTGGTTTTAATTCATGAAACTCATGCTGATCTCCAAAAGGTACAGGCCCTGAAATGATTAAAGGTGTACGTGCATCATCAATTAAAACTGAATCGACCTCATCCACCATAGCAAAGTGCAATTTACGTTGTACCAGTTGGTCAGGAGTTTGCGACATGTTGTCACGCAGATAATCAAAACCAAACTCATTGTTTGTACCGTAGGTAATGTCGGCCAGATAAGCATTTCTACGCTCTTGCGAGTTAGGCTCATGCTTATCGATACAGTCAACAGAAAGGCCATGGAACTCAAATAGAGGGCCATTCCATTCAGAGTCACGACGAGCAAGATAATCGTTCACTGTTACAATGTGCACACCTTGTCCAGACAAAGCATTCAGATAAGCAGGCAATGTACTTACTAAAGTTTTACCCTCACCAGTTGCCATCTCAGCAATTTTACCACTGTGCAATACCATACCACCGATCAACTGTACATCATAATGTACCATGTTCCAGTTTACGTCTACACCTGCAGCCTCCCATTTATTCGCCCAAAGTGCTTTATCACCTTGTATTACAACATTCTTTTTGCGCGCAGCATAGTCGCGGTCAAATTGCATTGCAGTAACTTCTAATGTTTCATTCTCAGAAAAACGTCTTGACGTCTCCTTAACCACAGCAAAAGCTTCTGGTAATATCTGTTGTAATACAACTTCAAGTTCTTTATCACGATCTTTAATCAATGCATCGATCTGATCATAAATCGCTGTTTTTTCAGGTAATGACAACTCATTGCCTTCTGCATCTGCTTTTAACCCTGCAATTTTACCATCAATATCAGCTAATGCTTTAGCAATAACATCCTTAAAATATATTGTTTTATTACGCAATTCGTCATTACTTAATGACGATAACTTAGCATATTCTTCATTTATTTTGATAACTATAGGCTGCAATGCCTTTATATCTCTTTCTGATTTGCTTCCAAATATCTTGGTTAAAAATCCTAACATATTGTGTTTTGTGTTTGTTTTCTTAAATTGATCAATTTACAACAACCAAGCCATGTAGCGCTATAAGCCACAATGTCAGTCGCAAGGTGCTAAAAGTATAAAATATCCAATACTTCAGGATTTAGCGTATGTATTATTTAATGAAGGAGGGAATTAAGGACTATTGTTTTTAGTCTGTTCTTTTATCGTCAGATCTACTATAACATAGTTATTGATTCTATGCTGTTCTATCCGCTTTTCTGGCAATATCCCTATTGAAGTTAGCGCACTGTACGACAAAAAGAAAGGATGGTGTTCATCATCAACCTGTTTTAATCTTAGTGTTGAAGCATCTTTATTTAAAAGCTGACTATTGCAAAACTTAGTTACCAGACGCATGCTTTCAGCCCGCTCCGCCTTTGCAAGGTGGGTCAAGCTAAAAAAGACTAACGATAAGGTAACAATATGCCTCATAAAAGAGTTATTTTTTTAGTTATTATGCAATGTTTCAGGGGCCAAATCTAATTTTAATCTTTAATATAATGAAATCCGTGGCAATAAATTCTATTTCATAACCAAATCTCCTGAGTAAATTAACTAATTTGCACCATCAGAATACCCCGATATTAAACACATGGCAGATTTTCGATTAACAGTTTTTCATAGCGTTGCCAAAAGGCTAAGTTTTTCGAAAGCCGCAGAAGAACTATATATCAGTCAGCCTGCCATTACTAAACATGTGCGCGAGCTGGAGCAACAATACAACAACAAACTATTTGAACGTAAAGGGAACAAAATTGAACTCACTCAAGCAGGAGAAACGCTATTAAATCATACGGAAACCATCCTTAATATGTATAGATCAATGGATTTTGATATGAACAGCCTCTTGCAAAAACATAAAGGATTGCTTAATCTGGGAGCGAGCACTACGATCTCACAATACATCATTGCCCCAATACTAGCTGGGTTTAAAAAGAAGTTCAACGAAATAGAACTAAAATTACTCACGGGTAATACTGAGCAAATAGAGCGCGCAATAATTGATAAAGAAATTGAGCTAGGCATTGTGGAAGGCCGTTCAAAAAACCAGGAAATTAGCTATACAGATTTCATAAAAGACGAAATTGTCCTGGTTTGCCATAAAAATCATCCACTAGCAAAAACTTCTGAAATTGATCCGGCAGCACTTCCATCCTACCAATTTATTATACGCGAACAAGGATCAGGCACAAGACAGGTGGTGGACCATTCATTAAAAACAATAGGACTACGAACAGCTGATTTACCTATTGAGATTCAGCTGGGTAATACCGAAAGTATAAAATCTTACCTTAAGCATTCATCGGCAGTAGCCTTTCTGTCGATACATTCAATCAGCCAGGAGCTCTTGAATGGAGAATTACGCATCATAGAAATCAAGAGGCTCAGTATAACAAGAAACTTCTACCTGATTCATCTCCAAGGCATCCAAAACCCGATTGTTAATAAAATGATGCGATTCGCTATGCTTCATTATAACTTATAGTAATAAGCCATAGGTATTAGAAATAATAATCGACCAAATAACCGGGGTAATTTTGCTTTCGAAATAAGCAAGATTTATGGAGTCCTCAACAAAAAACCTCATTCAAAAAACAATCTTTATTGCAACTGCTCTCCTATCTTTATGCCCTTTTATATCGCCAGTGATTTCATTAACACTAGGAATATTACTTGCACAACTTATCCCACATCCCTATCCCGCAACCAGCCAGAAGGTAACCCAGCAATTATTAAGGATATCTATTATCGCCCTTGGCTTTGGCATGAACACATCAAGCGTAATCAAATCAGGTCAGGAGGGGATACTATTTACGATCGCGTCTATATTTATTGTACTTACAATAGGTTATGTTATCGGTAAATCATTAAAAATTGATTTTAAAACATCTTCGCTGATCTCTGCTGGAACAGCTATATGCGGAGGAAGTGCTATCGCAGCATTATCACCGGTAATCAGAGCGAACGAAAAGCAGATTTCAATAGCATTAGGAACTGTATTTATATTAAATGCACTTGCTCTAGTAGTATTCCCTACAATCGGTCATTACTTCCATTTATCACAATCACAATTTGGCCTATGGTGCGCAATTTCTATACATGACACCAGTTCTGTCGTTGGTGCAGCCAGCAAATATGGGGAGCAAGCTTTGCAAATTGCGACAACCGTTAAACTGGCAAGAGCATTGTGGATCATACCCGTATCTCTTGCTGCCACCTACTTGTTTAAAACAGATAAAACTAAAATTCAGATTCCGTATTTTATCGGATTGTTTATACTGGCCATTCTTGCAAACACATATATTCCGTTCTTTGCAAAAGCAGCTCATTATACAACACCTCTGGCTAAAGCTTTATTAAGCCTAACCCTATTCCTCATCGGTTCAGTTTTACCACTTAAAACTTTAAAAAACATTGGCCTAAACCCATTCTTACAAGGAACTGTTTTATGGATTCTTATTTCAGCAGCTAGTCTTTTTGCAATTATAACTTTGACGTAAGACTTCATTATTTGAAATAAGCTGTGATAATTTAGCTAAAGCGGTATATTTGCTGTCGATACACGTTGCATCATAATTAAAACAACAAATCAGACATAGATGAATATCTTATTATTAGGTTCCGGCGGCAGAGAAAGTGCTTTTGCCTGGAAGATCAGCCAATCTTCGCAATGCTCACAACTGTTTATCGCACCAGGTAATGGCGGCACAAATGCTTATGGTAAAAACATAAACATTAATCCCAATAACTTCGATGCTGTAAAAGCACTCGTCCTTAAAGAAAACATCGAACTGGTAGTTGTTGGCCCTGAAGAACCTCTGGTAAATGGGATTCACGATTTCTTTATCAATGATGATCAGCTTTCTAAAATTCCCGTAATAGGCCCGAAAAAAGAAGGCGCAATTCTGGAAGGTAGTAAAGATTTCTCTAAACAATTTATGGCACGCCATGGCATCCCTACACCTGCATCCGAATCGTTTACCAACGAAACTTTGCAGCAAGGGCTGGCTTATCTGGAGAACCATAGTTTACCAATCGTATTAAAAGCAGATGGATTAGCCGCTGGTAAAGGCGTAGTTATTTGTCAGACTGTAGCTGAGGCTAAAGACGAATTGCAATTAATGCTTGGAGGCAAATTTGGTACAGCAGGCTCACTTGTTGTAATAGAAGAATATCTAACCGGAATTGAACTTTCGGTATTTGTCCTTACTGATGGTGACAACTATGTAATTTTGCCAGAAGCAAAAGACTATAAAAAGATTGGGCAGGCCGACACTGGTTTAAATACAGGAGGTATGGGTTCTGTTTCTCCAGTTCCATTTGCCGACAAAAAATTCCTTGATGCTGTAGAAGAAAGCATTATTAAACCAACAATTAATGGCCTTAAGAAGGACAAGATTGATTATACGGGCTTTATATTCTTCGGCTTATTTAAAGTAGGCGACAAGCCAATGATTATAGAATACAATTGCCGCATGGGTGATCCGGAAACGGAAAGCGTGATGTTGAGAATTGAAAATGATCTTGTAGAACTATTCATGGCTACAGCCAAGAAAAAACTAAAGGACTATAAACTAAGTATCAGCCCTAAAAATGCAGCAACAGTAATGGTAGTTGCCGGTGGATACCCTGGTGATTATGAAAAAGGAAAAGCGATCAGTGGAATTGAAAATGTACGTCAGTCGCATGTGTTCCATGCTGGGACAGCACTTGAAGGAGGCGTAGTAAAGACTAACGGGGGACGTGTTTTAGCAATATCGAGTTTGCAAGACAGTCAATTCGAGGCCTTACAATCAGCAACAGCTGACGCAGCCCGCATCTATTTCGATGGTAAATACTTCAGAGAAGATATCGGATTTGACCTGGTATAAAACAGGTTATCTTAAATAATAAAAGGGTCTAAACAATTGTTTAGACCCTTTTATTATTATGCTATTCTATATCTTTAAAAGACAGAATAAAATTAAGGTTTCAGTTTCAATCCGGAAATACCTGTAACCACTTCTTCTTCCTCTTCTTTTCCTTTCTTACCTTTTTTCTTCTTTTTCTTAGTATTACCACCATTCAAGCGATCTTCTAATACCTTTTCAAACTCTGGCAACTGATCTCCTTTTAAGATTGTCCTAATGTTATCATTTGTATCATTCTGAAGCTTATAGAACTTTGTTATATCATCTTCTTTTGATGTACCGGCTTGTTGCCTTTTAATTAGCTCCAATTGCTGTTTAGACATATCGAATACGTAATTATAAATTACACTTTTCTGCGTTGGAGTTAATTTCAATCTCTTTTCCAACTCGTCTACATTCTTAACAGTCATCTCCTGAGCCGTAGGCATCTTTGGTTGCTGCGCTTTTCCATGCAAATTAACAGCTAACAACAACGCTACAACTAAAATATATCTTCTCATAATCTTGTCTTTCTACCTGCGCAATTTAAAGATTATCAATTTCAAAACCAAAACTACATTAAGCACAGGATAAAGCAAACTACACAAGAAAGTGTTATAAAACCTACCAGACTCTGAAATAATTACAACATAATAACTATATAATTACAGGATGAATACAGGGTTGCGCTACCCTTGAGCTACCCTTGAACTACCGTTACGCTACTGTTGAGATACCCCTAAGGTAGTTTAACCCTATCGCAAGGGTAGCTCAAGGGTAGCGCAACCTAGTAGTTAGATAGTGATCATCTTGTAATTATCCTGTATTCATTCCTCTAAATAATACTTTAGCAAATCAACGAAAAAGGGCGAATTATCCGGAAAACCCGAACCATTCGCCCTTTTCTACATTTGTGAAAGGAAAATTACCTTCTCTGATGAGGCCTTAGGCGCTTTTGCTCTTCGCAAAAGATGCCAGGCTCAGAAGAGAAGGGTTATTTTCCCTCTTTTCCTAAAATCTCTGCAAGCTTTGTTTGCAACTGCTCACCTCTAATGTTTTTAGCGATGATCTTACCTGATGGATCAATCAAGAAGTTTGCAGGAATGCCACGTACACCATACATTTTTGAAGCGGCATTATCCCAACCTTTCAAATCAGATAATTGTGTCCAGGTTAAACCATCTTTTTCAATCGCATCTAACCAATTTTGCTTTTTACCAGGATTATCCAATGAAACCCCAAGAACAGTAAAATTCTTATCTTTAAAAGCATTGAAAGCTTTTACTACGTTAGGATTTTCAGCACGACACGGGCCACACCATGAAGCCCAGAAGTCAAGCAATACATACTTTCCACGGAAATCAGATAATTTAACAGGTTTATCATTCACATCATTCTGAGTGAAATCCATAGCCATTTGGCCTACACCTGTTTTTTGTGCAGAAGCAATTTCCTGAGCAATACTTTTACCTAGATCAGATGCCTTTACCGCAGCCGAAAACTTGTTAAATTCAGCTTCTGTTCCTTTAAGATCAGCATCAATATCCATTGTTTGTTTGTAAGCTACCAAACCTACATATGAATTCAGGTTAGCAACATAAAACTGCTTGTTCAATGCATCCATCTCTTTTCTTATAGCTTCATCACGACTATAAACAGTATTCATATAAGCCTCATCCTTACGTTGCTCAGGTGTTTTGCTGTAATACTCGTTCATTAAAGCAATATTTTTATCGCTGGCCGACTTAGTCAGTGCTTTATATTTTGCATTTTCATCATTTACTTTTGAACCCATTATAGATGCATATTTTACAGAATCTTTAGCAGATACAACCTGCATTGCAACTGGCTCTAAGTAAAATACAATTGCATCTGGAGCAACGCCACGTTGTGCAGGAGCTGAGTCATGTTTAATTCTAATTGAAGCCTGTGTAACTCCAGTTACTGAACCGGTAAAAGCAAATTTACCACCCACAATATTTGCTGAATCGATAACCTGGCTGGCTCTGGGGCCATAAGCCAGATATGCTTTTGCCGGCGCGCCTAAGTTGCCTATCTTACCGTTAACGGTAAATTTTCCCTGCCCTTGAGCCATCACAGCTACAGGCAATAAACAAGTAGCGATCAATGCGATCTTCTTCATAGTATTCTTTTTTGAAATAATAAGTTTGGTTATTCTAAGCTCAAATGTAAAGAATAGACCTAAAATATAACGTATAGTTTATTGTAATATTATAGTAGCTTTTGGAAGGTTCGCCACCAAAGATCAGGCATTTCTCCATTCACAGCAGTGGTATAATCGTCATAACGACAAGGTACAAGATGGAATCGCTCATTCTTAGACATTCCTGTCGGATATGGCACCTGCATCCACCAACGGTCAGATTTTTTACTTTTTACAAAGAGCATTTCCCCTGAGCCGTCGTTTAGGCTAGCCCTATAAATTATATAATGAGATTTCGGCGTTAACGGAAAATCCTTTTTACGGTTATAATATCCATCCACAAAATACCAAACCATCTGAGCAAGTAGCATTGCCGTTTGCCCATTCTGATCAAAAGCAGGATTAAACTCATAAAAACCAATGGAAGATAACTTATCGCTCATACCCGCATACCGAGCAATTGCGCAAGCCTGCTCTCCATAAAAACCATTAGGACTAGCATTGGCATTAGCACCAGCATCAGATGAACGTATAGCACCAATATCAAAACTGATCATACTTGCATTACGGATTATAGGTTCAGTAATGGTAATATCATTAGAAAACTCACCAAGACGGTGAACATCAAAATAAAGTTTACTCATTACCTTTAAACTATCCTGATTAACAAAGTAAGTCTGATAACCAATATTGCTAAAATTAAAAAGATAATTAGGCTGATGTAAAAGTATTTTGTTCAGATAAGTATCTGATTTTGCTGCGAGACCATCCTGATCTTCCTCATCAAGATCAAACTTACTGTCAACCACAACCAGATCTACCTTTTGCTCAAGATTCTCATAAGCAAGATACTGTGCATAAGTCAAGTCCTGCCCCCCACCTATAATAATCGGAACAATATCTAGTTTGATCAGTTCAGAAACAACCATTTTCAGTGCGATATAGGTATCTGAGATAGACGCTCCTGCTTTAATATTTCCTAAATCTATAATCCGGGTTGTAAACGCTCCCTCATTCAAGCTATAAAACTGTGACCTGAAATAGTCTGGCGCCAGTGCACAGCCTTCGTTATTTACTGCTGCACGGTCATCTTGTACCCCAAAAATGGCAATATCATATTCTTTTTCATCCAGATCAGGGAATTTATCGGTAAAAAATCCAGCCTTTAAACCTAGCTGGCTAGTATAAAATCCCTGTTTTGGTGTGAAATTATCGGGGTTTACTGGAGAAAAAAAATCTGATAAAGACATATTGTAATATAATGTATGCCATCAAATATCTATTTTTGGGCGCATATATTAATAAACATCCTAAAAAAAGTGAAATGATATTGGTTACCGGTGCCACTGGGTTTTTAGGAGCTGAGCTTATTCATCAGTTAACGGCCCAGGGCATAAAGCTCAAAGCATTGAAGCGTAAACAGTCTGTTATTCCCGATATAATTAAGGACAACAAGCTGATTGAATGGGCAATTGCCGACATTAACGACCTTTCTGATCTTGAAGATGCTTTTGATGGCATAGATCAGGTATTCCATTGCGCTGCGCTTGTTTCTTTTAACCCAAAAGACAAAGCCAGATTACTTAAGATTAATATTGAAGGAACAAGCAATATTGTAAATTTATGCCAGGAACGGAATGTCCGCTTGTTACATGTTAGCTCTGTTGCGGCACTTGGTAATGCTAAAAAAGGCGCTTTAATTACTGAAAATGATTTCTGGGAATATGATGTTAAGGCACACACTTATGCTATCTCTAAATATGAAGGGGAAATGGAAGTCTGGAGAGGAATATCCGAGGGCCTTGATGCTGTTATCGTAAATCCGAGTGTAATTATTGGTAAAGGAGCTGGGTTTGAAGGTAGCGGAGCAATTTTTAAACTGGTAAAAGATGGTTTATCTTATTATACCAGGGGAGCAACCGGAATTGTTGATGTCACAGATGTTGCCAGATGCATGATTGCTTTAATGAACAGTAGTGAAACAGCTGAACGTTTTACTATCTCTTCAGAAAACTACCATTATAAAAAGTTTTTCGGAGAAATTGCTGCGGGCTATGGTGTTAAAGCACCATCCAAAGAAGCAAAACCATGGATGTTAGGCATTGCATGGAGAGCGGCTAAACTAAGTTCCTTATTTACAGGAAAACCAGCCTCCCTAACTAGTGATGCAGCCAGAAGTAGCTTAAATGAAAGCTTCTACAGCAATGAAAAGATAAAAAAAACCCTTGGTATAGATTTCAAACCGCTAAAACAAAGTATACAAGAGATTTGCAAACAGCAGACTTAATTTTCATCTGAATTACATTTTTCATCAATTCTTACGAAAGTATCAGCGTTTTACTCATTTTCTTTCAATTTTGGCAAAAAACCATAATCGTTTCCTATCTTTGAAGCAATTATTAGCACCATATAACCACCCAACATCATTACTCCTTAAAGGATGAAGCAGAAGAATTTTTACATCATAGATTTTGACAGTACGTTTACTCAAGTTGAAGCTTTAGATGAGCTTGCACGAATTTCTCTAAGTAAGCACCCTGAAAAGGATGCTATTTTCCAGAAAATTGAAGATTATACCAATCTTGCTATGGAAGGAAAGCTTTCATTTGGTGAAAGTTTAGCACAAAGAGTAAAACTGCTGGAAGCTACGGAAGATCATTTGAAACAGTTGATTAAAGTACTTAAAAAGAAAGTATCTGCTTCATTTTCACGTAATGCAGAGTTCTTTAAAAAACATGCTGACGAAGTACTTATCGTTTCTGGTGGTTTTAAAGAATTTATTACTCCGGTTGTAAGTCAGTATCACATTAAAAAAGAGAATATTTATGCCAATACTTTTGTAACTACAGGGGATGGCAAAATTATAGATTATGATCATTCCAATCCACTAAGTGAAGAAGGGGGAAAAGTAAAACTAATGCAGCAAATGAATCTTGAAGGTGATTTATATGGCATTGGTGATGGTTACTCCGATTTTCAGCTTCGTGAAAGTGGCTTGATAAAAAAATTCTATGCTTTTACGGAAAATATCTCCAGAGAGAGCATTGTAGAAAAGGCGGATCACGTTACGCCGAGTTTTGATGAATTTCTATATGTGAATAACCTACCTCGAGCTATTTCCTATCCAAAAAACAGGATTTTATGCCTGATCATTGGTAAGGTAGATCCCAAAAGTATAGAAATGTTGAAGAAAGATGGTTTTTCTATACGTCATAAAACCAGCTTCGAAGAGAAGTATGTTGCAGATGTACACATGATGTTACTGGCTGATGGGGAAAAAATAACAAAAGACCAATTAGAAAGAGCAGTTACATTAAAGACAATTGGTTATCTAGGAAATTCAAAAAACAAGATCGATCTGCAGAAATGTACAGAACAGGGAATTGTAGTTTTTGATGATCCTAAAGGCAATCCACATAACAATATGTTTATTCCTAAAAGGATTATCGACTTCATGAATACTGGTACGACTCATTTGAGCAGTAATTTCCCGAATTTGCAATTGCCAAGAATCGACAAGTCGCACAGATTGATTCATATTCACAAAAACGTACCGGGAATTATGGCAAAAATCAATACCGCTTTTGCTTATCATGACATCAATATTGTTGGTCAGTTTCTGATGACCAATTCAAGTATCGGTTATGTAATTACTGACATCAATACGGAATACGATAAGCAGTTATTCAAATTCTTAAAGAAGATTGAGCATACTATAAAATTCAGGGTATTGTATTAACAGGGTAATCCATCGATTCCTTACATTTGTGGTAAACTAACTTATTAATGGAACTTACACCACAGATTAAAGAGAAACTGGATAAGCTACAGGAAAAGTATGCTGCTATGGGGCAGGATATGGCATCTTACCTGGATGGTTTATTATATGCAGATTTTTTAACTTATTGGGATTATATCCATCTTGATACCTTATTAAGTCTGCAAAATCCAAAGACTCCCTTCCCGGATGAAGAGATCTTTATCATGTACCATCAGATTACTGAGCTTTACTTTAAGCTTTCCCTTCATGAATTTAAGCAGGTTGCTGAACACCCGGATTTAACTGTTGAGTTTTTTACGACAAGAGTAAAACGCATTAATGCTTATTTCAATGCATTAACAACTTCTTTTGAAGTCATGGTTGACGGAATGGAAAAAGATCAATTTCTGAAATTCCGAATGTCATTATTACCAGCAAGTGGTTTTCAGTCTGGTCAATACCGGATGATCGAAATATCTGCCACAGATTTTAACCGGCTAATAGACAAAAGCAAAAGAGAAGAACTGACTAACGCTACAATTGAGGAGCAGTTTGAGTACATATACTGGAAATTTGGGGCTACAGAATTGGCAACAGGTAAACAAACGCTTACACTAAAACAGTTTATCAGTAAATACGCGACCCAGTTCTTACAGCTTATAAAAGACAGACAGCAGAATAATTTTAGTGCACTATACCATAAATTTCAAGGCGAGGGACAAGATGTAATGGCATTGGCGGAAGAACTGAGAAAACTTGATTTATTTGTAAATGTGGAGTGGCCATTGTCGCACTATAAATCTGCAGTCAGGTATTTAGAGCGTGATCCTGTTGATATTGCAGCCACTGGTGGTACCAACTGGCAAAAGTACCTTCCTCCTCGCTTTCAAAAAAGAATTTTTTACCCTTTCCTATGGACTAACGAGCAAATGGAAGAGTGGGGCAAGGGTTGGGTGCTTAGTGTATTGAAAACACTTAGAAATGAGGCATAAAGAATAATTATATCAAAAATAAAGACCACTGTGATCTCAATTTTTGTTAAATTTGCAATAAGTAATTACTACTACAATGAATGATACACTTGATATAACAATCACTAAAGCTGAAAACAGCAGACTTACAGTAACTGATTTTTCTCAGTTACCTTTTGGGAAGGTATTTTCTGACCATATGTTTATTGCGGAATATGATAATGGCCAATGGTCAAACCTACAGGTCCTACCTTACGGTCCAATTCCAATGAGTCCGGCTATTTCTGCGTTACATTACGGACAGGCTATTTTTGAAGGTATGAAAGGATATCGCCAGGCTAATGGTAAAATCAGTGTATTCAGACCAGAGAAAAACTTTGAGCGTTTCAATAAGTCGGCCGCCCGGATGTCTATGCCAGCTATTCCTAAAGAAATCTTTATGCAAGGTATTGCTGCATTGATTGATATCGATGAAAAATGGGTACCTGCGCAGGAAGATTATTCTTTATACATCCGTCCTGTGATGTTTGCTACAGATCCATACTTGGGCGTTAAGCCTTCTGACAAATACATATTTGCTTTATTGACTACACCTACTGGTCCTTATTACAGCAAAGCATTAAAAGTTAAAATTGAAACAGAATATACACGTGCTGATGATGGTGGTGTTGGTTATGCCAAAACAGCCGGAAACTATGCACGTTCATTATTCCCATTTGCTGAAGCTCAAAAGGAAGGTTTTGATCAATTGATCTGGACTGACGCTGCATCTCATGAGTATATTGAAGAAGCCGGAACAGCAAACCTGATCTTTGTGATCAACGGTAAATTGGTAACTCCTTCTGTTAGAAGTACCGTTTTAGACGGGGTAACACGTGATACGATTATTCAGTTGGCTAAAAAAGCAGGTATCGAAGTTGAGGAAAGACGTATCAGTGTAAAAGAAATCATTGAAGGCATTGAAAACGGAAGCCTTACTGATGCTTTTGCAGCAGGAACAGCAGCAACTGTTACACCAATAGGTCAGATTGGTTACATGGGTAAAGTTTACACGCTAACTGATCCTTCAACACGTACAATCTCTGCGGGTATCGCTAAAACCCTTAACGACATCCGTTACGGATTAATTCCTGATGAGTTTGGCTGGAACTGGGTATTGTAATTTATAGATTCCCAATAAACAACATACAGGCGTCCCTTAACCCGGGCGCCTTTTTTATTTTAATCTCTGCTCTTTATTTCTTATTCTCTTTTCTTAAGACGTTGCTCCCGCCTCTTAATTCGTTCCTGCCTATCCGCTTTCCTCTTTTCGAAGCTAGCTATCTTAGCTTTAATTTCCTTTTCTTTTTGCGGAGTCAGTCCAACGCTATACTTTACCCCTTGAAAAAGTGCTTTCCAGATGAAATTAAAAAAAGAAGCAGTTTCTTTCCGTTCACGCATAACAGGAGCTTTAATCAACAACCCATTAGCATCGGGATTATCAGATCTGATGATTAATGCATTTGCAAGAAAAGACATCAAGCCTTGTTTTACAAGTCGGTCCTCCCCTTTTGCTTTTTTTAACAGCGACACAGAAAGATCCTTGTAAGCAAAAATCACTTCTCCTTTTGCGAAATGATCATTGGCATGAATGTCAAATTCCAGCTTATTAATATATCCACTATTAAACTTTACTAATCCAAGAGGTCTGGTGATTCGGTTTAGTGCTTTCCCTTCCATATTAATTAAGTTTCCTGAATAGGAGAAATCACCATTCTTTGCAGTGAGATCAAATTTAAAATTCACATCCAGTTTACCCGAACCCATTAATGATGAACTCAGATTAGCCTCCATAAAATGATTTTTAACTTTGACCTTTTCATCGTTGGTTACATTAGAGATTGTTCCCCAGGTACGATCAAAAGTAACAATGCCTTTATTTTGTCCATCCTTATCAAACTCTGCATAACTTATGTCAACATTCTTTATGTTCAGCTTTTCTATACTTAGTTTATTATGTGCTTTTTGAAGTAGCTGATGCGGATATTGGCCCATTTTATTCTCTACTTTTTTGGGAAGTGTATTGTTGTTTACCACCGTTAAGGAGCCATTTGCAATACTCATTTCTTTTGCAAAAAATTCATGCTTTAATACATACAGTGGTAAATTAATCCCCGTAAAACCAATATCACTAACCTGCACGCTGTATCTATCTTTCGCATACCCCAGATTACTTCCAAATTCACGTTCATTATAACGAGGTTCTACATTAAAATTCTTAACATTTAACACCCCGGATGAGGAAGCAAAATCAAGTTGGTTGAATTTAATATAATATAAGCTGTCTGGAGTAGAATAACTATAATTATTAAGATTAATAACCACATCCTTTAACAAGTAAATTCGACTTTCATCATTAGCCGAATTAGAATCTATAAGCCAATCCTTAAGAGTTACATTTAAATTTTCAATTGCATCTATTTCAGGCTTTTCACCATTATTATCAATGTATTTAAAGCTGGCATTTTTAAAATCTACAGTCCGAATATGCAGCTCCTTAAGATACTTCGAAATGTAATCATACGGAGACTGCTTCGGCTGAGGAAGTTTATCATCATTAAAATCAAATTGCCTGTTCACCATTTCAACACATGGATTATCAAACAACAAGAGATCAATATTTAACTGTTTATACCTCCACAAACGCCAAGGATGGAAATTACGAATAGCCAGCTTTTTAAGTTTAATATGATATAGATTATTAGGTGCCTGCTTCGTCTCGACCATACGACGATAAACAGCAGTATCAGGTATAATTTTAACATCAGTTAACGATGATATTCCGGTAAGAGCATTTACATTTACTCCTGAAAATTCAATTCGATAAAGGTTGTTTGTTGCTTCCAGAACCAGTTCCTTTATTTTGGCTGTAAAAATAGGTTTAAGCTTGGCCCCCAAATACAGTGTAAAGGCAGTCAGTGACAATGCTACAAACAGCAAAGCAGCAGCAAACCATCTTAAGATCATATATTTCTTTCCAGCCTCTACCGCCATAAGCAAACAAGTCGTTTAGCCTAATATACATATTTAGAGGAAAGGAACAAGTTGCTTAGTCTTTAATCTTTGCTCCCTTTTCTTTGCTTATTTTTTTTGTTCAGATCTTTCTTTTTTCTTCTCCTTAACCTTTTCCATCGCCTGCTCTGGGGTTTTAACAGGCACAATAGCTAATCCTACAGTTTCGCGCATTCCAATAAAAATGCTTTTCCACATCATATTAAAAAAGGATGCTGCCGGAGTTCTTTCAAAGGTAATATTTGCCGTTCTCGCCGGTTCCCCCTTGCTTGGGTTTGCATCTTTTATCAGGACCTCATTAGCAAGGAAAGATAAAAATCCTTTCTTTTTTGGTGGCATTCCCAATTCTCCTTCTTTCAGTAATTTGATTTTAAGATCAGTATAATAGAAATGGACAGTACCAGAAGAGCCATTTGCATTAGCTCGAATATTGAAATCGGCTTTCTGCATTTTCCCACTTTCAATCCCCACAAGCCCCATATTTTGTGCCATAGGATTTAAAACTTGTAAATTCATTGGTGCAACATTCCCATTATAGCTAAATGCTGCATTCTTATCGGTAAGATTAAAATCTATCTGTACATTTATCCGGCTTGTTTTCATCACCATGGCCGTAAGGTTTGCTACAGCATGATCATTTTTAGCAAGTGCCAACGTATCATTAGTAACATTAGTAATCTCACCACTTAAGTTCTGAAAATATACCGTTCCTCTTTTTTGACTAATAGGGTTATACTCTGTATAGGCAAGGTCAATGTTTTTTAATTTTACAACATTTATAAGAGCAGGAACAGGCAAACGCTTTAAAGCTACATGAGGGAAGTTCTTTACCTTATCGAAGCCAGGAGGCGGAGGTAATTCTCGATTGACAAAAATATTTACTGATGCCGGCCCGATTTTCAAAGTATCAGCTTTGAGTTTTTCTTCTGTGTTAAACAGAGAAAAATCAACTCCTTCCAGATTGATTGAATTAAACTTGAGATCATATCGATCTTTTCCAAACTTATATTTGCGGGTAAAAGTAAGATCCGGATACATAGGAATGATTTGGAGCCCCTTAATGTCAACACCCTTACGCAGTGCGGAACCACTGATTGTATCAACTTTGATAGTATACATTTTATCCTTGCTTAAGGATTTATATCCTGTTAATGTTACTCCAATATCCTTTGCATAGTAAAATCTTGTTGTATCAAACTGAGAGACTGAATCCAACCGGAAATCATCAACATTTATACTTAAATGTTTAACCGCATGCATCTTCCTTCCATTATCCCCGTTGATATAATCGAAGTCTGCATCAATGATTTTAATGGCTTTAACATTAATAGACTTAACCCTGTTAGAAATAAGCTCATATAATGTTTTATCTTCCTCTATCTCAACAGGAAGCTTCTTAACTGTATAATGAGTCATATTGATGGATGGATTATCCATAATGATTGATTTTATCTCTACATCCCTTTTAAAATATGCAGTCAACAAAGCAACCCTGTTTAATTGCATTTTTTTTAGTTTTACCTGAAATAGATTAGGAGGCGCGACTCTTAATTCTTTAAGCTGATTATAAACAGAAGTATCTGGAATTAAGGACACTTCGTGGAGTGCAACTGTCCCTGTTAAAACATTTATACTAATATCTTCAAAATCGAGTTTATAAAGATGAAAAGAGCGATTATATACGCCATCTTTAAGTTTTTGAGAAATCATTGGTTTCCATCTTAACATGAGTAGAAAAAAACCGGCAGAACCAATCAATATCAATACAAGAAGCACTATTATCCATTTTTTCAGTCTGTACTTCCCCGAATTATTTTTGTAAATAAATCTATTCATATAAAAAGTGCTAACAATTTCGACGCCATAAAATATTTTGTGGCATTTCCATTACTGCCAATCTGTCATTTTTTAAATTAAATTCTGTATTTTTGATGCCCATAATAATGTTAACCATTTATGATTGATTTACAGCTTACAGATAAAACACACGATGAAGAACGCCAGGGTGAAGCTTTGGTTATTGATGCACCTTTAGTGCGTAACGGAAGGAAACTGTATATTGAAAGCTATGGTTGCCAGATGAATTTTGCAGATAGTGAGATTGTCGCTTCTATTTTATTAGATCAGGGCTTTGAAACTACCGGCGACTATAAAGAAGCTGATGTAGTATTTATAAACACCTGTTCTATTCGTGAAAATGCGGAGCAGCGCGTACGTAACAGGCTATCACAATTTGGTGTTGAAAAGCGCAGAAACCCTAAATTGATTGTTGGAGTACTGGGATGTATGGCCGAACGGCTGAAATCAAAATTTCTTGAAGAAGAAAAGCTGGTTGATGTTGTAGTTGGGCCTGATGCCTATCGCGAACTTCCACAATTAATAAGTGAAGTAGAAAGTGGGCATAAAGCGATTAATGTATTGTTATCCCGTGAGGAGACATATGCTGATATCAGTCCGGTTCGTCTAAATGGAAATGGCATTACAGCCTTTATTTCCATAATGCGTGGTTGTGATAACATGTGTTCATTCTGTGTGGTACCATTTACAAGGGGCCGCGAAAGGAGCCGCGATCCGCATTCTATCTTAGCAGAAGCAAAAGATCTTTTCGATCGTGGATATAGAGAAGTAACTTTATTGGGTCAAAATGTTGATTCTTACCAGTGGAGTCAATCTCAAACTGAAAAAACAAAATCAGACGACCTTAAAGACGAAATCAATACCTTAACCGGTGATGCATTATTAGATGCACTAAGTAAAGAAAGCGAACTACCTACCCACCGTTTAAAAGCCGGGATTGAGCATGCTGAAGTAAACTTTGCTCAATTACTGAGTATGGTTGCGGAAATTAGTCCGGAATTAAGAATTCGTTTTTCTACTTCTCACCCTAAAGACATTACCGATGAAGTATTGTATACGATAAAAAAGTACGACAACATTTGCAATTATATACATCTTCCCGTGCAATCTGGTAACTCAAGGATTCTAGCCTTGATGAATCGGACTTATACACGTGAGTGGTACATGAACAGAATTGATGCGATTAGACGTATTATACCAGGTTGTGCGATCTCTGCAGATATCATTGCTGGTTTCTGTACTGAAACCGAGGAAGAGCATCAGGATACCTTAAGCATCATGCATTATGCCAGGTATAATTTTGCATATACTTTCTCTTACTCAGAACGTCCCGGAACCTTGGCTGCACGTAAGTATAAGGATGATGTACCGGAGGATGTAAAAGCACGCCGCTTAGCAGAGATTTTCAAAAAGCAACAAGAAGACTCTTTAGCCTGCTTACAAGAATTTGTTGGGAAAACAGTGAAAGTATTAATCGAAGGCTTTTCTAAAAAATCTGAAAAAGAATATAGAGGTAGAAATGACGAAAATGCAATGGTTGTTTTTCCAGTTACAGAAAAAGTAAAACCAGGAACATATGCTTATGTTTATATAGAAAGTTGCACCTCTGCTACTTTAATAGGAAGAGTGGTTGATGAAGAGAAACAATCTTAAACAAGCCAAAGAGACACTTTAAATGGATATACAAGATATTAAAAACCGCTTTGGAATTATAGGAGGCTCTCCGCTACTAAACCGTGCGATAGATATAGCCAGACAGGTTGCACCAACTGATATGTCTGTATTAATAACAGGAGAGAGTGGTAGTGGTAAAGAGGTTTTCTCGCATATCATTCATCAATTGAGCACCCGCAAACATGGAGCTTTTATTGCCGTAAACTGTGGCGCTATTCCTGAAGGAACTATCGATTCAGAACTTTTCGGACATGAGAAAGGTTCTTTTACCGGTGCCCATGAAGCACGTAAAGGCTATTTTGAAGTTGCCAATGGAGGTACTATTTTTTTAGATGAAGTTGCTGAGTTACCCCTTGGTACACAAGCACGCCTGCTAAGAATACTTGAAAGCGGAGAATACCTGCGCGTAGGTTCATCAAAAGTGCAAAAAACCGATGTAAGGATTATTGCTGCAACAAACGTAGATGTATATAATAGAGTTAAATCGAATAAATTCCGTGAAGATCTTTATTATAGATTAAACACTGTGCCACTACGTATACCTGCACTTCATGAGCGTAAAGAAGATATATATCTATTGTTTAGAAAATTCTCAGCAGATTTTAGTGATAAATATAGAAGTCCGGGTATACAACTTGAACCTGAGGCCATACAGATATTAAGCAACTATAGCTGGCCAGGAAACGTAAGACAATTAAAGAATATTGCGGAACAGATTTGTGTACTTGAAAAAGAAAGAAATGTAAGTGCAGCCGCCTTATTAAATTATATCCCGAACGAAAGTGCCGCCAATTTACCAATGGCGATTAACAGTGCGGGAAAGGAAGATTTTACAGAACGAGACATCCTTTATAAGGTTCTTTTTGATATGAAAAAGGACATGATGGAGCTGAAAAAGCTAGTTGCCGAAATTATTCAAAGTGGAGGAAATACCGCTCATATAATTGCAGACAATCCACACTATATTAATCAGCTTTACCAGGACGTAGATCAAACGTCCGGACATGAAGCTACTCTGACTATTAAAAACCCATCTCAGAGTTCGCCAGTAGAATACAACTACACACAAGATGCAGAAGAGATAGAAGAATCTCTTTCACTTGTAGATAAAGAGTCTGACCTGATTAAGAAAGCTTTGAAAAAACATAAAGGTAAACGCAAATTTGCTGCACAGGAATTGGGAATTTCAGAACGCACTTTATACAGAAAAATTAAAGAACTGAACTTAAATTAAGATGAAAAGATTGTCCATACTTTTTGTATTGGTCTTTGCATTTAGCGGATGTAAGATTGCTTTAAACGGGGCTTCAATTCCTGCAGAGATGAAAACTGTTAATGTACAGGTTTTTGAAAACAATGCTCCCCTTGTTGTACCTTACTTAAGTTCACAGTTTACTGAAGAACTAAAAACAAGGATACGTAACCAAACCAGTTTAAGTATCAATGCAAATGACCCTCATGGTGTTTTTTCTGGAAACATTACGGGCTATAGCGTTACTCCGGAAGCAATAACCGACAATAATAATCCTGTCGCAGGAGCGAACAGGCTCACTATTTCTGTTTCTGTAAAATACACAAACAATCTGAATCCTAAACAGAGTTTTGAAGAAACGTTTTCAAGATATAAAGTATTTAAGCTAACAGGAAGTCTTCAGTCTATGGAGCAAGGGTTAATTAAAGACGTTACTGCTCAGCTTACAGAAGATATTTTTAACAGGGCTTTTGCACAATGGTAGGCTAATTAAAGATCAATTATTAACTTAGCAACGTGGAGCAGGAATTAGACATCAAACAACAACTGGCGGAATGGCTTTCCAAGCCTGAAAGTGTAACCAGGGAAAATGCTCCTGTGTTAAAAGATTTAGCATTGCTATATCCTTATTTTCAGCCATTACACCTATTAATAGCCAGGGCTACGCTACAATCACCAGAACAAAATAACAATCTGGCAACAGCTGCTTTATATACAAATGGACAGCAACTTCATCATTTCTTACATGGTGATAAAGAATCTGCACATACCGATTTTAATATCATTCATCTTTCAGCTGCTCAAATCATTAATCAAGCTGAGCCTATTGAAGTATCGACAATAGATGAGGTCCCATTTGAGCCAATAATAGAACAAGAAGTTGATGATCAGGAAGTTTTCGAAGAAATTACGGAAGTTGACGTAAATAATTTTAAATCTACTGAAATTGATAGTAGTTCAGGATCAGTAGCAGAAAAAGAAGAAGTTGACGAAATTGTTATTGAAAACATTGTATCTTCAGATTTTTTCGCTTTTCAGGAAAATTTTGTAGCTGAGACCGTGATTCCAGATCAGGAACATCCTGATTTTAAAGCTTCACCAGCACCAGAACCTACAAAACAGGAAGAGCCTATTGTTATCAGTAAATACGATGATGATCAACTTCCTTATACATTTTTATGGTGGCTGGCTAAAACCAGAAAAGAACATCAACAGATATTCCAGCCATACGCTTCTCCTAAAAAGGAAAAACAAGAAGAGGGTAGTCAGCATACAGGTATGCAAAAGCCTGGTGAATTACAACATCAGTATGTAGAACATATATTCCATCTGCAAAGCCCTTTTAATAGTGATGATGAAGGTTACTCTACAGAAAATTTCAGAAATCCTACTAAAGGTGATGAGATTATAGAAAACTTCATTAAGAAAGATCCTCAGATCAGTCCGCCTAAACCAGAGCAGATAGATAATGAGAATAAAGCCAAAAAAAGTGCGGAAGATGATAACGACCTGGTATCAGAGACCCTGGCAAAAATTTACATTGAGCAAATGCTTTACGACAAGGCTATAGAGACTTATGAAAAATTAAGTTTGAAGTTTCCAGAAAAAAGCCGTTACTTTGCCGACCTTATCCAATCTATAGAAAAGAAAATTTAACCATATAACATATTATGCTTTTTTTAATTATTTTATTAATCATTGTTTGCGTTGCTCTAGGCTTATTTGTATTAATACAAAACCCTAAAGGTGGTGGCTTGGCTACTGGTGGTGGCGCGGGCAGTAACATGTTTGGCGTTCAACGTACAGGCGATGTTCTTGAAAAAGGCACCTGGGTATTGTTAACATTAATTGTTGTGCTTTCATTATCGATCACTACAATTGCTAAATCTGGAGGTTCTTCAGGTAGTGCTCCATCAAAAATCCAGGAACATTTAGACAAGACAGTTGCGCCTTCTCCAATTGGAAGCAAAACTGCTCCTACTACTGCTCCAGCAACAGCAGATACAACAAAGAAATAAGAACTTATAAAGTTTAAGATAAAGCCTGGTATAAATTGTATCAGGCTTTTTTTATGCCCTGCCACTCTGACACAAAAACTCTTTGTTAAAATCTTATAGCTGACAAGGCAATGCAAATTTGTCAAGCATATTTGTATTGGCATAAAAACTGATGTACGAAAGCCGAGTAGTTAATACGTTTTAAATTTTAACTTAAAAAATAAACTAATATCAAGTTATGGCTTTAAACCTTAAACCCATTTCAGGTTCTGCAAACAGAGTTATTGTTGAACCTGCTGCGGCAGAAGAAAAGACGGCATCTGGAATCTACATTCCTGACACTGCAAAAGAAAAACCATCCAAAGGAACTGTTGTATCCGTTTCAGACGAAGATTCAGAAGGTAAAAAACCATCTGTTAAAGTAGGTGATGTTGTACTTTATGGTAAATATGGTGGCACAGAGCTTCCTATTGATGGTAAAGACTATTTGATCATGCGCGAAAGCGATATCTACGCTGTACTTTCTTAGTACCTGGATATTGAATGATTGGCATGCCCCATCGAGGGCTATATAGCTAAAAACACAAATTAATTAATCATTAAACAATAGTATCGACAGGTATACCAGGAGATCCTGAGAGATGCCGGCAGATACTTACTACTAAAACAATGGCAAAACAAGTAAAATATAACGTAGAAGCCCGTGATGCCCTGAAAAGAGGTGTTGACACTTTGGCTAATGCTGTAAAAGTAACTTTAGGTCCAAAAGGACGTAACGTAATTATTGACAAGAAATTTGGTTCACCAGCGATTACTAAAGATGGTGTTACCGTAGCAAAAGAAATTGAGTTGAAAGACCCAATTGAAAACATGGGTGCTCAAATGGTTAAAGAAGTAGCTTCTAAAACTGCGGATATCGCAGGTGACGGAACTACAACGGCAACTGTATTGGCTCAGGCAATTGTTACTGCTGGTATTAAAAACGTTGCTGCTGGTGCAAATCCAATGGATTTGAAACGTGGTATAGACAAAGCGGTTACTGCAATCGTTGAAAACCTTAGAACTCAATCACAAACTGTAGGTGAAGACAATAACAAAATCAAACAAGTAGCTTCTATTTCAGCTAACAATGATGAGGTTATTGGTGCTTTGATTGCAGAAGCAATGGGTAAAGTAGGCAAAGATGGTGTTATTACTGTTGAAGAAGCAAAAGGTACTGAAACTGAAGTTAAAACAGTTGAAGGTATGCAATTTGACCGTGGTTACTTATCTCCATATTTTGTAACCAATGCTGATAAAATGGAAGCGGAATTAGAAAACCCTTACATTTTGATCTATGATAAAAAGATCAGCAACATGAAAGAGTTACTACCTGTTCTTGAAAAACAAGTTCAAACTGGTAAGCCTTTATTAATCATAGCTGAAGATTTAGACGGAGAGGCATTAGCTACTTTGGTAGTGAACAAAATCCGTGGATCTCTGAAAGTTGTTGCTGTTAAAGCTCCAGGTTTCGGTGACCGTCGTAAAGCTATGTTAGAAGACATCGCTATCTTAACTGGTGGTACTGTTATTTCTGAAGAAAGAGGTTATAAATTAGAAAATGCTGACCTTACTTATTTAGGGACTGCTGAGAAAGTTGTTGTTGATAAAGACAACACTACTATCATCAATGGTGCTGGTCAGTCTGACGATATCAAAGCTCGTGTTAACCAGATCAAAGCTCAAATTGAGACTACTACATCTGATTACGATAAAGAAAAACTACAAGAGCGTTTAGCTAAATTAGCTGGCGGTGTTGCTGTTCTTTATGTTGGTGCTGCTTCTGAAGTAGAGATGAAAGAGAAAAAAGACCGTGTTGATGATGCTTTACATGCGACTCGCGCAGCGGTTGAAGAAGGTATTGTTGCTGGTGGTGGTGTTGCTTTCATCCGTGCTATTGAAGCATTAGAAGGTATGAAAGGAACAAATGATGACGAAACTACAGGTATCCAAATCATCCGTCGTGCTATCGAAGAGCCTTTACGTCAGATCTGCCAGAATGCTGGTATCGAAGGATCTATCGTAGTTCAGAAAGTTAAAGAAGGTAAAGCTGACTTTGGCTATAATGCACGTACAGATGTTTATGAAAACTTAATTGCAGCTGGTGTTATCGATCCAACTAAAGTTGGTCGTGTAGCATTGGAGAATGCAGCTTCAATTGCAGCGATGTTGTTAACAACAGAAGTTGTATTGGCTGATGATCCAGAAGAAGCTCCTGCAGGTGGCGGTATGCCTCCAATGGGCGGCGGCGGCATGGGTGGTATGATGTAATCATTAACCACTCGTTAAATATTTAAGAAAACCCACGGAATATTCTGTGGGTTTTCTTATTTAAAGTATATTCCTTTCCAATATTATTAATTGAAACAAAAAAATAGTTACTTTTATACAGCATCCCTGTATATATGGTAAAACGTTTACTCTTTTTTACACTTGCTCTCTTTTTTATTCAGATTTCTGAGGTTTTTTCTCAGATTACTATTGGCACTGTTGATCCGGGTCCATACGGATATGGGAGTAACATTACTGTCCCTATTAATTTCACAGACAACCAGTCTGAATTTCTACCTGGGAATGTCTTTACACTGTATCTTTCTGACGAAACGGGTAATTTTATTGGCAATGGAGCTCCTATTGGTACATTTAATGGCTTTTATACACCTTTTATTAACGGAACAATCCCAAATGGGCTTGCTCAGGGCAGCAATTATAAACTGCAAATTAAGTCGACCAACCCTGCATCAACTATAAGTATACCCGATAACATTGATATACGTAATTTAACTATGAGCCCCATAACTCTTACTCCAAATCTTGCAGGCAATGCTTTAGGCGGAGATAATTTTGGCTGGTGCCCAGTTAACTCAGGGAATGGTAAAAGCATCTCTTTAACTAGTAATGCTAGCCCTCCTACGACTGTTATAGTTACATTAAAAAATTTAGCCACGGGTTCCACGACAGACTATATGGAGACTCCAGGCCTGGGATTTGACATAACCGGGCTGAGTTTGGGTTATTACTCCATTACTGCAACTGCAACTACAATTATTGGTGGTGTTACTCTTCGATCAGTAAAAACATACTTTCTTCACAATACTAACATCACAATAAATATTCAAGATATTGGTAAAAATACTGGTTGTTACAGCGCATCTAGACCAGGTATTCCAGTTGAATATCAGATTACTTTGTTAAATGGAATTTATAATAACTACCCTGGTTCATTGTATATTGTAAACTGGGGAGATGGAAGCGCTCCAGAAACGCTTACGCTGAAACAAATAGTAGACAATGCGGCAAAGATTTCTCACAGCTACACTAAAAATTCTTGTAATGAACCAGACATTCCAGGTCCCCCAATCATCTCACATTCTTTTAAGGCAACAATCACTGCAAACAATCCGATTTGTAATGTTAATAGCTCCGCTACAGCCTATGCACAAGTATTTGAGAATCCTACCGCATTAATTACCGCTCCTACAGTAGGCTGCATTAATAACCAGATCAGATTTATCAATTCGTCTACAGGAGGTACGAAATCTGACTGCTCTACACAAATGGATTACACCTGGTATGTAGATGGCATAAAAAGACGAGAGATATCTTCAAATGCTCCCCTTGACTGGACATTTACAACAAATGGCATACACACAGTTAAACTTGTCGCCTCTAATGGAGTTGGCTCCTGTCCACCCAGTGAATATACTGCCACCATTTGTATACAAGAGCCTCCAAAACCTGCATTTGAATTTATTGGAAATTCAACATCAAATTGTGCCCCATACACCATTAAGGCTACTGACAAATCAATTGTAGACGCTATTTGTAATTCCAACAATACTTATAACTGGATTGTAACAAGAAATGGAGTTCCTGCACTTTCCACAGATGTAACCTTTACAAACGGAATAACCGAACCGGAGTTTACCTTTCTTAAAAAAGGCACATATGAAGTTATACTCCAAATTAATACAGCAACTTGTGGATCAGTAAGTACTGCTCCCCCTCAAACCGTAGTAATTATTGATAGTAAACCAATTACAACTTTAGAGCCTTTAGCAACATTGTGTGGATTAGGTACCTTTACTTACAATAATGAAGTAACAGGCCCAACAAACGTACTATTTTCAGGAACCGAAGTTGATGCTCCTGACACCTATTCCTGGACAGTAACCGCATCGAATGGGGACGCCTTAACCAATGCGGATTATACCTTTAAAGACGGCATAAACGTAACCAAATACCCTTCAATTGAATTTAAGCAATACATGACCTATAAGGTTTCTGTAACACATAAAAATAGTTGTGAATCAATTACAACATCTCAGTTAATCACTTTTAAAGAATCCCCTCGTCCATCAATTATTGCAAACCCAATTTGCTATAATGATCAAGCGAGCATAAAAGGAGAGATATCAAACACAAACTATATTAATTATAAATGGACTACACTCCCTAATGGTGGAACTTTCCTGAATGATAATACATTAGAACCTATATATATACCAAGCGCGGCAGACCGCACAGCTGGGAAAGCCACTGTAATTTTAACAGTAAATACAGGTATTCCTGGAGACTGCGAATTCGTATCAGTAAGTAAAGAATTTATAATTTATCCAAACAACACAGGCATCAATACGACACAAACCATTTGTACTGGATTAACTGCCAGTAGAATGTTAACATCAAGCGTTGAGGGAAGTACTTTCAACTGGACTGCGGTTAACACTATTGGAAATGCAACAGGTTTTAGTCCTTCTGGCAGTGGAAATATTAACGAAATAATTACAAATGCGAGTACAACACAGAATGCTGTAATAGTTTACACTATCACACCGACTGCTAATGGTTGCGCAGGAGCTCCTTTTACTTTTACAGTTACTGTTACTCCAAAGCCTGTTCTTTCTCCAGTTCTTGATAAAACGATCTGCGAGGGAAGTTCTGTGAATATAACAGCGACATCAAATATCCCAACTCAGTTTATATGGACAAGTGAAGCTTCATCCTCAAGCGTGACAGGACACACCAACCCGTCGGATTTAAGTTCCAGCTTAGGTAGCGTAACCATTGCTGATGTAATATTAAACCCTACTTTTCAGCGGCAAACCGTTACTTATACTATTACGCCCCATTCTCCTGGTGGATGTACGGGGGAACCAATAATAGTTGTTGTTACTATTGATCCGAAAGTTACCCAACCCAATGCAGGACCTGATGATAGCATTTGTGCAACTAGCCCATCCAATACCTACTTACTAAAGGGAAATGAGCCTAAAGTAGGAACTGGACTATGGAGACTTGTGTCTACACATCCAGTTGCACCAGTTATTGCGGTTCCTGGTGATTTCGAAACCAATGTTTCAGGCCTCGTTGCAGGACTACCTTATACTTTTGAATGGGCCATTACAGGATCAGGAGCCTGTATTAATCCGTCCCCTGACCAGGTGACCATTACAATTACACCATTACCAGTAATATCTGCTCCTGTAACAGAGAAAACTATTTGCCATGAAAGTGCCGCAACGGTAATCATAAATTCTGATATTCAAACGCAGTTTTCATGGACCAGCGTTGCAAGCCCTGGTATTACCGGCAATAGTGGTGGGACAGCTCCAACACCATTAAGCCCTTTATCTAATAGCATCACGATAACTGATGTTTTATTGAACAACACTTTTTCGCAAGGAACAGTTACCTATACTATTATCCCTTATTCTGCAACGGGCTGTCCAGGCGCACCAATTGAAATTGTTGTTAAAGTTGATCCTAAGGTTACGACTGCAAATGCAGGGACCAGTACAAGTATTTGTAATACGACGACTTATGATTTAAAAGGTAGCGAACCTAAAGTCGGTACGGGATTATGGGAAGTGGTTTCTGCAAGCGCCGGAACACCTTCAATTATAAATCCTACTGACTTTGAAACTACTGTTTCAGGCCTGGAACCTGGTGGAGTTTATGTGTTTAAATGGACGATAACAGGAACTGGAGCATGTCAAAAATCTGAAGCAGAGGTAACCATTACTGTGAATATGCCGACCATACCAGGAACTACTACAACAACGCAAGCCTTAGTATGTCAAGATGACAACACAGGCTCAATTACATTAAGTGGGAATACTGGTTCTGTTTTGGCTTGGCAAACTTCGCCCAATGGTCTCGACCCCTGGACTGATATCCCTGGTACCAACAACGGTTTAACCTACACTTTTACCAACTTAACGACTACAACTCATTTTAGAGCTGTTGTACAAAATGCTGGCTGTATTCTTGGGTATTCAGATCCGACTACAATAATTGTAGCCCCAGCTACAACTTTGGCCGATGCTGGCCCCAATCAAACATTATGTAACGAAACGTCTGTATCCTTAAAAGGCAACCCTATTAAATCAGGAGAAACGGGATTATGGTCCATGGTATCGGGAGATGCAAATGCCTTAATTACAACAGCAACAAATAATGAAACCACAGTTACAGAACTGAATCCAAATGTTACTTATGTTTTCAGGTGGACCATTACTGGTAACTCACCTTGTGGCCCAAAATATAAAGATGTCACAATCCGAAACAATGCACCAATTACCCAGAATAGTATTACTGCTAGCTCAGTAGTTTGTAATGGACAACAGATAACCATTAACGGTAGTGTTCCAACTGGAGGTGAAGAAGGCGTTTACAGTTATATTTGGGAAAGCAAAATCGATGCAGGTCCTTGGAATCTAATTAACAACGAAACAAGTGAAGATTTAACCACAACATTAAATACAACCGGAACAATCAGTTTTAGAAGGACCGTAAATAGCGGGACCTGTACATCAACCACCACTGAATTCCCAATTACTGTTCGCCCTCCTATTGGCAACAACACCATTACTGCTGATCAAACCATTTGTAGTGGACAAACCCCCGCATTAATTAATGGAACCCAGCCAACTGGTGGTGATGAACTATTTTCATATCAATGGCAATCCAGTATAAATGGAGGACCATGGACAACCATTCCAGGGGTAGCTCAAAATTATCAGCCTCCTGCTCTAACCCAAACTACTTCCTACAGACGTATTGTGAGTACTCTCGAATGTAGCGGAAATTTAGGTAGCACTAGTGATGTTGTAACAATAACCGTTACCCCTAATGCTAAAGCAGAGTTTACATGGGGAACAACAGACCAAGGTTGTATACCTTACGTTCTGCCAATTCAAGTAGTTACTTATCCCGACAGGAATGATACTTACACCTGGTATGTAGATGGTGTTGTCAGAGGAACAGGTTCAACATTCCCTGGTCATACCATTTCAACGAGCGGTACATTTGTAACTATCAAGTTAGTTGTTACTAGTAGTAATGGTTGTGCTTCAGATGAGTTTAGCCATACATTTAGCACCAATCAGGCTGTCCCCCCTTCATTTGATCAAAGCGCTACTGAAGGTTGCGGACCACTATCTGTTAATTTCAGCAACACCTCTAATCTAACCGCTGGAGCAACATTTAAATGGGACTTCGGAAATGGCCAAACATCAACAGCAATTAGTCCTAACGGAATCATTTTTGACCAGGATCCTACGGGAAAAGATACTACCTATGTAGTTACTTTAACCTCAATCACTTCTTGCGGAACGAATTCGGTTCCTTCAACGGTATTTGTAAAAGCAAAACCAATTGCAGTCTTCTCCCCAAGTAAAACAGAAGGATGTTCTCCTATGCTAGTGAACTTTACCAACCACTCTCCAGGCGGAACAAATAAATATTATTACGACTTTGGAGACGGAAGTCCAATAGTAGAAAAAACAGATAAATCACCCGTAAGTCACATCTATAATACGCTAGTAACCAAAACATTTACTGTTACGACGACAGCAGTAAATGATTGTAATCCACCCAGTATCAGAACATACAACATCACAGTTTACCCACAAAACATGACCCCAGAACTGGTGGTTGATGCCAGTCAAAAACGTGGATGCGCACCATTTACAGTAAATTTCGATAACAATTCTATTGGAGCATCACGCTTTTATTTTGATTTTGGAGATGGTGGTGAAAGGAATACCATAACAACAGGAACAGAACAATACACATTTACCAAACCTGGCACATATACCGTTAAAATGACAGCCTATAACAGTTGCTCGGAAATGACAGAGGAAGAAACAATCACTGTATTAGAGCAACCTCTACCTGCTTTCCATGCAGAGGTGACATTAGGCTGCGCCGACCTTCCAGTGCAATTCAGAAACACAACTCAAGGTGGCATTACTTATGAATGGGACTTTGGGGATGGATCTCCAAAATCCAATGAAGTGGAACCCTTGCATATTTATAAGGGAGATCAAGAATATTATACTGTAACACTAACGGCAACCAATGCCCTAGGCTGTTCTGACGTGGTAACCAGAGGTCAATATATCCGTGTAGTACCGCCTCCTGTGGCAGCCTTCAACGTCAACCCTTCAACACTGATCAATATCCCTGATTACACCTTCAAGTTCGAAGATGAAAGTACTAACAATCCTACCATCTGGGAGTGGGATTTTGGTGATGGCGTAGGTACTTCTTCATTAAAAAACCCTAGTTATACCTACCTTGATACCGGAACATACAAAGTCACTTTAAAAGTGACCAACCAGAACGGGTGTTCTACAGATACCTTTAAAGAAGTAACTATTAAAGGCGTCCCCGGATATTTATTCGTACCCAACTCGTTCATTCCTGGCAGCGAGATACCTGAGCTCCGGTTATTCAGAGCAAAAGGTTCCGGCATTAAAACCTGGAGGTTCAGCGTATTTAACAAATGGGGACAAATCATATGGGAGACTTCATTGCTAGATGAAGGTAGACCAGCAGAGGCCTGGGACGGAACCTTTAAAGGCCAGCCTATGCCACAGGGTGTTTATTACTGGAAAATTGATGTGGAGATGGTCAACGGAACCGAATGGAAAGGCATGACCTACGACAAAACTCCACCTAAACGAACAGGTGCAATACATTTAATCAGATAAGGATGGGAGTGAGATTAAAATATATAACCGGATTGTTGAGCATTATAATGAGCATGCCTGCTTTAGCACAGGATCATGTTTACTCACAATTTTTTAATGCACCTATCTACCTTAACCCTGCTTTAACTGGGCAGTTTGAAGGAGACATCAGGATGAATATGATTTACAGGAACCAATGGTCTGGGCTAAGTGGGGATCTATCTTACATCACCGCATCTGCTGATCTCAACATTGCCAAATTTGGAGGTGGCGTTGGACTGATGTTTAACCGCAGCAGTGAGGGAACAGCATTCCTGGTAAAAAACAATGCCGCAGCAACTTATTCTTACAGTGTAGGTGGTGATGATTTTGTTGCCTCTTTTGGTATACAGGCTGGCTTTACCAACAGACAGATAGATTGGAGTAAACTTGTTTTCTCGGACCAGATAGATATGCGTCTGGGCTATCTACCCGGCAGCGTATCAGCTGCCCAGCCACCAGATGTAGACAACAAAATCTTTTTCGATGCTGCAGCTGGAACAAATATTGTATTCAGAAACTTAATGGCAGGAGTTGCTGTACATCATATCAATAAACCAGATGAATCCTTTAGTGGCACAGTAGCTAAATTACCAATGCGTATCACCGCCAATACAAGCTTTAGAATACCGCTGAGCAGTGGCACTTATTATCAGGATGAGGGCTCATACCTGATTCCGTCTGTTGTATATTACAATCAGGGTAGTTCTTCGTCTGTGAGTGCAGGGGCACAGTTTAAATTTAAAGGACTTAATGCAGGACTATGGTACCGCAGCGGTGGTCAGAATGGACCTGATGCCATAGTTGTTTCACTGATATTTGATTTATTAAAAGGAAACCGAAACGGTGAGAAACTAAGATTAGGAATCAGCCACGATGCTACGACATCAAAAATTAATTATACCAATACCAGCGGAACAACAGAAGGAAGTATTGGTTACGAAAAATATTTCCCTAATAATTCGGGATATAACAAATTTAACGGTCTGAGATGTTACGATTTCTATTGATGAATATATAATAATCAGATGCAAATCTTTGTTATATTAGACTATATAAACTGATATGGAAAACATTCTCGACAGTAATCATTTCCTTACACAAAGTGAGGTAAATAAGTTTTTAATGGCAACTCTACTTTGCGGCCTGATTGGTGCCGAAAGAGAGTTCAGGAGTAAACAGGCGGGATTAAAAACCATGATTATGATTGGTCTTGGTTCCACCCTTTTCACTATACTTTCTGTTAAAATAGGAATCAGTAGCCACGATAGGATTGCTTCTAATATTGTTACCGGAATCGGATTCCTGGGAGCAGGTGTTATTTTTAAGGAGGACAATCAGGTAAAAGGCCTTACGACCGCCTGTGTAATCTGGATTGTAGC
The DNA here is from genome assembly GCF_040203335.1 of Pedobacter sp. ASV1-7. Taxonomy (NCBI): domain Bacteria; kingdom Pseudomonadati; phylum Bacteroidota; class Sphingobacteriia; order Sphingobacteriales; family Sphingobacteriaceae; genus Pedobacter; species Pedobacter sp. ASV1-7. Next base: position 397,037 of record NZ_JBEHBV010000001.1, on the reverse strand, counting down.
GGCAATAGGCATGGCCATTGGTTCTGGTTACTTCGAACAAGCCATAGGTGTAACTGTAGTCGTATTGCTGGCACTACTCATTTTTCCTTTTTTAGAAGAAATGGCCGAACGTCGTTTTACCAAAAGGATATACAGGATTGTAAAGCGTTACGAAGGTGAAAGCCTCGAAAAATACGAGAATGATATTAAAACCTCCAAATTAAAACTTTCAAGAGGAAAACAGGAGCTTGCAAATGGCATTATCAGTGGCACATGGATAGCAATTGGCAGCCCCAAAAACCATAAAACATTTGTAGATAGAATGCTTCAGGACAAAAACATTATTGCGTTCGATTTTTAGTCGTATCATTCCTGTAACGTATAAATAATATCATCAAACTATAGTAGCTTTGTATTATGCAAAGGGAACAAATCTCCGTATTCGATATATTTAAGATAGGTATTGGTCCTTCAAGCTCCCATACTTTGGGACCATGGAGGGCAGCACAGCAATTTACAGCTTCGCTAAAGAAGGAAGGACTGCTGACTCAGGTAGAACAGGTGAAAGTCTTATTATATGGCTCTCTGGCGAAAACAGGAATTGGCCACGGAACCGATGTTGCCATTCTTTTAGGTCTTACAGGTGCAGATCCTGTAACATTCGATGTCAATGCGATTGATTCTACCATTGCCTCTATTAAAGATGATCAACTACTGTCTCTTTCCGGGGAACAACTGATTTCCTTTAAATACAGTGATGATATGAACTTTCTTTTTTTCGAGAGCCTACCTTTTCATCCTAATGCAGTCACTTTCCAGGCATTTCTAAACAATGGTAAAGCCTTTTCTGAAACCTATTATTCTATAGGTGGCGGCTTTGTGGTAAAAGAGGGTGAGACAGGAAATGAGAAAGAACAGGTAGATCTTCCTTTCCCTGTTGATAAGGCGAGTGAATTACTTCACTGGTGTTTATCAACCGGACTTAAAGTCTCTGAGATTGTAATGGAGAACGAGTTGTCCTGGCGCAAAGAAGAAGAAACCAGAAAAGGTATTATGCAGCATTTCAAAGTAATGAAAGACTGTACTTACAGGGGGTGTCATACTTCCGGTTTTTTACCCGGGGGATTAAATGTAGGTAGAAGAGCCGCAGCATTAAATAAAAGATTAATTGGCAATAGTGTATACACAGATTATACAAGCTGGATTATGGCCATCAGAAGTGGCGGTAATGATTTCAATTATATATTAGATTGGGTAAGCTGCTTTGCTCTTGCAGTAAATGAAGAGAATGCTTCTTTTGGCAGGGTTGTTACTGCACCAACCAATGGTGCTGCTGGTGTAATCCCTGCAGTTTTACAATATTATATTGCTTTTTGTAACGGCTATACGGACGAAAAGATCACTCAATTTATAGCATGTGCTTCTGAGATCGGTAGTATTTTTAAAAAAGGAGCTACAATTTCGGCAGCAATGGGTGGATGTCAGGCAGAAATCGGCGTATCATCAGCCATGGCAGCTGCAGCACTTACAGAGTGTTTAGGCGGCTCACAGCGCCAAGTGTTAATGGCAGCAGAGATTGCCATGGAACATCATTTGGGTCTAACCTGCGATCCTATAGGTGGCCTGGTGCAGATCCCTTGCATTGAAAGGAATACTATGGGAGCTATCAAAGCAATCACAGCTTGCCAACTGGCATTACAAAGCAATCCTGATAAAGCGAAAGTAAGTCTTGATGCAGTAGTAAATACCATGTGGGAAACTGCACTCGATATGAACTCTAAATATAAAGAGACATCGGATGGCGGTTTGGCTACAAATATCCCAATCAGCTTACCTGAATGTTAGTTTCAGAGCCTTTAAAGCACAGGCATTTAAACAAATTAGATTTTCTGCTGAGCTTTAATGGCCAGATATCTGTTTACTACATTTATCGTTAATTGATCAGGAGGTGTAAGGATACTAAGTATTCCATGTTTAGCCAGTTCCCGAACCATTAACTTCTTTTCATAAGCAAACTTATTGGCAATAGTCTGGATATAAATATCTTCAACATCCTGTACCGGTTTCTCAGTAATCTCTTTAAGTTCGGTATTTTCAAAAAATACAACCAGAAGTAAATGATACTTTGCTATACGCTTTAAATATGGCAGCTGTCTGTTCAATGCAGACATACTCTCGAAATTGGTAAATAATACAACCAGGCTCCTTTGTCTTAATACCCCTCTTACGCTAGTAAATAAAGCCTCCATATTTAGTTCGAGGTATCTTGTTTTTTCTTTATAAAGTACCTCCATTATTTTGCCCAACTGTGTAGGCTTCCTATCTGCAGGCACCACACTTCCCATTTGCTCTGCAACCGTAATTAAACCAGCTTTGTCTTGCTTAACCAGAGCAACATTAGAAAGTACCAGACTTGCATTTATGGCATAATCTAATAAACTCAAACCTTCAAAAGGCATTTTCATAGGCCTCGACTTATCAATAACACAATACACGTGCTGTGCCTTTTCATCTGTAAATGAATTCACCATCAGCTCACCCTTTCTTGCAGTAGCTTTCCAGTTCACTGTACGATAATCATCTCCCTGTACATAATTCTTCACCTGATCAAACTCCATACTGTGGCCTAATCTTCTTATCTTTTTAATACCAAATTCTGTTAATCTGTTTGATATGGCCATCAATTCGTACCTGCGTAACTGTAAAAAAGATGGATAAACCGGCACTGTAGCTTCATCACCAATATTAAAGCGGCGAGATATAAGACCTAAAGACGACTGCACATATAAACGAGTCTGACCAAAAATATATTCCCCTCTTTTAGTCGGCCTTAAAGTATAAATTATTGTTTTACGTTCACCTGCTTTTAAGCTGCTTTTAAACCAGAGGTCTCTTTTTTGAAACTGGAAAGGAATCTCATCAATAATACCAATATGAATATTAAAAGAATAGAAGTTCTCTACATAAATCCTTAGCTCATTTTCATCTCCATTGCTTAACCGATCTGGAATATCCCTTCGTAAAAACACATCTCGTTTTGTGCGGTATAACAAAATCACATCAATTAATACGAGCAGCACAAACACCAGGAAAATCACAATTGGCAGATCACCAAGCCAGGGTAAGAAGAAAGAAAAGAGAAATAAACTTACACACAGCCCTATCCCGGCAAAAAATCTTTTACCGAGAAAGAGGTCTTTGTAATATTTTATAAAAAATTGTTTCAAATTATGGCTTTATCTAGGTACTTCTATCTTCTGAATAATCTGCATTACAATATCATTTGTGCTTAACCCTTCCATTTCTTTATCCGGGGTCAGCATAATTCTGTGCGACAAAACCACAGGTGCTACCTTTATAATATCTTCTGGTGTAACAAAGTCACGTCCCTGCATAGCTGCAAAAGCCTTAGCTCCATTGATCATAGCTAATGATGCACGTGGTGAAGCGCCGAGATATAGGGACTTATTATTTCTGGTTTCATGCGTAATCTTTGCAACGTATTCAATCAGTTTAGGCTCTACATGTAAAGTCCTTATAATTCTCCGGCATACTTTAATCTGTTCGACACTTAAAACAGCCTTAACAGATTTGAGCTCATCATCCAGCTTATACTGATGCTGATTTAATAAGATAGCCGTTTCCTCCTCAAGCGTGGGATATTTAACTTCAATCTTAAACAAAAATCGGTCTAATTGTGCTTCAGGTAATCTGTATGTTCCTTCCTGTTCAATTGGATTTTGAGTCGCCAATACCATAAAAGGCTCATCCATCGGATAAGTATGCCCATCAACCGTAATCTGTCGCTCTTCCATCACCTCAAATAAGGCAGACTGCGTTTTTGCCGGGGCACGATTAATCTCATCTACCAATACAATATTTCCATATATAGGTCCTTTGCGGTATTCAAAAGATGAAGAACGCGGGTCAAAAACAGAAGTACCAATAACATCCGAAGGCATTAAATCTGGCGTAAACTGAATTCGCGAGAAAGAAGCATCAATACTCTTCGCAATCAACTTGGCACTTAAAGTCTTGGCTACACCAGGCACACCTTCTAAAAGCACATGACCATCAGCTAATAAACCAGCAATTAGAAAGTCGACTGTATCTTTCTGGCCGACAATGATCCTTCCCAGGGTTTGCCTGATTTCAGTTACGGCGTTGTTAAGTTGTGTAAGGTCAGTTCTTTGGTTAAACATTTCTGTTTCCATAATTATCGGGCTTGTTTATAAAATCTCTCTATTAATTTATGAAGCTGAATCAATGCATCATCGTTAATCACAACGGCACCTTTCAGTCTATTTATCATCTCTATTAGCTTACGTACTATATCTTCGTTGATACCAGACTTTAGGACGAGGTCTGATATAAATTCTTCATCCAACAAGGTAGTTTTCAATCGATAATTGCTCCGCACATATTCTAAAAAGTAGGTAATTTTTTTTTGTGCGATGTCGCGGTTATCACGTTGCTGATAGTAGACCTTACCAACAACCTTTACAAACTCGACAGAAGTGTTTTTTAAAGGTTCAACAACGGGAATAATACGCTGTCTGCGTTTCATCTCAAACAAAACAAAAATCAATAAGCCTGATATGGCCAGGTAATAAGCCCATCGCAGGTTATCATTTTTAAACAAAACACGTAAAACAGAGGCATCATCAATAGTACCCTTGGTATTATTCTCATCCCATATTATCTGCTTTGCATCAGGCAAAAAAGAAAGCACTTTGGATATATAAATAGCCCCGGAAGGGTTTAAAATATTGTAGTTACTTAATAATTGCGGACTTGGTAATATATACAATCCTCCCTTTCCGTAGGTGTATTTTACAAAGTTGACCTCCCCATCTGCATTTCTTCCTAAAGCACTCGCTCTGATTGTATCTACCTTACTAAAATACTGATCACCCAACCCCTTGTTAAAAATATAATCCCTTTCACCTTTTAAAGCCGGATCAACGAAATTTATAGGGGTGCCGTTTTTATTTGCATAATCATATACAGAGTTCATAGTCAAGTTTAACGTATCTGTTAAAAACTCACTTAACTCATAGGCAGCAATGAAAACATTATTACCCTTTTCCATATACTTAACAAGTTCTTGATAATCGTACTTATCCATGCTTACCCTCCCTGCAATAAAAAGGTAATTAGTATTAACGAATTCCTTGTCGTTTAAATTATTATAAACAGGTAGTCTTGATGGAGTAATCTTTGCATTTGGAAAAATTTCTCCTAGCTCCTCATATAAGATATAAGTACCAAAAGGTATTTTGTCCTCTTTTAGGTAAGTAGCTGTCCAATCTGTTGGTTTGGGCTTGTAATATTGTGCGACTAAATAGCCAACCATCAATATAGCACTCCAAATCAAATACCACCTCAATCCCTTCATAGCACTTTCACATTAAACCGTTCAAAACTTCCTTTGAGTGCTTTAAACATCTCCTTATCAATAGAGAAATCACCATACCAGATATACTCAAATCGAAGCGTTAGCATTTTAAAATCCTGCTTCCTTTCAAAATCTTCAATTTCATCAATATAAGTCTGATTTGTTTTTTCAGGCTGCCAGTTAATTAACTCCTGATCACTTAACAACTTTAGCGAGCGCAGATATAATAAGCGAACCGCAAGCCTGTAGTTCCCGTTAAAAACAGCCTTATTAATTTCCTCGTTAAAGTCAATTTCATGAATATTCTCCATTGCTTCATCATAAGGAACATCAACTGCTTTAGACTTTCTGGAAAAGATCATTAAATCCACTCCAGCTATTTTGCTCAAGCTAAAAATGATCAATGCAGAAACGACAGCAATAACTAAGTACTTAACAAAATCACCGGAGTACTTATTACTTAAAGCTCCATTTGTCAAATCCCAGATCCAGCGCCAGAATCTATCCCACCAACTGGTATCAATAGAAACTGCCTGATCATAACGAAATTCCTTTTGTTTACTATAGTCTTTTATCTTCTGAAGATCGAAACTCCTAAGATCAACTCTTGAGTTGTCATTTCTGATCGGGGCTTCCTTTAAGACTTCCCTTTTGACCTGGGCTACCGTGGGATAAGCTACTGAGAAAATTAAACCCAGGAAAATTAAAATGAGCGTCTTTTGCATTTTTAATATTCTTCTAAAGGAGGATTCTCATTCTTTTCTTCTCCAAATTGATGAATACGATCCATCAATCCTGCACTTTCCTGTAATTCTACAAGGTTAAAATAACACAATGCAATTCCAATTATCGGAATTATCATAAATACATAAGTAAGATTCTGAAAGATAGCACCGACTATAATCAATACACTATTCCATTCTTTAACGGCTGGAATAAAAGTTCCCACCATAGTAAAGAGCATTCCGGGAATTGCAGGAATCATCATACAAGCATAAGTAATGAAATAAATAACAAGTATTGCTGCGGCTGTATTCCACCACTGATCTTTGAGTAATTTAAATGCACGGCCAAATGAATAATCAAAACTAGCATTCTCCAAAATCATTATTGGGTAAAACAGACACATTGCAGGCCAGACATATAATCCCGGGACTATACAAAATAAAAAGGCTATACAGACAAATAATCCAACTCCTAAACTGCTGAAAAATGTTCTGAAATAATAATATTTAAAGTATGCCCATACTTCTTCCGGACTTGGGGCCACTTTACCCTTTTGAATATATAAAGCAATAAAACTCAGTGTTGAAACTGTGATTGCAGCATAACTTCCTATTGAAACTAAGATCACCAAAAAATAATTCCAATTCAGAATATTTGAAAAATTCCTGGATGAAAATGGGCCATTCTGTACTTCAGGAGTATTTTGCATGGACATCTCATGCATTGCCGAGGCAACTATTCCTGTTAAAATAAAAAACCCACATAAGTAAAGAAAAACCCTTAATAATGGTTTAAAGTTCTGTTTTATGAAAAGGAAAGTATCACTTATGATTTCTCCGAAAGCCCTCAGCTTTTTAAACTCAATGTGTTGCGACATACTACTTACTTTGATTACGTTGATTTAATTGTGATGGATAAATAACTACATACCAGATAATGAAGAACAATGATCCACCTAAAATACTTATGCTTAGCCATAAAGGCATATTTGTGTGACGCGTTATAAAACCTTCAAAAAAGGCTGCGACTATCAGAATTGGTACAATTCCTAATGCCATTTTGGTACCGTCTTTCGCACTACTTTTAAAAGCTTGCGAACGAGTGTAAGTTTTAGGAAAAAGAAGCCCATGACCAAGTACCAGTCCCGCAGCACCAGCCATCACGATTGCAGATATTTCTAACGTTCCATGAATCCATATCACTAGTACTGATTCAGTGCCAAGACCTTTACTAAAAAAGAAATATTGGAATGAACCAAGCATAATTCCATTCCTTAAAAGAATAAAAACAGGTCCGATGGAAATGAAAATTCCACTAACAAACATCAATAATGAAACATAAATATTGTTTGCAGCAATTTGAAGAAACATAGAAACGGGGCCCTGTTGTTTATAAACACCAAATGGATCACCTTTTGCAATATTTTCGTTGGTCATATTCACATAACTATCCCCCATTATCAGCCTTACAAAAGCATCGTCATATTTGGCGGACAAGACACCGATTGCACATGAAATAGCAAAAAAAATAAAAGAATAAAGTAACTGCCGACGATAGGTAAAAAACAATTCCGGTAGTTCATATTTCCAAAAGATGGCAAAGCGATTTACTTTTTCTTTTTTATTCTTATAGATAGACTGATGGAGAATAGAAGCTAGTCCATTTAAATAAACTGTGGTTTTAGATTTAGGGTAAAAGGTTTTTGCATAAGCCAGGTCATTGGTAATATCAATAAACCGCTCGGCAAGTTCATCAGGATTGCTCGTTTTCAACTGCTCATAGGATTTCCACTTCCCAGAATTCTGCTTTACAAACAATGCTTCTCTCATAAAATTGGTAAGGAGTTAATTTTCCGTTAAAATAGCACAAAAAAACATTTTACAACAATTAATTCAACATCAATATTATATTTGAACTTATATGGAAACAATAAAAGTTAATACCAGTCAACATGTTGACATTGATTACCCTGTTGCAGGATTGGGAGAACGCATTGTCGCAAGACTAATTGATCTGGGAATATTTTTTGGTCTCTATATAGTTTTTATATTACTGATTGCAATAAGCGGAATTGCTGGTGCTATAAATAGTACCCCATTATTTATTCCGACAATATTGATCATTTACGTTGCCGCTTTTGTTTTCTACCACCTCATTTGCGAAATATTCATGAATGGCCAAAGCATTGGTAAACGCATCATGAAAATAAAAGTGATTAGCCTTGACGGAAGTCAGGCAAGCATAGGCCAATATTTTATCCGTTGGCTGTTTCGTTTGGTTGATTTATACTTAACTGCACAGGTTGGCGGGTTAATCTGTATCGCGGCATCTGATAAAAAACAACGAATAGGTGATATTGTAGCTGGAACCGCAGTGATCAAAACGACCCCTCAAGCCGATTTTAATCATATAGCATTTCATCCTGTTGAAGAAGAATACATTCCTGTATTTAATAATACCAGTATGCTTAGTGATAGAGAAATAGAGTTAATTCACGAAGTGATTGGTACTTATTATAAAACATATAATACGGAGCTTATTTATGCCATGTCTGCAAAAGTAGCAGCCTTGCTTTCTGTAAATATACCTTCTGGAATGAATGAAATGGACTTTCTAAAAACAGTTGTTCAAGACTATAATTACCATACGGCAATTGCCATTTAAATTACCTTGATTATTTCTTGCTTAAGAAGTTCAACCCATTCAGCATACATTTTAGCTGAGTAGTGCAATCCATCGTTAGTTAAAAGGTCAGTTTCTGAACCTGCCTTACGCGATGATGTAGTAACATTTGTATAGTTTACACCTAAACTAATAGTTTCTTTATAATTGATTGCATTGAAATTATCTATTTCCTTTGCGATTAACTCCGGATCACGTCCGCTGTTAACAGCATAAGGAGTTACTCCCCAATCCGGGATAGACAATACAAAGACCCTTGCTTTATTTCCATTGGTAAAATTTATAGCGGTTTGCAATAAGGCCTTAAATTCTTCCCGATAAATCTTCAAAGATTCACCTCTATATTGGTTATTTACGCCAATAAGTAAAGTAACTAGATCAAATTTCTGATTTAATCCCGACTTAGCAATTGCATCCTGCAATTCATTGGTTGTCCAGCCTGTGGTCGCTATAATTTCTGGTCTATTTACGATATAGCCATTCTTACTCAAAATATCAGCCAGTTGATATGGGAAGCTATTTTCCAGGGGCACTTCTTCACCTATGGTATATGAGTCGCCCAGTGCTAGATAGGATACTGATTTGCTCATAAAATTCTAATGTCAATGATGATGGCCATAAATCATTTTATACAAATAGCTTATTAAAATAATTGTTCCAGTAATTACAAATGTGATTTTAATCAATAAAGAAACATCTTTCTTTGTAAAATACTTTGCAGGCAATACAATGATAAAAGTCAGGAGTAAGGGAACTGTTGCCGGATATAAATGAAAGCTCTCCTGAAAATCACCTTTTAAAAGCGCCAGGAAAGAACGTTGAAAACCACAACCAGGACAATCAAATCCTGTTAACGTCTTAAATGGGCATGGTAGAAAAAAATTACCCGCCTGATCTAATAGAAAAAACCAGACGGATAATATATATATGTTTAACACCAGCAATTATGCATTTGGAGTTGTTGGTGGTTGATTAAACGGATCGTTTGTCCCAGACGGATTGTTTCCACCAAATGGATTATTCCCTCCAAAAGGATTGTTTTTATTAAAAGGATCATTAGGATTATACCTATTCTGTGCTTCGGCAGCTGATGGTCCCTGATATTGAGCATCACCAAAACCAAGCAATGGAATAAACACGAAAGGAAGTAAGATCATACCTACAGTGTACCCCTCAGTTTTTCCAAAACTCTTACTTAATAAGTTATAAAGCCAAATTGAAAATACGATATTTACACATGGAATTAATAACCAAAGAATCCATATAGTTGGTTTTCCTACTATTTCTATAAGGACAATTAAATTATAAATAGGAATAATCGCTGCCCAGCCTGGTTTCCCCGCTTTTTCAAAGATTTTCCATAGCCCCGCAACGACTAATACTATTAATGCAAGATAAATGATGACGCCAAAAACGCCAATTCCAGCTCCAGCTGCCGAATATTCAGAATTGTAATCCATAGTTTGTTGTTTTTTATTGTTTATCTAGTAAAGATAAGATTTGTACTAAAAAATCAAAATTATGTTTTATACATGAATAACTTAAATTACCTCTTTCAGATTAGCTGCATTTCAAACAAAGATGCAATATGAGACTTTAGCTTTAACTTAACCTCTTCTATATCAAGTTGGACACCCAACTCCCTTTCCATAGAGGTTACATCCTTATCATCAATGCCGCAAGGGACAATATTTTTAAAATAATCAAGATCCGTATTTACATTAAATGCAAATCCATGCATGGTCACCCAACGACTACATCTTACCCCCATTGCACATATTTTGCGAGCTTTTTCATTTTCTGCATCTAACCATACTCCAGTAAATCCTGGATAACGACCAGCTGTAATACCATAGTCGGCCAGTGTTAAAATAACCGCTTCCTCAAGCATCCTTAAATACAAATGTATATCGGTAAAGAAATTATCAAGATCTAATATCGGATAACCTACAATTTGCCCAGGGCCATGGTAAGTAATATCGCCACCCCTGTTTATTTTATAATATGTAGCTTCCTTTTCTTGGAGACTTTGATCATCAAGTAATAAGTTCTCAGGTTTACCACTTTTACCAAGTGTATAAACATGTGGATGCTCACAAAAAATCAGATAATTTGGCGTATCCGTCTCAGTATTATTGGTTCTATTCTGAATCTTTAAAGAAACCGTCTTATCAAAAACAACTTCTTGTCTCGTCCATGCATCCTGGTAATCCGTAAGTCCCCAGTCTATAAATTCGACTTTCTTATTCATCTTGCAATTATTATGCTACCACGTAGCCCAGCATATAGCCATCCTGAGTCTTAAAATAATGTACAGTAAGTTCTTGAGTTCCCTCCGGTAGCTGTACCAATGCGGTAAGTTCTCCTTCATTTCTTAATTTAAAAGGCTTAATATAAATGTCCCGCTTAAATTCCAATCCCTTCGTACCATTCCATTTATAAATTGCTTCTTTAGCAACCCAACAAACATACAAGCCATCAATATTGTCGCCAATTTGTTTCTGTGCCAGTTCAATATCCGACAAAAATTTATGCTTAATACTTTTTATCTTGTGCTTAATCAGTTCTATATCAACGCCCACTTTTTTGGTCTTACCAATAATCACAGAAGCATAATCATAAGAATGACTTAAAGAAATATGATAATCCAGATTAGGAAGATAAGGTTTACCATGCTCATCCATCCTGCAATCAATATATTCAGATGTATTCAGCATTGTCCTCAATAACACACGGGTACTTAGCCAGTGTAACAGGCGCTTACCATTACTTAATGAAGAAATAAAATCAAGTTCATGTTGTTTCAACTGTAAGCCAGCAAGCAGCTCAGCTTCGGTTTCCTCGATTTTCCATACTGCAAGTATGGTCTCTTCGTCAATACTTTTATTAAAAACTACAGGCATCTCTATTTTAGAAAACAATGCAAAAGTATCTTAAATTAATCATAATTTCGTCCAAATAAGATAAACCTGCAAAACTTCCTGCCTTATAATTACCAATAAGCACGTTCTACAGGATGCATTATCTTTAAATAACTATACATAACAGCGAAAAATGATCCTGTCTGACAAACGAATTCTTGAAGAAATAGATAAAGGCACAATTATAATTGAGCCATTTAAGGCTGAAAACCTTGGAACAAACTCCTACGATGTACACCTGGGTAAATATCTTGCTACCTACAAAGACAGGGTATTAGATGCAAAGTCGCATAATAAAATTGAACACTTCGAAATTCCTAAAGATGGATTTGTACTGGAGCCGGGAACCTTATACCTTGGAGTAACTCTCGAATATACCGAAACTCATGCTCATGTACCTTTTCTGGAAGGGAAATCGAGCACCGGCCGACTGGGCATTGATATCCATGCAACAGCAGGAAAAGGAGATGTAGGTTTCTGCAATACCTGGACATTAGAAATCTCTTGTACTCAACCGGTACGGATTTACGCAGGTATGCCAATCGGACAACTCATTTATTTTGTTGTTGAAGGCAATATAGAAACTTTATACAACACAAAAAGCAACGCAAAATATAATAACAAAACCACCAAGCCTGTAGAAAGCATGATGTGGAAGAATAAGTTCTAAAAATTACAATATATTTTTCTGATAAGAAAGCCTCAATATTTGTATATTGAGGCTTTCTTATTTATGCTCATTTTATGAAACTTAAACTCGTTATTCCTGCACTATTGATGCTAGGAATCTGTTTCTCATTTTCCAGCAAACTGGTACAAGATCCCTTTTCTGCTCTGATAAAGCGCTACCAGGAATACGCTAAAACCAATGCACAAGAAAAAGTACACCTACATCTGGACAAACCTTACTACGCAATAGGCGATGACATCTGGTTTAAAGCCTATGTAATCAATGCACAAACCTACGAACCAACAAACATCAGCAAAGCCTTATATGTAGAGTTGATCAATGAACAAAACACGATAACAAAACAATTAAAACTACCTCTGGAGTCTGGCATCACATGGGGTGATTTTAAATTACCTGATACTTTATCAGAAGGTAATTACCGAATAAGAGCATACACGCAATGGATGAGAAATGCAGGCCCGGAATACTTTTTTGATAAAACTGTAAAAATCGGAAACTCATGGGCTAATAAAGTTTTCACTAAAACAACCTATAATTTCAGCACTGAAAAGGATCATGAAAAAGTAGATGCGAAAATCCAGTTTTCTGATAAAAACGGACAGCCATATAACAACAATGAAGTTACTTATGAAGTCCAGATGAACAATAAAAACCTGGCGAAAGGCAAGGCTACTACTGATGCAAATGGAGAAATAAATATCGACTTCACTAACAATCAGCAAACAGATGTTAAATCAGGTCGCATCATCGCAACTTTAACGCTTCCCAATAAAGAAAAAATAGTTAAGAATATTCCTATAACGACAACATCAAATGCTATAGACGTTCAGTTTTTCCCTGAAGGCGGAAACTTTGTTGAAACACTACCAAACCGTCTGGCTGTAAAAGCGGTAAATGCCAGGGGAATAGGAGAAGACATTTCCGGTATAGTATTGGATAATGAGGGAACTGAAATAAATCGTTTTGAAACTCAACACCGGGGTATGGGTAGCCTTGTGCTGAACCCGCAGCCTGGTAAAACCTATACCGCAAAGGTTAAATTTAAAGACGGTTCAGAAAAAACTTTCCCCATACCTAAAGCGCAATCCAGTGGTTATGTTCTTTCAATCAACAATAACCACCCAGATAAGATTTCAATCAAAATACTGTTAAGCGCCGACCTTATTGGCAATACAGAATTAAAACTTGTAGCCCAGAGCGGGGGGAATATTTATTTTACAACCAAATCTCCCTCTCAGAAACAAATCATAACTGCCAGCATCCCTAAAAAAGACCTTCCTTCTGGAATTGTACAATTCACTTTATTTAATGGCAGTAATATCCCCGTTTCTGAAAGACTTGCATTTATAAATAACATCGAAGACCGCATCAATACTACTATAGAAAATTTAAAGCCTAGCTATTCAAAAAGAGGAAAAGTAGATCTTACCATTTCAGGCAAAATTGCTGATAAACCTTTGCGTGGAAGCTACTCTATAGCAGTAACAAATACAGCTTCTGTAAAACCAGATCCTGAAAACGAAAGCAATATTTTAACAAGTCTATTACTTACTTCAGATCTTACAGGTTATGTTGAAGCACCAAATTATTACTTCCTGAGTAACGATGTAAAAACTGCCCAGAATCTGGACATTTTAATGCTTACACAAGGTTGGAGAAGGATTTTATGGAAAAATATCATCAATAATACGCCTGTCGTAAATTCCTTTAAACCAGAGAAGTCTCTTGGAATCAGTGGTGTCATTACCAGCTATGGTGGCAAGCCTTTGCCAAATAGCAAGGTTTCATTGTTCTCTTCTTCTGGTGGCTTCTTTGCTATTGATACTTTGACAGATGATCAAGGTCGATTCAATTTTGATAAATTGATATTTTCAGATAGCACCAAATTTATCGTACAGGGAAGAACAGCTAAAAACAAAAAGAGCGTAGACATTAAGCTGGACATTGTACCTGGCCAGATCGTAACGAAAAACAAAAACACCGGAGATATAGAAGTAAACGTGAATGAAGCACTTCAGGGTTATTTAAAAAAGAGCAACAATTATTTCGACGAGCTTACTAAAAGAGGACTACTAGAACGAACGCTGCAACTTAAGGAAGTAAATATCGTAGAGCAAAGAAAGGCTTCTGAAACTTCGGCAAACCTGAATGGATCTGGGCGAGCAGATTTTATAGTGACTTCCGATATGCTCGACAATTGCACTACGCTTGAACAGTGCCTTATTGGCCGGGTTGCAGGATTAATCATACAAAATGGTGAGCCTTATCTGATGAGAAACCTGTCTTCAGGCACCCCAATGCAAATCATTTTAGATGGTATGAATGTAGGCTCAGATTTCCTGGACAACATTGTACCTTCAGATGTAGAGACTATTGAAGTTTTGAAATCTATTGGTAATACGGCAATTTATGGCTCACAAGGTGGTGGCGGTGTCCTGATTATCACCACTAAAAGAGGAGGGGGTTATTCATCTTCTAGCTTTGCTCCTGGAATCATGACTTATGCACCAAAAGGTTATCCTCAGATCAGACAATTCTATTCGCCTAAATACTCGCCGACTGAGCCAGACAATAGATCTGACTTACGCAGTACAGTTTACTGGCAACCGCACCTGCTGACCAATACAGATGGGAAAGGTCAATTCAGCTTTTTCAATACAGATGAGGCTGGAACTTATAGAATTGTCGTAGAAGGAATAGATATGACAGGACGTTTAGCCAGAGCGGTATACACCTATGAAGTAAAGTAAACAATACCATGAATACAATTAAAGTAACTATAAAAGACCATTTAAGCCTGATCACTTTAGACAGGGGCAAATCAAATGCTCTGAATCGTGAGATGATAACTGAGTTAAATGACATCTTAAATAATATATCATCAGACCCAAATATTGCTGGGGTGATCATCAGTGGAAAAGAACAATTCTTTTCTGCAGGCCTTGATCTTATTGAACTCTATAATTACAATGAGGAAGAAGCAGAATCATTCTGGCATCTGTTTCTAAACTTTATAGCGAATATCACTGCTTTTAAAAAACCAATGGTAGCTGCTATTAATGGGCATAGTCCTGCAGGTGGATGTGTAATTGCATTAGCATGTGACTATAGAGTAATGGCCGAAGGCAAATACATCATTGGCTTAAATGAAGTTCCTGTAGGTATTATCGTACCCAACAGCATCTTTAATCTATATGCTTTTTGGTTGGGCTCTGCAACTGCTTCTCGCAGTTTACTGGAAGGGAAACTCTTTACACCTGAAGAAGCACTCCAGGTTGGTCTGGTAGACGAACTGGTAAACTCTGCCAGCATCATTACTGCAGCGGAACGCAAAATAAGGAAGTATATGGCAATGGAGGCCAATACCTGGCAACAAAGCAAACTAAGCATTAGAAAAGACCTGATTGCCAGTACTAGTGCTGATCAGTCTGAAGCTCTAAAAGTGATGTTAAAACAATGGTGGGCACCTGCTACCAGAAACATTTTAAAAACAATTATCGATAACCTTCAAAAGAAATAAGCCATGTTTAATCAGCCTATGTTAAGAGATGATGCCTTAAAAGGTAGAACTATAGTGATTACCGGAGGTGGAACAGGCCTGGGTAAGGCAATGGGAACTTACTTCCTTAAACTAGGCGCAAATCTGGTCATCACCAGCCGAAAATTGGATGTGCTGCAAAAAACAGCAAAGGAAATGGAGCAGGAAACCGGAGGAAAGGTGCTTGCTCTAGCCTGTGATGTAAGAGAGTATGATCAGGTAGAAAATGTACTTGTCGAAAGTATAAAAACCTTTGGTAAGGTGGATAGTCTCCTGAACAATGCAGCTGGCAATTTCATATCTCCTACGGAGCGTTTATCAGCTAATGCATTCTCCAGCATTATTGACATTGTATTAAAAGGCTCTGTAAACTGTACATTGGCTTTTGGAAAACACTGGATTAAAGAAAAACAAGCTGCAAGTATTGTAAATATAGTGACTACGTATGCTTTTACAGGATCTGCTTATGTTGTGCCGTCTGCTTGTGCAAAAGGCGGTGTTTTAGCTATGACACGTTCTTTAGCTGCGGAATGGGGAAAATATGGCATCCGCACCAATGCTATTGCTCCCGGACCATTCCCTACAAAAGGAGCGTGGGAAAGGTTGCTGCCTGGCGATCTGGCTGAAAAGTTCGACTTTAAAAACAGGGTACCTTTAAAACGTGTAGGTGATCATCAGGAACTTGCAAACTTAGCTGCATACCTGGTCAGTGATTTTTCTGGTTACATCAACGGAGAAGTGATCACCATTGATGGCGGAGAATGGTTGCAAGGTGCCGGTCAGTTTAACGGATTAGAAGCTGTTCCAAATGAGATGTGGGATGCTTTTGAGCAAATGACACGGTCAGCTAAAGGAAGTTAAGACTTAGCTTTACCACCTGATTAAAGCACTGGCCCAGGTAAAACCAGAGCCAAAAGCTGCTAGACATACAAGATCCCCATCTTTAATTTTACCTGCTTCCCAGGCTTCACATAATGCTATTGGCACAGAAGCGGCAGTAGTATTACCATATTTTTGAATATTGTTAAATACTTTATCATCCGGCAAACCTAACAATTGTTGCACATACTGACTGATCCTTAAGTTAGCCTGGTGTGGGACCAGCAAATCAATGTCTGCAGCACTTAATTCATTCGCTTTTAATGCCTCATTAATTACTTCCGGAAATTTGACTACGGCCTTTTTAAATACAGCTGGTCCATCCATATAAGGTAAAGCAGCACCACTTTCCAGTTGCTCGGCAGTCATAAATAAACCCCCAAGCTCCTGATCAGGGTAACCTGGCTTATCTTTAAGCCATTTATTGGCATTCGAACCAGGGTAAAACATTGCTAATAGTTCGGCATCTGCCCCATCACTATGTAAATGTGTACTCAGTATCCCCTGCCCTTCTTTTTCCGCTGGTTGCAAAACAACTGCTCCTGCACCATCTCCAAATATTACCGAAACATTACGGCTACGTGTTTCAAAGTCCATAGCAAATGAGTGTTTTTCGCTACCTACAACCAGTATATTTTTATACATACCAGTTTTAATAAACTGATCGGCAACAGATAAGGCATATACAAATCCAGAACATTGATTTCGGATATCCAATGCTCCTATCTCTTTCATTTTCATTTCGCGTTGCAGCAAAACGCCACAGCCTGGGAAGTAATAATCAGGACTAAGTGTCGCAAAGATGATAAAGTCTACATCCTGCGCGGTAATGCCAGCACGTTCAATTGCAATTTTAGAAGCCTCAACTCCCATAGTAGTAGTCGTTTCTTCTAAACGATCAGCAAATCGCCGTTCCTTAATCCCCGTCCGTTCCTGTATCCATTCATCACTGGTATCCATAAAACGTGATAAATCAGTATTGGTATATACATTTTGGGGAACGTAATAACCTATTCCGGCAATCTTTGAACGATACATAATACTTGGCTTTATTACTAATTTTAAGCAAAAATAACTTTAACTACAACATTATTTTGAAATTAGCTTAAATTTGTAATATGTCAACAGAAACTAAAGAGGAAACATTTACACTAAAAGAAATACTAAGTTCGTTAAAAACTGTTCATCGTTTAATTCTTTGGAATGATGATATAAATACTTTTGAGCATGTTATTCATTGCATGATGCAATATCTTGATTACTCAGAAGGTCAGGCAGAAAAAATTGCGTGGGAAGTCCATACTAAAGGTAAGTGTGCTGTTCTGGAAGGTTCATTTACTGAAATGGAAGTTTATCGTAAAATATTACAATCAGAAGGACTTACTGCAACTGTTGATTAAGTTTTAAGTATTACTTCAGCTATTAACCTCTGCAAAATCTTTTTGTAATAAAATAGTTACGCCAAACTTTTTAAACTCCGTTCGCTTTTTTTTGTCCATCTTAGACAAACACACAAAAAAGAACCACATTAATGACGAACTATGCCTGCAATTTTTTGCTTCTAACTTTTGCTATCTTAACTTTTCAAATAACGGCGAATGCACAAAGTACTGGCGATGGAAAGATTACCGCTAAAGTTGTTGACGCTCAAAGTAATGAAACTATTCCATTTGCATCAGCAATAGTAATCGACAGAAAAACCAAAGCAGTTGTAAAAGGGGTTCAAGCCGATGTAAACGGCAATCTTACAGTGAATGCACTTCCTAAGGGTACATTTACCTTTAAAGTTAGTTATGTTGGCTATCAAACCATGGTTAGAGATTCGGTTTCTATCAGCGACACACACAATAACATTAATCTTGGTACTGTTAAAATGAAACCTGCCAAAGGTACCGCTTTAAAAGAGGTAGCCATTACTGCTCAAAAAGCTACCATGCAATTGGGTATTGATAAAAAAGTTTTCTCTGTTGACCAGAGTTTAGTAAGTGAAGGTGGATCGGCATCTGATCTTTTGCAGAATGTCCCTTCAATACAATCAGATATTGATGGAAATATAAGTTTAAGGGGCTCTACAGGTGTAAAAGTCTTGATTGATGGAAAACCATCTATGATTGCAGGTGGCAATGTAGCTCAGATTTTGCAATCCTTACCTGCCAGTTCTATTGAAACGGTAGAGTTAATTACTAACCCATCGGCAAAATATGATGCAGAAGGACAATCGGGTATTATCAACATCGTTTTAAAGAAAAACAAAAAACTAGGATTGAATGGATCAGTTGCACTTACCGCAGGAAATCGTGATAATTACAATGCAAATACGAGTTTGAGTTTCCAGAACAGTAAAATAAACGTTTATGGAAACTATAGCTATCGTAACGGTAACCGATTTGGTGGTGGTTATAACAATCTTTCTTACACCCCTTTTAGAACAGATACAGCCTTCGCCAATCAAAAAACGGACTCAAAATCATCTGATATTGGACATAATGTAAAAGCAGGACTAGATTATTATCTCGGCGAGAAAAGTATTATTAGTTTCACAGGTGGTTTTAATCAAAGAGACAACGATAGAAGAGAATTCATAAATATTGAGATTTTAAAGCCCGATTATATTGCGCGTGATCTAAGTAGTAGAAATAATACCAATAAAGGTGGGGGGCATACTTATGATCTTAGCCTTGACTTTGTCCAGAAATTTAAAAAACCTAAAGAAGAACTTACATTTAACTTCAGCTATTCTAACGGTACAAATAATAGCAATCAGAATCTATCGACGGATATGTATTTTTATAATGGAGTTCCTGTAAGCAATCCAGTTGAAATTCAAATCAATGATGGAACTGGCACAAACAACAGCTACAACATACAAGTGGATTATTCACTACCAATTAGCAAAACCGGAAAAATTGAAACCGGTTACCGCAGTCAAATCCGAAATGTGGTGAACAATACTTTCTCTACCAATTTTGATTACGCTAGTGATCTTTATATCCCGAATTATGCATTAACTAACAATTTCGATAGTAAAGATCAGGTTCATGCTTTATATATCAACTATCAAAATCAATACAAAAACTTTGGTTATCAGCTGGGCTTAAGAGCAGAAGATGCTGTTCTTGATACAAGACTTGGTTCTTTTAACGAAAGTGGTGACTTAAGTTATACTCCTGGAAAAGTTGATTACAGGCGCTTATATCCCAGTATATTTTTAACACAGAAGCTAAACAAGGAACAGCAGCTACAATTAAGTTACAGTCGGCGAGTGAACCGTCCAAGAGGATGGGATACCAATCCATTTGTTGATGTTTCTGATCCTCTTGTTCGCCGTCAGGGTAATCCGAACTTAAAACCCGAAGATGTTCACGCTTATGAGTTAAGTTATAGCAAATACTGGAAAAAAATCACTTTTATTTCGACGGCATACATGCGTCAAACCAATGATGTCATTCAAAGAATCAGGACAAATATTGACGATTACATTCTTGTTACACCACAAAATTTAGCTAGCGAGATATCAAGTGGATTAGAACTTATTGGCCGTTTTGATGTAGCGAAATCTTGGAATGTTACCGGAAATGCAAACCTTTATCAAAGAAAACTAAACGGGATTCCGGTAAACAGCGCAGTAGAAAGCTCAGGGTTTAGTTGGAATGCCAATTTAACGAACAACTTCGTGCTACCTTACAATATCACTTTACAGATAAAAGGCGATTACCGTTCAAAAGAGATCATGGCACAAGGTACCAGAAATGCAATGTATGTAATTGATGCTGGTGCAAAATACGATTTTAAGAATAAGGCCTCTTCACTGAGCTTAAATGTAAGAGATGTTTTCAATACTAGAAATTGGAGTATGACCACTACTGCAAATGGTGTTGTTACAGACTTTAAGCGTAATATGAGAGGTACAATAATGAGCCTAACATATTCTTACCGTTTTGGTAAAAATAATTTTAACTTTAAAAAGAACAAAAAATCAGATCAGCAGGAAATGCGTTCTGACGAGGAATCATTTTAAACCGAACCTAACCAACATTGAAAAAGAATTTATCCTTTATTATTGGTCTTTTATTACTGATAAGCGTTACTAATGTGTATGCTATTGTTGAAAAAGGCATTATTACTGGCAAGGTCATTGAACAGGTCGGCGCCCTCCCGATACCATCAGCAGTAGTAGCAATTTATGAGGCCGGTGTAGAGCAACCCTTAAGAACTACATCAACAGATGAAAATGGACTTTTCAAATTCGAAGCCCTAAAGTCTGGTACATATAAAATTAAAGTAAGCTTTGTCGGCTTTACAAGTTTAACTGTAAATGACGTTACCATAACAGAAAAAAGCCTTGAACGTGATCTTGGAAGCCTGAAGTTAAGCAGTGAGCAAAATGATCTGAACGAGGTTACAATTACTGCAGAAAAACCTGTGATTGAGTTCGCTGCAGACATGATTACCTACAACGTAGACAAATCAATATTGGCCGAGGGAAGCACGGCAAATGACATCCTTAAGAATGTTCCAATGGTACAGGTAGATATCGATGGAAATGCAACTATTGCAGGAAAGCGTTCAACAAGGATTTTTATTGACGGTAAGCCCTCTGATTATATGACTTCCAATATTGCTGATCTTTTAAATGTCCTACCTTCTGATGCAATTCAAAAGATAGAAGTAATGACAAATCCCCCTGCAAAATATTCCGGAGATGGCGAAGGAATTATCAATATTGTAATGAAAAAGGGATTTGCTATTGGTTTTAATGGAAATGCGGGTATTACAGCGGGAGCGCAGGGTAATACAAACATGAATACTAATGCCTCTTATCGAAGTAAAAACTATTCCCTTACAGGTAGCGCAGCTTACAGAAGTGGCATAGGTAAAAGTACTTCTAACTCTTATCGCGAAAACTTTGACCTGGTTAAAGACACCACATTCTATTATGATAATTATACTGACAATAAAAGCAATAGTAATGGTGGAAATTTCAGGGCTGGACTTGACTGGGATATTTCCCCTTCTCAAAATTTACGGGTAAGCACTAATTTCAATATCAACAACAGTGATAGTAGGTCTGGTACTGATTTTAACTTTTTAAGTGAAGAACTTGACTTGCGTCGGGTACGTAAACAATTAAGCACAGCAGATGGAGATAGTTATAATGTAGTCTTTAATGCTGACTATAGCCTTACAGCAAAAGGGAGTGGAGAGAAGCTTACAATTGGCATTACTTATAACAAAAATGCCAACAATAGCTTAAGAATTCTGGATCAGCATTATACCTTACCCACGACTCTAAAACCTACACTTAGAGAGACCGGTACAGGTATTGGCAATAATGGACTCACATTTAATATAGATTATGATAAGCCGGTTTTTAATAAACGTGATCGGTTTGAGGCTGGTTTAATGTTCACTCAACGAAAGAATGATAACGACTTATTGGTTAGAGATTTTAATTTTACGACAGAAGAATATATAATTTCCCAGAAACTTAGCAATGAGTTCTTATATAATGAAAGAATTATGGCCGGGTACAGCTCTTATAATTATAAAACCAAAAGTTTTGGCTTTAAAGCTGGAATCAGAGCTGAATTGACCGATGTAGATTTTGACCTCTCCTCTGGAGAAAACTATAATGTTAAGCCTTATCTGAGTTTATTCCCAAATATTTCAGTTAACCATTTTTTTAAAAAAAGATACAACATAGGAGCTACTTACAGTGTGCGTGTAAATCGACCAAGAGAAAGTTTCCTCAATCCTCAGATCAATGACAACGATCCCCTTAATATATGGTTTGGTAATCCGGAATTGATACCTGCATATACCCACCAAATGGATGTAAGCTTCGGTGTTTTTGGCGAAACATGGTCGTTTACGCCGCGTCTATCTTATTCAACAAGCAGTGGTGTAATTGAACGTTACCGCTCTGTAGAAGTAGTTAATGGTGTTGCTACTTCCGAAACTACTTACTTTAATGTTGGGTCCAATGATATTTTTGGATTGATTCTGATAGGTAACTACAAGCCAAGCAAAAAACTATCTACCAACGCTAATTTCACACTTACGCAAAGCAATTATAAATCAGCCTTAAATTCAGCCTTAAACAGAACAGGTATCAGCTTTCGAAGTGCCATGGGACTTTCCTTACAGTTACCGCTTAGAACAGCTTTTGAAACCAATGTAAATTATGTGAACAATGTAAATGCGCAAGGGCGGACAAAAGGATCTATAACGAGCAGCATGGCTGCGAGGAAAACATTTCTCAAAAACAGGCTAAGCGCCCGCATAATTGTGTCAGACCCTTTTGGAAGCCGTAATAATCGATTATTTAGTGAAGGGGTTAATTTTAAACTTCAAAGCTTGTCAACCCACAACACCAGTAATGTAACAATGAGTGTTAATTATCGATTTACAAAAATTAAAAAAGTACCACCTGCTCCTAAACCCAAATAGCAAGGCTAAAAACAGAATTTCGTATATTGCGCACATGGAACAGCATAATCCCTGGATAACTATTGACAGCCATAAGATTTACGAAAATCAATGGATTGGATTGACTGAGCATAATGTAATCAACCCCTCTGGAGGTAAAGGCATCTATGGCGAAGTACACTTCAAAAACTATGCAATTGGCATTATGGTTTTGGATGCAGACCACAATACCTGGCTTGTTGGACAATATCGCTTCCCCCTAAAGGCCTACAGCTGGGAAATCCCGGAAGGTGGTGGCCCGCTTGAATCTGATCCACTGGAAAGTGCAAAACGGGAGCTTCTGGAAGAAACAGGACTTACTGCAAATGAATGGACTGAAATGCAGCGGATGCATCTGTCCAACTCTGTAAGCAATGAGCTTGGTATTATTTACATGGCAAGAGATCTTGCTCAGGGCGAATCCTCTCCTGAGGAAACAGAACAGCTGGAATTACGTAAATTACCTTTTGATGAAGCTTATCAGATGGTAGTCAATGGAGAAATTACAGATAGCATGAGTGTTGCCGCTATATTAAAAACCAAACTATTGATCCTGGACGGTCATATATAATCTTTATCTACTGAACAAATATTATGAACAAGTTTTTCGGCTATATCTTCAGCCCGTTTTTTTACATCTTTTTCGGGTTGTCATTAGTTATTTTTCACCCTATCCAATGGATTTGCTACAGGTTTTTTGGTTACAAGGCACATAAAGCTTCTGTTGATGCCCTGAATTTTTTTCTAACCTATAGCGCCCTTTTGATGGGCAGCTCAATTACTTTTTTAAATGAGCAGAACCTGCCGCTTGACCGCCCTATTATCTTTGTGTCCAATCACCAAAGTATGTACGATATTCCCGGGTTAATCTGGTTCCTGAGAAAATTCCATGTAAAATTTATTTCTAAAATTGAATTAACAAAAGGTATCCCATCTATTTCATACAATCTTAAATATGGTGGTGGAGCAAATATAAATCGCAAGGATAGTAAGCAAGCGGTATCCGAGCTGATAAAACTCGGTCGACGGATGAAAGAAAACAACTGGTCTGCCATGATATTTGCCGAGGGCACCAGGGCTAAAGATGGTCAGATGAAGCCCTTCCAGGTTGGCGGTATTGCAACACTTTTAAAAGTAGTTCCCGATGCACTGATTGTACCTGTAGCCATTGAAAATTCGTGGAAACTAGTTCAATATGGAATGTTCCCATTAAGCTTTGGTGAAAAATTAAAATGGACTGTATTGCCTCCTTTAAATATAGCAGATAAGAATCCTGAACAAATTGTACTAGAAGCTGAGAATGCAATAAGAACGAAATTAAACCAGATTAAAGCGGTTTAATTATATGTTCTTATTATCAATATGCCTGAAGAACTCATCCCTGTAAGTATCACCTATTGGAATAATCTTACTACATATCGTGATTCTGCTCCGTTCTATACTTTCAATTTTATCAAGCGCTATAATATAGGATTTATGAACTCTGATGAATTGATCTTTTGGTAAAGTCTCTTCCATCTTTTTCATATTCTGTAAAGTAATTATACGTTCGTTCTTCGTAAAGATAGAGATGTAATCTTTCAGACCTTCAATATAAAGAATATCATCCAGTTCTATTTTCTGGATCTTGTGTTCTGTTTTAACAAAAATAAAATCCTGAATCGGGCTGGCGACTGGGGCAACAGGTGCTGGTGCAGCTGCAAATAGGGACTGTATAGTCGAATCTGAAGAAGGATGGGATTTTAAACGATCATGAACCTTTTCTACAGCTTTATAGAATCGGTCAAAAGCGATAGGTTTCAAAAGATAATCTGACACATTAAGATCATAACTTTCCAATGCATACTGAGAATAAGCAGTAGTTAAAATATAACTTGCCTTACCATTGGCAATCTTTAAAAACTGTATTCCTGTAAGTTCGGGCATCTGAATATCCAGAAACACAAGGTCAATCCCTCCTGCCTGCACCATCTGCAATGCTTCTATTGCATTTTCCGTACGCTTAACCAATTCCAGAAAAGGAACTTTAGAAACATAATCCTCAATAATATCCAGCGCTAATGGCTCATCATCAACGGCAATACATTTTAACTTTGTCATATATCAAGCATTAGTTCTGTAGTATAATGAGTTTCCGAATTTACGATATTTAATTTATACCGTTCAGGATAAAGCAGCTGTAATCTGCGCTCTACATTGTTCAGCCCCACACCACCCATCAGATCTTTATTGTATTTATTCTTTTTATTACTCACACTAAAATGCAGTATCTTCTGATTGGCAATGATATTAATCCTTATCGGATCATTTGGGTCATTGGCAACACCATGTTTAAAAGCATTCTCCACAAAAGAAATTAGAATCAAAGGCACCACAGGCTGATCATCGATCTCTCCATTTATGGTAAATTCTACCGCCGCTCCATCTTTAAATCGTAATTTCTGCAATTCTATATAACTCTGAACATAGGCTACTTCTTTACTTAAAGACACCCAACTGTCATTACTCTCATAGATCATATAACGCATAATCTCAGACAGCTTTAAAATGGCATCAGCTGTTTTTTCTGATTTTTGATAAGCAAGCGAATAAATGTTATTTAATGAATTGAATAAAAAGTGAGGATTAAGTTGAGATTTTAAGAACTGCAATTCCATATCTCTTTTTTCACTTACTAAGTCGCGCTGAATCCGCTCACTGCCAAACCAATCTATGGCAAGTTTTAATAAAGCACTTACCACGACAAAAAAACCAGATACAAAGATGGAAAATACTACGTATTTGGTCAGCTCAAGGTACTCTATTTTACCTGTACGCTCATCGAGGTAACTTAAAAAGAAATCACTGTTAAGGCTTGCCACTACGATTTTTATAAGCACCATAATGCCAATGAGCATAAATATGGAAAGCATATATAGTCCATACTTTTTCTTTTGCTTAACCAGGATAGGAATAAGCAGCGTATAATTAATGTAAAAGATAGACAAATTGATTAAGGCAAAATAAGCAAACCTGACTCCTGCCTCATATAATGTAGGTCGTTCATGCGCATTGAAAGTGTCCCAGAGCAATACTGACAGAATAAGTATCCAAAATACAAGATGTACAGCTAGGGGGCCTTTGCTTTTCATTTAAACTAGTTAATAATTGTGAGCTGATCTGTCAAATTACACAAATCTAATTATTTTAAAATGCAGGTGATCGACGAACTGGCATTTTTCTTCTACCAAATCCTTTTTACCGTTTATCTAAGAAATTATACACTTGGTCTAAAAGATTTTAAGAGCCTGATTTTAATTATTCTATTTGTTTCATCAAACAACAACAAGAAATTAAAAACTTAATAAAAGACATATGAAAACTTTAGCAAACACTTCGCCTTTTCTATTGCTTCTGGTACCAGTCTTTATAATGATACTATTAACCTTTACAAAGGTTGGACCTAATAACCAAACCGAAGATGTAGTATCTAAAACACCTGCAACGCAGAACGGTTTTATAAAGGTAAGTATTCCTTTTTCCAGATAATAGATCTGCACACTCCTGCCTGAATACATCATGTCAGGCACTTAAATAGAAAATTTAGTTTAGTTAATAATAAATCTGGCGGTGGATACCGCCATTTTTTTTGTACAATATTTTGAAAACTAAAAAATTAGTTATAGATTCATACTAAAGTTTTAGTTATACCGTAAAATACGCGTCAAACGGAATAACAAACCAATATAAATAATCTAACGAAATAAAATATGGAACTAAAAGATCTAACTAAAGCGGAAGAGCAGATCATGCAAATTATCTGGCAATTAGAAAAAGGCTTCGTTAAAGAAGTAATGGATCATCTGCCTGAACCCAAACCTGCTTACAACACCGTATCTACCATCATTCGTATACTTGAAACCAAAGGATTTCTGGGCCATGAGGCTTTTGGTAAATCTCATAAATACTATCCCTTGATCAGTAAAGAAGATTATAAACGTCATGCAACGGAAAAACTATTAGACGGATATTTTGAAAGTTCTGTAGAAAGTATGTTTTCCTTTTTCGTTAAGGAGGAAAAGCTTGACCTGAGTGATGTAGATGAAATTCTTAAAATGATTAACAAAATTAAAAACAGACCAAGATGAGTTGGGCACATTATATCCTGCAAGTCAACATTTACCTGGTGGTATTTTACGGCTTCTATAAGTTACTTTTAGACAAGGAAACTTATTTCACCCTTAACCGAATCTATTTAGTTTCTGTCGGCATCTTATCCCTTGCTATCCCATACTTAAGATTTGAATGGTTTACCAAACAAACAGTTGTACAACCTGTATATGTAAGCGTAGGGCAATTAATGAGTCAGGTAAGCATTGTTGAAGATAACAATACTGATTTTAACACAGGTAATCTGATCGTTTTGGTCTACCTGACAGGCAGTTTATTATTTGCTTCAAGGTTTATGGTTAACCTATGGTCCGTGACCAAAAAGATAAAAAAACAAGACAGTGACGATGCCTTTTCATTCTTCCGTAGTAAAAGAATTGGAAACGACTTGCCTTACTCTAATACAATCCATAGACATGAAGACACGCACATTCGCCAGTGGCATAGTGTTGACGTTATCTTTTTTGAGGTACTAAATATCTTTACCTGGTTTAATCCTATCATTTACTTCTACAAAAATTCCATTAAAAGTATTCATGAATATCTTGCAGATGATGAAGCTGCCAGATTTCAAGGGAGTAAAGATGAGTATGCTTTGCTATTGCTAAGCCGCGCCTTTGGTGTCCCGGTCAATACCCTAACGAACAATTTTTTTAATAAATCATTAATAAAAAGGAGAATATTCATGTTACATAAACAACGATCACAGAAAGTAGCCATTCTTAAATATGGTCTCTTCATCCCTCTATTTGCTATTGCTTTAATGATGTCTTCAGCAACAATCAGCAATAACGAAAAGATACAAAGCATTGCCGATAACATACCTTTAAACACTCCACTCGAAGTGGTAAATGATATACTGACTGCGACAGTTAAACCAATTGCACCAGAATTGGTAAAAGGAAAACAAAGTGCCAGTCAGGATATGCCACATAAAATGGCTGGATGGGATGATTTTTACAAATTTGTAAAGATGAATATCAAATACCCATCGACAGCACAAAAAGATAAAATCATGGGTACTACGATGATAAAATTCACAGTTGCGGATGGACAGCTTGAAGATTTAGGAATTGCAACAAAATTAGGAGGAGGATGCGATGCAGAAGCGCTAAGATGTATTGCGCTATTCGATGGTTACAAATCTATCAAAAATGGTAAATACACCTTAAAAATTAGTTTTCATCTTAATGATAGCAAAGAACCCATGCAAAATGCGAAAACTACAGCTTTAAGTGGATATAAAGCCTTAAATGAGGTTGTGGTAATGGGATATGGAAGCAAAGCCATTACAGTGGCAAATAATGACGGAGAGGATAAGGTTTATGATTTTGTTTCCCTTGAGAAACAGGCCGAATTCCCTGGAGGAATGGCCAGATTTTATGAATACTGGAGTAAAAATGTTAAATACCCAGCAGAAGCAATAGAAAACAATGTAGAAGGCAATGTATTTTTATCCTTTATTGTGGAAAAGGACGGTACATTAAGCGACATTCAAGTTGAGCGAAGCCTTGGAAGTGGTACAGATGAAGAAGCAGTACGTGTATTGAAAGGGTCCCCAAAATGGATTGCAGGAATACAAAAGGGCAAAGCCGTACGCGTAAAATATCATATTCCAATCGGATTCATGTTGAATAAAACATCTCAGAGTACACCCAGTAGTAAAATCAAACAAGGTCTATTGCCTTTACAAGATGTCAAAGATATCCGTTTTGGAGATAGTTCCGGTGGCGAAATGAAATTTGGTGAAAAACCCGGAAATCAACCACTTTATATAGTAGATGGAAAAACTATTGATCCGGAAACTGCAAAAGATTTAGATCCTACAACCATTGAATCTATATACGTATATAAAGATGCCAAAGCAACGGCACTATATGGTTCAAGGGCTAGCAATGGTGTAATTATCATCAACACCAAAAAAGCCAAAACCACTGAAAAAGTCAACGACAAAAAGGACGAAAAAGAGTAAGCTAAACAAAAAGTACTACGCAAAGAAACCCGGTCAATGCGTCCGGGTTTCTTCGTGTAGTACCTTGTCTCGTTTTATAAAACTATTAAATATCTTCCTCAGATACAAATTTTGCAGAATAAAAATCTCTATTCATACGTGCTATGTTCTCTAAAGATATGCCTTTAGGGCATTCTGCCTCACAAGCTCCTGTATTGGTACAATTTCCAAAGCCTTCGGCATCCATCTGTGCAACCATGCTCTGAACCCTACGGTAACGCTCTGGCTGTCCTTGTGGTAATTGTGCAAGCTGAGAAATCTTTGCAGATACGAATAACATAGCTGAAGCATTTTTACAAGTTGCAACACAAGCCCCACATCCGATACAAGCTGCAGCTTCGAAAGCTGAATCTGCTTGTACTTTAGGAATAGGCAGATTGTTAGCATCCTGTGCATTCCCTGTGTTAACTGAAATAAAGCCTCCTGCTGCAATAACTCTATCGAATGCAGATCTATCTACAGTTAAATCTTTTATTACTGGAAAAGCCTTTGCTCTCCACGGCTCAACAACGATGGTATCTCCATCTTTGAATGATCGCATGTGTAACTGGCAAGTAGTAATTCCTTCTTTTGGCCCGTGCGGTCTACCATTAATAAACATAGAACACGCACCACAAATTCCTTCTCTACAGTCGTGATCAAACACAACAGGCTCGTCTCCCTTAGAAATAAGCTCTTCGTTTAATACGTCAAACATTTCTAAGAAAGACATATCAGGAGAAATCTCTGATATTTTATAATCAACCAAACCACCTTTGGCTTTGTTATTCTTTTGACGCCATATTTTTAGCGTTAAATTCATATTTCCTGTACTCATGATATTGAGATTTTAGTACTTAGCTATTATTTATAACTCCTTTGTGCAACCTTGATGTTTTCGAACTTCAGCTCTTCTTTGTGTAATTCGAATTTTACACCTTCCTTATATTCCCATGCAGCAACATAAGCGTAGTTTTCATCATCACGCATTGCTTCACCTTCCTCAGTCTGATATTCTTCCCTAAAGTGGCCACCACAAGATTCGTTTCTGTTCAATGCATCAATACACATCAATTCACCAAGCTCTATAAAGTCGGCTACACGACCAGCCTTTTCAAGCTCAGGGTTAAACTCATTTGCCTCTCCTGGAACACGAACATCACTCCAGAATTCCTTACGAAGCTCTTGAATTTCTGCAATTGCCTCGGTTAAACCTTTAGCATTACGCGCCATTCCACATTTTTCCCACATGATCTTTCCTAATTTTTTATGGAAATGATCAACAGACTTAGTTCCTTTAATCGCAAAGAATTTGTCAATAATTCCTCTTGCACTAGCTTCAGCTTCTACAAATGCAGGGTGATCCTGTGGAATTGGTTTTGTTGCCAGTTCTTTAGATAAATAAGCACCAATAGTATAAGGAATTACGAAATAACCATCAGCTAATCCTTGCATCAAAGCAGAAGCACCTAAACGGTTAGCACCATGATCAGAGAAATTAGCCTCTCCCAAAGCATACAAGCCTGGTACAGTTGTCATCAAATTATAGTCTACCCATAAGCCGCCCATGGTATAGTGGACTGCAGGATAAATACGCATAGGCAATTCATAAGGATCTTCTCCTGTAATCTGCGCATACATATCAAACAAGTTACCATACTTTTCTTTGATCACCTCACGGCCTAAGCGCATGCAGGTTTCTTTATCTGGGTTATGGATGTTTTGTTTATTTGCTTCAATACGACCATATCGCTCAGTATTGGCTTTAAAATCCAGGTAAACAGCAAGCTTAGATGCACCCACACCGTAACCAGCATCACAACGCTCTTTAGCAGCACGGGAAGCTACATCACGAGGAACAAGGTTACCAAAAGCAGGATACCTACGCTCTAAATAATAATCTCTTTCATCCTCCGGAATCTCCGATGCTTTACGGGTATCATCTTTCTTTTTAGGAACCCAGATACGTCCGTCGTTACGTAACGATTCAGACATCAAGGTTAATTTAGACTGGTGATCCCCTGAAACAGGGATACAAGTAGGGTGAATTTGGGTATAGCAAGGGTTACCAAAAAAAGCTCCTTTTTTATGTGCTTTCCATGCAGCGGTTACGTTACTACCCATTGCATTAGTAGAAAGGTAGAATACGTTTCCATAGCCACCACTGCAAAGCAATACAGCATGTCCTGAATGACGCTCTAGTTCTCCGGTCAATAAATTACGGGCAATAATACCACGAGCTTTACCATCCACAACCACAACTTCAAGCATTTCATGACGAGTAAACATTTCAACTTTACCCATGCCTACCTGACGCTCTAAAGCGCTGTAAGCACCTAAAAGCAATTGCTGACCAGTTTGTCCGGCTGCATAAAATGTACGCTGAACCTGGGTACCACCAAAAGAACGGTTGTCTAACAAACCACCATACTCTCTCGCTAAAGGAACACCCTGGGCCACACACTGATCTATAATATTTGCGCTCACCTCAGCTAAACGATGAACGTTAGCTTCACGTGCACGGTAATCACCACCTTTTATTGTATCATAAAACAAACGATAAGTACTATCGCCATCATTCTGATAGTTCTTTGCTGCATTGATACCACCTTGAGCTGCAATAGAGTGAGCTCTTCTAGGTGAATCCTGGAAGCAAAAACATTTAACCTTATAACCCATTTCAGCAAGGGTAGCTGCTGCTGAAGCACCTGCCAGCCCCGAACCTACTACGATAATTTCTATACTTCTTTTATTGGCCGGATTAACCAATGGCATAGAAGAACGTAATTTAGTCCATTTCTCTGTTAACTCTCCTTCAGGTATATGAGCATTTAATTCTGCCATGTTGTTTAAACTTTAAGATCTAAAATTATTTAATAAGCCCCAGGTACATTGCAATTGGCATAGAAGCGAACAGCAAAGAAATGATGATTGAATACCATACTCCCAGTGATTTGATAATTGGTGTATACTTCTTGTGGTTCCATCCTAAAGTCTGGAATGCAGAAGAAAAACCATGCAATAAGTGATAAGCCAGTGAAACCATCGCCAATACATAAAGTAAAACCAGTAAAGGATCTTTAAAGGTTTCTACCATTACAGCAAACAGGTCATGGTTACCATTTGCATCTATCGTAGGGATGCCAGTAAAACGAGACATCACCCAAAACTTGTTGATGTGAACAATTAAAAAGATCAATAGCAAAGTACCTAATAAACCCATTGAACGAGAATACCACTTACTGTTTGCCGAACCATTATTAACTGCGTATTTAACCGGGCGTGCTGCCTGATTTTGAAATACCAACCTGAAACCCTGGATGATATGCGCAAGCAAGCCTGCGAATAAAACGATTTCCATAGCTCTGATTAACCAGTTAGTACCCATAAAATGTGCACCCATGTTAAACGTTAACCCGCCATCATTTACAAAAATCAAGGCATTGATAAAGCAATGCACTAAAAGAAATGAAATGAGAAACAGGCCCGTAATGCCCATTATTAATTTTTTTCCAATTGATGAGGAAAAAGCCTTTCCGAAACTTGCCATTAGATTGTTTTTTTATTTCTGATTATGTGCAAAAGTATTTAATAAAAGAATTAATTCGTTAATTCCAAGCAACAATACGCTATTTAGAAACATTCTAACATTACAATTAGATGATAAAACTAAATTCCAATGAATTCCTCATAAAAAAGAAACGGGGCATCTGAATGATCAGATACCCCGTTTGCTGTATTTTAATTTCTACTTAGAAAGAATAAGTAAAGTTACCTTGTGCTGTTACCCCGGAAATTGTAGTCATACCGTTTCTTGATTGTGGCAAAGCCTGCTCTACATCCTTCGCGCTATTTACCGGCCTGCCATTAACTGCAGTAACCAATAAGCCTTTAGGAATCTCTAAAGAATCAAAGATTTTGCCCTGCTCTACTGCAGTTACCACTACACCGCTCTTAGCACCAAATCTGCTTTTAAGTTGTGCAGAGGCAGGCGCAAATGAAGCGCCCAGTTTTTCTATACTTGCACTGCCTGATGCTTTCGCAACCGCGTTTTGTTGTACAGTACTGCTCTCCCCTTTTAGGGTTACTTTAGTATCTTTCAACTGACCATTCCTAGAATAAGTCAATTCTACTTTATCACCGGGACTTAATCGGCCAATTTTTTCCTGAAGATCAGGAGAATCATAGATAATTGTTCCATCTACTTTTTTAATGATATCACCTTTTTGAATACCTGCCGCAGCAGCGCCACTACCCGGAAGCACTTCATTTACATACAAACCAGAGATATCTTTAACATTTAATTTCTCTGCCGCATCTGCATCCAATGCAGAGAATGTTACTCCAATGTAGCCACGTTTAACTGCACCATATTTTCTAAAGTCATCAAGAATTTTCTTAGCCAGGTTTACAGGAATAGCAAATCCATATCCCACATTAGTCCCTGTTTGAGAAGCAATAGCAGCATTAATACCAATCAACTCACCGTTAGCATTTACCAACGCACCACCACTGTTTCCGGGGTTAATCGCTGCATCTGTTTGAATATATGATTCAATACTATTGTTTACAGGAGCTTTTCCTGTTCTTTGGTATTCTTCATATTCTTCTTCTGTGGGTTGTTGATTTCTGGCAAGAATACCGATATTACGTGCTTTAGCACTTACAATACCCGCAGTAACGGTAGTTTGTAGATCCAACGGGAAGCCTACTGCTAACACCCATTCACCAATCTGAACATTATCAGAATTACCCATCTTTACAACAGGTAGATCAGTTGCTTCAACCTTAATTAAAGCTAAATCTGTGTTTGGGTCTTTACCGATTACTTTTGCACTAACTTTACGTCTGTCAGATAATATTACTTCAATCTTATCTGCATTATCTACAACATGGTTATTGGTTACAATATAACCGTCAGGTGTTAAAATCACACCTGAACCAGATGCTGCTCTTGGCGCACGAGGCATTTTACGACCCCCGCGGCCAAAGAATTCCTCAAACATATCCATTGGAGATGATGAACGTCCCTGTCCTGAATCCGAACCTGTATATGATGTTTTAATGTGAACCACTGCAGGCGAAACTGCCGCAGCCGCTTCTACAAAATCAACAGCTCCGGCTGATGATATTTTTGGGTTACTAGCGAACAATACTTTTTGCTGATCCGCAAATGACAGCATTGCGTCATTTTTTGGCTCTAACAATTTATAGCCACCAATTGCAGCTGCACCACCTATAAATGCAACCAACGCGATTAATCCTATCTTTTTCATTTATATATTAGTTTAAATTTAACCTATTAAGAAAACTTAAATATTTTTCTTTCATTGATCTATTCAAATTTAATACCATATCACCGATATTTGCATCTGTAAACAGTCATGATTACTGTTAAAAAATGTTAAATAGACAGTAAATAATAAAGATGGACATTCATTTCTATAAATACCAGGGAGCAGGAAACGATTTTATACTTATTGATCATAGGACTAGTCCTTTAAAAGACATCGACTACGATCGCGTAAAACTACTGTGTGACAGGCGATTTGGCATTGGTGCAGATGGATTAATGTTTTTAACTGCTCATGCTGAGTATGATTTCGAGATGCACTACTTCAATGCTGATGGCCGACCGGGCAGTATGTGTGGAAATGGGGGGCGTTGTATCGTTGCTTTCGCCAGACATCTTGGAGCTATTGGACTGGAAACAAACTTTTTGGCAGTCGATGGACCACATTATGCCAAAATTTCAGAATCAGGTAATTGGGTAGACCTTCAAATGATAGATGTTGACACCGTTAACAAAGATGGAGATTCATATGTGTTAAACACAGGTTCACCACATTACGTAGCGTTAAAGGAAAATCTAGAGAATTATGATGTCTACAGTAATGGAAAAGCCATCCGTAATAACGACACCTATAAAAAAGAAGGTATCAATGTAAATTTCGTGGAAGACAAAGGTGATCATTTATTTGTACGCACATTTGAGCGTGGAGTAGAAGATGAAACCTATGCTTGCGGAACCGGGGTTACAGCAGTAGCTTTATCAATGGCACAGCATCAAGGCAAAATCGGGCATATTGAAACACCCGTTAAAGTCCTGGGAGGTAACCTCAATATAGCATTCGACTATGATGGTCATCAGTTTACTCATGTTTTTTTAGGTGGCCCGGCAGAAAAGGTATTTGAAGGGGACGTAAGTTTTTAATCCCCTTTCAATCTAATCCCTTTCAGCCAGGTGTGCTGCCACACCAATCTTGATCTCACCAAAAGTATAATCTCTGCCCAGCCGTTCCCGAATCGGATTCATCTGTAATGTTTTTAATTCTTTAATCGCATCCAAAATTTTATCCAGCTTTTTTGAGCCAATAATATCTTTCGCAGAGATTTCCTGTAAAGCGACATAATGTGCCAGATGACCTTCTATTGTACCAACAACCATTTTGCGTTCCTCAGCAATCTCAGCCACAGACTTCCCTTCCTTCAATAGTATTAAAGATAACTCTTTAGTATCTGCTTTTGGA
This sequence comes from Pedobacter sp. ASV1-7, assembly GCF_040203335.1. Taxonomy (NCBI): domain Bacteria; kingdom Pseudomonadati; phylum Bacteroidota; class Sphingobacteriia; order Sphingobacteriales; family Sphingobacteriaceae; genus Pedobacter; species Pedobacter sp. ASV1-7. The sequence goes on along the minus strand of NZ_JBEHBV010000001.1, from coordinate 361,086 downwards.
GCTATCTCCTTTTTAACAGCCTTTGATTTCGTAGCACCCGATTTTGTAGTTTTACCCTTTTTCTCTGTGAAATCCAGTTTTCCAGGCATAGCAAACACCTTTTGCATTTGAGCAGCTCTTTCCGACTGACTTAAAAGGCCATTTACATCATCCTTTGTAAACTCCTTACCGCTAATGGTTGCACTCAACAAAGCAGTCGCTTTACGAACCTTCTTTACCTGCTCATAAAACAATGCCTCCATCTCCAGCAACTCGGTTAAATAAGCAACGACCTGCTTATCCTGCTTTACTAGTTCCATACGCTCAAAAATTCTTATAGAAAAGGCAGAAAGCAAAGGATTAAAATAGTTCTCAGCAGCGGTAGTCCGTTCTAGTAATGTTTGCAAACCTGTTTCCGATTTATCTTCGTACAACCTTCTGATCTGCGCCAGAAATTTATTGGCATTTCCCTTAAGTTCACTCAATTCTTTCAACAACTGCGCAGCCCACTTTACATGTTTCTGCTTCGCAGACTTATTTATGTCTTTAGTATAAGAATGTACATGTTCATAAACATAATTATCAAGCGGAGTTAAATCGAAACATTGTAAGAGATACGACCTCAAAAAGTTTTCACTCTCTTCCTGGATTTTGCTCTCCAACGTAGCAACCTCTTGTTTATTTTTAGAGAAAAAAGTCACATTCTGATCCTGTCTGATTCCGGAACCTGAAATAAGAGATGTTAATATCAAACCATCTAAAGTCCTCAATCTGGACAGGGCAACATAAATTTGTCCGGGGGCAAAAGCATTGCCTATGTCTATAATCGCCTTATCAAAAGTTAAACCCTGACTTTTATGCACCGTAATGGCCCAGGCCAGCTTAAGTGGATATTGAGTAAAGGTACCAATCAGTTCCTCCTTTATTTCTCCGGAGACTTTATCTGTGGTATACCTTATATTTTCCCACTTGTACTTTTCCATTACGATTTTCTCATTATTACCTTCTGTCTGCACTTCAATCATATCGGGTTTAAGCGCTATAACAGTTGCAATCTTACCGTTAAAAAAACGCTGCTCACCAGTAGGATCATTTTTTATAAACATCACCTGCGCTCCAACCTTCAGTTCCAATATATGCTCTGCCGGATATGAGTATTCACTAAATTCATTCTCTATCTTAGCTACATATAAATACGAAGGATCTTTTAACTCCTCGAGTCTTTCTTTATTTAAAGCATCAGCTTTATTATTGTGAGTGGTTAATGTGATGTATTTATCATTCATTGAAGGCTTAAAATCGGCCTGATAGTACTTTTCGAGCAAAGCAACATCTTGTTGTGTCACCTCATTATTCCTTAAATTATTCAGCAGATTAATAAACACATTATCAGCCTGTCTGTATATTTTTTCCAGCTCTATGTATATAGGTGGCTCATGATATAGAGCATGTGCATCAAAAAAGTATGCACTTTTATAAAACTGCCCAAGCAAAGTCCATTCATTAGATTTTACTACCGGGGGCAATTGATGCAAATCACCAATAAATAACACCTGCACCCCTCCAAAACTAGCTGTATTGTTCCTCCTGATGTAACGCAGCACCATATCTATTGCATCAAGTAAATCTGCGCGAAGCATACTCACTTCATCAATAATCAAAAGCTCCATATCCATTAACACCTTACGCTTTGCAGCAGTCATATTTAAATGGCGAACTATTGATTTCGGGGTATTGTATTGCTGATTATAATGATCGCCATCTGCTGCGGGCTGCTTTGGCAAATAAGCCCCAAAAGGCAGCTGAAACAAAGAGTGTATTGTTACACCATTTGCGTTAATTGCAGCAATACCAGTGGGTGCCGCAATAACAGCCTTTTTATGAGTCAGGCCAATTAACCTTCTAAGAAAAGTTGTTTTACCGGTCCCTGCCTTTCCCGTAAGAAAAATATGTTTTGAAGTATAATTTACAAATCTGGCCGCAAGATCAGCAGGATTAACAGTTTCCGAATTCAGCATACTGCAAATCTAGGAAGAACTTACTACTTTATCCTCACTAACAGGTAACCATTATAATTAAACCAACGATCTGATTCTTTCTTTCTATCTGCATTTATAGTAGTATTAAGTGATGTGACAACTAATTTCACCTCCATATTACCAACCTTATGGACAATAGAAAGCACCTCTGCTGGTAAATAAAATTTCCCTCCAGAACCTTTTAGTTTACCCGCTTTAAGCAGATTCGTTGCCTCTACCGACATTTTTAACATATCAAAATCAACAACAGCATCACCTACATTAACCTTTGTATTTTTATTCTGCTTATCTCTCTCAACACGCAATTCAACATTGCCAATTTTCTGAGAAAATTTATCTTTATAAGACTCAATAGGTATTAAATAATCGTACCCCTTAATATCCGTTAAAGTTCCGTTTTCAGGTTCAAATTGCTTATAATCAAAACTAGCAGCATATTCTGCGCGTTTTACTTTTAGTAACGAATATGCGGTATCTATTTTATCCCTTTTAATTGCGTAACGGTATTGAGAAGTATCTTTTAACTCCATTTCATGCTCTAGCTCTCTTAAATTTACATTTGTAAAAGGCTGTAACGTTGTTAGCCCATGCCTGTCTACTAAATAATCTATAACCGCACTACGTTGTTTAACATCCTCTTCACCATTAGATTTCATCAGATTATTTAAACGCTTCACCTGCGAAAACCTGGACACCGAAAAAGCACTTTGAGGGCCATATGTAGATAATATCGCAAGAATACTTAGACTAACTGGAATAATTTTAATATTCTGTTTCCTGCTTAACAGGAAATATACTGTAATTAGTGTAAGCCATATTGCAAGTATTACAAGAATATACCTTGACTCCGTAATTCCGTAGCTATCTACTCTTTTCCAAACTGCAAGCAATAACAACACCACCAAGGGAATCATCATCACATAAAAGAACTTAGAAAAAAGCTTTATCCATCCATTTCCTTCTTTTTCCTTAATAGGCTGAATGAGTAATAGAGAAAGAATACCAAAAACAGCATAACCCAATATCAAAGTAGAAACCAATCCCTTTGGCAGTTCCCAATTGATGATAATTTTAGCTTCATATACCAGCAAAATAAGCAGGTAAATAGTCATAAGCGGAATCAACACATACTGCGTAAATATTTTCAGCCCTTTGGGATAGCTTTCATCCTTATCCAGACCTTCGAAATCAGAAGGTATTCCTGCGAGAAAAAAAATAGTCATAAAGCCAGCTGCAACAACAGCAAAAAGACGCATATAAACTTCCCATTTAATATTAACATTAAACAATCCATCAATAGCTACAAGTGCAATAGCGAGTCCGGCAAATAACACTCCGGCATATAATGCTGACGTAAGAATCCTTAAAAACAAGGTTTTATTATATTGCCAAAAGCCATTTGCACTCCCTTTATTTATAAAAGGAGCATATGCGACCAGTAGATGAGAAGCAAATGCCAGCAGAGCAATCCGGTATACATCAGCCAGATAAAATGCAGGTTTTAATATAAAATGCAGACCTGCGCAGATAAACAAGCCTGTAAGGCGGAATGCCCATTGCTTAGCCACGCTAAGTTTATTTGACTCAGCATATAAATCAATAGCCAGCAACACTGTTAACGCCAGGTTACATGTACATAAGAATAAAATCAATTCTTCTTCAGTTCGCTTTGAAGTATCTACCACAATACACCATGCAATCGTGGCGGAAATGGCAACCAATACTTGTAATGGAAATCGAAGAATTACCTTAAGAAAACCTGACCATAAAGTGCTGATAGAGGGGATTTTGATTTTCATAAAGCAAGCTAATTTACCAGCAACTTATAACCTTTACCATGAACATTCAAAATCTCAACTTTAGGATCGTCCCTTAAGTATTTCCTTAATTTACTTAAAAAAACATCCATACTACGTCCATTAAAATAATTATCATCATGCCAGATACTTAACAAAGCTTCTTCCCTGGTAAGAACAGCATTTTTTTTAAGACAGAGCAAACGCAAAAGCTCAGCTTCCTTGGTAGATAATTTTTGCTGCAATCCATTATAATGGATCAGCTGAGTAGTATAATCAAAGGTATAATCCCCTATTTGAAACTGATTTTGCTCAGGCTCCTGATCAACAGGTTCTTTTACAGCCACACGTTTTAACAATGCATTTATGCGTAGCAGCAATTCCTCAATTCTAAATGGTTTTGTAATGTAATCATCACCTCCGAGATCATAGGCTGATGCCTTATCTTCTATCATTGCTTTTGCTGTAGCAAAGATTATTGGAATCTCTTGATTAATTTTTCTAATCTCTTTTCCCAGGGTAAATCCATCTTTCTTAGGCATCATCACATCCAGAATACATAAGTCAAAACTTTGTCTGCTAAATGCTTTCAAACCCTCTTCTCCATCGGTGCATAACACTACTTCAAATTTCCCTTTTAATTGAAGGTAATCTTGCAAAAGTAATCCAAGGTTAGGATCGTCTTCGACCAATAGAATTTTTTTCATCAGTTATGGTTTAGTGGTAAACTTATTTCAAACTTAGTCCCTTTATCTTTTTCACTATGTACTTTTATTGTTCCATTCATTTGCTCAACAATATCCTGAACATAATTTAAACCCAGACCAAAGCCCTTTACATCATGTAGATTCCCTGTTGGAACACGGTAAAACTGATCAAATATACGTTTTGAGTGCTCTTTAGTCATTCCAATTCCCTTATCGGAAATATCTACAACCAAAGCCTTTTCAGTACTTCTGGTTTCAATCGTAATATCAGGGTTTTCTACACTATACTTGTTAGCATTATCTATCAGATTATAAAAAACATTAGATAAATGCAATTCATCTCCATACACAAGCGGATGTACAGCATTCAGATTCAAGCTTACTTTTGCATTTTTCTTTTGTAACTGCAAGCTCATGCTATCTACAACAGCAGTAATTAAGTCATGAATATTTACATCTTTATGCTCCAGTTTCAATTCCTTTTTCTCTAAGCTTGCAATACTTAAAACACGTTCTATATGATTTCCCAATCGGACATTCTCATCATATATAATCCCCGCAAGCCGACTGATCCTATTCTTATCTTCAGCAATTTCAGGATCTTTTAAAGCCTCACTTGCAATCATAATGGTTGCTACAGGCGTTTTAAATTCATGTGTCATGTTATTAATGAAGTCATTCTTCATTTCAGAGATCTTCTTTTGCTTAAGTATTGCATAAATAGTATAAGCAAAAATAAAAATCAACACCAACAATAGAGCCGCCGATGAAGCCATGGTAGCCCACATATTACTTAAAATTAAAGAGTTTTTATTAGGGAAATATAAGTAAAGCATTCCAGGATCACGGAAAATCTCATTACTAAACAAAGTTGTACGGTAAGTATTCTGAGGCAACAATTCTTCGGATTGATTTGATGCTCTATGATAAAGCACTGAATCCTTATTAGCCAGTTTTAACCAAAAATCGTAAGTCGAATTTACATTCTGATTCTGTAATTCCTTTTTAATCAATGTATCCAACGACGCTCTGGAAACACGCTGATTAATCGGAACATAAACCTGCCGCATCTCTTTTGCTATATCCTCGAGATAATTTAAGTCTTTTCCTTCCAGGGCTAGTGTATCTTTCATCAATTCATTAAGACCTACTTTATACTTCTGTTCTGCAATCTGGTCTTCCATTTTAAATTTCAATGCAGTTTCTGGAGCAACACGCTCAATAGAAACAGTCATCGGATTTAGTGTTCTGGGATTTACAGCCAGATACCTGATGCTATCAGGAATCCGCCCTGGTGTCATAGAAAACGTTGCTGTCTTTCTAGATATCACCGTCTGATTTACATTTCCACTTACATTTCCAAAAGCATCAACACCAAAGTCAACCTGAACCTGCAATGATGAATTTCCTTTACTTCCAGGATTGGATATTTCCTGATAAACCTCCTCACTGATTAACTCTGGTTTTAGAAAGGTACGCCTTACTATGCTATCACGCATGTTCAGGTCAGCAACAATTCGTCTCTGCTGATCTAATTTACGCTTAGCCTCCTGTTCTTTGTATTTCTCTTTAAAATCGACAATCTGTTGCGCTTTACCTCTAAAGTCCTGTTCTCGTTCTTTCCTGATTTCATAGTCCTTTTTTGTAATATGCACAGCTGCATAACGTTTTTGCACCTTACTCGCCACCGCATTCAGAGCTTGTTTTACATCCTGTTCAAAAAGCTGAGATTTTAGATAATAGGCTTCCCTGATGTAATACAATTGCATTACAAACACCCCTAGCAAAGCTACAGTCATTAGTCCGGTAATTAACCAAAGGCTTCTTTTCTTCATTATAGAATACTCAAAAATAAAGAAGCATTCACACAAAGCTTCCTTATTTAACAAAATTTAACACGGTTATGAAGCAAAATCACTATATTTATTAGACCTATTGGCAATAGTAATCAAACACTTATCTAAAAAAATATGAAAATCCTTTTAATCTGCATACTTACATTGAGCACAGCTTTTGGTAACCTGAAAGCACAAACAGCTACAATGCTAAATGGATCCTGGGAATTTAATGAAGGCGAAAAGCGTCATCATCTTTTCTTCCAGGATGGTTTCTATTTTCATACTGTTCAACAAGGAAATCAATTTATAGGAACTGATGGTGGTCATTATGAGGTAAAGGGCAAGTCTATTATTACAAAAGCATTGTTCGACAGCATAGATTCAACCGGAGTGGATAGTATTAAAGAAATCCCATTTTCAGTTACATCGAGCCAACTTTCCCTTTCAGTGCCTCAAGGCGAAGCAGATTTTCAACGGGTAGATAATGGGCAAGCGGAACTTGCTGGCGTTTGGCGCATCACGGGTCGTATGCAAAATGGCAAGATAACAGCTATACATCAAACCGGAACAAGACAAACATACAAATTGCTAACCGGAACCAAATTTCAATGGGTAGCAATAGATCCTGCAAAAAAACAATTTTCTGGAACCGGAGGTGGCAGTTATACTTTTAAGGATGGCAAATACACCGAAAACATTGAATTCTTTTCCAGAGACAATAGTCGCGTTGGTGCTTCTCTAAGTTTTGATGGAAAGCTGGAAAATGGCGACTGGCACCATAGTGGTTTAAGCAGCAAAGGAGCAAAGATCTACGAAATCTGGAGCAGGGTTGGCAAAGCTAATTGAGCTCCTGAATAAATACTTAATTTAATAATGCATCAATAGTATAATATAGCTGTATAAAAACAGCTTCTGAATAGCCTTTTAAATGACCCCAGGTCATACAAAGTCATACAATACTCATAGGAGACTCGTATGAGACTCATAAAAGCCATAGAGCCCAGCCAAACAAAACGCTGATGATCAGCTATTTAATCAAAAAAAAATGCCGGAAGATATTTCCGGCATAATCTGTAAATTGTTTACTTTAAAAAAGCTCTTAAAAAGGAAGATCATCTTCCTCACCTGGTGCGCTGTTTAAATCAGCTGGTGGTGCATATGCTGGAGTAGATGCTGCGGCTGCGCCTGGTGTTAACGCATTAATACGCCATACTACTAAACTGTTAAAATAAGATGTCTTTCCGGTTTTATCTGTCCACGGACGACCACGTAAGTTGAATGAAACCTCTACATCATCACCTTGTTTTAAGCTGTCAAATAAAGCTGTTTTATCTTGTAAAGCCTCAAACCTGATGTATTCAGGATAAGTAGGGTTTTCTGCATATTCTATAATCAGGTCTCTTTTCTTGAAAGTCTCACTCACCTGCTGTAATGCACCGATTTCATGCACTTTTCCTTTTAATTCCATAACAAATACTCTTTTATTCTACTACGAAGTTCAAATCTCTATATTTTTATTGATAACTTCGCACAATAAATTATGCAAGTTTTCCACACAAAAAATAAGGTTATTATAACCTGTAACAAGCGCCTGTCTGCTTACCTGATAAAAGAGGTAGAAGACCTTGGCTATGAAATCGTAAGGGATTTCCCAACGGGTCTGGAACTGAACATCACCTTAACAGAATGCATCAAGCTAAATCTGAACTTAAGATGCGCCAGTCAGATATTATATTGCCTGAAAAGCTTCAAGGCAAGTAACCCGGAGGAATTATACAAGGAAATGGTAGAAATGCCATGGGAAGAGCTGATTGATTTTTCTGGTTATTTCTCAGTAACATCAAATGTGGATAATCCAACCATTACCACTCCACTGTTTGCAAACCTAAAGGTAAAGGATGCTATTGTTGACAGAATCAAGGAAAAGAAAGGCATTCGTCCTAATTCTGGTTCCGATGCAAACAAAGCAGTAATTCACTTATACTGGAAAGATAGCGAAGCAGATATATTTATTGATACTTCAGGAGAAACGCTGGCCAAACATGGTTACCGTAAAATTCCAGGAAAGGCCCCAATGCTAGAAGCTTTAGCTGCATCAGTAGTACTGAGTACCAAATGGGATCAGAAGTCACCATTTGTAAATCCGATGTGCGGTTCTGGAACACTGGCTATAGAAGCTGCTTTAATTGCTACAAATCGTCGTCCGGGTTTATTCCGCATGAATTATGGCTTTATGCATATTATGGGCTACGATGAACAGGTATTTTTCTCAGAACGCAGAATTCTAAAAGATCAGGTTATTAAAAACGTGAACCTGCAGATCATTGCAACAGATTTATCTGAAGATGCAGTAGAGGTAAGCAGAAGAAATGCCAAAACAGCTGGAGTAGATACCTTAATTACTTTTGAGGTATGCGATTTTGCCGACACACAAGTACCCGATACTGGGAATGGTGTCGTGGTCTTTAATCCTGAATACGGAGAACGTTTAGGAGTGCATTCTAAATTGGAAGCCACATATAAACGTATGGGTGACTTCATGAAGCAACATTGTAAAGGTTATTTCGGATACATCTTTACCGGAAATCCTGATCTGGCTAAAAAAATCGGATTGAAAGCTGCACGTAAAATAGAATTTTATAATGGCAAATTGGATTGCCGCATGTTAGAATATGAATTGTACGATGGCAGCAGAAGACCGGAAAATGAAAGACCTGTTAAGCATACCGAATAAGAACTAATTGCGATGAATCAAATCATTGACCGCACCATACAATTTGTTAAAGAAACCTTGTCAGATGCTGAAGCTGGCCACGACTGGTTCCATATAGACCGTGTTTATAAAAATGCAATTGCAATTAATAAGATTGAACAAGCAGATGATCTGGTAGTCGCACTTGCAGCACTACTTCATGATATTGCAGACGCAAAGTTTAATAATGGAGATGAGGAAATAGGCCCAAGAGTAGCAGGAGAGTTTTTAAGCACACTTGATATCGCCCCTCAAATCACTGAACATGTACAACAAATCATTAGGAACCTAAGCTACAAAAGTAGTTTAGGTCTGATTACGTTTCAATCTAAAGAACTGGATGTGGTCCAGGACGCTGACAGACTGGACGCGATTGGTGCAATTGGTATTGCCAGAGCCTTTACTTACGGAGGGTACAAAAACAGGATACTTTATGATCCTGAAATAAAGCCACAGTTAAACATGACAAAGGAAGAATATAAAAACTCAACCTCGCCCACAATCAATCATTTCTATGAAAAGCTGTTGCTACTTAAAGATTTGATGAAGACTGACGAAGGTAGAAAAATAGCAAAACAGCGCCATGATTTCATGCTTACTTACCTAGACCAGTTTTATTTAGAGGTTTAACTCTTTATTTTTAAACTAAATTATTTAGCATATTTTACTACATTTGTTAGTAAAATATGCTAATATGTCGGAGCGGATTAGAGAGAAGCTAAACATCCTTGCGGATGCGGCCAAATATGATGTCTCGTGTTCATCAAGTGGAGGAACGAGAAAAAATGACAACAAAGGACTTGGCAATAGTCATGCTTCGGGAATCTGCCATACTTATACAGAAGATGGACGATGCGTTTCTTTATTAAAGATCTTACTAACTAATCATTGCATTTATGACTGTGCTTTCTGTGTATCCAGAAAAAGTAATGATATAGAACGTGCTGCCTTTACAGTAGAAGAAGTTGTTTCATTAACTATAAATTTTTACAGAAGGAATTTCATCGAAGGTCTTTTTCTAAGCTCCGGAATCTTTAAAAATGCAGACTTTACCATGGAACGTCTGTTGAAAGTGGTTAAAAAATTGAGACTCGAAGAACGTTTCAATGGATATATTCATCTAAAAACTATTCCAGGTGCTAGTGAAGACTTGATTAGAGAAGCAGGATTATATGCAGATAGAATGAGTATTAACCTTGAGATGCCTACAGAAAGCGGATTAAAACTACTTGCGCCTGAAAAGAGTCATGAAGATGTGAAACGACCATTAGCACTTATTCAAAATCAGATCATACAATTAAAGGATGAGAAAAAACTAATCAAAAGCATACCAAAGTTTGTCCCGGCTGGACAAAGTACGCAAATGGTTATAGGCGCCACACCTGAAACAGATAAAGATATTATGCAAATGGCAGATGTATTTTATAAGAATTTCTCACTGAAAAGGGTTTATTATTCGGGGTATATTCCTATAAGTAATGATAACCGCCTACCTATGATTGGTAGTCAACCTCCCCTCGTTCGTGAAAACCGACTTTATCAAACCGATTGGCTAATGCGATTTTATGGTTTCCATGTCAATGAACTATTAAATGATGCGAACCCACAATTAGATGCAGACATAGACCCAAAACTTAGCTGGGCACTTAGGAACTTGCAATTCTTCCCTGTCGACATCAATATTGCTGCCTATAAAATGATCCTGAGGATTCCAGGTATCGGAGTGGAGTCAGCCAAGAAGATAGTGCAAGCAAGAAAGTTCGGAAAACTAAGGATTGATCAGCTCAAGAAAATTGGAGTTGCTTACAATAGAGCAAAGCACTTTATCAGGTGCTCAGATACTCCGTACCAACTTAAAGACTATCAAGGTACTCAGATCAAATCATTCATATTAGCAGAAAGCCAGAGCAAATATCTAAAAAACGATACTCAACAATTGAACTTGTTTTAAAGAAAAATGATTTACTTAATCGATGGAAGTCTAGAAAGTCTTCTTTGTGCTGTATTCGAATGGTTTGAACGAAAACCAGGAAGAATCTCAATTCAATTAGAAAAGCATCATCAACCAGATGTCTTCAGACCAGTACTAAAAATATACAACGACAGTAGCAAGGCAGATAGAGTATGGAAAGGACTTCAAAAGAAATTAGATAAAAATTGGATGAGGCGTTTTTACTGTACATTTCTTTCAGAGTCTACAGAAGCCTATCAACACTTGTTTGAATTTTGCTGTTATATTTTCTTAAATCCTAATGGAGCAACCTTCAATTATGGAAACCCTTTCGTACTTTCCATCTCCCAAATTTCCAGAAAAGTAGAAAGGGAAAAGCATAGAATGGAAGCTTTTATAAGGTTTCAGCATGCCGAAAATGGTATTTTTTACTGTGGTATAGATCCGGATTTTAATGTGTTACCTCTAATCATGAACCATTTTAGAGACCGGTATGCAGATCAAAAATGGCTAATTTATGACCTTACCAGACATTATGGCTTATATTACGACCTTAATAGAGTGGAAGAAGTAAGCCTTAACCATGATGAAGAAAAAAGACTTCAAATCCCAACAGCAAGTATTCAGGCTGACAATGAAAAACTGTATGCGACATTATGGAAAGACTATTTCAAAAGTACTAATATTGCCGCGCGAAAAAACACAAAACTACATGTACAGCATGTGCCAAAAAGATATTGGAAATATCTTACTGAAAAGATGGGTTTATAAAAATTTTATCTTGTAAATTGCTCCTCAGGCAAGCATATGATTGTGCTTTAAATTTATAGGAATGAAATTAAGTGTTTTAGTATTAATTGCTGCTTTCGCAGTGGGTCTCTCTATCGGTCTGGTTAATTATTATTTCCAGCAAAACTGGTATTATATGCTGGTATCTTTTGCAGTTACTTTCATCACTAGTTTCATTGTATTTTATTATTTACTTGAGAAGTATATCTATTCGAAAATTGTCTTGATTTATAAAATGATTCATAATCTAAAACTTGGTAAAGATCTTAAAGATGCTTTGGGTGAATATGTAAGCTCTGATCCAATTAATGACGTTGAACAGGAAGTAAAAGAATGGGCAGGAGCAAAGAAAAGAGAGATCGAAGAACTAAAAAAACAAGAAAAGTTCAGAAGAGAATTCCTTTCGAACGTTTCACATGAGTTTAAAACCCCCTTATTTGCCATTCAAGGATACATAGAAACTATTCAGGATTGTTTGAAGGAAGATCCGGAAATGGCCGCCAAATTCTTAGACAAAGCAGATAAGAATGTAGAGCGATTAAGCTATCTCATTAACGATCTCGACTCTATCTCAAAGTTAGAAACCGGAGAGGTACCTATTAACTATGAGCGTTTTGATTTTGTACCACTGGCCCGGGAGGTGATGGAAGGCCTTGAAGATACAGCTAACAAGAAGCATATCAAACTTTCATTCAAGGATAAGTATACACATCCTGCATTCGTACGAGCAGATCGTGAAAAAATCAGACAGGTTTTGATCAATCTGATTCATAATTCCTTAAAATATGGGAAGGAAAATGGGTCGACTGCCATAAAAATATTCGAATTACATGATCAATACCTGATAGAAGTAACAGATGATGGTATCGGAATCGATGAAAAACACCTCGCCCGTTTATTTGAACGCTTTTATAGAATAGATTCACATAGATCAAGACAAGAAGGCGGAACAGGGCTCGGTCTGGCCATTGTAAAGCACATTCTAGAAGCTCATGAGCAAATTATATCAGTAAGAAGTACATTACAAATCGGTACTACTTTTGCCTTTACACTTGAAAAGATTGGCTAACAGTCAGATGTATTTGTAAAAATAACTTAACACTTAACACTAAGTTAACATTACACTCATACTTTTGTACCATATTTTAAATCAATATGAACAGCATTTTTAAGTTCTTCACACCGAAAGATAAAAAGTTCCAGCCCTTATTTGAGCAGGCAGGAAGTAACGCTTTAAAGATTTCTCAGGCCTTATTGCTTGCGTTAAGTGCAACAGACCTGGAAAAAAGAAAAGAACACATTAAAGAAATAGAACGCCTGGAGCATGTTGGCGACGACATTACCCATTCTATTTTCCTTGAACTAAGCAAAAACTTCATCACCCCTTTCGACAGGGAAGATATCCATGCATTAGCTACTGCAGTTGATGATATTGCAGATTACATTCATGCATCAGCCAGCAACATAGAACTTTATAATGTAACTATCATTGGAGACGCAATGATTAAACTTGCTGAGCTATTGGTAGAAATGTGTACAGATCTTGAAAAAGCTATTAAAGAATTAAGAAGCTTTAAAAATATTCGCGTTATTGCTGATGCATGTGTACGCATCAACAGTGGAGAAAATCAGGCAGATTATGTTTGCAACCTTGCTATTGCCCGTTTGTTCGAGTTTGAAACAAATGCCATTGAATTGATTAAACAAAAGGAAGTGCTCCAAACCTTAGAAACGGCTACAGACAAATGTGAAGATGCGGCGAATGTGCTGGAATCTATTTTGGTAAAGAATGCTTAAACCTTCAAAAAAATGGTAACTACTTTATTGGTCGTTGTGATCTTCCTGGCCATTGCCTTCGATTACATAAACGGCTTTCATGACGCTGCAAACTCTATTGCAACCATTGTATCTACAAAGGTACTATCACCATTTCAGGCGGTATTATGGGCTGCAGTATTCAACTTCGCAGCATATTTTTATTTTACAGATCACAAAGTTGCCAATACCATTGCTAAAACTGTAGTAGAAAACTTTATTACACTTGAAGTAATCCTTTCAGGACTCCTTGCAGCTATTGCCTGGAACTTATTTACCTGGTGGTTTGGTATTCCTTCCAGTTCTTCTCACACGCTAATAGGCGGTTTTGCAGGAGCAGGAATGGCAAAAGCATTTTCTATGGGTGCCGATGTAATGTCGGCCATTAATTTTGCTCCAATTCTAAAGGTTGTGGCATTTATTGTACTTGCACCCGTAATAGGTATGATCATATCAGTAATCATATCCATTATAATCTTACATATTTCAAAAAATGCCAGGCCATCAGTGGCGGAGAAATGGTTTAAACGCCTTCAGCTAATTTCATCTGCTGCATTGAGTTTTACACATGGTGGTAATGACGCTCAAAAAGTTATGGGTATCATTTATGTAGCCATGGTTGCCGGTAATGTATTGAACTCTGGAGATACAATGCCTGAATGGATTCCTCTTACTTGTTATGCGGCTATTGCCCTAGGAACAATGAGTGGAGGATGGAAAATTGTCAAAACAATGGGATCAAAAATCACTAAAGTAAATGCATTTGAAGGCGTTGCTGCCGAGACTGCTGGTGCTGTAACCTTAGGTATCACAGAACACTTTGGTATCCCGGTTTCTACAACCCATACCATTACAGGTTCTATTGTTGGTGTTGGTTTATTAAAAAGGGTTTCAGCAGTTCGCTGGGGAGTAACAGTAAGTTTGCTTTGGGCATGGGTTTTAACGATCCCTGTTTCTGCAACACTTGCCGCAATCTTATTCAGTGTAATCCACCTTTTCTTTTAAGAATTTAAGATAGTATAACACAGAACGGCCTGTTTCATGATGATGAAACAGGCCGTTCTGTTAAAAGTCTATTTTAAAGGTCATCTTGCTATTTTCTTTTGTTGGCTGTTCCCATTTAGGCCCATTTAAAAGTAACCTGATGGCTTCTTGTACATACTTTTGATCAGCAGATTTCAATATTTTTATGTCCTCCGGAGATCCGTCTTTCCCTATTTTAAATTCCAACTGAACAAATTGTCCTGATAATTCTTCGTTTTTAAAAGCATTATTCTTGTCAATGTAAGTCCATAATTTATCCCATCCACCAATAGGGTTTGAGATCAATGGCCCTTTGTTAACCTTACTAGCCGACCCTCTAATCATCACACCGGCAACTCGTCCTGAAAGCGCGGCATTAACTCTGGAACTATCTGTAATACTCACTTTTTTTTGTGCACCATATCCTACAACTACTACTTCATTCAAAGTTAAAGAATCTATACTTCTTGTTTGTAATGGTGCTGCTGCAACAGACAATGACTCAACAAAAGCCTTGCGTTTGACTGGATCAACAGAAACAACAGTTTCGTTTAGCTGATCCGCAGCCGCAGGGGGCAAGCTTGCCCTTGGTTTAACCCGTGCAGCATAACTGTTCGTTTTTGCCACTTTAACAGCTTTTTCAATTTCCTTTTCTCTTATTTCATCAGCAGATTCACTAGCTATAACTGGTGCAGATTGAACAGCAGGAGGCACAACTTCTGGTGTAACGGGCGCAATAGTCACATCAACCTTTTTAGCCCTGCCAGCCAACTCTTTCTGATAGTTATTTTCTTTCATCCAGAACATCACACTAACTGCTACAAACATAACCGCAGCAGCAGCAGCAATACTTAAGCGCTGCCAGGTAATTACGGAAGTCTTCTTAAAATTCTTATGTTCAGCAACCCTTTCATGCAATTGCTTCTGAAGTAAAGAAATAGACTGCAAAGAGCGTTTTGGCGATGCACTTAAACCCGCTAAGGCTTCTGCGACAAAAGGATCTTCTAAAGCTTCACGCTCAACTCTATTCATGGTTTTTGCATCAAGTTTACCATCAAGGTAATCCTCTAAAACGTCTATATCTAACCAATCTTTATTCACCGTTATTCTTTTCTATACAAATTTTAAGATTTCTTTTTCCGTTCTGAATATAACTCTTCACTTTCAACAACTCATAACCTGTGATATCTGCAACTTCCTTATAGCATTTTTCCTGCAAATAAAACAAGTCAACGCTCACGCGCTGCTCTTCCGTAAGTGTTTCCATACACTTTTCCATAACGGTTAGCTTCTTCTCTTTTGTATCATCAATATCAAGATGCACAAAATCTGTGTTTTCCACAAAAGTATCATCTATAGAAACCGTAGTATGTTTAGATTGTTTACGTAATGCCATTAAACAGTGGTTGCGCGTAAGTACATGAAGCCAACTTTTAAAATTCTGAACCTCATGAACCCTTAGCTTTAGTACAAGCTCCTCAAATATCTGCATTACCGCATCCTTACTTTGCTCCTCATCTTTCAAATAATTTAAGCAAACCCCAAAAACAAGGTGCATATACTTATTATAAAGTGTACCCAATACCTCCAGATTGCCACTACTCTTATAGTGTGCAATTAAAGCAGCATCATCCTGCTCCTGTTTAGCGCTATTATTTTTTATAAACTTCAATGGGTATTTAAGGCATAATCTGCTCAAGTATAAAAATATTTTCTGACACTGGTATGGAAATTCTTCAAAGCAGGCATCATTTGAAAAACAGAATGATTATGAAAAGATTATTGCTACCCTTAGTTCTACTCATATTTATGAGCTTCCAGGAAAGTCATGCTTCAGTGAAAGTAATTACCGGAACAGTTATAGACAAAATATCCAGACACCCCATCCCGGGAGTACAAGTCAGTACAAGGAACAGCAAAAAACATGTAGTAACCGATAAGGATGGAAAATATAGCATAACCATAGAAAATGAAAATAGCCAACTTAAGTTTACTTATATCGGTTACAAAACTCAGACTATAAAAATCGGCAACTCATTAATCATAAATATCGAGCTCGAAGCCACAAACCTTAGGCTTAAAGAAATGGTCATTAAAAGTCAGGAACCACAATATGAGATGCAAAAAGCAGATCCCGCCCAAAGATCTGCTCAAAACATAGTTATTAGGGGAATGTCTTCCGTGCATAAGGGTATTTATATCCAACAAAACACTGAAAGCTATGCAACAGTTAAAGAAAACGGCTTCCAAAACCCCTTCAAAAATCCATTATCAACTTTTTCCATTGATGTTGATGCAGCATCCTATAGTAATGTACGTCGCTTTATAAACAATGGCTCATTACCACCTAAAGATGCGGTAAGGGTAGAAGAGATGATCAATTATTTTGATTATGAATATCCACAACCCAAAGGAAATGCACCTGTAAACATTATAACAGAAATTTCAACAGCACCATGGAACACAAAGCATAAACTAGTACAAATCGGCTTGCAGGGCAAGAAAATTGCGACAGACAATCTTCCCGCCTCTAACCTTGTATTTCTAATTGATGTTTCCGGCTCTATGAATGTGCCAAACAAACTGCCTTTATTAGTTTCTTCTTTTAAACTTTTGGCCGATCAGCTTCGCGCTAAAGATAAAGTAGCTATAGTTGTTTATGCTGGAAGATCTGGATTAGTCCTTCCAGCTACGGCAGGCTCCGATAAATCAAAAATTAAAGAAGCCTTGAATGCCTTAAGTGCAGGTGGTTCAACAGCAGGTGGTGCTGGTATTGAACTTGCATATAAAGTGGCTGGACAAAACTTTATTAAAGGAGGAAACAACAGAGTCATTCTTGCTACAGATGGCGATTTTAATGTAGGAGCTTCAAGCGATAAAGACATGCAAACTTTGATTGAGGAAAAACGTAAAACAGGTATCTATTTAACCGTACTTGGTTACGGCATGGGCAATATAAAAGATAGCAAAATGGAAACACTGGCCAACAAAGGCAATGGAAATTATGCCTATATCGATAACATAAGTGAAGCCCGAAAAGTGTTAATCAACGAATTTGGCGGCACCTTGTTTACGATTGCAAAAGATGTCAAGTTACAGGTTGAATTTAATCCTGAAAAAGTACAGGCTTACCGTTTAGTTGGCTATGAAAATAGATTATTGGAAGACCGTGATTTTAATGACGACACAAAAGACGCTGGAGAAATGGGCTCTGGCCATACAGTAACTGCTTTATATGAAATAATCCCAACAGGTGTTAAAAGTAGTTTCGCAGGTACTATTGATGATTTAAAATATCAGGAAAACAAAAAAACCAAAACCAATGGCAATAGCAGGGAGATGTTAACTGTAAAACTAAGGTATAAAGATCCCAATGGCCATACCAGCAAAATGATACAGGAAGCCGTTGTTGATCGTTCTTCTCCTCTTATCAATACCAGTAATAACTTCCGATTTGCAGCAAGTGTTGCCGAATTTGGAATGTTAATCAGGCAGTCAGATTTTAAACAGAATGCTTCATTTGAGCGTGTTATACAAACAGCTTCGGGAGCAATGGGTAAGGATAAAGAAGGTTATCGTTCTGAATTTATTAAACTAGTAAAATCTGCCAGATTAATGGCCGGAGATTTGCTATCTTCGATCGAAAAATAACCAGCATACAAAATGAAACACATTAAACTTGCTTACACTACCTTTCTAGCTTGCTTACTGGCGATCAACTTACCGGCACAAGCTCAATTGAAAATTGGAGATATCTTTAAAAAAATAACTGGGAGTGGAACATCAGCAAGTGGAAACCCAAGCACATTAGAGATTGCTTCAGGTATTAAACAGGCGCTTGAAATAGGCACATCTCGTGGGGCAGATTTGCTTTCAGCAAAAGATGGATTTATGGGAAATATGGCTGTAAAAATCCTATTTCCTCCGGAGGCGCAAAAGGTAGAAAAGACACTTCGTAGCATTGGCATGGGCAAACTTGCCGACAATGTAATTTTGAGTCTGAACCGTGCAGCTGAAGATGCAGCAAAAGAAGCAAAGCCTATTTTTGTATCTGCAATTAAACAAATGACTATTACTGATGCAACCAACATATTATTAGGTAAACAAGATGCTGCAACCAATTATTTTAAAAGAGTAACTACAGCACAGCTGATGGAAAAGTTTAAACCAGTAATCAATACTAGTTTAGCAAAAGTTGGAGCAACGAAGTATTGGGGGGATGCAACTGGACAGTACAACAAACTTCCATTGGTAAAACCTCTAAATACAGATTTGTCAGATTACGTAGCACAAAAAGCTATTGACGGTATGTTTATACAGGTTGCACAAGAAGAACTTAAAATCCGAGATCAACTCGGAGCAAGGTCTACTCCTCTCTTACAAAAGGTGTTTGGTTACGCAGATAAGAATAAGTAAAATAAATAGTTTACTTTTATAGGGTAAATACTAACAACATAAAAGTATATTGGATTTTAAAGATTTTAATTTTAACCCTGAACTACTAGAAGGGTTATTAGCAATGGGGTTCCGTAATGCAACTCCAATCCAGCAACAGGCAATTCCACTTATCTCAGCTAAGAAAGATTTAATTGCCTGTGCACAGACGGGAACAGGAAAAACAGGGGCATACCTTCTGCCTATCATGAATATGATTGCAGGAACGGAAGAGCGTCATAATAACACATTGATATTAGCACCAACAAGAGAGCTTGCACAGCAGATAGACCTGCAGGTGGAAGCTCTTTCTTATTTCACAAATATAAGCTCACTAACCGTTTACGGTGGTGGTGATGGAATTGCTTATGAACAGCAAAAAAGATCAATGCGTGAGGGTGTCGATATTATTATCGCCACACCGGGACGCTTGATATCTCATCTTTCTTCCGGTGTTTTGAAACTTGATCAATTACAACACCTGGTACTTGACGAGGCTGACAGGATGTTGGACATGGGTTTTTACGATGACATTGTGAAAATTGTAAGTTACCTGCCAAAAGTAAGACAAACAGTAATGTTCTCTGCCACCATGCCTCCAAAAATCAGAAAGCTTGCTGCGAGCCTGTTGCATCACCCGGAACAAATCAGCCTTGCTATTTCGAAGCCTGCTGAGGGGATTTCACAACAGGTATACATGGTTCATGATGAACAAAAAGTCTCATTGCTTACCAGCCTGCTAAAAACAGATGAATATAAAAGCATTATAGTCTTTGCTTCTACTAAGGAAAAAGTTAAAAATCTTGGCAAAGTGTTTAGGAAATTGGGCCTAAAAGCAGAATCTTTCCACTCTGATCTTGGACAAAAAGAAAGGGAAGCCATCTTACTACAATTTAAAAACAGGCAATTGCCCATCATAATCGGGACTGATGTATTAAGCAGAGGTATTGATGTAGAGGGCATAGATCTGGTCGTTAACTTTGACGTTCCTCATGATGCAGAAGATTATGTTCACCGCATTGGACGTACAGCAAGAGCGGCGACTAAAGGTACTGCCATTACTTTGGTTAATCATAGGGATAAACGCAAACTGGCTCTTATTGAAAAGTTGATAGAGAAACAGATAGACAGGATGCCATTACCAGAACATATTGGCGAAGCTCCGATTGAGAAAGCGGGAGACTCAGCCGCATTAAAATCTGAGAAGAAGCCTGGCTCAGTTAAAGGAAAACCAAAACGCAAATTCTGGAAAAAGAAACCAAAAGCAGAATAAGATAAACGGGTTTCTGCGTATCTTTACTTTTATGCAAAACCTCCCTCCTTTAGCCGAACGTATGCGCCCACAGAATCTGGATGAGTATGTGGGGCAACAACATCTGGTAGGACCTGATGCAGTTTTAAGAAAGGCCATACAAAGTGGACAACTTCCGTCAATGATTTTTTGGGGGCCTCCAGGAGTTGGCAAAACAACACTTGCCTATATCATTTCCCAAACATTAGACCGTCCTTTCTTTAACCTTAGTGCAATTAACTCTGGAGTAAAAGACATTAGAGATGTGATAGATAGAGCAGCGGCACTTAAAGACAGCTTTATGGGTCTACCCATTTTATTTATTGATGAGATTCACCGCTTCAGCAAATCACAACAAGACAGCTTGCTTGGCGCTGTAGAAAGGGGCTTAGTAACATTGATCGGCGCTACTACTGAGAACCCATCCTTTGAAGTAATCTCAGCTTTACTATCCCGATGCCAGGTTTACATCTTAAAAGCATTGAATGAAGAAGACCTATCAGGGCTATTGCAAACGGCAATTAAAGAAGATGTTATTCTTAAAGAAAAGAAAATCAACATCAAAGAGCATGAGGCTTTAATTCGTTTATCTGGTGGGGACGCAAGGAAATTGCTAAATGTTTTAGAAATTGCTATCAATGGTATAGGTGGCAGCAAAATAACACTAACCAATGAAAGTGTGTTAGCTCATGCGCAGCAAAATCTAGCCTTATACGATAAAGCCGGGGAACAACATTACGACATCATCTCTGCATTTATAAAGTCCATCAGGGGCAGTGACCCTAATGGTGCAGTTTATTGGCTTGCCCGAATGATTGAAGGCGGTGAAGATCCATTGTTTATTGCTAGACGATTGGTTATACTCGCTTCTGAGGATATTGGGAATGCAAATCCAAATGCATTATTATTAGCAAATAATTGCTTTCAGGCTGTTAACGTAATCGGCTTTCCTGAATCAAGGATTATTTTATCTCAAGCTGTAACCTATATGGCTTCATCTGTAAAAAGTAATGCTGCTTACGAAGCGATAAATAAAGCGCAAATGTTGGTTAAGCAAACCGGAAACTTACCTGTCCCTTTACATATTCGCAATGCGCCCACTAAATTGATGAAGAACATTGGTTATGGGAAGGACTATAAGTATTCACATGGTTATGAAGGCAATTTTGCTCCACAGGAATACCTGCCAGAGGAATTAAGTGGAACTAAATTGTATGACCCAGGGAGTAATCCCGCTGAAGAAAAACTAAGAGAACAGCTGAGAAAAAACTGGAAAACCAAATACAACTACTAATTCTATAATATATGCTCGCAGTCTTTTTAGATCATCAATGGAAAGCTTTCTGGCGTTCAAGAAATAAAGGAAGCAGTATCGCTGCAAATATTTTTATTGGACTCGCTGTATTATATCTCCTTGTTTTGGCTATCGGTATTGGCGTAAGTATGGAAATAATTATTGAAAAAGTCTTTCCAGATAAAGATACCATCTCTGTATTTAATGGTTTTATACTTTACTATTTTGCGGTTGATTTTGTAATGCGCATGCAATTACAAGAATTACCAACATTGAGTGTCGCACCATATCTGCATTTAAAAATCTCAAGAAACAATCTGGTGAATTTTCTAAATATCCGCTCTTCATTTACTGCTTTTAATATTTTACCTCTATTTATATTTATTCCCTTTTGCTGTACCGCCATAGCTGATATTCATGGTTATTTTGCTGCTGTCATGTATATCGTTACCATATTATCCCTCTGCATATTTAATAATTATGCGGTCATGTATATCAAACGGCTAACTACCCTCAGTATTAAGGCAATCTTACTTGTTGTACTGGCTATTTCGACTTTAGCAGCAATGGAATATTTTAAAATCTTTTCTATCTCAGCAATATCAAATACTGTATTCGAAATTATTGCCTTATATCCCATAACTGGTTTTGCTTTTACCATTGCAGCAATACTTGTCCTGATGCTAAATAAGGCATACCTAAAAAGTAACATGTACATAGAAGAATTAAGTGCTGCCGAGGTAAAAAAAATGAGTACAGATTATCCTTTTCTGGACAGGTTTGGTCCTGTTGGAGTCTTAACAGCACTGGAGCTTAAACTTATTTTAAGACATAAAAGGACGCGTACTATGTTATTCATGACTCTATTTTTCCTGTTTTATGGCTTAATCTTTTACAGACAGGATCTAATAGAACAGGATAGAATAAATTCAATCATTTTTGCTGCAGTATTTATGACAGGTACTAGTATTTCTATGTATGGGCAGTTTATGTTTGGCTGGCAGGCAGCACATTTTGATGGTTTGATGGCGAATAAAATCAGCCTTAAGGATTTTATTACCTCAAAGCTTTTGTTCTTCACAGCAATATCTTCCATTGTAATGGTAATCACCTGCCTCTATGGACTCATCAGCTGGAAAGTATTGTACATTCAACTCGCTACGTATTTATATAATATTGGAATAGGTACCATAATCATTCTTTATTTTGCAACAAGAAATTCAAAAGCCATAGACTTAAATAAACGGGCAGCATTTAATAATCAGGGTGTGGGTGCTAGTCAGTTTATAATGGTAATCCCATACTTTGTGCTACCGTATGTGTTTTACTGGCCATTTTCTTATTATGGCCATCCTTATTGGGGTATAGCGTGTTTAGGCTTGGTCGGAATAATCTTCTTATCTACCAGAAACTTCTGGATAACATTCCTGGTTAAAGAATTGAATAAAAGAAAATATAAAATCGGAGAAGGATTTAGACAACGTTAACATTCAAGAACTTTAAAATATTAAGGCCTATAAAAAAATTATGATCTTAGAAATCTCAGACTTAAAAAAAGTTTACGGAAACAGAACAGTTGTCGACATTAGTGATTTAAAAATCAATGTTGGAGAGACAATTGGTCTTGTTGGTAATAATGGTGCTGGAAAAACCACACTATTCAGAATGCTACTCGATTTAATCCGACCTACTCATGGACATATATTATCAAAAGGGAAAGATGTGTCTATCCATGATGCATGGAAAGACTATACTGCTTCTTATCTGGATGAGGGTTTTTTAATAGACTACCTGACCCCGGAAGAGTATTTTATATTTATCGGTAGTTTACATAATCTAACTGCAGCACAAGTAATGGACTATCTGAAACAATATGAAGAGTTTTTTAATGGAGAAATCGTTAACAGAGGCAAATACATCCGGGATTTCTCAAAAGGTAATCAAAACAAAATTGGAATAGCCACTGCCATCATGCAAAAACCGGAGTTACTGATACTAGATGAACCATTTGCCAATTTAGACCCCACTACACAAATCCGCCTTATCACATTGATCAGATCACTAAAAACCGAACAGGCAATTACTACAATCATATCCAGTCACGATCTGAACCATGTTACCGATGTATGTGATAGAATTATTCTTTTAGAAAAGGGATTAATCATAAAAGATTTCAATAAAGACGAAAATACATTAGAAGAGTTAAAAGAATATTTTTCGGAATAAACTCAACGTGTCTAGAAAAACAGTCACACAAAAATCACACAACCTTAGTTTTGGGTCATTCTCGCATTAATCATAACCATTTTAAGGATTTCGCATCCCATATTTTCAAATCAACCGCTTTTTATACAGAAACAAAAAATCTTGGCATTAGGTTTGACTAATCGAATTTATAACAAATGAATACAATTATGATGACTTCAAAATTTAAAATAGCAACATTTAGTATAGCATTATCTCTTGGTGCGATGGCATTTCAAGGTTGTGATAGTTTAACAAAAACACAAAAAGGAGCAGGTATTGGTGCTGCTACGGGTGGTGTCATCGGTGCAATTATTGGCAAAAAAGCTGGTAATACTGCTGTTGGTGCTATTATTGGTGCTGCGGTTGGTGGTACTGCCGGTGGTTTTATCGGTAAAAGGATGGATAAACAAGCTGCAGAAATACAAAATGCTATTCCTAATGCAGAGGTAATCCGTGAGGGAGAAGGTATCATTGTTAAGTTTGATAGTGGTATTTTATTCGGTTTTGATAAATCTGACTTAACTGCTCAAGCCAAAACAAACGTTAAATCATTAGCTAGTTCGATTAACCAATACCCAGGAACAGATATTAAAGTAATTGGCCATACTGACAATAAAGGTACTGAGGCATACAATATGGGGCTTTCGGAAAGAAGAGCTGCAGCTGTTAAAGCTTATGCAGTTTCTCAAGGTGTACCAGCATCTCGTCTGATCACTTTAGGAAAGGGTTTTTCTGAGCCAATCGAAGATAATTCAACGGAAGCTGGAAGAGCTGCAAACCGTAGAGTTGAGGTAGTTATCGTTGCCAATGACCAATTGAAAAACGAAGCTAAGGCTCAAGGAAAATAATTCATCTTACTTACATCTACCTATAAAAATAAAAGCCCGTTGTACTAAGTACACGGGCTTTTTACATTTACAATTTGTGTATCTATGATCCGTAGATATCTTCGAAATAATGAATGGCAAGAGATTTTAACAATAACTCTTGTTCCATCATTGCAAAAGAGGGAACAGGTTTTACCAGTTTCCAATGGGGCCAACCATCCTGATCTAAGCCTTCCAGTTCATAGAATCCCATCTCGCTTAACAAGCGACAGGTAGCAATATGCATGAGTTCTTCCTTTTGACGTTTACTGTATTTGCCAGGTCCTTTACCAAGCTCCTGTACACCAATTAAAAACAGTACTACCTTCAAGTCAGGAACATCAGAGTCAAACTCCTGTGCTATCTTTTGTTGCAAAACTTTCCATTTTGCATGTGTTTCTGCAGGCTTCATGGTACAAAGATACAATTTCGAAGTCCAGCTTTGTGATAATAAATGAATGAGAATTGAAACCTTATTGCTAATTTTAGAGCTATGGAGAAAGCAATAGTAACAGGCTTATTGGCCTTTGGTATGTCGGGAAAAGTGTTTCATGCACCATTTATTGATGCACACCCCGGATTCAAATTTCATGCAGTATTAGAACGTAATCAGAAAAATGCAGCACAAGAATATCCAGGTGTAAAAAGCTATGATAGTTTTGATGAGTTGATTGCAGATCCAATAATAGAGCTCGTGATTGTGAACACACCAAATTTCACTCATGTTGATTATACCCGCAAATGTCTCCAGGCAGGAAAACATGTTTTGGTCGAAAAACCATTTACACCAACATCAGCAGAAGCAAAAGAACTATTTGACCTTGCTAGAAGTGTAGGAAAAAAGATCTTTATTTACCATAACAGAAGATGGGATAGTGATTGTACCTCTATTCAAAAAGTTGTTGAAAGTGGACAATTGGGCCAAATCAATGAAGTGCATTACAGATACGACCGCTATAGAAAAGCCATTGGCCCCAAAACCTTTAAAGAAGAACCAAATCCGGCAAGTGGTCTATTGTATGATCTTGGGCCTCATCTGTTAGACCAGGCAATCAGCCTGTTTGGCAAGCCGATCTCCTTCTATAAAGTACTTGGGAAACATAGAGAAAATACTAAGGTAGACGATTATTTCATGATACACCTGGCATATCCAAACGATCTGAATATTTTCCTAACTTCAAGTTTATTGGTAGCTGATCCACAAAAAGCATTTGTATTACATGGCTCTGCGGGTTCTTTTGTTAAAGGCCGCTCTGATGTTCAGGAAGAACAATTGCTAAAGGGCATGAAACTTAATAATCCAGTTTATGGAATAGAGCCGGTTGAAAGTAAAGGCCGCCTAACCATTATAGATGATCAGGGAAATCCTCAAGTGAGCTATGTAGACTCTGAAGATGGCAATTATATTGGATTGTTTGAAGCTGTTTATCAGGCTATCGTAAATGATGTCCCTTATCCGGTTACAGAAGATCAAATCATAACGCAATTAGAGATCCTTGAAGCATAGCCAATGCTTACTACTCTTATTTTACTCATTCCAATATTTATAATTATAGTTTATACTATTTTAAGAGCACGTACGCCCAAAATAGCTGCAATAATTTCACTCAGCGACCAGGAACGCGACCTGCTAATTAATCATGTCCAATATTATCAGCAGCTGAATGCTGCTGATAAACAAAAATTTGAACAAAGGATAGTTGCTTTTTTATCATATACGCGTATTGAAGGAGTCGGTACAATAGTTGAACCTTTAGATAGGATGCTAATTGCTTCCAGTGCCATTATACCAGTGTTTGGCTTTGAAGATTGGAAGTATAAAAATCTATCCACGGTACTTCTATACCCCGACACTTTTAACAAAGATTTTCAATTTGAGGGTACCGAGAGAAGTATTTTGGGAATGGTTGGTGAGGGATATATGAATGGTCAGATGATCTTATCGCGTGCAGCACTATTCCACGGATTTTCTAATGCCACAGATAAAGAAAATACAGCAATCCATGAATTTGTTCATCTGCTGGATAAATCAGATGGTTCAATTGACGGAGTACCAGACTACCTAATGAAACATGAATACACCATACCCTGGGTAAAAATGATTCATCAGGAAATGCAGAATATAGAAAATGGCAAATCGGACATTAATCCTTATGCAATTACAAATGAAGCTGAGTTTTTTGCTGTGGTGTCTGAATATTTTTTCGAAAAACCAACACAATTAAAAGCGAAACATCCAGAGTTATATGAGATCCTGTCAAAAACCTTTTTACAAGACCGGGCAAATAAATAGCTTACAAACTACCTAAAAGGGCAACACCAAACTCTGCTGGTATTTCAATATGCGGAATGTGTCCACAACCATCAAATTCAATAATTTTAGCGCCTGGAATTTTAGTAGCTGTTTGCTTCCCTAAAAACCTGTATTGACCATATAAAGCTTGCTGATCAGGGCTTAAAAAGCCTTTGCCCACAATCGTTTTATCTTCCTTTCCAATAAATAAAACAGTTGGCACCCTTACATTGATAAATTCATAAACAACTGGTTGCTCATATATCATCGTATAAGTCATCGCTGCAACCTTTGCTGCTCTTGGAAAATCTGCACTATTTGTAACTCCAGCAGCAATACGAACCAACTCCTCATACTCCGGCTTCCATACCGTGAAATAAGAGTTCTGGTAATACTTTCTTACACTTTCCGCTGTAGCTTTCAATTCATTTGAATACTGCTGCTCCGTGGAAACATAAGGTACAAATCTGCGATAATCCTCAAGTCCGATCGGATTCTCAAGCAGTAGTTTCTCAGTATGTTCCGGATACATCAATGCAAATCTTGTAGCCAACATCCCCCCCATTGAATGGCCCAATACACTGGCTTTCTGAATACCTAAAGCATCAAGCAACGCTTTATTCCATGCTGCCATCTGATGAAAGCTATAATGTATAAAAGGTTTAGATGATTTCCCAAAACCAATCTGATCTGGTACAATTACTCTGAACCCTCTTGAAGTTAAAGACTTTATTACTCCTGACCAGTAATAGCCTGCAAAATTTTTACCATGAAATAGCATTACTGTTCTGCCATTAGACAATTGAGTAGGTGCAACATCCATATAAGCCATCCGCACATCCTGCCCCTCAACAGAAATCGGGAAGTATTTTACCGGATAAGCATAAGGAACATTCTCTAATGTTATAGATAAGGTATCTGTTTTTTGTGCTAATACTGCTAAAGTAGACGTACAAATTACAAATAGAGCCAGGGTTATTCTTTTAATAAACATAGGTATTTTTTAAATCAATGATGATTTTTGAAAGATCTAAACTTACACATAATTTATATTTAGAGTGTAATTTAAACCAAAGATTACAATTAAAGCATCTAAAAAAAGAATATAAAATAAGATTTGTAAAGGGATGTAAACCGTTTAGAAAAGACATACATATAAGAGGGTGATAACAGGGTGACAACTATATAAATGACCCTGTTTGCACCCTGTTCAGATATAGTGTGATTCAATCGCTATTCAATACCTGAACAAGGACTAATTCTAGGATAAAGATCCTATAAAAATGGAACAGCAATACCAAAAGTAATATTGCGCCCTGGATTATAAATCCCCACTGGCTTATATCTGCTTAGATGATTGTAGTATACTTTATTTAATAGATTTTGACCCGTTATCCAAATGTTAAATGATCCTTTCTTAGTTGCAATACTTGTTCCAATACCAGCATCTAACAGCGTATAACCATTTGTTTGTGTTTCAAAATTATCAAATCTAGCCTGTTTAAAGGTATTGGTTATACCAACTTTAATGTAGCTATCTTCCAATCCTTTAATACTTGGCTCGAAACGTACCTCATTATTGATACTTGCTGCAGGAATAAAAGGTAAGGGCTTGTCTGTAGCACGATTAATTCCTTTAGTGTAAGAGAATGAATTTTCGAAATGCAGAGATTTTATCAAGTGAAAATCTACTGATGCCTCGCCACCTAGCAGGTCAGCATTGGTTTGAACATATCTATAAATGGGCAGTACATCAATACTCCCATCCTCATTTTCAAAAGGTTTTGTCTCGTCATTAAAATTACCTGCGTAAATATAATTAAAGATACGATTGGCATAAGCATTTAGGCCGAAACTTACATTTTCGCCTGTGTATTCTAAACCAAGATCAACCTGCATACTGGTTTCCTGCTTTAAATTACTATTCCCAATTTCATAACGGAAGGTTCCTTCATGCCTACCATTAGATGCTAACTCCGCAATATTCGGGGCTCTGAAACCAGAACCAACATTTCCCTTTATCACCAGTTCTTTTGCAATTTCAAAAGCAAAACCCATCGATCCTGAAAGGTTAGAAAACTTATTGTTAAAACTTGTAAAAATCTCTTCTCCCTCAAAGTTTAAAGCTTCACCATTCATCTTCTTATAGTCGTAACGCAAACCTGCATTAATAGCTCCTTTATTAAAACTACGTTTCAGATAAGCAAAAGCACCAATATTATTACTTGTATAATCAGGTATCAAGAATTCATCTCCCCTATTAGTATTGTTCTGATACATGCCCTGAACACCAACTGCCGGTTGCCACGGGCCTAAACTTGGGAAGTTATATTTTACATCATACGTATAGGATTTAAGGTTTAAATCTAAACCCGGTTCTTGCAGACTTTCTTCAAACTCTTTCCTTATGTTACTTTGATAAGCAAATACTGTTTTCAATTGTCCTTGCCCTAAAATGAAATTACTATTTAATGCAGTGCGATAGTGCGTAATATCCTGATATGGAAGGTCAAGCTTCCTCTTCCTGGCTTCAGACTGCGTAATCACATGACCATCCTCATTCAGGTAATCTCCATTTTGATCTGGCCCATCCTCTACCAAACCTACATTGGTATGAAAACGCGAGAAGGTAAGATGGGAGTAGCCCCAACTTTTATTTAAACCTAGCATGCCATTAAAATTAAGCTCATTAAATCCGGAATTTGGCACTGTAGTATCCTTGTAACCAAATCCATATGCATTCTTATAAGATACACGGCCACGATACACAAATCCATCATCGTTACCTTGCAACATCAAGGAAGAAGCAGTAAGGCCATTATTAGTACTATATGTGGAATTAAAGGTTCCATTATGTGCTCCTGGAGCAGGAACAAGATCGTCGATTACATTAATTACCCCACCAAGAGCATCGGATCCATAAAGTAAACTTGCAGGCCCCTTTAATATTTCTACCCTCGCAGCTGCAAATTGATCTACTTCTATACCGTGCTCATCACCCCATTGCTGGGATTCTTCTCTTGCACCATCAACCATAGTTAAGACCCTATTGTAACCTAATCCCCTAATAATAGGCTTAGAAATTGCTCCTCCGGTACTTACTTGTGATACCCCAGGGACTTTTGAAATGGCCTCAACCAAATTTGAACCTCCTGATTGTAATAAATTCGTTTTACCTATAGTAACAACTGATAAGCTGTTCGTTTTATTTTTTGAGCTAAATGGCGATCCAGTAATTACCACTTCTGCACTCTCAATTATAGAGGGATACAAGGAAATGGTCAGGCTAGTTTGTCCAGACAAATCAATCGCCTCGGAATGGGTTTTATAGCCAACAAAACGTACTTCTAGTAGGAATTTCCCCTTTGAAGGAATATTTTTCAGAATAAATTCACCTTGATTATTGGTCGTAGTATAAGCTTTTAAATCTGTAATGTAAATGGTTGCTCCACTTAGTGGATTATGTGTAGATGCATCGATGACTTTTCCACGTACCTCAGCAAGACTTGATGCTGAACTCATAAATGGAAAAAACAGAAACAATGCTATGTATAATAAAAGATGTGGTCTTTTCATTTGAAAAAAA
Organism: Pedobacter sp. ASV1-7; assembly: GCF_040203335.1. Taxonomy (NCBI): domain Bacteria; kingdom Pseudomonadati; phylum Bacteroidota; class Sphingobacteriia; order Sphingobacteriales; family Sphingobacteriaceae; genus Pedobacter; species Pedobacter sp. ASV1-7. The sequence goes on along the minus strand of NZ_JBEHBV010000001.1, from coordinate 330,386 downwards.
TTGTTTAAATGACATGACCGGCCCATAGATGTATATGGAACCGCCCTAATGATAATTAAGAATTAACAGGTAACACCCTGATATGAGATTTAAACAACAGGAGGACCGCGAAGCGCAAGATTGATTAGTCTTGTATATGAATTACTTACTTCGCCATAAAACTTTTGCACCGGCCTACTAATCAGATAAATCCGAAAATAGGATTTTGAAGTAGTATAATTTTTTTCGAAATGGGCTTCGCAGATTAAACAGTGATCTGTTTGTGTAGTAACATGGAGTTTATGTCCACAGTTCTTACTATTTAAGGAACAAGTATGTTCGTGAGTATGATGATCGTGATGATGAAATCCTCCAAAAGGAGTCAGTGCAATGGCAAATACCCATAGCAATAAAACCGAAATGATACGATGTATATATAATCTCCTTTTCTCCAATTCACTACAAAACTAATTAATTCTGTAAAAGTAGATTGATTTGATTTACAAGATTGCCTTTAAATGACTGCCGGTGGGGGAAAAATTTAGATTTTTTTAAAAAAAAGAGGAGCAACCGCCACAATTGCTCCCCTTATTTACCTAAAACTAAAAACTAATATTATGACAGTAAAAATGGCAAAAGGTTTCATCTCTAAAACCTTTTTTTGTCATTTGTAAATAATATTTTACAAACAAAAGATTAACGCCTTAATTGCTTCCTATTTAGTAGATTTAATAAAAAGGCCAAGATTATGAATAGCAACGAACAACTGATTCATCATTTCTACACCAGCTTTAAAAATAAAAATGTAAAGGCCATGCAAGACCTCTATGCTGAAAATGCTAGTTTTAACGACCCCATATTTACAAATTTAAATTCCCAAGAGGTAAAGTCTATGTGGGCAATGTTAATAAAGAATGGGAAAGATATGCGCCTTGAGTTTAAGGATATTAAAGGAGATCAAAATGGTGCGACAGCAGTTTGGGACGCATGGTATACTTTTTCTGCTACAGGCAAAAAAGTGCATAACCATATAAATGCATCATTCTTGATTGAAAATGGAAAAATAGTAAAACACAGAGATCACTTCAGTTTCTACCAATGGGCAAGTCAAGCCCTTGGCCTGACAGGGATATTACTGGGATGGACTAGCTTCCTTAGAAACAAAATCAGCACCACAGCGAAAAAAAATCTGCAAAGATATATGGATAAAGCTGGTTAATCGACTTTTAAAATTGCCACAATTTCATCGACTGATAACTTTTGTTGTTCCCCGCTATGCATATTCTTTAAAGTAAGCTGCCCAGTTTGCATTTCATCACTTCCAATTAATATTACATATGGGATATGCTTGTCATCTGCATAGCTCATTTGCTTTTTAAGCTTCGCTGATGACGGATATAACTCGGCAGCAATATTTGACACGCGTAACTGCTGTAAGATCGGCAGCGCGTATAATTCAGCCTCCTTATCAAAATTACTGATCAGCACCTTAGTTCCCGTAGCGACAGATTCAGGGAAAAGATTTAATTCCTGCAATACATCATAAATTCTATCAGCTCCAAAGGAAACACCTACACCAGTTAATCCTTTTAAACCAAACATACCAGTAAGGTCGTCATATCTACCACCGCCACCAATACTTCCCATAGTAGCTTCATTTGTTTTAACCTCAAAAATACAACCAGTATAATAGTTTAAACCACGAGCAAGGGTAATATCCAATTCTACATCTGGATTCAATGATTGATCTGCTTTCATCAGTTCTTTTACATATTCAAATACTGCTTCAATTTCTGATATACCTGTTAATCCAGTAACTGAAGTAGCCAGTACCATTTTTAAACTTGCTAACTTTTGTTCATTAGAACCTTCTAATAAAATAACTGGTTTTAACTTATCGATATCCTCAGCAGTAAAACCACGTTCCATCAATTCCTTGGTTACCCCATCCAAACCAATTTTATCAAGTTTATCAATGGCTACTGTCATGTCGATAATCAGTTCCGGTTTACCAATCACTTCAGCTATACCCGATAATATCTTACGGTTATTGATTTTAATGGTGAAATCTTTTAAACCCAGGTTACTTAAAGCCTCCTGATAAATTAAGATAAACTCAGCCTCGTTAAGTAAACTATCAGAACCTACTACATCCACATCACACTGATAAAACTCTCTGTAACGCCCCTTTTGAGGTCTATCGGCACGCCAAACCGGCTGCACCTGGAAACGTTTAAATGGAAGAGTAATATCATTCTGATGCATCACTACATAACGCGCAAAAGGTACAGTCAAATCATACCTTAAAGCTTTCTCACTAATGGAGGAAATCATGGCATTTGAATTAGCTTGGGCCAATAGATCTGGCTTTACCTTAGATAAGTAATCTCCACTATTCAGAATTTTAAATATCAATTTATCTCCTTCATCCCCATACTTCCCTGTTAGTGTGGAAAGGTTTTCCATTGACGGGGTCTGTATTTCGGCATAACCATATTTACGGAAAACCGTTTTAACAGTATCAAAAATAAAGTTACGTTTTACCATCTCCTGAGGGGAGAAATCTCTGGTTCCTTTTGCTAAAGAAGGTTTGATATTTGACATAAGCGCAAAAGTACAAAACTAAGACGCATAAAAAAAGGTTGTCTGCTTTACACAGACAACCTTTTATATATTTAATGTATTTTGATTAAACCAACAATCTAATTGGCTCTTCAAGTAATCCTTTTAAAGTTTGCAGGAAAGCAGCACCCGTAGCGCCATCAACCACACGGTGATCACAGCCCAGGCTTAACTTCATCACATTACCCGGAACAACAGCTCCGTTTTTAACAACTGGTATTTGTTGTATTGCACCTACTGATAAAATTGCACCATCAGGAGAGTTAATAATTGATGTAAACTCATCAATTCCAAACATACCTAAGTTAGAAACAGTGAAAGTAGAACCTTCCCAATCTGAAGGTTGTAACTTTTTAGCTTTTGCTTTTTGTCCGTATTCTTTAACTTCTGCAGAGATATGAGATAGTGATTTACCATCCGCAAAACGAACCACAGGAACCAATAAGCCATCTTCTACAGCCATTGCTACACCTATGTTTGTGTGCTCATTGAAGCGGATTTTATCACCTAACCATGAAGAGTTAACCGCTGGATGTTGTTTTAATGCAACTGCAACAGCTTTAATAATGATATCGTTGAATGAAACTTTAACTGGTGATACTGAATTGATAGCTGTACGTGCAGTCATTGCATTGTCCATATCAATACTAATATTTAAGTAGAAATGTGGAGCAGTAAACAAGCTTTCCGCTAAACGCTTGGCAATCACCTTACGCATTTGCGATACTGGTTTCTCAGTAAACCTTTCTTCACCTACGTATTGAGGAATAACAGGTGCAGCGCTTTGGGCCGGAGCGGCAGCAGCTGGAGCAGTAGCAGCGGCAGGTTTAAAGTTCTCGATATCTTTTTTAATGATACGACCACCATCTGCGCTACCAGCAACCTGTGCAAGGTCAATTCCTTTATCCTTCGCAATTCTTTTTGCTAATGGAGATGCTTTTACGCGATCGCCACTACCAGATGAAACAGGAGCCTCTTCATTAGCTACAGCAGCTTTTTCAACTATTGGAGCATCAGCACTCTTATCTGCAGCAGGTTTAGCCGGAGCATCACCTTGAGCAAGAATGCCACTTATATCTGTTCCTTCAGGGCCAACAATAGCGATAATGCCATTTACTTTAGCAGCCTGACCTTTTTCTACACCTATATGTAATAAAGTACCAGCAGCATAACCCATCACTTCCATAGTAGCCTTATCGGTTTCTACATCAGCCAGGATATCATCATCTTTAACTTTATCACCAACTTTCTTATGCCATTCAGCAATTACGCCTTCAGTCATGGTATCACTTAGCAAAGGCATACGTACTACTGTAACGCCCATTTTCTCAAGATCTGCTTCAGATAAAGCAGCACCAGCAGTTTCAGTTTTGCTTTCCGCAGGTTTCTCTACTGATTCAGCAACTTTTTCTTCTGTAACCGGAGCTGTTGCAGCACCTTCTTCAGCAGCTAAAGCAGCTTTATAATCTTCACCATCCTTACCTACAACAGCAATAATAGCATCAACAGGAACAGCTTTACCTTCTTCTACACCAATGTATAAAACGGTACCATCCCAATATGATTCTAAATCCATGGTCGCCTTATCGGTCTCCACTTCAGCCATTACATCGCCACTCTTAACTTTATCGCCAACTTTCTTATGCCATTTAGCCATCACACCTTCAGTCATGGTGTCGCTCATTTTGGGCATTCTAACTATTTCAGCCATTCTATAATATCTATTGAAATGCGTTCTTTAATTAATCTTTTACGTATGGATAATCCTGTTGCACATACACATCATTATATAATTCTGATGCATCAGGGAATGGAGATTCTTCAGCAAATTTCACCGCTTGATCAACAATATCCTTTACTTTAGCTTCAATTTCTTCAATCCAGGCCTGATCTGCATATTTCTCTTTCAGAACAACTTCTCTTACTGCCTCAATTGGATCCTGAGCTTTATATTCTTCTAACTCGTCTTTTGTACGATATTTAGCAGGGTCAGACATTGAATGTCCACGATATCTGTATGTTCTCATTTCAAGGAAAGTCGGACCTTCACCTGATCTTGCACGTTGAATAGCTTCGTCCATAGCATTGTGAACAGCAACCGGATCCATACCATCAACAGGAGCACATGGCATATCAAACCCTAAACCTATTTTGTAAATATCAGTCATGTTTGTAGTACGCTCTACAGAAGTTCCCATTGCGTAAAAGTTGTTCTCACAAACAAAAACTACAGGAAGCTTCCAAAGCATAGCCATATTAAATGCTTCATTTAAAGCACCCTGACGAACTGCTCCATCACCCATGTAACAAATATTTACTTTATCGGTACCTTTATATTTTTCAGCAAATGCAATACCAGCTCCCAATGGAATTTGTCCGCCAACAATACCATGTCCACCATAAAAATGGTGTTCCTTACTAAATATGTGCATTGAACCACCTTTTCCTTTCGAACAACCAGTTACCTTGCCATACATCTCTGCCATGATGCTGTCTGCACTTACACCCAAAGCCAGTGCATGAGCATGATCACGATAAGTAGTAATCATAGAGTCTCCTTGCTGCATTGCAGAAATAGCTCCTGCTACCACCGCTTCCTGACCGATATATAAATGACAAAATCCACGAATTTTTTGTTGTCCGTAAAGTTGACCGGTTTTCTCTTCGAACTTGCGCATCAGCAACATCGACTCAAACCACTTCAGATAGGTATCTTTATTTATTTCTACTGCACTCATTTTTTGGGTGTTGATTTTTTTACGAGAGCAAATCTACTTTTTTATTGCAATATATAGAAGTAATTGATGTAAAATGAACACTATGGTTACATTATTTAACAAGCATAATATAACCTCTAACAAGGTCAATATTAGCACATATTGTCAAGTTAACAAATTAAAAGCAAACGGATCATCTAGAATGCAATCATATGTTGCAGATAAAACCCCGCGAACAGAAAGTTATATGGCACCACATTTTAATCGCTAATTGTTAAAATGTTAATAACTTTCAATATAAATGTTTACACATTTGGATAACATTTGTAAAATGTATATGTTTGCCATCCAAACAATAAGCCCGTAGTGGTGTACGTTTAAGTGTAAGTGTTCAATACCCAAACTTAACAGTATAACATGATTAAAAAGTTTTTGTTTTCTACTTTAATTGGTCTGTGCAGCCTTACGGCACTCAATGCGCAGACAAAGACAAAAGAATCCAACAAATTAGCAGACCCTGATAATTTAGCTTCACAATACTTTTCTCAAGTTATGGGTGTTGCCGTAGATGCAACATCGAATGTAAAGTTGTATAAATTTATTTACGAATGGATTGGCACTCCTTACAGGTTTGGTGGAAATACTCAGAAAGGGATTGACTGTTCTGCTTTCACAAAAGCAATTTATGATAAAGTTTTCAACACTACCATATTACGTAATTCACGTGATATTTTTAGTATGGTTGATCCTTTACCTAAAGATGAGCTAAAAGAAGGTGACCTTGTATTCTTTAAAATAAAAAGCAGAAGCATTACGCATATCGGTATTTATCTTGGAGATAATCGTTTTGCTCACGCATCATCAAGCCGAGGTGTAGTAATCAGCAACTTAAATGAACCTTATTACTCAAGATATTTTTATAAAGGCGGCCGTATTTTAGACGGGGTTAAAGATGACCTGATCCAGGAATAGCTTCTTAACATTTAACCTTTAATAGTACCGGTCCTTCTAAGCTTTAGAAGGACTTTTTTTATCTCTACCGTAAAATGAAATCACCAATTACAACCCTTTTAATTGCCACAAGCCTCTTTATACAGCTTAGCTGTACCAATAATGCAGGCAGTGTACCAGTAAGAATCACACAAGAAGTACCAACCGATACATCCAAATTTAAAATACCGGATACCCTTTCAATTACAGCAGTTGGTGATATCATGATTGGATCTGCCTATCCTCAAAAAACTAACCTACCTCCTGATGATGGAGTGAACAGTTTTAAAAAGGTTGAATCATTTTTAAAAGGTGATATTGTATTTGGGAACCTTGAAGGTTGCTTTCTAAATAATGGGAAATCGACTAAATGTAAAGACCCCAACAGCAATAGCTGCTTTGCTTTCCGAATGCCTGAACGTTATGCTGGCATCATCAAGAGTGCAGGCTTTAATGTTTTGAGCATAGCAAATAATCATGTTGGTGATTTTGGCCTTGCCGGAAGAAACAAAACGGTAGCTATCCTGGATTCTTTAAATATTGTATATGCCGGACTACAGTCACATCCTTTTAATATTTTTGAAAAGGACAGTGTGAAATACGCTTTCTGTGCTTTTGCACCAAATGAAAACACCGTTTCTATTAATAAAGTAGATAGTGCAAAACAATTAGTAATGCGTTTAAAGGCTCAGGCTGATATTGTGATTGTTTCTTTTCATGGCGGTGCAGAGGGTGCAAAACATGAACATGTCCCAAAAAGAAAGGAAATCTTTTATGGAGAGAACCGCGGCGACGTGCATGCTTTTGCACATGCTGTAATTGATGCCGGAGCGGATGTCGTATTGGGTCATGGCCCACATGTAACAAGAGCTGTTGAAGTTTATAAAAACAAGTTTATTGCATATAGCCTTGGCAACTTTAATACTTATGGTATGTTTAGCCTGAAAGGCCCGAATGGGATTGCTCCTTTGTTACAACTTAAAATAAATAGTAAAGGAGATTTTCTGTTTGCCGACATTATTTCTGTAAAACAGGATAAGATTAACCGTTTGCAATTGGATCCTGAAAACGCTGCATTCCATAAAATTAAATTATTAACGAATACAGATTTCCCCGGACATCGTTTGGATTTCTCTGAAGCAAATCGAATCAAAGTAAAAGATTAAGAATTGTTTGTATCTTAAAGGACATATATTTTAAACCATAAACACATATCATGTATACAACTTACATAATTCTCTTTATTCTGCTGGTAATTTTATTGAGCTCATTTGTGACTGTTAAACAGGGAACAATTGCAGTAATTACCATTTTTGGTAAGTACAGAAGATTGTTAAGACCAGGCTTAAGCTTAAAGATACCACTTATAGAAATGATTCATTCCCGTATCTCTATACAAAACAGATCTGTGGAATTATCTTTTCAGGCAGTTACACAAGATCAGGCAAATGTATATTTTAAAGCGATGTTGCTTTATTCTGTAATCAACCATGACGAGGAAACCATTAAAAACGTAGCGTTTAAGTTTGTTGATTCAAACAACTTAATGCAAGCCCTCATCCGTACCATTGAAGGTTCAATCAGAGCTTATGTAGCCACCCAAAAGCAAGCGAATGTATTAGCACAACGCAATGAGATTGTGGAGCATGTAAAACACCAGATTGACCAGGTATTAGAGTCATGGGGTTACCACTTACAGGATCTGCAATTAAATGACATTACATTCGATGAAGAAATTATGAGGTCAATGAGCCGTGTTGTAGCTTCTAATAACTTAAAAGCGGCTGCAGAGAATGAAGGTCAGGCTTTATTAATCACTAAAACTAAAGGTGCAGAAGCTGATGGTAATGCTATTAAAATTGCGGCGGCAGCAGAACGTGAAGCAGCACAACTCCGGGGTCAGGGTATCGCTTTATTTAGAGCTGAAGTTGCTCATGGTATGACTAAAGCGGCTCAGGAAATGGAAGCTGCTGACCTGGACGTCTCTGTAATTCTATTTACGATGTGGACAGAATCTATCAAACAATTTGCTGAGAATAGCGAGGGCAATGTGATCTTCCTCGATGGTTCCACTGAAGGCATGAACAGAACCATGAAAGAAATGATGGCTATGCAGATGCAAAAAACTACAGACAACAAAAAACAGCAATAAGACGTTCAATAATTGCGACACAAAAAAAGGGGCGAAATCATTTACGATTAAGCCCTTTTTTTTATGTCTAACTATATTAAAATTCTGCCTTGGTCTTTACAACTACGTTCCCTTTAGTTTTTGTAAGATTCATCAGGTCTGCAATAATCTTCAGACTCTCATCTTGTATAAAATCGTAGTTTTCTTCCTTCTTAACTTTATCACCTTTCTTAATTGGAGCAAGTCCTCTGGAGGCTCTTAAAGTATTTATTTTAGCAAGATTCTTCGCTTCAACACTATCTCTTTCAGCTTTCAGCTTAACTTCATTTAAAGAAATTGAATTATCATCTCCACTTTTCTTAGCCTCAGCAAGGTCTTCTTGTAACATTTTATAATCCAAAGATTTATCCATTCTTTCATTATGCAATCTTACCAGATCTGCTTTAATTGGAGTAAGATTGGCAACTGGAGTAAAATTAGATTTTCTCACCTCATCCCAAGGTAAAGCCGAAGGCTCTGTGTCTTCACCTATTTTATCCATTGGATACAACGAAGGGAACTCAACATCAGGCATTACGCCTTTATGCTGCGTACTACTTCCTGTTACACGATAGAACTTAGCCATTGTCAGATTGATCTGTCCTAATTTAACTCCATTGTCCGTTTTAAGTGTTACACCTGCCTTGTTAACCAATGCAGCTAATCTTTGAAGAATAGATGGGTTAACCAACCTGTTCATGTCAATAGAAGACTGTACTGTTCCTTTACCATAAGTCTGTGTGCCCATAATAATTCCCCTTCCATAATCCTGAATTGCACCTGCAAAGATTTCAGAAGCAGATGCACTTAATCTATCTACCATTACGCCTAAAGGGCCACTCCATACTACTCCAGCATTATTATCTTCACTAACCTCTACATCTCCTTTAAGATCTTTTACTTGTACCACAGGTCCCTTGTCTATAAAGAGGCCGGTAAGATCGATGGCTTCAACTAAAGACCCACCGCCATTTGCACGAAGATCCATAACAATTGCGTCTACCTTATCTTTATTTTTAAGAGTATCTATCAACAATCTGACATCCCGGGTTGTACTCTTATAGTTAGGATCGCCGGCATTAGCCGCTTTAAAGTCAGCATAAAATGCGGGAACTGTTATTATGCCAATTTTATATGGCTTACCATCAGATAAAACTGTCTGAACTTTCTTTTTGGCCGATTGTTCTTCCATTACAATCTTCTCTCGGGTCAGCTCAACAATTACAGGTTTAGAAGACATCTCTTTTCCAGCTGGGATAATTTTCAAACGGACTTTAGTCCCTTTTGGCCCCTTAATTTTAGAGACTGAATTGTCAATTCTCCAACCAATGATATCTTCAAAATCAGCACTACCTTGTGCTACAGCAATAATTCTATCTCCAGCACTTAAAAGCTTACTTTTAAAAGCAGGCCCTCCAGGGATTACTTCTGCAATCTTTAATATTTCATTTTCCAGTTGAAGTTTAGCTCCAATTCCTTCAAAAGATCTGGCCATATCTTCATTAAAAGCCTGCGCATTACTTGGATTAAAATAGTTAGTATGCGGATCTATAGTCTCTGTAAAGGCATCCATAACAGTTTGAAAAACATCCTGACTATTTAGTTTTGAAGTCTGAGTTTGAAGAGCTCCATAACGCTTCGTCAACGTTTCAATGTTTTTGGCATCTGCTGTTCCAGCAATCTTAAGATTTACAAGGTCATATTTAACTCTTTTTTTCCAAAGGTTGTCCAACTCAGTTTTAGATTTAGCCCAAGGCATTTTCTCCCTATCAAAAACATAAGTGTCGTTAGCATTATAATTCTGCTTTGCCTTGATCTCTGTAGAAGCAAAACTTAAGAACTCATTATATCTTTTTAAATATACATTGAATATATAAAATGGGGCGTTTAGGTCTCCGATACGAAAATCATCATCCAAAGTAAATCTGAATTTTTCAAACTCCTTAATATCAGAAGCAAGGAAATAATTCTTATAAGGATCCAGTTCTTTGATATATTTATCTAATACCAAAGAAGAGATCGAGTCATTAACCTTAATCTTTTTATAATTATAATTCTCAATTAGCGCTACAATTTCTTTACATACGAGTGCCTGCTTTTCATCAGGGACAATATTACTTATACCCAGTACCATTGGCTGTGGTTTTGGGGAAGCATGGCAAGCAAGAACGGCGGCAGTAAAGGTTACCAGTAATATCTTTTTCAACATCTCTTTAACTATTTTAAAATCCATTTTTATATATAGCACTAATATGGTACCAATTTCAGAAATAAACAGAAAAGAGACAGTAATAATACTGTCTCTTTTCTGTAAACATACTAAAAGTTTTAATTTACTATAGTGTCAGTTATATTAAAAACTGTTTTAATATTCAATTTATTGTATTGAATATTATTTTTTAGCCATTGCTTTGGCAGGAATCTGAGCCCTGGCTTCTCTGATCTGATTTTTAAAGCGGCTTAGATTTGAAGATTTCGCTAACAACTCCGCCCTATTTATGTCTTTGATAGCTAATGTATATTCTTTTTTCTTTGTTTTTACTTGTGCTAATCCCAATATAGAATCGATATAGGCATTATTATCGCCAATCTGCTTAGCTAATATACCTTGTTGCGTATAAAACCATAACGATTGGGTTAGCTTGTCAGATGCAAAATATATTTTACCAAGCTGTGCATACGATTCCATTTGCCCTATTTTACTACCTATTTTTGAATAGTTTTTTAAGGCTACATTTAATGTTACCTGTTCTGCTTCCGAATAATGAGATAGTAAATAATGGACATTTGCCAGACGTAATAAGGCAGAACCATATTGAGTGAACCTTTTTGAACTATTGTACTCAAATGCTGCCTTTCCAAATAAGGTAATTGCATCATTCAAATCACCCCTTCGTTCATTTTTCTCCGCATCAGCAAAATAAACATCCCCTTCATTTATATTAGACGTAACAATATTTACCGCTCCATTATATGGAGGGGTTTCCTGGGACAAAAAAGGCCCGGTCTGACCTTTAGCCAGATTAAAAAAAAACAGGCTAATTACTAATAAGCAGATTTTGTTCATCCCCACAAAGATATAACAAATTTAGTCAAACGGCTGTATACTAAATAAAACGAAGAAAAATCAGACCTTACTTAAAGGCAAATAGCCAAGATGCAACACATCTTCATGGCCATTACTCAAAAAATCTATATGTATGCGAAATTTACTTTTAACTGTAGCGGGAAGTACATCTGCAATATCGAACAGGTCGTCGACATCAACACCATACTTATCATCAATATGAGAAACTGCACCCTCAAAACCTGTATGTTTATAAAAAGCAGTTTCCTTAGCCTTTTTACTCGCTTCACCTAAAGTATCGGCTACAACAAGCATTTTATAATGGAGCTCATCAAACTCGCCCTTCTTATAGCCTCCAAGGTTTATAAAGAACAATTTATTAGAATCAGCCTCTGAAGTTTGTTCAGAAGGCAGGATATTGAGACTGTATCCATCCACCATTGTAACCTCCCTCCAGGCATCAATATGTATTTTTCCTTTTGCCTCTGGCCAGAAAGCCGCAATATCATCTTTCAGCTCTACAATAGATCTACCTATTGCAAAAAACACATCATGTTGCTCGATATGCCTACCCGGAGGCTTACAACCAAGCAACATCATAAATAACTTAAATGGTGCTGTCTGCTCCATCTTCAACGATCATTTAAAATCCTCTATCAATTGTTTACACCTTTCTTCAATTTTCAAAAAAACCGGTTCAAACAAGCGGTCGTCGAAGTAAGGATCTGTAACTTCCATTTCATCTGATAAAAACAATCGTACTTTATTGCGTTGCTCATTATCAGCAGCCATACTTAATACATCCTTAAGGTTATTTTTATCCATTACCAGGATATGATCATAGAGTTCAAACATTGTTGTATTAAAGTGCCTCGCCCTTTGTTTTGAAATGTCATACCCAAAGTTCCTGGCTACCGCAATGCTCCTATGATCAGCAGGTTTATTTATATGCCAATCCCCGGTGCCGGCAGATGCAATCTCCCAGTTTAACTTTTCATCATTTACAAGATGCCTCATAATACCTTCGGCCAGTGGCGAGCGACAAATATTACCAAGACAAACCATTAGTATTTTCATCTGTATATAATTTGTTTTTCATTTGTGATGAAGCTATCAGATTTATTCACCCCAAGTGTGTTTTGAAAAATCATGATGGTTTCATTTTTTTATTTATAAATATCGTTAAGAATATTTGCCAAACAAATTCCACCTTTTAATAGTTGCTCATTTAATAGGTCTACAAAATCAAAATTGTATTTATAACTTAACCTCTCATCAGGTTTAATATTTGCATAGATACGATTACTAGCCTGGTAAGATCCATATACAAAATCTTTTAATGAACTACTTTTCCAGGTATTCAACTGGCTATCCGTTGGAAAGTTTATGGCATTGGCATATTCTGTATAACTTAACTGTTGATATGCAATCAGCGATTCATCCCAGACCCTATGCAGGTTAGACTTTTCTCCAAACCAAAGTACAGAAGCTCTATTTCCACCCAGATCTTCTTTCCTACCAGTATGCATCGGTTGATTTAAGTCTCCTACCAAATGAATAAGCAAACGCATAGCCAGTTTTTTCTGATCAGGCGTACTTTGTTTATTCTTTAAGATGGAAATCATCTCGGGAATCTTATTGTAAACATTGGCTTCTTTTTCAGTATCCAGTAAATCAAATATACCTTGTTTATCTAAACCCGCAGGTAGATTTACAAAATGCCAGCTATATAGATAATCGTATGCCGGATCGGATTTTATAAAATCGCCCCAGTTGCTTGCCATCGCCAGACTCTCGTTACCAAGTACTAACTTCACACCCTTTGCTGCTTTTCCAGTCAGGTGCTTTTCTGCAATTTGTCCGACTATACGATGCCCAAGCATCCCCCATGCACTGGCATTTAGGGGTAGATATAAAGCAATTGTTAAAGTAAGTACAACTTTATAACTCCTTTTAATTATTTTTCTCTTTACTTCCATTGACTATATAATATTTATAAAAACAGGCTGTACCACTCAATGACACAGCCTATTTTTATAACGCCTTAGGTTCACAAATTATATGTTCTTTTAGAACCAGATGGCACTCCCGCTGGTTTCCTAAACTTTCCAGATTCAATTGATCTGCTGATGAAGATTTGATATAAAAAATCTTTTCATATCTACCTATCTGGTAACAACCTGACACTTTCTGCTTATAATTTTTCTTAGTATAAGTACCTGATAAAAATAAGCTGTCACCCTTAACTTTATACACTCCTTTTGCATACTCTTTCCAGATTCCATTATTAAAACAGGAATCAGTATAATAGTTTACTTTAGAATGCGTGGTAAGATCAACGTAAAATGAATCGCAGGTAAACTTAAATTTATGTTGCGTATAGTTTAACAAGTTAACAGCATTTGCTATACTGTCCTGATTCCATACCCCTTGTAAAAAAGCCTCTCCCTTTCCTTGTACATTCGGTAATCTTCTACATGACGCTGACACAAATAAAAAAAGAAGCAAATAAACCATCAATCTCAACATAACCATACAGTGCTCTATTCAGCTATTACTTTAAACTGCCAACCATATCTTCAGGACGAACCCACTGGTCAAATTGTTCACCAGTTAGTAACCCTAGTTCTATAGCTGCATTTCTTAAAGTCTTATTTTCTTTATGTGCTTTCTTTGCGATTTTCGCTGCATTCTCATAACCAACATGTGGATTAAGTGCCGTAACCAGCATTAATGAGTTTTCAAGATGCTTTTTAATTTCAGGAAGATTTGGTAAAATCCCTGTAGCACAATGATCATTAAATGATACACAAGCATCTCCAATTAGACGACCAGATTGCAAAACATTCGCTGCCATTACCGGTTTAAAGACATTCAGTTCAAAATGACCTGTCGCACCACCTATGCTCACAGCAACATCATTTCCAATTACCTGAGCACATACCATAGTCAACGCCTCTGGTTGCGTAGGATTAACCTTTCCTGGCATAATAGATGAACCAGGCTCATTGTCTGGAATGATAATCTCACCAATACCAGAACGAGGTCCAGAGCTTAACATCCTTACATCATTAGCCACTTTCATTAATGAAACAGCTATACGTTTGTAAGCACCAGAAAGTTCCACCATTGCATCATGTGCAGCTAAAGCCTCGAACTTATTCGGTGCAGTTACAAAAGGCAAACCTGTTAATTCAGCTATTGTTTTAGCTACCAACACATCATAACCTTTAGGTGTGTTTAAACCTGTTCCTACAGCAGTGCCACCTAAGGCCAACTCACTAATCATAACTAAAGCATTTTTTATCGCCCTTATGCCATTAGCTACCTGTTGTGCATAACCAGAAAATTCCTGCCCAAGCGTTAATGGTGTCGCATCCATAAAGTGGGTACGCCCGGTCTTAACGATATCAGCAAACTCTTCAGATTTTGCGACAAGCGTTTTATATAGTTTTTCCAAACCTGGAAGCGTAACTTCTACAGCTTGTTTATATGCTGCAATGTGCATTGCAGTTGGATATGTATCATTTGAAGATTGAGACTTATTCACATCATCATTAGGGTGCAAGACTTTCTTCTCATCACTTAATGCGCCTCCATTTAAAACATGAGCACGATAAGCAATAACTTCGTTTGCATTCATGTTGCTTTGTGTACCAGAACCAGTCTGCCAGATTACTAAAGGAAACTGATCATCCAGACTTCCGGCTATGACCTCATCACAAGCCTTTGCAATTAAGGCGGCCTTATCTTGTGTTAGTACACCAAGTTCAGCATTGGTCAATGCAGCAGCTTTTTTTAAGTATCCAAATGCATGAATGATCTCTTTAGGCATTGAAGCCTCAGGACCAATTTTAAAATTATTTCTTGAACGTTCAGTTTGAGCACCCCAATATTTATCTGCAGGCACCTGAACTTCACCCATCGTATCGTGTTCGGTTCTAAAATTCATTTTGTTCTAAATTTAATCTGTACAAACTTAATATTTTTATACTTTTTAATGATGTCTTTATTGTCAGATGTTGAATACAAGTCAGAGAAAATAGAAAAACTAACAATGTTTAAAACTCTTTTACGTTTTAAGGGGTAAATTTCCTTATTTTTCGGCTTTTAACCTGTATTATATTTCATGAAGTTTCGTCAGCTAACTATAGCCTTATCACTAACCATTTTATCCCTCTCGTTACTCTCATCTTGTTCAAGTACTGAAGAAAAAGCAAAAAAAGCTGAAGCCGATAAAAAGGTAAGAGTTCCCGAAGACGATAAAGCCGACAGCCTATATCTGGCTTACAATCCTGCAAAAGGTGACAAATGGATTGCAGGATTTGTACAGAACCTACATAAAAAATATGGTTTCAATGGAAATATGCTAGTTGCCAAAAACGGTAAAATCATATATGAAAAAGCTGTAGGGTGGGCAAACTACCTACTTCGGGATAGCCTGAAGATAAATTCTGAATTTGAACTGGCATCAATTACTAAAACTTTTACAGGTGTTGCCATTATGCAATTAGTAGAAGCAGGAAAATTAAACCTGACCGATGATGTAAAGAAGTTCTATCCTGATTTCCCTTATGATGGAATCACTGTAGAATTGTTGTTATCTCACCGCAGTGGAATGATGAATTATGTTTATTTTATTGACGATATCTGGCGCAAGGAAAAACGGGATATGAAAAAAGGAGTTTCTAATCAGGAAGCAATGCAGGTGATTATTGATAGAAAACCCAATCCTTATACAAAGCCTAATAATCGTTTCCACTACAACAATTCTAATTTCATGGTGCTTGGTGCAATCATTGAAAAGGTTACAGGTCAGCGTTATTCACAATACTTAGCTGAACATGTATTTAAACCTGCTGGAATGAAAAATACACATGTTTATTCTAAATCAGAATATGAAAAAATCCCTGTTGATGTAATTGGTCATGATAGAACCTGGCGCTATTCTGTAGCACAGAATTTTTTAGACGGCCCGGTGGGTGATAAAGGCATTTACAGCACATTACATGATCTGGTATTGTACGACAAATATTTAAGGAACGGCAGGCTTCTGACTGAAAAAAGTCTTGACTCAGCTTACAAAGGTCGAAACAAGCCAGTAAAAGGGCATTTCAATTATGGGTATGGATGGCGCATATTTGATGGCGACAAAGGTAAAAAGGTCGTATATCATACCGGTTGGTGGCATGGATTCAGACACATTTACGTGCGAGATCTTGAAAAGAATATTGTAATCATATTCCTGGGTAATTTAACCAATGGAAGTTTAATGCAACTGGACGATTTGTACAAACATCTGGGAGTGCCTGTTATCCGTAAAGGGGCCTACTCAGGAGCTGGCTCTTTACCTGGTAGCGATGAAGATTAATTAAGAAATCTTATCGAAAGCAATGCCACTCCGTCTTTTAGACAGGTAGGTTTTCAACACACTATTTTCCGGCAGTTCCAGATGTGGATCTGCCGAGATAATATCAATTACTGTATTTCGGGCTTCTTGTAAAATCCGCTGATCGGTTGCAAGGTCAGCTATTTTTAAATCTAATACTCCACTTTGTTGTGTTCCTGAAATATCACCAGGTCCACGTAACTTAAGGTCTATTTCTGAAATCTCGAAACCATTATTCGTTTTAACCATCGTTTCCAATCGTAATCTTCCATCTGCACTCAATTTATTACCTGACATCAAAATACAAAACGACTGCTCCGCTCCACGCCCAACTCTTCCTCTTAGCTGGTGCAATTGCGAAAGCCCAAAACGTTCTGCATTTTCGATAATCATAACAGAAGCATTAGGAACATTCACACCAACCTCAATTACCGTAGTTGCTACCATGATCTGGCTCTTACCATCAATAAACTGCTGCATCTCATATTGCTTGTCTGCATTGCTCATCTTCCCATGAACAATACTAATCTGGTAATCTGGCCTTGGAAATTGATAGCCCATCTGCTCAATTCCAGCTTCCAAATGCAAAAGATCCAACTTTTCGCTCTCCTTGATTAAAGGATAAACCACATAAACCTGTCGGCCTTTAGCAATCTCCTGCTTCATAAAGCCAAACATTCTTAACCGTTGCCCTTCAAATAAGTGTTTTGTTTCAATCGGTTTCCTACCTGCAGGAAGCTCATCAATAACCGACACATCTAAATCACCATATAAAGTCATAGCTAATGTTCGCGGTATTGGAGTTGCCGTCATCACCAGTATATGTGGGGGTACTGTATTCTTTCTCCACAGTTTGGCCCTTTGTTCCACACCAAAACGATGCTGTTCATCAATCACAACCAGACCGAGGTTTTTAAAGACTACCTTATCTTCAATCAGTGCATGAGTTCCAACCAGAATATCTATTTCTCCTGCTTCCAGTTCAGCATGTAAAACAGTCCGTTGTTTTTTTGTTGTACTGCCTGTAAGAATTGATACTTTAGCCAGACGACCTTTTAATAGCGAACTAATGGATTCATAGTGCTGCCGGGCTAATATCTCTGTGGGAGCCATCATACAAGCCTGATAGCCATTATCACTAGCTAACAACATACTCATTAATGCTACCACGGTTTTACCACTTCCTACATCGCCCTGCACCAATCTGTTCATTTGGATTCCACGCTGAGTATCAACTCTGATCTCTTTGATTACCCGTTTCTGTGCACCTGTTAGTTCAAAAGGAAGCACTTCATTATAAAAGGTATTTACATGCTCTCCAACAATAGGAAACAGATGCCCCTTAAACTTTAACTCTCTAAGTTGCTTATTATGCAGCATCTGCAGTTGAATAAAAAACAGCTCTTCAAATTTTAGTCTGTTCTCTGCTTTCTTTAAGGCGACTACATCTTTCGGGAAATGAATATTTAAAACCGCCTCCCTTCTTGAAATCATTTGGTACTTTTCAAGAATATAAGGAGGGATTGTTTCACGAATTTCAGAAAGATGCTGTTCGATTAATAAAGTCTGCAACTTCTGAATCCCCTTACTATCCAGGAAAAACTTCTTTAATTTTTCAGTAGAATTATAGACAGGTTGTAACCTAAGATTCCCAGTCATTGTTGATGGTCTTGGGTATGTTTCCAACTCAGGATGAGAAATACTAAAACTCCCATTGAAAACTGCAGGTTTACCAAATACGATATAAACCTTCCCTTTCATTACGTGTTCATCAACCCATTTCAAACTCTGAAACCAAACCAATTCAATTGAGCCTGTTTCATCAGTTAATCTTGCAACGATTCTTTTTTTATGCTTTTCTCCAATTTGCTCCTTATTGGTAATTCTTCCTAAAATCTGTACATAAGGTAGATCAGAGCTTAGCTCATTAATTTTATAGAACCGCGTTCGGTCAATATAACGAAATGGAAAATGATTTAGGAGTTGATTATATGTAAAGATACCCAGTTCTTTTTGCAAGAGTTCTGCACGCTTAGGGCCTACGCCCTTTAGAAATTCAATAGTAGTATCTAAGGTAGAAGCAAACAAATCTTTATGGTTTTCTCTTAAAGGTAAAGATATCTTTTATTATCCTCCAATTAAATACAATTACAGAGATAAGAAGCAGTGAATAAGCGAATAATTTATGTACGTCAACTTCTTCACCAAAATAAAATATAGCAACAGCAAAAGCAATAATGGGGTTAGAATAAATGATTATCCCAAGTGTTGATGAGGGGATGCCTATTAAAGCATACAAACTCAGAAACAATGGAATAAGGGTAAAGAATACAGCGATTACAGATATATTACCCCAAAACCATATATCCTGAGGTATTCCTTCGTGTTTCATCAGGAACAATGGCAGCATTAATAATACAGCTATGCCTATCTGTACCGCCAGTACATTAAGTTTATCCAAATGCTGCATCTTACGTTGTATAATAAGATAAAATGCATATAAGGTAGCAATAACTACAGACCAGATCACTTCAACCAATGAACCAGTGGCCAGTAGTAAAATACTGAGTAAAGCAATTCCAAGAGATATCAACTTTAAACGAGATAGGGATTCCTTTAAAATTAAATATCCACCAAAGGCAGTGATTAGAGGACAAACCATATAGGCAAAAGCAGCGGACTGCAAGCTAACATTGTTAACTGCATAAATATATGTATACCAATTGGAAGTAAGAAGTAAAGTGGAGCCTACAAGTTGATATAAAATATTACGTTTAGCTTTAGCACCAATAGATGAGAAGTATTCCAAATCAGCTTTCAAATACTTTCTCCTAAACATAAGAATAGCAATCCAAATGAAAACAAGAGAAGTAAAAATACGATAATACAGAATTTCTTCCGAAGGATATGCCTGCAGATTTCTTAAAGGAATAGAAAAAAAGCCCCATAATGCAAATGAGAGAATCCCTGCAAAGAAATACCTTAAATTAGATTTTGGCAAAACTTAGCCTTTAAACGCGGTAACAGAAATCTCCACATTCACTCCTTTTGGCAATCCTTTTACAGCAACAGTTTCACGAGCAGGAAAATCCTTTTCAAAATAAGAATCATATACTTCATTAACTGCTGCAAAAAGATCCATATCAGACAAAAAAATGGTCGTTTTAACAATATCTTCAAAACCATAAGAGGCCTCAAGTAATACCGACTTAATATTTCTCATAACCTGGTGTGTTTCCTCTGCAATGGTTGATTGCACCAACTCTCCTGAAGCAGGATTGATAGCTATCTGTCCAGACAAGAATAGAAATCCTCCAGCCAATACAGCTTGATTATAAGGTCCAATAGGAGATGGAGCATTGGTTGTGTTAATGATCTTTTTCATGAGTATAAGTAGTTTATTAGTTTCCATAGAATCCCGCCTATAAACATAATAATGGCAATCGCATTTATGATATGCATAATTTTAATATTGGTATTAATAGGTCTATCGGGATTTTTTTTCCTAAACAAGTACATAACACAAAGGTATGGAATAAGAGTTAACCACTCCAATTATAAGAAGCAATTAAATAAAAAAAGAGGGCCTCATTTCTGAAGCCCTCTTTTTCGTATTATAAATTAGAAATAATTAGTTTCTAGCTGATTCAACACGACGGTTTTGGATACGACCTTCTTCAGTATCGTTAGAAGCAATTGGATTAGCTTCACCAAATCCTTTAGTTACAACTTGACTAGAGTTAACACCAGAGTTAACTAAGTAAGTTTTAACAGAGTTAGCTCTGTCTTTAGATAATTTCAGGTTGTATGCAGCAGTACCTTCGCTTGAAGCGTAACCGTTAACAGTTACTTTACCACCGTTTTCACGCAATACTGAAGATAATTTATCTAAAGTAGGGTAAGACTCAGTTTTTAAAACTGAAGAGTTGAATTCAAAGTTGATAGTTTCAAAACCAGTTAAGTTACCTTGGTTTAAAGCAGTAGGCTCTGGTGCTTTAGGTAGAGGACATCCTGAACCATCAACAGCAGTACCAGCTGGAGTACCTGGGCATTTATCAAACTGATCAGCTACACCGTCACCATCGCTATCTTTTTTCAAATCTTCAACAGATTTTTCAACAGCAGATACACGAGTTTTTAAAGCTTCAACTTCATTACGTAAAGATGGATCTTTCAATTCATCATACATTAAAGCTAATGGGTTAACCCAATCAAGGTTTGGTTTAGAGCTAGAACCTAATGAGAATTCTAATCCAGCATATCCGTAAGAGAATTTATCTTTGTTAGAAGATCCATTTGCCCAAGTACCATCTAAGTTATCTGTATCCATGAAGTGCATAGTATAACCTAAGTTAAATGACACACGATCAGACACTTTAAATTTGATACCAGCACCTACAGGAATGTAAGCTTCTTTGATATTATCTTTATCACCATCATCACCAAATGTACCTTTTTTGTCAACACCGTCAACAATTGGATTGTAAGCAGCAATACCGTAACCAGCAGTTATAAAAAAGTTAACTGAGTTCTCACGACGTAAAAAATCTACAGTAGCGACATTAACAACACCTCTTAAATCAGCTGCATAAGCAAGCTCTGTAGAGAATTCTTTAATCGGTCTTGCAGGGTAATCCTTATTAGTTCCTGATATTTTACCACGGAAAATGTTACCTTCTAAACCAAAAGCATGACCTAATTGTTTTCTCAATGAGATGCCATAACCTAAGTTAACATCAAAGTTACTAAAGTCGTTTGTACCACCAATAGCAACAAATGGTGATAAAACACCTGCGTTAACTCCTAATGACCAAGTTCTGTACTGGCCTCTTCCACCAAATACCTTGGCTGAAGATGCAGTCTCTTGAGCTTCAGCAAGAGTCGTAACTCCTAATAACGCTACAAAAGAGGCTGCTAGACCCTTTTTTAAAGTAGAATAATTCATAATTTTCTTTTTTAAGGTTAAACAAATCTAAGAAATGTATAATTTTTTTGTGTAGCAAAATTAAACAAATTTTTAAATTCTCAAAACTGTTGTACAAACACCGTTCCAAACTTCAAAAATTGCCATTAAATAACCACATCCGTAACTCTCAAAGCCATTTTATTCCATTTAAAGCAAATATTACCTATCATTTTAAACTTTACAAAAATAAAACTCTAAATCTAATGGTGTTCAAAATACACTTCATGAATGTTTCCTTTTTTCGTCAAATCGTCAGGAGAACTACAATTATTGTCCTAATCAGTTATACAAACAAGTCCTGTTTTTAAGACAACAAAGAATCTATCGCTAAAAGACACCATTTCAAGTCCAGTCATCAGTAAAACGATAGATATTAAAATTAATATTTTCCATCGCTGATCTGATTGCTTCATGCAATCTTTGCCGGTCAACATCTTTCATACGATTATGCTGGATAATTTTAAATGCCTTTTCCGTAAGCAGAAATGATTTGCGTTTGTTCTCAATTAATACAGGCTCAAGTAGCCAGTTACACAACTCTGTTACACCCTCATTTTTATCTGCTACAGTTTTAAAAATCGGAATCTGCTGATGTTGCTGATGAACCAATTTCTTTAGATTATTAGCAAACGAATCAGCTCCCTCTCTGTCAGCCTTATTCACGACAAATCCTTGTGCAACCTCCATCAATCCTGATTTTATATGCTGAATTTCATCTCCAGACTCAGGCACAAGTACAACAACTGTTTTATCGGCCAATCCAGCAATCTCGACTTCTGATTGCCCAACGCCCACTGTTTCTACAAGAATCAGATCGAATCCAGCTGACTTCATCACATCCACAATTTCAATTGTTTTTGCTGAAATCCCCCCAAGAGCTCCACGCGTTGCAAGCGATCTGATATAAACATTAGGGTTGTTAAATTGCTGAGACATCCTGATTCTATCTCCCAATAATGAACCAAAGTTAAATGGTGAAGTCGGGTCAACAGCAAGAATGGCAATTCTTTTACCTTCATTTACAAAATGACTTGTAATTGCATTTACTAAGGTGCTTTTACCTGCACCTGGAGGCCCTGTAATTCCGATCACTGGAATCATTTTCTCAACAGAAATCTTCCTTAATAGCTGAGCTGCTGGTGGGATATCATTTTCAACAAGAGTAATTACCCTTGCTAAAGCGGTGAAGCTCCCTTCCTGCATTCCTTTTATAAGAGAATCTTCGTTTTGCATCAATTAAATTATCTTTGCTACAAAGAAATACATTTTATTCAACATTTATTAAACGCTTTCTCCAAAAACACCTGATCAATATCGACAATGCCTACTATAAAACCAAGCCTTCCAATGAAAGTCACCGGCTTTACCTTTATCAGAAATGCGATAATAAATGATTACCCAATAGCCGAAGCTATTCGTTCAGTTTTACCCTTGTGCGACGAGTTTATTGTTGCATTAGGTAATTCGACAGATGACACTTCAGAACTAATCAAATCCATTTCGCCGGATAAAATCAAAATAATCGATACGATTTGGGATGATTCACTACAGGTAGGGGGGCAAGCCTTCGCAGAAGAAACAAACAAAGCCATTAAAGCAATTTCACCTGACACCAATTGGATGATTTATATACAAGGTGATGAATGCATACATGAAAAGTACCATGATGTGATTAAACAGGAAATGAGAGATAGCCTGGATGATCAAAAAATAGAAGGTTTACTTTTAAAATACACACACTTTTATGGTTCTTACGATTACTATGCGGAGTCCAGACGTTGGTATAGACGAGAAATCCGTATCTTAAAAAACCTGCCGGGTATTCATTCTTACAGAGATGCACAAGGTTTCAGGATTAATGAAAGAAAACTGAATGTTAAACTGATTGACGCCTATGTTTATCATTATGGATGGGTAAAAACACCGCAAGCAATGCAAGGAAAGGTCCGAAACTTTAATCAGTACTATCAAACACAGGACTGGATTGAACAAACCTTCCCTGTTCAGGAAGCTTTTGATATGCAAAATGCAGATCGTCTGGTTAAATTTAAAGGTACTCACCCAAAAGTTCTTCAAGACAGAATCATGGCTACTAATTGGACTTTTGATGACGATCTCACCAAAAAAACACCAAAGATGTCATTTAGAAGACGTCTTTTACAAAAAATAGAAGACCTAACCGGAGTAAGACTATTCGAATATCGTAATTATAAGATTGTTAAATAATGCGTACTGTTACCTTATTAATTTCTACCTACAATTGGCCCGAAGCACTTGAACTAATTTTACTTAGTGTCAAATCTCAAACAAGTATGCCCGATGAAATCGTTATTGCAGACGATGGTTCGGATCAACGTACAAAATCTATCATAGAGAAATACCAATCCATATTTAAAATTCCATTAAAACATGTTTGGCATGAGGATAAGGGATTTAGAAAAACAATTATCTTAAATATGGCAATAGCAAAAGCGACGAGTGATTATATTGTTCAAATAGATGGCGACATTATTATTCATAAACGTTTTATTGAAGATCATTTAAAGTTTGCGAAAGAGAATTCCTTTGTTAGAGCAAGCAGAGCTTATATTGATGAAAGGACTACAAAAGGAATCATGAAAAGGAAACAGTTTAATCTCCATGCTTTTAGTAAGGGTATAACAAATGTTTTCAGTGTATTAAGAATCCCTTTGATGTGGCCGGTATTTGAAACAAGTTACAAAAACAAAGGAAATGAAGTTTATGAAATACATGGGTGTAACATGGCTTATTGGAGAAAAGATATCATTAAGGTAAATGGTTATAATGAATTATTTAATGGATGGGGTCCGGAAGACAAAGAACTTATTGCCAGAATGATGAACGCAGGAATTCAAAAACGTTTTATAAAACTTGGCGCCCTTGCTTTCCACCTGTATCATAAAGAAAACTCCAGGAAAATGCTGGAAAAGAATACTGAGCTCTTTGAAGAAACAATAGCAAAAAAATTAGTTTACTGCGAAAAAGGAATCAATCAATACCTATAAACCATGTCCGCCAATTCTACATCCCTACTAATTTCCACCTACAACTGGCCGGAAGCCCTAGAACTTGTACTTAAAAGCATTTTGCATCAAACTGTAGAAGTAAACGAGATTCTAATTGCAGATGATGGTTCTGATGATCGTACAAAATCTGTTATAGATGCTTTCAAGAAAAATACAAGTATTCCGATTAAGCACTTCTGGCATGAAGATAAGGGTTTCAGGAAAACGATTATCATGAATGAAGCCTTAACTAATGCTGATAGCGATTATATCATTCAAATAGATGGAGATATTATCATGCATCCTAATTTTATTGCAGATCATATCAGTGACGCAAAAAAAGGCTTATATATCAAGGGAAGTCGCTCAATGTTATCAGATGACCGGACAAAGCAGATTATAGCTACAAAAAATATTAATATTCACCCCTTAACCGAAGGTGTTGGCAGCAAAATTAACGCAAGCCGCATTCCAATGTTATCATTCCTATTTAGGGGAGACAAGCACAGATCGAATAACCTTCGTGGCTGCAATTTTTCATTCTGGAAGAAAGATTTCCTTGCTGTAAATGGGTACAACAATGACCTTGAGGGTTGGGGTCATGAAGATATAGAACTTGCTGCGAGATTAACTAATCTGGGCATCAAACAAAGACAGTTGAAATTAAAAGCAGTCTGCTTTCATTTGTATCATAAGATAAACCCAAGACATAACGAGGACTTGAACTATAAAAAATATTTGGCAGTAGCTAAAAATGGGACTGTAAAATGTAAAAATGGCATTAAACACTTATAACTAGTAAGCCAATTCCTATTAAACATGTTTTTATAATTTTCCATTTATTCAATCTGAACCAGCTAGGATTCTTTTTTGAAAAACTAGTTTCTATTCTTTCAGCAAAACCAGTAAATCGTCCGCTTTTTATACTTTCAAATAAATAACCTACCTCATAGCAGTTTTTTAACCAGAACATATTAACAGCTAGTCCAAAAGAAATTTTTTTTACTTTAAATACTGTCTTAATACAATTTGTTAAAAATTCTGAGATTAGAACAATTAAACAAAGGCTAAAAAAGACAGAGAACAATCCATTCAAAATCATATAAGGCAGTGCTAAAACAAGCAATAACAACGTTTCACATGTATTAGTAAAATCATGGTATGTATAACTTTTTATTACAGGAAGATCCGCAATCTGAGCAGCACCAACTCCATATCGAAATTGCCTTTCAGTTTGAATTGTTCCATTATTCCACCAAGGATGAGTAACTATGGCATCAGGTACCGCAATATATCTTTCCCCGAATAAAGTCGCATTTCTGACTAAAAACTCAATATCTTCACCGCCCTTTTTTAAGTCTTCATTAAACAGGTCTTGATCCATTTTATCTCTGTTTAACATCACATTAGCGGTTGGTACCCACATCAATTCGTCAATTGTTTTTGCAGACTTGAAATGCCCAGTAAGCCCATTCAGTTCCATCGCCATAGTGGGTGAATTAAAAGGGTCTGGGAAATTGGTTACACCCGCAAATCCAATTGCATTTGAGTTCTTAGAAATTGCATCTGCATAAGCAAGAAGTAATCCTTCAGAAGGAACAATATCATCGTCCAATAACAGGAGCCATTTACCATTACCTAATCTGATTCCATTATTCCTTGTTCGGGAAAACCCAAGGTTAACTTCATTTTGAATCAAATTAATCTTTTGGATAATGGCTAATTGTTTTACTTTTTCTGGAATATCCACTATTGGATTATCCGCAACTAAATAATAGTTTACTAAAAAAGATTCAGGTTTGGGAAGATTAAAAATATTTAAAAGTATCTCCTCATCTAATCGGAATGAAGGGATAACAACATCTATCGAATTCGCATCGTGCATAGAGGGCAAATATACTAAAAACCAGTATTCTATTGACCTAACTATAAAAAGCTAAATTTCCGTACATTTGCCGTTTAGATTCTGTCCATATATAACACTAAACAGATAAAATATAAATATATTTTAATGAAGATTTATTTTAGATTACTATCGTTCGCAAAACCAATAGAAAAATTTGCGATACCATATATCATAACCACCCTACTTGCTGTTTTTTTTGGAGTACTAAACCTTACCCTTCTTTCACCATTATTTAGTGTAATGATGTCAGATGGAGAGCAAAAAGTACCGGCCACTCCCGTGGCCTCTTCGAGTCTAAATCTTGTTGCAAGATTTCAGGAGTTTGTTGATTATTCCATCGTTAATTATGGCCCGGAAAGAACATTAAGCTATATGTGTTTAGTTATTCTTATTTCAGTGCTGTTGTCTAACATCTTCAGGTACTTTTCTCAAAGAACTATGGAAGATTTAAGGGTACATACCCTACTTAATCTTCGTAAAACTGTTTTTAATAATGTGATGAATCTTCATGTTGGTTATTTTAACAATGAACGTAAAGGAGATATCATTTCAAAAGTGTCGTCAGATGTTCAGGTAGTTCAATTTACGGTTACAAACACTTTACAAGTAGTATTTAAAGAACCTGTAACACTTATTTTCTATGTTATTGCTCTATTAATGATATCAGTAAAACTTACACTTTTCTCATTATTAGTGATTCCAATTTCGGCCTTTATTATCAGCAAAATTGTAAAAAGACTCAAGCGCCAGGCTAAACAGTCTCATGAGTCTTTTGCTAAGATGATTGGCTTTTTAGATGAAGCCTTAGGTGGTATAAAAATCATTAAAGCTTTTAATGCATCAGAAAGAATTAAAGACAAATTCCATAATGAAAATGTTTTCTATTCTAATTTAAATAGGAAAATGGTAAGGAGACAGCAACTAGCCTCACCAGTATCCGAATTTCTAGGCGTTGTAATGGTCACATTCATAGTTTGGTATGGCGGCTCATTGATTATGAGTAAGCAGCCAGATGCGCTTTCAGTCGGACAATTTATTGCTTACGTTGCATTATTTTCACAGGTAATGCGACCTGCAAAAGCACTTACTGATGCTTTTGCAGGAATTCACACCGGAATAGCTGCAGGTGAGCGTGTCCTGGAGCTAATAGACACCAAACCAGAGCAAGTAAATAAACCTGATGCAATAGCCATTTCATCTTTCGATAAATCTTTGGTTCTAGAGAACATTTCATTCTCTTACGGCAGCAAAGATGTACTAAAGAACATCAATGTAACTATTGAGAAAGGGAAAACCGTTGCTTTAGTTGGACCTTCCGGTGGAGGAAAAAGTACTCTTATGGATCTAATACCACGTTTTCACGATCCAAAATCCGGGGTTATTAGAATTGATGGACATAAATATCAGGATGTAACAATTGAAAGCCTCCGCTCACAAATGGGATTGGTAAATCAAGAATCCGTCTTATTTAATGATACTATATATAATAACATCGCCTTTGGAAAACCTGATGCAACTGAAGAAGAGATTATCGCTGCAGCCAGAGTAGCGAATGCACACGAGTTTATTTTACAATCAGAGGAAGGCTATCAAACCTATGTGGGTGACAGAGGCAATAAGTTATCCGGTGGTCAAAAACAACGTATATGTATTGCCAGAGCGGTGTTATCAAATCCACCTATCATGCTACTTGACGAGGCAACATCAGCATTAGATACTGAATCAGAAAAACTTGTACAAGACGCGCTGAATAAACTGACTAAAAATAGAACATCTATTGTGATTGCGCATAGATTAAGTACTATTCATGGTGCTGATCTTATTCTTGTAATTGACAAGGGAGAGATCATTGAAAAGGGTACTCATCAAGAGTTGATAGATCATAATGGACTATACAACAAGCTAATTCAGTTACAAACGTTTAGTTAATTAGAAAGCAGAAATATAGCTAAATGAATGATTCATGAAAAAAGGCATCACTGTTATT
The DNA here is from genome assembly GCF_040203335.1 of Pedobacter sp. ASV1-7. Classification (NCBI taxonomy): domain Bacteria; kingdom Pseudomonadati; phylum Bacteroidota; class Sphingobacteriia; order Sphingobacteriales; family Sphingobacteriaceae; genus Pedobacter; species Pedobacter sp. ASV1-7. Next base: position 301,567 of record NZ_JBEHBV010000001.1, on the reverse strand, counting down.
CTTTGCACTTTCAATGGAGCAGCACGACTTCCCAAAACAATTGATCACCTTGCGGCGCAAAAAGTAAGCGGTGATCTAAATTGGGAGCTGATTGTCGTCGACAACGCGTCAACTGATAGATCATCCGAAGTTGTAAAAACCTTATGGGAGCAACATAATAATAACCCACGGGTTTCTTTAAACCTTGCCCTGGAAAATACTCCAGGAAAGCTCTTTGCTTTTCAGAAAGGAATTGCCCTGGCGAAATATGAGTACTTTATCATCTGTGATGATGACAATTGGCTAAAAGCTGACTACGTGCAGACTGCTTTTGATATCCTGGAAAAAAACATGCGAATCGGCGCCTTAGGTGGGCAAGCTTTGGCAGCAACAACTTCAATCCTGCCCTATTGGTTTAAGGCCGTTCAGGAAGGCTATGCAGTAGGTACGCAAGCTAAGAACACAGGAGATGTAACCTCAAAAGGGATGCTTTGGGGAGCTGGCCTAAGCTCAAGAACACAGCTTTACAAGGATATGTACGATGACTTCCCTTCTCTGCTGATTGATAAAAACGATCATCGGATATTAACTGCAGAAGACTCTGAATATTGTCTAAGGCTGGTACTTAAAGGCTATCAACTATACTATGATTCAAGACTATCATTGCACCACTACATACCTGATGGTCGATTAACCTTAACCTATAAAAACAGCTTGTTTGATAATTTCAAGAAGGCAAACCTGATTATAGACAATTATTTTATAGCCATAAAATACAAGCTTAATATTAGTTTACTAAATAGAATAAGATTAACACTTATTACACCAATCAGGTATTTTCTGGCGTCTAATAAACAGAAGAAATACAGACAGAGAATAATCATGTGTTATTTATTCCCTTTTATTAAACCAGACCCTACTACAGCAAAGATAAAAGCATTCATGAACAAATAGATAGTAGTAAATTATGTTTAAGAAAATTAAAAGACTAGCAGATAATGTTAAAGCCTTGGCTAAATATGGTCAGATTAAAGCTGAACTTGCAAAGGAAAGAAACCAATACTTTTTCTTTCCTTCATGGTCTTTTGGAGGTGCAGAACGTGTCCATGTGGATATCATGAATCTTTTTAATAATCCTAAACCTATTTGTTTTATTACAGAGAAGTCAATTACTAATGGATTTCAAAAAGAGTTTGAAACAGCAGCAGATACGATAGAATTAGGCAGATGGGCTGAAAAGAAAGAGCTGAAACGTCATCTTTTTAAAATGTTGGCAAAGTCGATAAACGCCCAGAAACATCCTGTTGTTTCAGGTTGGTGCAATAAGTTTATGTACGATTTGATACCTTTTCTGGCACCACATGTTCAGGTAATTGACATCATTCATAATTTTCAGGATGATGATAAAGGCGTAGAATGGTATACCCTCCCACTTGTACCTAGAATCAATCAAAGAATCGTAGTAGGAAATGTACTGACCGAACAATTTAAAGCACTTTACCGTCTAAATCAAGTTCCTGAAAAATATTTAGATAGATTAACGGTAATTCAGAACAAAATAGCTTTTGATGGAGTTTTCCCTGAGAAAAACTATAATGGAGCTTTGCAGATTCTTTTTGTTGGCAGAAACAGCCCAGAAAAAAGACCAGAGGTATTTATTCGTACTGCGGAAATCGCAGAACAGTTAAATTTACCCGTTCAATTTAAACTGATCGGAGATTTTGATAAGGAAAAAACAATTGTCCCGATCAACACGCTTATTGTTGGCCAGGTATATGATAAGGCTATTTTAAATAACATCTATAAAGAAGCCCATTTACTATTGCTTACCTCATACCGGGAGAGTTGGGGGCTGGTGGTTTTTGAAGGAATGAATATGGGGGTAGTTCCAATCTCAACAAATGTTGGTGAGCTCTCCAATTACATATCCGACAAAAAAGAAAATGGGATTCTGATTGAAAACCTTGAAGATACAGAGACTCTTTCTCGGTTATTTATAAATGAAATCAAACACTTTTTAGCAGATAGATCGAAATTAAAGTTGTTTAGCAGAAAAGGATTCGAAACAGTGAAGGAATTAGCAGAGGCTTGTGATTTTAATGAGGCTTATAAGCGTATCTTATCAGGTAAGTAATCATTATTCCTATTTTTTAAACAGCCCTTTTATAAAACTTTTTATTTTAACATACTTCCTAACTTTACGAAGTTGTTCTTTGGTTCTTTTATGCACTTCATAATCCTCAATAAAATAAGGAAAATGTTTCTTTAGGATCGTTTCCCGCTCAGCAAGAAGTTTCTTATAATTATTAGGATCTCCGCTTATTCCATCCAAATAAAATTGAGCTATCATTAAATTGATATGCTTATAGCTACAATTATACTTACAAGTAGCTAATAAAAAAAACTCCCAATCAGACACAATTTTATACTCCTCACTATATAAACCAACCAAATCAAATAAGCTCTTTTTTATAAAAGTACCCGGATGAGGTATGGTATGATCGTAGAAAGTCTGAAAAGTCAACACATTAGCTGCAACCCAATCTGTCCTCTCTTCACCATTCACATAAACAATATCACCATAAACCAAATCTTCTTCCATTCCATAACCTACTGCTTTTTCAATCACCAGATGATCTATTAAATTATCCCCGCTATTAAGAAACAACAAATAATCACCAGATGCTGCCTTTATCCCTTTATTCATAGCATTATAAATGCCAAGATCGGGCTCACTTACAGCATGGGAAATTTGGTCTCTATAAAGCGCTAAAACATCTCTGCTCCCATCTGTAGAATTTCCATCAATTACAATATACTCGATATTGGAGTATGACTGATTGACCACAGATTGAATAGTTTTATCTAAACCTGTCTTATTATTATAATTAATAGTTATAATTGATATTTTTGGTGAAATATTAAGCATTTATTCATTTAATAGATTCCAGCAAAAGTAATGATAAAAGTCCTCTTTGACCATCAAATATTTAGTCTTCAGGTTTACGGTGGTATATCTAGATACTTTGCCAATATCATAGAAAAATGTGAAACAAATCTGGAGTTAACAGTTACCTGCGAGCTGCTCTATTCTATAAACTATTACTATAAAGATGATTTACCCTCGTTCAAAAAGAGCATCTTTAAACTGCTGACAAGAAAAAAATCTGGAATTTATCAGAAAAACAAAAAATATTCTAAACATCTGATAAAACAGGGAAATTATGATGTATTCCATCCAACCTATTATGATACATATTACCTCTCTTATCTAAAAAAACCTTTGGTAATTACAATTCATGATATGATTCATGAACGTTTTCCTCAATTTTTTCCTATAGATGACCCAATATCTGAACAAAAGAAAACACTAGCTAATGCCGCAGATCGGATTATTGCAATTTCAGAAACAACAAAGGCTGATATTATAAAGTATTTAGGTATAGCTGAGGAAAAAATAAAAGTAATACCCCACGGTATAGACAATGACGTTTTAGAATATGAAGAGGCTAAAGGGCTTCCTGAAAGGTATCTTCTATTTGTAGGAAGTAGGGCTGGCTACAAAAACTTCTCTTTAGTTATGGAAGCTTTTGCTCAACTAATTAAAACAGATAAGTCTCTACATTTAGTCGTTGCCGGTAGTTCCTTCACAGAAGAAGAAACAGCATTACTGAATGAACAAAACATTCTTGGTAACACCATCCAATTAGCCGCTACAGACAAGCAACTTAATACACTGTATAAAAATGCAATTTGTTTTATTTTCCCTTCCAAATATGAAGGCTTCGGAATTCCTATACTTGAAGCTTTTAAAAATAATTGTCCCGTACTTTTAAGTAATTGCAGCTGCTTTCCAGAAATCGCAGGTGATGCCGCACTTTATTTCGACGCAGAGTCCAAACAATCTCTTATAGACAAGGTAAGTCTCATACAGGAGAGTGTATCTTTAAAAAAAGATTTAATTGCTGCAGGGGTTTTAAAACTACAATCTTACACACTCGACAAATGCATGGAAGCAACAATCGATTTGTATAAAGAAATAATTCAACACAGGACGCATTAATTTTAACGCCATAGCCCTTTAAACTTTTTCCACGATCTTGACAAAAGACCTTTCTTTTTTATTGGTGGTTGGTAGTACTCAATATGTTGAGTAAAAAGGTCCGCTTCAACATCTGTTATAAAAAACACAGGATGAGTTATTGTTTCCATTTCCTCTGTTTTCAAATTTGCGAATGGATGATTTTCGATTGTATGTGTAGCTCCTTCACCAAAGCCAATATTTCTAATAAGGTTCTGATTAGGAATGATGCTTAGATAATTATTTACTATATTAAAATATGACAGCTGATAATCCCAAGTATTTATTTCCCCATCATAAGTACTTTTAAGATTATTATACCAGATTTCTTTGAAAGGGGCGTGCCCAGGAAGATTCTGCAAGTCATCAGCTTTAAAATAAGGAAAAGTACTCATATTAACATCATACTTCTTCCACGCTCTACGCCAACCAGCCCAACCCCAAACATGTGTAAGCCGGGAAAAATAATAGCTCCCATCCCCTCTCTGAATATTATTTTGAAAGTTTGATCCTCCTATGTGGCCAACTCTCTCATCGTCTTTATATTTGTGCAAAAGAACTGAACAAAATCCAAAAAAACTGGAAGACGGCAAACAATCATCCTCTAAAATTATTCCGAACTCTTCTTGCTCAAAAAACCAATCAATAGCACCACTTACTGCATCCTTACAGCCAAGATTATTTTCTCTAAACAAAGTCTTAAGTTCACAATCCCAGTCAATATTGGTAGCAATTTCTCTAACTGTTTTACACTTTTTATATTCATCAACATTTCTAGGTCCATCTGCTGCAACATACAGCTTTTTAGGAGCAGCCTTTTTAATCGCCTCGAAAACCTCAGATGTCGTATCAACCCTGTTAAAAACTAAAAATAAAATTGCATCTTCCGGATTATATTCTAGCATATTATTAAATAGAAAAGTTCAAAATTAGTTCTTTAATTCAATTCCAATTTACTTAAAACCCACTTAACACTCTTAGGAATAGGGTGTCCCGTTACATTATATACATCGCAATTTCCAGCAATATATTTTATAAACTCCAACTGCTTTCTGGGGTTTTTCTTAATTGAGAATTTAAAATATTTTTTAACTACAGTTTTCGAAAATTCAGATGGCTTTATCGCTATTTCTTGAACCATTTGTTTATGCTCTGGAAACACCTCAACCAATAAAGAGCAATAGCATGAGCCCGCTCCATAATTTAGACGTTTTAAATAATCATACTTGGTACGCTTTCCAGGTATCATATGTGTCATTTTTAAATCTGGAGAAACACCCGCTGCATATCCTTGTTTTATACAAAAAAGAACGACTTGAGTATCTCCTCCGCTAGTCATCTGATTACCAGTTCTATCTTTCATTGAAAACACACCTCGTCTGAACAGATCAAGGTACATACGTAATAAATCAGCTCTAACACACAAGCCTGTTCCAAATGGATAACATTCCTGCCATGATTTTAGATTAGAATAAGCTATATAATCAGTATTTCTTTCCTGAAAAGATTTTCTGGCAAATGTTTCTAGTGATTTATCTTCAATTCCATCTATAAAATCCACTGCTACTCTTCCTGGCCCCCAAGCTGCTACATGAACAAAATCACTATTAAGCTTATGCAACACCTGCAGATAGTCAATGTCAGGCTCATTATCATCATCAAAAAATATTACATTTTTTCCCTGAGAAGTTTCTATCCCCTTATTACGTGCATGCGTAAGTCCTTGTTCCTTTACAAGAATTGATCTGCTTGATGGCTCCTTTAAAAAGAGGCGTTTCACACAATTTAGCGTATCAACAGGAACAGAGCTATTATTATCAATTAATAAAATCTCTACTTTTAGTCCTTCCTTGTTAAGATTCCCTACCGCATTCAAACATCTTGAAAAAATTCTTTCATCAGGATTATAAGTGCAAATAACTATTGAATAATCTAACATCATCATTATGGCTTCAGCTTTAAAACAGTGAAGATACGCTATAAAACTGCAATATTTAGACTTCTTTAGCATACAAATATTTTTTCCGAATGTGTACCTTGATAGGCTTTTATTCCGAGTCTAGCTATTAGATAATGTCTATCCATATTCTTTAAGAATTTCTTCACCCCCCACTCTATCGGGTCTATGGTGTTCTTAGAATAGTCAAGCGATTCAATTATTTCAAGGAATCTACCCTTTCTTGCACAATACAGAAATGTATGATAGCCTAAACCTTCATAAATATCGCTATCATCCTTAAAAATACTATCGTAATCGGAAGCCAATAACTTAATTTTATTAAAAAAAGAATTATCCTCAAGCATATATCTGCCTGTGAGTTTTATAATGAGATCGTCTGCTTGAAACGAGGATTGGTTAATAAATCCTTTTAAATGTTGCATTTCATTAAGCCCTTTTTCCGGATATACATTTAGAACTCTGCTGTAATAAACATTTAAATCATTTAGGTATTCCTCATTTGAAGAAAAACATTCTAAAATTGTATAGGAATCAAAAAGATAGTGGAACTGTAATGCTCTTTCAATTGATTGCATATACTGTTCTTTCCTATTCTGATAACGATCTACAATATTTGCTGTTGTAATTACTAAATGAGTCTTCAAATTTTATTAGATTAATTAATAATTTATATAAAAAGCTACTCTATCTCATCCCTATAGACGATTTAAAACTAGTATATCTAATTAGCATTACTAAACCAAAGCTTATACTATAGGCAACCAAAAACCTGAATATACTATAAGATGCGGCGTCAATAAGTGTTATGGTATTCATATTATAATCAAATGGCCTAAATACCTCAGTAACGACATGTGTAATTATAATCTGATGGACTAAATATATGCCAAAAGTAGTCGTCCTAGGATCAAAACATTTATTAACAAAATGAATTGATCCTAATTTTAATAGCAATAAAAAAAAAGAGAGCGAATATAAAATATTAGTAAAACGCAAAGTATTATAAGCATCATTAGACCATAAATTCTTCAGATAGACCGATTCCAAAACAGCCAATAAAAAGAAAACACTTGTAAAGCCGATGATAACCCAAATTGAAATTCTACTAATCCATATTTTAAATTGGTTATAATATTTATTCATCATAACACCTAGCCACAAATAAAATATAAAGCCAAAAAAAGCAGTAGTATGATTAGTTACTATCCAATTAAAGTATAAATTAACACTATAAAAAAGAGAAATAATCGCTAATACGCCCCCAAACCATCGCTTATATAGGTATCTCTTAAAGATCAACAAAATCGCAATACAAATCAAAAAATTAAGGACAAACCAGAAGCTTGAGAAAAATACTGTCCGAAAATATAGGTTCCCTAAATAAGAGAAAAAATCATTTGTCATCAAAGATGATCCACGACGAAAATATTGCTCAAGTTCACTGCCAATGTTGACTAAAATTAATATGTTGAGCCAAATAAACCATGGTTTAATTGTATTGTTAAATCTATTCTTTAAATATTCCCAAGCTGTATACTCTGTAAACTTATGATTTATTAAAAAACCACCTATCAAGAAAAATATGATTGTCGCAAATTTAAAAAACTGCATAAAAGAAGCTTGAAACGCACTAGAATAAAAGTTCTCATAATAAGGTTCACCTATCATTGTACAGTGCTCAAAAACTATCCCTACCATTGAAATACACCGTATCGTATCTACAAAATCAAAATTCTTCTTTTCTTTAACTTTTGTTCCCTTTTTTTCAATATACTTCGCATCTGCTTTATTCAATAATTGTAGTTCCATAAATTTCTTGTCAGTATAAACGTTCAAACACACTCCAACGCTACTGTTTTTATATTTATTTATTCTAATGTGTAATGATCATTTTCTTTGTAAAGAAGTTATTTAAAAACTCATAATACAATATATAAACGCCAGGGGGATATTTTATTGTTGAGATCTCTTCTACATGATAACCCGCATTCCTATAATCTTCAAATACGACACCCAAATTATTACCCAGAATATTATACAGGCTGACCTTAACCGATGATGCTGAAGATAATGTATATCCTATCTTAGTATAAGTGTTCGCTGGATTCGGATAATTCTGTACAACTGCTGTCTTTAGGTGATTTTCAACGATCTCCTGATTCAATGCATCAAACCAAATCATTGCCATTACATAATATCCCCTTCTATTGGGATGTACATCGTCAGAATATAAGCTATTGCTCCTCATCACAGAATTAATATCAGCAACTTTAAGCCCCTTCGAATTGGCCAATGCTCTATATTGTATATTTATCTGATTAATGAGCGCATTTATTTTCCTTATCCGATTGGATTGAGGTCCCCTTCCTCCAGGTTCCAGAAAGAATTGCAATGTCCCTATTATTACATTCAATTTAGCTGCCTGAGCCTTTTCAATCATTAACTGCAAATTTTGTGTCGTAGCTACAACACTACCTCCTTTACCATCTGCTATTTGCACAGCATCATTTACTCCCATCAGTAGCAATATAAAGCCTGTCTTATTGGCAATAGCAGCATCAAATCTAATCAGCCCCTGCTTGGTTGTTTCCCCTGCAACACCATAATTGTATACATTAACAGCTTTTCCGCTATAGCAATTTTCAATAAAAGATTTTAGGGGTTGTTGAAAGTTAAGCGGCGCAGGAACACCTTCTACAGTACTTGCACCAAAAGTTATTACATTGATACTGTCAGCCTTATAAAACTGTGAAGAACTGCTACATGCAGGCATCCTTACCTGCCCCAATGTAGAGAAACAAATAAAAAAGAGTAAAGTCAAACTACAGAAGCTAATTAATCTAATAACTATTTTTACTCTCATACCGCATTTAAAACAACTAATATATGCAACCTATTATAATTCCAATAAAAAAGCGCATTGAAGTTGACCTCCAATGCGCTTTACAATATAATTATCTGAAGTTTTACAGCTTCCTTTTCACTTCAACTTGTTCGTAAGCTTCAACAATATCACCTACTTCAATGTTGTTAAAGTTCTGTATGTTCAATCCACACTCGTAACCTCTTGACACTTCTTTCACGTCATCTTTATAACGTTTCAATGAAGCTAGTTCACCTGTATAAATTACCACACCGTCTCTAACAATACGGATCTTACTATTACGGGTAATCGTACCGTCTAACACCATACAACCAGCAATAGTACCAACCTTGGTGATTTTAAAGGTCTCTCTGATCTCCACATTAGCCATGATCTTCTCTTCGAACTCAGGAGCCAACATACCCTCCATTGCAGCTTTGATCTCATTGATCGCGTCATAGATGATAGAATATAATCGAATATCTATTTGTTCAGCCTCGGCTAACTTACGAGCACCTGAAGATGGGCGTACCTGGAAACCGATAATAATTGCATCCGAAGCAGAAGCCAACAATACATCAGATTCAGAAATCTGACCTACTGCTTTACTAATAATATTGATTTGTATCTCTTCTGTAGAAAGTTTAAGTAATGAATCAGACAAAGCCTCAATAGAACCATCCACATCACCTTTAACGATCAAATTAAGCTCTTTAAAGTTACCTATAGCTAAACGACGACCAATCTCATCCAAAGTAATGTGTTTCTGAGTACGAAGTCCCTGCTCACGCATCAATTGTAATCGCTTATTTGCAATATCTCTGGCTTCTACTTCACTTTCCAACGCATTAAATCTATCACCTGCAGTCGGAGCACCTTGCATACCCAATACCTGTACTGGCACCGATGGTCCTGCCTTATCTACCTTTTGACCACGCTCATTAAATAACGCTTTTACTTTACCACTGTAACTACCAGCAAGGATAGGATCTCCAACTCTTAAAGTACCTGCTTGTACTAAAACAGTAGTTACAATACCTCGTCCTTTATCAAGGGTAGCTTCAATTACACTACCTGTAGCACGTTTGTTTGGATTAGCTTTAAGGTCGAGCAATTCAGCCTCTAATAAAACTTTTTCTAAAAGTAAGTCCACGTTCAAACCACTCTTACCAGAAATCTCCTGAGACTGGAAGTTACCTCCCCAATCCTCAACCAGGATATTCATAATTGATAGTTGTTCACGTATTTTATCAGAGTTTGCACCTGGTTTATCAATTTTTGTGAAAGCAAATACCAATGGTACGCCTGCTGCTTGTGCATGATTAATCGCCTCTTTTGTTTGAGGCATCACGGCATCATCCGCAGCAACCACAATAATTGCAATATCCGCAACCTTCGCACCACGAGCACGCATCGCCGTAAAGGCCTCGTGACCCGGAGTATCCAGGAAAGTAACTTTTTTACCTGTTGCAGTAGTTACCATATAAGCACCAATGTGCTGTGTAATACCACCAGCCTCACCTGCTACCACATTCGCTTTACGAATATAATCTAGTAATGATGTTTTACCATGATCCACGTGTCCCATAATGGTAACAACAGGAGCTCTTGGTAATAAATCCTCTTCAGAATCTTCCTCTTCAATAAGTATGTCACTTTCATCATCTGGTTTAACGAATTGAATTTCGTAACCAAACTCATCAGCAACGATAGTTAGTGTTTCAGCATCCAAACGTTGGTTGATCGATACAAACATACCCAGACTCATACAAGTCGCGATAATTTTTGTAACCGGCTCATCCATCATTGTTGCCAGCTCATTTGCCGTAACAAACTCCGTAACCTTAAGTACACGTGATTGTAATTCTTGCTCCATTGCCGCCTCATCAGCAGAATGAGCTACATCATCACGTTTCTGACGACGTAATTTAGCACGTTGAGCAAATTTACCAGATTTACCTGCTCCACTTAAGCGTGCAAGTGTTGCCTTAATCTGATCTTGTATTTCTTTTTCCGTAGGCTCCTCTTTTGGTCCAGAAGAATGTCCTCCTGGCTTATTGTTCCTAAAGTTAGGCCTGTTGGCTGCATTGTTAGTATTATTTCTAAAATCTGGCCTGTTCGTAAAAGTTGGCGCAGGCTTAGCTGCTCCAGGCTGTCCTCCATGTGCAGGCGCTTGTCCCTGTCCTTGACCTTGATTCTGACCACCATGTTGCTGCTGACCAGGGTGTCCACCCGGAGTTTTCTTGCGTTTACGTTTTCTTTTCGCATCAGCACTCTCTCCCGAAGAAGCTACTGGCTGTGATTTGCGATCAGGTGTTACAGGCAATGTAATTTTCCCGATGATATTTGGCCCTGATAATTTTACTGAACGCGCTTTGATCACTTCAGTTTCTTCAGGCTTTTCAACTTTAGGAGGTTCAGTAGTTACTTTTGGTGTAACTACAGGTTCAGGAGCTTTAACCACTGGTGCCTCAACAACGGGTTTAGGCTGCTCTTCGGCTTTAGGTGTTTCCACAGGCTTAACAGGTTCAGGTTTTATTTCTGCAACAGGCTGTTCAACCGGCTTCTCTACTTCCTTAACCGGCTCAGGTGCTTTTTCAACCGGAGCTACAGGAACTACAGGCGTTTCTGCCTTAGGTGCTGGCGCAGGAGTTTCCTCTCTCTTAACAGGGCGTGTTTTAGCATTTAAATCATCAAGATTGATCTTTCCTACTATTTTCACACCAGGTAAAGAACCTTCATCAACTTTTTCTTCTTCCTTCTCAGGAGCAGGAGTTTCAGCTACTGCTTTCTCAGCAGGAGGTGTATAAGAGTGAAGGTTTTTAATTAAAATCCCCTCATTTTCAAAATCAACATTTTTTTTAGGTGCCTCAGCAACTTTATCAACTACTTCAGGCTCATCACGACGAATTTTACCAATAACGATCTGATTGGCTTCTTCTTTTACGATCTTATCGCCCTGAAACTCTTTCAACAATGCGTTATACATGTCGCGGGAGAGCTTAGTAGTGGGTTTATTCTCAACAGAAAAGCCTTTCTTTTCTAAAAACTCAACGGCCGTAGCAATACCTACGTTAAGTTCCTTAACTGCTTTAAATAAAATTATTGGTTTGTCGTCTGACATTGATATCCTATTTTTTTCTTAATTCTTATACAAAAGTAACGTTTATTCTTCTTTATTTCATGAGTATGTCATTTGTTTTATTCAAACTCTGATTTTAATATACTCATAACTTCTCTGATGGTCTCTTCTTCCAAATCGGTACGCTTCACCAACTCATCAACAGAAAGTGCTAATACACTCTTAGCTGTATCACAACCAATCGACTTCAACTCATCAATGATCCAGCTATCAATTTCGTCCGAGAACTCTTCGATATCCACATCCTCATCTTCTTCACCTGCTTCGCGGTAAACATCAATTTCATAACCGGTCAATTTACCCGCAAGTTTAATGTTATGTCCACCACGCCCAATTGCCAGTGAAACCTGATCCGGTTTCAAGTAAACTGAAGCATGTTTAGTTTCATCATCTAACTTAATAGATGTGATTTTTGCAGGGCTTAATGCCCTTGTAATGTATAGTGAGATGTTGTTTGTAAAGTTAATTACATCAATATTCTCATTTTTAAGCTCTCTAACGATACCATGGATACGTGAGCCTTTCATACCAACACACGCTCCTACCGGATCAATTCTGTCGTCATAAGACTCAACCGCAACCTTAGCGCGCTCTCCTGGTTCACGAACAATTTTCTTAATAGTAATTAGCCCGTCGAAAATCTCAGGAACCTCGATTTCAAATAAGCGTTGTAAAAATTCAGGAGCAATCCTTGAAATGATAATTTTTGGAGTTGCATTTACCATATCAACTTTCAAAATCACAGCACGTACAGAATCACCTTTCTTGAAATAATCAGCAGGAATCTGCTCTGTTTTCGGCATCATCAACTCATTACCCTCATCATCAAGAACCAAAGTTTCTTTTTTCCAAACCTGGTAAACTTCGCCGGTAACAATTTCTCCAACCCTATCCTTATATTTTTTAAAGATTTCGTCTTTCTCTAATTCCAATACTTTAGAAACCAGTGTCTGACGGGCAGCTAAAATAGCTCTGCGGCCAAAGCTTTCCAAAGTGATCTGCTCAATGTAGTCGTCTCCAACTTCCATATCCGCATCCAATTGTTTCACTTCTGCCAATTCAATTTCTAAATCATCGTCCTCAGAAAAGCCATCTTCCATAACTTTTCTAGTACGCCAGATCTCTAAATCTCCATTATCAGGGTTAACAATTACGTCACAATTCTCATCTGTTCCATACTTTTTCCGCAGCATACTGCGAAACACCTCTTCCAGCACACTGATCACTGTAGGACGGTCGATGTTCTTGAAGTCCTTAAACTCCTGGAATGAATCGATTAAATTAATATTACTCATTTTTATTTAAATGAAATTAAAACCTTTGTTTCTGTTATATTATCAAAGTCAATGCTGGTTTCAACCAACTGAACTTTTTTACCTTTTTCTTTAACCTTAGCAGCTATGGTTATGCTGTTGTCATCAGCACTTAACAATTGTCCTTCTTTGACTTCACCACCAGCAAGCTTTACACTTAACTCCCGGCCAACATTTTTAACATATTGCCTTTTCAATCGTAATGGTTCGCCAACACCTGGAGAAGAAACCTCAAGGTTGTACGCTTTCTCAATTGTATTCTCCTCTTCTAAATGAAAGCCTACGTGTCTGCTAATAGCTGCACAATCCTGAATACTAATCCCTTCGTCGCCGTCAACATGGATAATAAGCTTATTGTTCGGCAGCATTTTTACTTCAACTAAAAAAAGTTCCGGTCTGTCCGAAATCTTCTCTTCAACTAATTCTGTTACTCTTTTTTCTACCTGCATAACCAATTTGCCAATAATAGAAAAAAGGGGACTCCTGTCCCCTCCTACCTCTAATACAGCACAAATGTATGAAATATTTTTGAAAATTAAAAATGCTAGTACACAATGAGTTCTATTCCTGCACGTGTCCGATCTGAGATTTTTACCTTATGAGCGTTTTCTGTAAAGGTTTAACACCAGTTTTTAATTCAGCTTTTAAAAGCATGCTTATATCGCCAAATTTGCTATTCAAATGAGTAATTACCAGATACTCGCGTCCTTTTACAAAAGGTTGCTCTGGAATAAAAATAAGATTACTATCCGTCAACTTAAACTTTCCATTAATATTATGCTCCTTAAAAGTAGTATCCAATTCAGTCGGTATTTCCAAAATCGAAACCAAACTTTTGAAAACAGAATTATCAGCATCATCCTCTTTCAACTGGTTTAATCCAACTCGATCAATATGATTAAAAACGATTGAAGAACTATCAGCAGAAAAATCGATCAAAAGTGGCTTATTATTTGTTGAAGAACAGCCAAACAGCACACAAGCAAATAATAAAACCATAAAATGCTGTAAAAAACGTCTATTCATATCACTAAATTAATCATTATGAAACTAATTATTGAAATCTTACTCATGGGACTAGTTGTTTTTATCGGCGCCCGGCTTGTTCCCGGAGTATCTATCGATGGATACGGGACTGCAATTATTGCCGCCATCTTAATTGCACTGGCAAATGCTACTATCGGATTTATTTTAAGGATACTTACATTTCCGGTTAACTTTTTAACCCTTGGCCTCGTTTCCTTTATTATTTCCGTGCTTATGATATTGTTAGTATCCAATATCATGAGTGGATTTCATGTCAACGGTTTTTGGGCAGCAGCATTTCTTGCAATTGTATTAGCAATCATAAAAGCAATATTTGGAGCTATTGCGGGGACGGATAAAGACTAAATATAGAGAAATTTGTTCCGTATTTCTTTTGCTATTCTTTTGCAATCCTTTTGCTATTGTTTTGCTATGCCTTTTGCTCAGACCAATAAAAACGCAATAATTAGCCATATTAAAAGCAAATACAAAGAACCACCAAACCCGAATTTTCCCCTTGGGAACTTGGCCAAAATAAAAGGCGTATGTCCAGTCCAAACTGTATATACGCCTTTAATCAATTCAACAATATATTCTTATCTTATAATCTCCCTTGAGATCACCATTTTCTGAATCTCAGAAGTTCCTTCATAAATCTGAGTAATCTTTGCATCACGCATCAAACGCTCCACATGGTATTCTTTAACGAACCCATACCCCCCATGAATCTGAACTGCTTCAACAGTAACATCCATTGCCACTTTAGATGCATAAAGTTTTGCCATAGATCCCGCAAGCGTGTAAGGCTGCCCCTGATCCTTTAACCACGCTGCTTTATAAACCAACATCCTCGCTGCCTCAATTTGTGTAGCCATATCAGCCAGCTTAAAAGCAATTGCCTGATGTTCAGCAATTGGCTTCCCAAATGATTTCCTTTGTTTTGCATATTCAAGCGCAAGCTCGTAAGCACCTGCAGCAATACCTAAAGCCTGAGCTGCAATACCAATACGACCTCCTTCAAGTGTCTTCATCGCAAACTTAAACCCAAAGCCATTCTCTCCAATACGATTCTCTTTTGGAACTTTAACATCATTAAACATCAAAGAATGGGTATCAGAACCACGAATACCCAACTTGTTTTCTTTAGGGCCCACTGTAAAACCTTCCATATCTTTTTCAACGATAAAAGCATTAATGCCTTTATGCCTTAAAGATTTATCTGTCTGTGCAATAACCAGATAAGTTGAGGCCGTACCACCATTTGTAATCCAGTTTTTCGTACCGTTTAACAGGTAATAATCCCCCATATCTTCAGCTGTTGTCTGCTGTGAAGTTGCATCGGAACCAGCTTCGGGTTCTGATAAACAGAAAGCACCAATCTTTTCTCCAGCCGCCAGGGGTTTTAAATATTTTTCCTTTTGAAATTCAGAACCGTAAGACTCTAAACCATAGCAAACAAGAGAATTGTTTACTGACACTACCACAGAAGCAGAGGCGTCGATTTTAGATAGTTCTTCCATTACCAAAACATACGAAAGTGCATCAAGGCCGCTTCCGTTATATTTTTCTGACACCATCATTCCCAGAAACCCGAGTTCACCAAGCTTTTTCACCTGTTCTGCTGGAAATTTCTGATGCTCATCTCTCTCAATAACCCCAGGCTTTAGCTCATTCTGCGCGAAATCTCTTGCAGCCTGCTGGATCATCAATTGTTCTTCACTTAATTGAAATAGCATAATAATATTGTAAAATAATAAGTTATGCCAAATTTATATATTATCAAGCAGATTACTATGGCTGCATAACAATTATTTCAATAAATGATTGTTATCATCAGGGAATACAAGAATAGGATGGTATTTCTTAGCCTCTTCAATAGGCAAAGCCCCGTAAGACATAATAATCAGGATGTCGCCAACCTGAACTTTTCTAGCTGTAGCACCATTTAAACAAACCGTACCGCTACCGCGAGCTCCTTTAATCACATATGTCTCAAACCGTTCGCCATTATTATTGTTTACGATCTGGACTTTCTCATTTGGAATAATATTGGCTGCATCCATTAAATCTTCATCAATGGTGATGCTTCCAACATAATTCAGTTCCGCTTGTGTTACTCTAACGCGGTGTATTTTCGATTTTAATATCTCGATAATCATGTTGCAAAGTTAACTAATTTTATGAATGGGTAGTTTTATCTATTTTCAATTGAGTATCATATTGTCGATAAGACGGGTCTCACCAACCTTTGCCGCAACCAAAGCAACAATGTCATGATGACTTTTATCATTTTCAGGCAGTAAAGTTTCACCATTAGCAACAATGAAATAGTCAAGTTCTACACCAGGGGTCTCATCAATCAATACTTTTGCTTTCTCGACCAATTCAACAATACTTAATTTTGAGAAGTTATCTTTTACAAAGGATAACGCCCTACTTAATACAAGTGCATTTTTTCGATCTGCAGCAGAAAGATGAATATTCCTTGAACTCATTGCCAGACCATCATCTTCTCTTATAATCGGACAAGATATAATCTGAATAGGCAAATTGAAGTGAGCCACCATATTCTTGATCATTAACACTTGCTGAAAATCCTTTTGTCCAAAAAAAGCCAGATCAGGGCTCACATAATCGAAAAGCTTCTTTACCACCTGGGTCACTCCTTGATAATGCCCCTTTCTAAATTCTCCTTCCAACAGGAATTCAGCTGGACCAAGATCTATATGCCACACTTCTGGCTCAGGATACATTTCAGTAACCGAGGGCATAAATACCACATCACAACCGGCTTCTTCAAGGGTCTTCAAATCGTCCTCCAACGGACGAGGATACTTCTCCAGATCTTTAGGATCCGTAAA
Organism: Pedobacter sp. ASV1-7; assembly: GCF_040203335.1. NCBI lineage: Bacteria > Pseudomonadati > Bacteroidota > Sphingobacteriia > Sphingobacteriales > Sphingobacteriaceae > Pedobacter > Pedobacter sp. ASV1-7. The sequence goes on along the minus strand of NZ_JBEHBV010000001.1, from coordinate 284,342 downwards.
CTGTGTTGGGTTCACAAAAATACTGCATACCACCACATCAGCTTGCTGCTGCGCTATGTTAATCAGCGATACATGTCCTTTATGCAAGGCGCCCATGGTAGGCACTAAGGCAACTTTCTGTTGATCCAATTTAATGGGCTCAAGCAACGACTTTAATGCCGCTATGGTATTTATTACTTTCAAACCAGCGTATAAAATTTCAGGGTGCAAAGTTGGTTATTTATACATTCCCAACAAAACATCTTGCGTATAATCTTGATAAATGTTATTATTTTGCTTACCTTTGCCCCTTGATAATCTTTTCTTTAACATAAATTTTTATTTAGAATATGGAGATGGCAAAAACGAAGCTACTGATTGTTACACACGAGATGTCGCCTTTCCTTGAACTCACAAAGATTTCTGAAATTACCCGTCAATTACCACAGGCAATGCAGGATAAAGGATTTGAGATCCGCATTTTGATGCCGAGGTTTGGGAACATTAATGAAAGAAGGAACAGATTGCACGAAGTTATCCGTTTGTCAGGAATGAATATCATTATCGACGACAATGACAACCCATTAATCATTAAAGTTGCTTCTATTCCAGCTGCACGTATGCAGGTATACTTCCTTGACAATGAAGACTATTTTCAACGCAAGTATGTATTTAGGGACAAAGAAGACAAATTCTATGCAGATAATGATGAAAGAACAATATTCTTCTGTAAAGGTGCATTAGAGACGGTTAAGAAATTAGGATGGGCTCCTGACATTGTTCATTGCCACGGCTGGATGACATCATTGGTACCTGCTTACATCAAAACCACCTATAAAAACGATCCTACTTTTAAGAATTCAAAAGTTGTTTACTCTATTTATGAAAACTGCTTCACTGAAACCTTAAATGCTGATATGCATAAAAAAGCAATCATGAGTTCTATGACTGCTGATGACACTAAAATGTTTGAAAATGCAGACTGCAACACTTTACACACTGGAGCAATAACTTACTCTGACGCAGTAGTATTAGCAGCAGAAAACATAGATAGCAATGTGTTAAAATTTGTTAAAGATTCTAATAAACCAACTTTAGCTTTTAATTTAACAGAAAATTTTGAAAACTTCTACACTTTATACGAGGAGATTTCAAGTGAAGAATTGGCTTCAATAGCATAAACTAAGGCATTATTAAATCATATATGAAATTTACAAAACAAGACTTATTAACCATGTTGATAGGTCTTTTTCTTTTTGCATCCTGTAAAGATTCCAACACTATAGGTTTGGATCTGGATAGCGAGTTCGAAATCAAAGGTGTCAAAATGGATACAACAACAGTGACATCAAAAACACTCAAAGACGACCCAACATCAGGAGTTGGACTGCTTAGACATCCATTAGGTTTTTTGAATGACGACACTTTTGGCACTTCGAGCGCTAGTATTTCAATGGCAGTAGGTATTCCGGGTAATACATATTATGATTTTGGCACAAATCCGACTATTGACTCTGCAGTTCTTGTATTGCCATATTCCACTCAATTTTATGGAGATACTACAACCTCTAATTTCACAATCAGGGTTAATCAACTTACAAATGACATCTCTAAAGAGACTTCATACCTGACTAGTAAGGACTGGCCAGCTGAAACGAATGTTTTAGGAAGCTATGTCGGAAAAGTAAAGCCAAATACCAAATTCAAAGTTACTGATATTGTAACCGGTGGGCCAGATACGCTGAAATCAGTAATTCCTCAAATCAGAATTCCACTGGAAAAAAACTATATCCAGAATAATATAATTAATCTGGATTCTATAACAAGGTCAACTGCCAACAACTTCTTTAAATCATTTAGAGGTCTTAAAGTTAGTCCAACATTAACCGCTGGTAAGGGTGGAATTATGTTCATGGATCTTTATGGCACAGAAGGGAAACTGGAAATTTATTATAAAAAACAAAATAAAACTACCGTAACTGAAAAAGATACAGTAATGGTAGCTTTCCCGATTGGAAGGAACTCTGGTCCTGTTACTACAACCATAGCACATAATTACATAGGAGATGTAAAAACTCAAGTAGAAGACAACAACCCTAACTCCAGCTATAGTGTAACATATTTACAAGCATTAGCAGGATTAAAAAACAAAATTTCTTTCCCTTATTTAAAAAACTTTCTGGCTGATTTGAAGAAACCAGAAAAAGGTGGGACTCCAAATACCAGAGTTATTGTTAACAAAGCAGAATTGGTGGTCGACTTGAGCAATGGCTCAGATGTTTTACCTTTTAGCGCTTCACAACGTCTTGCTTTATACAGGTTTGATATAGCCGGACAGAGAGCAAACGTACCTGACAATGACAACAGTATTCAGGGTGTTTATAACGGAGACCCCAGAGCACTTGGAAATGAATTATTGTTTGGTGGCTACTTCGATTCTGTAAACAGAAGATATATATTTACCATTACGAGTTATGTACAGGATTTACTGGACGGAAAAACTGAAGATTACGGAACTTTCTTAGCTCCAAGTTCATTAACTGAATTTAATATTAGTCCCTCGGTCACTTCAGCATCTCGCTCTGTTATAAATGCTTACAAGAAAGACGCTCTTCCAGCAGACAAGAGATTGAGATTAAACATTTATTATACACAGATCAATTAAAATACGTCTGTATATGTAGTCAAATCCCCCGAGATTAATTAATTTCGGGGGATTATTTTTTTATACTAAATATAAATCTATCGTATGTGTGGAATAGTTGGTTACATAGGTCACAGAGAAGCTTGGCCTATTGTCATTAAAGGACTTAAAAGATTAGAATACCGTGGCTATGACAGTGCTGGTATTGCCTTAATTAATAACACTGGATTAAACATCTATAAGAAAGCCGGCAAGGTACAAGAACTTGAAAACTTTGCGGAAGGGAAAAACTTATCAGGGACAATCGGAATCGGACATACAAGGTGGGCAACCCATGGAGCACCATCTGATCGAAATTCACACCCTCACACTTCAAATAATGGCAAGTTGACAATTATCCATAATGGTATTATTGAAAACTATGCTACTTTGAAAGAAGAACTATTAACCAGGGGTCACGAATTTAAAAGTGATACAGATACTGAAGTTCTTGTTCATCTGATTGAAGAAATTTATAAAAATGACAACACTGATCTTTTAGAAGCTGTCAGGTTAGCGCTGAATGGGGTTAGTGGCGCCTATGCAATAGTGATAATGGATGAAGAACAACCAGATCAATTGATTGCAGCAAGAAAAGGTAGTCCAATGGTGATTGGTGTTGGCGAAGGAGAATACTTCATTGCTTCTGACGCTACGCCGATTGTAGAATATACAAAAAATGTAATCTATCTAAACGATAATGAGATCGCTTATTTAAAACGTGATGAATTATTGATCAAACGTCTGGATAATGTCATCCAAAGTCCATATATCCAGGAACTGGAGCTAAAACTGGAAATGCTTGAAAAAGGTGGATTTGAACATTTCATGTTGAAAGAGATTTTCGAGCAATCTCGCTCTATTAGAGACTGCATGCGTGGTCGCATCTATCCAAATGAAGGATTGGTTCAACTTGGTGGAATCAAAGAATATGCCGAAAAACTAAAGAACATAGACCGCATCATTATAGTGGCATGTGGAACGTCATGGCATGCTGGATTAGTTGGTGAATATCTGATCGAGGAATATGCACGAATCCCTGTTGAAGTTGAATATGCTTCTGAATTCAGATATCGCAATCCTATTATAACCGAAAAGGATGTGGTAATTGCCATCTCACAGTCTGGTGAAACTGCAGATACTATGGCTGCTATAGAAATGGCCAAAGAAAGGGGAGCTACTATTTTCGGAGTATGTAATGTAGTTGGAGCATCTATTCCAAGATTAACTGACGCAGGTGTTTATACCCATGCGGGACCGGAAATAGGTGTAGCCTCTACTAAGGCTTTTACAGCCCAAGTTACTGTCCTTACGTTAATGGCATTCTACATGGCTCAACAAAAAGGCACTATCACTCGTTCTAAAATGGTAGAGTTGCTAACAGAACTGGACACTATCCCTGAAAAGATAGAAATGGCACTACAATCCAACGAAATGATTATGGAAATTTCTGAGAAATTCAAGAACTCAAGAAACTGCCTTTTCCTTGGAAGGGGAAGCGGCTTTCCAGTAGCACTAGAAGGCGCATTAAAGCTCAAGGAGATCTCATACATTCACGCTGAAGGTTACCCTGCTGCTGAGATGAAGCATGGCCCTATCGCCTTAATTGACGAGGAAATGCCCGTTGTTGTAATCGCCACTAAAAATTCATCTTATGAAAAGGTAATCAGCAATATTCAAGAGGTAAAAGCAAGAAAAGGAATTGTTCTCGCTATTGTTACCCATGGTGACGTTGAGGTTAGAAAAATGGCTGATTATTGTATAGAAATACCTGATGCAAGTGAAGCGTTTTTACCTTTAATAGCGACTATACCATTACAGTTATTGTCTTATCATATTGCTGTACTTCGCGGCTGTAACGTTGATCAGCCACGAAATCTGGCAAAATCTGTTACTGTAGAATAAAAGCATTAAGGCTGTATCCGATCTGATCAGATACAGCCTTTTACTATCGTAGTCAAAATGGCAAATCTCCGGATGGATCTGTAACATCCGTATACTCAGTTTCACTTTTAGGTGTAGTGTTCTCTGTACTAACAGGTGTTTGCTCAAAATCACTTTTCCTACCCAGGATCGTAAAGTTCTCGGCTACAACCTCTGTTACATATTTTTTCACCTTTTCTCTATCTTCAAATGAGCGTGTACGTAATTTACCTTCAATATAAACCAGTTTACCCTTTGACAAATACTTAGAGGCAACTTCAGCAAGACCTCTCCACAAAACGATATTGTGCCACTCCGTTTGCTCTATTCTTTTGCCATCCTTATTATAGGTTTCGGATGTTGCCAATGGAAAACTTGCAACCGTTACGCCTCCGTCTAAATGTCGGACTTCAGGATCTTTGCCCAGATGTCCAACTAAAATAACTTTGTTAATGCCTGACATGAATTATAGTTTTTCTAAATAATTAAAATTAGTACTTATAAAATTGGCAATCACTTTGGGATGTGGCAATTCATTAAACTCTTGCAGTGAAACCCATTTTATATCTGCATCCTCATTAAAGTTAATGATATAATTATCTAAACCAAAAAATTGAACATATATAGTTTGGTGTGTCAATAAATGTTTTTGCTGAGTTAAGGCTGTGATTTTACTATTTTCACCAAATAGCTTCTGTAATTGTTCTGAAAAATCTGCTGATGCCTCCTGATAATTTTTATCAGTTTCAATCAATGGAAAATCATAAAGCTCCTGCCAAATGTCCCCAGGATTTCTCTTTTTCACAAGAACTCTGTCTTCTTCAGTAATAACAAAATAGTTGAAATAACGTATCCGCTTCTTTAGCTTATTCAATTTAACAGGCAATATATTTACCATGTTTTGTTGATAAGCATTACATTCTGCTTTTAATGGGCAAACACTACAATCAGGAGATTTTGGTTTACATTGTAACGCACCAAACTCCATGATAGCCTGATTATATACCGAAGCATCCTGATCCTCAATGAGTGTCTGTGCCAATGTCAAAAATTGCTTTTTGCCATTACTGGAGTTTATAGGCTCTATTATACCAAAAAAACGAGACAGCACCCTGAACACATTTCCATCTAGTACAGCTTTACGTTCATTAGCTGAAAATGAAGCAATAGCTGCTGCTGTATAATCGCCTATTCCTTTTAATTTTATCAGCTCATCGTAATTTGTCGGAAACACACCATTATGCTGGTCGCGTACCTGAATAGCTGTAAAAAGCATATTTCGCCCTCTTGAATAATAACCTAATCCTTGCCACAGTTTCAAAATCTGGGTTTCTGTTGCTGCAGCAAAATCCGCAATTGTAGGATAGTTTTCCAGAAACCTGTTGAAATAAGGAAGTCCTTGTTCAACTCTTGTTTGCTGTAAAATAACTTCAGATAACCAGATCACATAGGCGTCATTTGTACCTCTCCAAGGCAGATCCCTTTTATATTTTAAATACCAGTTTACGACTTCAGATTGAAAACTCATGCTGGTAAAATTACGGCGTAAATATTTGATTTTCGTAAAACTTGCAATCCGGTGATCGAAGATCTGACAAATAAATCATCTTTTATTTTCCTATCTCATTAAAAAGCAATACTTTTGCAACCCCAAAACATTTATAAAATACAACACACAGTAAATTAATAAAACAAAAATATGACTAAGGCAGATATTATTTCAGAGATATCAACGAAAACAGGAATAGAAAAGGTAGATGTACAAGAAACCGTTGAGGCATTTTTCAAGGTCATCAAAAACAGTATGATCGGTGGCGAGAATGTGTATGTTAGAGGTTTTGGTAGCTTTGTTGTAAAAAAGAGAGCACAAAAAACAGCTAGAAATATTTCTAAAAATACCGCTATTATTATCCCAGAACATTTTGTACCAAGCTTTAAGCCAGCAAAAGTATTTGTTGACAAGGTAAAAAACAGCACTAAAAAACTTAGCGTAGAAGCTTAATAGCCATGATAAAAAGTATCCGTTCCAAACAAATTGTATTAATAGGCGCTATATTGATGCTTGTAGCATTTTTGTTCACGAGGGATATTAAAGGTTTGGTAAAACCAAAAGAAGACACTTCTGCAGCTGTTCCTGCAGGCGGCGAAATGGCCCCGGCAGAAACAGCTGTTATTGATTTAACAGAGGTATCTACTTCAGGTAAAAACATGTTAAGCACTAACCTTTCTACAGAGATCACCTCATTAGAAAATGCCTTTAAAACGGCCTCAGAGAGCAAAAAAGTTTCTGCGGCAAAATTACTGGCCCAAAAATGGGATGATCTGGAACAAGCAGTTCCAAGTGCTTTGTATCTGGAAATCATTGCAGATAAAGAGCCTACCTTGAACAACTGGTTGTTAACTGGTGAAAGGTTCATGAAAGCTTTCGAGAATACCCGTGACAGTTTATTGCAACCTGCATTGTTGCAGAAAGCAAATACGGCCTATAAACATGCTATGGCAATAGATTCAACCAGTGCAGACGCTAAAAGCGGTTTGGGTGTAACCATTGTTAATGGTATGGGAATGCCTATGCAGGGTATAGCAATGCTGATGGATGTAGTGAAAAAAGACCCTAAAAACTTAAAAGCAAATATGAGTTTAGGAACTTTCGCTATGAAATCAGGCCAGTTTGACAAAGCAATCATAAGATTTAATGACATTATTGCCATCAAGCCTTCTCCAGAAGCTTACTTCTATCTGGGTACTTCCTATGAGAATCTTGGAAAAAATAATGAAGCAATTAATGCTTATTTAGAAAGCAAGAAATTAGCTGCGAATGCAACTTTATCAAAATTCATTGATGATAAAGTAAGTGCATTACAAAACAAAAAATAATAAACAGATTTAAAATATTTAAAATTTAAAACTATGCCAAGCGGTAAAAAAAGAAAAAGACATAAAATGGCTACTCACAAACGCAAAAAACGTCTAAGAAAAAACAGACATAAGAAAAAATAATTTTTCTTAATGTAATTGCTCAACAACTAAGGCTAGGATATAATTCGTAGCCTTAGTTGTTGGTAGCAATGTTTTTTTTTATTGTCCAATGTGTTAATAAAGCAGAAATGCTTTAAAATCTGTAGCTTTTGGTAAAAGAACTAATTATAGATTCATCTCCTTCGGGAGTAACCATAGCTTTAGTTGAAGACAAACAACTTGTAGAACTTCATAAGGAGCAGATCAATAACAATTACGCTGTTGGCGACATTTATTTAGGCCGCATAAAAAAAATTATGCCGGGCTTAAACGCTGCGTTCGTTGATGTTGGTTACGAAAAAGATGCATTTTTGCATTATTTCGATCTTGGTCCTCAAGTTCAATCTTTAATAAAGCTTACTAAAATTAAGCGTAACGGCTCTGTTAATGGCACACTATTAGATAATTTCAAATTAGAAGAGGACATTAACAAAGCGGGCAAAATATCAGAGGTAGTAAACAAAAACCTCATATTGCCTGTCCAGATCGCTAAAGAACCTATCTCAACAAAAGGACCCCGTTTAAGTTCTGATCTCTCTATTGCAGGAAGATATATTGTATTGGTACCCTTCTCTAATGTAATCTCTATATCCAAAAAGATTAAAAGCAATACTGAACGTAATCGTTTAAAAAAGATTATTGAAAGTATTAAACCTAAGAATTTTGGTGTAATCATTAGAACAGTTTCTGAAGGAAAAGGTGTTGCAGAATTACAAAAAGACCTTACTGATTCTGTAGCAAAATGGGAAAACTTTATTAAGAAGTTACCTGATGCAGAACCTTCAAAACGCGTCTGGGGTGAGATGGACCGTACTTCCACGCTTATCCGTGATATTTTAAGTACAGACTTCACAAATGTGTATGTAAATGATAACAGTCTTTTTGAAGATATCCGCTCTTATGTACATGAGATATCCCCAGAAATGGAAAAGATCGTTAAACAATACAAGCATAAGGAGCCTATATTTGAACATTTCGGTATAGAAAAGCAAATTAAAAATGCTTTTGGTAAAACGGTAAATCTGGCTGGTGGGGCATACCTTGTGGTAGAACATACTGAGGCCCTACATGTTGTTGATGTGAACAGCGGTAATAGAACTGCAAGTAAAGAAAATCAGGAAGAGAATGCACTTCAGGTAAACAAAGAGGCCGCTAAAGAAATTGCTCGTCAACTGCGTTTACGTGATATGGGTGGTATAGTAGTTGTCGATTTTATTGACATGCACAAGCCGGCAAACAGAAAAATATTATTCGATCACTTAAGAGATCTGATGATGTTGGACCGCGCCAAACACACCATACTCCCTCCAAGTAAATTCGGACTTGTTCAAATTACCCGTCAACGTGTGAGACCGGAGATGAACATCGTAACCAGCGAGAAATGCCCTACCTGTGATGGTACGGGAGAAATCAAGGCCAGCATTGTTTTAATGGATGACATTGAAAACAATCTGACCTATATTTTGCAGGAGCAAAACGAAAAAAATATTACGCTTTGTGTACACCCTTACATTGAAGCATACATTAAAAAAGGATTGATTTCTTTACAGTGGAAATGGTTCTTTAAATTTGGGCAGCGTATAAAGGTTAAGGCTGTGCCATCTTATCACCTCACTGAATTCCATTTTATTTCTTCAAAGGACGAAGAGATCAAATTATAATAACAATACATTTTTGTTTAAACGGGCCTGAATTCTTTAATGAAATCAGGCCTGTTTTTTTTTACTCGTTTTTTATCTTCTGCATATTTCTGAATTTTAGTCTAAATTCGTCTGTCCTTACGGAACGTCCCGTCACCTTGGCACGAACCTCTTCTGTAAGACAGTTCAATTCTAACCTTAAAAGTTAAATCGATTTGGCTAAAACGAAATCAGCATATTTTTGTCAGAGTTGTGGATATGAATCCGCAAAATGGCTGGGTAAATGCCCCTCATGTAATGCGTGGAATACTTTTGTTGAAGAAGTAATTGAAAAATCTACCAGTAAGGTTCCTAGCTGGCAAACCAGTTCAGAAAGCAAAAGAGTAAGCAAACCTAATAAAGTAGATCAAATCCTATCTATTACTGAAGAACGTATACTAACCGGCGATATTGAGTTAGACCGTGTTCTGGGCGGTGGACTTGTACCAGGTTCGGTAATTTTAATAGGTGGAGAGCCCGGAATTGGGAAATCTACTCTCATGTTACAACTTGCATTAAACGTTTCAGGTAAAAAGATTCTATATATATCTGGTGAAGAAAGTGAGCAGCAAATTAAAATGCGTGCTGAGCGAATAACAGATCAGCCAACAGCCGATTGTTATATTCTTACAGAAACCTCTACCCAAAATATATTCAAGCAAATAGAAGCGTTAGAGCCAGATATCATTATTGTAGACTCAATACAAACATTATATTCAGCACACATTGAATCTACTCCTGGAAGTGTCTCACAAGTACGAGAATGCACAGCAGAATTATTACGTTTTGCAAAAGAAACGGATACACCTGTTTTTCTAATTGGCCACATCACAAAGGATGGTACCATTGCTGGCCCAAAGATATTAGAGCACATGGTGGATACTGTTTTACAATTTGAAGGCGATAGACATCATGTGTATAGAATATTACGCTCTATTAAAAACAGATTTGGAGCTGCAGCAGAATTGGGTATCTACGCAATGCACAGTACCGGATTAAGGCAAGTTTCAAATCCATCAGAAATCTTACTTTCACAACGTGAGGAAGAGCTGAGTGGGATTGCTATCTCAGCCACTTTAGAGGGCGCCAGACCAATGTTAATAGAAACACAGGCCTTGGTTAGCACCGCTGCCTACGGAACACCTCAACGCTCTTCAAATGGCTTTGATACCAGACGGATGAACATGTTGCTTGCTGTATTGGAAAAAAGATGTGGATTCAGATTGAGTACACGAGATGTATTTCTAAATATTGCAGGAGGTATTAAAGTAGAAGATCCAGCAATTGATCTGGCCGTTATGGTCGCTATTATTTCTTCACATGAGGAAATTTCAATCTCATCGAAAATATGTTTTGCGGCCGAAGTTGGATTATCAGGGGAAATAAGAGCAGTGAATAAAATAGAACAGCGAATTTCTGAAGCCGAAAAACTAGGTTTTGAACGTATTTTCATCTCGAACTATAATATGAAAGGCTTAGTTACTGAAAAATATAAAATTGAATTAACTGCTGTAAGAAAAATAGAAGATGTCTTTTCTATTTTATTCGGATAAATTGGGGAAAATTGAGTCTTGACAACCTCAATTTTCCCCGCAATGAGCATTTACTTACCCAATCGTATCAGCAAATAAAAAAAGACCCTTCTCATATAATGCTGTTTAACAGTCGATTATCTTATAAAGAGAAATCTTTTTAAAAACGGCCTATTAATTGCCTAAGTATTCACGTTAGCGTTCATTTATGAATTTTAACAAAACAATAGGGATGATTATCCTCGTTATCGTCAGGTAACGAGGATTTTTTTTTGCTCCAAAGTTTTGAGCGCGTATTGAAGATTTTTTCACAAGTATATGTGCGTGGCAAGTAGAAATTAGCACATACTACTATGTACTAATCACTTAACCAAATTAAACCCTATGCACAAGACCCTAAAACACTTCAGTTACTTATGTGTTGCTGTATTAAACATACATTGTACGGCACTTGAAAAAGAAATACTTAATAAACCTGTAACTACATCTCTGGCAGCTAATCAAACTTTAACAGGTCTGGTTAATTTAGGCCCACAAGTATTTGAGTCCTCCATCAATGGAAGTACTCATGCAAAAGACAGCGCCAACAACTCTTGGTTTTATACCATTCAAACCGGATCTCCTGCAAGACTGATTGGCTACAACGAAACGACAGCTAACCTTGCAATAAACATCCCCTTAACCGGCATTACTGGTTCATGGTCAATGACAGTCGCGACAGACAATAGTGTATATATTGCGAGTAATCAGGGAATTCTGCTCCGTTATAACCAGACAACTCAAACTGTAACTACTATTGGAAAACCTGCAGCCACAGAAACTTATTTATGGGATCTTGCTACAGGTAAAAATGGAGAAATCTTTATAGGAACCTATCCGGGATGCAGAGTGTATCGTTACCATCCAAATAAAGGGTTCACAGATGTAGGGTCAGGGGCATTAATAACCGGAGAGAATTACGTAAGAAGTGTAGAATACCATGAACCAACAGATATGGTCTATGCAGGAGTCGGTTCACATACTGGCTTGATCGAGTTAAACCCAAGAACCGGACAAAAGCGAGAAATGCTTCCAACACAAGATAAGGGTCTCACAGGTTTTGTTTATTATTTAAAAGTAATTACAGGCTTAACAGGTGGTGACCGCTTATTGGCCTCTATAACTGGAACACCAAGTAACAATAAAACTTTGGTTTATAATATTCAAACAGGCCTATTTGAAAAAAATATTCCTACTGCAATAGCAAACACTGCCGTTAAATCACCAATTAACCAGAAAATATACTATAGCACAGCATCAAGTTTATTTTCCTATGAAATTACACAGCCTACTGCAGTTCCAGTTCTTGTAAGCAGTACTAAGAATTCCCTGGCCAGATATTGGTCTGGCAATCAAGAATTAACTTTGTTAAACCCCGAATTAAAAATTGTAAAAGTTAATGTAAGCAATGGCCAATCTACATCTACAAATTTAAACATTCCTCCTTTACCTATTCAAATCCAAACTACTGCTGCCGGACCAGATGGGAAAGTATGGACAAGTGGCTATCCGATTGGAAGCAATGGAGTATACAATCCTGTAACCGGAACTACAGTTAACTACATCGGACTACCACAAGCAGAGAGTATAAGTTTTCAAGGAGATCAGGTATTTTTTGGCATATATGGCGGTGCAAAAATCTATCGTTACAATAGCAATAACTCATGGTCCATGACAAGCGCTAACCCTAAATTAATTGGAAGTGTTACAGGTCAGGATAGGCCATTTGGCAACGTAAGTATCCCTGCACTTGGAAAAATGTTCTTTGGCACTGTCCCCGGATACGGTATTTTGGGAGGTTCATTAATAGAATATAATTCCAGTGATGACAAAATCATCAGTTATGCCAGCATTGTGCTGGATCAATCTATAGTCAGCCTGAATTATGCGGACAGTACACTTATAGGAGGAACATCTGTCTGGGGAGGATTAGGTATTCAGCCCACTCAAACACAAGCGAAGCTATTTGGATGGGATCCTGTCACCAAAACCAAGACATTTGAAATCACACCAGTAACCGGAGCTAAAGCAGTAACAGCATTGATGCTAGGACCAAATGGCAAAATCTGGGGTATGGCTGATGGCACACTTTTTATCTTTGATCCGCTTACCGGCTTGATAGACTCTACTCATGATTTGTTTCAAGTTAGTCAGGCCACAAAAAATACCACCGTTTGGAGAAATGCCTCTATGGTAATGCACCCTACTGGAAGAATATTTGGACTGGCATATGGGGAATTATTTGAACTGGATCCTACAACAAAAGCCAAAACTACCATTTCAAGTGGAGGAGGGGCTTGTTTATCTTTGGGAACAAATGGAGAACTGTATTTTCAAAGAGGGATAAATCTATGGAGTTATAATCTATAACCCGATTAAAATCAACAAGACAGAAATGTCTTTTAAGGAGCCGCGGAGATACTTTAAAGCATAGGTAATTTGATTTTCTACAGCCCGTTTAGAAATCCCTAATTGTAGTGCAATTTCCTCATTGTTTAATAAATTCTTCCGGCTCATTAAAAAAATCTCTCTGCATCTTTTGGGAAGTTTATCAAGATGCTGATGCAATTCCTGCTCAAGATCTGTATAAGCTAAATTATAGTATCCTGTATTTTCGGCAGAAGGGCCGGAATATACAGACAGATCTTCTTCGTAACTGAGATTTGATTTTCGGTTGGCCACAATATGCTTATACACTATATATCTGCTTGCAGAAATTGTATAAGCTTTAAATGATTTTATAATCAGCGTTTTCCGGTTTTTCCAGAGTGATAAAAATACATCATGAACAATTTGTTCACAGACCTCTCTATCTTGCAGGTAGGAATAAACATTATTGAATATTATAGATGAATAACGCGAAAAAAGGATAGCAAATGATTTTTCGTCATCATTTTTAATCTTTAGCCAAAGGTTTTCATCTGTGATCATTCTGAAACGATTTGAGCCTAAATTACATTTTAAAATGATTAAAAGAAATATAAGAGGGTTTAAATAGGTCTATTAAACACAAAATCAATTCTGATCTATTTACAATAACCTAAGTAATTTCACTAACATAGTTTTTTTAAAAAAGTATGTGTGTAGCCGATTAAAAATAGCACTACTCTTATAGCACAACAAAATGCTCCCAAACTTATTAAATAAAATTTAGCCATGACGAAAGAAGAATATATTTTGCTTTATGAAAAATACCTAAAAGGTATTTGCACAACTGAAGAGCAAAAGCTTCTGGACACATTCCAGGATAATTATTCTTTAAACTTTCATTTTCTTGAAATTCATGATAGTCCTCAAGACAAAGAGAGAAATGAACGCATTTATCAACAGCTTAAGAAAAGTATTGATAATACTAAGTCTCATAAGCTAAGTTGGTATAAACATCCTTTCACAGCTGCCGCAGCACTTATTGGTATTTTATCTATTGGTGCCTACATATTCTTGACTTCACCTAAAACAAATAAACAAGAGAAAGTATTTGCCTCACATTCAAAGATGAATCCTGGCAGCAATAAAGCTATACTGACACTTGGTGATGGCTCTCAACTCATTCTTGACAATGCTACTAATGGTGTACTAACCAATCAGGGGCAGTCAGTAATCTCCAAAGAGTCAAACGGGAAGCTGGTATACAATACGAGTGGAGTATTTCAAAATTATGCTGTTGAACAAAACTTAATTACGATACCCAGAGGAGGCGAATATCAAATTGTATTACCTGATGGAACAAAAGTATGGCTAAACTCCGAATCATCATTAAGTTTCCCTGTAGCATTTAGAGGAAATACACGCAAAGTGATACTATCTGGTGAAGCATATTTCGAGGTTGCTAAAAATAAAAATAGTCCCTTCAGCATTTCTGTGAAAGGAACAGAAATAAAGGTGTTAGGTACACATTTCAACGTAGAAGCTTATAATGATGTAAATACAACCTTAGTTGAAGGCTCTGTACAACTGAAAAATAAAACTGAATCAGTAATTCTGAAACCAGGTGAATCGGGATCAACACAAACTGATGGAAAGTTCAAAATAGAACAGGCAGACCTAGAATCTGTTACAGGTTGGAAAAATGGCTACTTTGTTTTTCATAACAAGGAGCTGAAAAGCATTATGGAGCAAGTTCAACGATGGTACGATGTAGATATTGAATACGCAGGAGAGATTCAAGATAAGAAGTTTTATGGTAAAGTTTCCCGTTCAGACGATTTATCAGAATTACTAAAGAATATGGAATTAACCGGAATTGTTCATTTTAAAATCCAAACAGACGACAAGACAAAGAGAAAAAAAATCATAGTAACGACTTAATAGCGCGCTCTAATTAACTAAACCCTAACCATTATACTAACCGCGTATGAGAAGAATCTTGACATTATTTTTATCAGGAGTAGCTTTATCCACCACCTCCTGCAATAAAGAAATTGAATTTATTTCCTTGGCAATGCCGACACCAAAAGAAGAGGTTGCTGGCAATTTTGAACCTTTTAATGTAAAAATTAGCAAAACCACTTACCAAACAGGAGAACAAGTAAAATTTACCTTTACCGGAGACGCAGAGTCAATCAACTTCTTTTCGGGTGAAATTTATCGTCAATATGAATACAAAGACAGCAGAATTGTTGACGTATTTAATCCTGTGATATCATTCAATACACTAGTGAATGTCTTACCCATTGTGAGAAACTTCCAATTTCTGGTATCCAACGATTATAATCCAAGTAGTACACCTATCTATTCCGATCTAACTAACTCAACCTGGCATTCCATTGATTTCCCAATTACAACAGTTGCCAATAACTGGAAAGCTACAGGAGATTTGGATTTATCAGCATATGTAGTTCCCGGGAAGCCTATATACTTTGCATTTAAATACATAAACAGCTTCAGTAATGCTACCCCACCTGTCCATTTAGCATACTATTGGTATGTAAGGGGGCTAAGTTTGAAAAACAAGATTACTGCTGACCAAAGCGTTGAACTCAGCAATCAGACTAATTCAGGTTTTGTAGAAATTCAAGGCAATCTAACTACAAAAGGCACTTATTACTGGGGTGCAGATCGTTTCTATTTACTTGGTAATAAAAGTGCACCTGCAGGTTCGGAACATTGGGTAGTTAGCAAAGCAATCCACCCATCACAGGTTGAAACAGGTGGTGATATCCCACTGCCTATCAAGTCACCTGGAGCAAGCAAACTAATTTCTTATAACCAGGTATACTCAAAATCAGGCATATATAAAGCATATTTTGTTGTAAAGCAGAAGAACCCTGACGGAACATTTTCAAATATAATCAAATCCGTTGACGTAACCGTAAATAATTAACCTCTAATATTAAGTTATTGCCATAAAAAACTCCTGGTACTAGAGATACCAGGAGCAGTATAATGGTCTTTATGAATCGATCTGTACAAACCAAAAAAACCAAAGTTTAAATGTATAAAATTTATACCGCACTGCATTATTGCAATGATGCTTGCATAAAAAAATATTTCCTCATCATGAGACTAATAGTCCTGATTTTGATTACTACTGTAATGCAGGTTTCTGCTGAAACATACGCGCAAAAGGTAACTTTCAATAAAAAGAATGCCAGCCTTCAGGAGGTCATAAAATTGATAGAAGCTCAAACAGGGTATAACTTCCTTTTGAGTTCTGAATTACTGAAAGAAGCTTGGCCTATTCATGCGGATTTGAAAAATGTTTCGTTGAAAGAAGCCCTGAATGTTTGTTTCAGCAATCAACCATTTAACTATGTCATAAATAATAAAACAATAGTTGTTAGCAGAAAACCATTATCATCAAATCCTGTCACCCAACAGACAATTGCAATAAACGGTAAAATAACTGACGAGAATAGCCTTCCTATACCTGGGGTGTCTATCCGTATAAAAAATGCTTCGGGGGGTACATCATCTGATGTTCGAGGTAATTATAGCATAACCGTTCCTAATAAAGAGGCTACACTCGTATTCAGCTCAATCGGATATATTACTGTAGAATCTAAAGTGGCTGATAGGAAACAGATCAA
This sequence comes from Pedobacter sp. ASV1-7, assembly GCF_040203335.1. Lineage (NCBI taxonomy): Bacteria > Pseudomonadati > Bacteroidota > Sphingobacteriia > Sphingobacteriales > Sphingobacteriaceae > Pedobacter > Pedobacter sp. ASV1-7. Next base: position 267,460 of record NZ_JBEHBV010000001.1, on the reverse strand, counting down.
CATCAGTCTTAAGCAACAAGCCCAATCTCTAGAAGAAACAGTTGTTATTGCCTATGGAACGGTAAATAAAAAAGATTTAACCGGATCAGTTGGACAAGTGAACCTTGAGGACCTTAGCAAAGCTCCTGTAACAACTTTTGGACAAGCCCTAGCAGGCCGTGTGGCTGGTTTACATGTCTCTTCAAGCGACGGACAACCAGGTGTTGTACAAAGTATAATAATCAGAGGTCCAGGTTCTCTATCACAAGATCCCTCTCCACTTTATGTTATTGATGGCTACCCTGTTGAGGATTTTGACCCGGCCAGTATAAACACTAATGAAATAGCAACATTCAACATACTAAAAGATGCATCCTCAGCAGCCCTTTATGGCTCAAGAGCGGCAAATGGCGTCATTATCATTGAAACTAAGAGAGGTCTGATTGGTAAACCTAAATTTAGCTTTAACAGTAGTTTCGGTTTTCAGAAAATCAGAAAGAAAATTGATGTTATGGATCCCTACGAGTTTGTAAAATATCAGGCTGAATTTAACCCTGGAGTTGCAAACATCAGATACTTTACCAACAATAGAAATGTAGAATCCTACAGTGGTGTCGAAGGAATTAATTGGCAAGACCGCCTTTTTCAAAACAGTCCAACACAAATGTACGATATGGCTATCAGAGGTGGCAATGCAGACACCAGATATTCATTATCAGGTTCCATTTTCAACCAAAAGGGCATCATTATAAATACAGGATCTAAAAGGAAACAAGCAAGAATTTCATTAGATCACAGCCTGAGTAATAAACTGAGAGTAGGCGTAACGGCAAACTATGCTTCCACAGAAACCTATGGTGCTCAAGCTGCTACATTAGCTGGAGGGGCATCAACCAATTCTAACTCTATATTTTATCCTGCATTTGGTTACCGTCCAATCTCAGGAAGGGAGGACATAGATTTGACAAGAGACGACCTAGATGATCAAACAGATCCCAATAATCCTAATGAAGTTCGTGTTAACCCAGTTAAGCAAGCGAAAAATACTTACCTAGTTTCTGGAATAAGATCCCTTAATGCAAATTCATTTTTAAGCTATAACATTGACCCTTATCTGGTACTTAGGGTCACGGGGAATACAAGTACAGTGAATAGAGACGTAGAGAGTTTCTTTAGTAGCAAAACACCACGTGGTTTAAAGATACCTCAAAATCAAAATGGTGTACAGGCTACTGTTATGAATTATAATACAGAAATGTGGTCCAATGAAAACACCTTAACATATACCAGAACCTTTAAAAAGGTGCATAAGGCGAATGGATTATTAGGTTTCTCTTCTCAAAAATCCAAATCTAAAAACTACGGATTGAGTGTAAAGAATATTCCAAATGAAAACCTGGGTATGTCTGGATTAGATGAAGGCGTACCTCTTGAAAATTTTTCCGGCAGTACAAACTATACTATGGCTTCATTTTTTGGCCGAGCCAACTATAGTTATAACTCTAAATATTATTTAACCGCAACTTTTCGAATGGATGGATCCTCAAAATTCCCGCCTGGAAACAAATGGGGTTACTTCCCTTCAGGTGCATTAGCTTGGAATATTAGTGAAGAAGAGTTCATGAAAAAAATAAAAATCATTTCAAACGCGAAGCTGAGAACAAGTTATGGTGTAACCGGTAATAACCGTGTGACTGATTTTGCCTACCTTCCAAAGCTAGGTTTTCCACCCATAAGTGCTTATTCATTTAATGCCAGCACACCAACAAAGGGCGTTGTTATTTCGGAAATGGGTAATGACCAACTGAAATGGGAATCAGTTCATCAGGCTGATATTGGCGTAGATTTAGGTTTTTTTAAAAACCGGATTGAACTGGTTGTAGACGTTTATAGACGTACTACAGTAGACATGTTACTTAATGCTGAAAAACCATATGCAACAGGTTATCCTAACGTATTTGAAAACATAGGAAAACTACAAAACGATGGATTAGAAATCAGCATAAACACAAAGAATATCAAAACCAGAAACTTCTCATGGGAAAGTAGTTTTAATATCAGTTTCAATAGGAACAAAATACTAGCCTTAACAAGAAACCAAAATGAAATGTTCAAGAACAATGGTTTCCACTTCTCTTACACTGAGTCATTATACCTTTCTAAGGTCGGAATGCCGGCAGGTATGTTCTATGGTTATCAATGGTTAGGCAATTATCAATATGCTGATTTCAAGGAAACCTCTCCAGGGGTATATGTACTTAAGGATGAAATTGCTGATAACGGTAGTGGAAGAGCCAATGTTAAGCCTGGCGACATCAAATACAAAGATGTGAATGGTGATGGAACCGTAAATGACCTAGATAAAGGTCTTATGGGTAGATCACTTCCAATTCACTCAGGTGGCTTTAACAATAATTTCAATTACAAAAATTTCGATTTGAATGTATTTTTGCAATGGAATTATGGAAATACTATTTACAATGCTAACCGCTTAATATTTGAAGGGAATGGTATAAACGTGTTTGACCTTAACCAATTTGCTTCTTATAGCAACAGGTGGACACCAGAAAATCAAAACAACACCTATTTCAGAACTTCGGGTGCTGGGCCTGTTGGTCGGAACTCTACCCGTGTACTTGAAGATGGCTCATACTTAAGGTTAAAAACGGTATCCTTAGGATATAATTTACCTACCAACATTATTAAAAACCTATCATTAAGTAAATTAAGGGTAAATCTATCCGCACAAAACCTTTTTACCTTAACTGATTATACCGGTTTTGATCCTGAGGTTGCAGTAAGAAATTCTGTATTAACACCGGGATTAGACTATTCCGCCTACCCCCATACCAGAAGTTTTGTTTTCGGAATCAATGCCACATTTTAATCAACCATAACTTTTAGATAATGAGATTTATATATTTTTTTCTAACCTTACTTGTTTTAACTACTGCAAGTTCGTGTAAAAAGTTCTTAGATACAGAACCTACAGATTTTTTCTCGCCAACAACCTATTACACAGACGAAGAACATTTAAATTTTGGATTGGCAGGAGTTTACGATATGTTAGGCTCTACGAAATTATATGGTGCACAATTACATACCAGGCATAACTTTGAAGCCGACGAGGGCTTTTACAACTCTTCTGCTCAACTTAACGGACCTTCAATACATAACTATACAGCGAACGACCCTGAAATCAGAGATTTTTGGCGGTACCTCTACATTGGTGTTACCCGGGCAAATGCATTTCTACAAGCTATAGATCGCAATACTGAAATTCCCCAAACTTTCAGAGATCGTGTTCGTGGAGAAACCTTATTTCTAAGAGGATATTATTACTTTTTGTTAGTTCAAAATTTCGGCGGTGTGCCTTTGGTACTCACACCAACAACCAGTCCGGATGACATTGACATCCCTAAGAGTACTGAAAAAGAGGTATATAATCAGATCATAGAAGATATGGAAAAAGCCGAAGAACTGGTTGATCCTATTCAGAAAATAGGATTTGGTGGCAGGGTAAGTAAATCCGCCGTACGCGGAATATTAGCGAGAGTCTGTTTAAATATGGCAGGAGAACCTGTTAAAGATATCAGCAAATTTGAAAGAGCATCCTACTGGGCAAAAAAAGTAATAGATGATACAGAAGCAGGACATACTTTAAATCCAGATTTTCGTAATATCTTCATTAATTATGCGGCTGACAAGTACGACTACAAGGAAAGCATCTGGGAAGTAGAGTTTTTTGGCAATAATACCGATGCCAACCAAGAATCAGGCTATGTAGGTTCATGGATTGGAATTCGCAACACCGGCAACAATACTGTAGGTTATGGATTTGGCCGTATCCTTGTGACAGGAAAACTTTATAGAACTTATGAAAAGGAAGATCTGAGAAAGGACTGGAGCATTACTAATTTCTACTACAATGCAGCAGGCGATGAAATCCCATATCCGATCGACCCAGCTCCCGAGAATCAGTACAACCGATATCCAGCTAAGTATAGAAGACAGTACGAGATTGTACTGCCCAAAGCATCTCAACAAACTCCGATCAATTTTCCACTTTTACGCTACGCTGATGTCTTATTGATGTATGCAGAAGCAGAAAACGAAGTAAAATCAGGACCAACAACTCAGGCTTATGATGCTATAAATAAGGTAAGAAGAAGAGCCTTTGGTTATTTATTGAATAATGATTCTGGCAATACTACTCATGATATTCCACCTGGGATGGGAAAATTCGATTTCTTTAAAGCCATAGTAGATGAAAGATCAAGAGAACTATGCTTCGAAGCATTACGCAGACCGGATCTGATTCGTTGGGGAATGTTTGTAGAGACAATGAAAGAAACGCTTGCCTTGATGAATAATGATTTACTACCTACGGAAAGCTGGAAAAGCTTAACTTTTAGAAATGCGTCCAGTAGACATGTGGTTTATCCTACACCTACTTATGAATTAGAATTGAACAAAATGTTAATCCAACATCCATTATGGAGATAAACAGAACATTTGTTTTAAAATATATTTTAGGAACCCTCCTGCTCCTGTCTGTAAGTTTATTTACGACAGGCCAGGACAAAACACAGTTGCTCAGTAACGGCCAGTGGATTAACAGGATTAGCAAAAGTCATCCAAGGATGTTTCTGAATAAAACATCATTAAACATTTTAAAACAACGTGTTAAAACAGATTTAAAAACAGAATTCGAAGCGCTCTGTAAATATGTTGATGGGTTACCGGCAGAAGCGCCGGTAACCTTAAAAACAGAGTTGTTTACAAACTATGGTTCTGACAGCAAATTAAAACCTATAAAAGCCAGCTTGCAAGCAAGGAATGCCTTTACTTATAGTGGAGGAGATGAAGCTGTCCAGGCAGCATTAGCTTTCCTTATAACCAGAAAACCTGAATACTTAGAAAAATCTAAAAGTTATTTAAAGCTTGCTAACTATATTTTTTCCTGGAGTGCCGACAATGAAATATGGGTGGATTTAACAGGGAATACAAGAATCAATGCTTTAACCGCATATGATTGGCTGTATAATGATCTTAGTGAAACAGAACGCAAAGAAATACTCTTACCAATCTTAAACTATATAAAACTGGCACAACCCAGTGGCGGATTCAAGTTTAGAAGAACCCTTGGAAATCATAAAGACGGCAACTACGGAGAAGGTGCTTTAGAATGGTTTGCAGGTTTAGCCGCATATGGCGATGATATTGATGATGTACTGGCTGAAAAAATGTTACGACGTGGAGCCGGTCTGTTTGTAGATATGATGGACTGGCGCGATAATATCTCTGCAGGATCAGGGCTTTTGTCTACCATCACTCCTACTTATTCTTTTATCAATTATCCCTATACTACTTTCAACTTTCTTCATACCTGGCAATCTGCATTCAATGAAGATATTACCGGACGTTGGACACAGATGCTGGATTTTGGAAACTGGTTTGACTGGGCTGCGATTAAAGTGACCAAAAACAACAAAATGATATTTCATGGCATTGGGGATGTTGAGCACCGCAATAATAGCATGTTTGTGGATGAAATGTATACGCACCTTGCACAAACCATCCATTTCTACAGCAAGAAGCAACCAGAAAAAATGAAGATATGTTATGAACTTCAATCCAGGCTCGCCAAAGAAAAAAGAATCATCAATAAACAACTTTTCCCATTTTTACCCTTTCTGCTTAGCAATTTTAACCCGGAAAAATTCAATACAATAAAAGCTGAACCAATTATAGGAAACCGTTATTTCTATAACAAAAGCTTTGGTGTTTTACTCATGAGATCAGGGAAAACCGAACAAGACACCTATGCAAGTTTTAGATTTGGTTCCAAATATGCCAACCACCAACATTACGACGAATTAAGTTTTATTATTTACAAAAACAATTTCCTGGCTCTTGATGCAGGAAGCAGAACTGAAACCGATCATCATCACAATTTTGCGCCTCAGAGCGTGGCACATAATACCATACTTATCCATGAGCCTAAAGAAGAAATGCCACATTTCTGGAAAGCATGGAGCTATAAGCCTGATGGTAAAATTTATTATAATCATGGCGGACAAAACAACAACACCAATACTAGGGCAATTGCCTTACAAAGCACAAAAGATTTTATTTATGCCGCAGGTGATGCTACAAAAGCCTATTCTGCAATAAAGTCTAAAGAAGTTACCCGTCAGTTTGTATACCTTAAGCCTGACCTTTTTGTTATTTATGACCGTGTAGCTTCTGTTAAAGAAGATCAAACCAAAGAGTTTATCCTTCATTTTCAAAATAAACCACTGCAAATAGATTCAAAAACCTGGTATGCCGAACATGACGGGCATTTATTTATTCGCACTTTATTACCAGAAAAAGCAAATACCAATGTCATTGGTGGCCCGGGAAAAGAATTTGAAGCCTCAGGCCGCAACTGGGAATTACCTGGAGGTAGCAATTGGGATAAAGAACAAAAACTGACCGGAAAATGGAGGATAGAAGTTAGTCCGCCCGGCCCTATTCAAGAAACAAGGTTTCTACACGTCCTTCAGGCAGCCTCTAGCAAGCCTGCCAATATGATAGACACCAGGTTAGTCAAAGCCCCTGATGAAGATATTGTAGTATTAACAGACCAGGCTGGCACAAAATGGGAACTTAAATTTAACCGGCATAACAACCTCAGCTTGAAATTAAAACAAACCCTTGCAAACGGTACTATTAAATTTGACGGAGAGCTAAAAAACAGTATTGAACCACAACCATAAAACACACCATATTAAACAATGAAACCCGAATCTATAAAATACCACCTCACTTTATGTTTCGTATTAATTGCGTCAGCTCTGTTTGCTCAGGACTACACACGTTATATAAGCAAAGATGACGAATTATTACGTCAGAATAATTACGAAAAGAAACTAGAATCTTATCTAAGAAACTACCTGATCAACGAATATACTGAACGTTCTGCCAAAGCATGGAATAAGGACTATAGTAGCCAATATGCTTTTGAAAGAAGTGTAGACCCAAATAGAGAGAGATGGAGAAATAAAGTATTGAAACCACCGGTTTTACGGAAAACTGGGCCATTAATAAGAAAGCCCTATAAACTTGGTGATCTTGATGCAGAATGGGTGGAGTTACCATTAGGTGGTATATCCGCTGAAGCTATCTTTGCTTTACCAAAAGGAGCAAAAAAAAACAAACCAGTACCGCTTATTATCGTACAACATGGTAATGGTAGCTACCCGGAAACTACCTTCGAAAATGGCCCAAACTATCATGCTTATGCTACAGAACTTGTTAAAGCAGGTTATGCCGTTATTGCTCTCTTCAACTTAAGAAGTATAGAAAAACGTAATAATATTGAACGCTTATCACGTCTGGCGGATATCAGTCTGCCAGGAATAGAATTTTCAAGAATGCAAAATTTGCTTGATGTAATTCTTGAAGAACCGGGAATTGATAAAGAGCGTGTTGGTATGTGGGGACTATCCTATGGTGGTATGGCTACTATGTTCTGGATGCCTCTTGAACCAAGAATTAAAACCGGAATAATTGCCGGGTGGTTTAATCATCGTCTGGAAAAAATGGCCGTCAACGACCCAAAATCCTATAGCAGCTTCGCATTGCTTAAAGAAGAAAATGCTTTTTTTACAGGATGGCTAACAGAGTTTACAGATTATGACGCCATATCTATGCTCTGTCCAAGACCTATACAGATACAGCATGGTAAGAAAGACAACATTTCCAATTGGCCGAAAATGCTGGAAGAATACAACAAATCAAAAACGGATTATATCAAGCTTAATATTCCAGATAAAATAGATCTGGTACTCCATGAAGGGGGGCATGAATCTATGCCGGAACAAGGAATCAAATTTTTAAACAAATGGCTTAAATAATATATAAAATGACTAAAACGTTTAAATCGGCTATCAAATTTGTCATTGTACTTATTTGCATAGCAACCAAAACACATTCACAGGAAGCCTCAAAACAAGCCTCTGTTAATCCAATAAATTTAGGCCCCCAGCTTTTTCAGTCCTCCCTTAACGGAAGTACTTTTATGAATGATAAATCAGGTAAAGTATGGCTTTATACGGTCCAAACGGGGACTCCCTCAAAGCTGTTGGGTTACGACCAGAAAACAGGAAAATTAGAAACCAACCTGAATTTACCTGGTGTGACAGGCTCTTGGGCCATAACCGGATCAACTGACGGCATTTTATATATTGCTTCAAATCAAGGGATAATTTATAAACATGAGCCAGGAACAAACAAAGCAACATCACTGGGAAAAACATTGGCTACGGAATCATATACCTGGGATATCGTAGCTGGCAAAAATGGGGAAGTTTTTATCGCAACTTATCCAGGATGCAGAGTAATGCGTTACCATCCGAGTGATGGTTTTAAAGATGTAGGGAATGGCCCTTTGATTCCTTCAGAAAATTATGTACGTGGCTTAGCATACTATGCTGAAAATGATAAAATTTATGCTGGTATAGGTTCTCATACTGGTTTAATAGAACTTGATGTCAGGACTGGTCAGAAAAAAGAAATATTACCTGTTGAAGATCGTGGACTTACGGGATTTGTATCTACACTTAGTATCATTTCAGGATTGAATGATGGGGATCGACTGTTAGCCAGTATGACAGGAAAAACGTTGGTTTATAATCTTAAAACGGCTCAGTATGAAAACCCGATAAAGAATGCTGGTGCTAGAACAGCAACTAAATCTTCAGCTGATCAAAAGATTTATTTCAGTACAGCATCATCATTGTGGTCCTATGAAATTACAAAGACAGGAGCTACGCCTGTATTGGCAGGAAATTACAAAAGCTCTCTAGCCAGATATTGGGCATCCGATGAAGAATTAAACTTGCTGACATCAGATATGAAGTTTGTAAAGCTAAATGTCGCCACAAAAAAAGCAAATGTAATTAACCTCGAAGTTCCTCCACTGCCTATTCACATCCAGACAACCTCTAAAGGTGGCGATGGTAGAATATGGACAAGTGGTTACCCAATTGGAAGTAATGGAGCCTACGATCCTAAAACAGGCAAAACCGAGAACTATCTGGGCCTTCCCCAGGCAGAGAGCATCAGCTATCAAAATGACCAGATCTTTTTTGGAATTTATGGTGGTGCAAAAATTTATCGCTTTGATACAAAAAAAGCATGGTCGATGGCCGATGGTAACCCTAAATTAATTGGGAACGTAGCAGGACAGGATCGTCCATTCGGAAATCTAAGCATTCCAACATTGGGCAAAATGTATTTCGGTACAGTTCCTGGCTATGGAAAAAATGGTGGTGCTTTAATTGAATACGATTCCAGTACCGATAAGCTAACCCCATACATAAACCTGATCGAGGATCATTCAATTGTTAGTTTGACCTATACGGGTAAAGATATTATAGGAGGAACTTCTATCTGGGGAGGCCTTGGTATAAAACCCATTGCAACAGAAGCAAAACTATTTGGCTGGGATCCAATAAAAAAAACTAAAACTTTTGAAATTGTCCCTGTTTCTGATGCAAAAGCTATAACATGTGTAATGAAAGGACCTGATGGAAACATTTGGGGAATAGCAGATGGAACCTTATTTATTTTTAATCCATCAACAAAGAAAGTCATCAGTAAACATGAACTTTTCGAGGTCCCTGAAACCAGAAAAGCAAACCATGTATGGAAAAATGCATACTTAACCATACATCCCTCCGGGAGAATTTTTGGTGTAGGCTATGGCGAACTGTTTGAATTAAATGTAAAAACCAAAGCAAAAACCGTCCTGAATAAAGGAGCAGGCTTCTCTCTTGCGACAGATGATAATGGGCATCTATATTACAATTCCGGCATCAACCTTTTTAAATACACCCCGTAAAATAAACACACATCATAAATCAATTTAACACTAACCAAAAAACAAAAATTATGAAAACACTATTCACAATTCTATTACTTTCAGTTTGCATGCTTGGAAATGCCCAGACTAAAATTAAATTCAGCTACTATTCTCTTGAAACACTAGACGCTATAGGCGCCACACAGGAACAAAAAGACAAAATTGCTGTGATCAGAGTAGAAAATGAAACGAAAATCAGGGCAGTAAAAAATGACGCAACTTTAAATGAAGAACAAAAAAAGGCTGCATATGCTGACATTTATAAGGCTGGAGGCACAAGATATTTTGAGGTACTTACCAAAGAGCAGAAACAAAACTTGAATGCTTATATTGCTAAGTTAAAAAGTGAAAATAAATAATCAATAACAACACCAATGCCCCCAGATCATATCTGGGGGATACTTTAATTTTTATGAAATACATATACATTATCTTAGCCTTATTTATTGGATTTACTGGCAGTGCCCAAAATAAGGTTTCTCTAAATTATTATTCGCAAGAAACACTAGACGCCTTAGGCACAACTAAAGAGCAGCAAAAGAGCCTTTTAGATGTAAAAATCAATACAGATACTAAACTCAGGGAAGCAAGAAACAATCCATCTTTGTCTGAGGAACAGAAAAAAGCTGCTTACGCAGAAGCATATAAGACCGGGGGCCAGCAATACAGTAACATCCTTAATCCAGAGCAAAAAACCAGACTCTCGGCATTGCATCAAAAAATTGCTAAACAAAATGCAGCATTAGGAATCAAGGCGCCTCTGAATACAGGTTACAAAAACCCTTACTATGACGGAAGGATGAACCTGTTTGAAAACCTGCCAGCAACACAAAAGGGAATCGTATTTCTAGGAAACAGCATTACAGAACGAGGAATGTGGAGCGAATTATTTCCTGGAAAAATCATACAAAACAGAGGAATTGGCGGGGATAATACCTTTGGCATATTAGCCCGATTAGACCAGATTGTAAAATATAAACCCGAGAAAGTATTTCTGCTGATTGGCGTAAATGATATTGCCAGAGGAATTCCGGTTGATACCATCTTATCAAATTATCAGAAAATTGTTAAAAGGATTTTAACGGGAAGTCCGGCTACTAAAATCTACATCCAAAGTGTTCTACCTATGAATGATGATTTATTAAAAACTGAACGTTATAAACAAAAAGCAGATACGATCAAAAGATATAATGCTGCACTTTTTCAAATTGCAAAAACCTCTAAATCGACCTATGTAAATATACATGACATCTTTTTGGACGCAAAAGGCGTGCTAAATAAGGACTATACTGATGATGGTATTCATATTAACCCGAAAGCTTATGCTTTATGGGCAGAATATCTTAAAAAACAAAAGCACCTTTAACAGGTGCTTCTTAAAATGAAAACGGGTTGCAGCATTTGCTACAACCCGTTTTTTTATTTAGACAAGTACATCGACTTTTCTCTGTTCAATTGTATGAAGTAAGGATCTTCAGTATTTTTAATAAACCTGATTGCCTCACCAGTAGACTTCATTTCAGGGCCTAATTCTTTAGTTACCTCCGGGAATTTATTGAAAGAGAATACCGGTTCTTTAATGGCATAACCTTCTAGTTTACGCTCGATGGTAAAATCTTTCAGTTTATTTACTCCCAACATCACCTTAGCTGCAATATTGATATAAGGAACATCATAAGCCTTAGCAATGAAAGGAACAGTTCTTGATGCTCTTGGATTAGCCTCAATTACATATACTTTTTCATCTTTAACTGCAAACTGAATGTTTAACAAACCAATTACGTTTAATGCTTTGGCAATCTTCTTAGAGTAAGCCTCCATGTCATTCATTACTTTTTCAGATAAGCTGAATGGTGGCAATACTGCACTAGAATCTCCAGAGTGAATACCTGCAGGCTCAATGTGCTCCATCAATCCTATAATATGAACATCTTCGCCATCACAGATCGAATCTGATTCGGTTTCTTCTGCTCTATCCAGGAAGTGGTCAATCAATACACGGTTACCAGGTAGATCTCCTAATAATTTAACTACTGCTTTTTCAAGATCTTCATCATTTATCACGATGCTCATACCTTGTCCACCCAATACATAACTTGGTCTAACCAATACCGGGTAACCTACTTCATTTGCAACAACTATTGCCTCTTCAGCATTTTCTGCAACACCATATTTAGGATAAGGAATATCAAGCTCTTTTAAAAGATCCGAGAAGCGCCCTCTATCTTCAGCCACATCCATATCATTATATGAAGTTCCGATGATTTTGATACCATTCTCATGTAGCTTTTCTGCCATTTTCAAGGCTGTCTGACCACCCAGCTGAACAATTACACCAACCGGGTTTTCCAATTCGATGATCTCACGGACATGCTCCCAGAACACAGGCTCAAAGTATAACTTATCAGCCATATTAAAGTCTGTAGATACAGTCTCAGGATTACAGTTGATCATGATTGCTTCAAAACCGGTCTCCTTAGCTGCAAGCAAACCATGTACACAAGAATAATCGAACTCAATACCCTGACCAATACGGTTAGGGCCTGATCCCAATACTATTATTTTCTTTTTATCAGAAGCTATAGATTCATTCTCCTCTTCGAAAGTTGAGTAGTAGTATGGCGTTTGTGCAGGGAACTCCGCAGCACAAGTATCAACCATTTTATAAACTCTTCTGATACCTAATGATTTTCTGCGTTCGTAAACCTCATCCTCAGTCACATTACCAAGCAGATAAGCGATCTGAACATCAGAAAACCCTTTTTGTTTCAAGGTAAAGAAGAAATCTTTAGGGATATTGTTTAATGAGTAGCGTTTCAGTTCTACCTCCAGGTTAACCAGCTCCTGAATTTGTGACAAGAACCATTTATCAATACGAGTAACCTTACGGATCGATTCCAAAGGCACACCCATACTCATAGCATCCTTAATCAGGAACAAACGATTCCAGCTCGCATGCTCAAGGCCCTGCATGATTTCGTCAATGTTACGGTTATGTTTACCGTCAGCACCTAAACCAGCTCTGCCAATTTCTAAACTCTGACAAGCTTTTTGTAGTGCCTCTATGAAAGTACGTCCAATGGACATCACCTCACCTACAGATTTCATCTGTAAGCCCAACTCCATGTTAGCGCCTTTAAATTTATCAAAGTTCCAGCGAGGAACTTTTACAATTACATAATCAAGTGTAGGCTCGAAATATGCTGATGTTGTTTTAGTAATTTGATTTTCTAACTCGTCAAGGTTATAACCGATAGCCAGTTTAGCAGCTATTTTTGCAATTGGATAACCTGTTGCTTTACTCGCAAGAGCAGAAGATCGAGAAACCCTTGGATTAATCTCGATTGCGATAATCTCATCATTATCTGGATTTACCGAAAATTGTACGTTACAACCACCCGCGAAGGTGCCAATCGCACGCATCATTTTGATAGCCTGGTTACGCATTTCCTGATAACAACGATCAGACAAAGTCATTGCAGGAGCCACTGTGATTGAATCCCCGGTATGGATACCCATAGGATCAAAGTTTTCGATAGAACAAATAATGATCACATTGTCATTACTATCTCTCAACAGCTCTAATTCATATTCCTTCCATCCTAAAACTGCTTGTTCTACCAATACTTCATGGGTTGGAGAAGCTTCAAGTCCACGTTTTAATGCCTGATCAAATTCTTCTTTCTTATGTACGAAACCACCTCCGTATCCCCCTAACGTGTACGAAGGACGAATTACAAGTGGATAGCCAATATCTTGTGCTGCTTCTTTTCCTTCAAGGAAAGAGTTTGCAATTTTTGAAGTAGCAACCCCCACACCTATATCTACCATTAACTGGCGGAAAGCTTCACGGTTTTCTGTTTTCTCAATTGCAGCAACATCCACACCGATCACTTTAACCCCATACTTTTCCCAAACTCCACGTTCAGATGCTTCTATACAAAGGTTCAATGCCGTTTGTCCACCCATAGTAGGCAATACAGCATCAATTTTGCGTTCTTGTAAGATTTGCTCAATTGAATCTACAGTTAAAGGCCAAAGGTAAACATGATCGCCAATCACCTTGTCGGTCATAATTGTTGCAGGATTAGAGTTGATAATCGATACTTCGATCCCTTCTTCCTTTAATGATAATGCGGCTTGAGATCCTGAATAATCAAATTCACAAGCTTGACCAATGATGATAGGTCCAGATCCGATAATTAGTACTGAGCGTATGGAGGTGTCTTTAGGCATAAGGCTTTAAAAAGTCTAATGTTATAAATAGTGGTAAAAAATGCAGTTTCAGACCAGAAAAGTTGAGAGGTATTCCTGTGATAGGATGTATTGCTCCGACTTATCTGTCGGGATGCAAAGATACAGTTTTGCACATTAAAAATCAGGTATTTTTTAAAAAACCATAACAAATAAAAAAGGAGGCACTAAAAACTTCCTAATACACTAAAAATAAAACCCTTATTGCTGAAGTTTAACCACTCCAACATCCGTAGTTACACTATCAATTACGGCCACATTTTTTATAGACACATCCTTATACGGCGGAATCCCTTTTACAAGGATAGTATATGTTCCTGTTTTAATATTTGGGAAAGTGAAATTTCCATTGTTCACTACTGTTTTTAAGGTATCAGAACCTAATACAGCTAAAACCTCAGCTGCAGCTTCAGCAGGAAGTACTTTCCCACGGATATTTCCTGTTTTAATAAAAGAGAAAGAAAACAGGATAATCGCCAATCCCGTTACCATCAAATAATTTATAGCTGTTCGTTTCATCTATTTATTCATTTTTAATACAACCATTAAGCAATAGTCTATTTGATAACGCAAATTAGCACATTTTAATACATTCAGAAACTTTAAAGTCTCATAAAATCTGATATCTGTTTTTTTAATCAAATCAGGTAGCTACTTTTGACCATGCTATTTGAAGCCCATCAATTTCTTCAATTAATCGTTGATCAGTTTAAACATACTACATGGCCTGAATGGTTGGGAGTAATCACTGGTTTCACTTGTATATATCTCGCTGCGAAAGAAAATATATTAAGTTGGCCCATATCTATCATCAGCGTAATTGCTTATGCTTTCGTTTTTTTTGAAGCAAGGATGTATGGGGATATGGCGCTCCAGTTTTATTTTCTTTTTACCGCATTATACGGATGGTACTATTGGAGAAAAAAAGAGGTAAGTCATGATAAACCCATTGAAAACTTAAGCAGAAAGGGATGGCTGCTGGCAGGACTTTCCATATTGGTCTTATCTGTTTTACTCGGTCTATTTCTTGATCATTATACCAATACAGATGTCCCTTATGAAGATGGATTCTGTACCGCGATGAGCTTTGTTGCCCAAATGTTACTGACCAGGAAGATATTGCAAAACTGGATACTCTGGATTATTGTTGATATTTGCTATATCCCATTATACATTTACAAAAATCTAAACCTTAGCGCAATATTTTACGCGTTTCTGGTTGCCATTGCTATTAAAGGATATTTAGACTGGAGGAGGAACTACCGTGAACAAGCAATTTAAAAAGATAGCAATTGTGGGCCCCGAAAGCACGGGAAAATCAACCATCACTCAGCAACTGGCGGCACATTACAACACTTTGTGGGTACCTGAATATGCCCGCTATTATTGTGCTGCATTGACAGAGCCATGTAATCTGCAGGATGAAATCAATATGTTCCATGGACAAGTTGCACTTGAAGAATCAATACTGGCAGTTGCACAAAAAGAGCTGGTATTTTGCGACACCACGTTCCTTACTGTAAAAATATGGAGCGATGAGGTTTTCGGAGAAACACCAGAAGTTGTCCTGAAAGCACTTCCACAATACCACTATGATTTATACCTGCTAATGGACATCGACCTTCCCTGGCAAGAAGATCCTTTGCGTGATTTTCCCCACAAACGAAATCATTTCATGAAAGTATGGAAGCAGGAACTTGATGCATTAAATGCCCGCTACACCATTATAAGTGGACTTGAAAACAGGTTATCCAATGCTATTGCAGCAGTTGATCAATTTATCGCCACAAAGTAACAAAAACTTCTTTTCTTGTTATTCATCAAATAAGCAAGTACATTTGCGGCATCAAAAGGGGGTGCCTTGTTTTGCAAAAACACAAAAACAGGCTGAGAGCATACCCATTACATCTGCACAAAGATGTATGCACCTGATCCGGATAATGCCGGCGTAGGGATTGGAGTTATGGAGTTTAACTGGACTGTAAGTACCCCTTACTTGCAGTGGTTTTACTAAAAATTAAAAAATTGAAAAGATTAATGATTGCCGTAATGGCGATGTTGCTATTGCCAGTTCTGGCGACAGCTCAGTTCAGTATTTCGGGGACAGTATCCGAAAAATCAGGCAAAGCACTACCGGGAGCATCTATAAGGCTTAAAAATAAAGCTACAGGCATGACTACAGATGTGCAAGGAAAATATCAGTTTGACAATTTAAAAGCAGGGAACTACAGCCTTACCGCAAGTTATATTGGATACAAAACGGTTGAAAAAACGATAAAAATCAATACTGATGAAACCTTAGATTTCACCCTCAATCCTTCCGCTTTCCTCGCTGATGAAGTGATCGTAAAAGCCACAAGAGCAACCGAAAAATCGGCTACCACTTACAAAAACATCGACAAAGCAGAAATTGAAAAAAACAATTTTGGTCAGGACTTACCATTTATTTTAAATAATACTCCCGGTGTAATCGTAACTTCCGACGCTGGTGCAGGTGTGGGTTATACAGGAATCCGTATCCGTGGTAGTGATGCCAGCCGGGTAAATGTGACTGTAAATGGCATTCCTTACAATGATAGTGAAAGTCAAGGTGTTTTCTGGGTAAATATGCCTGATTTCGCATCTTCTGTCGACAATATCCAGATTCAACGAGGTGTTGGTACTTCTACCAACGGTGCTGGCGCATTTGGTGGTAGTGTAAATATCCAAACTACATCCTCTTCTGATGTAGCTTATGCAGAATTGAATAACACTTTCGGCTCCTTTAATACCTTAAAAAACACAGTTAAACTAGGCACGGGATTAATCGACAACAAATGGAGTTTTGACGGCCGTTTATCCAGAATAAAATCTGATGGATTTATTGACCGTGCAGCGGCCGACCTTAAATCCTACTTCTTAAGCGGTGCGTACCACGGAAAAAAGGACTTATTAAGAGTTAACGTATTTGGTGGTTCAGAAAAAACCTATCAGGCATGGAATGGTGTTCCGGAAGCAAAGTTAAAAGGTGATCTAGCTGGAATGCAAGAGCATTACGACAACAATATAGATTACTTATACTATACAGATGCAGATCGGGATAACTTTTTCGGTTCAAACAATAGAACATATAATCAGTTTACTTATAAAGATCAGAACGACAACTATAATCAAACGCATTACCAGGCTATATATGCGCGGCAGTTTAATGAGCAGTTTTCATTTAATGGAGCTTTACATTACACAGATGGTAAAGGTTTTTATGAAGAATACAAAAACCAGCAGAAGTTTGCAAAATACGGTTTGCCTAATGCAAATGCAGGTGGTGTTGATGTAGCAAAGACCGATCTTGTACGCCGTCGCTGGTTAGACAACGATTTTTACGGCGTAACATATGCCTTCAATTATACACCAAAATCTGATTTAAACTTTACACTTGGTGGTGCTTACAACCAATACAGAGGTAAGCACTTTGGTGAAATCATTTGGGCGCAATATGCATCAACTGCTGCGAATAACTACCACTATTACGATGGCGAAGGAAATAAAGATGATTTCAATAGCTATGCAAAAGTAAATTATAGCCCAACTAGTGAATTAAGCTTATTTGCAGATTTACAATACAGAAATGTTAGTTATGATATCACTGGTCTAGACAAAAACCGTAATACACTTGATTTCCATAACACCTATAATTTCTTTAACCCTAAATTCGGTGCTACTTATTTCTTAAACACTGAAAGTAATCTCTATGCTTCATTCAGCGTTGCAAATAAGGAACCTAACCGTGATGATTTTATCAATTTAAAAGCAGGATTAGCAGTACCTAAATCAGAACGTCTGAATAATATTGAAGCAGGATACCGGATTAAAAACACCGATTTCAATGCCGGTATTAATGTATATGGCATGTTCTATAAAGATCAGCTGATTTTTACCGGAGAGGTGAATGACGGTGGCGATCCTTACCGTCAGAATGTAGATAAAAGCTCACGTATGGGTATTGAGCTTGATGCTTCTTATATCATTAGCTCTAAGTTTGCTGTGAATGCCAATGCTGCATTAAGCAGGAATAAAATTAAAGACTACATCGATTATGTTTCCGAATACGATGCTAATTTTGACTTAATCAATGTTCAGGCTACCAACTATGCAAACCCTGACATTTCTTTCTCGCCCAACACTGTACTTTTTGGCGAGTTAGTATACAAGCCCTTATCGGGCCTAGCTGTAGCATGGCAAAGCAAATATGTAAGTAAGCAATACATGGATAACACTCAAAATGATAACCGAAAGTTAGATGCTTATTGGGTAAACAATGCACGCCTGGGTTACGATTTCAATTTAAAAGGGATAAAAAACATTAATATTGGGTTGTTGGTTAACAATATTCTTGACAAAAAATATGAAAGTAATGGATATACCTACAGCTCTATCTATCCATGGGCTACAGTTACAGAAAACTTTTACTTCCCACAGGCCGGAACTAATTTCTTACTTTCGCTTAATCTAAAATTCTAAATCCAACAGCATATAATATCATGAAGAAGTTCATCGAAAAATTACAGTTTATTACACACGATATTCAAAAGCTTAGTCATATTGAACAAGCACAAATCGCCTGCTCTGCTGGTGCAAAATGGATTCAATATCGTTGTTTAACTAAAAATGATGATGAGCTTCTGAAAGATATCAATGCTATTGCAGAAATCTGTGACGACTGGGGGGCTACCCTGATCGTCACAGATCATATACATTTAGCTGGAAAAGCAGACATACAGGGATTTCATATAGAAGACTTTGATGCTGATTTTGTAAGGTTACGTGAACAGTTAGGCGAGGACATGACGATTGGAGGATCAGCCACTACCATAGATAACTTAATTAGAATAGCCAAAGAAGGAGCTGATTATGCCGGGTTCGGACCTTTTTACACCACTCTTACAAAGCCAAATAATGCGCCACTATTAGGGGTTGAAGGATATATGAAAGCCATAACGGTCTTAAAAAACCTGAACATAGACTTTCCTGTACTTGCTGTTGGTGGTATTACCCTCAGCGATGTTGAGCCTCTGATGAACACTGGCATCTTTGGAATAGCTGCATCTTCCTCTATAAATCAGGCAGAGGATATGAGAACAGCTTATCTTGATTTTTATGACCTTGTGAGGTAACCCTTAAGTTCCGGAAAATTAAACAGAAGTCAGCCGCTCCCCGATCTGTTGTCTCCACATTGCGTAGTACAAACCATTCAGGGCAACCAGTTCATTGTGTGTGCCCTGTTCTATTACATTACCTTTTTCAAGCACATAAATCCTGTCTGCGTGTTTAATTGTAGATAGCCTGTGTGCTATTAATATAGTAATGTGGTTGTCTATATCAGATACCTCTCTTATCGTTGCTGTAATCTCTTCCTCGGTCAACGAATCCAACGATGAAGTTGCTTCATCAAACACCAGAATATCAGGTTTACGCAGCAATGCACGCGCGATAGATAAACGTTGCTTCTCGCCACCTGACACTTTCACTCCTCCCTCACCAATCATGGTGTCTAAGCCTTTATCTGCCCTTGCCAAAAGGTTCTGACAAGCCGCTTGTTTCAATACCCGCATACACTCTTCATCTGTAGCATTCGGCCTTACAAATTGTAAGTTCTCTCTGATGGTTCCAGAAAACAATTGAGTATCCTGGGTAACGAAACCAATTTTCTCTCTCAATACATCCAGGTCTATATTTTTTCCAGTAATACCATTGTATTTAATATCACCGGATTTTGGGCCATATAGCCCTACCAATAGCTTAACCAATGTTGTCTTTCCAGAGCCTGACGGACCAACAAAAGCAACGGTCTCTCCAATCCCGGTTTTAAAACTAATTCCATTTAGTGCATTTGTAGTAGCTGATTGATGTTTAAACCCGACATCTTCAAACTCCAACTCGGTAATTTTTGTCAACGTTGCCGGATTGTCTGGTTTCTTATCTTTTGGCATCGACATAATCCGCTCAAAATTATTTAGCGAGACTTCTGTTTCCCTGTAAATATTGATGATATTTCCTAATTCCTGCAGCGGACCAAAAATAAAGAACGAATAGAGAAACAAAGAGAAGAATTCACCCACCGTAATCCGCCCGGCAAAAATCAGATACATCATCAGGAACAATAATCCATTACGTAACAAGTTCACAAAGGTTCCCTGAATAAAGCTCAAGCTACGGATATACTTCACTTTTTTAAGCTCCAGGCCTAAAATCTTAATAGTAGTTGTATTTAAACGGTTGATCTCCTGTTTTGCCAAACCTAAACTTTTCACCAGTTCAATATTGCGCAGTGACTCTGTAGTTGAGCCCGCCAATGAAGTCGTTTCTGCAACAATAGTCTTTTGTACTTTCTTGATTCTCTTACTTAAAACAGAGCTTAAAAAGCCAAGTAAAGGAATAGAAGCAAAATACACTACTGCTATTACCCAATATACCGAGATAGCATACACGGTAACAAAGATGATTCCTACAATACTGGTAAATAAAACATTAATTGCTGCCTGCACCAGCTTTTCTGTATCGATTCTTACCTTTTGCAAGACGCCAAGAGTTTCACCACTGCGCTGATCTTCGAACACTTGATAAGGCAATTCTAACGAATGTGCCAAACCATCGGAATAAATTTGAGCTCCCAACCGTTGCGTAATTACATTTACATAATAATCCTGAAAGTTTTTGGCAATACGAGAAACCATTGCTGCACCCATAGCCAACAAAATAAGTACACCAGCACCTTTTATAAACTCATCTGTAGTAAATTCTTTATAATTTGTTACGTATTTATCAATAATCAGACGAAACACATAAGGATCCAGAAATGAAAATATCTGGTTAACCGCAGCCAGAAAAAGAGCCAGAAAAATCAGTCCCTTATAGTTTTTTAAATAGCTGAATAAAATCTTCATATGTAGATCAGGTTGCAAAGACCGTAAATGATTCAAAAAAATGTTGTCAAAAATAAAGAAAGGGAATGAAGCATTATTTTCATTCCCTTTTATTTACAAGTAGATTATAATCCGTTATTAAACAGTCATAATATCTTTTTCTTTTGCTTCCGCATGTTTATCAACCTTAAGGATGTAAGCATCAGTTATTTTCTGAACTTCTCCTTCTCCTGTTTTAATCTCATCATCAGAAACACTTTCTGCTTTAAGCTTTTTTATTTTCTCATTGGCATCTTTACGGATGTTGCGAACAGTAATTCTACCTCGTTCAGCTTCCTCTTTAACCTTTTTAACCAAATCCTTTCTACGCTCTTCAGTTAGAGGAGGAACAACCAGGCGGATTACAACACCATCATTCTGAGGATTGATACCAATATTTGCTTCCATAATGGCGCGCTCAATCGGTACCAACATATTTTTTTCCCAAGGCTGAACAAGTAAAGTACGTGCATCTGGTGTATTGATAGATGCCACCTGAGATAAAGCAGTAGCACTACCATAATAATCTACAAATATGCCATCTAACATTCCCGCAGAAGCTTTTCCTGCACGGATTTTAGTTAATTCAGATTCACAATGGTCAATCGCCTTGTCCATGTTTGCCTGGGCATCTTGTAATTGTTTCTTTATGAGGTCATTCATTGTTTGTAAAATTTAACCAAAATTATAAAATTTATTTAGCATCAGTTCTTAACAAGTGTTCCAATCTCATCACCATTTGCGATTTTCATGAAATTACCTGTTTTATTCATATCAAAAACGATAATCGGCAATTCATTCTCTTCGCAAAGTGTAAATGCAGTCATGTCCATTACGTTCAATCCTTTAGCATAAACCTCTTTGAAAGAAATCTCTGAATATTTAACAGCAGTAGGATCCTTTTCAGGGTCAGCAGTATATATTCCATCTACACGTGTTCCTTTCAATACCACATCTGCTTTAATTTCGATTGCACGTAAAGCTGCTGCAGAATCCGTAGTAAAATAAGGATTTCCAGTGCCGGCACCGAAAATCACAATACGTCCTTTTTCAAGATGGCGAACTGCTCTTCTACGAATAAAAGGCTCACAGATTTGTTCCATTTTAATCGCAGTAAGCAAACGTGTTTTCAGGCCAACTTTTTCAAGTGCGTCCTGTAATGCCATACTGTTAATTACTGTAGCAAGCATCCCCATATAATCCGCCTGAGCACGATCCATGCCTGATTTTTCAGCACTTAATCCTCTAAAAATATTGCCTCCACCAATAACGATTGCTATTTCAAGGCCTTGTGCATGTACCGCCTTAATATCTTCAGCATACTGTCTTACAACCTCATTATCAATACCATATTGCTTTTCGCCCATCAGCGACTCGCCGCTTAATTTCAGCAGGATCCGTTTATATTTCATGGCTCCAAAAATAACTAATTGTTTTAATTATTGAGTGATCAAATTTGCAAACCATCTGCAAATACTTCCTTAAGCTCAAGTTCAGGTGTCAGTAACAGCAGGTTAGCCCTATTTCCAATTTGCAAAGACCCTATTTCATCCCCCATCCCAATGAGATTTGCGGGATATGAAGAAGCCATATTTAGCGCATCATTCAGCGGAATTCCACAATGTTCCACACAGTTTCGTACAGCCTGCAACAAAGTGATATTAGAGCCAGATAGCGTCCCGTCAGCAGTAATAAACTTATCCCCCAAGAGTTCATGCTGATATGGTCCGGTTTTACATTCTGAGACCGCGTCAGTAATTAAAAACAAACGTTCTTTCATCTGCTTATAACTCATCTTCACTACTTCAAAATCAACATGATTGCCATCAACAATAATACTAGACA
Organism: Pedobacter sp. ASV1-7; assembly: GCF_040203335.1. Lineage (NCBI taxonomy): Bacteria > Pseudomonadati > Bacteroidota > Sphingobacteriia > Sphingobacteriales > Sphingobacteriaceae > Pedobacter > Pedobacter sp. ASV1-7. Next base: position 244,528 of record NZ_JBEHBV010000001.1, on the reverse strand, counting down.
TTGCAGTGGCATGATTAAATAATGCTACAGGCAAGTTAGGAGTCCTGTGATGAATCGATGGCATTGCATTGAACAAATGTGTCGTTGTCTTAAACCCTTTGTTATACGCCTTCGTAGCCTGTTCAAAGCTAGCATCACTATGCCCTAAAGATAAAAGCACCTCATTATCCAGTAAGTAATTAATAACTTCATCATCCTGAAGCTCCGCTGCGAGGGTCATCATTTTCACTGTACCATCAGCATAATCAAGCAAGCGCTTTACTTCATCAAGTTTTGCTTTGTGAATATAAGCTTCAATATGCGCCCCTCTTTTCTTAGGATTCAGGTAAGGACCTTCCAGATGCAATCCTAAAAACCCCTTTGCCTGGGATCTGTATTCTTTTGCAGCATCCAGACATTGGTAAATAACCTCCATGGTATTTGTCGCTACACAAGCCAGAAAGCTTGTCGTTCCTTTACCCATTAAATCATTATCCATCTTTCGAAGTGATTCTGCACTGGGATAAGCAGAAAAGAGCGCACCACCTCCACCATAAATCTGAAGGTCAACAAATGAAGGAGTTAATAAGTCGCCACCCGCATCAACCTGCTGATAACCTTCAGGAGATTTCTCGTTAGAGATCTTAGCTATCTTTCCATTTTCGATCAGAACTATCTGATCAGAAAGCAATGTGTTTTCTTTGAAGAGCTTACAGTTGGTAATTGCGATCATGATATTTCAATTGTCGTTACCCAAAGATAGGGTAAAGAAAATTTACGCCCAATAATTATCTTAGTGGCTATATTCTCAAAACACGAATAAAATCAACCTTGTAAAAAACAATTTCCCTGATGAAAAGCAACTTCCTTTACCTTTTTAGTTTTCTGTTATCTGCTTCAATACTATCCTGTAAACAAAATTCAACTAGAAATACTGCTTTTATACAGCCTTCAATCTTAACAAAAGGTAGCAGTTTTGACTTTGCAAAAATAACGTTTAATGAAAACACCGAAAAATTAGTCTCTAAACTACTCGACACAACAGAGTCCGGGTTTACCGGAAATAATTATGAAGTATTTCTATATGATAAAAATGCCGATTTTAGCGGGCCTGTCAGAGACCAGCATCATTTCAAGTTTCCAGAAAAAAGATATGTACTCAAAACTAAGATTGCTGACAGTATCGCACAGTTTGACTCCATCTATTTTAATCAGGTGATTTTAGAAACCGATGCTCAGAAAAAACTTACAGCAATAATCGGGAAAACCAAATTCGAACATAAAAACGGACTGGATTCCTTACTGAACAAACTTTTCAAGAAGTATGGAAAAACCTTTGAAATGCAGAAGTATGACCAACATAACGCCAAAGTAGAGGCTGAATTTACCAAAGACATGACGCCAGAACAAAAGGAAATGTCAAGACAAGGCACGCCAGTAATGGACTATGCTACCTATTTATTAGACTATGGCAAGGAAGGTTCTGTAGTCTGGATGTTGAAAGATCGAATCATACAAGTTTCGTTTGACACCGACCGTGAGATATCGATAAGTAGCACAGGAGAATATAAAAATATAGAATATCTGTATGTCGATTTTCTGGTCCTGACAAAGGATGAATACCAAAAAACAGGAGAAGCACAGCTTGAAAATGCTAAGATCACTAAAGCAGGTTTACAACCATTTAAAGTATATAACCTGTATGATTTTGATCCGATAAACCCGGAAAGACTCGAACTTCTGGAAAAGGCATGGGACAAATAACAGCTATTGCTTTTTAATTCTTCCCATAAAAGAAAAGAGGGCATCTAAAGACGCCCTCTTTCAAAAAATTAATTAAATATTAAGCTCCTAATTGTACGCGTTTGAAGGCAACAACAGTTAAGCCATTAGCAACTTCATTTAAGAATTTACGTACATCTTTAGATGAATCTTTAACAAATTCCTGATTCAATAAAGTATTGTCTTTATAGAATTTATTTAATTTACCAGCAGCGATTTTTTCAACCATTTCTTCTGGTTTACCTTCAGCACGGATCTGATCTTTAGCAATCTCAGTTTCACGCTCAATAGTAGTAGCGTCAACATCAGCTTTATCTAAAGCAACAGGGTTCATAGCAGCAATTTGCATAGCTACATCTTTACCAGCTTCTTCAGCACCAGCAACAGACTGGTTTAAAGCAACCAATACACCTAAACGGTAGTTACCGTGAATGTAAGGAACAACTAAATCGCTAGAAACGGTTTCAAATTTAGAAATACCAATTTTCTCGCCGATTTTACCTGTGTTTTCAACAATGATATCAGATACTTTTTGTCCGTCAATTTCAAGGGCTAAAAGTTCTTCTACTGAAGCAGGGTTAGCATCGATAGCCAAATCAGCAAATTTATTAGCTAAAGCTACGAAGTCAGCATTTTTAGCAACGAAGTCAGTTTCGCAGTTTAACTCAACTACAACACCACGCTTACCATCAGCAGTAACTTTAGCGATAACAACTCCCTCATTAGAATCACGATCCTGACGAGATGCAGCTACTTTAGCTCCTTTTTTACGTAAAAAATCAACCGCAGCTTCGAAATCACCGTTAGCTTCGATTAATGCTTTTTTGCAGTCCATCATACCAGCACCAGTTTGTTGGCGCAATTTGTTTACATCAGCTGCAGAAATTTGTACTGTAGACATTTTATTTCCTTTTAAATTATAATCAAAAAATAAGGGTTGTGCACGATTTGTTGTAGTATAAACTGCAACGCACCATACACAACCCTGTTATATTATTTAAGCTTCTTCGCTTGAACCTTCTTCAGTAGTATCAGCTTCAACTTTTTTTCTTCTTGCACCAGGAGCAGCAGCTTCCGGAGCATCAGCAGCAGCTTTAGCAGCTACAGCTTCTTTCTCAGTTTCCTCATCTTTTTCGCGTTTACGCTCATCTAAACCTTCTTCAATTGCTTTGATGATTACATCAGTAATTAAGAAAATAGATTTAGTAGCATCATCATTCGCTGGAATAGGGAAATCGATGTTAGAAGGATCAGAGTTGGTATCAACCATCGCAAAAGTTGGAATGTTTAGTTTCAACGCTTCGCTAACAGCGATGTGCTCTTTTTTAACGTCAATTAAGAAGATAGCAGCTGGTAAACGGTTTAAATCCGCGATACCACCCAATAAGCTTTCTAATTTAATACGCTCGCGTTGAATCATTAAACGCTCTTTCTTAGAAAGAATCGAGTAAGTTCCATCTTTAGTCATTTTATCGATGGTAACCATCTTCTTGATTGACTTGCGTACAGTTGCAAAGTTAGTTAACATACCACCTAACCAACGCTCAGTTACGTAAGGCATGTTTACTTTTTTTGCTTGCTCAGCAACGATTTCTTTAGCTTGTTTCTTAGTAGCTACGAAAAGAATCTTACGACCAGATTTAACAATCTGTTTGATTGCTGAAGCAGCTTCTTCAGTTTTAGTTAAAGTTTTATTTAAATCTATAATGTGGATACCATTGCGCTCCATGAAAATGTATGGTGCCATTTTTGGGTTCCATTTACGGGTAAGGTGACCAAAGTGTACACCTGCATCCAGTAAGTCTTGATATGTAGTTCTTGCCATTGTTTTGTCTCCTTAAGATTAACGTTTACTGAATTGGAATTTCTTACGTGCTTTCTTGCGTCCTGGTTTCTTACGCTCAACCATACGCATATCACGGGTCATTAACCCTTTAGCACGCAATGCTGGTTTTTTCTCAGCATCTAATTCAACAATAGCTTTAGCAATAGCTAAACGAACAGCTTCTGCCTGACCTTTAACGCCACCACCAGCAACATTTACAGTTACATCATACTGACCAACTAATTCAGAAACTGTGAATGATTGGTTAACGATGTATTGTAAAGGCAATGTTGGGAAATATTCTTTGTGATCTTTACCATTTACGGTAATAGTGCCGTTGCCTTCTTTTAAATAGATACGGGCAACTGCAGTTTTTCTTCTTCCTGAAGTGTTAGTAACTGACATCTCTTCTTTAATTAAAGTTTAATGGTTTTTGGTGATTGCGCTGCGTGAGGATGCTCAGCACCAGCATAAACAAAAAGGTTTGTGTACAATTTTGCACCTAATTTAGTTTTAGGCAACATACCGCGCACAGCCTTCTCAAGAACACGTTTAGGATGTTTTGCTAATAACTCCTTTGGAGAAATGAAGCGTTGACCACCTGGATAACCAGTGTAAGAAATATAAACTTTGTCGTTCATTTTATTTCCGGTCAACTTAATCTTGTCTGCATTAATAACGATAACGTTATCACCGCAGTCTACGTGTGGGGTGTAATCAGGCTTGTTTTTACCACGGATGATCATAGCGATCTTCGATGACAAGCGCCCCAAAATCTCGCCTTCAGCATCCACAACAACCCACTGTTTGTTAACAGTTTTTGCATTGGCAGAGACAGTTTTGTAACTTAACGTATTCACTTGCTTGTATTTAATTTGTTAAACAATTATTTATTCCCCCTAATTTTTAGGGACTGCAAAGATAGATAGAAATATTTAATTGTCAAACACTTGGCGATATAAAAATTCTATCAAAATAAACCCGGCTGCCTGACCAACATACCTTCTTTACACAAATACACATATAATCCACCTTGCTTCGCCTCCCTATTTATAGAAAAATCACCTTCTTTTTTCCTTTTGTCATTAGAATGTTTTTATTTTTTGCTCTTCAAACTTTTCCGCAACATTCTCCGTTATAGTTGCAGTTTGTTTGGTTTAGGTTGATCTGTGGTGGATCGACCATCTTTATAGCAGGGACGTGTCGAAAGATAGTCCCTGTTTCCTTTTATATACGCAGCCAGCACTTTTTCTCAATTCTTATTCAGAATTTCTTAAAAAAATCCAGATTATCATTCCCATATAATCATTCGCTTATTTTTTTAATTTACAGACAGTTAAAGACAATATAGATGTTCTACCATATAATCTCTCTTAAAATCACCCACAAATTAGTCTCCTTTGGCATAATTTTTTCTAATGGCTCGTTTAATCATTTTTAACCCTAATCATTTATTATGAAAAAAATTGCAATTCTACCTATTTTATTATTATTCGTTGTACTAGTATCTTCTTGTAGCAAGAAAAAAGAAGAAGTTCAAAACACGGACAAATCAACAGAAGTTCAAGGAACTTACCAGGGAAAACTATCAATTGCCAGCGTTGATTATAATAATGTAAAAGTTAAAGTAACTAGAAAAGCCGCTAATGAAGTTGTTGTTGAACCAATAGGCGGACAAGAATACCCCTCCTTTGCAGCATTAACATTCTCTAATTTCATTTATATTGAAATGAGCAAATCTTATATGTCAACCTCAGGAACTAGCAGAGCACTTTCGTTCTCATTCTTATCTGATTCTAGCATAGAAATGACGTTATTAAACAACTTCCAAGACGCTTTATTTAGTTTTGAAGGAACACTAGTAAAATAACATTTCGTTCAACATTATAAAAGTTGATCATTGATAAAACGATGATCAACTTTTTTTTGTCCTTATTTTTGGGTTTCGACTGCTTAATTAATGACATGACTCCAACTATAATCCAACTATATTCCAAGATCATACCGACTTTTGTGGGGAATAGTTGGAGTCAGGTTAGACTTTAGTCACTTTATACTTTTAATTATTACTATAACTAAGCAAACCGAATTTATGGACATTGCCTATAATATGGATAAAAAAATATTAATAGAATTCTTCTGACCCAAACTATTCGGCTTTATTTTTGTTTATCTTACAAGCACATGTGTATTCATCCCAATGCGTACGCACATTTATAAATTCGATAAACAAAATTGCTATGAAGAAAGAAACAAAGATAATCGCGGGCGTTTTAGCAGGAGCTGCCTTAGGAGCTGCCATTGCATTGATATTAGCTTCTGATAAAAACGAAGAAATGAAAGATAAGGTATCTAACTGGTTTTGTGACCTTATAGATGCATCAAAAGACAGAATAGCAGATGTAACTGATCAAGTAAAAGAAACTATTTCTAAAGTAAGAGCATAATAGAGATTAATGAAAGTCGCTTTCCATGGTGCTGCACGTGCGGTTACAGGTAGCAAACACCTGATCACATTAAATAATGGAACTCAAATCTTGCTCGACTGCGGTCTTTTTCAAGGTATGGGCGATATTACTGAAAGATTAAATGAATCCTTTGGATTTGACCCTAGGAAAGTCACTTATCTTATTTTATCACACGCACATATTGACCATTGTGGACTCCTCCCTCGTTTAGTTGCAGAAGGCTTCAGTGGCTCTATTTTCTGCACTCCTGCAACCAGAGACCTGGCAGAAATTCTTCTACTCGATTCTGCCAAAATACAAATGCAGGATGCGGAATATGCGAACAGGAAAATGAAGACGGTAGAGGATCAGGAAATGCCTCTTTACACTGATAAAGACGTACAACAAACCCTTCGACAATTTAAAACCGTACCATACGAACAGAATTTTCAGATCGAAGAACACATCTCAGTTCGCTTTACAGACGCAGGACATATTGTAGGCAGTGCCGCAGTACATTTACAGTTAGAAGAGAATGGCAAACAAACACGTATCACTTTTAGCGGAGACGTAGGAAGATATAGAGACCTTTTATTAAAAAGTCCCCAAACCTTCCCACAAGCAGACTACATTATTATGGAATCTACCTATGGAGACTCCTTACATATTGACCTTGATCCCATAGAAACGATGCTTGGCAAAATTATTACTCAGACCTGTCTCGAAAAAAAAGGAAAAGTAGTAATTCCTGCATTCAGTGTGGGCCGTACGCAAGAATTACTTTATGCTTTAAATGCATTAGAATTAAAAGGGGTATTACCAAACATCCCATACTATGTAGACAGTCCGCTTTCACTTGAAGCAACTGAGGTACTGAAAAATCATCCTGATGTATATAACAATGGTGTAAAAGAAGTGCTAAAAGTAGATCGTGATATCTTTGGATTTAAAGGTCTACGCTTTATTGAAAGCGTTGATGAGTCCAAAGCTCTTAACAATGATCCGCAGCCCTGCGTTATCATATCTTCATCTGGAATGGCCGAGGGTGGTAGGGTACGACACCATATCAGGAATAACATAAGCGATCCCAAGAATACAATTCTAATGGTAGGTTATGCCAGTCCTGGCTCCTTAGCTGGCCGCTTAATTGCCGGACAAAAACGAGTATGGCTTTTCGGACAAGATTATGATGTACTCGCAGAGGTTCAGTCTATTAAATCAATGAGCGCACATGGAGATTACGAAGATCTTTTACAGTTTTTATCGATTCAGAATCCAAAAAAAGTAAAGCGAGTCTTTTTAGTACATGGCGAATATGATGTCCAGCAAAAATTTGCCCAACGTATTGTTAATGCAGGATTCGAAAAAGTATCCATTCCAGAGTATCATCAGGAATTTGAGCTTTAAAAGCAATCTCTTTTCTATCTTTGCGGCATGGATGTTTTTGGAGAAGCCTTAAAAGATCAGTTTTTAAAACCACCGGCTGAAACCCTGTGGGTACACAATTCATATGATGAACCGGAAGAAATGCCGGTAGACATTTACTTCAGAGACGAGCAGGAAATGCCGGAACTTGAACTTAAGGCACTTGACCTTTGTAAAGGGAAAATACTTGATGTTGGTGCCGGTGTAGGTAGTCATGCATTGATTCTGCAGAGGAGAGGCTTTGACATAACAGGCATGGACATTTCCGCTTCTGCAGTAACTATTATGCAACAAAGAGGCTTAAAAAAAGCAATAGAAGGTAACATTCTTACCTATAAGGTAGCAAATGGTGAAGAAAAATTTGACACCTTGCTTTTTATGATGAACGGGATTGGTCTTACAGGCTCTATCCCTGGCTTAAAAGCCTTTCTCAAACAAGCAAAAAATCTGATTAACAAAGAAGGTCAGCTTGTATTCGATAGTTCTGACTTATCTTATCTGTACCTTGAAATTCCATTTCCTGAAAGCGGTTACTTCGGTGAGATAAACTTTAGATATGAATACAAAAGTGTAAAAGGCAATTGGTTTAAATGGATCTATGTAGATCAGAAAACACTTATTGAAATTGCAAAAGCCACAGGATGGCTTGCTGAGATTATATTTGAGGACGATTCAGATCAGTATTTAGCAAGACTAACGCGTGTTGATTAACACACGTTAGTCTTTACCCATTTAATACACTAAACAAGTGTAAGCTTATGCTCTTTCTTCCCAGATTGCAGCGATATTAACAATTGTTTCAACCGCCTTTTCCATATCCTGAACAGAGGCCCATTCCTGTTTACCATGAAAAGCATGTTCTCCGGCAAATATATTCGGACAAGGTAAACCCATAAACGATAAACGAGAGCCATCTGTACCCCCTCTGATACTTTGCTGCTTAGGAGTAATTCCTGCACGTCTTATCGCCTCAATACCGTATTCAATAACCTGAGGATACTGATCTAACACCTGTTTCATATTGCGGTATTGCTCAGTAATCTTCAATTCATATGTAGAATTTGGGAAGTCTTCTATAATATTTTGCACTGTAGCATCCAGTAACTCTCCATTAGCGCCCAATTCTTCGTCATTAAAGGCACGTAAGATAAAACGGGCCTCAGCCTCTTCTACATTTCCACTAATACTCACCGGATGAATAAAACCCTCTTTCAATTCTGTAGATTCAGGAGAAAGACAATCGGCCGGCAATGAACTGATTACATCAGACAGTATTTTAATAGCACTTTCCATTTTCCCTTTAGCAAACCCCGGATGCGCACTTACACCTTTAATTGTCAGCACAGCTCCATCAGCAGAAAAAGTCTCATCTTCAATAGACCCAAGAGTTTCACCATCAACTGTATAAGCAAAATCTGCACCCAGCTTCTCCAGATTTACCTTATCGACACCACGACCAATCTCTTCATCAGGAGTAAACAAAATCTTAATTACTCCATGCTTAAATTCAGGATTCTGCATTAAAAATGCAGCAGCTTCCATAATCTCCGCCACTCCGGCTTTATTATCTGCTCCTAATAAAGTAGTACCACTTGCAGTGATGATATCATTCCCGATCTGATCTTTAAGATCAGCATGTTCTTTCATTTTCAATACAACAGAATTATCATCAGGCAAAACCAGATCTTGTCCCTGATAATTTTCATGAATAATTGGCTTCACATTTTTACCACTGCAATCTGGTGAAGTATCCATGTGCGAACAGAAACAGATTACTGGAACTTTTTTATCCGTAGTTGAAGGAATCGTTGCATAAACATAACCATGTTCATCAAGGTGTGCATCAGTTATGCCTAGGTCTAATAACTCAGCAACCAGAACTCTGCCCAGATCCTTTTGTTTCTCAGTTGATGGTACAGTTGGCGACATAGGGTCTGACTGCGTATCTATCTGAACATATTTTATGAACCTGTTTTGAAGGGATTTGTTTTTATTTATATATTTTAGCATACTCTTATAAAAGCACAAAGTTATATAAAGATTATAGTTTTGACCACATACTTAAACAAGATCTATCTGAAACTAGTTTTAACTTCTTTACTGACCCTCTTACTTTGCCTTAACACACAGGCACAGTCAAACTTTCACAAAATGACAATTGGTGCAGGAGTAGGAATTACACAGTCTTTTGCAGATGTGGCAAAGAACAACTTTGGTACTGCAGGGTATGGAACCTTTGATTATTATTTCACCCCTTTTCTAAGTTTAGGCTTTGAAGGACAAATGGGGGAAATTAATGGTGGTGATGCCTATACCGACCCCTATAACCGCCAGTTTACCAACCGTTATAAAGCATTTAACTTTAATGGAAAAATAGCTCTTGGCTCATTAATAGATTATGAAAGGACAGGATTTGCAAATGTAATCAAAGGGCTTTACATAGGTGCAGGAGCAGGAGTTATCATGAATGACATGAAATTTATTCAGCGAATAAATACCAGCGATGGCTCTGCATTCCCTGGCCTGAATAAATCAAAAGATTTATATATCCCTTTAAATCTGGGCATCAATTTCAACTTCATGAACAGAGATGGATACTATAAATATGGCATCAATATTAACTACCAGAGCAATATCACCCTTGGTGAAGGTTTAGATGGATATGATGACTCTTCGGTTAATTTTAAAAACGGGAATCCTGATATTTATACCTATTTTTCCCTCGGCTTTAGATTTCACTTCGGATCAATAGGCCTTTCTTCAAAAACTTTATATTAAAAACTGAAATCATTTCAATGGATTACCTTAACCAAACCCCTGTAGCCTCTATTATATTTTTATTTACAGTTGTAACCAGCATTTATGCTTTTAATGATCATAATCTATATGGTAAATTTATGCTACATCCTTACAGCGTTTCAAGAAAGTATAAACTATATACGCTAATTACCAGTGGTTTTATCCATGCAGACTGGATGCACTTGTTATTTAACATGATGACCTTTTACTTCTTCGCTTTTCAGCTTGAAGCAATGATTGGTTCATGGCAATTCGGCATAATCTATTTCCTAAGTTTGATATTAAGTGACATCCCTTCAGTAATGAAGCATAAGAATGATATGTGGTACAATAGCTTAGGCGCATCAGGAGCGATAAGTGGAGTGTTGTTCAGCTATATTCTATTTCAACCTTTTTCTTCCATGATGATATTCCCTCTTCCAATTCCCATCTGGGCAATCATATTTGGACCATTATACCTGGTTTACTGTGTGTACGCCTCTAAGCAATCAAGAGACAGCATCAACCACGATGCACATTTCTTTGGCGCATTAGCAGGCATGATTATCACTATACTAATTGTCCCTGGGGTTATCCCTCACTTCCTAAACCAACTAATGTTTAAAATCGGTTAATTGGTTTCTGGTAAAGCTGCCGGCTCAAAGTAACTAATTGGCTTCGTCGGATCTTTTATGATCTCGAACAAAGTATGCCCCCAAGGTTTCCAGAAATCTTGTAATACCTGTGCATAGGTCTTATGTTGCCAATGATCAAACAACGGCTTATTCAATGTACCTTTCAGCGGCATTGCATCAATATAAATAGCACCTTCAACAGGCATGATTGCATATTCAGGCAAGCGGTTAAACAGGTATGCAGAGTAAAAGAAACGTGCGCAAAGTTCTTCAAACTGAGGAGCAGATAAAGCTTTAGTTCCGATTTGCTCTAACAACTCCTGATGATACTTTTTATTAGTACCATTATCCTGCAAACAAGCAATAATGGCAAAATCTTTCAGCTTTAAAGAGAAAGTAAGGGTATTGATTTCGTCCCTGAAGCTAAAAGCCGTATCATTATCTTCCAAAGGAACAACAATGATTGACCATGGTGTAAAGTTTTCAAATATCACCTCTCTATATATACTCTGAATCATGGTATTCAGGTTACCGAATTTATGCATCAACCCCTGCGACATATTCACACCATCGGCACTTAGCTGTTGTAACTTTACTGCAGCATTCATCTCAATATAGATCAGACTATATATAAATTTACCAATCCATTTAAACAGGTCAGCTTCCTCCAATTGCGAAACACCTTCATATCCTTTAGCAAAAGCATCCGAAATTTTAGACTCCAAAGGCTGGACAAACTGCGTTAATACCTCAGAATTACAAGGAACTTTTAAAGTGTTGTACGACCTTACGCTTTCATCAAGCAGCTTGATCTGCTCTTCCCCGCTAAAGTTTGCAACCTCTAGCAGCCATGCTGGTAATATATTGATTTCTTCAAGTGCTGAAGAGAAAGTATCTCCGCTTAAAAAGCAGTTTTTATATTTAAAATCGAAGTTTTTAAAGGGTTGGTATATGGTGCTGTTCATAACTGGACACAATATTAGGCATATTATTTTTACATTCGCTTTTGTACACTTTTTTTAACTTTTATATTACCAAAAGCCTTTTACCATGAAGATCGCTTGCAATGCTTACAATCTGGAACTGAAACATCCCTTCTCAATCGCCAAATTTTCGCGGACAAGCACTCCGATCATGCTGATCAGGTTGTCTTATGAGCATAATGGAGGCATTGTTGAAGGCTATGGTGAAGCCTCTATGGTACCTTATATGGGTGAAAGTGTTGAAACTTCAAAAGCTTTTTTAAAAAAGATAGATTGGCACAGCTTCACATTCCCATTTAATTTTGAGGAGATAAAGACTTACTTAGATAGCCTTGAAAAAGGCCACCCCGCAATTAAAGCGGCAATTGACATCGCTTTAAATGACATTAATGGAAAAATACTGCATAAACCCTGTTATGAAATTTACGGCGCTGACCCTTTAAAAATGCCCCTGACATCTTATACTATAGGCATTGACAGCCCTGAGATCATCAAAGAAAAAATTGCCGATGCAAAAGGATTTAAGGTTTTAAAAGTGAAACTGGGCAGGAATAATGACCGGGAAATTATCAATACAATAAGAACGGTAAGCGATTTACCATTATATGTGGATGCCAACCAAGGGTGGACAAACAAAAAAGATGCGATAGAACTCATATACTGGCTACATGATCAAGGAGTACAATTGATTGAACAACCAATGGACAAAGCCGATCTGGAAGGCAATGCCTGGCTTACAGGTCGAAGCCCCGTTCCAATATTAGCTGATGAGGCAGCACAACGCTTAGCCGATTTAGATGGATTAAAAGGATCCTATCATGGCATCAATATTAAATTAATGAAAAGCGGCGGCATGTACGAAGCCTATCAAATGATTCTTAAAGCAAGGTCTTTGGGGATGAAAGTATTGATAGGATGCATGAGTGAAACTTCTTGTGCAACACAAGCAGGGATGGCCTTAGCCCCACTATGCGACTGGGCAGATCTGGATGGCCCCTGGCTAACTAAAAACAATCCTTTCATCACACCTATTATGAAAGATGGAAAACACCAGCTAAATAACTTGGCTGGCTTAGGGTTGGAAGGGATAAACCCTTCCTTATTTAATTCCTGTTTTTAAGCGTATTGCGCATCTCCTTTACCAGCTTTATCTTCAGGTAAACAAAAAAAGCACCAGTTACTACAAACAAAGCTATTGGCAAATATTGGGCATTATTATATCCCCATGTTATTCCAAAAATGGAAAGAATGATTCCCAGATTATAAAAAACGTTTAAAGCAATCTTCTTTCCCATAATTAGTATACAGGCATATTAGGATCAAAAGCCTCTTGCCATGCAAGGATTCCACCTTTTAAATTATACAAATTGGTTAAACCTAATTGTTGCTCAAGTTGCATTACAGCTGCAGCGCTTCTCTTACCGCTTCTGCAATGAATAATTACAGGCTTATCTTGTGCTATTTGGTCGGCCTCTATTAAAATACCACCTAAAGGGATATTCAAACCATCAAGATTTGAAGTGTCATACTCAAAAGTTTCCCTTACATCAATCAGTTGAAAATCTTCTTTATTGTCGATTTTTTCTTTCAGCTCCTGAACGGTTATTTCTTTTATCATGTTTATTTCGATTTTTTCAAAGATAATTAAATCACTTGTCATACGGTGCTTTACTACTAGAAAAATACAAAGCCATGGCAATATACAATTAACAGCGAACGATTTTCTGTAACAACTAAGTGGGCTGTGCGTTTAATAGTTAGTCTTTATTTAACTTTGATTTTCTTCCATTATGAACGCGATATCACGTTTCTTCTGGTTCTGCTCCGGGGCGCATATTTCAACTCTTGAAAAACACCATACAGAGCACAACAAATATACAGGCATCGGAGCCACCATATTTTTCACCGGACTGTTCGCAGCACTTTCTGGCGGCTATGCCATGTATTTTGTCTTTAAAGGAGATCCAGGGGCTGTCTGGTTTGCCTTACTCTTTGGAATAATATGGGGACTGGCCATCTTCAACATGGATAGGTATATCGTTTCAAGTATTAACAAAAGCGCAAGTACAGGCAAACAGATCTTACAAGCTACACCGCGTATTCTATTAGCAATCATGATTGGAATAGTCATATCCCGCCCACTGGAACTTAAAATATTTGATAAGGAAATTAAAGAACGTCTTAAGGTTAGCTATCTCAATAATCAACGCTCAAATATCGACACACTCAATGCGGCTTTTGAAAACAAATACGCTATAGAAATAGGCAAGCTAAATGATGCTAAAGCACAAAGGGATTCAATGACTAGTGGCATAAAAGCTGACCGGCAAAAGCTGAACTTTGAAATATTTGGTAATAAAACCACAGAGACTTCGGGTATAATGGGCTATGGTCCATATGCTAAAAGAAAAGAAGCGGAATTAAAACAACGTGAAAATGATCTGGACACCTTAATTTCATATGTCCGTAACCTTGAGAAGTTTGTTGATGGCCGTAAAGAGTTTGATGGGCTGATGACAGAAAAATTATATACAGGAAAGCAACTGGACAGCTTAACCAATATAGCCGGTTTTGCTGACCGAAACTGGGGATTAGGGCAGCTCAAATATAATAGAGACGGCAGCAGAGATACAAGCACTGCATTGGCAGTAACATTTATAGGCCTTCTATTTATATTCTTTGAATGTTTACCTGTTTTTGTTAAATTGATGAGCAGCAGAGGTCCATACGATCATTCTGTTTTAAATATTGAAACGGCACAGATCTACGAATCTGATAAAGACAAAGACTTTGAAATCGCGGTGATCGATGGTGTACATGATACCCGTGTAAGTACTGAAATTGAAAAACGAAAAAATAAATTATACGAATAATGAAGAAAACCCTTTACACATTAGTTGCCTTACTTTTTACTCAGCTAACCTTTGCCCAGGACATCAATAAAATCATCACCAAAGAGTATGTGGATCGGTTAATTAAAACCTTGAGCAGTGATGAAATGGAAGGAAGAGGGCTATACAGTCCTGGAATAGAAAAAGCCGCTTCTTTTATTGAATCAGAGTTTAAAGCTATTGGATTAAAGCCCCTTGATGGCGAAACTGGATTCAGACAATCATTCGAAATAGAAGGAAAACCAGCATTTAATGTAGCTGGTATGATCCCCGGCAAATCCAAAGCTGCTGAACTGGTAATATTTTCGGGTCATTACGACCACCTAGGAATTGTAAAAGGTGACCTACAGGACAGCATCGCCAATGGTGCAGACGATGACGCTTCTGGCATTACAGCAATGATTGCTCTGGCTAAATATTACAAGAAATTAAATAACAATGAGCGTACACTGATTTTTGTGGCCTTTACAGCTGAAGAGATTGGTGGTTTTGGATCAAAGCATTTTTCTAAAAAACTAAACCCAGATCATGTAGTTGCTATGTTTAACATAGAAATGATTGGAAAAGAAAGTAAGTTCGGAAAGAATACAGCCTTCATTACAGGCTTCGATAAATCTGACTTTGGTAAAATATTGCAAAAGAATCTTGTCGGGACAGAATTCACTTTTCACCCAGATCCCTACATCCGCCAAAACTTATTTTATAGAAGCGATAATGCTACACTCGCAGCATTAGGTGTTCCTGCTCATACTATTAGCACTGATCAGATTGATACTGATGCATTTTATCATACTGTAAAAGACGAGTATAGTACACTAGACACTCAGAATATCTTGGCTACAATTAAAGCCATTGCTAAGAGTGCAATTACTATTATTAAAGGAACAGATACGCCAGGCAGAATACCGAGACTTGTAGAAAGCCACGACTAAAGTCGCTTGTGCATCACATAATCATTCATCAGGAAGCCGTTACCTATATCAAGGTCTACGGTTTCCTTTACGGTAAAACCTGCACCCTTATAAAATGTCACAGCTTTATTTTCCCGGTTCACATTCAACTCCAGTGACACACCTCCAGCTCTTTTGGCAAGATTCACTACCTCATTAATCAGCAGTTTTCCTACCCCCATGCCGTGAGTTTCAGGCAATACATATAATTTGTGAAGTTTGTAAATATGACTTGCCGAATCTATGATAGAAAAAACAGCAAAGCCTAGATCTTTCTCATCTTCCTCGGCCATTAAAAACGTATACCCCTGCTGAAGTTGCGACAACAACTCACCTCTATTATACATCTTTTTGAGCATATAATCAATCTGCTCCTGACTAATCAGGCTGCTATATGCATGAGGCCAGGTTCTGTAAGCAATATCCTGAATGCTTTCTATATCCTCTTCCTTTCCCTTTCTCAATAAGATCATAAAACTTCACTGATAAATAAATACGATGTGGTAAAAATAAACTCAACAAAACCATCATTAATAACCACAAAATCACCACTTTCTTCCTGCATCAGATTACTGGTTTCAAAGTAAGACATCACTTCAATTTTAAAGATGCTTCCTTTAGGCTTCCAAACCTTAAAACCAGATTTAATGGCATAAGCTTTTTCTGTCTCTGTAAAAACGACAATATTGATCTCATCAATATAGCTCCCCAGTTCTCTTAAATTGCTTTTGGTATCAATAACGTTTACTGCCTGATATTTTTCAGCAATAAGAAAATCAAGCACCGCATCCAATGGCTCAGTCTTCACATGAATTACTTTTGTGTTTTCCTGAATGCTATTTAAGTCAGAAGAATTTACAATAGCATCTACTTTTAACCCCATGCTGATTACCTTTTCATATTCTGCATCATTAACAATTAAAGTAGGACTCCATTCCAATAACTGGCCTAAGTACTCTTCATTAAATGCAGCTAACTCGTGAATATAAAGTGCTGGTTCTTGTTTCTCTCTGATGATATGGTGTGACGACATGAAACAAATATATTCTAATATAATTTTAATCAGAATTAAAATAAGGATTTATACGATTCCCTCTTGCATGTATCACATTTGAGATAATCTTGTTACAGTCTGAGATTCCATTTGAATAACTTCTTTTAATCAAAAAAAAATGAATAGTTTCACAGACTTAAACCCTATTGTTAATTGAAACGCTAACATTATTGCCTCTGACTAATAAATTATCAATTAATGAAAAGCAACTTAAAAGCTACATTAAAGAAATACGCACCTAATTTTATTAATAGGTTTGCGAACCGCTTAAATATGTATCCTGATTTTACTCCTGCAGAAGGTAAGATTAACTGGGGCGATTTTAAGTCAGTGAAACCCTTTAGCAATTATTTTGGGTTTGATCGTGGTGGCCCTATAGACCGCTACTATATTGAAAACTTTTTAGAAGCAGAAAAAGGTATCATTAAGGGTAATGTTTTAGAAATTGCAAATAATGCTTATACACTAAAATATGGCGGCGACAAAGTTACCAAAAGCGACGTATTACATGTCCACGAAGGAACAATAGGAGCCACCTATATCGCGGATTTAAGTAAGGCTGACCACTTACCGTCAACTCATTTTGATTGTATTATACTTACACAAACTTTACAATACATTTACGACTATACATCAGCATTAAAACATTGTTACAGGATGCTAAAAAAAGGTGGCACCCTGTTAATGACAGTTCCAGGCATCAGCCCAATTGAAAGGGGCGACTGGCATAAAAGCTGGTTATGGTCATTTAACGAAACTTTAATTAACAAGATTTTCACGGAACTATTTCCCTCTGAAAATTTTAAAATCCAAGGATATGGCAATGTATATGCCGCAATGTCATTTTTACATGGTATTGGGCTTGTTGAAGCAGATCAGGCAAAGCTTGATATCAGAGACACTTCATATGACATTGTAATTTCAGTCCGATTAAATAAAAATTCATGACTTTAAGCTCTTTATTCCCATCTATTAAAAAAAAATATGGTCGTCGCGGTATTGCATTAATGTATCATCGAATAGCTGATCTTGCATCTGATCCCTGGGATCTTGCCGTTAGTCCAGAGAACTTTGAAGCGCATTTAAAAGTATTAAAAGACCATAATGTAATTTCCATAAATGAATTGGCAGACATCCTTACCAAAAAGAAAAAAATGCCTGCAAATGCTATAACTATTACTTTTGACGATGGCTATCGCGACAATTATTTAGTTGCTAAGCCATTGCTTGAAAAATATAATACCCCGGCATGTTTCTTTATGACAACCGATTCCATTGGAAAACAAAAGGAGTTTTGGTGGGATGCTTTGGAACGCATTTGTTTGCAATCGCCTAATCTACCAAACAAACTAGTTCTTGAACAACCTATTAATATTTCATGGGATATTGGAAGCTCTGACAACAGTAATGTCCTTAGCCCATTTGATCTATATTTAAAACTTTGTGGAATTGTCAGGAAAATGCCTTCTAAAAAGCATCCGGCTTTTATCAAAACTCTCGAAGTTTGGGCAAACAACCCCCATGAAAGGCCTGAAAATTTTGCAATGGATAAAAAAGAGTTGCTAGATATGCAATCAAACAAGCTGTTTACCATTGGCGCCCATACCATGACACACCCTTTCTTACCATATTTCTCTTTACAGTATCAGAAAAAAGAAATACTGGGAAGCATTAAATATTTAGAAGAATTAACTGGCAACCCAATTAATTTTTTTGCATATCCGCATGGTGGCCACAACCAAAACACTTTAGAAATTTTGCCTGATTTGGGTATAACACTTGGATTCACTACCCATGCTGATCATTTCATCGCTGACGTTGATAAACATGCAATCCCACGTTTCCAGGTTAATAACTGGGATGGGGAAACATTTGCTTTTCACCTGAACAGCTGGATAAAAAATTAATGATACATTAGGATTTCTTTATTCTAAAAAATAATAGAACTGTTTTAATGATCAACTGAATATACAATCGTATATCATATTTTCTTAATGCCTGAAGCATGATTTTATTTGACTCAAGGGTTTCATGTAAAACCTTGGCCATTTCATTATACATAATACGGCAATACCATTTTCGCCAAAAAACCTGCCCCTGATTAAACCAATGTCTCTCTTTGGCATTCCTTAATCCACTTTTCTGTGTATCTAATATTTGTAAAGCAGTACTCAACATCAGTGCTGAGCCCTTAGAAACATTTGAATCATGGATAAAATAGGAGGCAATTAATTCAGTATGATGGGCGATAGGATAATTGCGCGCAACTTTTAAATATAAATCATAATCTTCACAAACCTTCAATGAGGTATCATATCGAATGGAATCGAATACCCAACGCTGAAACATTACAGCGGCAATCATAGCTATAAAGTTCTTTTGCAAAAGGTGGCAATAATGATCTGTCTCAACTTTACTCGTAACATCACTAGTCATCTGATCTTTATCATAGAAAAATCGAAATCCACCAGATACAAATGCCAGCTGCGGGTTCATTTGAATATAGTTTAGATTTATCATCAACGCATCTTTTAGCAACCAGTCATCAGCATCCAGAAAAATCAGGTACTGACCGCTACTTTCATTAATCCCGGTATTCCGTGCTGCAGAAAGACCTTGATTGTTTTGATATACATACTTAACATCTTTGTAACTTTGAGCTATTTCTTTAGTATTATCCTTAGAACCATCATCTACAACCACAATTTCGAAATGAGGATAAGTTTGTGCCAACACACTTTCTATTGCCTTGGACAAATATCTACCATGATTATAACAAGGAATGATGATACTAACCAGCGCTTCATTTTTTAAATTGATCATAGTTTACCACATTTGTTAATTGAAATCTTTAATTTGAAAGTTTTTGTATTGCGCATAGGGCAAAAGTAAAATAATCTTTTACTTTTACATACAAGAAGTATTCTACTACTAAAATATAACTATTTTGGTACTTAGACTATTGATATTGATAAATGTTGATACAAATCGATATATTAATAAATTATGCTTGAACGTACACCACAAGTACCTCCCCATATTGCTCCATTGTCTCCCGCTCTTAATCAGCCTAAATGGTCGGTTATGATCCCTTCTTACAATTGCATCCATTATTTGCGCAAAACTATTGAAAGTGTTTTGGAGCAGGCACCGGATGAGAATCAGATGCAGATCGAAGTAATAGATGATTTTAGCACAGATGGAGATGTTGAAGCTTTGGTAAATGAGATTGGTAAAGGCCGCATTGGATTTTATAAACAACCGCGCAATGTAGGTAGCTTAAGAAATTTCGAAACTTGTATCAACAGATCAAAAGGGAAGTTTGTACAGATTCTGCATGGTGATGATTTAGTTAAGCCAGGATTTTATGACCAAATTGGTAAGTTATTCGAAATGTATCCTGAAGCGGGGGCCGCATTTACGAGATCTTCTGACATTGATGAAAATGACAAATGGCTTTGGGACAGTAAGCAAATATTAAAAGAACCCGGAATCATTGACAACTGGGTCTTGAGACTTGCTGAAGAGCAATCTCTTCAAACACCTTGTATAGTAGTAAAACGCGAAGTTTATGAAAATTTAGGCAGCTTTTTTGCAGTGCATTACGGTGAAGATTGGGAAATGTGGACCCGGATTGCCGCAAATTACCCAGTTGCTTATTCCCCTGAAAAATTAGCCCTTTACAGAGTGCATTCCAGTAATATTACAAGTAATTCTTTAACTACTGGCCAAAATATTAAAGACATGTCCGCCGTAATTGATATCATTCAGAATTATTTGCCTGAAAATAAACGAAAAGAGCTAAAAAGAAAGGCAAGAATGAATTATGCGAACTATGTAGGCTTATTGTCTGACCGCATTTATCATACACAAAACAATCCTAAAGCGGCTCTTAAACAAGTAACAGAGGCCTTTAAACTACATCCAAGCAAAGATACATTATATAGAGTTTTTAAAATTTTATTCAAGAAGATAATACGATATAAATAAAACCAAATGGACTTCTAATGCCTGGCAAGATCAGTTTCCAACTGCTCCAGAGTACGTCCTTTCGTTTCTTTTACTTTACTCTTTACAAACAGGAAACCTAGAAAACAAATACCTGCATACAAGTAGAAGGGACCATATGTGCCCATAATTTCTGCTAAAATTGGAAAAGTGAAAACAAGGATAAAGTAAGCAATCCACAAAGACACTATAAATTTAGTTAGGTTGATAAACAGCTTCGGCAATTACTCCTTTTATTGGCGCCTCTTTCATGGCTACAGGATTTAATATTTGATTCTTAACTAATTTAGCTGCTTTGAGCGAATAAATAATGGGCACATGAACTAGATAAATCGAAAATGACCAGTCGCCTAATCTTTGTAGTATTTTGATATCCAAAACACTTTTAACCTTGGTTTGATTATAGGCGGCAGCAATTAGAATAAATGGAAAGAATGCAGCAATGATGATATCCATAGCTCCAAAATGCATCGCCAAAACTAAACCAGTTACTACAACGATAAAGAACCAATCTCTTTTAAACAAGTCTATGCCAGCACCTTGTTTGTAAAATGTAAAGAGCAACATTCCTACAAAAAAACCTGCCAGACACCGTAAAAAACCAAAATCTGTCATCACGGCTAATGTTGGTTCTCCATGGTTGATTGGGCCTAAAATGTATCGGATAAAAATGTAAAACAAAATGACTCCAAGGCCTGCAAGAATTTGTCCATTATGTCTTAGTCTAAAGAACAATGGTACTAAAAATGGAAAGATAACATACACCCACCACTCGGTGCTTAAAGACCAGGAGGGATTATTTAATGGTGGCTCTGGAAAAAAGGCAAACATACTTTGTACCAATAAGAGACAAGCTGGAAGTGCATTTAAGTTAAGGAGGTCATTTGCCTTACCTGTTAAATGTATAATCACCACAGCACAACCAAACATCCACATAGTCGTAATAAAATGCAAAGGATATATCCTGGCAAAACGCGCAGCCATGTATTTTGTATAGGTTCCCAGGGTGAAACTTCCTTTAAAAGATTTCCCGTATGCATAACAAATGATAAATCCACTTAAAATAAAAAAGAAATCGACCCAAAGCCATGAATTCGAAATAAACTCAGTATAACCAACAGGTAAAAATGGATTCAAAAAATTGCAATGAAAAAGAACAACAAGTAACGCTGCAATGCCCCTTAAAGGAGTTAAAGTAGTTATATATGATTTTGTTTTCAAGAGCTTAATTTGCCTATACATTATTGATAATCAATATTATCAAAAAAAAGTCATTATAGAAAGATAAATATATGTTTTGCCCCTTATCTAGCATAATGGGTAACATAAAGGATTGGTTTTCTAATAGTTTTCCATTAAGTTTGGAATGCACAGACAAAACACATCTATGAACAAAGCAATCCTGGCCTTTATCCTGCTGGCTTCCATAAGCGGATGCAAAAAAACTAGTGAAAACAATTTAAAAGAAGAAATCGGTGAGGTACCTAAAGTTGAAATTTCCGTAGCTAGGTTTGAAGACATTTCTAATGTAGCTGAACCTCAAGGTGATGCTATTTACAATTTATTAGGCTATGGGTATGATATTACAAACAAATATGCCAGTACAAGCTCGGTTAGGGCACAAGTAATTGATCTTCCTTTGTTTATTGCCAATAATGACAAAGAAGCATTTAGCCCAAGTAATGGCACTCAAAACTTTTCAATGTCATTTTACGGAACTAATGCCGAGGACCTTTCGGCCCAACTGTCCGAAAGATATGACGTCTCTAATGGATTAAATGTATTTAAATCAACTTTTGTATCTTCTTTTCCAGGAAGTAATGCCCTGTCAAAAAAATATGGTTATGGTTATTTTTCCTGGATTTTTATACGCAGAAAGTTAAGAATACAAGCGACTAAAGGAAGCAATAGCTTAACTACTATATTTACAGAAGATGTTAAAACTCTAAATGCGGAACAACTTGTAAAGAAGTATGGAACTCATATTTTGCAACGGATTCATATAGGCACTAGGATCAATATCCTTTATCAATCGGAAGTACCAGACAATTCCGAAAGAATATTGGCCATAAAAGAAGGGATGAACTATGCTATTAATAAAGTATTTGGCTTTTTTCAAAGTAATGGAGGCTTAATTAATGTTAAAGCTCTAAATACTAACTCTTCTATTAAATTAAGGTATGATATGATAGGTGGAGACATTAGTAAAGTAAAAGAACTCGATATAGTAGGAGTCAAAAGAATTGATTTTAATGAATGGAACAAAAGTCTTTCTGAATCTGACTACAGGTTCATTGACTTTGATAGTAATGGGCTGATTCCTTTATATGACTTAATTGCTGACAATACGAAAAAGAGAGTGGTAAAAGAATTTATTGTGAAGTATATATTAGAGAACCAAACGAAAACTTCTCTCCATTAATGCACAGATTAACATGAATACAAACAAAAAAAGAGAGCGTATTTGTTCTCTTTTTTATGTAGTCCCGAGCAGAATCGAACTGCTATCTAAAGTTTAGGAAACTTCTATTCTATCCGTTGAACTACGGGACCAAGGCGATCTTAACCTTTTTAAGATAGCAGCCGCAAATATAGGAATAAAATACTTGAGCCATAATCATTTTTTTATAATGGCTCATACAAAACAGATAGTATATAAAATAGCCTAACATTCTTTCTTTTTCTGTGTTTATTTAATAAACAACACACAAATTAATACGTTTGTGAATGCCCCATACCATTAACACTTACGAGAAAAATCTGCCTTGGATAGCCGCATTGGCAATTTTCATGCAATCTCTGGATGGGACTATTTTAAATACAGCATTACCTTCTATAGCGAATAATTTAAATCGTTCGCCAACTCAAATGCAATCTATTGTAGTTTGTTATACCCTAACACTTGCTCTGTTGGTTCCTTTAAGTGGATGGATATCAGATAAATACGGATCGAAAAAGATATTCATTTGGGCCATTGGCTTGTTTGCGCTGGGCTCCTTAGCCTGTGCAATTTCACAAACTTTACCACAGCTTATTGCTGCTCGAATGCTACAAGCTGTAGGTGGCTCGATGATGGTACCAGTGGCCAGATTAGCCATATTATACACTTATTCAAAAGATAAGTTATTAGGAATAATCAATTTTATTACCATTCCTGGTATGGTAGGCCCGATCATTGGACCAACTTTAGGCGGCTGGTTGGTAGATATTGCCTCATGGCATTGGATTTTCATTATCAATATTCCCATTGGCATTCTGGGAATCATTTGGGCACGTAAAACAATGCCAGACTATAAACACCTTACCAAAGGCTTCGACTTTATTGGCATGATTCTTTTTGGAGGTTCATTGGTCGTGCTCACCATTGGAATAGAACTAGGCTCAGAAAGTGTAATAGGGGGCTGGACACTAGCAGGAGTCTTTTTATTAGGATTTTTAATGATGAACGGCTACTACCGGCACTACAAAAGATCAAGTAATCCCATCATCGATCTGGAGCTGATCAAAATCAGAACTCTCAGGATCGGTGTTTTTGGAAACCTGTTTACTCGTTTGGGGATCGGAGGAATGCCTTTGCTTTTACCCTTGCTTTTTCAGGTCGGGCTCGGACATTCGGCCATGGCATCTGGAATGATGTTGATTCCAGTAGCTTTATCATCAGTACTGGTAAAGCCATGGGTAGTGCCAATAGTAAAGAAGCTGGGGTATAAAAAAACATTGATTACAAATACCTTAATTATTGCATTGGTAATTGGCCTGTTTGCACTCATTTCAAAAGACACTCCCTTACCAAACCTTATTCCGTTATTAGTAATTTTTGGGGCGGTGAACTCTATTCAGATGGCCTCTATGAATACATTGTCGTTGTCTGATCTGAACACAGAAACTGCCAGTGGAGGAAATAGTTTACTAATGGTGATGCAGCAGCTATCCATGAGTTTGGGTATCTCTGTTGCCGCCTTTTTATTATCTAAATATCAAAGTGAAATAACAGATATGTCAGCTTCCATAGTGACGGCCTTTAAGTATACTTTCCTAACTATGTCTGGATTAACAGCCATCGCCAGCCTGTTATTTTTACGATTACAGGCTGACGATGGCAATGCATTAGCGAATAAAGATACCGGTCCAGGTGAAATTACCTGATTACACTGCCATTATTATGTTTGTCTATTGGAGCGACAAAAGCAAGTTTGCCATCTGCATCTTCTGACATTAAGATCATACCCTGTGATACAATCCCTTTAATCTCACGAGGAGCAAGGTTAACGACTAAGCTAACCTGCTGACCGATCACTTCTTCAGGCTTATAGTATTCAGCAATACCAGAAACCACAGTACGCTGATCTATTCCTGTGTCGAGTGTCAACTTTAACAACTTCTTAGTTTTTTCAACCTTCTCTGCTGCAACAATAGTCGCCACACGAATATCAACAGCTGTAAATTGCTCAAATTGGATATTTTCTTTTGCAGGAGCAGCAACAGCCGAAGCGGCAGTATTATCTACTTTACTCTGATTCAATTTATCTATTTGTGCCTGTACCTCTTCATCCTCGATTTTTTCGAACAATAAAACAGGCTCATTCAACTGGTGACCTCTGTGTAAAAGGTTCATTTTACCAGCCGCTTCCCAAGTATGCCCGCCATAATTCAACATCTTCATCAGTTTATCTGCTGTGAAAGGTAAAAATGGTTCGATTAATATTTCAAGGTTGGCTGCAATCTGTAAACTGATATTCAGAATAGTACGCACTCTATCTTCATCTGTCTTAATTACTTTCCATGGCTCTGTATCTGCCAGGTATTTATTACCTAAACGTGCAACATTCATCACTTCAGTTAAAGCTTCTCTGAAACGATAGTTTTCAATAGAAGCACTAACTTTTGCTGGTGCAGCAGCTAATTCATCAATTACCAACTGATCTTCAGGAGTAATATGCATGCACATCGGTACTTTCCCATCAAAATACTTGTGAGTTAATACCACAACGCGGTTAATGAAATTACCTAATACCGCTACCAACTCATTATTATTTCTAGCTTGAAAATCTTTCCAGGTGAAGTCATTATCTTTAGTCTCTGGTGCTGTAGCCGTTAAAACATAACGTAATACATCCTGCTTATCTTTAAACTCAACAAGGTATTCATTTAACCACACTGCCCAGTTTTTGGAAGTAGAGATTTTTTGTCCTTCAAGGTTTAAGAATTCGTTTGCAGGAACATTATCAGCAAGGATATAATCTCCATGAGCCATTAACATCGCAGGGAAAATTATACAGTGGAAAACGATATTATCCTTTCCGATAAAATGTACCAGTTTAGTCTCTTCATCTTTCCAATAGTCTTCCCAATTACCTTCAATTGCCTCTTTTTGATTGATATAGTACTCCTCAGCTTTTGGATTCCAAATACCAAGTTTAGCATATTCGAATAACTCTTTAGTAGAAGATATATAACCTATTGGTGCATCAAACCATACATAAAGCACTTTGCCTTCAGCATCCTTAACCGGTACTTTTACTCCCCAGTCAAGATCCCTGGTCATCGCACGAGGCTGCAAACCTGCATTTAACCACGATTGACATTGGCCAAAAACATTTGGTTTCCACTCCTTATGGCTATCAATATATTTTCTTAACTGATCTTCATACTTATCAAGAGGTAAAAACCAGTTTTTTGTTTCTTTTCTTACTGGAGGTTCACCAGATAATGTAGACTTCGGATTGATTAAATCTGTAGCATTTAATGTACTGCCACAGTTCTCGCATTGATCTCCATAAGCATTCTCATTACCACATTTAGGGCAAGTTCCAGTGATATAGCGATCAGCTAAAAATGTTTGCGCTTTTTCATCGAAATACTGCTCTGTTATCTCCTCAGTAAAAACTCCTTTTTTATATAATGTTTCGAAAAAATCAGAAGCCGTTTGATGGTGCATTAAAGAAGATGTCCTGTGATAAATATCAAAAGAAACGCCAAATTCTTTAAAAGAATCGCCAATTATTTTGTGATATTTATCCACTACAACCTGTGGACTTACACCTTCCTTCTTAGCTTTCAGTGTAATAGGAACACCGTTTTCGTCAGAGCCACAAATAAATTTAACATCCCTTTTATTAGAGCGCAAGTATCTTACATAAGTATCTGCCGGCAAGTAAACGCCTGCCAAATGTCCTATATGTACTGGTCCGTTAGTATAGGGCAATGCCGCTGTAACGGTATATCTTTTTATCTTACTGTTATCCAAAACTATTTCTATTATTTTGGCAAAGATAAGTGTTTTACACAGGAATGGAATTAGCCTATAGTTATTTTGATTATTTTAGCTAAAATTAGATTTGCCAATGATTACCCAACCCCCATATTTAAAAAAAGGAGATAAAATTGCGATAGTTTGCCCAGCTAAGAAATTGCCGAGCAGTATTGATAAGGCGATAGACGTTCTTAAAACATGGGGACTGGAAGTTATCATAGGAGAAACTGTAAATGCTTCACACCATCAGTTTGCCGGTGACGATGCATTAAGGGCTGCGGACTTACAGAGATTTCTAGACGATCCAGAAATTAAGGCCATCATTGCTGGAAGAGGGGGATATGGTACCATCAGGATAATTGACGAGCTGGATTTTACCGGATTTAAAGCCAATCCGAAATGGATTGTTGGTTTTAGTGACATTACAGTATTGCTTTCACATATACTAGCCACATTAAATATACAAAGCATCCACGGACAAATGCCTTATACTTTTGATGATGCAACACCTGAATCATTAGCTTCACTACGTGGAGCCCTCTTTGGAGATCCACTTAATTATGAATACACACCTACATTACCTGGCAGAACAGGTAAGGCTAAAGGGGTTTTAATTGGTGGAAATTTAACGTTGATAGTGATGATGCAGGGCTCAGTTTCGGAAATAGATTATACTGATAAGATTTTGTTTATTGAAGATGTTGGAGAGCATGAATACGCCATAGACCGCATGATGCGAATGCTAAAGCGTGCAGGGAAACTTGCCAAATTGAAAGGCTTGATTGTTGGCGCTTTTAATGAACAATCTCCCGAGACTATTCCTTTTGGAGTCAGCACTGAGCAAGTGATATGGGATTTAGTAAAGGAATATGATTTTCCGGTATGTTTTAACTTTCCAGTGGGGCATATAGACGACAATATGAGTATGGCAGTTGGTAAGACTGCAAGATTAATCGTTGACAATAAAAAAGTAGAACTAACCCAATATTAAAGGTGAGACCTTCTTATAAACAAAAAAGGAGCTGCTTTTAAGCAACTCCTTTTAAAATTATCCATTTACCTCACTAAGGCCTTTCTGACGGGGGGAGGTCTTCCAGATAGCCGGTTCGATGATAGCCGCTAACCTTATAGGTAACCCCATTTACAATTAAATCAAATGTTATTAAATCTGCAGGACTATCTGATCCTGGACCAACAGTTCCATTGCTGGTTACTTTCCCATTAGCGATGCTGAATGTAGGGACATTAGTTGCATTGCTATTTATGTTTGTAATGTTTGATCCTGAAAAAGTCTGATTTGCTACATCCACATTCACTTTTCCCTTAACTCCGATCGGCAGTCCTGGCATTGAAGCCGATCCTCCCGGATTAGGTATATGAATATTATTTGAAGTTAAACCATTAGCCTGAAGCCACATTTGTGTGGACGAATCGTCCGAGGTATTAAACGTATACATGGTTATATAATAACCTGAGTTGTCATTTACTTTCACATGCCAATCGCCAGCCATAACCTGTACAGCTGTTCCCCCTGGTGGTACATCCTTTTTACAGGAGGATGCAATTGCAATCAATATAAAAACAACAATTGTATTTCTAAAAATATTCCTTTTCATCTTTAATGTTCTAAAATTCATGAATCTATTGAACTATTTTCCCCACCAAACCTTGGTTGTGGTTGGCACTTCTGCAGGTGTATTAGAGTTTCTGCTTTTTTCATCATCAGGAAATACAAATCTTCTAGGAAAATTCCCTGCACCCGTTACTCCATTTACTGAATAAACTAATCTACCTGCATAAAGAGTAGCATAGGTAGCGTCTGTAGAGTATACTGGACTTATTAAAGGATATCCAGTTCTATTCTGCTCAAAGAACGCTTCCAAAGCATGAGAACCAAACAGAGAAGCCCATTTCTGTACAATAATAGCTTCAATTTTTCCGTCTAAAGAAGCCCCGGATGGATACACATATGGACCCACGGTTATCAATGTCCCAGGTTCTAATCCAACTTGCTCAAAAGCAGCAGCAACCCCATTATCATACCTTGTTTTTGCACCTGCACCTCCGAAATAACGCTCTAGTGCTTCTGCCTGCATAAAATAAGATTCAGCTTTGCTAATTAACCAGGCAGGATCAGTAGCCTTTACTATGGGATTCGAAGCTCCATTCGTAACCGTATTATAATCTCCCTGGTGTGCTGCAACAACATCTTCACCGTAATAAGCAGTTTTTCTAGGGTCATTGTTTTTATTTAACCAGCTAATTAATGTTATGCTGGCTTTCAAGTTATCAGGTGTATTTAAACGCCTGAAATTATATTCAAAGAATGGATTACTTTTATTTGGAACGTCAACAAACACATCTGCTCCTGCGTTTAAATCCAGGAACTTCGCATTTGCCGAATACAAGGCTCTAATTCCAGCCTCAGCTTCGGTAGGCTTAGCATTCACCATCCGAAGGTACATTTTAAGCTTTAGGGTATTAGCTAACTTTTCCCAACTATCCATATCGCCGCCAAATATAAGATCTGTTTTGGCTTGCGATGCCGTTAAAGACCCCGATTTATAATCCTTGG
The DNA here is from genome assembly GCF_040203335.1 of Pedobacter sp. ASV1-7. NCBI lineage: Bacteria > Pseudomonadati > Bacteroidota > Sphingobacteriia > Sphingobacteriales > Sphingobacteriaceae > Pedobacter > Pedobacter sp. ASV1-7. Next base: position 214,943 of record NZ_JBEHBV010000001.1, on the reverse strand, counting down.
CCAATGCTGCATCAATTTCGGCAATCAGAGATATATAAATCGTATATCCGTCATCAAACTTTGGCTGTATTATAACATCGGGCTGTAAAGCCTCTGAATATGGCACCTTATCAAAAAGGTCTACTAAAACCTGGAAGGTATAGGCTTTCATTACTGTAGCCATTAAATTATAGTGCCATTCCTGTGATTTAACAGCAAGTTCCAACGTTAACCTATAATCGTTTAATGCACCACTATACAATTCAGCATATGGTCTATTTATTAAAGTTGAAGTATTGCTTAAATCGTACGAGTCCACTGTACGGAACTGACTTGAGCCACTATTTTGAGTCCAAAATTGAGCCCACATCCCTCCTATAATAGATAAATCACCATTAACACGACCTATAGTTGACATCACTCCTGACGGAAACAAGGTTTCCATAGTTGCTTCTTCAATTCCAGGATTATTTGGACTACGATTGATGTCAAGTTTATTACAACTTGCAGCCACGAATAAAGCCGAGAGAATTAATATTTTCTTATAATCAAATATCTTTTTCATAATTGCAGACCGTTAAAATGTTACATTTAATGCAAGACCAAAGTTTCTTGTCGATGGCCCCGTTCTAAACTCCCCAAGTTCACTTGACAAATCATTTCCAAAGTTCGAAACCTCAGGATCAATGATTCTATTTTCTTTTGGCAACCAGGTAAGCAAATTTCTACCATAAGCACTGATTGAGGCTCTATCTGCCCCAATTTTGCGACTCACAGAAGCAGGAAGACTATAGCTCAGTGTGATTTCTCTAACCTTTAAAAAGGTTTTATCTAATATCCGATCCTTGTATGCTCTTGCCTTGCCTTGATTAGTGTAGAAGTAAGCGTAAAAATTATTTTCGCTAATTGCTGTAGTATTCTCGGCATAACCCGTAACATCTCCAGATGCATCTATAATCTCTATGACTGAATTTGGAACGATGAATGTTCTTCTATCATTATACAATGTATTCGGTGAATTCCCCACAAAATTCAACAAGTCGGCAGTACCAGAATAAAATACACCTCCTTTTTTGTAATCAAGTGCTATTCCTAGAGTAAAGTCCTTATATCTGAAACTGTTGTTTAAGCCCATGACAAAATCTCTTTGAGTACTACCATAAGAAGCATTATTCGGATCGACAAGTGGCATACCTGTAGAACTTACTATGACTCTACCATCGGGAGTAAGTTTTTCGACAGGAGCTTCTATCAATCCCAAAGGCTGACCAACTTTTGCAACAAGTTGAGCATCATAAGCTGTGTTGATTACTATTTTATCCAAACCATCAGGAAGTTCCAGTACCTGATTTCTGTTTCTGGTGAATGTATATAAGATATCCCAGGTAATATCCTCAGTTTTAACAGGTGTTCCATTTAGAGCAATCTCAATCCCTCTATTTCTTACCTTACCAAAGTTAACCACTCTAAAAGTAACACCTGTAGACGGTGCAGTTACAATAGGTAAAATCTGATCTTTCGTAACACGACTGTAGTAGGATACATCAATCCCTAAACGATTCTCAAAGAGTCTCAATTCACCACCAAACTCAGCTTCCGTGCTGATCTCTGGTTTTAAGAAAGTATTATTCAATGTATTTGATACCGAATATGCTGGCACACCATTTATAGGAAATGTAATGTTCCCAAAACCAAGAGCAACATCCGTTTTTGTCAATGTATTATAGACTCTATATGGATCGGTATCACTACCTGTTTTACCATAAGCAGCCCTTAATTTTAGTAAGCTTATTTTAGAATTTGAAAGATCTAAAGCCTGCGATAGTAAAATTGAAAGGTTTGCTCCCGGATAAAAATAACTTCTATTATCTGGTGGCAATGTAGAACTCCAATCGTTCCGGGCATTTAAAGTCAGATAAGCAAAGCTTTTATAGCCTAATGTTGCTGATCCATATAGACCAAATAACCTTCTTTCGCTACTAGTTTGAGTGGAGACCGGACTATTTGCTGAATTTTCAATCTGATAGAACCCTGGAATTGCCAAGTCTTCGACACCTGTATATAATACACGGGCTCCGCGATCATTAAAGTTTAAACCAATCAATCCATCAATATCAAAATCTGAACTAATCTTCTTATTAAACAACGCATTCACTTTAGAATCATACTCGAAGTACTTTTCAGAGCCTTCAATTACATTACCAACGCTTGCCTGTCTAACAACCTCCTCATCATTACCCCCACCAGCCCAGCTACCTGGCGTAGGGGCATTTTTGGCATTCCATATTTTATCAGTAATGTTATTTACATCAACCCCCTGCTGCAATTGAAAACTAAGCCAATCGGTTGCTTTTATTTTTAAATCAACATTCCCGTAAAAACGATCCCCCTTAAATGTAGAGCCATTTTCATATATAGAGTAATATGGATTTTGAGAAAATGGGCTAAAGAAACCATCTACATTATAGAATTTATTGTTGTAATCTTCAAATGCTTTAATTGGGAAATCTACAGGTATTTGTAGTATATCTTCATAAAAAGAAGATCCAATACCTGAGTTAGCCTGCCCCGTTTGCACGGCTCTTGTATTCTTACCTATATAATTTGCTGATGCAGATAAAGAAATAGCCTTATTAAATTTTGTTGAGCCATTAACACTAACTGAGTTTCTCTTATAGGTATCATTTGCTCCGGGCAAAATACCATTGCTATAGACGTTTCCATAAGAGAAGTGGAAAGTAGATGTTTCATTACCTCCACTCAATGAGATGTTATTGTTAAATTCCTGACCAGTATCAAAGGCATCTCTGAAATTATTTTTTATGGCAGAGAAGGGTTTCTCTTGCCTTACACCATCAATCTCAGAACCCCATGGCCTTATTTTGCCATCAAATTTAGCACCCCAACTACCATTTTCTGCGATATAAGCAAACTTGCTGAATCCTTGTCCGTATTGATCCTGAAGATCAGGAACAATAGAAACCTGCGTAAATGAGGCCGCAGTCGAGAAATCTACTTTAACTTTCCCTGCTTTACCCTTTTTAGTGGTAATCAAAATAACACCAGCAGAAGCTCTTGAGCCGTAGAGAGAGCTTGCCGCAGCACCTTTTAATATACTGATACTTTCAATATCATTGGGGTTGATATCATTCGCCGCATTACCAAAGTCGTAATTCTCTTTTAAGTCCCCAATACTGTTTAATGGTGATACCTCTCCTGGTCGGGAGTTATTAATGGGCACTCCATCTACAACGTACAGGGGTTGATTATTCCCGGCAATTGAGGAGAATCCTCTTAGGATAACCTTGCTAGAGCCACCAGGCTGACCTGCTGTTGTCGAGATGTCAACTCCTGCGACTTTACCCTGCAACCCCGAAACGATATTCGTTGGAGAAGCCCGATTAATTTCCTCCGATCCAACTTGAGTGGCAGAATATCCAAGTGTCTTTTTCTCTCTTGAAATACCTAAAGCCGTAACAACAACCTCGCCCAACTGCTTGGCATCAGTCGCAAGTGCCACATTAATAATATTAGAGGCTCCTAAAGCTACTATCTGCTGCAGGTAACCAATGGAAGAAAATTCGAGTGAAGCGGTTTGCCCTGATGGGATTTTAAGAGCATATTTACCATTTGCATCTGTTGAAGTCCCATTCTGGGTACCTGCAACCTTTACGGAAACACCAGGGATTGGCAAGCCGTCATCTTTCCCTGTAACCGAACCTGAGATTGTTCTATCCTGTGCCATTGCCGCTCCTGCAAGAAACATCAAGATGAACAAACTTTGTAAAAGTTTTTTCATTGGAATAGAAATTAGGTTAGTTAATAAAAAACCAACTTTAACGGGATGTCGTTTAGATAGGAATCAATGAGCGAGCAGCATTTCGCAAAAGCGGCTGACAAATAAACATTTGTTATATTAAAATGTTTTGTGACGGGGGATATTATTGATCTTTCCAGAAGAAAAAACTATTTTTAAGTTTAGAATTGAGCCCATTTATCATCAAAAATAAACTCATTTAAACTTTCCATAAGACACACTACACAACCTCTCAGAAAGGAGAAGCTGTTATAATTATAAAATAAATAAGGGTGCCATTTCTGGCACCCTTATTTATTAAAAACATTCGTAATTTATTTAGAAGTTACTTCAAATTAATAAGTAATTCATTTGCTGTGCCTAAACTAGTCTCAGCATTTCCGGAAACAGCCCCTAAAGTTATCTTTAAGGTTTTATTAATTCCATATCCTACTGGAATATCAAGATTTATATTAGTAGACGTAGAACCTGGACTGAAAGTTAGTGTTCCTGCTGTACGCAAAATATAATCCGTCCCGACATTTCCACCTGATATCGTAAAAGGTACAGTAACTGTAGTTGCACTTCGACCAGAAAGTTTAACTTCAAAATTTTTGTTTTCTGCTACAGTTACATCAACCGCTGTAGTATTTACAAAATCGACCTTTTTTAAATCATCTGAGACAGTAATTGTATAAGTAGCTTTATCTGCATCTATTGATGCTTCAGAGCCTGCCGGAGCAGAAGCCCCAGTAAGTTTAACTTCATAGATATTATCTACATTTACAGTAGAGTTATCATTTACTTTTATTTCAATAAAAGCGGTCTTTTCACCTGCTGCAATTATTAAAGGATTTGCAGATAGAACAGTTAAACTGTTAGCAGCATTTCCTGCCTTTGGAGTAACTGTATAAGACAATGTTGTTTGTGCTTTTAAAGGCGATGCAATTGTAATTGGCACTTTAATAATTTGCTCACTAACCGTTTCATTAATTGCAAGAGTTGCGTTTGTGAAACTAATTAAATTTTTCGTAATTAAAAGGCTCCTTACCTCATTGCTATTAACTCCCTTAGCCCCAATAGTGAGTTTTGTACTTCCTTTAGTTGCTTCAGTTATTTTAAAAGTCGCATTCCCAGAGGAATTAGCAGGAACGGCTATAGTAACATTAGCTGTAAGTGCATCTCTTGGAATAGTAACTGTGCCCGAAGTTGAGAAAGTCCCAGTTACATTATAGTTAACAGTTACGGGTTCTTGCACGGCTGTTTTTAAACGAACCTGAACAACAGCATTAGTTCCCTCCACGACTTTCAACTGAGCTTTATCAGAAATTTCCACATAAGGCGGCAACGAATTACTAAAATCATAATTATCACCTGGCCCTTTTTTTTCACATGCTTGCAACAAAAATGCAGCTGTTATAGAGAGTAAAACTATTATCTTTTTCATATACATATTATAAATCAAACCACATTTTTTCGTTATACTTGATTGTCGTTTTAGGGGCATTTGGATTTCTAGATATCTCATTTACGATAGGATATTCATAACGTCTAAATATTGGCCCCGCAGGAGCTCCAATAGGCAACGTCAACAATGGCACTTCACTTCCATCTGCTCCAGATCTTCTCCATTGAGTAAAAGCATCTAAACCTCTATCCATTTTGTCAACCCACTGTTGAGCGTGGATAGCTCTTACTGCTTCAGCCTGTGAGCTAAAATTACCCGTAGGATATTGATTTGAGAAGTTCTCTGCTAAAGTCGCCTCTACTCCAAAGAATAAGCAAGATGTTTTGATTGCTTTTTTGTACAACTCACTTGCTTTTGCAAGATTTACGCCAACTCCTAATCCTCTTGCATAAACTTCAGCCTCATTAAACAGTTGCTCTTGGTAAGTATACATAACTTCCGGTGCTGCCGGCGAGTGTAAGCTTTTAGCTATTCTAGGATTTACTGCATCAATTCCATCAGCTCCAGGTAAAACGCCTACATACCTCGTTGCCCCCGCAGGTTTATCAAAAAACTTAGGTAATCTAGGATCCGAAATTGCAAGTACAGGAGTAGGATCCATTATATCCGTTACAGGTTTAGTCGCAAAGAAAAAGTTATTTCCCCCGTTATACTGTAAACCAATTGCATATTTCGGGTTTCTCTTATTCGCAATATCCTGATATGGAATTAAAGCATTATCACTTGCGATATTTACCACACTAGTAGATCCGTCATTTATAATTGTTCCGATTGCCGTCGCTTTAGTAGGATCTTTATCCACCATTGTAAGTAAAGTCCGTAACTTGAGTGATTTTGCCAATTTTTTCCATTTAGCAATATCACCTTTATAAAACAAATCATACCCATCACCATTGGCTCCGATTTTCAAAGGGCTAGCTTCATCAAATTGTGCAAGGGCTTCATCAAGAATTGTTATTGTTCCTTCAAGAACAGTTTTTTGATCATCAAACTTTGGATAAATAATATTTTCATTCCAAGCCTCGGTAAAAGGAACATCTCCAAAAGTTGTTGTAATATCATAAACAACCATTGCTAATAAAACCTTACATTGCGCGGCCGCATTATTATTAGCCGGGCTTGATGTCTCAGATAACTTAATTGCCTGTTTTAAATTAGCCCCTGCTCTCACGTAAAGTGAAACCCACGTATTATTTAAAAAATTTGCTGAAAAAGTATATGTATCTGGACTTGGATCTCCTCCAGACCAGCCTGTAGGATTATTCCCTCCGCCGCCTAAAGATTGACTAGCAAGGCCTACTGGAATATATAAATCTCCGCTAGACCTTAAATTGGTATAAGCTACTGTTGCATATGAGAACAATAGTTTAGGGTCAACAGTTGGCGCAGTATTCGGACTTGTGTTGATGTCCAAATATTTTTTGCAAGATGATAGTGTTAACAACATTGTTAATACACTAAAAGTATATATAATTTTTTTCATAGTTATTAGATTCTAAATCTTAGATTAAAACCGAAAGTCCTTGTCGATGGAACTGAGTTAAACTCAACACCCTCGGCAACACTTTCTGTTCCGAAAAAGTTTGCTTCTGGATCTATATGGGGAACATTATCATGAATGATCCATAAGTTTCTGCCTTCTAATCCAATCTCAGCAGACTTTATAAACTTCGCATTTCTTTGCAGGAATTTTGAAGGTAATTGATAAGACAACCTAACCTCCCTAAGTTTAACATATGAAGCATCAAAAATATTCGCCTCCGTATTTGTAGTACTATACTGAGCCCAATATTCTTGCATACTTGTTACAGGAACAGTATTAGGAACAAATCCACCGCCAGCAGCTACCACACCTTTATCGATAAATATATTGCCCCTGTTCAAAAGCGTCTCTTCAGAAAGACCATTCGTTCTTAACGTAGATACAGAGTTAGAGAATATTACTCCCCCTTTTCTGATATCAACCAAAAAACTCAAGGATGCGCCTTTGTAAGAAAAACTATTATTAATACCACCCAACCAATCAGGGCTCATGTTTCCTAATCTCTTATCACTAACAGTTTTTCTTAATCCGTTAGCAGCGTCAATAATGGTATTCCCTGAAGGATCTCGGTTCCAGGCAACACCATATATACCGAATGATTTACCAGATTCAGCCTTAATAGACAATCCACTCCAGCCACTAGCTAATGAATACGATGCCAATTCTGTTGGCAACTCAACGGTTTGAACATTTCTAGAAAAGTTTACATCCATATTCCAAGTAAAATCAGCAGACCTTACAGGAACCAAACCTAATGTTACCTCTACACCACGATTTTTTACAGACCCGGCATTCCTTAAAGCAGTTGAATAACCCGTAGACTGAGGAAGTGGCAAGCTCACTATCTGATCGGAAGTGTTTGTATTATAATAAGTTACATCCAAATTAATGCGGCTATCCATAAATCTCAACTCAGTTCCAATCTCGAATGAAGCTTGATTTTGAGGTTTTAGATTTAAATTTGGTATGGCTGAAGGGCTGCTAAAAGCCAAAACCCCATTAAATGGAAAAGTAGAACCATAGCCATATTGAGCAAATGCCGCACTAATGGGTGTATAAGTAAATACTCCTTGATAAGGCTCAGTATCACTACCAACATTAGCGTAACTCGCTCTTAATTTACCATAATTAAACCAAGTAGTTTTAGGTAAAACCTCACTGAATACAAAACTAGAACTCACTGAGGGATAAAAATAGGATTGATTTTGGACTGGTAAAGTCGAAGACCAGTCATTCCTTCCAGTCACGTTTAAGAATAAATAGTCTTTATATGAAAGGCCAATATCTCCATAAACCCCTTGAATTCTACGCTTATTTGAAGTATTTGTTGTAACCACACTTCCTGCATTTGAGAAGTTATACAATCCATCAGCAGTCAATTGTTGTGCATCAGATAAATCTCTTCTATAAAAAGATTCAAAAACGTTATAACCTGCAATTACTTTTAAACTTAAGTCTTCTACAATTTTTTTCTCTGCTGTGACAATCAAGTCATTATTAATAATTCTATTATAAATATTTGCAGTATAAAAGTCCCCCGTAAGCGACCCAATTGTACCTTGTCTTGTAACTCCTCTTCTATACTCATTATAAAAATCAGTACCCAGGTTATTTGAAATTGTTAACCATTCGATTGGTTTATAAGAAACTATTGCATTTCCAAAAAAACGATCAACAACATTAGAGAAATTATTATTATTCACAACCCAGAACGGATTGTTTCCAGTTCTAGTTGGTGTTAATGCAATCTGTTGCTTAGTAACTGGATCGACATAATTGTTTCTCAATAGATTTACATCAATAGTTCTAGGCAACCCATAAACAATAGACTGCAGAACACTTGGATTATTCGAACTTTGTACTGGACGTCCATCTGCAGCAGTACGAGTGTAGTTTGCACTGGTCCTAATCTCTAACCCTTCAAAAATAGTTCTTCCTGCATTTAAGCTTAATGTATTCTTTCTTAGTTTTTCATTCGGAATAATCCCATCCTGTGTAGTATTTGTAAATCCAAAACGATAATCTCCAGATTCTCCTCCACCCTCAAACGACAGCGAATTCACATAAGTTTTTCCTGTTTCATAGAAATCCTTTACATTGTTCGGATAAGCTTGTAAAGTGATTTTCCTGCCAAGATAGTCAGTAAAAGTTCTGTCTTGAACCTCACTGATTTTTGGTCCCCAACCATTAAGACTTGCACTGTTTGCATTTGGATCTGAGCTATAAACTCCCTGCACACCCTGAGCATATTCATTTTGAAATTTAGGAAGCTTCAAAACATTATCAAACCGAGTTGAGGAATTAAACGACACTGATGCCTGGCCCTTCTTCCCCTTTTTTGTGGTAATAACAATCGCTCCGTTTTTTGCTCTTGCACCATATAGAGCCGTTGCAGCCGCACCTTTCAGCACAGTTATTGTTTCAATGTCATCTGAATTTAAATCTCCAGCTCTATTACCATAATCTGAACCTGCACTTCCTTGGGGTACACTGCTAGTCGAAATAGTATTAATTTGCTGAGAACTATTATCAACGGGCAATCCATCAATTACGAATATTGGTTGATTTGAAGTCCCAGTTGAGTTAAATGATGACGCACCTCTAATGATAATTTTAGATGATCCACCTACTGTTCCAGATTGAGATGTAACTCTCACTCCGGCGGCTTTACCAGCCAAAGAGTTGATAACGTTAGTTTCCCTCGCTTTAGTCAGTTCATCACCTTTAATTGTTGTAACAGAATATCCCAGCGATTTAGCAGTTCTTGTTATACCCATCGCAGTTACAACAACCTCTCCCAATTGTTTTGCGTCAGTAACTAGAGATACATTTACAACATTTGAAGATCCAATGGGCACTATTTGCGTAAGATAGCCTATAGAAGATATCTCAATTGAGGTCCGCCCAGCACCAACTACAAGCAGATATTTACCATTTGCATCTGTCGATGTCCCATTCTGAGTACCTACAACCTTAACGGAAACTCCAGGAAGTGGTAAGCCATCATCTTTTCCTGTAACCGTACCAGTAATCGTCCGATCTTGAGCCACCGCAGCTCCTGCGATGAACATCAAAATGAACAAACTTTGTAAAAGTTTTTTCATAAAAAATTAAAATTTAGGTTAGTTAATAATACCCAAATATATAACTATATGGTATGCACGCATAGCATCAGCATAACTGACATACAACTTATGACATTAAAATGACACAAATAATCAATAACAAGAGCACAAATAAAGGGCTTAATTGGAATATGACAATTGTTTTGATGTAAAAAACAGAATATTATTTTGACATCTCAAACCAACACGCTCTGTAACAAAATATTTAACAAACTTTAACGTTACAGATGTTCTTTTTTAATTAAGAGAACTTGAACACCGACAAATATCTAGTAAAACCCTAGATTTACCTAGTTAACCTTATAAAATCAATTAACCAGGAAAATAGAATTTGCAAACAATAACTTTCCATTATCCCAAAAAGACCGGAAAAGAGCATTTGCACCAAAATAGACTATCGTTCCTTTTCCTAATGGTTGCACACCAAAAAGCATCCCATTATTTAATTTTTTAATGACTCCTGCTCCAGCTATGCCTGCAACGTAGCTATCACCTTTTAAAACCCCGGTATTCCATCCAGATTTCAAAAATTCGTATAGTCTATCATCGGTTTTCAATGTATAATAATGACTACCAAGACCAGCAGAGATCGGGTGACTCAAGTCAATGTCAACCTTAAAAATAGCCCCAGGAATAACATTAGACAAATTAGCTCGCTTCCTACTTACATATTTAGGGACTTCCTCTAAGGAAATATCATCTTTTAAAAATTCTTTCTTCTGGATTTCAAAAGGTTTTCTGCCAACCGCACTTAATATTGCGTCTTCCAGTAAAATCAATTTTCCACCAATCTTTATCCAATCTTGCAATTTTCCGCCCAAATCTTCGCCATAATTTCCGTCAGGCAAAATCAAAGTATTCACTTTATTAATATCCAAAGCCCCTATATCATCAAGGCTAATTACCGTAATTGAGCATCTCAGCTCCTGCTCCAAAAAATGCCAAACCTCACCCATGCTTTGTGCCGACACTTCGGGATCGGCTACAACAGCAATTTTTGGGACATTCAATATGGGATAAACAGATGAACCAAAATCTTTACCTTGATCAACATATCCGCCCATTACTGGAAAAAATAAAGATTTATATGTTTTTTCAATCTCAGCGATTTTTGCAGGAAGCTCTTTAACCACTCGCTCATTTTCAGTCCTATATATGAGTAATGACCCTATGGGAAAAGATTTACCTCCTACTGCAAAGCTTTCTTCTGCAAGTCTTACCTTAATCCCCGCTGTTTGTAATGCAATAAGTGCCTTGGCATCGTCTACTGATTCCCAGGGCAAAAGCCAAGCATAAGGCTTCTGACCCGAAACAACCAAACTTTTAGGTATATCAAGAACATCATACTTCCCTTTAATAGATGTTTGACTTGCATAAGCATTTAAACCAAAAGCGTAGGGAAGCGCCCAGGCAGTAATATCATAAGTATTTGAATCCTTAACTGTCGTTTGTGGCTCAAAAAGCACATTAGCTAAAACAGCAGAAGGTTGTTCGAGATTTACAATAAGATCATTGCGTTCTATCCTAAAACTCCCTGTTTTTCTTGTTTCATAGTTATAACCACTTCCCGACCCTGTTCCTCCATATGCAAACTCCACTCCATTACGCCTTAACAGGTCAGAAAGACGTCTTATTTTACCTAAGTTCTGACCTTTAATTACATAGCTTTTAAAAACACCAGGTGGTTTAACCATGGCCGTTTCAAAATAGTTTTCAAATTCATTCACCAGCTTATCAGCATACTTGGATACCGTTTCTAATGTTGCCATTCCTGCTGTAAAATGATGATCTATTCGATCCTTCAATGTCAAAGTATCACCATCCAAGGTAAGAACCGCCAATCCGGCTCCTATCCCCCCTTGTTCATAAGTCATGCCGATGGCACCATTATATAAAGGATATGTGTCACCATAAGACGGATATAATAAATCAAACTGCTCTTTAGTAAAATACTTCCAGCCTTTCTGATCAAAGTATTTAGCATTATTTTTTCCAACAATAATCTGGAACTCTCTTTGCCAGAGAGTTATATCCTGATGAATCGGCTCTGCCGCAGGTGCAAAATAATAAGGTTCGTTATAGTTTTGTTCATGAAAATCGACATGTACCTCGGGCATCCATTCTTTATACAAGAGCAATCTTTGTTGGGTTTCAATTTGCGATTGCCAGGCCCAATCTCTGTTAAGATCAAAATAATAATGATTAGATCTGCCACCTGGCCAAGGCTCAATATGCTCTCTTGCCATTGGATTTGGATTAGGTTTTACTCCAACAACACTATTAAAGTAATTGACATACCGTTCCCGACCATCCGGATTTAAACATGGGTCAATAATAACTACGGTGTTTGATAACCAATTCTGAACATTAGATGTTTTTGCTTCCACAAGCGCATAAATGGTTCTCAAAGCAGCTTCAGTCGAGCTAGCTTCATTACCATGCACATTATAACTTAACCATGCAATAGCGGGCTGTTTAAACCCCTTACCTGAAATCTTCTCCGCTCGGCTTAGGCTTTTATTATTCCTTCTGATCAGCTCCAGCTTCTCCATATTGTTCTTAGCAGAAACAATACCGACGAGCAACTCTCTCCCTTCATAACTCTTGCCATAACTGACAACTTTAATATTCTTTCCCGACTTACCCAGATAATTAAAATAGTCCAAAACCTTATCATAAGGTGTAAACTTAGAGCCCAGTGAATAGCCTAAAAACTCATCTGGCGACTTTACCTGCCCCTTTACAGAGCTCCAACCTAGCAATAAAAACACAAAGAAAATCCGAAAGTCTTTCATAGCAAGGAAAAAATTATACCTAAAGTACTAAAGAATATTTTTTGTTTCTCTTACATCTGGTTATTTTTACAGCTTCACACATTAATATGCATATGTCTAGCATCGAAACCCTTTATCAACACTACCTTAGCCACCCAACAGTTTGCACTGATACCAGGAGTATTGTTCACGGTTGTTTATTCTTTGCATTAAAAGGAGAAAAATTTAACGCGAACACTTTCGCTGCCCAAGCTCTTGAACAGGGGGCTGCATATGCAATTATAGACGATAAAACCTATCAAAAAAACGAAAAGTGTATTCTTGTATCAGATGTGTTGACAACATTGCAGGATTTAGCTAGATACCACCGTGATCAACTGAACATTCCTGTCATAGGATTAACAGGTAGCAATGGTAAAACCACAACAAAAGAACTTATCAATGCTGTCCTTTCCCAGAAATACTCAACCTTTGCTACAAAAGGTAATTTAAATAATCACATTGGTGTCCCGCTATCTATCCTTTCTATTACTCAGCAAACAGAATTAGCCGTTATAGAAATGGGTGCAAACCATCAAAAGGAAATCGAATTTCTTTGTAGTATTGCACAACCTACTCATGGCCTAATCACTAACATCGGCATGGCTCACCTAGATGGGTTTGGCGGATTCGAAGGGGTGAAAAAAGGGAAAGCTGAACTGTTTGACTACCTTAAAAAACACCAGGGCATCACATTTGTCAACAGGAATAGTGCCTATTTAATGGAGATGACTGAAAAAACTGGATTAAAGAAAGTGATTTATTATGGCACGGAGGCAAGCAATACCATTTCAGGCAAGCTGATTAAATCAGATCCTTTTATAGAACTTTCATGGAATAATGGATCCGATTCATTCAAAACAGAAGTGCATTTAACAGGCACCTACAACTTTGAAAATATATTAGCTGCGATTTGCATTGGACACTTTTTTGAAGTTTCTCCTATTGATATTAATGCTGGTTTATCTCATTATTTGCCTAATAATAACCGCTCTCAAATTACTAAAACCGACACCAACACCGTTATCTGCGATTTTTATAATGCCAATCCAAGCAGTATGGCAGCTGCACTTAATAATATCGAATCATTAAGTAGTAATCATAAAACCGTTATTATCGGGGATATGTTTGAACTAGGTAAAGAATCATTTGCACAACATAAACTCATCATCCAACAAGCAGAAATGCTACATATTGACACCCTTATTTTTATAGGCAAACATTTTCAGGAATCTAAACAAGAACATAAGGGACATTTCTTTACAACTCCCGCAGAGGCCCAGGAATTTATTAGTAAACACCCTATAAATAATAGTTTGGTTCTATTAAAAGGATCAAGAGGAATGGCGCTTGAACAGCTTTTACCTTTATTATAAACTAGTTTATTACTGCTACCTTTATTCCTACGTCACTAATCTCAGTCAAAGGATTATCACGCATATTTTGTTCTAACTCTAGCTCATATTTGCCCGGGGAGGGGAATTTAAAGTTAGTGAGCAATGGAAAAGTATAAGAATATAAGTTCCCTGAACCTGAGCCGTTCCATTGCCCATCTGCCTGTGCTAATTTAAATTCATATCGCCTGTTACGCTTCTTTTGTGCTGTTTTCAAATTCAACAGTACAAAAATATTGGAATAACGATAGTCTGAAGTGTGTCTCAGCTTAAAGTAAATATTATATGCTTTATTGCTATCTGTGATATCAACCATAACTTTAACCTTATCAGCATAGCTCCAGTTTCGAGAAGGCATGGTATGATTTATATCTGCAATATTACTCGTATCACAACCGCCAAAGAATAACAATGCACTTATGGCAGCAAACAAAACAAAAACTTTACGACTCTTCATTCTTAGGCTTATCCGATTGCTTCTTTCTACGATTATTCCTATTCCTGTTATTTCGGTTTCCAGCGGGTTTTTCTGCTCCAGATTGCTCTGTTCCCTGAGCTGCTTTAGGTTTTGGCTGACCTTGAGATTTTGATTGTCCTTGTCCACCAGTATTTTCTTTTTTCGCTAGATCATGCTTGTTTTTACCTTGCTGAGGCGATTTAGGGCCTCTATTAGGCCGGTCTGTCCTGTCGGTTTGTTCAAGCCTTTCAGGGCGGTCTGTCCTATCAGCTCTTTCTGCATTCTTTTTATTCCGATTCTGATTGTTATTTCGATTCTGATTTCTATTCCCCTTATTACGAGGTTTATCATCCAAACGTGTTAAACTATCCTGTCCAACTACATTTTCATAATCAGGAATTTTATCAATCACCGCAGCAGGAGTTAACTCAACAGCTTCTTCTTTGAGATTAATTGGCTTTTGTCCTTTTTTATTCATGGCCATGATCTCTTTTACACGGTCAACTTTTAAAGGAATCCAGTCTTCCGCATTTGGATAACTAAACCACATTAATTTTTTAAATATATCTGTTTTTTGATGTCTCGCAATTCCTATTTCAGTCTGTAAACTTTCTATACGATCAGGAATATCTTTCAATGCATCCAAATAAGTATCCAATTCGTAGTTTAAACAGCACTTTAATTTGCCACATTGTCCCGCTAGCTTAAGGGTATTTAAAGATAAGTTTTGGTATCTCGCTGCTGCAGTAGAAACAGTTTTAAAGTTCGTTAGCCAAGTAGAGCAACAAAGCTCCCTTCCACATGAACCTATCCCTCCTAATCTACCAGCTTCTTGTCTCATACCGATCTGCCTCATTTCAATCCTGATACGGAAAGTTTCAGCCATTTTTTTGATCAATTCCCTAAAATCTACCCGACCTTCAGCAGTATAAAAGAATGTTGCTTTAGTCTTATCCCCCTGGTAATCAACATCACTTATTTTCATGGATAAGCGTAAATCCAGAGCCAGTGTACGGGCTTTATGCATGGTTTCCCATTCCATGGATTTTGCAACTTTCCATTTCTCTACATCTGCCTCTGTCGCTTTTCTATAAACTTTTCTTGTTACCTGATCAACGGTTGTCTTACGACGTTTCATTTGTATTCTTACCAACTCTCCGGTAAGTGAAACATGACCAATATCATATCCGCCCGTTGGCCCTTCAACAGCTACAAGTTCGCCAATTTCAAGATAAATGTTATCATTGTTTACAAAGAACTCTTTCCTTGCACCTTTAAATTTAACTTCTATTACCTGAAAAGGTTTATAATTTGAGGGCATGTCTAAATTCGACAGCCAATCGTAAACTTCCATTTTTCCGCATCCGCCAGTAGCACAAGAGCCATTACTTTTGCAGCCTGCGGGGGCACAACCGCCACCTGTAGAACAACTTCCACATCCCATAATTAATTATATATATGTTGAGTCCCTTTCGGGAACGTTTTAAACTTGATTATTTTAACCAATTGTAAAGATACATCTAAAAACAGAATTTTAGGGTTAGCATTTCGCTCAATATGATAATGCGCCTTTTCAAGTTCAGCAATAATCGCATCTGCCATGTTCAAATCCAATACATGCGTAGATAGTTTTTTAGCTGTTTCCAATGCTCTCACGGGTAATTTTACCAATTCATCAGCCCCACTAAGCAACAAACTACATTCACGTAAAAAGCTTATCCCATACTTTAAAAAGTTTTTCTGATTTTCACGTCCCCATGTTGCAGCCTGCTCTACAAAAGTTGTTAAATCCAACACGCGGTTCCCATATCCCATTCGCAACCATTCCGCGAATTTATCTGCATTTTCATTATGTGTATTGGCAACCAGGGATTTCGCTTCTATTAAATTTCCATCTGCAAGAAAACTATATTCCGTAGCTTGATTTTCAGGTAAGCCATGGCCTTCCATCAAATAAGTTTCTATTGTTGCGTAAGATAGCTTAGGAATTTTAACAATTTGAGTTCTCGATAAAAGCGTAGAAAGAATTTGTTCCTGATTGTTTGCAACCAAAATAAACAAAGTATTTTGTGGTGGTTCTTCAATGATCTTTAGTAAAGAGTTCCCTTCTTTATCTAAATACTCTGGAAGCCACATGATCAGCACCTTCGTTTCAGCCTCAAAGGCTTTGTAACTTAATTTTTTAATGATATCATGACATTCAGCAATATTGATATTCGCCTGTTTATTCTCAGCACTGAGCTTAGAACGCCAGATATCCATATCAAAATAAGCATCATCGAGCAACATACTTCTCCATTCCTCCAAAACATCCACAGCTGTTCTCACATCTTTGGAAGCAAAAAATGGGTAAGAAAAATGCAGATCCGGATGGATATATCTTTCATACTTACGACATGAAGAACATACACCGCAACTGTCATCAATCTGCTTATCTAAGCAATTGATGTACTGCGCATAAGCAATAGCCAAAAGCAAGGCCCCACTTCCTTCCGACGACAGAAACAGTTGTGCGTGACTAATCCTATTCTCAGCAACTGTTTGTATCAATTGCTGTTTTATGTTTTCCTGACCGATGATCTCTTTAAACTGCATTTGGTGCAAAATAACATTTTTTTAAGATATTTCCTTTTGCTATCCTTTTGCTATCCTTTTGCCCGGACCAATAAAAACGCAATATTGAAGCTGATTATAAACATAAGAGAACAACACCAGTGATTAACCTAAGCCCTTTAGGATTTTACTCTTATCTTTGCCTCATGCCCAGAATTATTGCCTTTGATTATGGAACCAAACGCATCGGAATTGCCGTTACTGATCCCTTGCAAATTATCGCAACAGGACTAGACACCATCCATCCTAAAGATATCATTGAATATCTAAAAAAATACCTGCTTGCTGAAGAAGTAGAAGCTTTTGTTTTGGGTGACCCAAAGCAAATGGATGGCTCTCCTTCTGAATCTGCACAACATGTAAAAGGATTTGCAACTACTTTAAAAAAAAACTTTCCTCATATCCCGCAATATTGGATAGATGAACGTTTCACATCAAAGTTAGCTCACCAGACAATTTTACAAAGCGGACTAAAAAAACAAGATCGTAGAAATAAAGAAAGAGTTGACACCATCTCTGCGACCATCATTTTGCAATATTTTATGGAACAGCACCGTTAATGAGAGCGTAATTGCGAATACAATTTAAATATGAGTTTAATTAATGACGATATGCAGCAACTGCTGCTCAACTACTGCGAGCCTGAGAACGCATTACTGCAAAAGATAGATAGAGAAACAAATCTTAAGGTTCTGATGCCAAGAATGCTCTCTGGACACTATCAAGGCCGCGTTTTAAGCATGCTTAGCAAAATGGTTAACCCTTCAAGAATATTGGAGATTGGCACATTTACAGGCTATGCCACATTATGTCTTGCTGAAGGATTGACCGAAAATGGAATCATATATACTTTAGACATCAATGAAGAATTAGAAGAAATGGTTCAGACTAACTTTGCCGCATCTGAATATGACAACAAAATAAAATACATTCTCGGTGACGCCTATGAAACACTAAACGACTTAAATGAAACATTCGACCTTGTGTTTATAGATGCAGATAAAAAAAACAATGGCACTTATTACGACATGATTTTTGACCGTGTACGTTCCGGTGGACTTATCATTGTTGATAATGTATTATGGAGTGGAAAAGTATTGAATACCAATCAAGACAAGGACACTAAAAATATCACTACATTTAACGATAAGATTTTAGCAGACAACCGTGTAGAAAAACTTATTCTTCCTGTTAGGGACGGATTATTTGTAATCAGAAAAAAGTAGATATGTTAAAAACAATATTATTTGTTTCATTACTATTTCTCTGCGTTAGTTTTAACACAAAAGCTCAAGCCACTGACGACTATATTGACACCTATGCAGACGAGGCTCAAACGCTAATGCGTGAATATAAAATCCCTGCAAGTATTATTCTTGCTATTGCTATTCATGAATCTGCTGCAGGAACAAGTAAAATTGCCCGTTACTTAAACAACCATTTCGGCATAAAGGGAGCCAATAGTAGTACTGAAATCCGCTCTGCTTATAAAGACTATCCTTCTGTTAATGAGTCCTACGAACATTTTCTGGATTTTTTAAAAAGCAGAACATCCTTCAACCATCTCTTTGAGAAGTATGACCAATACGACTATAAAAATTGGGCCAGAGGCATACAACGTGGTGGATATGCAAGGAGCCGAACCTGGGCTTCACAGATCATCGGAATTATTAAAAAGAATAATCTATACGAGTATGATGAGCGCCCCGATGATTATGTAGAAGTCATTGCACCAGAACCAGTAGTCCGTAAACCAAAATATACGACGGCCTCTA
Organism: Pedobacter sp. ASV1-7; assembly: GCF_040203335.1. NCBI lineage: Bacteria > Pseudomonadati > Bacteroidota > Sphingobacteriia > Sphingobacteriales > Sphingobacteriaceae > Pedobacter > Pedobacter sp. ASV1-7. Next base: position 195,980 of record NZ_JBEHBV010000001.1, on the reverse strand, counting down.
AAACTTACATTGTTAAACGTGGCGATAGCCTATACACCATTGCTAAGGCTCGTCGCACCACCCCTTCTGCAATCATGAAAAAAAACGGATTAAAAAGCGCTGCTATTAAACCCGGACAAAAACTTAAATTATAATGAACAACAAATTTCTAGCCCTTGCTATCCTATCAGTTGTATTTTTAAATGCCTGTAAATCCAGAAAATATAGTCACAATAACAAACAAATCGAAAAAGCCGCTAATAAAGCTAATCCGAATGCAAAATCATACACGACCTTAAATTATATAGAAAGCTTTAAAGACGTAGCCATTGAAGAGATGAATAAATACGGAATCCCTGCCAGCATCACTTTAGCACAAGGAATCCTCGAATCCGGAAATGGAAATAGCTCACTTGCTAAATATGCAAATAACCACTTTGGTATCAAATGTACATCTGATTGGAAAGGAAAAGGTTATTATAAAGACGATGACAAAGCAGACGACTGTTTTAGAGTATATAAGGACGCAAGAGAATCGTACAAAGACCATTCTGAATTTCTAAAAAGGAAGCGTTACAGCTTCTTGTTTGAATTGGATAAGAATGACTATAAAAACTGGGCCCGTGGTTTAAAACAGGCCGGCTATGCTACAAACCCTAAGTACCCAGATTTACTCATTAATCTGATAGATCGTTATCAGCTTTATAAATATGACCAACCTGAATCTGAAAAGGATAAAATAAAACGTGAAGACAGGGTATTTTCAGAAATCAATGCCAATATCCCTAAAGAGAAAGAAAAATTCGCACCAGTTGAAACGCCGCCGTCAAAGCAGGTTGTTAAAACACCAGATACTTTGCGCATCTCGACTCCGGTTGTTAAAGATAGTACTGTTCAAAACAACATCGCTCCTGTTTTTAAACCAAGCACTTACACCGTTAAACAAGGAGATACGCTTTACAACATATCTAAAAGATTTAACATTACAATAGATGAGCTAAAGTCATTAAACGGAATTACTGATACAGGAATAAAAATTGGTCAAACACTCACCTTAGTTAAATAATGTTAATATTATTACACAGATAGCCTTATCTTGTAGTTTTGTACTTGAATGAAGTTTTATAGCCTTTTACTCCTATTTTATTGCTTAACATTTAAAGCATTTGCACAGCAACCAACTGTGAGGGGCTTTGTTGTGGATAAAGATTCTAAACTTCGACTGGCAAAGGTTTACATTTACAACTCCGCTAATGACGAGGGAATTTATAATACACCTAAAGGAGAGTTTACTATTAAAGCTAAGCAAGGGGATACGCTATTTGCTGTTTTACAGGGCTATGCATTAGACACCGTCGTTATTCATAATCAGAATTCTATATATTTTCAATTGAAGTCTTTTGGTATTCCTCTTCGGGAAGTTGCCATTGTGGGTGATAAATTTACACCCATGCAACGCCATGAGAAAACGTTAAAAGAATATAAGTACGCGCTAGACAAAGGAAAGGCCAAAGACTTGCTAAACCTTGGCTTGGGTGGCGCAGGATTAGGTATAGATGCTATTTATAATCTATTAAGTCGTCAGGGCAAGAATGCACGTCATCTGCAAAAAATAATAGAAAGAGATTATCGTGAAGCAATTATCGATTATCGGTTTAAGCCTGATTTTGTAAAGCGGGTATTACAAATTGGTGATTTTGAAGCAGAAGACTTTATGCAGCAATATCGTCCATCATATGACTTTGTACTTAGTGCCTCTGATTATGCTTTTGTCGTTTACCTAAGAAATAACTACGCCAACTATAAACGTAATCCTGCAGCATTTAAACTGCCCCCATTGCCTAAAATAAATATAGAAAAGTTTTGAAAGCGTTCTTTTTAATCGTTTCAAAAATCCCTGCCAATGCAATGGCTGTTTATCCATTCATTCTTTTAAAGAATAAATTTCAGAAAGAGGATCTGGTATTGATAAATCATGAAAGGATACATCTTAGACAACAACTAGAATTACTGATATTGCCTTTTTATCTTTTGTATTTGATCAATTATGTAATCAACCTGATCAAATACAGGAATCATTCCCGCGCATACTTTAATATCTCATTTGAAAAAGAAGCTTACGCCTGCGATCAAAACCTTAATTACCTAAAAAGCAGAAAGTTTTTCTCCTGGATAAACTATTTCTAAAACAGCTCCTTTTAATGCCATTTATCCAATTAGTTTACTATTAAACTTTTAATACCTCAGTTTTTTGTTTTTCTTTGTACTGATGAAGAGTTTTTATGCCTACTTATTATTAGCTTTTACCGGTACTACCAGCCTTTATGCTCAAGAGATCGACACTGTGCCGATTAATACTAAGGGTCTTGATATTAAACTGAAACGTAGTCCACTGCCATCAAGAACAGGAACAATCCCTTTTAAACCAGTGGAAATAAGCCCAATTGTAGTAGATGCTAAGGTTAACTACTGGAAAACCAGAACCTCTGTCGGCATTAATGTAAATCAGGCAACCTTCTCCAACAACTGGAAAGGGGGAGGAGTAAACTCCCTGGCAGTTGCAGGTTTAGTAAACTACAAAGCAGAATATTCTAAAGATAGCTATAGCTATGTGAGCGAACTGATTTTAGAATATGGCAAGGTTAAAAACAAAGACCAATTGCAAAAGAAGACCCGTGACCGGATTTTTTGGGATCACAAAGCGGCAATTCAATTATCCAAAAACTGGTATTTCTTCGGTTCAATTAACTTCGAATCACAGTTTGACTCAGGTTTTTCTTATAAAACTGTAAATGGTAGGGAAGTTGCAACCCTAATATCCAAATTCATGTCACCTGGCTACTTGACAGAATCTTTCGGTTTTGAGTATAAGCCTAGTAAATATTTTTCTACTCGAATTGGTACTGGTAGTGCTCGGCAAACTTTTGTCTTGGACAGTACTATTTATGAGAGACCAAAGAAGACAGATGGCACTCCCGATTATAACAAACCTGTTCCACCAAAATATGGCGTTGATTTTGGTAAGAAATTTAAAAATGAGCTGGCTTTTCAGATTGTAATGAATTTCGAAAAAGAGGTTTTCACGAACACGATGCTTAAATCGAGATATCAGATGTTTATTCCTTATGACAGGTCAATGGTGAATATAGACCACCGTCTTGATGTTACTATTACCTCTAAACTGAACCGTCTGATGAATGTATCACTTTCTGGAGTCGGCTTGTTTGACCGCGACAATGATACTAAGATTCAAGGAAGCCAGACGCTGGCACTGGGTGTAACCTTTGTCTTCCCGCGCTAATACTTTTTTATTAAACCAGAATTTACCTCTAAAATTAATACCTTTGGGGCTACAAAAAATTGAACACTAAGCATTAAAGAAAATGTTTGAAAATTTACAGGATAAGCTAGATCGTGCATTTAAGGTTTTAAAAGGACAAGGTAGCATTACAGAGATCAACGTGGCAGAAACCATGAAAGAGATCCGTAAAGCTTTATTAGATGCCGACGTAAACTATAAAACTGCCAAAAGCTTTACCGATGAGGTTAAAGAAAAAGCTTTAGGTTTAAATGTACTTACGGCTGTTTCACCAGGTCAGTTACTTACTAAAGTAATGAATGATGAACTTGCAGCCTTGATGGGTGGAGAGGTTACCGAACTTGACCTGAAAGCAAACCCTACTATTATATTAATTGCAGGTTTAAATGGTGCCGGTAAAACTACCTTTACCGGAAAACTGGCTAACTTCCTTAAAAGTAAAGGGAAAAAACCAATACTTGTTGCGGGCGACGTTTACAGACCCGCAGCAGTAGACCAGCTACAAATCTTGGGTGAGCAGGTTGGTGTTCCTGTTTATGCAAACAAAGAATCCAAAGATCCTGTAGCAATAGCTCTTGAAGGTATTGCAGAAGGGAAAAAGAACAATAATAACGTGATCATCATTGATACTGCCGGTCGTTTATCGATCGACGAAAGCTTAATGAATGAGATCTCGGAAGTGAAAGCAAAAACACAACCGCACGAAATCCTGTTTGTTGTTGATGCCATGACCGGACAGGATGCGGTTAACACTGCTAAAGTATTTAACGATCGCCTAGATTTCACAGGGGTTGTGCTGACGAAATTAGACGGTGATACCCGCGGTGGTGCTGCGTTATCTATCAAATCCGTAGTAAACAAACCAATTAAGTTTATTGGTACCGGAGAAAAGATGGAAGCTCTGGACGTATTCTATCCAGAGAGGATGGCTTCCCGTATTTTGGGTATGGGTGACGTGGTTTCTCTTGTTGAGCGTGCACAACAGCAGTTCGACGAGAAAGAAGCGGCAGAACTTCAAAAGAAAATCCGTAAAAATAAATTCGACTTCAACGATTTCTACAACCAGATACAGCAGATCAAGAAAATGGGTAACATGAAAGATCTGATGGGTATGATTCCAGGTGTCGGCAAAATGATGAAGAATGTTGACATTGAAGATGATGCTTTTAAAAATGTTGAAGCCATCATCCAGTCGATGACGAAATTTGAACGTGAAAATCCGGACAGCATTCAACAAAGCAGACGCTTACGTATTGCTAAAGGTTCTGGAAATAAAATTGAAGAAGTAACGAAGCTGATTAAACAGTTCGAAGATATGCGTAAGGTAATGAAGCAATTCTCTAATCCTGCTACTGCAGCAAGGATGATGAAGAATATGCCAAAAATGCCACAGCGCTAGAATATAATAACAACCTAACCGATCCCGGCCAATAACAGGCCGGGATTTTTTTATGCCCTTTAAAATATAAACCCTCATTTCTTACCAACGTATTATCAAATCAGTATAGATTCACACGGTGACATTTAAAAATTAGTTATGCTGATAAAAACTTATGGGAGCGCGGTTTTTGGTGTAAACGCGTTAACCATAACCATTGAAGTAAGTATAGGCGGAGGAAATAGATATCATATTGTTGGCCTGCCGGATAATGCCATTAAGGAAAGCCTGAGAAGAGTCGAAAGCGCAATACAATCTGCAGGACTTAAAATGCCCAGACAGAAAATTGTAATTAATCTGGCACCCGCCAACATTCGGAAGGAAGGTTCAGCTTACGACCTCCCTATTGCCATAGGTATTTTAGCGGCTTCAGGGCAAATAGAAAGCCCGGAGGTGGATAAATACTTCATCATGGGAGAACTTTCCTTAGACGGAGGATTACAACCCATCAAAGGAGCTTTACCAATAGCAATACAAGCTCGTGTAGCAGAATTTAAAGGCTTCATTCTTCCAAAAGACAATTCGAGAGAGGCAGCAATTGTAAGTGACCTGGAAGTTTATGGCATGCAAAACTTAAAAGAAGTCGTCTCCTTTTTTAATGGTTCAGAAAAAAAAGAGCCTGTATTCGTCAATGCAAGAGATGAGTTTTTAAATCATACAAGCAATTATGAGCAAGACTTTTCTGATGTCAGGGGCCAAGAGAATATAAAAAGAGCACTTGAAATTGCTGCCGCTGGAGGACATAACTTAATTCTTATTGGGCCACCAGGTGCAGGAAAAACCATGCTAGCTAAGCGTCTCCCCACAATATTACCTCCATTAAGCATTCGTGAGGCTTTAGAAACAACTAAAATTCATTCTGTAGCAGGAAAACTAAATGCCACTGAATCATTGATGACAGAACGCCCTTTTCGCAGCCCTCATCACACAATTTCAGACATGGCTCTGGTTGGTGGCGGTGTCAATCCGCAACCAGGAGAAATATCTCTTGCTCATAATGGAGTCTTGTTTTTAGATGAACTACCAGAATTTAAACGAAGTGTCCTGGAAGTAATGAGACAACCTCTTGAAGACCGATGTGTAACCATTTCACGATCCAGGTTGAGTGTAGAATATCCAGCAAGCTTTATGCTCATCGCTTCTATGAATCCTTGTCCTTGCGGTTTCTATAATCACCCTGAAAAAGAATGTATCTGTGCTCCTGGTATCGTTCAAAAATACCTCAGCAAAATCTCTGGTCCTTTGTTGGACCGTATCGATTTACATGTAGAAGTTACACCAGTAAATTTTAACGAACTGACATCTGCTGCTGAGACAGAAAAGAGTGTTGACATAAGAAGACGGGTAATTGCTGCACGTCGAATACAGGAAAATAGATTCAGGGCTAATAACAACCTACATTACAACGCACAAATGAGTCCAAATATGGTGCGAAATATTTGCCAGATAGGTAATACAGGGCAGAATTTAATCAAATCAGCAATGGAGAAACTCGGTCTTTCAGCCAGAGCTTATAACCGCATTTTAAAAGTATCAAGAACCATTGCTGATCTTGCAGAAAGTGAAGAAATTAAATTGGAGCATTTAGCTGAAGCTATACATTACCGCAGCCTGGATCGTGATAGCTGGACCGGTTAATCCAGCAGATCATCGTCCTCATCGCTCTCCTCATCCTCTTCATCTGGCACATAAGCCATGATGGCTTTACCAATGGCATTTATTTCTTCATTATACTCAAATAGAGGTAAAGCTGTTTCATCATCTAACTTTAGCCATTGCTCTTCAGTATCCTTTTGAATCTGAACATATTCTTTCCCGTCTTTATAAACTACGTAAATATCATTGCCTTCTGGAAATATGGCATAATCAGTTGTTCCTATAGTAATGTCAAATGGTTCTTGCATTGTAATTTTTATTTATTGTCTTGAAAACGGCTAACGTAAAGTCGAATAGTTATAAAACTGAAGCTTTCCTGTTCCGGTAATTTCTATTGTTTTTGTTTCATCTGCTCCTGAAGCACTTTTTAGCTTCAGAGTAATAGTATTACTCCCTTTTTGTAAAGGAATACGTGTATAACTGATATTTGCTGGTAAAGATTGCCAGTTTCTGGTATCAGCCTTTTCTGAAAGCAAGCTATATAACTGCATCCCAACGCCAAGACCTTCCAGCAAAGAATTGTTCTTACCATCTTTACCACTCCCCTTAGCGCTTTGCCTAAGTGCATATTCTGCACTCTTTTTAACCGCCAAACGAGTCAGTACTTTCCCCATCTCTTTCATAAAACGCTGATCCAGGGTTTTAAAAGCCAGCTCATTAATATCTTCTGCTTTCTCAAATGAAACAGTTTGTTCTCCGTTATTTAAGGTCGCAGAACTATAATAGGAATTTCGCGCAACATACTTAGGATAGGTCGCCCTAAGACTTTCAACACCGTTCAAACTAAAATTGCTGTTGCTGTATTCATGATAAAAGGGAATAATGATAGTCCCTCCAAGATTAGTAAAAAACAAATCCCCATTGCTCCCTTTGATAAGTGAGAAAAAAAGCTCTTCTTGTTGCTTAACTGGTGCCATCCCATTCTCCCAAAAGAAAATCAATTCACCACCCTCAGAACTTTGAGTTTTGTTATACTTCATATTAAAAAGGCCTTCAAATCTACTCAATTCTGCTGCAAACCCATTATAATCTGCCATCCTCAAAACATCCCGCTTAAGCGCCTCAGGCATTTTTATCCCATAATAAGTCTGGTCTTTGCTTTTCAAATATACCTCTGCAGAATTTCTGTAAGCAATAAAGGCATTGTTGACATCACCATCATGTTCGTAAATTAATCCCTGTAACATTAAGGAGAATGCATCTTTAGAATACCGGTTTTCCTTATCATTAAACTTATCACCTTGTTCCTGTGATTGCAGTGTAATTCTCCTTGCTTCAACGATAGCATCTTCTGTTTTATTCAGATAAACGTAGTTTAATGCTTTATAATAGTGGATCATAAACTTTTCGAAATCTTCCCCCTTATAACGCTGAGTCATTGGATTCACTAAAGTCCCCACTACTGCATCCATTGCACCGCCCATTCCATTTTCAAGCAATTGATCGGCTTCATTAAAATATTGATTGCTTGCTTCAAAATCTCCAGAAAGATGACTTGCTTTCCCCTTTTCCATTAGGAATAAAAGCTTATTTCGTGGCTTTTGTAAAAGCTTATTCTTATCCAGCTCCTTTACTGCTTCCGCATAATTACCCGCAGAAATCTGTTTATAATAAGACGCAATCATATCATTGTAGCTGGAACAGCTAAAAAGAAAGAGCATCAGTCCTAATAAGAATGATGCTCTGAAAATATTCCTGCGAATTTGTACCATATTATATTTAGTCAGGAAAAAGCCGACTAATTTTTAACGTATTTAGCGATTTTCTTATCTCCAATCCATACCACTTCATTAGTCTGGATGTTTGTTAACTCTAAATTAACCTGATAATAAACTACTTTTTTACGTTTATGAGAATCTACGATAGAGTTAATAGATCCTTGAAGGATATAATCTGCACCATTTTCTAATCCGAATTTCTTCATTGTTGATACAGAAGCATTATCCTGCTGATCAGCTTTTTCTGCACGAAGTTCTTCTCTTTTTTTTCCTCCTTGCACTAATCTAACGCGTTCACTTTTAATAAATGACTGCTCTACATCCTTAACAAATGTTTCTGCATCAATGTGTTCATGACTTTTATTCTTTACTACGCCAACCACAACAACAGGCCTTTTCCCTTGCTTCTCTTCCAGGTGAGTAGACAACCATTTACCACCTAAAACAGTTTGAGTCATCTCTTCAGCTACCAGCCTCGAGTCTGTATTGTTCCAATTACCACTTACATCAATTGCCTGATCAGTATTTACCCTTGTAACCTGACGTGAACATGATGATATGATCACTCCTGAAACGGCAATCGCCGCGATAGTCATTATCTTTTTAATCTGCATATTTATGAATATAAATTTCTTTCTTGTTTACCAACCCCACGGGCGACTGTTTCCCCATCCATAACCAATATAACCTCCGTAGCTAAAGCGTCCACCAAAACCATAATTACCATAGCTTATCGAAGGATAAAAGTACGGACTGTTATAATAATATCCACTATTCAAATTCAATTGAAAGTTTCTTTCCCTTCTCAATTTTCTGCGTTCCTCCCTAGCTTCATACCAATCGTAAGCTTTATAGGTCTCTTGAACAGTCGTACCCTGATTTCGGGTTAAAGAATCAGCAAGATTCATATACCTTGCGCGACTTTCCTCATGTCTGGGATTCTGATCTTTCAAAAGATCTGTTTTTTGCGCATAAGTGTTAGTTGTAAAGCATAATCCTACAACACAACTCATTATAAAAATCAAATTCCTTTTCATCCTCATATTTTTTAATTAAACAAGACAAGAGTTATATATAAGACGTAAATCCAGGTCTAAATGTTACTCGCCTTTAACTGTTTTATAAATTCTATAAACTTATCACTTGCATAATTAGCCGCTCCAGCTTCATTATAAGAAACCCGTCCTTTCTTATCAAATACTACTGTAGTAGGTAGCGACCCCTTAAAAATTACTTCGGGAATATTACTAGCAACCTGATATACCGGCAATCCATATCCTTTTTTATCCATGTACTTCTGTGATTTTGCAAGATCACTATCAGCATCTACCATAATAAAAACGACATCTTTATCATTCTTAAACTGTTCGTAAAGCTTATTTACAGAAGGCATTTCAGCCAGACAAGGAGGGCACCAGGTAGCCCAGAAGTTTAAAAACACTACCTTATCTTTCAAGCTTCCTAAATCCACAATGTTTCCTGAAGCATCTTTAAATCTAATCCCTGAAAGGTCTTTTACCTCTGTAAGCGCAGTATCTTTCGGTTTTTCTATACCGGGATTAAATAACCCAATCTCCATCAAACCTCGGATCATTAATGCTTTTGCAGATGGCACAAAAATAAGCACCAGTAAAAAGCCAATAAATAAGGCGTTTATAATATTCTTTTTATTCAAAATTCTTCTCATCAATCGTAAGTGCTTTTTGTAAAGTTACGAGAATATCTTCTGAAGCCCCTAGTATAGGAGCGCTTTTGACATTCCATTGTTAAAAATATTTTTTGTTAAATCCTGTAACGAATATTCCTAACTACATACTTACTCTATGAAAACAAATAAGAACCTATAAAACTTAAAAATATTATATTATGAAAAGTCTAATAAGCACCCTCGCAGTTATTGCAACACTTCTATTTACTATTCATTTAAAAGCGCAGGAAAAGCAGGCAACAAAATCGCTATTATGGGAGATAAGTGGCAAAGGACTAACTAACCCTTCATATATTTATGGAACCATCCATATGATGTGCGAACCAGACTTTAATATTAAGGATAAAACTAAAAAAGCTTTTGAAAAAGCGGAAGAACTTGTAATGGAACTAAACTTTACAGACCCGGCAGAAATAGCCGAGCTTCAAAAATCTATGACGTCGCCTATCCCCTTAAGTAAAAAACTGAGTCCTGCACAATACAAATTGTTAGATTCTGTTCTGGCCTTAAAGACGGGGATTCCTTTAAAAACAATGGATCAATTAACATTAACTGCCTTAAGTAGCTTCGTTATAACAAAAACACTCCCATGTACAGAGATTAAATCATACGAATTTGAATTTGCTAATTTAGCGAAGAAACAGCAAAAGCCTTTTGGTGCACTGGAAACAGTTAAACAACAAACGGAGTATTTTTCAAATGCATTTACAGATGACATGCTGGTTGAGCAAATTGCTAATTTTGACGATTATAAATCTGTATTTGTAGAAATGATTGAAACCTATAAAGCAGAAGACCTTAATAGACTAGATAAAATATTAAAGGATAAACGATTTGGCAGTACCAAAGAAAGTGATAAATGGATGCTACAAATAAGAAATGCGAATTGGGCAAAGCAAATACCTGAAATGATGAGAAACAAAAGCTGTTTCTTTGCTGTAGGAGCCGGTCACCTACCTGGGAAAAAAGGCATCTTAAGCTTACTGAAAGCGCAGGGTTATACTGTTAAACCCATATTGAACTAAGATTTGAAAACAAGAGAAAAAGAATTTCTTGAACAGATAGAAACCCACAAAGGAATCATACATAAGATTTCAAGGATGTATATGGATGATGAAGATGATCAGAGAGATCTTTTTCAGGAAATCATCTGTCAGCTATGGAAATCGTACGACTCCTTTAACCATCAAAGCAAGTTTTCATCATGGATGTATCGGGTAGCTTTAAATACCGCTATTGTTTATTTCAAAAAGCAAAAACGAAAAGAAGATCTTTATGCAACAATTGGTCAGGAAATAGAAATTCCTACAGATGATGCAGAAACAAAAGAGATACAAATAGCTCACTTTTATAAGGCTTTACAGCAACTGGATAAAATAGAGAAAGCATTGATGTTCTATTTCCTTGAAGATTATTCGCACAGGGAAATAGGAGTAAATCTGGGGATTAGTGAGGGAAATGCAAGAGTAAAGCTAAACAGAGCAAAAAATAAATTAAAAGAACTTATAAAAAAACAAGGATATGAATTTTGATGATCTAAAATCTGCCTGGAATAAAGAATCCAGCTCAAACATAACAATACCAGATAAAGTTGAAGAACTTAAGCGAGCCGAATTACCGCTTGATAAGATTAAAAGGAACATGAAAAATGAACTAATTGCACAAATTGCAGCGATTATCTTGCTTGGATTTTTCCCACAAATCTTCAATTTCAAACCAGTCCTTTATACTCCATTTTACGCAGTATATATATTACTTGTGATAACCTCAATCTACTTCTTCACCCGTTTTTACTTCTTCTACAAAAGAATCAGTAATGTATCCTTAAGTACAAAAGACACCTTATACGAAGTTAACTACGATATTAAACTCAATATGGAATTGTATAAACTATTTTGCTATATGATGTTCCCATTTATGATTGTTCAGGTAAGTCTTTTATTAATCAATAGTGAATACGACCGCTTTATCAAGTTGTTTGAAACCAGTATATCCAATGGCTCATTTTATTTGTATTTCACAATTGTAACAGTAGTAACTTATACCTTTTTACACTTTTGCGCTATTTATTGGTTAAAATCCTATTATTCAAAATATGCCACAGAAATTGAGAACATATTAAAGGAACTTAAAGAAGAATAAGCTTTAAAAATCAAATTTTATCCTTACACCTGTGCCTATCAGGTACAGGTTTTCTTTTGTAAACTCTTTCATTGGCAACTTCATAAATGGCTCTACCGAGAAAGCTTTGCTTCCAGAAATTGGTTGTTTAAACCCAAAAGAAACATTGTAAAATCCTAAATACTTACCTCCTCTGATTTCTCCTGACGGAACAGCTTCAGAAACTTCCCTTGTCTGAAACAATGCTTTAAATCCTGTATTCCCAATCTGCTCAGTGGCTGGAGCATACTCAACACCACTCTTTAAATAGTTGTTATTTTGTTTTTGATTTAAAACAGCGAAAGCAGATACCCCAAAATTGGTGTAAAACTTTTTAGACAGATAATACTTAATCCCTAATGGAATATCTATTCCTACCAGATTTGCATCAACAGATTTCAAGCTTTTAGTTTCCTGAACCATGGCAACTGCCCCAGCTGGTGCGTCCATAGCCCTGTCTCCACTTCCCATATTTTTTGTTGCCCCTATTTCATTATACGAGATGCCAGAGCTGATTGAAACCTTATCGGACAATGCATAATCCATACTCACACCATATCCCATATTCAGCTTTTTAGCATTACCCATAGAAGGTGCTACCATCAATCCCATTTCCCATTTGTCTGCCTTTCTATCGGTAGATTTCAGTGCGGCAATAGCACTATTAGACTTTACTTCTGCATCCAGAAACTCCTGGAAACTACGTGGTCTCTTCTCTTTAGCGGTATCAACCTCCTTCACTGTTAATTGGGCAATTCGTTCTGAAGAAACTGCTTTGTTCTGATCATCCCTTTTATTAGAAACGCCTATTGAATCTACAATTATTGTCTTCCCCTGCGCAAATGAATTTGCAGGTTCTACCATAGGAATCGTTGATTTCGAAGTAACAGGCTGATTTAATTGAACGATTAAGGCGTTACCCGGAACATTGTTCCTTATTCTTTGCTCAACAATATTCCTATTCTCTGTTAACTCCTTTTTTAAATTTTCAACAGCTGGGGCTGGTGTTTCTGGAGTCAAATCCGGCGCTACTCCTATCGTTTGTTCAGACTGATCATTTTTCACATGTTGCCCTGTATTTTTATTCTGGATATTACCTCCAGTATAAAACAAAGCAAAGCCAATTAACACAACAGCAGCAGCACTACTTAAACCCGCCATCCAGATCCAACTGATCTTCTTTCTCTCCCTTTTCTCAAAACGCTCCCATGCACCAGGTGTATAAACCTCCTCGTGTTCCGTTAAACATTCTTTTATGTGAGCAAATAGCTCGTCATCTACCGGTTTCATATCCTTCGGGTATTTTGAATTGTTGTCGGATCATATGAATTCAACAGGGAGTTTTTATAAAGTTCTCTCAACTTGTTCTTTGCTCTTGTTAAATAAACCCTACATGAGCTTTCGGGCATTGATAGTATCTTTGAAATCTCTTCATGTGAATAGCCTTCAATTTCATACATATTAAAAATCAATTTATGTGTCTCAGGCAACTGATTTAAAAGCCTCATGATGTCCTGTACATTTAACTGTGAGATTACATTCAGTTCGGTAACTGGCTGCTGCTCTTCAACAATATCATCAACATATAAAAAAGTCCTTTTACTCCTTAAAAAATCTATTGCCGTACGGGATGAAATTCTGGCAATCCAGCCTTTGAAGGCCTTTAACATCTGATCGCCTGATTTTGGCGAATTGAACTGACTTATACTCTTAAAAACCTTAATAAAACTATCGTTAACCAACTCTTCTGCATCATTTCTATCGTCCACATAGCGTAAAGTAACACCCATTAAATAGCCATAGAATGATTTATACACCATCTCTTTACTCTTACTGTCGTTCCTTAAACACCCCGCTATCGCGTTCTCAAAATTGAGCATTCTTTATTTCAGCAATTAAGGGTTAGGTTATAAATAGTCCATCGGCATATTTATCTAAAATTTAAAAGAGGATATCCTGTTATATAAACAGAATACCCTCAAATATAGGTAGATATTATTTGTGTGTGTAAATTGCTGCGCCTAATTTTAAGCTATCAATTGTTGCTGCTGAGTTACCTTTAGCATAAATGGTATAGATTTTACCTCTTTCAATCTTAACGTTTGGCAAAGTAGTTATAACTGCATCTCCTTGTTTAATATTGAAAGTAATGCTTTCTCCCGGATCAACGGCAGTGAAATCTGTATACTCATAAAATGCTTTTTCAGTAAATAAATCTGTATCCTTTCCTGCAATTCCAAGTTCAAGACCAGCACCAACTCCACTAGTAGCCGCCTTGTATAAGTTAATAAAACGAACTTTTGCTTTATCCGCTGCTGGAGCACTTAAATCATCTTCTGTTCTTAAAAATCTTTTTTCATTTGTTTGTAAAGTATCTAGAATAAAAATAGAATACCCTATACCCGGAGCCATATTAAATCTTTCATGAGCAATTGCTTTATTGCCATTTCTACGAGCTACACTTACAGTTCTCGTTCCCGGAAAAAGGTTTAAGTAATCAATCTTATCATTAAATTTTAATGCTTTTTTATTGTTTACCCTCGTCACATCAATATAAAAATCTAAAGACATCGTATCTGGAAAAGCATCAATAACAGAAAGACCTGCAACTTGCTGAGGCTCGTACTTATCTTTAGAACAAGCAGCAAAAACTGCTGATACAGCAACAACAGCAATAAAAGTTTTAAATAGTGTTTTTAAATTTACGTTTTTCATCTTCATCTCTTTTTAAAAGGCACTTCGTTAAGAAGTATATGTTTTTCATTATAAATAACTATGGGTTAATGGCCATTAACACTCTTTTACTTATAAAACGAGACTTACTTTAAAAACGCTACAGTCGACCTTATTTTTATTCAAACCCGAATTACAAAGCTGAATACCGGTAAATAATTATTATCCTTAATTTTGATCCAGAATAAATATTGTAATTTTAACTAACAACATAATCCATAAAAAATGCAAGAAGCAAATTCACTAAATCAGGTTGCAGAATTCCATAAAACATTTAAGCACCCAATAAAAGAAACACCAGGGATTCCAGCTATTGAAAGAGCAAACTTAAGGGTTTCACTATTAGCAGAAGAGCTTAATGAATTGAAACAAGCCATTGAAACAAATGACTTTATTGAAGTAGCAGATGCACTTTGCGACCTGCAGTACGTACTCTCAGGTGCAATCCTTGAATTTGGCCTGGCTGATAAATTCAAGTCTCTATTTGATGAGGTACATCGCTCTAACATGAGTAAAGCCTGTAAATCAGAAGAAGAAGCCAACCAGACAATACAGCATTACAGAACAACACAACAATGCGACGCTTACCACAAAGAAGAAGATTCTTTATTTCTGGTATACAGATCCAACGACAATAAAACCTTAAAATCAATTAACTACTCACCAGCTGATTTACAAAGCATCCTGTAGGTAACAGAAATAAAAAAGCGTGATGCAATATAATGCACCACGCTTTTCGTCAAGAAAAAATTACCTTCTCAGAGAATGGTTATTTTTTATCCTTAAATCAATTCTACACTTCTGCTAACAAAAGCCGTTAAATCCGCACCAGTAAGCATACCCTGCGCAAGCAATGCCAAATCTACTGCCTGTTTAGCAAGCAAACGTTGCTCATCCTCATTATCAGTAGCAATGATCTTTCCGATCAGCTTATGGTTTCCATTGATTGCCACTTTGTAGCTATCCGGCATATTGCCATAAAAGCCCATTCCACCGCCCATTGCTGCCATATCTTTCATACGACGCATAAACTCATCCATAGTAACCGTAACTGGCAACTCCTCAGGGTTCAGACCTACAATCTCAACCTGATATCCTGGCTTATTAATCGCTTTATCAAATATTTCTGCAACCTTTTTAGACTGATCTTCTGTCAATACCGATTCTACGTTCTCATCCTTATCGATCAGCTTACTCGCAACACTGGAATCAACGCGTTTTAAAGCCGTTTTTTCAAGTTTCTGCTCTAAGTGTTGCACGAAGTGGTTATCTATCGGAGAATCCATTAATAACACGTCGTAATCCTTCTTGTTGGCCGATTGGATAAAACTATCCTGTTTAGCCGGATCGTTTGCATAAATGTAAACTACCTGTCCATTTTTATCCGTTTGGGTACCTTTTACCTTTTCCCGATATTCTTCAAAAGTGAAGTATTCTTTTTTTGTATTCGTTAACAATGCAAAGTCTTTAGCTTTCTCATTGAATTTCTCTTCGCTAACCATACCATACTTCACAAACAGACCAATATCACTCCACTTTTCTTCATAAGCTTTACGGTCTTTGTTGTACAGCTCTTGTAACTTATCCGCTACTTTTTTCGTGATATAGCTATTGATCTTTTTCACATTGCTATCTGCCTGTAAAAAGCTTCTTGAGACGTTTAAAGGAATATCTGGTGAGTCAATTACCCCATGCAATAACATCAGGAACTCAGGAACGATGTCTTTTACCTCATCAGTAATGAACACCTGACGTGAAAATAACTTGATTTTATTGCGTTGCATATCAAAGTCATTCTTCACTTTAGGGAAATACAATACTCCTGTCAAATTAAAAGGATAATCCACATTCAAATGAATCCAGAACAATGGTTCTTCTGAAAAAGGATACAGTTGCTTATAAAATGAAAGATAATCCTCATCTGACAAATCTGCAGGTGCCTTTGTCCAGATAGGGTTTGTAGTATTGATGATATTGTCAACCTCTACGCTTTTAGTTTTAGGCTTTCCTTCCTCATCTTCGCCATCTGGTTCTTGTTCTGTCTTTGTACCAAACTTAATTGGAACAGGTAAAAACTTACCATATTTATCCAAAATCTCTTCAAGTTTATATTTACCTAAAAACTCTTCAGATTCAGCATTTACATGTAAAATAATTTCCGTACCTCTTGTAGTTCTGTTACCTGCAGTAATCTCATATTCAGTACTACCATCACATACCCAACGCGCAGGCTCTGCACCATCCTGGTAAGAAAGTGTTTGGATCTCAACCAAATCAGCAACCATAAATGCAGAATAGAAGCCTAACCCGAATTTACCGATGATTTCATTTGCGTCTTTTGCATCTTTAAATTTCTCAACAAACTCACTAGCTCCTGAGAAAGCAACCTGGTTAATATATTTTTTGATCTCCTCTGCTGTCATTCCCAAACCATTATCTGTAATTGTAATGGTCTTTTTCTCCTCGTCTACAGCAACCTCAACTAATGGATTACCCAGCTCACCGCTATATTGTCCAAGCGCAGCCAGGCGTTTAATTTTTTGTACCGCATCAACGGCATTTGATACAAGCTCTCTTAAAAAGATCTCGTTGTCTGAATACAGGAATTTCTTGATAATCGGGAAAATGTTCTCCGTATGAATGGAAATACTTCCTTTTTCTTCTATGCTCATATATAAACTCATTTTTAAGTACATAACAGCCTTAACAATGGCCATTCCAAACCAAAAATCTTGTCAAATTGACAGTTTCATAAATAAAATATAATGTGTTAAAAATGAAAAAGGACTGCATCTTTTCATGCAATCCTTTTACAACATTTACTTAAATTTCGAGGCCACTCTACTCTTTTATTTCAAAAACTCGGTTAAATGGTGTCTCGGTGACCCTTTTAAAATGTTTAAAGCCGCCATTTTTCACGACCTTTTCCAATTCTTCATCTGCAGCTACAGTACCAAGCGCATACCCTCCGGTAGCCAAAGCATTTGGAGTACAACACAAAACTGATGCTGCAGAATAAACCCTTCCGACAGGATTGAAATTTTCTTCTGTTTTTCTTCCAGCCATTGGCTCAACAGCCATGATTACACCATCTTTTCTAAGCATCTTTTTACAATGTTTCAATACACCTACAGGATCTCCCATATCATGTAAACAATCAAAAAAAGTAATAAAGTCGAACTGTTGACTATTAAAATCTGCAGCTCCAGAGACCTGAAAAGTAACATTTTTCAATTTTTTCTCTTTGCCATGAGTCCTGGCCTTTTTAATAGATGGTTCATGGTTGTCGAATCCAAAGAAGTGTGATTTAGGAAAAGCCTCAGCCATAAGTATGGTTGATACTCCATGACCACATCCTAAATCGGCGACTGCTATCCCAGACTCTAATTTATTTACCATGCCATTAATCGCAGGCAACCAGCTATTCAGTAAATTGCCAAGATACGAAGGTTTAAAAAAGCGTTCTGTTCCATCAAACAAGTCATGATGGTGTTCACCCCATTTCATCCCTCCACCTTTAAGAAAGTTACTTTTTATTCGATCCTCAGCTTTTATTAGCCCATTTATAATTTGAAAGCCCCCTGCTACATAATAAGGACTTTCTTCTTCTGTTAGCGCTACAGCATGTTCATCCGGAAGCATATATTTCCTGGCTTTTGCATCATACTCAATATATCCCCCCGCGGCCTGATTAATTAGCCATTCACGGACATATCGTTCACTTGTACCCGTACGATCTGCCACTTCTTCACTCGTCAGTGGACCTGCATATGCCATAGCTTTATAAAGTCCCAATTGGTCTCCTATAAAAGCAAGAGAAACACCTAATGCACCCCCAAAATCAGTAATTACCCTACCAAGAAAATCTTCAACTTTCTGAACGTTAATTTCACTTGATACCATAGTATTATTCATGACTTTTAGATATTAAGTTTACAATCAATTAACTATACAAAATTAGGAGAAATTACAGCCAATAGCTTGTAGATAAGTCGGCATTTCATGTATAGATCAGCGTTTCTTCTGAAGCTCATGAGGTGTATATCCCGTATGTTGTTTTATAAAATGACTAAAATGAGCCTGATCTGAAAAGTTAAGCATGTATGCAATTTCTGTAATACTTTTTTCTGTTGAACTTAACAACATCTTTGATTCCAGCAATAACATGTCCCTAATAACTTCTCTTGGCGATTTATCCATAATTCTTTTTACAACTTCCGACAAATACTTAGTTGTAATATTTAGCATCATTGCATATTTGTTGACTGCTCTGATTTGGATAAAATTCTTCTCTACCAAATGCTTAAAACGGTTTGCCAGATTCAATCCTCTTAGTGCATTTCCCTTCCTATTCTTTGTAAACGGTCCGAAAATTGCCCTTATTCGTATTAAAAGAATATGAATAAAACTGCGTAAAAGGGCTTCCTGCTCAGGAGAGGAATGATGATATTCACGAATAATATCTTTAAAACATCTTTGCAATAATATACTTTGCTGCGTGGTTATATTTATAATATGCTCAGCTTCAAGATCAAAAAAAGAAAAATCATCGGAGATAGCCTTGTTAAGCAACGGCTGAATAAACTCAGTTTTGAAATGGACGTAATATCCTCTGCATTTGTTCAGGTTTAATGAGGAATAAGCAAAATCTTCCGGTATCACAACCAGATCATTTGCCTTTAACCAACGATAATCTGTTCCAAAATGAGCATCATGACTTCCCTCGAGTAATAAATAAATAAAATTAAACTGTCGACGAATAGCCCCGACTCCATACTTGGATGTCAGATTATGCTGCATATCTTCAAGAAGGCCAGGTATCACCATCCTATCAATATCACAGCTACCACTTTTAGCCTTATCCATTTGATTATTCCCCTTTCCGGATGACCTAATCAAATTTAGCTATTTCTTCTGTACCTTTGCCCATTAATGGAATACAATGTTCATACTTTGCCTAATGGCATCCGATTACTTCATGTACCTTCAGCATCTGCAATATCACATGCCTGTATCATTATAAATAGTGGTTCCAGAGATGAGAAATCAGAACAATCCGGCCTTGCTCATTTTATAGAGCATCTGGTATTTAAACGTACAGAGAAACGTAACACCAATCAGATCTTAAACAGATTAGAAAGTGTAGGTGCAGACTTAAATGCCTATACAACTAAAGAATACACTTGCATTCATGCGTCTTTCCTAAACCCATATCTTGATAGAACATTAGAATTGTTCAATGATATTATATTTCATTCTACCTTCCCCGAAGATGAGTTAGAAAAGGAAAAGAGTGTTATACTAGATGAAATCGCTTCGTATTTAGACCAACCTGAAGAAGCCATTTACGATGATTTTGAAGATCTTGTTTTTGCTGGACACCCATTGGGCAGAAACATCTTAGGTACTACAGAAAGTGTAAATAAGCTCAACAAAAAAGATATAAAAGAATTTATTAAGGAAAACTATCATACAGATAAAATTGTAATTGCAGTATTAGGGAATTACGCTTTAAACAAAGTGGTAAGAATTGGCTCTAAGCACTATGCAGAAATTCCTGCAAACCTGCATATCCAAACCAGAGTTGCTCCTTCTTTGGTTCCTGCAGTAACCCAGACTTTTCAAAAACCTATTCAACAAGCCCACGCCATAATGGGTGCACAAGCTTATTCCTTGCACCACCCTTATAAAACAGGGCTTTTACTATTAAACAACTTACTTGGTGGTACCGGAATGAGTTCTATATTGAACTTACAAATCCGTGAAAAGTATGGAATTGCCTATACGATCGAAACAGGTTATAGTCCATTAAGTGACACCGGAATTTTTAGCCTTTACTTTGGAACAGACAAAGAAAAAGTAGCCCGAGCATGGTCGCTTATTCTAAAAGAATTTAAAAAAATTAAAGACAATCCACTATCCGAAGTTCAACTTCAAAAGGCAAAAAACAAGTTTATCGGTCAAATTGCATTAGGTGAGGAAAACCGCATCGGGCTGATTGTTGCCATGGCTAAAAGCCTGATTGATTACGATAATATTGATTCCTTAGAAACTGTATTTAAAAAGATTCAGGATGTCAGCACTACTGATATGGCAAATATTGCGAACGAAATATTAGATGAAAGTAATCTTACGTCCCTAACTTTTTATCCTTTAGGGTAAAGTTTGTATTTTTGTACCATGAAATTACCCATTATAGCCTACGGAGATCCAGTCCTTAAAAAAGTTTGTACACCTATTGAGGAGAACTACCCAGATCTGAAACAACTGATCAGCAACATGTTCGACACGATGTACAATGCACATGGCGTTGGCTTAGCTGCTCCCCAGGTAGGGTTACCTATACGCTTATTTATTGTTGATACAGGTGCAGACGAAGATGACAAAGATAAATTCAAGAAGGTATTTATCAATGCAGAAATCATTGAGGAAACAGGTGAAGAATGGGCTTTCAATGAAGGCTGCTTAAGTATTCCAGATATCAGGGAAGACGTTATGCGTAAGCCTAACATACGCATTAGATACTATGATGAAAACTGGGTACAACATGAAGAAGCAGTTACAGGAATGCCAGCACGTGTTATACAGCATGAATACGATCATATCGAAGGAAAACTATTTACAGATACATTAAGCCTGTTGCGCAAAAGAATGCTCAAAAGCAAACTGGAAGCAATTTCTAAAGGAAACGTTAAGGCTGATTATAAGATGCGTTTTCCGCAGCAGAACAGGAAGCGTTAGTTACTTTCGCTTCTTGCTTTATCTCCTTTAAATATAGACTGCATCAGTTTGCCCCATGCAAAAGGATTTAATAACGGATTGGTTTGAACCATGTTCTTGTTTAAAGCACGATCGTGGTTTAACCTATTATTGATGCTTTGAATCTCTCCTCCATCCCTTGGAAGGGTCATGATTAAACCACTAAGACTTGAAGGAGAAAGGTTCCTTGCTGCAATTACATAATCATCATCTGCAATCTTCATTGACATAAAATCTCTGGTAAACTCTTCCACTGTAGCCCATGGATAAACACGCACAGTGGGCAGATTTATTATTTCCGCTTTCATTTTAATCATCGCAGTATATTTGCTATCATTAATCTGTGAGGGAATAGCCAGCAATAAGTCCTTATAACCAATAGCTGAATACAATATTGTATCTCCGGGATGAGCAATAAAGGAGAAATAACCTTTATAATTAGCAGCATAACGCTGCTCTTTATTCGTTAAGTTTGTCACCGTAACATAAGGCACCACCGTATTACTATCCACATCGGTAATAATCCCTGTAAATTGAATCAAAGGTTTCTCTCCTGTATTTTGTGCAAATACAGAGGAAGCAAAAAGAAACAATATAAAGGTTAATGCATACTTCATGTTACAAAAATAGCTGTTATAAATAAAACGGCTAGTTAAATTGTGTTAAATCATTTTAAACCGGCTCAGCAAGGTTAATTGCTTCAACCGCAGTAATTTCAGGTACGGCCTTAAGAATAGCCTGCTCAATTCCTGCTTTCATGGTCATAAAACTCATTTTGCAAGATCCACAGTTCCCCAATAATTTCAATCTAACTACATTTTCCGCCGTAATCTCTTCTATAGCAACATCCCCACCATCGGCGATTAAATATGGTCGGATAGTTTCTAATGCCTGCTCTACTTGTTCTGTTAAATTCATTTTCGGTAAATTAAAATATAAAAATAGTGATTTTTTTCCTCATTTAACAGCTTTTCAAACTGTCAAAGAAAGATCGCCCGTTGTTTGAGCATTATTTATAGCAATTTGTTGGGCTACTTTACCTGCAATTTCAGCAAAAGAAATCGCCACTTTATTTGTACGATCCAATGCTGCCGGTACCCCTTTATCACCTCCTTCACCAATACTCTGTACAATTGGGATCTCTCCAAGGAAAGGCACAGAAAACGACTTTGCAAGCTCTTTACCGCCGTCTTTCCCAAAAATGTAATACTTATTTTCAGGCAACTCTTCAGGAGTAAAATAAGCCATATTTTCTATTACTCCCAAAACAGGAATGTTAATCCCCGGCATCCTGAACATAGACAACCCTTTGCGCGTATCAGCCAAAGCAACTTGTTGTGGAGTTGTTACAATCACAGCACCAGCAATCGGAAAGCTTTGGGTAATTGTGATATGAATATCACCAGTGCCCGGCGGAAGGTCTACAATAAGATAATCAAGCTCACCCCAATCTGCATCATTGAAAAGCTGCTTTACAGCATTTGAAGCCATTGGCCCACGCCATGGTACGGCCTGATCTGGATCCGCAAAAAAACCAAGTGAAAGTAATTTAATGCCATATTTTTCAATAGGCATAATCAAAGTTTTACCGTCTTCAGTTTCCCTCGCCGAGGGTTTTGCTCCAACCAGGTCAAACATAATCGGTACTGAAGGCCCATAAATATCTGCATCTATCAATCCAACTTTCGCACCGTCGGCAGCGAGTGTAATCGCCAGGTTACTGGCAACCGTAGATTTGCCTACACCGCCTTTCCCTGAAGAGACCAGAACAATATTCCTGATAGCTTTCAGTTGGGTTGTATCCATCGGCTTAGTCACTCTTGAAGTAATATTGATATCTATTTCGGCCTCCTGACTCACAAAATGCTTAACAGCATTCATACATGCATTTTTCAGCATATCTTTCATCGGACAGGCAGGAGTAGTCAATTCCAGAGTAAAACTTACTTGTTTTCCGGATATTTTTAAATCTTTGATCATGTTCAAAGTCACTAGATCTTTTTTAAGGTCAGGGTCCTCAACATTTCGCAAAGCTGCTAAAACTTGTTCTGGGCTAATAATCATTAGCCAAATTTAACAAAAGACCACCACAATAAATTTTAAATGCCCCTTTTTATTGTAATTTTAACACGAAATAAACATTTGAGTTTAACGTTAGCAATAAAATCTATTTTATAGCATGCATCTTCCTAAAATAAACATCCCTAAAAAGTACATTAAAGCCGGAGCGTGGGTATTGGGGATATTTCTTCTTTTGCTGACCATTACCGGCATTATTGCCTATAATAAGAGGGAAGCCCTCTTGAAAAAAATGATGGCTAAAGCCATAAATAAAGCAGATAAGGATTACGGACTGGAAGTGAAAATTGCTGAATATGGGTTTAACGGACTTAGCACCGTTCACATGAAAAACGTCTCTGTAGTCCCTAAAGATAGAGATACGCTTAGTACAATCTCTGACATGACTATTGGTGTTAAACTGTTTCCTTTAATTTTTGGTGATGTTAAACTATCAAAGATAGATTTACACACAGGAAAGTTAAATATTGTTTTCCGTGATACCCTAAGCAACCTGGATTTTTTCCTGAAAAGGAAAAAGAAGGATGATACGGAAAAGAAAACAAAAGCAGATCTATCTAATCTTGCACATGACCTGCTCAACCAGGTGTTGTATAAGATTCCTGACAATATGACTATTAAAGATTTTTTGTTGAATATAAATGATAATGACACAGCAAAACTTACTTTCCTAACGACTCGAGCGACTATTGATGATGGCGAATTAAATTCAACCATTTTAGTGAACGACAGGGAGTCGACCTGGCATGTCAATGGGATTGTCAAACCCGGAAAGAAACAAATGGACATTATGCTTTTTGCAGATAATAAAAAAGTAGAGCTTCCTTATCTAGAAAGAAAGTTACGTGCAAAATTTAGTTTCGATACAGTACGGACAGAAATGAAAAATGCAGATTATAGTGGTAATGATTTTAAAATATCGGGCTCCTGGTCAATTAAAAACTTATTGATCAATCATCCAAAAATCGCCTCTAATGATATCGTAATTGCTGATGCTAAAATTGATGCAGATATGCTGATTGGGAAAAATTATGTTGCATTGGATAGTACGTCTACGATATTTCTAAAGAAAGCTGCAATTCATCCCTATTTGAAATATACAATCTCACCTAATAAAATTTATGAGGTCAAACTTCATGCACCAGAACAAGATGCACAAGAGATTTTGAGCGCATTTCCACAGGGGCTGTTCGAATCACTCGATGGCATGCAGGTGAAAGGAAAAATCCGCTACGACCTTAATTTTTACCTTGATAGTTCCTTGCCTGATAGTGTAAAGTTTACTTCTGCACTTACGCCAACAAATTTTAAAATCCTAAAATGGGGCAAAACAGACCTGCAAAAAATAAATAAAGATTTTATTTACACTCCATATGAAAGAGGTAAGCCAATGCGTGATATTTTAATTGGCCCTGCTAACCCAAACTACGTTTCGCTTTCTGAGGTATCAAGCAATTTTAAAAATGCCATTCTCACTTCCGAAGACCCCTCGTTCTTTAGTCATAAAGGATTTGTACAGGAATCAATCAGAAAATCCATTGCAGTAAATTTTAAGGCAAAGAAATTTGTTCGGGGCGGCAGTACCATTTCTATGCAGCTGGTAAAAAATATCTTCCTGAGCCGACAAAAAACACTTTCCCGTAAAGCTGAAGAAATTCTAATAGTATGGTTAATAGAAAATAACAATTTAGTTAGCAAAAACCGTATGCTGGAAGTGTATTTCAATATCATCGAAATGGGCCAGAATATTTACGGAATTGGAGAGGCAACAAGATATTACTTTGGCAAACGACCTTCCGACCTTAATATTGGAGAAGGTATCTTCCTGGCCAATATCGTTCCCAGACCTAAAATTGCTTTATACAAATTTAAAGATGATGGAGGCCTTAAAGACTACCTTTATCCTTACTTTAAATTTATTGGAAAGATTATGGCAGGTAGAGGCCTGACCCCTGTAGACAGCAATGGTTACGGCTTTTATAATGTTCATTTACGCGAAGGCTTAAGGAAATACATATTACCAGACTCCACCAGCATTGATACCAATGAATTAGATAGTGATGACCCACTACCTGCTATCGAAACCCAGGATGCCTCAAAAAACTTATTCGACCGGCTATTTGGCCGCCATAAAAAAGACACCACCAACGTGCACCCCGCTAAAGCAGATACAACCAAATCAAGAAAGGAATTGAGGCAAGAGCGTAGGGAGCAACGAAAAAAAGAAAAAGAGCAGGAGAAAAACCCTCCGTTTTAGCATTAAAGTATGACCAATCAAATTCAAATAGAGGATAAGACCTTTGAAATCCTTTTAGAAAAGCACAATATTAGTAAGCGTACGCGACTAATCGGCATACAAATGAATGTGGACTATGAGAACAAGTGCCCCATATTTATTGGCGTGTTAAATGGCAGCTTTCTCTTCATGGCAGACCTATTAAGAGAAATCGAGATCCCCTGCGAAATTGGCTTTATAAAAGTGTCGTCCTATGAAGGAACCGCTAGCAAAGGAATCGTTAAACAAGCTTTCGGCCTTCCAGGCAACCTTCACAACCGTGATGTAATTATTGTAGAAGACATTGTAGATACAGGCCTGACACTTAATTATGTCCTGGATGAGGTACGTAAGCAAGGTCCTGCATCAATAAAAGCCTGCACACTATTATTAAAACCAGAAGCCCTGATTGCTCCAATAAAAGAACTGGAATATACCGCTTTTGAAATCCCTAATGAGTTTGTAGTAGGCTATGGTTTGGACTATGATGGACTTGGAAGAAACCTCAAAGATATCTACCGGGAAAAAACTGTTCCCTCTCATTTACTATAAATGTAGTTTTTTTTTCACAATTTTGTTGCAAATAAATATTTAAGCAATACCAATGACCATACACAAAGAAGGTTACACCACCATCGCATTATCAGTTCTATTTATTTTTATCCTGAATGCATTTATTGATTACAGATATGCAGACATAACCTGGTTAAAGTGGTTAATCTATATCCTCTCATTCGCATTATTCATTATTGTACTTCAATTTTTCAGAAACCCTTCACGCACTTTTACCAATGGGGAAAACCTGGTAATCTGCCCGGCAGATGGTAAAGTTGTGGTTATTGAAGAAACTGAAGAAGGGGAATACTTTAAAGACAAAAGACTACAGGTATCTATATTCATGTCGCCAGTAAATGTGCATATCAATAGAAACCCCATTTCTGGCGTAGTTAAATTTTTCAAATATCACCCTGGAAAATATTTAGCTGCCTGGAATCCAAAATCATCAACCGAAAACGAAAGAACAACAGTAGTTGTTGAACATAAAAATGGAACTCCTGTTTTATTCAGACAAATTGCTGGAGCATTGGCCAGGAGAATAGTATGGTATGTGAAAGAAGGTGATCAAGTAGAACAAACCAAAGAATTTGGATTTATCAAATTCGGCTCCAGAGTCGACATCTTTTTGCCTGTGGGCACCAAGGTTAACCTAGAGCTTAATCAGATCGTAAAAGGCGGGATTACCGTGCTAGCGGAGCTTTCGTAAGATACAACCAAAATCCTATATAAAAAGGCTGGTAAAAATAATTTACCAGCCTTTTTTAATGCGTTAATATTCTTCTGATCTAGAATTTAATGATCCGAAATTGATCTTTGTGTTGGATAAGCAAAGTCAGACCTGTACATTTTGACGATTTCAATCAGCTTGAAATTGATCTCTTCCTTTATCCTTACATATTTATTAAAGTCCATGTTATTTACCAGGTAAACCACCTGAATATTTAAAGCAGAATCTCCAAAGCTATCAAATGTAGCATAACCATCCTTTGTATCTGGATGAGCCGTCAGGAAGTCTCCTATAGCTTTAATGATCTTTTTAATATCAGCACTATCAGTTTCATAAACAATTCCAACATGAAAGTTTACCCTTCTATAGTTCCTTAATGTAACGTTTTCAAGTACACCATCAATCATTGCCCTATTTGGGATAACAATCGTTGTTTTATCCGGACTAATCAGCCAAGTACTTCTGAAACCGACCTTTTCAATTGTCCCTTCTATACCATCCACCTTTACCACATCGCCAACAGTAAATGGTTTATCCAAGAATATTGTAAATGAACCAATTAGATTTTCCAGACTCTCCTTTGCAGCAAGCGCAATTGCAATACCACCAATGCCCAGACCAGTAATCAATGTCAATACATTTACCTCGAAAACAAATCCAAGCAGTACAAAAAAACCTAAAAAACAGATTAATGTTTTAGTTAATTCCTTTAAAAAAGGTACCAATTGATCATCAGCTTTATTATTCGTAATTGAAGCTTTATGCTTAAGTACAAAAGCTATAAAATCTATAATCCTTAAGATGATCCAGAAAATAGAAAGAATAATTAGGAACAGAAAGATCTTATCCAAAAAATCACCAATAGTTACGGCCGCTTTCGTTTTAGACCTATGCCATAATACATGATTCAGCGGATGAGTCAGATTGTTAATTGCAATGTATATCGTACAAAATGTAATAAACGACTCTATCGGCTTTATAAGCAAAGAAACAAATGTTTCCCCTCTTATGTCTTCTGCAAACTTTTTAAAAACCTTAAAAAGAGCAAGACTAAAAAACCTGGAAACTAATCTTTTGAACAGCAGTCCAAGTAAAATAACTACAACAAAAATGCAATATTGCTTAATGGTATTACCCCAGAAAATTTGTTCAAAAAATTGATTATCCACTTTATATCTATATTAATTGTTTCAACGCAATTTCGAATGCTGTTTTGGAAAGCTGTGTTTTCGCATCAGATTCATCATATACCGCTTTCATAGCAGTAAAAATCACATTAGAAGCATCTGTAAAAATAGCATCATCACTCATTTCTACATTCTTTTGCATCAAATAAGCAAAAACCCTTGCCATACCACAATTCGCAATAAAATCAGGAATTACAGCAACATGGTCATCAACATGCTCCATAATACTTCCAAAGAAGATTTCCTTATCTGCAAAAGGAACATTCGCACCGCATGCAATCACCTCCAGCCCGCCAGCAATCAACTGGTCAACTTCAGCTTGTTGTACAAGCCTTGATGCCGCTGCAGGAACAAATATTTCAGCTCCTACATTCCATATCTGCTTACTCGCTTCTTCAAATGAAATAAGGTCCGAAGAAACCAGGGTATTGCCAGCCCTGTTGTTGAACAACTCTAAGATTTCTTCTTTACTAAATCCATCTGTCTTAATTAAACCTCCAACACGGTCTATAATACCAACAATTTTCACACCATTTTGTGCCAGATAATAACCAGCAGCAGCGGCAACATTTCCCCAGCCTTGAATAACAGCTCTCTTACCAGATAATTCACCTCCCCAGATGCCGTAAAAATGTGCTATTGATGCAGCGACACCAAAGCCTGTAATCATATCAGCAACTTTGTATTTTCTTTTTACATCCGGAGTATAATTTAAATCTTCAAGTACTTTTGATACACCATAACGCAATTGTCCAATCTGATGGATCCGTTCATTCTCCCTGGCATGATAATGACCATTAATTACACCTTCCTGAGGATGCCATAAGCCATAATTCTCCGTAATAGGAATAACTTCATGAATCTCATCAATATTCAAATCTCCACCTGTGCCATAGTAGTTTTTCAACAGAGGCATTACTGCCTTATACCAACGCTCTAGTACTTCTTTCTTTCTTGGATCAGCAGGATCAAAGTTTATTCCTGATTTTGCACCTCCTATAGGCGGACCAGATACTGTAAACTTAACCTCCATCGTTTTTGCTAAAGATTCTACTTCTCTTTTATCCAAACCTTTACGCATCCTGGTTCCACCTCCGGCGGCGCCACCACGAAGAGAGTTGATCACTACCCAGCCTTCAGCCTCAGATTCCTTGTCTTTCCATTCAAAAACAATTTCAGGACGCTTCTCCTCAAATTTTTTTAACAGTTCTTTCATTATATATTTAAGTTAGTTGGCGCAAATATATACAAACAAAAAAACCTCACCGACATGATCGGTGAGGTTATATATCTTTTGTTAAAAAAATTAAATTCTTTTAGATTTGATACGAGCGGCTTTACCAGTTAATTCGCGCAAATAGAATAGTTTTGCTCTGCGAACCTTACCATGGCTGTTCACTTCGATTTTAGCGATATTAGGAGAGTTAATAGGGAATATACGCTCTACACCTACGCCGTTAGACATTTTACGAACGGTAAACGTTTCGCTTGCACCAACACTATTACGTTGTAATACTACGCCTTGGTAAATTTGAATACGTTCTTTATTACCTTCGCGAATTTTATAGTGAACACTCACTGTATCTCCTGATTTGAAGGCAGGAAACTCATTTTTTGCGATTACCTGCTCTTCAACAAATTTTACTAAATCCATGATTTTAAGCTATTAAGCCGACTTTTTGTTGTTTGAAAATCGGACTGCAATATTAGGAAATATATTTTAAAAATAAAAGCCTTTTTTATTTTTTTCCACATTCTTTGACATTTCCACAATTCAAAATAAAAGACATCTTCAATCAATTTTATTAAAAAAATAACATATAGGCCTAAAAAAGCCATATTGCGCTTACTATTAACCTTGATCTTCGTAAATTAATGTTTTTAATTTTTTTCCCGTGATCACAGAATTCTCTAATCCCCCTCTTTTCATACTAAATAGAATTTCCATTTTTCTCACGATCTCATAAGGAATGTCAGTTGCGGAACCAAGCTTAATACTCCGGTAATTATGAAAAGTATTCAAAGAGATATCCAACTCTTTTGGTATAATCCTCCTTGCAGCAGAATACTCGTAAACATTTAAACCATATAAGTATTCATTTATCCTATATTTATACTTATTTATCTGGTCCATTCTTCCTGTTGTAAAAGCTCAGTTAATGTTTTACACTTTAACTCTTTATTAATCAGACCTCCCGCCTTCAGATCAAATAACTTCTCAAATAGAATCACCTTTTCATGCGGAATGTCCTGAATATCATTAATCAGGATATTTCTGTAATTATGAAAGGTATTGGTAGAAACCCCTAAAACACCAGGAATAATTTTTACAGCCTCCCTATATAATGGGACAGGCAATCGTAACAAAAAATCATTGATCTTATACTTTCTAGCTTTATTATGCATAAAATGTTCTCGTTAGTTCACACTATGTTTTTTAGTGTGAACTTACTAAAAACAAACTCAATAACCAAAATATTTTATAAAAATAAGCGCAAAAAACTAAAAATACTTAGTGAATTTTGCTAAATATTTTACATCAATTATTCCGATTAATCTTCCAGAAGATCCGGTCTGCGATTTTGAGTGCGGATTACCGCCTGTTCATGTCGCCATTCATTTATTTTAGCTTCATGTCCACTCAGCAAAACATCTGGAACTTTATGACCTCTCCAATCAGCAGGCCTTGTATAAACTGGAGCATCGAGCAATCCCCCTTGAAAACTATCAGACAAAGCAGATGTTTCATCATTTAGCACCCCTGGAATTAAACGTATTATTGCATCAACAAGTACTGCAGCAGGCAATTCTCCCCCTGACAAAACATAATCACCAATGGAGATCTCACGTGTAACAAACAGATCACGAATCCGCTGATCAATGCCCTTATAATGCCCACACAGAATTATAATATTTCCTTTACCAGAAAGCTCATTTGCAATAGTCTGATTGAACGTTTCTCCATCAGGACTCATAAAGATCACTTCATCATACTCACGCTCTTGCTTAAGCGCTTCGATACAGCGAGCAAACGGATCAATAGACATCACCATGCCACTTCCACCTCCATAAGGATAGTCGTCTACACTTTTTTGCTTATTTGTAGCATAATCTCTTAAATTATGAACAACAATTTCAGCAATTCCTTTCTTTTGAGCCCGCTGGAGTATAGAGTGAGCAAATGGACTAACCAATAGATCAGGTAAAACAGATATAATGTCGAAACGCATTTTGTAAAGTTATATTAATTTGACAGATATATATCCAATAAGCCTTCGGGTAAATCGACCAGCAAAGTTTCTTCATCTTCGTCAATCTCCACAATCATATCTTCGTTTAAAGGAAACATAACTTCAGTTCCTTTATATAATACTGTAGCAACAAATTGTTGAGGGTATTCATTCACATCAATGATTTCACCTAACTCTCCCTGCGTTTCATCCGAAACAGTAAAGCCTTTTAAATCAAAGTAATGGAATTCATCATCAGAACGGTCTGGCATTTTAGTTAATGGCAGATAAATCTTCTTTTTAACTAATACCTGTGCTTTATCTATATGATCAACGTCATCGAAATAAAGATTTCCTGTGTTGTTGTTTTGCAGCTTGCAGGCCGACACAAAAAACGGCACCATTTTACCATTTATCTCAGCAAAAACCACATCCAAATCCAGCAACTCCGGCTCATCATATTCAAAAAATAACTGAACCTCTCCTTTTAACCCTTTTGTTTTGGTTATATACCCTATGTAAAACGCTTCTTCTTGTATCATATACTTTAAATAAAAATAGCGAAGAAATTCATAAGAATGAATCCTTCGCTATCCAGTCAGCATAAAAAATACTATGCTTCTTCTTTGTTTTCTTCAGCAGCAGGAGCAGCTTCTTCAGTAGCAACCTCAGCAGCAGGAGCCTCATCAGCCACTTCTTCTTCAGCTACAACTTCTTCAACTACAGGTGCATTTTTAATTGCAAGAGCAGCAGCACGATCAGCATTTTTCTTAGCTTCAGCAGCTAAAGCCGCTTTTTTAACTTCTTCTTTCGATTTAGTTAAGCCATCTTTTTTACCTTCGATACGACCTTCTTTTGCACTTAACCACTCAGCGAATTTAACTTCAGCCTGTTCAGCAGTTAATGCTCCTTTTTTAACACCACCTTCTAAGTGTTTTTTGTATAAAACACCTTTGTAAGAAAGAATAGCACGACAAGTATCCGTAGGCTCAGCACCTTTGTTTACCCAGTCTAAAGTTTTGTCAAAATTAATTTCGATAGTTGCAGGATTGGTGTTTGGGTTGTAAGAACCTAAACGCTCAATAAATTTACCATCTCTTGGTGAACGGGAATCCGCTACCACTACGTGGAAAAAAGGTTTCCCTTTTTTACCGAATCTTTGCAATCTGATTTTAGTTGCCATTTCTTCTTTTTGTTTATGTATTCAACATAGTTCCCGGAGCTCCATGCTTGCGGGGATGCAAAAGTAAGTAAAATACTAATGATTAACAAGATGCAGCAATTTAAAAATCTTTTTCCCTAAATTGAGTGTAACATTAAATCACTAAGGACGTCAAAATTAAAAAGAATCACTATGCTAATTACAACAACAAATGCCATTGAAGGTAAAAAAGTAGTTAAATATATCGGCCTTGTCAGTGGGGAAACCATAATAGGCGCAAACATATTCAAAGACCTGTTCGCAGGTATCCGCGATATAGTAGGTGGAAGATCCGGTTCTTATGAACAAGTATTAAGAGAAGGAAAACAAACCGCGGTTAATGAAATGCAACAGCATGCAGCAGCACTGGGCGCCAATGCTATTATTGGTGTGGACCTGGATTATGAAACCGTAGGTAGCGGTGGAAGTATGTTAATGGTTGCAGCAACCGGTACGGCTGTAATCATAGAAGATTAAAAAAGAGAATAAATATAAGAGGGTGCCTTTTGACACCCTCTTTGTTATAAAGATAAAATCTCAACCAGTTTTAACCAGGCCGGACTCACTTCCTGTGCATCAATATGCTTTATAGCATGATCAAATGGAGTAAATACTAATTCTCTGTTTACTTGTCCAATCATCACGCCAGAGTGACCGCTAACCAATCCTTCAACAGCTGCAACCCCTAAACGACTAGCTAATACCCGATCCATACAGCTTGGTCTTCCACCACGCTGAATATGACCCAGAATAGAAACCCTGATATCATAATTAGGAAATCTCTTTTTTAAAACCTCTCCAACATTGAATGCACCCATTTCATCTCCTTCAGCAACAACAATAATTTTTGAAGCCTTATCCTTACGCCCGTTCTCCAACCGGTTAATTAAGCCATCAACTCCAATATTTGTTTCGGGAATAAGAATTGCTTCAGCACCTACTCCTATTCCACTTCTTAATGCAATCAGACCTGAATCCCTTCCCATCACTTCAACGATAAATAAACGATCGTGAGATTCTGCAGTATCTCTGATTTTATCAACAGCATTAATAACAGTATTGATCGCCGTATCGTAGCCAATTGTAAAATCTGTACCCTGCAAGTCATTATCTATAGTGCCCGGTAACCCTACAATTGGGAAATTAAACTCAGTAGAAAAAAGATTTGCACCAGTAAAAGTACCATCACCACCAATTACTATTAATCCATCTATATTATGTTTCAACAATTGCTGATAAGCCTGCTCTCTTCCTTCCGGAGTACGGAAAGCATCACTACGTGCAGTTTTTAAGATTGTTCCTCCACGCTGAATAATATTGGCAACCGACTTACGGTCCATATCAATGAAATCACCATGAACCAACCCTTCGAATCCTCTTAAAACTCCTGTAACTTTTAAGTCGTAGTAAATTGCCGCTCTAACAACTGCCCTAATGGCAGCATTCATTCCGGGAGCATCACCCCCTGAAGTTAATACTCCAATATTTTTAATCTTGTTCATTTATTTTAAAGACGATTTAAGCTTCTTGAATTACAAGGCCGTGAAAATAGTTATAATCTTTATATGTTGTTCAAAAATTCCACTTCTTTAAAATTATATTGCTTTTCAATGCCATTGCTTTTGATGACCAGTAACCCTCCGGGGGCAATGGCAGTAATTACCCCTTCAAAGATTCTGTTCTCATGCTGGTAAAGTCCATTTTCATTAAATCTGTATAAGCCTTTAAGGTAATTTTCCTGTAAAAGATTAAAGCCTCCAGATTTTAATTTTAGGTACTGACTCTCAACATGGCTACATATTTCTTTTAAAAGCTCCATTAAATTAACATCCCGTTGTAAAATTTTGCAGACAGAAGTAGCTCTGTTTTTGAGTGCTGGTTCAAAAATTAACTGGTTTACATTGATTCCGATCCCAATAATACTTGCTTTAAAATTAACTCCAGACAATATATTTTCTATTAAAATTCCACCAGTCTTTTGCTGATCATAATACAGATCATTAGGCCATTTCACTTTTAACAAAGGACCTAAAAATACCCTTAATGCATCTCTAATCCCTACGCTTACAGCCATATTGAGCATAAACTGATCCTTTATCTGCAAGAATGTGGGACATAAATATATGCTAAAAGTAAGGTTCATTCCGGGCTCTGTATACCATGTGTTGTCCTGTTGCCCTCTACCGGCAAACTGATAGTCTGCCATAATAACAGTCCCTTCGGGTAATGGCTCGGAATTTGACACCCTATCCTTTAAAAAGTTATTGGTAGAATCAACCTCAGATAATCTAATCAAATTTTGACCAACAAATAATGTTGAAAAAGTGTTATTTTGCAAGTTGATTGTATATTTGTTTATCAAAATTAAAACATTTTAATGGTAAAAAAGAAAATTGGAAACCTTTCTACATTCCTCTCAGAGATCGCTGTACATGGCATACAGGAAAAAAAAGGAAACGACATTGTAAGGTTAGACTTAAGGGGGCTAAACAGTTCTGTTTCTGATTATTTTATCATCTGCAATGCAGATTCCGCAACACAAGTAAAAGCAATTGCCGACAGCGTAGAAAAAGAAATCTATAAAAATACGCAAACGAATCCCTGGAGAAAAGAAGGTCAGGATCATGCTGACTGGATTATCCTTGATTATTTTGACATAGTAGTACATATATTTAAAACTGAAAAGCGCGAATTTTATGGAATTGAAGACCTTTGGGGTGATGCCTTGTCTACTTCCTATCAAAGCGCATAATCATTCAACCCCATTTTTTGACTTATAATGAAAGAGAATCCAAATACGAAGCCCAAGTTGATTAAGAGAATTCCTAATATTCCTAAAAAACCTCAAAAAGGTTCAAAATTCAACATATTCTGGGTATATGCAGCTATTATTTTAGGCCTGATCATGCTACAGGTGATGTTTAGTGGTGATACCGCTAAAACCATTTCGTACCACACATTTGAGAAAGAAATGTTGATCCCTGGTGATGTAGAAAAAATCATTGCTTACAAGCATGAGGATGTAATTAAAGCTGAAGTCTTTATTAAAAAGGACAAATTAAAGCAAGAAAAATACAAACAATATCTGAGCAAAAATAACTTTGGTGCCGCAGAGGGACCAACCGTTTATTTTAACGCCGGGTCAATGGATGGATTAGATGCCGATTTAAAAGAATCTCAAAAAAACATTCCTCCGGATCAGCAAATCCGTGCAGAAAAGCAAACAAGACAGAGTTCATTTAACTCCTGGTTCTTAACCATTATCCTACCTGTATTGTTATTTATAGGTTTCTGGATATTTATTATGCGCCGTATGGGCGGTGGTGCCGGCGGTGGTGGCGGACAAATTTTTAATATCGGAAAATCTAAAGCCACTCTATTTGATAAGGAAAGCCAGGTAAACGTTACATTTAATGATGTAGCAGGCCTTGAAGAAGCTAAAACAGAGGTAATGGAAATTGTTGATTTCCTCAAAAACCCAAAAAAATACACCAATCTGGGAGGTAAAATCCCTAAAGGAGCGTTATTAGTAGGCTCACCTGGTACTGGTAAAACACTTTTAGCAAAAGCCGTTGCAGGTGAAGCACAAGTGCCATTCTTCTCTCTATCCGGATCTGATTTCGTAGAGATGTTTGTTGGTGTCGGAGCATCACGTGTGCGTGATTTGTTTAAACAAGCCAAAGATAAAGCACCTTGTATCATCTTTATTGATGAGGTGGATGCTATTGGTCGTGCTCGTGGTAAAAACAGCATGATGGGCGGTAATGACGAACGAGAGAATACATTAAACCAGTTATTGGTTGAAATGGATGGTTTCGGTACAGATTCTGGAATTATTATTCTTGCAGCAACCAACCGTCCTGACGTTCTTGATGCGGCATTACTTAGACCCGGACGTTTTGACAGGCAGATTTCTATTGATAAACCAGATTTAGTTGGCCGTGAACAAATCTTTAAAGTTCACCTTAAGCCCATTAAAACAGATGAAATTGTTGACGCCAAAAAACTTTCAGCACAAACACCTGGATTTGCAGGTGCGGAAATTGCGAATGTTTGTAATGAAGCAGCTTTAATTGCTGCTCGCCGTAACAAAGAATTTGTAGATATGCAAGATTTCCAGGATGCAATTGACCGTGTAATTGGTGGTTTAGAAAAGAAAAATAAAATCATCTCTCCAGAAGAGAAACGAATAGTAGCTTACCACGAAGCAGGTCATGCTATTGCAGGTTGGTTCCTTGAACATGCTGATCCATTGGTAAAAGTATCTATCGTTCCCCGCGGTGTTGCAGCCCTTGGTTATGCGCAATATTTACCAAAAGAACAATTCTTATATACTACAGAGCAGCTAACTGACGGCATGTGTATGACGATGGGTGGACGTGTAGCAGAAGATATTGTTTTCGGTAAAATATCTACCGGAGCACAAAATGACCTGGAAAGAATTACCAAACTTTCATACGCTATGGTTACCATTTATGGTATGAACAGCACAATAGGGAACGTTTCTTTCCATGATCCGCAAAACGAATACAATTTCAATAAGCCATACTCTGAAAAAACATCAGAAATGATTGACCATGAAGTACGTACGATTATTGAAGGGGTATACACAAGAACAAAAGACTTGTTAACAGAAAAAAGAGAGGGTTTAGAAAAACTAGCTCAGAAATTAATAGAAAAGGAGATTCTTTTCCAGGCCGATTTAGAAGAAATTCTTGGCAAACGTCCTTTCGACAATCGCACTACATACGATGAGTTTGTGAATGGAACAGGTGATCAAAAACCTGCCGCAGAAGGATTGGTGCATGATGGTGTAAGTCAAGCCGACCCTGCAACACCAATAAACCCGGCACAAACAGAATCTTAATTACAATATTTATGGGGCTGCCGTTTAAAAAACGGCAGCAAATCCATTTTTTTATGCAGGAAAACATTTCTTCAAAAGAGCTCATGCTAAAAAAGATAAGAAAAGCCCTTCTGGAAAGAAGAGACAACCCTTATCCTAATTTAGAAGATACCCCTCTTTATTCTGAAAATGAAGACCATAGGGAGTACCCCGAAATCTTATTTGCAGAGCAGCTTACAGCAGTTTCAGGAAATTTCATTTACTGCGAAAACGGAATAGAATTTATTGAGAATATACTTCAGCTGGCCGAAAGGTTTAACTGGAGAAAAATTTATTGCTGGGAGCCTGAATTGCAAGACCTGCTTGCTACCTACGAATTCCCTTTTTATCAGACCGATAAAGACTTTGAAATGGCTGAGGTTGGAATAACACTTTGTGAAGCGTTAATTGCCCGCAGCGGCTCTATCATGGTCTCTAATCAGAATGCAGCAGGAAGAAGGTTAAGCATATTTCCTCATCATCATATTGTAATTGCCCGGACGGGTCAAATGGTCATGGATCTGAAAGACGCATTTAAACTCATCAAAAATAAATATGGTACAGAAATCCCTTCAATGATCAGTACCATAACAGGTCCAAGCAGAACAGCTGATATTGAGAAAACTTTAGTTCTCGGTGCACATGGCCCTAAAGAATTATTCGTATTTTTAATTGACGATTTTTCTTAATCTAATAAATTAATCTTAATTTTATACTGTACACCAAAACAGTATATGGTTCAAAATGGGCATTAAAACAACGTTAAACTCGGTTATAACGGGTACAGGAAGCTATATTCCGAAAAACATTATCTCTGGAAATGCCTTTTTAAACGCTTCGTTTTACGACAATGGCGTAAAACTGGAAAAAGAAAACACTGAGATTATCAGCAAATTTTCAGAAATCACGGAAATCAATGAGCGTCGTTATATTGATGAAGATCAAGTTAGCAGCACCATTGCCGCGATTGCCGCACAAAGGGCAATTGATGACGCTAAAATCGATAAAGAAACACTTGATCACATCATATTCTGTCACAACTTTGGTGATGTTAAAAGCGGCAGCAACCGTATGGATATTCTGCCATCACTTGCCGCAAAGATAAAACAGGCCTTACAAATAGAAAACCCGGATTGTGTTGCTTACGATCTTATTTTTGGTTGTCCGGGATGGGTACAAGGAGCAATTCAGGCCAATTATCTGATCCAAAGTGGGGATGCTAAACGAGTAATGGTAATCGGTGCAGAAACACTATCCAGGATTATTGATCCGCATGATCGTGACAGCATGATATTTTCTGATGGTGCTGCAGCTGTTATTTTTGAAGCACAGGAAGACGAAGAGCCTTTAGGAATCATTGCACATAAAACTCAGACTTATGCTGCCAGTCATGGCTCATTACTGGTTATGGGTAAGAGCAATAATCCTGAAGAACAAAATGGCAACGCCTATCTGAAAATGAATGGCAGAAAGCTTTATGAATTTGCAGTAACGACTGTTCCTCATGTAGTAAAAAAAGCGATAGATAAAGCGGGAATCAGTATAGAAGATATTAAAATTGTCTTCATTCATCAGGCAAATGGTAAAATGGATCATGCTATTATGAAGCGTGTATTTAAGTTATACGGGCTTGATACTGTTCCTGAAAACTTAGTTCCTATGACCATTTCATGGCTTGGAAATAGCTCGGTAGCGACTATCCCTACCTTATTGGACCTGGTAAGAAAAGGTAAAGTCGAAGGATACAAAATAACCAAAGGTGAATATGCTATATTTACGTCTGTAGGCGCAGGAATGCACATCAATGCCTTTGTATATCGCTTCTAATTTATCAATTTTAAGCTATCTCTTGCCTCGCTTTCAATACTGTTTTCATATTGATGCCCTTTCATATTGATTGCCGTATTGAAGCTGGCTTTGGCTTGATTATAATTTCGCATCTTCATATAAATCTTACCCATAAATAATGCAGAATTCGCAGCGAAGTATGCTTTAAGCCCCTTCCCATAATTAACGGCCTTCTGGTAATTTTCAATGGCAGCATCTTTTTTCCCCAGTTCATCATTGTTCCTGCCTAGCCGGTAAAAATACTCTGTTCTATCTTTAACCAGATTCAAATCCGTTTCTTTAATGCCTGAAAGCACCTCTAGTGACTTCGTGTAATATCCACCATCAAACAGTAGCCGGGCCTTTAACAAAGCCGTATTTGGGATCGGAGACCCTACTTCATTCATTGCCTGCTTATCTCGTTCATTAAATGTATACCCAGAGCTCTTTACTTTTGCAGCATACTGATTATATCCTTTTAAATCACCAGAAATCAATTCGATCCAACCCAAATGCAGGTAAGCATCTTTTATATAATTTACTCCTTTATTGTTCTGTAAAAACCTATTAAAATAACTAGCAGCATTTAAATCCAGTTTATTTAGCTTCGCAATGCCCATTAAATAATCCAGATAAGGGAAAGGCTGGTACTGCTGCCCCGATGGCCTGTTTGCTAATGTAGTGATTGCTTCTTCATTATGCCCTCTTTTAGTGCTTACATAAGCTTTAAGATAAGATTTCAATAAACTGGAATCAGACACCCTCTCAAGGTATTTCGTCGTTTCTGCGTACGCATTTGAGCTATGAGCAACGTCTACTAAAACAAATGAATAGTAAAATACTACTTCCTCATAAAATGGCTCATAAACAGACTTAGGTAAACCTGCTGCCAATCTTTGCATTATGGTCACTCCTGTTTTAACATCTCCTTTAATCCCGAAAGTAGAAAGTGTACGCTTCATGAACCCCTCAGGCAAACTTCCAAGCACAGCATTAACTATACCCAAACCTTTTGCATTTAAGGGAAACCCCGGATATTTCTTAGCATTATCATGCAGATATGAGTTCGCTTTTTTGATTTCCAGGGCTGCATTAAACTGCTCACCAAACCGTGCCCTTATTAATGCCCACTGGAGATTAATTTCTGCCTGTGCATATAAACTATAGGGAGACTGCTCTGTATCATCTTCTATTTGATTTAGACGTATACTTTTATTGCCTTTTAAACGATCGAAATCAGTCTTACTGGCCATAGTCAGCAGTTGAAAAAAATCTATATAATTTTCTAGCAAGGGCACAAAAGAATTGTCCGGATTAGCTTTCTTTTCGGTACCAACTAATTGTCTGGCAGCATTTAGTTTCAGCTCAAATATAAATCCGTAAGCTTTCTGACAGTTCGCATTAAAATCAAATTTAGCAAACAATGCTCCGGGTAAAATCAATAGGAAAACCGTTAAATAAATATTCTTTCGTAAAAATGGTCTTTGCATATTTAAGTACTGATAAATGAACTGTGGTTAAATATAGACACAAAAAAAGGTCAGATGGAATTTCTGACCTTTTTTATATATTTTGAATACTTCTTATGCCGAAGCTACTTCTTGTGTTAATGCCTCATCAACTAAAATCCTTCCGCAATGCTCACAAACGATTATTTTTTTGCGTTGACGAATATCTAACTGACGTTGAGGTGGAATCTGGTTAAAACATCCCGAACATGAATCACGATCGATAGTAACAACAGCCAATCCATTATTAGCATTACCTCTTAATCTTGTGTACGCTACCAACAGCCTTTCATCAATCTGATTCTCAGCCTTTTCTACTTTCTTAAGTAAAGCTTGCTCATCTTTTTCAGTCTCTGCTGTAATAGTTTCCAACTCACCTTTTTTAATCTCAAGGTCTTTTTTTCTTGATTCTAAATCAGCTAAAGCTTTATCATAAATTTCAGTTTTTGATGTAATTTCAAATCCGAACTCTCTGATTTTCTTCTCACAAACCTGAATTTCTAACGTTTGTATCTCAACCTCTTTAGTTAAAGCATCATATTCACGATTGTTTTTAACATCTTTTAATTGAGTTTCATATTTTTTGATCAGGCCTTGAGCATCCTTGATCATATTTTTACGCGTTACAATTGCATCTTCCGTATCATCCAATTCACCTTTGAATTTTTGAATCCGGGTTTCCAGACCTGCAACATCATCTTCTAAATCGGACACTTCCATTGGAAGTTCACCACGAATCTGAAGTATTTTATCAATTTGGGTATGCAGGGTTTGTAACTCGTATAATGCTTTTAGCTTTTGCTCTACAGTTTGTTCCATTAAATGAAATAATTTATTGGGTTTGTGTTATGCTCCGTTAAACGGATTGCAAAGTTAGGAAATTTTTCTTGAATAATATCTATCAACAAATCTGATGTAAATTGTTCACTTTCAAAGTGTCCGATATCTGCGACCATTAGTTTTTCATCAGCATCAAAAAACTCATGGTATTTAAAATCAGCAGTAACAAAAGCATCTGCCCCCGCAGCAATGGCTTCTTTAAGTAAAAAGCTGCCAGAACCACCACATACCGCCACTTTACGTATCTTTTTAGGTAAAATACGAGTATGCCTGATTACAGTTGCATCCATGTTATCTTTTACCATTCTTAAAAAGTCATGCCCATCGAGGCTTTCATCCAACCATCCAATCATCCCTGCACCAACATTATCCAATTTATTATCTAATGGATAAATATCATAAGCAACTTCTTCATAAGGGTGATGCTCAAATAGGGCAAGCATTACTTTTCTTTCATCCTGAACCTTAAAAATGGTTTCAATTCTAACTTCTTGTTCCTGGTGCTGTATACCTACCTCACCAACAAACGGGTCTGTTCCCTCTCCCCCTTTAAATGTCCCGAATCCTTCGGCATTAAAACTACATTCGCTGTAATTGGAAATATTCCCAGCCCCGGCAGCAAAAAGAGCATCTCTTAGAACTTCAGATTGAGGAACAGGGCAAAAAGTGACTAATTTCTTTAAGACTGTAGTTTTCGGACTTAAAATCTTTGTGTTTTTTAAACCCAGTCGGCCACTAATTACACCATTTACTCCATATGCAACATGATCCAGATTGGTATGTATAGCATATAAAGCAATATTATTTTTTATAGCCTTCAGCACCACCCGCTCAACATAATTTTTCCCGGTAATCTTTTTCAGCCCCTTAAAAACAATTGGATGATGCGTAATGATCAAATTACAATTGTGTAAAATTGCTTCATCAACAATACTTTCTATACAATCTAAAGCAACAAGTGCAGCATGAATTTCCTCATTTGGATCTCCTACAATCAAGCCTGAGTTGTCATAATCCTCCTGATAGTTTAATGGAGCAAAGGCCTCCAGATGCTTTATTAAAACAGATAACCTCATAATCTGTAAATATACAATAGATTTAATTATTGCAGGTTACCCATTCTTACCAATTGCATACTTTCAAACACCATTTTCTGATTGTATTCGTAAGCCAGACTTTTGTGATTGATCAGATCTATAATTGTACCAATAAAACACAATCCTGCAGTACAAAAGTATAAAATACCCATACCAATCTGACCTACCAAAAATCTGGATAAGCCAAAAACGAAGAAGCCAAGAATACAATACAAGATCATATCATCCGGGTTTCTTCTTTTCCCACTATAAACCATCAAAAAAGCCCTTAATTGTTGTTCACTAAATCCTGTAGTTGCACTTTGCAAATAAGAAAACTCCTGTGGCGAGATGCCTGGTAGTGACATAAACGGTGAATCAAACATATCCTTCCTCCTTATATTTTAAGTTTAATACCTTTCGGTTATTCAATTTTATTTTAATCAGAACCATTATCCGGTTCAAAATGATAAGCAATGCAGGAATTCCAAACCAATGCTCATTCAGGCTTGCCTGAAAATTACCCTGGAGTAAATACCCTATCGACTTGCCTATTCCACAACCAGGACACCAACTAATGCCCATATTTGACAATGGACAAAGGGTAAAATGCTGATCGCCTTCATGCACATGCAAGTCTGCAGTTCCAAGTAACAATAATGCTGTTATCCAGAAAAGAAGTTCAAAAGGAAGACATATTAATATTTTCATCTTATGCCGTTAAAAATTTAAAGGTATGTACTTCTTTCAAATATCTATCTTCCCCACTCCTTTTATCCTTTGATCAAGGAGTTGAAATATTGTTACATTTAAAGACCATCATAAATCCTACATTTGTATTGTGAATATTCGCGACCTGATTAACAGATACAAAACAGACGAGCGTATTGTAGCATTGGCGAAAGCTCTTAATGCGGGCAAAGGCTCTAAAATTCAGCTGAAAGGCTTGGTAGGCTCTGCCGATGCAACAATTGCAATTGCGTC
This sequence comes from Pedobacter sp. ASV1-7, assembly GCF_040203335.1. Classification (NCBI taxonomy): domain Bacteria; kingdom Pseudomonadati; phylum Bacteroidota; class Sphingobacteriia; order Sphingobacteriales; family Sphingobacteriaceae; genus Pedobacter; species Pedobacter sp. ASV1-7. The sequence goes on along the minus strand of NZ_JBEHBV010000001.1, from coordinate 152,133 downwards.
GTATTTTTTATTACATAAACCTCAGCTATTTATTCTTCCTGACAGAGAAGAGGCTTCTTATTTTCTGGCCGACCTTGAAAGTATACTGGATAAGGAGGTATTACTTTTCCCATCTTCATTCCGTAAAGCTTTTGATTTTACTCAGGTAGATACGGCAAATGTCCTGGCAAGAGCAGAGGTATTGAATGAACTGAACCATCAGTCTGAATACGGAAAAATCGTTGTTTCATATCCAGAGGCTATTGCTGAAAAGGTAATAGACCGGGCGGTATTAGAGAAAAACACCCTTGAAATCAGCCTGAACGCTAAATTAGGTATCGATTTCATTAACGAATTTCTGATTGATTACGACTTCAACAGGACTGAGTTTGTTTATGAACCCGGACAGTTTTCCATCCGAGGGGGTATCGTTGATATATTTTCATTCTCCCATGATCTTCCTTATCGAATTGAGTTCTTTGGGGATATCGTGGAAAGCATCCGCACATTTGAAATTGAAAGTCAGCTTTCTGTTGAGGATGTAAAAACACTGACTATCATTCCTAATGTACAGTCCAAATACCTTACAGAAAACAACATCAGTATCCTTGATTATATTGAAAAAGATACCCAGTTATGGTTTAAAGATGTAGAATTCACTTTAGACATTGTAAAAAGCGGCTATAAAAAAGCAGTCGAACTTTGGAAAGCACTTCCTGCAAAAGACAAAGAAGAAAATCAGGATTGGATAGATCCTAAATTTGCCTTTACTGACGAGAAAATGATGGGGGATATGTTCCATGATTTTGCATTGGTCGAATTCGGAAAACAGTTTTTCTATAAAACTGAGCATGTTTTTCAGTTCGAAACCAAACCTCAACCTTCTTTTAATAAGGATTTTAATCTACTTATTCATAACCTTAAAGAGAATGAAAAAGAGGGTATACACAACTTTATTTTCAGTTCTTCCGTTAAGCAAACAGAACGTTTATACGCCATATTAGATGATATTGATAAAACCGCAAAATTTACTCCGGTAAATATTCCTTTGAGGGAAGGTTTTATTGATGCACAGCAGCAACTGGCTTTCTATACTGATCATCAGATTTTTGATCGCTTTTACAAGTATAAACTCAAAAGAGGTTATCAACGTAGCCAAGCCATTACCTTAAAGGAATTAAGAGATCTGAAACCAGGTGATTTTGTAACACATATTGACCATGGAATAGGGAAGTATGCAGGCCTTGAAAAGGTAGAGGTAAATGGTAAAACGCAGGAAATGATCAGGTTGGTATATGCAGACAACGATCTCCTGTATGTAAATATCAACTCATTAAACAGGATTGCAAAATACAGTGGTAAGGAGGGAACAGCTCCAAAAATGAACAAACTAGGTACTGAAGCCTGGGATAAACTCAAAAAAACCACTAAAAAAAAAGTTAAAGACATTGCTCGTGATCTGATTAAGCTTTATGCTTTAAGAAAATCCCAGGTAGGTACAGCTTTTAGTCCGGATGGTTATCTGGAAACTGAATTAGAGGCTTCTTTTATTTATGAAGATACCCCTGACCAGGAAAAAGCCACTGCTGATGTTAAAAAAGATATGGAAGCGCCACATCCGATGGATAGGCTGGTTTGTGGTGATGTTGGTTTTGGTAAGACAGAAATAGCTATCAGAGCTGCTTTTAAAGCAGTTGCAAATGGTAAACAAGCTGCTGTTCTGGTTCCAACAACCATTCTTGCACTACAACATTTTAAGACATTTTCAGGCCGCTTAAAGGAGTTTCCATGTACTGTAGACTACATAAACCGTTTTAAAACCAATAAGCAGATAAAAGAAACTTTAGCTAAACTAGCTGAAGGTAAAGTAGATATCGTCATTGGTACTCATAGGCTGCTCAGTAAAGATGTAAAATTCAAAGATCTGGGCATTATGATTATTGATGAGGAACAGAAATTTGGAGTAAGCTCAAAAGAAAAATTAAGAGCCCTTCGTGTAAATGTAGATACATTAACCCTTACGGCAACACCGATTCCAAGGACATTACATTTTTCTTTAATGGGAGCCAGGGATTTATCCATCATGAGTACACCACCCCCAAATAGGCAGGCTGTAAATACAGAATTGCATGTCTTTAACGACAAACTTATACAGGAAGCAGTACAGCATGAACTAGATAGGGGCGGACAGGTATTTTTTATTCATAACCGGGTTAATGATTTACCACAATTGGGTGGCTTGATTAAAACATTGGTACCTAAAGCACGTATTGGTATAGCGCACGGACAATTAGACGGCGATCAGCTGGAAGATGTAATGCTGGATTTCATTAACGGTGAAAAGGATGTATTAGTAGCTACAACCATTATTGAAGCAGGCTTAGATATCCCAAATGCCAATACCATTATCATCAACCATGCTCATATGTTTGGTCTGAGCGATCTTCACCAGATGAGGGGCAGGGTAGGCCGATCGAATAAAAAAGCTTTTTGTTATTTATTGAGCCCGCCATTATCAACCTTAACTTCTGAAGCCCGTAAAAGACTTAGCGCAATTGAAGAGTTTTCAGACCTTGGGAGCGGTTTTAATATTGCTATGAGGGATTTGGATATCCGTGGTAGTGGAAATCTGTTAGGTGCAGAACAAAGTGGCTTTATCGCTGAAATAGGTTTCGAAATGTATCATAAAATTCTGGATGAAGCCATTCAGGAACTTAAAACGGATGAGTTCAAAGATCTTTTCAAAGAAGAACCTCTTCGTCCATTCGTTAATTTTACACAAATTGATACTGATCTGGAGCTTTATATTCCAGATGATTATGTCACCAATATTACAGAAAGATATAATCTCTATACAGAACTTTCAAAAATTGAAGATGAAACACAATTAAAAGCTTTTGAACGCTCTTTAAAAGATCGTTTTGGACCAGTGCCAAAGCCAGTAAAAACGATGCTCAATGTATTAAGGTTACAGTGGGTAGCTAAAAAACTAGCTTTTGAAAAGATAACCTTCAAAAAAGGGGTTTTACGTGGGTATTTTATCTCTGATAAACAATCGGCATTTTTTGATTCAATAATGTTCAATAAAATATTGCACTTTGCGCAAATGCATCCCCGTATATGTAATCTTAAAGAAGTCAAAGATTCATTGCGTATTGCTTTTGATAACCTTAATACGGTTGATGAAGCTGTAGAAATGCTGCAAATGGTAGTCAACTAAACTGTTAAAATGAATCCTAAGCTATTACAAGACCTGGTTACCATGCAAATGCCTTTTGGCAAATATAAGGGACGTATCATGTGCGATTTACCTGAATCTTATCTCGTATGGTTTCAACAAGAAGGCTTTCCTCCGGGAAAGCTTGGAGAGATGATTGCTACATTATATGAAATCAAATTGAATGGCTTAGAATACCTATTAGAGCCTTTAAAAAAGAAGAGATATTAATTAATATCTCGAAAATTCTGCAATTTTATCAATATTTAAACCGACGTAACCACTTAACAGTTAAGTAATTACATATGTATGCATAATAGTAAGTCCATAGTAGGTCCATAGTAACTCCATGTTAGGTCCATGTTTTACTATATAAACATGGATTTAGTATAATATTATCATTGAGTTTTTATGGATTTGGAACGGACCAAGACAAAGCCTTATTACTGTTTCATCCCAATTTTAATATAAAACTGAAATAAAGAGCTCTAGTGAAGAATTAGATACAGATATACATAAACGATAGGTGCAGCAATTAAAAGACCGTCAAAACGATCTAAAAAGCCTCCATGGCCTGGCAGTATGTTTCCTGAATCCTTTACATCCAGACTACGCTTCAGCATAGATTCAACCAAATCTCCAAGTGTTCCAAATGAGACAATCAAAACTGCCATTCCTCCTAATACAAAAGGACTCAGTTCTGTAAAGAAAAATGAAATAATATAAGATACCAATACACTGGTCAAAACCCCACCAAAAAAACCTTCCCATGACTTTTTAGGTGAATGTCTTTCAAATAATTTTGTCTTTCCCATCTTCATTCCAAACAAATATGCACCAGTATCACTAGCCCAGAGCATCAGTAAGAAAGATAGTGGCAAATGATAATTATAAGTTGCATGGTTCTGTATAAATCCTAAAGAATAAAAAAAACAAAATGGAATAATTACATAAATAATACCCACATAGGTATAAGCAATATTTGTAAATGGAGATTTATCTCTTTTATATAATTCTGCAATAAATACAGAGAAAATAACAGGTATAATTAACAGCATAAACTTGATTTCAAGCTGTAACAACTGATAACTAGCCGTAATTAAGAATATTAGTGCCGATAAAAATAAAGCAAAGTATTTATGTGGTTTGATCCCGGCAGTCTTAATCATATTGAAAAATTCAAACAGTGCAGCCAGGCTTAAAATAAGGTAAAAAAAAGTAAAGGTATAACCACCTAAAAAAATGGAACCTAACATTACAATTGTAAAAAAGAAAGCAGTTATTGCTCTTGTTTTCATTCAGTTTTTGTTTTAAAATATCTAAACAGCAGAAAAGTTAATATGGCACTGATGATGTAACCATACCAGGCAATATTCAAAGTTTTATCAGCTTCCGACAAAGGTATATTGTTTTTTTGCATATACCATGCTGCACATACAGCATAAGCGTTATTTACAAAATGTCCAAACATGGCATACCATAAACTGCCACTCCAGAAATACAAATATCCAAAAGTTGCTCCCAGCAAAAGACGTGGTATAAATCCATAAAACTGCATATGAATAGCACTGAATATGAATGCAGAAAACCAAATAGCTACATGCGGATTGCTAAACATACGTCCAAAAGCACGTTGCAAACCTCCTCTAAACATCAGTTCCTCAGCTATGGCAGGCAATAAAGCAATCATTCCAATATTGATGATAAAAACTCCAATATTTTCCATTTTTAACAATGCCAGAGTAGTTTTCATAGCTTGATCTTCGGCATTTTTCATCCATAGTTCCACTCCTTTTAAAGACTCGGGAAATACCATATTCTTATTGAACCGAGTTACCAATTCCAAAAGAGGAACAGCGCAAATCATCAATACAACAACCAGCAGTAATAATTCAATTTTAGGCTTTTTAAAACCGTAAAATACATTGGTCTTCTGTCCCTCTGTTTTAGCTAATAAAAGAGCCGGTACAAGAAACAAACCTATCTGTTGCGTAGAAAGTAATATCCTTTGAGCAGCAATATAATAAGCTTCACCACTTGATAACCAGGCCATATCAGTTAAAATACTGCCACCGTATTGTAAATATACAAGGCCAAAACCTATGATAGAAAATACAATCATGCCTAAAATTGCATAAATAACCAACATCATTATCTGTACCAGAGGTCCGTTTTCTTCCCTTGTATTTTGCATAGAGTTCATTATTCCTATAATTTGTACCTTTGTACCGAAAAATTTGGCTTGAAGATAGAGAAATGTCCGTAAAGATAGGAAATATTGATTTGGGAGAATTCCCTTTATTACTCGCACCTATGGAAGATGTGAGTGACCCTCCATTTCGTTTTGTTTGTAAACAAAGTGGGGTGGATATGATGTATACGGAATTTATTTCTTCAGAAGGATTGATCAGAGATGCTGCAAAAAGCAGGGCCAAACTTGATATTTTCGAATACGAAAGACCTATAGGTATCCAGATATTTGGAAGTGAAATAGATCACATGCGTGAAGCAACTGAAATAGCTACACTTGCAGGTCCGGATCTGATGGATATCAATTATGGTTGCCCGGTGAAACAGGTAGCCTGTAAAGGAGCTGGTTCGGCATTGTTACAGGATATAGATAAGATGGTAAAGATGACAGAAGCTGTTGTTAAAGCAACTCATTTACCTGTAACTGTTAAAACCAGACTAGGTTGGGACGATACTACTAAAAATGTAGAAGAGGTAGCTGAACGCTTACAGGACATTGGTATACAAGGACTTACAATTCATGGACGTACACGTGCTCAATTGTATAAAGGTCAGGCAGATTGGACATTAATACGTGAAATTAAACGTAACCCAAGAATTAAAATTCCAATTTTTGGTAATGGTGATGTAGACAGTATTCAAAAAGCAGCTGACTGGAGATTGGAATATGAGGTGGATGGAATTATGATTGGTAGAGCTGCTATTGGTTATCCATGGATATTCAGAGAAATAAGACACTTTTTTAACACAGGGGAGATACTGGCAGGACCAACTATTGAAGAACGGGTAGCGGTCTGCAGAACCCATTTTGATAAATCCATTGTATGGAAAGGGCCAAGGGTTGGTATTTTTGAAATGAGAAGACACTATGCCAATTATTTTAAGGGAATGCCTGACTTCAAATCCTACAGAATGCAATTAGTTAAGGAAGAGAACATTGAAACAATACATAGTATTTTAGACGAAATAGCTGATAAATATCAACATCTTTGCCCGAATGGCGAAATGGCCTGATTTTTGAAAACTATTATTAAATAAACAAGCGTTAAAATGGTAACAGCTATCACCTTAGGTGTAAAAATATCGGTTGAAACAACTTACCAGGAAGATCATTCTGATCCGGTAAATAACCATTTTTTATTTGGTTATCGTATTACTATAGAAAACTTAACAGACTATACTGTTCAACTTAAAAGAAGACAATGGTTCATTTTTGATTCCAATGGCAACCAAAGAGAAGTTGAAGGTGAAGGTGTGGTAGGAGAACAGCCTGTTATTGAACCTGGAGAAAGACATTCTTATGTATCTGCATGTAATTTAAACACAGATATAGGCAGCATGAGTGGTAATTATTTAATGCAAAGGTTGGCCGACAACAAAGAATTTATAGTTGCTATTCCTGAATTTGAATTAATTGTTCCTTACCGATTAAATTAACCTATTTATTTCTTCCAAATAGGATAGAAGCATAGTAAAACAAGTTTGCAAGCGATCCTAAAGCAGCGACTACATAGGTCATTGCTGCCCACCATAAAGCATCTTTTGCTTGTACATGTTCTTCATTGGTATACAATACTTCTCTATTATTTTTGAGCCATATTAAAGCTCTTTTACTGGCATCAAACTCAACAGGAAGAGTTATTATACTAAATATAGTAATTAACGTAAGGCCAATAACCCCAATCCCCAAAACAATAGGATTAAATGTAAAAGCAATTAATAAAACACCTATAATTAATACCCACTGTAGAAGATTAGAAGTAATGCTAACCACAGGAACCATATTAGACCGTAATTGTAACCAGTGGTATGATTTAGCATGCTGAACAGCATGTCCACATTCATGAGCAGCAACTGCAGCAGCTGCAACACTACGTCCGTAAAAAACATCAGTACTTAAATTCACTGTTTTATCTTCAGGATTATAATGATCAGATAAAGCTTTATCTGTGCTCATTACTTTCACATCAAATATTCCATTATCGTATAGCATTTTTTCTGCTATCTCTTTCCCCGAAAAACCTGAATTTAACTGCATTTCGGCATATTTCGAAAACCTGTTTCTAAATCTCCACTGCACAAACATGCTAATAATCAGTATCGGGATAATCAATACAATATATGCTCCCATTTTATATAACAAATCATTCCCTTTATAATTTATATCAAAAAGTATTCCCATTTCATTTAAAATGAATATAAATCACTTATAACTATCCATTTATAGTCTCTGCTCATACTCAGTCCACTATTTTTATTTTATTTATTGAATTTCATAAATGAAGATAATTGAGAAATAGTACACATTTGATAATCCCATATAATTTAATCACTTTTGATAAAAATATTAGTATGGAAGCAATTTTAACACTTATATTGATCATAATATTAGTACTTATTATAGTATTATTTTTCAAAAAACCTGCTGTAAACAATAACATTGATGCTTTACTTTTATTAAAAGAGCAAGAACATCAGAAAGCTTTAAACTATCTAAAGGAAGAAAAACAAAGAACTGAAGATGAACTTAATGACCTTCGTTTAACTTTTATGACCGAACGTAGTAAAGCCATAAAAGCAGAAGAAAATTTAATGGCCCAGCAACAAAAACACAACGAGCAGGAAAAATATATTGCCGAATTGCAACAACGTTTTAAACTGGAATTTGAAAATATAGCAAATAAAGTTCTGGAGGATAAAACAGATAAATTTACCTTACAGAATAAGACTAATCTGGACATCATATTAAATCCTTTAAAAGAAAACATAAAAGCGTTTGAGGAAAAGGTAGACAAAGTATACAAAGCTGAATCAGATGAAAGAAATATACTAAAAGGTGTAATATCTCAGCTGATGAATCAAAGTAAGCAGATTCAGGAAGATGCTAATAATTTAACCAAAGCACTGAAAGGCGATCAGAAAAAACAGGGAAACTGGGGAGAAGTTATTCTTGAACGTATTTTAGAAAGATCAGGTTTAACTAAAGATAGAGAGTATAGGATTCAAACCAGTTTAAGCTCATCAGAGGGTAGTAGAATGCAACCAGATGTAATTATTGACCTTCCGGATGATAAACATATTGTAGTCGATTCTAAGGTCTCTTTAATAGCTTATGAGCGATTTGTAAATTCTGATACAGATGAGGAAAGGGAATTGTACATCAAACAGCATATTATTTCGATAAAAACTCATATTCAAGGCTTATCTGGTAAAAACTATCAGCAACTATATCAAATCAATTCTCCTGACTTTGTATTGCTGTTCATTCCTATCGAATCATCTTTTGGTATCGCTGTTCAAAAAGATGCCGAACTTTTTAATTATGCCTGGGATAGAAAAGTAGTAATCGTTAGTCCATCTACACTACTCGCTACTTTACGTACCATTTCAAGTATATGGAAACAGGAAAGACAAAATAGAAATGTCCTTGAGATAGCTCGCTTAAGTGGGAGTATGTACGATAAGTTTGTCGGATTTCTGGCTGATATGGAAGGTATAGGTCGTAATATTAAGTTGAGTCAAGATGCTTATGATAAAGCAATTAACAAGTTATCCACAGGCTCAGGAAACCTTTCTACTACTTCAGAGAAAATCAAAAAATTAGGTGCCAAAGCAACTAAGCAAATTGACACCAAATTTTTAGATCCTGTTTTATCTTCTGATGAAGAATAAAATTATACTAAAGATTATGCTTTAAAAGCATTCCAACCCTGAGCTTTTATTTCATGTACGATATTTGATTTAGAAATCATCTTGTAACCTTCATTTTTCTCAGTAATATGGCCAATGATACTGATGTCAACATCATGTTTCAATTTATCGTAATCCGCTTGCTTTATGGTAAATAGCAATTCATAATCTTCTCCACCGTTTAGCGCACAAACTGTAGGATCAAGTCCTAATTCCCTTGCAGTTTCGTAAGTCATCGGATCAATAGGAATCTTTTCTTCATACAAAGTAACACCCTTTTCTGATTGCTCACATATATGCAAAACTTCAGATGCTAAACCATCTGAAACATCAATCATAGAAGTTGGAATAATATCCATTTGTGCTAATAAATCTACAATATCACGTCTGCCTTCGGGTTTTAATTGTCGCTCAATAATGTAATCCTTTCCTTCCAGATCTGGTTGAATATTAGGATTTTCGAGGAAAATCTGCTTTTCTCTTTCCAGAATTTGCAGCCCAACATAAGCACCTCCCAGATCTCCTGAAACGCATAAAAGATCACCTTCCTGTGCACCATTTCTGTAGCAAACACTTCCTTTTTCGGCATAACCAATACTAGTAACACTAATTACAAGTCCTTGTTTACTGGTTGAAGTATCACCACCAATCAAGTCAATATTGAAGCGGTCACATGCAAGCTGAATTCCTTTGTATATTTCTTCAACAGCTTCCAATGGAAATTTGCTGGATAAGCCTATGGAAACAGTAACCTGGGTAGCAATTCCATTCATTGCATAAATATCACTTAAATTAACCTGTACAGCCTTGTACCCCAAATGAATAAGAGGAACATAAGCCAGGTCAAAATGAATACCTTCAAGCAATAAATCCGTCGAAATCAGGACTTGTTTATCATTAAAATTTAGAACTGCTGCATCATCACCAATTCCTTTGATGCTACTTTCGTGTTTTACTTTAAAAGTTTCTGTAAGGTGTTTGATCAATCCAAATTCCCCTAATTCAGCAATATCTGTACGTTCTTTATTTTCAAACATTATCTTATTATATTACAGCAAATTAACACTTTATCCACATAGTTTATAAGCCCAAACTAGCAGATATTTCTAACATTCTTTCAATTGGTTTACGTGCCTGTACAATGATATCTGAAGGCACTGTTACTTCTGGCAAACCATTTTTTATACATAAATACAGCTTTTCAAGTGTATTTCTTTTCATATATGGACAATCATTGCAGGCACAACTGTTGTTTGGAGGTGCAGGAATGAAAGTTTTGAGTGGATTAGCTTTCTCCATTTGGTGAATGATTCCACTTTCTGTTGCTACAATGAATTCCTGAGCATCATTATTGATAGAATATTTTAATAATCCTGTAGTTGAGCCGATGTAATCAGCCATTTGTAATACAGATTCCTCACATTCCGGATGCGCAATAAACTTAGCATTAGGATGACGTTCCTTTAACTTAGTAATTTTTTCTCTTGAGAAAATTTCGTGAACCATACAGGCACCATTCCACAAAACTAAATCTCTGCCTGTCTTTTTTGCAACCCAGGCACCTAAATTTTTATCCGGACCAAAAATAATTTTTTGATCTTTTGGTAAACTTTCTACAATCTGAACAGCATTTGTGGAGGTACAAACGATATCACTCAACGCTTTTAATTCAGCTGTACAGTTCACATAGGTGATTACCAGGTGATCTGGATATTTTTCTTTAAATTTCTTGAATAAATGCGGTGGACAGCTATCAGCTAATGAACATCCAGCTTTTAAATCTGGTAATAGAACCTTTTTTTCTGGAGAAAGTATTTTAGCAGTTTCAGCCATAAAATGTACTCCAGCAAAAACAATTACGTCAGCTTCTGTTTTAGCTGCTTCCTGAGAAAGCCCTAAACTGTCTCCAATATAATCTGCAATATCCTGTATATCAGGTTCCTGATAATAATGCGCCAGGATAATAGCATTTTTTTCCTTTTTTAGTTTCTCAATCTCATCAAAGAGATCCAATGTTGGATCAATATGCTCTTCGATATATCCTTTTCTATTTAATTCGGCTAAGGTGTCCATTTTATCTTGATATAATATTCAATTTTTTAATGTCTACTCCACATTCTATTTCAGTTTATCAACGTTTCAGTTTTCAATTTTAAAACAAAAAAAGTTTTTTTCTGATTTTGTAAAGGTACGGAGTTTAAACACTTCAATAAATTATAATTATTTTAATATAAATAGATTTCTATTGTTTATTAGTCTGTTGATATTGTTTGTAAATATCATTTTTTTATGCTGATAATTGAGTTATTAGCAATTTACTAACATTTAGATTACATTTTCTTTTAAAATATCCGCTGATTTTCAATGAGATATTTATACGATCATTTTTTTATCAATATGAATATGTTTATTGTTAGTTTGTGTGTAAAACGTTAATAAACTAAAGGATCATGACGAAAAGTAGTTGAAATATTGTGGCAAATTATGTTTTTAGCTTAGCTTTAAACATTCAAATATATTTGTTCTGTTTCTATAGACAAGTAATCAACATTAATATCAACGTTGTTAACAAATATGAATTATAGGGTTGATTTTACTGATTTTAGAGTAGATATAGAGATTTGAAAAGGTATATAGATTCCTTATAATAAATTGAAATACAATAGTATAAGAATGAGAGAAGTAGATTTTTTGGTTATTGGATCAGGTATTGCCGGTCTTAGTTTCGCTTTAAAAGCAGCTCAGCATGGTAAAGTTTTAATTGTTACTAAATCAAATGAGGACGAGTCTAATACAAAATATGCTCAGGGTGGGGTAGCAGTTGTTGTTGATAAAGATGATTCATTTGAAAAGCATATAGAAGATACATTGATTGCGGGTGATGGTTTGTGTGATGAGAAGATAGTGGAAATAGTTGTAAAAGAGGGACCTCAGCGTATAGAAGAGATTATAGAATATGGGATTAACTTCGATAAAAATGGTACAGGAGTATATGATCTGGCTAAAGAAGGAGGGCATTCTGAACATAGGGTATTACACTATAAAGATGTTACCGGATACGAAATTGAGAGTGTTTTATTAAGGCAGATTCATCAGAATAAGAACATAGAGATATTAACACATTACTTTTGTCTGGAGTTAATTACGCAACATCATATGGGGCAGCATGTGGATAAGAGTTCTGAAGATATCAACTGTTATGGCATATATGCTTTTAATACAGAGCTTAACGATGTGGAAAAGATCTTAGCACGTGTGACTATCATGGCCTCTGGTGGTGCTGGTCATGTATATTCTAGTACTACTAATCCTGTAATTGCTACTGGTGATGGGATGGCGATGGTTTATCGTGCGAAAGGAAAAGTAAGAAATATGGAGTTCATTCAGTTCCATCCAACGGCTTTATATAACCCTGGAGAGTACCCTGCATTCTTAATTTCTGAAGCTGTGAGAGGTTTTGGAGGTGTACTGAGGAGGAAAAATGGTGATGAATTTATGTATGAATATGATAAACGTGGTTCGTTAGCGCCACGTGATATTGTAGCTCGTGCAATTGATGCTGAAATGAAGAAATCAGGTGAGGACTTTGTTTATCTGGATATAAGGAACCGCAGGAAATCAGATATTTTAGCGCATTTCCCTAATATATATGCTAAATGCTTATCAATTGGTATTGATATGACTAAGGATTTAATACCAGTTACGCCTGCAGCGCATTATATGTGTGGGGGAATTATGGTTGATGAGCATGGTAGATCATCTATAAAGAACCTTTATGCTTGCGGTGAATGTTCCTCTACCGGTCTTCATGGAGCAAATAGATTAGCTTCAAATTCACTTCTTGAAGCTCCTGTATTTGCACATCGTATATATGAAGATGCAATTAAAGTATTTAAAAATAATATCATACCTAATGATATTCCTGACTGGAATGCAAATGGTGTTACGCAGTCAGATGAGGATATTCTGGTAACGCATAATTTGCGTGAAACGCAAAAATTAATGAGCGATTATGTAGGTATTGTTCGTTCAGATTTCAGATTGGAAAGGGCTATGCGCAGGTTAGCTTTACTTCATGGAGAAACAGAGGAATTTTATAAGAAAAATAAGGTTTCTGTTAAGCTTTGTGAGCTTCGTAATGTGATACAGGTGGCTTTTTTAGTGATAAAAGCAGCAATGGTTAGGAAAGAAAGCAGAGGATTACATTATACAACAGATTATCCGGAACATTCTTCACAATTAACAGATACAATTTTTTAAGATATGGCGTTGATATTACCGGTTAAGGATAAGAATCCCAAATGGGGAAGTGATTGTTTTATAGCACCAAATGCTACAATTGTTGGTGATGTTTTGATGGGGAATAATTGCTCAGTATGGTTTAATGCTGTAATCAGGGGCGATGTAAATAGTATTACTATTGGAAATGAAACCAATATACAAGACGGTGCTGTAATTCATGCTACGTACCTTAAAGCCTCTACAATTATAGGAAACAGGGTGTCTATAGGTCATAATGCTATAGTACATGGTTGTATACTTAAAGATCATATTCTGGTTGGAATGGGAGCTATTATTATGGATAATGCACTGGTTGATGAGTATTGTATCATAGCAGCTGGCTCAGTAGTTTTAGAGAATACACGTTGTGAAAGTGGATTTATTTATGCAGGAACTCCAGCAAAAAAAATAAAGCCCATTACTGAAGAGCAACGGGCTTTATTGAATAAGCTACCAGATAATTATATGATGTATTCAGACTGGTTCAGGTAATTATTCCTTAGGAATAGTTACCGTTTCATTTCGTTCCCAGTTGGCTCTGATAGAAAGCTCTTTAGGTTCATTCCATATCTTTTCTGGCTGCAGACCAAGGGTTACATTACCAGTATCCCATTTACCATTTTTGTTGGTATCATAGCTTATTCTAAGCCAGTATTTTGCTGCTTTATAGTTGGCAAACCGAACAGTGGTATCCTTTTTCACTATCAAGGTATTTACTACACCTTTAGCCTCATTAAGTACTTCAAGAATATAACTTTTATTGGGTTCTGGTGGAACAATTTTAACGATAAGTGTTCCGTAATCATCCTTGCTCGCTAATGTGAATGTTTTATTAAATTCTTTGTTTTTAGTATTAAAAATAGCTGTGAATGCGCCATCTGCGAATTTAATATCATAGGTCTTTTTTGGTTTCCACGGATATGTTAAATAATAAGAAAGGAAGTCTGATGTATCTTTTACCAGCGTAAAGTTTTTTCGATCAATGGAGTCTTCCAATAGCGTTATTTTTGTTATATCTGTACTTTCAATCGGGAAATTGAAGCTCAGTTTTAACGGTTTATTAGGGTTTAATAATCGCCCTTCTATATTATCAGTTGCACTTAATACCCTTGTATAAGTTTCTTTTTTGCCCCTGGTAAAATTAGCAGTTTGTAATACTTTACCATCCTCTTTAATAGCAACTTTAGTTGAATCAAAGCTCAGATCCTTGAGCCAGACCTTTAATGAATCATTGTTTTTGCTGAATTTTATCAGTTTTGCAGCATCTAAATTTGGTGGGTCGGTAACTACTACCTCAGGTTTTTTGAGTTTTTGGTTAAAGGATAAACTGATACTTCCATCGGCATTAAGTCTTCTGTCAACGATTCTGAATGTGCTTGCATCTTCTTTAAAAAGGGCAAGATTAACATTTGATTTAACAGAATCAAGTACTATTGAATCTTTAATAAAAGCTATTTCATCTGAAGCTTGCTGATAGATACGATCTCCATTCTTTTCCTTAAGTGCATATATCTTATAAGTATCCTTTCTAAGGTTATTTAATGAATAATTACCACTGCTATCAGTTGTAGTAAAGATTGATGGTTTTTGTTTTCCAAAAAGGGTATCTCTGTTTAATGGAAATATAAATACAACAGCATCTAATTCGGGTAATCCTGTAACTGAATTGATTACCTGTCCTTTTATACTTAGCGAATCAAGTTGTGGCCCCGTTGAAAATACATAAGTAAAGTTTTTAACTACATTACTTTCATTTACATCCACTATGGCTTTACCAAAATTGAGTGTGTATGTTGTATTTTTTTCCAGAGTATCCTGAATACTTATTTCGAGTTTTTTTCCTTTTGTTTTTAAAATAGGAGGGCGCTCCATTTCAGGAGATACACTAAACTCTTTGAATTCATTTTGGATTTTAAAATACTCATCAAATTCTACTACAATTTTAGTAGAGGTAAAATTTACGCTAAGATCTTTTGGTGTGATTTTCAAAACCTTGGGAGGTTCAGTATCTCTAGGCCCTCCCTGGGGTTGCTGAATACTGGCACAAGCATAAAATACTATGCTTATCGAAAAAAGGGTAATAAAATTCCTTAAGTTTTCTATAATTCGTTTTTTAGCCATTTATCTGCGCTGTATTTAATTTTATTATGTTTTTGATGAATATCATTCAGAGTTTCTAAAACTTCCTTATATCGCATATATTGAAGCCTGTTTTAAAGATATCTAATTTTTATTTAATTAACTATAAATCAACCGTTTATGTGATTATTACTTATTTTTATCTATTATCTGCTGATATGAACCATTAAAACTGATATATCAGATGGAGTAACACCAGAAATTCTGGAAGCCTGACCCAAAGTTCTTGGTTTTATTTTTAATAATTTCTCGCGGGCTTCTTTTGATAAAGATACCAATTGTGAATAATCAAAATCTGGATTGATGTCTTTATCTTCCATCTTTTGCATTTTGTTTATAATTTCCTGCTCTTTCTCAAAATAGCTTTCATATTTTATTTTGATTTCCGCTTGTTCAATAGTTTCTTTATCGAAATCCTGAAGCAGATTATCTAAAGCAGTACTTACTTTTCTTACATCATTTATACCTACTTGTGGTCTGCCCAGTAAGCTGATTATTTTCACATTTTGATTTAAAGGAGTAGTGCCGAGACTTTCCAGCATGTCATTGGCTATACTCATATCTACACTTTGTTTTTTGGCAAAGGCAACAATTGCATCAGAGTTTTCAATTTTTTTATTGACAATTTCCATGCGTTCGTCATTGATTAATCCTAAGGAATGTGCAATAGGGGATAGCCTGATATCAGCATTATCCTGACGTAACAATAAACGATGTTCAGCTCTTGAAGTAAACATCCTATAAGGTTCCTCTGTACCTTTTGTAACAAGGTCATCTATTAAAACACCTATATAAGATTCCGATCTTTTCAGGATCAGCTCATGATTGTCATTTATTTTCTGATGAGCATTGATTCCTGCTATAAAACCCTGACTAGCAGCTTCTTCGTATCCTGTAGTGCCGTTTATCTGACCTGCAAAGTATAGATTACTGATTAATTTGGTTTCAAGGGTTAATTGTAGCTGTGTAGGTGGGAAAAAGTCATATTCTATAGCATATCCAGGTCTGAACATCCTGGCATTTTCGAATCCTGGTATCTGAATCAATGCACGGTATTGTACATCTTCAGGCAGTGATGTAGAAAAACCATTAACATAGATTTCGCAAGTATTCCAGCCTTCTGGTTCAACAAATATCTGGTGTCTTTCGCGTTCTGCAAATCGATTAATTTTGTCTTCTATTGATGGACAATACCTGGGACCAAGTCCTTTTATACGACCAGTAAACATAGGAGATTTTTCAAATCCTTCTTTTAAAGTTTCATGTACTTTTGCATTGGTATAAGTAATCCAGCAGCAACGTTGTTCGGTTGGGCGAGCTACGTTTGTATAAGAAAACCTGCTTGGATTTTCATCACCCCATTGCTCTTCCATCACAGAATAATTTAATGAGCGGCCATCAATACGGGGTGGGGTACCGGTCTTCATTCTGCCTGCCTCGAAGCCTAGTTCTGTAAGTTGTTCAGTTAAACCGGTTGCAGCTTTTTCACCTGTTCTGCCACCACCAAATTTCTTTTCTCCGATATGGATTAATCCATTAAGGAAGGTGCCATTTGTTAATACAACACTCTTTGCTTTTATCTCAACACCAATTGAAGTTTTAACACCAACAACAGTATTATTTTTAATAATCAGACTACTCACCATGTCTTGCCAGAAGTCTACATTAGGTGTACGCTCTAGTGCAAGTCTCCATTCTTCCGCAAATCTTTTCCTGTCATTTTGCGCTCTTGGACTCCACATTGCAGGACCTTTAGATAGGTTGAGCATTCTAAATTGCAATGTAGTTTTATCACTTATAATACCGGAGTAACCACCCATGGCATCTATTTCACGTACAATCTGACCTTTTGCGACTCCGCCCATTGCTGGGTTGCAACTCATTTGCGCAATGGTTTCCATGTTCATTGTGATGAGTAGGACGGAAGAACCAAGGTTAGCCGCTGCTGCCGCTGCCTCACAACCTGCGTGGCCTGCGCCTACTACGATTACATCATATTCTTTAAACATTTCGTTTTTTTATTTTAAGTGTTTCACGTGGAACGTATAGAGTCTATGCTTGAAATTTAAGGTCCGTTCCACGTGGAACATTTGATTTTCTAAAATTATTTTATTAGTTTTTATTCTTTAAACGATCAGGAATATTAGTTATTACTATTGTTCCGAAAGGGTCAGCCAACGCTCTGTTATTTGTTCCAGTTCGGTATTTAATTTTTCTATTTCTTCTGTTTTATTTTGAAGCTCTATATAATTTGCACTATCAATATTTGAAAGAGATAATGTTAAATCTTTAATTTGATTTTCAACTTCAGAGATTCTTGATTCCAGTTCAATGATTTCTTGCTGCTCTTTATAACTCAATTTTTTTACCGGGGCAACAGTGGTAGAAGGAGTAGAATTTTGTTTTGGTTTTTGTTCAGGTTTTTCTTTTGCCGTATCCAAACTAATTCTATACTCTGAATAGTTTCCATTGTAAATTGCTACATCACCATTCCCTTCCATGATAAATAATTGCTCACTCATTTTATCAAGTAAATATCTATCGTGAGAAACTAAAATCAGGACACCAGGAAAATTTTCAAGGAATTCTTCTAACACATTTAGTGTATCAATATCTAAATCATTGGTTGGCTCATCCAGAATCAGAAAGTTTGGATTTTGCATCAAAACTTTCATCAGGTGTAAACGTTTCTTTTCACCACCACTTAATTTCTCAACCATCCCATGTTGTTTTTTAGGAGGGAATAAGAATAAGGTTAAAAGTTGTGAAGCAGATATCGTCTGGCCATCTGCCATTTTTATATACTCGGCATCCGATTTTACAATATCAATTACGCGTTCTTTTTCATTGAAAGCTAAACCGCCCTGTTTGTAATATCCATATACTGTGGTTTCGCCTGTGCTTACCTTTCCTTTTTCTGGTGATAAAAATCCGGTTATGATATTTAGCAAAGTAGATTTACCTGTTCCATTTTTGCCGGCTAAACCAATACGATCTGCACGTTTAAATGTATAACTGAAATCATTAATGATCTTTTTACCATCAAAAGATTGTCCGATATGATCTAGTTCAAGGATTTTATTTCCTTGCCTGGACATCTTTACATTTAAAGTAACCTTTTGATTGTCAGATCTTTGCTTTGTTTTTGCGTCTAGATCATAAAAGGCATCAATTCTGGATTGTGATTTTGTTGTACGCGCTGCAGGCATCCTTCTCATCCATTCCAACTCCTTTTTAAGTAAGTTTTTATTTTTCTGGAATGTACTTTCGTCAGCAGCTTCTCTTTCTGATTTCTTTTCCAGGAAGTAAGCATAGTTTCCATTATAATTGTAAATCTTGCCTCTGTCAAGCTCTACGATAGTATTACATACATTGTCCAGAAAGTAACGATCATGAGTAACCAGCAATATGGTTTTGTTACCTGAGGTCAACAGTTTCTCCAGCCATTCTATGGTATCAATATCTAAATGGTTGGTCGGCTCATCCAATACATAGATTTCAGGATCTTCGATCAGTAGTTTAGCTAATGCCAGACGCTTCTTTTGTCCGCCAGATAGGGTAGATATCTTTTGTTGTAAATGAGTGATACCCATCCTGCTCAGAATAGTTTTTATTTCATGCTCATATTCCCAGGCGTTATGTTCGCTAAGTTCTTCATACAAGCGGTTTAATTTTTTCTCATCAGGGTTAGGGTCTTCAATTAATTCCTCATATTCTTTAATCAGCTGTTGTTGTTTATTTTCCAGTGAAAAGATGAAATCACTAATGGAATAACCGTCTGGAAAACTAGGTTCCTGATCTAGAAAACCTATTTTAACAGATTTATTCTTTACAATTTTTCCTTCCAGAGGAGTAAACCTTTCGGCAAGAAGTTTTAATAAGGTGCTTTTTCCGGCTCCGTTAATACCTACCAACGCTACGCGTTGCCCGGTTTGGATGCCCAGTGTTAAGTTTTTGAATAGCCATTCATCGTGATAGGCGTGGCCTAAGTTTTCGGCTGCAATAAGTGTGCTCAAAGTCTGTGTTTAACGATATTATGATAAGAAATTACCACAAAAGTAAGCAATAATTATTTGTGGTATATATCCGGTACTTTTGAATCTACGATATGTGAATTTCATTATTTTATCCCTCGGAGTAATTGTGTTTAATTTGTCTGCATTTTTAACTATATCTAAGCAGCGTGCAACCTAAAATGATATGGCTCTTTTTGCAGATCTGGAAAATTTTTAAAAAACTCACTGAATGAATGTAACAGAAATGTTATGTTTAATGCAGAAGATTTCCAACCCCGATTTTGGAGGTAATTTGGGCCGAAAAACGGCTTTATTAGAAGGTGTCTGAGTAAAGAACCCAGCGTAGTCCAGTGTCTTTGTCATAAAACGATGTGATTGCGTTAAAACGGCTAAAAACAACAAGTATGAGCTTGCGTGTTTTTTAAAATTGAAAGATTTTTTTAGTTGCTGAAATCCTTAAAAAACCTGCGGTTTTTATTGGAAATTAATTTAGGGATGCTTATACTTTCGCACGTGATCCTTCTCTGTCTTTTTTAGAGCTCCGGTCTTTGTTCTTAATCTCGGCTTCTTAATATTTCAATAAAAGTTCGAGATAGTAATCTTCCTTTTCGGTCATCTTTAACTTTTCTGCTTTGCTTTTATCTCTGTATCCAAGAAGATGAAGTGTGCCATGGATAATAACCCTGCATAATTCCTGAGTAACGGTATGTTTAAAGGTATCAGCATTTTCTTTTATTCGCTCAATGCTGATAAATATATCCCCCACAATGGTTTTAAGCACCTCAGAGTTATCAAAAGTTATAACGTCGGTATAAGTGTCATGATCAAGGTATTCCTGGTTTATACGCAGTAAATACTCGTCTGAACAAAGAATGAAGTTTAGCTCCTGTAAAATATATCCTTCTTCAGCAATTGCTGAAGCTACCCAATCTTTGATTGCTCTTTTATTTTTTAGGAGATAATTGGTTTCTTCATTAAAGAAATTAATACTTGCTTTGCTCATCAGATGTAAATTATTGCCCCGAATTTAGCAATTTAAAATATTCGGTGATTTTATTTTTGTAATAATGGTTTAGGTTTGGTGGTAATTTTTGCAACCATTCTGTTTCATTCTTTTCATTGGATTTAAATTTTTCCAGCATTTTCTGATAGGATGGTGGAAAGTCTTTTCCTGCTTTACTTTCTCTTTTTGCATCTTGATCCTGTTCCCGCATGGCATTTTCAGCTTCTAATAGTTTGGTCAGCAATTCTTTTTGACGATTCATTGTTTGCTGTTCCAGTCTTTTATTAACTAGCTCCGCTTCGGTGGCTTTCATATCCTGGATCATCTGATTGAGGTTACCCAACCCACCTTTTCCATCTTTATTTTCTTCTCTATTTATTTTTTGTAGTGCTTCACGGATCATCTGCTGCTGCTGAGCCATTTTTGCAAACTCCTCGCTCATTGTACCTTTTGGCACAGTTCCTTTGTTGCCATTTTTTTGCATCTGTTCCCGGGCTTTTTGCATATTATTGTTCAGTTGTTGCTGCATTTGCTGCAATTGCTTCATGCTTTGCTTCTTTTTTCCCTTGCCGCCGCTTTTACTGTTTTTCATCATGTCCTGTAACTGATTGAGCGCTTCACTAAGCATCAATGAGAGATTATTTACAGAGGTCATGGTATACTGTTGGTTTTTATTTGCTCCGGAAGTATTTCTTTCACCCAGATTTTCTAAACTTTTGTCGATGTTAAAGTTGATTTTTTGCATCTCCTCATTTACCGTACTTTCTATTTGAGGAACACGTTTGCTTAAAGAATAAAGACTATCTGCAATCACTTTCATATTGTCTTTTATTTCCCTTTGCTTCTGGACATTGCTGGTATACTGTGGATCGGAGCTATTCAGTCGTCTTAAGTTGAGCATTACTTTTTCCTGGTCAAACGAGGTTTTTAGAAGATTCTCCAGTAATCTGCGTAATTCCTGTGCATTCAGATTGTTTTCCATTTCTGCAGAGTCGTCCTGCATTTTTTTCAATTTTTCTGCTTGCTGTTCCATTTTTTCAGCTGCTTTTTGCTGACTTTCAGCTGCTTTTTTTCTGTCTTTTTTATCGAGTTGTTCTTCACTATTTTTCTGTTCCTGAGCGATATCATTCATTTCTTTTTCAGGAGCACTAAAAGAATTGGGGCGGTCTAACTCCTGGTTTTTTTCATCAAGTTTTTTAAGTTCCTTTTGAATTTCATTAAGTGATTTCGACAGCTCTTTTTGTTTCGATTTTAAATCATCAGGAGCTGAGTTCTTTTCTAAGCTCTGCTTTGCCAGATCCTTTTGCTGTTTGGCAAGGTCATTTAACCGATCTATATTATTCTGCAGGTTTTGTTCAAACTCTAACTGTTTATATAATTCTAAAATGCGATCAAGCTCATTCTTTAGCGATTTATTATCCATTTGCATTTTAGACAATTCCTGTCTTGTCTGATCCTTATTGTTCTGGTCCATCAGATTTTGCAATTTTTCCAGCAATGCTTTGGTTTTTTCGTCCAACACATTTTTAAACAGATCATCGATCTGCTTTTGTTTGTCTGCAAGCTCTTGTTTAATCAGGTTGTTTTCTTCTTTTTCGACTGTATTTTTTTTGTTCAGATCATTGATCTCTTTCACAGCTTGTTCTAATTGTTTTTGCTTCTCCAGCAATTGCTCAATCTGTTTTTTGTCATCAAAAGAAATCTCTTTTTTATCTAATAATGTTTCTCCTAGTTTTTTACTTTCCTTCTCAACCTGTCCAGCCAGTTTAATGGTTTTTTCCATTTTTTGCTTTAGTGCCAGGCTGTTTTCGTTTATTTTTTCAGCTATTTTTCCAGAGCCTGGAATTTCATATACCTTAAGATCTGATTTTGTAGTTTTTGGGCCGTTTATGGCATCATTATCGGAAACTTCAAAATAGTACTCCAGGCTTTGACCTGGTTTGATCAGCGGGTCATTCAGATCCCATAGAAAAAAGAAAGCACCTTCTTGCCTGTTCTTTTTTACCGGGATAGCTTTACTTACCGTCATCTTTATTTTGTTATTTTCTTTGATGATATATTTGAATTTTAGTGAAGTAAATCCATGGTCGTCTGTAATGTTTCCAGTAAAATATCGTGCTTTACCGCTTAAAGAATCAGGTGTTTCGGTTACTGTAATTCTTGGGAAATCATCTTTAATCACATTAATCTGATGATTAAGGGAGTCTCTGTTATTAACAAATTGATTTTGAGGAATGATACCGTATCTGGCGCTTTCCCTTATTGTACCACTATAAGAAAACGAATTGTTTAAAGCAGTTAAGATCAGTTTTTTATTGCCAATGTTAAAATTCAGCCGATTGCTGTTTTTGGTTTCCATTTTCCAGCTTACACGGGTTCCTTCAGGGATTAACAGATCTCCTGCATTTTTAATACTTTCATTTTTTTTATTAAGATACGCCGGGTAGGCCAAATCTGCAGTAATATTAATAACTGAAGGACGAGGTTTTACTTCAATTGTAAAAGGGGGAGAATTAAAGCCTCCTGCCTGGAACATTATTTTGTGATTTTTTTGCAGGTTTTTAAATGTATAATTAAATCTGGTTGTGCTCTCTTTTTCCAGCTTGTAGGTATTAGCCCCATCATTAACATACACTTCCTGTGGGATTTCATTGCCGTTTAGCTTTAATTTTAAAGCGATATCATCCCCTTGTGCTACCACAAGCTTATTTGTTAGCAATTGGAAATCGAACGGCGCTTTAGGTAAAATTTGTTTATTATACTGTACAAAGCTGCTTGTTCCTTCTTTTAAAATGACCGGGGCAATGATTGCAATCAATAATATTATGGTTGCCGGAGCGAGAAAATACTTGATGTATTTCTTGTTTTCTGTCAACTTTATGGCACTTGAAAATGGGATTGGGTTGAGTTCTGCTATTTTCTGGTCCAGGCCTGCGAGAATGAGCAGACTGTTGCCAGGGGATTCATCTGCCATAGCTTTCAGTTGCAAAGTGTTTAGCAGTTTGTCTTTTACATTAAAAAAGTGATTGCCAATGATAGCAGAAGCTTCTTCTATACTTAGGTTTTTGCTGAGTTTGAAATAAGCTAATGCAGGTTTAAGGACCAGAAAAGAGATAATGAATGCCGCCAGGGCCAATGATCCAAAAAACAAACTGGTTTTTATTATTGCTCCGGGCTGGAAATAGTAGACTAACACAAATATGAGCAGATACAGGGCTAATAGTAATGCCAGGGCATAAATGCTCCCACGTAAAAGTTTATTGAGGTAAAACTTTTGTGTAAACTCGTTAATTTTAGAAACTAAAAGTTCGTAGTTACTGCTCATTTATTTTTTCCTATAGCTTTGCTCAAGGCAGTTTTTTGATAAAAATAGAGATATAATCTATGTTTTAATTAATGTTTATCGATTTATTAACTTTATGAAAGCTGGATTATTATTTATTAAATGATATTTTAGTAAAAAAAACACGCACATGAAACATTTATTATTTGGACTCATCCTTACTTCAATAGGACTAAATGGCGCTTTTGCGCAAAAAAAAATGAAAACAATTAATACCTGGAGCAAAAATGAAGTGATTGCACACAGGGGTGCTTTTAAAGCAAAATCACTTCCTGAGAACTCCATTGCTGCATTAAACGAGGCGGTTCGTATTGGTTGCCATGGTTCTGAGTTTGACGTACATATGACTGCTGATGGCGTTTTGGTCGTAAACCATGATCATGACTTTTTAGGTATTCATATTGAAAAATCTACTTACAAAGAATTGCAGGCAAAAAAACTTTCAAATGGAGAGTATATTCCTACTTTAGAAAATTATTTGAAGACAGGATTGAAACAAAAAACGACCAGATTGATTCTGGAAATTAAACCATCTAAATCCGGGGCAGAATATGATAAGGTTTTAACAGCTAAAGTTGTGGCAATGGTACATAAGCTTAAAGCTCGTCCCTGGGTTGATTACATTAGCTTCAGCTATCAGATTCTGCAGCAGGTAAAACAGCTGGATCCAGAAGCAAATGTATCTTATCTGGCTGGAAACGTATCTTTAGAGAAACTAAAGCAAGATGGTTTTTATGGTGCTGATTACCATTATTCCGTTTATAAAAAAGGGGAATGGTTTGCTAAGGCAAAAGAATTAGGATTAACAATAAACGCATGGACTGTAAATGATGCCGCTGATATGAAATGGCTATTAGACAATAAAGTTGAGTTTATTACTACTAATGAACCTGAAATGCTTTTAGAGCTTATTAAAAGCCGTAAATAAAAGCATATAAAACAAAAAAGCATCGCGGGTTATCCGCGATGCTGTACAATTTATGTTTTTAATAATCTAGATTACTTTAACATTAATCGCATTCAACCCTTTTTTGCCGCTTTCTACGTCATACTCAACTTTATCGTTTTCACGAATTTCGTCGATAAGGCCTGTTGAATGTACAAAGATTTCGCTATCACCGTTTGCAGGGATAATAAATCCGAAACCTTTAGTTACATTAAAAAATTTTACTGTTCCTTCTTGCATTGTATTATTTATTAAAAATTAAGTGTGCAAGGTACATATTATTTTTTTATAATGTGCAAACGCTTCATTTTTTGATAAATATAAAAAATAATGTGATGTTAAGCTTTATTTTTACGGCCTGTAACGATCAGATTAATTTCGCTTGAGTGCTGAATTCCAAGGGTTTCACCCGGAATTGTTTTTAAAAGATTTTGCAGGTAAACGTTAATTATGGCCTCCAGAGTTTTCTTTCTGGGCTCATAATTTTCAGGTTGATTTACCCTGAATTTACCCAGATATATCTTTCCTTTTTCATCTACAACTGCAGAGAATTCGTAACCGAAATCATCATAAGCTTTTACGATGTCAATGCGATATTTAGGGAAGAGATAGTCGTATGATTCTGTTTTGCCATTCAATTTATCAACACTGCTGATTTTCTTTACGCTGATCATGTCGCTTAGCGGGATAAACCGGACTGGTTGTCGGCCCGCAAAGGCACTATCAAGATTGTTTGGGTTTCTGTTAGACTTTTCTGAAAGTTCTTTTATGTATAGTGTATCGGCCTTAGTTGGTTTTTGTAATTCTCCTACTGTTGTTTTAAGTACATTATTAATGTAATTTTCTGAGTACCAGGTAATGTTTACATCCGAGCGAATGTCTTTTGATATTTCCCGTCCTGTTAAATGGAGCCTTTGAAATACCAGGCTGTCTTTACTGATTTTTTTTATTCTGAACCATTCCTTGGCAAAATTGTACACATCGCCATGATCATAATGGAAATAAAAGCTCTGCATACGCTTTTTCTGTGGGCTATAAGCTTGTATTGTATCGGGGTCTTTAAACTGAATAATCCAGGTAGGTTCTTGCTGAAACCCTAATTCATTAAAAGAAAGGCCGGTACTAAACCGACGTTTTACCTCATAAAATTTTATCCCCATAATAGAGTCAAAAGATATGCGCCCTCTGAATTTCGAAGGCTCTTTAGAATTACTGGTACAACTGCTGATCAACAGTAAAATGCCTGCTGCGATAGTTAAGGTGCCGGATTTCGTCATGTAATGGTAAAGGTATTCGTTTAAGGCAAAGGTATAACAATCCTTTAAATTCTTTGTTTAAGCTTAAACACCCTGATAATTAATTCATTGTTTCTATAGATAGTGAGAATGATGTTTTTGCCGTCAGCAGATTTAAAAAGGGTATTTATTTCGTTTAATTTATAACTGGCAACAGGGACGAAATTAATGGAAACGATCTCATCATCAACCATTACACCTGCGATTTCAGCTGGTGAACCCGGCTCTATTCTACTTACAAAGTAATGCAAAGATTTGTTTTCCTGGGCATACACTTCTAATCCCGACATATCATGTTCAAAAGGGCGGTTAAATTGTCTGCCTTTCCTTAGATACATAGACTTGTTCCCATAATCCAATATAATGTTGAAGCGGCTTAACACATCCGCACCCAGATTGCCATTTCTATCCTTAAGTAAGATCTTTGCAGCAACGTCATCATATACCGGATAAGATGCCAACACGTTTTTTAGTTTAAAACTCCCGATTTTTAAGGAGGATAAACGCCCGACGCTTCCATCAATGGGGCCGCTCATACCAACCCCCAGGTTCGCTTTTATTGCATTTGTGGGAACGGGGAATGGTTTCTCGTTTAATCTCTCCAATGAAATTGCATGACTGGCGCCGTTGTCAACTAATGTTTTTATGCTTATTTCTCCATAATCAGGACTTTCAATACTTATGTTTATATAGGGCTTATTTCCAATGAGTTCAATTGGGATTCTTTCTCCTTTATTTTTTCCACCAGCAACTGGGTTTTTGAATAGCAATCTCTTTGAAGTGTATTTTATTTCAACGATAAAGCTATTAAAGAAATAATAGCCTAATAGGCCATAAATTTTCATGCCGATATAATTGGAGAGTCCAAATATATCCTTTTTAAGGATCGCTGTAGGGATGTTATTAATGGTAGCTTTTCCTATTTGAGCAGAGACATCATTTGAAACATACGCATCAATTTCATTGCCTTTACCTAGCCCGGAGATTTTGATGGATCTGGATATTTTAATGCCAATGCTGTCAATTAAAGTAGGGTCTGTGATGATCAGAGGGCCTACACCAGTATCTAGAATAAAATTGAAAGGGCCTTTATTGTTAATATAAAGGGGGACTATAATCAGGTTTTTAACCAGGACAAACGAGATCGCGTCTTTATTTTTATCTCCTTTGAAATGAAACTGCTGGCCTTTGGCGATTAAGACTGTGCAAATTTGTATCATCAGGAGACATACATACACCCTGAGTTTATTAAAATTAATGTTGCACATTAACAATTTCATTAAACTAAATTAATAAATTAGTAGCAGTATGATTAGATCTGCAAGTAAATATCTTGCTGTATTCGGACTTATTTTTTTAATAAGTTGTTCTACCGAAAGACAGGTTTCAAAGAGTTTAAAAAAAGCTTTTACACGTTCAGAAGTGTTGAAGCAGTATTATGTGGGCTTTGCATTATACGATATGTCTGCCAGAAAAATGCTGTTTGAACAACATGCAGACCAGTACTTTACTCCTGCCTCCAATACAAAGCTTTTTACCTTTTATGCAGGTTTAAAAATGATTCCTGATTCGATTCCTTCACTCAGATATATAGAAGAAGGGGATTCTTTGATCTTTTGGGGAACAGGAGATCCTTCATTTTTGCAAAGTAAGCTGAAAGGGACTAGGGCTGCTGATTTTTTGAGGCTTTCTAACAAAAAAATTTTCTATGCTCCTGGTAGATACACAGGTCATTTTTATGGAAGCGGCTGGCAATGGGATGATTATAATGACTATTATCAGGCTGAAATAAACGAATTGCCAATCATGGATAATCTGGTCAGTGTGACGAGCCGGAATGGTAAACCAATGGTTTTTCCAGATCTGTTTAAAGATTGTTTTGAAGCAGATTCGTTATCAAAGAAGAATGTCTTTTCAGTAACGCGCGATTTTATAGGCAATCAATTTAAATATCCCAATGTTTCTGTAAAGGAAGGATACCGGCAGCAAATACCTTATAAGGTTAGTCTTCCGATTACGCTGTCTCTGCTGTCGGACACGTTGAATAAACAGGTGACTGTGATCAATAGAAAAATGCCCCTCAATGCAAAAACAATTTATAATTTAAAGAGAGATTCAGTGCTGAAGGAACTGATGTTGCCAAGTGATAATTTTATTGCTGAACAGTTGTTGTTAGTCTATGGAAATCAGCTTGGTGAAGAGTTGAATGCAGATAAGGTTATTAATCATGTTTTGAAGAGTTATTTATCAGAGCTTCCGGATAAGCCAGTCTGGGTAGATGGTTCTGGTCTTTCACGATACAATTTGTTTACACCCAGAGATATGGTTAAGGTGTTAGAGCTGATTTATACAGAGGTAAATAATCCAGAAAGACTGTATGATCTGCTTCCTGCAGGAGGTGAGAGTGGTACGTTAAGGAATGCTTACCCAAAGACGAATCAACCATTTATTTTTGGGAAAACAGGGACACTTTCCGGAGTACACAATCAGAGTGGTTATGTAATTACAAAAAGGGGTAAAACCTATATCTTCTCATTTATGAATAACAATTTTGTTGTACCAACGATTGAGGTGAGAAAAGAAATGGCAAGGATTATGACCTATATCCACGATAAATATTAATGCTTCTGAATCTATAATTTTTGAAAGGGAATGTCCATCAGGTTATAAGTCTGCCAGCCAATAAAGTCGTAATGCCACCATTCATTTTTTAATACACGGAACCCAAACTTCCTCATGGTTTGGATAAGAAATTCCCTGTTTTTTATAACCTGAGGAGGTAACTTATTATAGGTTACTGAAGCTTGTTCTGCAAAACTGTCATAAGCCGTAGGCATCTTAAGCTCCTTGCCTGTTTTTAGGTCAATTAAAGTAAGATCTACTGCGCATCCACGGTTATGTCTGGACCCTTTATTTGGATTGGCTACAAAAGCTTTATTTGAAGCCTCTCTATAAAAGGCAACTGTAATTCTGTAAGGACGGTAGGCGTCAAAAACCTTTAGTCCATAACCCTTCTTCTTAAGTTCCGCCTGTACTTTTTGCAATTGTAACACTACAGGTTTTCGGGCAAATGCACGAGCCTGGGGGTACATTCTGCGCTTCATAAAGTTATCTGTGGTTGCATATTTGATATCTAGTACAAGCCCAGGGATATGCTTTTTGAGTTCCAGCAATTGATGATTGGTATTCTCTTTGCAGGATTTTAGATAATCTGCATGCGATTCTATCTTTAACCCATGAGGATTTGGCTCTTTTTTTTGTGCATAAACAGAAACATAACAGGCGACGAATAAAAGTAGCAAGATTTTTTTCATCATGCCGATAAGGGGTTACTGATTTGCAGCTACGAGTAATTCTATGTCTTTATATGGCAAATTAAACATGTTCGACAGATCTTTGCTGGTTAGATGTCCCTGATAAATGTATAGTGCTTCCCTAATGCCAGGTTTGCTCCATACAAGATTCATCAGGCCGCCCATATCGCCTATATCTACCAGGATGGGAGTAAAGATATTAGTTAATGCGTAAGAGGCCGTTCTTGGCACTCTGGATGCAATATTAGGAACGCAGTAGTGAATGACATCATGCTTTCTGAAAACAGGGTCTTTATGATTTGTAACTTCAGAGGTTTCAAAACAACCACCCTGATCAATACTGATATCAATAACTACAGAATTCGGTTTCATGCGGGCCACGGTTTCTTCCATTACAATACATGGGCTTCTGCCATGTGATGCACGAATGGCACCAATTACTACGTCACAGGTGGTAATGGCTTTATCTAGTACGATGGGCTGCATAACGGATGTAAACACACGGGTTCCAAGGTTGTTTTGCAATCTTCTGAGACGATAAAGAGAGCTGTCAAATACTTTCACCTCCGCGCCAAGAGCTATTGCGGTACGCGCAGCGTATTCACCTACGGTTCCTGCACCTAGAATAACAATTTCAGTTGGGGGGACACCTGTAAAGCCACCAAGCATAAGGCCTTTTCCTCCAGTTACATTACTCAGATACTCTGCAGCTATAAGAATTGAAGTTGCACCAACAATTTCGCTCATTGAGCGCACTACACTTAATATACTGCCCTCGTCTCTCAGATTTTCAAAACAAAGTGCATTGATCTTTTTGCTTAATAAGGCTTTTAGATAGGATTCCTTAAGATTTCCCATTTGCAAGGCAGAAATAAGGGTCTGTCCTTTGTGCATTAATGCTATTTCTTCAATTGTTGGAGGGGCTATTTTGACTATAATATCGGCATCGAAGACTTCCTTTTTATTGAAAGTGATGATCGCTCCCTGTTCACTATAATTATTGTCTGAAAAGTTTGCACCATTCCCTGCGCCAGCTTCAATAATTACTTTATGACCATTGTTTACCAAAAGGGCTACCGAAAGAGGAGTTAACGCAATCCTGTTTTCCTGGAATGAAATCTCTTTTGGGATGCCAATATACAAACTGTTATTCTTCTCATCTATTTTTGCCATTGCCTCTTTTGGTTGTATCAAACCTTTTTGAGCAATAGAGGCCATACCTTCGCGTAATCCTGTAGCCATTATTAGTTATAATTTGGACTGAAATTTAAGCAAAATACCTGAAATTAAGCATGTTTGATTTTAATTTTTCGAAACAGACAATAAACGGGTATTCTCATTTATTACATTGATTTCAATTTTTATATAGTGTTCTGGTATTAGAGACTCTATTTTGGCAGGCCATTCTATGAAACATTTATTTCCAGAATAAAAATACTCCTCGTAGCCGATGTCATACGCTTCCTGAAGATTTTTAATTCTATAAAAATCAAAATGATAGATAATATATCCGTTTGCTTCATATTCATTAACAATAGAAAATGTAGGACTCGTTACTACTTCAGTTACACCAAGTGCTTTTGCAAGTGACTTGATTAATGTCGTTTTCCCAGCACCCATTTCCCCATCGAAGATGAATATCTGTTCTTCACCTGCAAAGGTGACAATCTGTTTTGCAGCCTTTTCTAGCTCTGGAAGTCCGTTAACTTCAATTTTTATACTATTCATGCTACAGCAAATTTAAATATTTCGGTTAAAAGTTACTGGAAATCCTTTACTTTGAACTGTATGTAGCAATAGGTATAATCATTTCTTCAAGTGATATCCCCCCATGTTGGAAGGTCTCATTATAATAGTTTACAAACTGATTGTAGTTGTTTTGATAAACAAAATATTTGTCCTCTTTGGCGAAGATATAGTTAGAGCTGATATTGATCTTTGGCAGCTGTGCTTCGTGTGGATTCTTAATCAGAAATACTTCTTTTGCGTTATAATTCAGGTTTCTACCTTGCTTATATCGTAGGTTGGTATTGGTATTTCTATCCCCGATTACCTTGCTCGGGTTTTTAACTCTTATTGTACCGTGATCTGTTGTGATTACAAGTTTCACTTTCTTCTGAGAGATCTTTTTAAGCAAGTCCATTAAGGGAGAATGCTCGAACCATGAAAGTGTTAATGATCGATATGCCGCATCATCATTAGCCAGCTCTCTGATCATCTGCATATCTGTGCGGGCATGTGAAAGCATATCTACAAAGTTGTATACAATAGCATTAAATTCATTTTGTAGTAGATTATTTACCTGCTCATTTAATGCTTTTCCATCATCATAAGTCAGAATTTTGTTGTAGCTGAACTTGCAGTCCTTACGCAGGCTACGTTTAATCTGGTCAGCAAGGAAAGTTCCTTCATGCATATTCTTACCCCCTTCGTCATCATCATTTTGCCATAGTCCCGGGAATCTTTTTTCCATTTCCAATGGCATCAATCCTGAAAAAATAGAGTTTCTTGCATATTGTGTTGCTGTAGGCAAGATGCTTGAATAAGTGTCTTCTTCATCCATTCTAAAGAATTCTGTAATTAATGGATTGATAATTCGCCATTGGTCATAACGTAGGTTGTCAATCAAAATAAAGAAAACGGGAGTAGTGCTGTTGATCAGTGGAAATACTTTCTTCTTTAATAGGTCGTTAGACAGCAATGGGGCAGTCTCTTTTCTGTTTACCCATCCAAGGTAATGGTCTTCAACAAATTTCGAAAACTGAGTATTGGCTTCAGATTTTTGCATCGTTAAGATTTCATGCATCTGAGGATCATCCAGCTTCTCTAGTTCCAATTCCCAGAACACAAGCTTTTTGTAAACATCTACCCATTCTTCATAACTTAGTTTGTCGTTAAGCGTCATGCCCAAACGTCTGAAGTCTTGCTGATAAGCCATAGAAGTTTTTTCACTTACCAATCTTTTGTTGTCAATGATCTTTTTAATGGTCAGTAAAACCTGTTTAGGGTTCACTGGTTTAATTAAGTAATCATCTATTTTGGAACCGATGGCATCTTCCATCAGGTTTTCTTCTTCACTTTTAGTAATGAGTACTACAGGGACATCATTTCTAATGTTTTTAATGGCCGTCAAGGTTTCCAGCCCACTTAAGCCTGGCATGTTTTCATCAAGAAAAACCAAGTCGAAATGTTCCTTCCCAAATGCTTCAAGGGCATCATTACCATTTGTAAAAGTGGTCACATGATATCCTTTTTCGTTCAATAATAATATATGTGGTTTTAATAAGTTGATCTCATCGTCGGCCCAAAGAATCTTTGTTTCTTGCATCATAGTATGTGTATACTGTAAAAATAATTCCTCAAAAAGAGTCATCTCTTTCTTAGTTGTGGATAAAAATAGCAATTTTTGTACCGTATAATTTATTTTTAAGTCTTGAACAAAAAGAAAATCATCAATGATCCGGTATACGGCTTCATAAATATTCCTTCTGAAGTTGTATTTGATCTGATTTCACATCCATATTTTCAAAGACTAAGGTATATCAAGCAGTTAGGGATGACCCATCTTGTATATCCGGGAGCTTTGCACACCAGGTTTCATCATGCTTTAGGCGCGATGCACCTGATGAGCCTTGCTATTGAAGTCCTAAGAGGAAAAGGGCATGAGATTACCGTTGAAGAAGAAGAGGCTGCTACGATTGCGATTTTGTTGCATGACATTGGGCATGGGCCTTTTTCTCATGCGCTGGAGCACACCTTGGTGAATGGGATCAAACATGAGGATATTTCCATGTTTATGATGGAAAAGCTAAATGTGGAGTTCGAGGGGCGCCTGACTCTTGCTATTAACATTTTTAAAGGGGATTATCATAAACACTTTCTTCCTCAGCTGGTTTCCAGTCAGCTGGATTTGGATAGAATGGATTATCTGAACCGTGATAGTTTCTTTACCGGAGTTAGTGAGGGGGTAATTAGCTTTGATCGTATCATTAAGATGTTTAATGTACTGGATAATCAACTTGTGATTGAAGAAAAGGGGATTTACTCGATTGAGAAGTTTCTTATTGCCAGAAGATTGATGTACTGGCAGGTTTATTTACATAAAACGGTAATTGCTGGTGAGATGTTGCTGGTAAAGATTTTGGAACGGGCGAAAAAACTTGCATCAAATGGTGAAATTCTATTTGCTACTCCGGCGTTGCAACATTTTTTAAAAAACGATATTGCTGAAATTGATTTTTTCTCGACAGAAGATCATTTATTGCAATTCTCAAAATTAGATGATCAGGATATTTTTGCTTCCGTAAAAGTATGGGTTGATCATTCTGATAATATTTTATCGAAACTTTGTGCAATGCTTACACAAAGGAATCTTTATAAGGTAGAAATTAGCAATAATGAACCTTATGAAAACCGTGTGAGAGATTTGCGTGAGCGAATGGCTGCATTTTTGAATTTAAATGAAACGGATGTTTGCTATTTTGTGTTTACTGATATAATTAGAAATCGAGCGTACAATGCTGGAATTGGCAATATTAATATTCTGTTGAAAAACAATACGATCATAGATATTGCAAAGGCCTCGGATTTATCTAACTTAGAATCTTTAGACAAAACTGTAAAGAAACATATACTGTGCTATCCGAGAATTATTTAGCACTTTTTAACAAAATAACTGGCATTTAATCCCGTTTTTTATACTGTTGACTATAAAAAGTAGTCAATAACCTAAATAGGTTTATTTGTTCATATCAATTTAACATATAACTTTGTAAAATGCAATTTACTGCCAAGCAGATAAGTGAGTTTATAGATGGTACCATTGAAGGGGATGAAAACGTTCAGGTTGGTGAGCTTTCCAAAATAGAAAATGGTAAGAAAGGTTCTTTATGCTTTTTATCTAACCCTAAGTACGAGAACTATTTATATCTGACAAATGCGTCAGTTGTAATTGTAAGAAAGGATTTTTCTCCTTCTCAGCCTGTCAGCAGCACAATGATCCGTGTTGCAGATCCCTATAGTGCTTTCTCTGTTTTATTGGAGAAGTATAATGAGGTAATGAACCAAAATAATTCACAGGTTGGTATAGAACAACCTTCTTTTATTCATCCATCAGCAAAAATAGGTAAAAATGTATTTATCGGAGCGTTTAGTTATGTTTCCGAAAATGCACAGATTGGGGATGGTTCAAAGATTTCTGCTCAGGTATTTATCGGTGCCGATAGCATTATTGGAAAAAAATGCTGTATACATCCTGGGGTAAAAATTTACAATCGTTCAGTTTTAGGTAACAATGTAATTATTCATTCGAATACAGTAATTGGTAGTGATGGTTTTGGATTTGCCCCTCAGGCTGACAGGACTTATTCTAAAATTGCCCAAATTGGGAATGTTGTGATTGAGGATGATGTAGAAATTGGTGCAAATACAGCTGTTGATAGGGCCACAATGGGTTCTACTTTTATCAGGAAAGGTGTTAAACTAGATAATTTAATTCAGATTGCACATAATGTTGATTTGGGAGAACATAGCGCTGTAGCAGCACAAACTGGAATTTCGGGCAGTACAAAAGTAGGCGAGAATGCGCTTATTGGCGGACAAGTTGGAATTGCCGGTCACCTTACACTGGCTAAGGGCACACAGATTGGTGCACAAGCAGGAATAAACTTTAATACAACCGAAGAAAATAAACAATGGCATGGCAGCCCTGCCCAGCCTTTAAGAGATTGGATGCGTGCATCTGTGATCTTTAAGCAATTGCCAAACGTTGAAAAAAGAATAGCCAGCCTTGAGTCCAAAATTAAGGAGCTTAACTTGATCATCGAACAAAACAGTACAATATCAAAATAATAATGAACGTTAAACAAAAGACCATAAAGAACGAAGTTTCGGTACAAGGCGTTGGCCTGCATACCGGAGCAAATGTTACGCTTACATTTTGTCCGGCTCCGGAAAATCACGGGTTCAAATTTCAAAGAATTGACCTTCCTGGAAGTCCGATTATAGATGCGGATTGCGATAATGTTACTGATACTGCCAGAGGAACTACAATTTCTCAAAATGGAGCCAGCGTAAGTACAGTAGAGCATGTTATGGCTTCTTTGGTAGGGATGGATTTGGATAACGTATTGATGAAGCTTGATGGGCCTGAAACTCCTATTATGGATGGCAGTGCTATTCAGTTTCTTGATGCTTTGGAAAGCGCCGGGGTTCATTTACAGAGTCAGGACAGAGAGTATTTCCAAATTCCTCACAATATAACTTATACTGAGCCTGATAGAAAGGTTGAGATTGTTGCAATGCCTTTAGATGATTACAGGTTCACTTGTATGATTGACTATAATTCACCTGTATTGGGTAGTCAACATGCTGGAATTTCTAGTATTGCAGAGTTTAAGAAAGAAATTGCTTCTTGCAGAACATTTTGTTTTTTGCATGAATTAGAATATCAATTGCAAAATAACCTGATTAAAGGAGGTGATTTGAATAATGCAATTGTAATTGTAGATAAAGAAGTTACTAAGGAAGAGCTAGATCACCTTGCTAAAATATTCAAACGTAAAGCAATCGAAGTTGCTCCTCAGGGCATTTTGAATAATATGGAATTGAGGCATCAGAATGAGCCTGCAAGACATAAATTGCTGGATATGATTGGTGACCTTGCACTTGTTGGTGTTCATTTAAAAGGCCATATTATGGCGGCAAGACCTGGTCATGCCGCAAACGTGGCTTTTGCAAAAAAAATCAAAGCAGCTATCAAAAAGGAGAAGAACAAAAAGGTTCAGCATGTGTATGATACTAATGTTAAGCCGCTATACGATATTGTTCAGATTATGGACATTCTTCCTCATCGTCAGCCATTTTTGTTTATTGACAAAATTTTGGAATTAAGTAAAACCCACGTTGTGGGTTTGAAAAATGTGACGATGAATGAGGAATTTTTTAAGGGGCATTTCCCTGGTGCACCAGTTTTTCCTGGTGTTATCCAGATTGAAGCAATGGCTCAAACAGGTGGGATATTGGTGCTTAGCACGGTTCCTGATCCAAGAAATTATTTAACCTTGTTCCTTAAAATTGATAATGTCCGTTTTAGAGCACAGGTTTCTCCGGGTGACACTATAGTTTTCAGATGCGACTTAATGGAGCCGATCAGACGTGGAATTGCACAAATGAAAGGTGTCGGAATGGTAGGTGGAAAAGTTGTGGTTGAAGCAGAAATGATGGCCCAAATCATAAAAGTAAAAGAAAACGAAACTACATGATACAACCCTTAGCGTATATACATCCTCAGGCAAAAATAGCCGATAATGTAGTTATTGAACCTTTTGCTGTAATTCATAAAGATGTTGAGATAGGTGAGGGTACCTGGATTGGCTCTAATGTGGTGATTATGGACGGTGCCAGGATAGGTAAGAACTGCAGGGTTTTTCCTGGATCGGTAATTTCGGGTGTGCCACAAGATTTAAAATTTGCCGGTGAAGTGACTACTGCTGAAATTGGTGACAATACAACAATCAGAGAGTGCGTTACGATTAATCGTGGGACAAAGGATAAGTGGAAGACTGTTATTGGCAGTAACTGTCTTATTCAGGCTTATTCGCACATCGCTCATGATTGTGAGGTGGGAGATTATTGTATTTTCTCAAACAGTACAACGCTGGCTGGTCACATTACAATTGGGAACTACGTGGTTCTTGCAGGATTAGTTGCAATACATCAGTTTGTAAAGGTCGGTTCACACGCATTTGTTACTGGTGGTTCATTGGTTCGAAAAGACGTTCCTCCTTATGTTAAGGCAGCCAGAGAGCCTTTGTCTTACGCTGGAATTAACTCTGTTGGTTTAAGAAGAAGAGGTTTTTCTTCTGAAAAAATTAATGAGATACAGGAGATTTACAGGGTTTTATTTGTGAAGCATAACAATGTGACCAAGGCTCTGGATATGATAGAAGCTGAATTTGCCCCTACGGAAATCCGGGATGAGATCGTAGATTTCATCAGGAACTCAAACCGTGGTGTAATGAAAGGCTTTGGCTCTGGAAGTTAAGGTGTTTATTAAATGACAATCAGCTTAGGGAACGTTGGACGGCGGTTTAATCAGGAATGGATTTTCAGGAATGTAAACTATGAATTTCTTGCTGGAGAGAAATATGCTGTTTTAGGGCCTAATGGTTCTGGGAAGTCAACATTACTAAGTGTTTTACATGGCAATCTATCCCCATCTGAGGGGTCAATAAGTTATAAGGCTGATGCTGATATCCCGGTAGAAGAGATTTATCGGGATATTAGTTTTGCGGCACCTTATCTGGATCTGATCGAAGAATTCACACTTCAGGAAACTATTCGTTTCCATTTTAAATTTAAAGCTTTCTACAAAGGGATGGATGACGCTGCGGTGTTAGACCTTCTTGGATTGGAGAAATCGCAGGACAAAGCTTTAAAATACTTCTCATCGGGCATGAAGCAGCGTACTAAGTTAGTGCTTGCTTGCTGTTCAGATACTCCTGTTCTTTTATTAGATGAACCGACCTCTAATCTGGATAAACAGGGAATGGCTTGGTATCTTCAGCTAATTGAACAATTTTCGAAAGAAAGAATGCTGATTATCGGATCAAATCAAGAATCTGAGTATTCCTTTTGTAACCATTTTGTTCATTTGACGAATTATAAATAAGTAATTTTATATTTGAAATGGGGTGTGAAAGAGGCTTTTCAGAGCTTAAAATACCTTTATAAAAATATTTTAAAATTACTATTGTGTAATTAAAAAATAGTCTTTACCTTTGCGGCACGAAAAAAGGCCGAAAGTTTAGGCTAAATTTCAAAATGAAATGGCAAAAGCATCAGAAGTAAAAAGTGGTAATATCCTTCGTTTTAACGGAGAATTGGTACAAGTGGAAGAGTTTTTACACCGTACGCCAGGAAATTTACGGGCTTTTTATCAAGCTAAAATGCGGAATGTTAAAACCGGTAAATTGGTTGAATATAGATTCCGAGTTGATGAAGAAGTTGAGATTTGCCGTGTTGAAACTAGCGATTACCAGTATTTATATGAAGATGGGGAGGCGTTAGTTGTAATGGATAACAATACTTTTGAACAGTTTAATATTCCTAAATTGTTGTTTGGTAAAAGTATTCGCTTTTTGAAAGAAGGAATGAATGTTATCGTGGCATTTGAAAGTGAAGAGCCGATTATGGCACAGACACCTTCGCATGTTGAATTAGAAGTTACGTACTCGGAGCCTGCAGTTAAAGGTGATACTTCTACAAACGCATTGAAATATGCAACTGTAGAGACAGGAGTTGAAATAAAAGTCCCAATGTTTATCAATCAGGGCGATAAAGTTAAGATTGATACACGCAATGGTGACTATGTTGAAAGAGTAAAATAAGAATTTTCATAGTTTAGTTTTAGGTTTAGGTTGATTGTGGCTTCGGAGTGGTTCCCGAAGCCATCTTTTTTTTATGCCTTTTTTTGCGGGAAAACTCAATATGTGCCTCTGAGGCTGGAATCTTTTGCCTCGCTGCGCTCTTGTGGCAAAATTTTCCTATGCCTCTTCAGCACAATATTGAATTTTCTCGGGTGCAAAAATTAGGTGCAAAAAACATTTTGCTTCGGGTGGTTATTATTTTACTTTATTTAATATTGTAATGGGACTTTGTGTAGGAAGAATTTTAAAATATTGCAGTCTAAGACTTACGATTTAAAACTAAAATGACAAAAGCAGAGATTAGAAAAATAGCAGGATTACGTAGAAAGACACTTTTTGAAGAAGATGTTGATGCTTATAGTAAGCGTTTACTGGATCTTTTTTCTTCTTTAGATCTTTCTTCAATTAAAGTTATTCATGTTTTTCTTCCAATTGCTGATAAAAATGAGCCGAATACTTTTTTGATTATTGATTGGCTAACGATTTATCATCCTGAGATACGTATTATAGTGCCCAAAGCGGACTTTAATAGTTCTTTGATGATAAATTATGTGTATAAGGGGAGAAAGGGGCTTGTAAAGAGTCTTTATGGCATTCTGGAGCCTGAAATGGGGGAGCTTCATTCCGGGGGTGTAGATATGGTGCTAATACCGATGCTGGCTTTTGATTTACAAGGTTATCGTGTTGGTTATGGGAAGGGCTTTTATGACCGATTTTTACAAGATATCGACGTGTTTAAAATAGGGCTTTCATTTTTTGATCCCGTTGATCGGATAGATGATATAAATGAACATGACGTGAGAATGGATTCCTGTATTACCCCTGATCGGATTTATCGGTTTTAAGGACCACTAATAGGTCTTTTTTTATTTGT
The DNA here is from genome assembly GCF_040203335.1 of Pedobacter sp. ASV1-7. Lineage (NCBI taxonomy): Bacteria > Pseudomonadati > Bacteroidota > Sphingobacteriia > Sphingobacteriales > Sphingobacteriaceae > Pedobacter > Pedobacter sp. ASV1-7. The sequence continues at coordinate 112,358 of NZ_JBEHBV010000001.1, read as the reverse complement.
ACTGTCAGGGGGTAACAAATAATGAATCTTTCTGATATATCTCCAAATAGTTTGATTTTAAACTAAAGGAGAACATTATGAAAAAGATAATATTTATGGTATTTGCGGTTTTATTAACTGGACTTACGTGGGCACAAACTAAGCAGGAGACTTCTACTGACAATAGGGGGCGATTACAAATCGCTGCATTTGGAGGTTTTAGTATGCCAATGGGCAATTACAAAAATGAGATCGGAAGAGCTAAGAATGGTTATTTTGGTGGATTAGCGATTGATCAGTATTTTAAAGGGAATAAGTGGGGAATAGGTATTGATGCACGCTTTTTAAACCATGATATCAGAAAATTCGATAGTGTCTTTTTTGACAATGGGTATATCGCTACCGATTATATTAATCATGCCTCTTTTCAACATATAGGGGTTAGTATTGGACCTACTTACAAATCTAAGTTTGGTAAGTTAGACCTTGAGGCTTTTCTTCGAGGAGGAGTGCTGTTCCAGGGATTCCCTCAATACAAGCAGTCTATTTATATTAATCAGGCTGTAGGACCAGCATTGAACATGTTTGATACTTACTATACTGATAACCCTAAGCGGATCACAAAAGCCTTTATGGGCTTGGGTGGATTACGTTTATCTTATGCGCTGAATGATAATTGGGGCCTTTTTGCACAAGCAGATTATTTAAGAACCTTTGGAAAAAAATTAGGTAGCGATTCCAGCGAATTTCATATCACAAAGTATGAAGTAAAACAAGCACTGACAACTTCTGACGTGCTGATAGAAAAAGCAGGAGCAATTACAAACATAAATACATATTATGAAGAAATACCTACTACACAAAAAACATTTATACAGGCAGTTAATATAGGACTTGGAGTTAAATATACATTTGGATCTAAACGGAAAGCTACGCCTGTAATTCCTGTTACCAAGACCGTAGCCCCTGTAATTCTGGTCCCTAAAGATATAATGGTGGTGGTTAAGGATAAGCAAACAGGGCAGGCATTAAGTGGTGTTACTGTGAAAATATCACACAATAGTATTGATCATACATCGATTAGTAATGTTGATGGACAGGCGGAACGGATAAAGGCTGCAGAGAAAGGTGTTTATCAGGTTACAGCTGTAAAAAATGGAATTGCGGCTGAACCTGTAACAATTGGTATTCCTGATTTCGATAGGTCTGATAATTTGATTTATAAGGAGATATATCATGATGATCCAAGGTTTACATTGATTGGAGAAACGGTTAAGGCAAATGATAATTCTAAGCTGCCAGGTATTGGTACCGTATTAACCAATACTTCTAACAGTAAGAATATGACACAAATCTCTGATGCAGAAGCAAAGTTTGTTTATCAGCTTGAGCAGCAGTCTGATTATAATATTGTAGCCAATCAGGCTGGTAAGTTTTCACAAACGGAAAGTGTAACAACTAAAGGATTGGACAGGAGTAAAACGTTATATGTTACTTTGAAACTGGGTGTAAATAACCTGGATGCAGGGGCTGTTTTTGTACTTAAAAATATTCATTACGATTTCGACCAGTCATTTATTAGGGAAGAGGCTGGAAGAATATTAGATAATCTGGTAAATGTAATGTCGCAAAACCCGACACTGAGAATTGAGCTTTCTTCTCACACTGATAGTCGCGGTAAAGATTCTTACAACTTACGTCTTTCTCAGCAAAGAGCTGAGGCTGCAGTAAATTACCTGGTTAATAAAGGAATAGAACGTAGCAGGATGGTCGCCAAGGGATATGGGGAGGCTCGCTTACTGAATCATTGTGGGAATGGTGTTAAGTGTAGTGAGGATGAGCATCAGGCAAACAGACGCACAGAGATTAAAGTATTGAAGTACTAAGCTAACTGTACGGAGATTGTAAGAGCAAAGCTGCTGGTCATTTGATCAGCAGCTTTTGCTTTTAGTGCATACTATTTTGTGACTTGATAAAATCGCTTACAAGGTAAGCGACTGTTTTTGCGACACTTTGATCGTGTCTTCCATCAATTAAGGTAACAGCACCCTCACAAATGTGTAAATAAGCAAATTTTTTACTCGTTGTTAAGATGATCTTTCGGATTTCGTTTAAATGGAAGCCTGATGGAGTCATTGCGCTTGATAACACATTTTCTATGCAATCAAGATCGAGCTCCATGCCTGTAACTAGTCCTGTTTTTTTTAAAAGATCATTCCATGAAGAAAGAATTGGTTGATCACTTTTTAACAAGTCATCAAAAAACACCGGATAAATGTGATGGTTTAAACGAATCGCTTGTAATATAAAGTTGTTGTTATAGTTCTGATGCAGTCCAAAAATCGCATATCTGCTTAAAAAACCATCCTTTATTGCATAGCTGAACCCATTGCCGCTATGTCTTCCATTGGTTGGCCGTAAATCCGCATGCGCATCGATGTTAATGACATCGATTGAAGTTTTTGTTGCTAGTGATGTCCCCTTAATAATCGGATAAGCATTGTTGTGCCCACCTCCAATAACAATAGGGGTTTTACCGGCTTCAATTATTTTTTGAATAACAGGAAATACGGTATCATCTATTTCTGAAACCGTTTGTTGTAAGTGGTCTAAGGTGTCGGTTTCAGGATCTGGAAACTCAAAATGACCAAGTACAAGTAACTCTTCTCCAGTGAAAAAAGAGGTGCTTTGTATATTTAATAGCGCTTTAAGGGCTATTTTCCAGGCCGAAGCAGCACCTGCAATACCATGATTTGCACGAACGCCAATATCTTCAGGGATTCCAATCAGAACAAATGGAGCATTGGAATGGGGTATTTCATCTAATGAGCGGATGTATTGTACCTTTTCGCCGATTTTAACCTCTCCTTCGCGACAATTTGTTATAGAAGCAATATCCGATGCGGTATATATTTTAAGGGCTTTCATTAGCTTATTTTCCCATTTAAAACGATCGTCTGTATTTGCGACTGACCGAAACTATAAGGTAAAAAGGCAAGTGAAGACATTGGCCTGGTGATAAACAGGTTGGCCGTTTTACCCTTTGCAATGCTTCCTGTTGTTTCGCTTAATTCCATGGCGGCGGCTCCATTTAAAGTTGCGGCATTAACGGCTTCTTCTGGGCGCATTCTGAGCTTAATACAGGCCAGGGATACAACGAGGTTCATATTACCAGATGGGGTAGATCCTGGGTTATAATCGGTCGCTACTGCAACCGGAATGTTCGCATTCATCAGCCCTCTGGCATTGGCGAAAGGGATATTTAGATAAAAAGAACAAGAGGGTAATAACGTAGCAATAGTATTGCTGGACTGCAGACTTTCAATTACTGCATGATCAGTAGCTTCTAAATGATCAACAGATACAGCATGGTTTTTTACTCCAATCTGAACTCCACCTGATACGGCAAGTTGATTGGCATGTATTTTTGGTTTTAATCCATATTTTGCCCCCGCTTGTAGTAATCGATCTGTATCATCAACAGAAAAGAACCCTTGTTCACAAAAGGCATCCATGTAATCAGCCAGACCCTCAGCTGCTATTTTTGGGAGCATTTCGTCGATAATTAGCTTAATATATCCATCGTGATCATTTTTGTATTCTGGAGGATAGGCATGAGCAGCAAGGAATGACGCCTTTATGGGGATATTAAAATTGTTTTTTAATCTTTGGATAACCCTTAGCATTTTAAGTTCGCTATCGGTACTTAATCCATAACCGCTTTTAATTTCTACAGCTCCGGTTCCCTGATTAATCATATCAGAAAGGCGCTGTGCGGCAGATTGGTAGAGTGCATCTTCTGATTCAGACTGCATTTTTTTTGCAGAGTTTAATATCCCACCTCCTGCAGCAGCGATATCTTCATAACTTTTACCATCTATTTTCATCACAAATTCCTCTTCTCGAGATGCCGCAAATACAATATGTGTATGGGAATCACACCAGGAAGGAAATACGAAGCCTTTTTTCGCATCGTGGGTAGAAATGTGATTAGGCAGCTGTTCAGGCAATTGCTCCATCTTTCCGAAATCAGAAATCTTTCCGTCCTCACATAAAATCCAGGCATCTTCAAGTGTAGGAAGCTGTTGCATTTGCTGTCCCCTTAACATCAATGTATCCTGTGGGTGTATACCCACTAAGGTTCCAATATTGGTAATAAGTAATGCAGACATGGTTATACGTTTAGTTCTAGTAAAACAGGGCAGTGGTCGGAATGAATCGCATCGGCAAGAATGGTTACTTTTTTAAGTCTTTCTAACATTGGTTGTGTAGCAAGATGGTAATCTATACGCCAACCCAGGTTCTTTGATCTTGAATTGGCCCTGAAGCTCCACCATGTATAATGATGTGGATCTTTATTAAAATGCCTGAAAGTATCAATGAAGCCATTATTTAAAAACAATTCCATCCATTCACGTTCTTCTGGCAGGAAGCCTGAAGAGTTGGCATTGGATTTCGGATTATGAATATCTATAGCGGTATGACAGATGTTATAATCGCCTGAAATGATCAGGTTTGGTAATTCACTACGTAATTCTGCAATGTAAGTATCGAAGAAGCGCATGAACTCATATTTTTTCACCTGTCTTTCATCACCGCTTGACCCTGAAGGCATGTAAAGACTCATCAGAGAGAAATCATCAAAATCTGCTCTTAGAATTCTTCCTTCTTTATCAATCCATTCTTCCCCGCAACCGTATTCCACGTGATTAGGTTTGATGCGAGTAAGGATGGCAACACCACTGTAACCTTTTTTTTCTGCAGGAAACCAGTAATGATGGTATCCAAGTTGCTCTATTAAGCCAATGATTTCCGGGATTTGTGAAGGCAGTGCTTTTACTTCTTGTAAGCAGATCATGTCGGCGTCAGTAGCTTGCAGCCATCCGAAAAAGTTTTTAGTAGAGGCAGAGCGAATGCCATTAACGTTATAAGATATAATCTTCATCTGTAATAGTTTTTATGCGGTTTTAGACTTGGTTTTAATAATTTCTGCGTGTTTGTTCAGTTCTTTTTCAAGCTTTTTTGCTTCACGACGTTTTATGACTGTAATGTTCATCTTTACATCGGTCTGAGGCCTGTTATTGCTATCTGTTTCCAGAACAGCAATCTTGTCAATCATTTCGATTCCCTTTACCACTTCGCCATAGACAGTATAATTGCGGTCTAAATGAGGTGTGCCTCCCAGGGTTTTATAAACCGCTCTCTGCCATTCAGGGATTTTAAATTTCAGACGTTTTGCCTCTAACGCATCGAGCTGTTCATCTGTGAATTTTTTGCCCTTTACCAGATAAAACTGGCTGCCACTAGAGGCTTTCTCCGGATTATCATCTCTGGCAGCAGCAAGGACACCCTTTTTATGAAAAAGACTGTCATTAAATTCCGCAGGGACAGTATAGCCTACGGTTCCTTCGCCAAGCAGACTTCCTTTTGTAGCTGTTTTTGAGTCGGGATCGCCACCTTGTATCATAAAATCTTTAATTACCCTATGGAAAAGCAGCCCATTGTAAGAGCCTTTTTTAGTGAGCTTAAGAAAGTTGTCGCGATGTTTAGGTGTTTCATTATAGAGACGAATGATACATTCGCCCTGTTCTGTTTTAATTTTTACGTATTGATGCTTTGGCTTTGCTGAAAAGGCTGAAATAAAGCATAGGCAAAGCATTATGGTTAAATAATTCTTCATTTTCAGTTTAATTACACGGCTAAGTTAAGGTTAATCTGCTTTATTAGGTAGCTGAAATAAAGCGCTAAGCTTACAATTTCTTATCATAGATCAACAATTGCCCAAGAAATTCGTTATAGCTTTGTAACTTAATTATTCAAGATTATGAAGAAAGTATTTTTATTCCTGGTTGCATTGTCAATCAGTGTTGCGTCATTCGCACAAACTAAATGGACTGTAGATCCAATGCACTCATTTGTGAACTTTTCTGTAAAACACACAGGGATTTCATTTGTTGAGGGAGGATTTAAAAAATTTGATGGTTCATTTGTTGCAGCTAAAGAAGATTTAACAGATGCTAAAATTGATTTTACAGTTGATGTAAACAGTATTAGTACAAATGTTGAAATGAGAGATAATCACCTTAAAACGGATGATTTCTTTAACGCGGAAAAATATCCAAAAATGACTTTTGAAAGTACTGCTTTCAAAAAAATCAAAGGTAATACTTATGCATTAGCTGGAAAATTGACTATCCGTGACGTGACTAAAAACGTTGTATTTGCGGTAACTCATGGAGGTACTATTAAAGATGATAAAGGAAACACTAAAGCCGGTTTTACTGCAACAACAAACATTAACCGCATGGATTATAACATTAAATACGATCCAACAGGAGCGGGTATTGCTAAGGATATTAAAATTACTGTAAACCTGCAATTTGTTCAGGCTAAGTAATTATTTTTAAAAGAGCGAAGACACGTAACAAATTCTGCCTTGTTTTTAAAGCAAGGGAGGCAAGGATCTCGCATTTGTCAGGTGGATGATGATGCGAGATTTTTGTTTTTCAAAGATTTTAATTTTTAAAGAGATGTCAAATTTATCACAGTTCAATAATTTTACCAGCGCACTTCCTTTACAGGATACATTAATGCCTGTTTTGTTTATTGGTCATGGATCCCCTATGAACGGAATTGAAGACAATGAATTTAGTTCAAAATGGGCTGGTGTTGCAAAAGATATTCCACAGCCAAAGGCAGTTCTTGTTGTTTCTGCTCACTGGTTTACCCATGGAACACATATAACGGCAATGGACTTCCCAAAAACTATTCATGATTTCGGTGGATTCCCAGAAGCTTTGTTTGATGTACAATATCCCGCACCAGGAGACCCTGCTCTGGCATTGGAAACTGCAGAACTTGTGTATAGTGCTACTGTTGAGCTTGATCAAGATTGGGGGCTTGATCACGGTGCCTGGACGGTTGTAAGGCATATGTATCCTGAGGCTAATATTCCAGTATTGCAATTGAGCATTGATTATACAAAAGACGCTAACTATCATTATAATCTGGCGAAGGAGCTATATCAATTACGTAAAAAAGGGGTTTTGATTTTGGGGAGTGGGAATATGGTGCATAACCTGCGTATGATGAGCTGGGAAATGATCAATGGGGGTGGATATGATTGGGCCTTGGAAATGAATGATAAATTCAAGAGTCTGATCTTGAACAAAGAGCACCAGCAGCTTTCAAACTATAAGAATTTAGGCGCTGCGGCTATGCTTGCTATTCCAACACCGGAGCACTACCTTCCTTTAATGTATGCACTTGGTTTGCAGAATGTTAAGGAAGATGTTTCCTTGTTTAATGACAAAGCTGTAGGAGGTTCTTTGACAATGACTTCTGTAAGGATTGGCTAGCCTTACATGATTTTCTTTAATAGTTTTAAGATCCAGGATTTACCATCATATGGAGGATAAATCATGCTGCTCATATTCATTGCTGACTGGAAAACTACAGATCTCTCATGAGAAAATGTTTTAAAGCCAAAAATGCCGTGGCAACTTCCCATACCGCTACTATTTACCCCTCCAAATGGGAGTTTTGGATTGGAAATATGGATGAGGACATCATTTATACAAGTCCCCCCGGCAGAGGTATTTTTGATAATGTGATGGGTGTTTTTACCATTGTCGCTAAATATATATAAAGCGAGTGGTTTACTCTTGCTGTTCACTATTTCAATTGCTTCATCAAGTAGATTATAGGTTATAAGGGGTAAAACAGGGCCAAATATTTCTTCTTCCATAATATTGGCATTTGCCGGCAGCTTTGTAAGTACTGTTGGATTTATGGTTTGAACTTCCTCCTGATATTGCCCCCCTAAAGATACTTTTGCTCCTTTAGCGCTCGCATCGTCTATAAGAGCGATTATCCTCTTAAAATGTTTGTGATTAATGATTTTTGCATAAATATCTTCATTAATCTCCTGTGGGTTCTTAAAGAACATTCGCTGGGTTGCAATATTGTATTCCCTGATAAACTCTTCCTGTCTGTTTTCTGGGATCAATACGTAATCGGGAGCAATACAAGTCTGCCCGGCATTGACCAGTTTACCCCATGCGATTTTTTCTGCTGCATTTTTAAGATTAGCTTCCTGATCGATTATTGTAGGTGATTTGCCTCCCAGCTCTAGTGTTACCGATGTTAAATTTTTGGCAGCAGCTTCCATCACAATTCTACCTATAGCCGGACTTCCGGTAAAGAAGATATGATCAAATGGCAATTTAAGCAGCGCTGTAGATACAGATACGTCGCCTTCAAAGCAACAGATTTCCTGTTCATCAAAGCATTCCTTTATTATTTTGCCTATAATGTTGCTTGTTGCAGGGCTTAACTCAGACGGTTTTAATATGGCACAGTTACCCGCTGCAATTGCTGAAAGCAAAGGAGACATCATGAGCTGAAAAGGATAATTCCAGGGTGAAATAATCAGACAAACACCTTTTGGTTCATAGTAAATTCTATTTTTTGCCATCAAGCTGACCATGCTTTTTCCTGCATGCTTTGGCTTCATCCATTTACCCAGATTTTTTATAGCAAAATCAATTTCACCATAAATAAATATCACTTCTGTTACCGCTGCTTCGAACTGACTTTTTCTTAAATCACTTTGCAGTGCATCATAAATATGAGGCTCATTTTTTTCAATAGCGGCTTTTAAAGATTTTAATTTTTGAATTCTTTGCGCAGCATTGGTGTTTCTAAGCGTATATTTATGTCTTTGCTGTGCTTCAAAAACGGAGTCGAAGATTTGGGCCATAGCGAGCTTATTAAATTCATTAAATTGATCTGACAGATTATAAAGACTTAAATATACAGATGAAAAAGGGATTATTTATTGTTTTGTTGGTTTCGGTGTTTACACAGATTGCAGTAGGACAAACCATTAAAACCGGAGTGCTGGTCATAGGTAATGGGAGTAATGCCATTGGAGCCGGCTTTCAATCGGCAATATCAGGGGTTAAAACATTAATGTTGATTCAGAAATCGGGATTGAATGTTTCAATCTCAGGCAAAAGTATGAGCACAGGTCTTGAGGCTCAGTTCTTGAAAAGAATGCCTGTTTCAAAAGCAATTACAGATAATAATGGTAAAATTCTAATTGATCAGGTCAGAGCAAATGAAGTGCTTAAAGTATGGGTAGATAGTCTTAAAAATCTTACTGTAATACGAAGTGTAAAGCCCTCCCGAATTAAGCGTTCCGGAAATAACTGGAATGTTTTACTTGCTGATGGGAGGACGATTAAAGCTGAGGTTTTGGTGAATGCAGACGGTACAAACCTGCCTGACATAGAGCAAAAATTATGGAGGCCATTTAATTACAATGATAATCTTTATAGAATGAGTCTTAGTGCAGGATATGAATTAGGGGATTCAAATGCGAATATTATTCCTTTATCCAATTTTCAGATTCCCGAACAAGAAAATCTGATTATGCTGGATAGAAAGCATGAGAGTCTTGCCGCCGGGCAGGCAGGAGGTGCAACTGCAGCTTATGTGGTTTTTTTTAAAACAAAAACCTCTCTTGCCGATCTTAAAATTGTTCAGAAAGAACTGTTGAATTATAAACTTGCAATAGTTCCTTTTGCAGATATTGAATTTGGTGACCCAAATTGGACTGCAATTCAGTATGTTGGCTTGTCGGGTTTTTTGAAAGCCGGATTTGCGAACCGACAGGCTAATTTTATGCCAGATCAGGAAGTGACGACTGCAGAGGTGAAGGAACCTATAAAAGAATTTTATTATAAGGCTCAGATTTGGTTTGACGACTATAAGGAGGAAAAGATGACTATAGGCTCTACAATTAGTTTGGTTTCTATGGTCGGAAATAAGTCTCCTGAAAGCACGAAGGAGCTTGTCAAAAAGAAATGGGAGAAGCAATACCATTTTAAGGGTAATTATGATTTGAACAGACCGATCTCCAGAAGGGAGTTTGCTGTTTTGATTGAGGAGTATTTGAATCCATTTACCGTGAGTATTGACAAAACAGGAAGGGTTATCAGATAAAGAGTTTATTGATGAGGTATTTAACGGTCTTTTTATGTTTTATATTTTCCTCTGCTGGCGCTCAGCAGCTGGGCCCGCTATCCGTTGAGAAAATTATGAGAGACCAGAAGTGGATTGGCCCTTCTCCATCAGGTTACCGTTGGTCATCTGATAGCAAAACCGTTTTTTTTGAGTGGAATCCAGAAAGAAAAGATACAGCTGAATGTTATGCATTGGATGTTTCATCTGGTAAAGTTAAAAAAGCAGATAAAAAGTCTGCTGAAAGGGCTGTCGGAATGGATTACGAGTATAATTCAGGTCGTTCCTGGGGTATTGCAGAAAAGGGAGGCGATATTTACGCTTATGATGTAAAAAACAAAAAAGGGGTACGACTAACCAGTACCCTGGAGTATGAAAGTAATCCCCGTTTTTTGCGCAATGGACATATAGTTTTCCAGAAGAATGAAAATGTTTTTGAGCTTAATATTAAAACCGCGGAATTAAAGCAGCTGACTAATTTTGTCAAGGCTGAAGATAAGTCTGCAGAAAAAGCTTCAGGTGAGCAGGGAAGCTGGTTAAATCAGCAGCAAAAATCCCTTTTTGAAGTAATCAGAACAGAAAATAAGGAGAAATCTAGGCGGAGAGCTCAACGTGACTCTACCAGCAGGTTGAAGCCCGTTTATATTGGGGAAAAAGGGATTCAGAATATTGTGGTTAGTCCGGATGCATCTTATATTTCTTATCAGCTCAGTATTGGTCCTCGGGGAGAGAAAAATACAATTGTACCCAATTATGTTACAGCGTCTGGTTATACTGAAGACCTTGTTGCTAGAACAAAGGTCGGAAGTCTTCTGCCATCATCGGAAAATTATGTGTATGATGTTAATAACGATACGACTTACAAAATTAAAATACGAGGGATTCCGGGGATAAAGGACCTCCCTGATTATCTAAAGGATTATCCATCAGAGCTAGAGGAGCGTAAAGAAAGAAATGTAGATCGAAGCATTGACTTAAAGGGGCCGTATTGGAATGAGAAAGCCTCTGCTGCTGTAATGATTGCTCTAGCTCAGGATAATAAGGATTTGTGGTTGCTAAAGCTGGACGCGAGCACAGGAAAGCTTGAGAATATTGATAGACAGCGTGATGAAGCCTGGATAGGTGGGCCGGGAGTTGGAGAGGTTTCATGGTTAGATGAAGATCGGATTTATTACAGAAGTGAAGCAAGTGGATATGCTCATATCTATGTTGCCAACGTACACTCCGGGGAGAAAAAGCAACTTACCTCGGGTAAATGGGAGGTACAGGAATTACAACTTTCAAAAGACAAGAAGTACTTTTATTTTAAAGCAAATAAAGAGCATCCGGGAATTACCCATTTCTATAAGTTGAGTACTGATGGTGGAAAAATGGAGCAGTTAACTAGTATGAAAGGTGGGAATGAGGTGCTGCTATCTCCGGATGAAAAATGGCTGGCTATTAATTACTCCTACATGAATAAGCCTTGGGAGTTGTATTTACAACCTAATAAAGCTGGAGCAAAAGCGGTAAGGATGACCAGATCTACAACGGCAGAATTTGATTCTTATCCATGGCGTACACCGGATCTCGTTGTTTTTAAAAACAGATACGGAGATGATGTGTATGCCAGAGTTTATCCCGCAAAGATCCCTCACCCTAACCGCCCTGCAGTTGTTTTTGTGCATGGCGCCGGGTATTTACAAAACGTACATTATTGGTGGAGCCAATATTCAAGGGAGTATATGTTTAATAATATGCTTGCAGACAACGGGTACACTGTAATTGATATTGATTATACAGCAAGTGCTGGTTATGGAAGAAATCATAGGACAGGTATTTACAGGCATATGGGAGGAAAGGATCTGACTGATCAGGTGGATGGTGTTAAGATGCTTGTTGATAATTACGGGGTGAATCCTAAGCATGTGGGGTTATATGGAGGCTCATACGGAGGTTTTATCACTTTGATGGGGTTATTTAAAGAGGGAGATGTTTTTTCAAGTGGAGCGGCTTTAAGGTCGGTTACGGATTGGGCACATTATAGCCAGGGTTATACTTCGAATATTTTAAATGAGCCTTTTAATGACGAAAAGGCATATAAACAAAGTTCTCCAATCTATTTTGCTGAAGGACTTAGGGGGCATTTACTCATGTGTCACGGGATGGTTGATGTAAATGTACATTTTCAGGATGTGGTAAGACTTTCGCAGCGGTTGATTGAATTGGGAAAAAACAATTGGGAGCTTGCGGTTTATCCTGTTGAAGATCATGGCTTTGTGATTCCCAGTAGCTGGACTGATGAATACAAAAGGGTATTTAAACTCTTCGAACAAACGCTTAAAAATCAATAGTATTAAACTAATTTGTTGTTCTAAGATATAGTTTTCATCTATATGCGTATCAAGATTAAGTATGTGTTATATCTGTGATCTGGTTGTTTTTGACTAAGGATAGCTTTACCTTTGCGCTATCAAAAAATCAACAATAAAAACAAAATATAATTATGGCAATAGTAGGTAAAAAATTCCCAAGTGTTAGTATCGATGCAATGTCCGAAATGGGCGATGATTTAAAAATCAATATATTTGAAGAGGCTGTAAGCAAAGGGAAAAAAGTTTTATTATTCTGGTATCCAAAAGATTTTACTTTTGTTTGCCCGACAGAATTACATGCATTTCAGGCTGCTCTTCCTGACTTCGAAAAAAGAAATACAATTGTAATTGGTGCTTCATGCGATACAAATGAAGTTCACTTTGCCTGGTTAAACACAGCAAAGGATAATGGTGGTATTGAAGGTGTTACTTATCCAATCTTAGCGGATACTCACAGGCATTTAGCTAACATTTTGGGTATTGTAGAACAAGAAGTTGAATATGATGAAGAAGGAAATGAGTCGTTCACAGGTTCAAATGTAACTTACAGAGCAACTTATCTGGTTGATGAGACTGGTAAAGTATTCCACGAAAGTGTTAATGATATGCCTGTAGGTAGAAATGTAAAAGAATATTTGCGCTTAATTGATGCTTATGCTCACGTTCAGAAACATGGCGAAGTATGTCCTGCAAACTGGGAAGAAGGTAAAGAAGCAATGAGCGCTAACAGAACTGGCGTTGCAGAATACCTGAGCGCTAATTAATAAAAAAGGAGAAATATGTTTTTAGAATTAACAGAAGATAATCTTCAACAATATGTTGCTGAAAACAACAAAGTAATGGTTCAGTATGCCGCATCATGGTGTGGAAACTGCAGAATCATGAAACCAAAATTCAAGAAACTAGCTGCTGAAAACGAAGATGTTACCTTCTTAATTGTGGACGCGGAAAAACTTCCGGGTTCTCGTAAGCTTGCTAATGTTGACAATTTACCAACGTTTGCAGCTTTTGAAGGAGGAGCATTGGTAGATCAGGTGCAAACCAACAAAGCAGAAGTTTTAGGCGAACTATTTAATAAGATAAAATAATGAAGATTCCAGTTATTAGACAATTATTCCAAAATACTACGTCTGAAGACCTTCAAGCAACACTAAATGTGTTAGAAGCTTTTTGTGAGTTCAGAGGTGTGAGTGAGGAAGAAGTTGATGTAGCGGGTGAAATGATCACCAATATCTGCGGTGCACTGGAAGTACATGAAAGTGTAAAAGCGGGTGCTCTTGAAAAAGATGCATTAAATGCCTTTGGTCAGAAGGTAATGGGCTCAATCGATAGATAGACATTAATTTTAGTTATTAAGACAATAAAAAAAGCGAACCATATTGGTTCGCTTTTTTTATGATCAGGTACTGCTATGCCGAGTTGATTATGCAAGGTTCCGGCCAGCATTTACAATACCATATACCGTCCTAATTGCTAATTTTTCGTATGATTGTTGTTCTTCGTCAGTTATTTCATTTTGTAGTTGCTCCAAAGCATAATGCTGGATTAATACAAGAGGTAAAACAATCTTCTCTCTCACTGCAATAGAGGTCTTTTCAACGGGGTAATTCTCCATTAGAGTAGTGTGGCCCGATAGTTTCAATAACATTGTTTTAGAGAGCTTAAATTCTTCATAAAGCGTTTTCCAAAATGCACCATATTCTTTATCATTTGCAAAATGTGCAGTGATAGAGAAGTCAGATTTGCTCATAGACATCATACAGTTGTCGATAATGGTTTTGAAGTAGCCTGACTCCTCATATGTTTTTACTACTTTATCCCAATTACCTTGATCTTCCTGGTTTTTTAAAGCCGTTCCCATTCCATAGAAACCTGGAATGTTTTGTTTTAACTGGCTCCATGCTGTTACAAAGCCAATTGCTCTAAGGTCTTCTAGTTTCAATGAGCCGCCAGAGTTACGTTTTACCGGTCTGCTGCTAATGGTTATTTTAGATAGAAGTGGGAGAGGAGAGAATTTCTCCAGATAAGTTAAAAACAATGGGTGTTGACGTAGGGAAACATAAGCTTCATAACTGTCTTCGGCCATTGTATCAAGTAATCCTTTGTGCAGGGGATCTAAAAGAATGTTGTGTGTTTCTTTAATACCTGCAGATATTCCAGCATTAATTAATTGTTCAATGTTAAACTCTGCACTATCAATTGATCCAAATTGAGAACTGATGGTTTGGCCCTGTACAGTTAGTTGTATGTTTTTGTTGGCAATTTCTTTACCCATAGAGGCATAGAAACGGTGTGTTTTACCACCACCACGAGAAGGAGGGCCTCCGCGTCCGTCAAAAAATGCAAGTTGTATGTTATGCTCGTTTGCTGTTTTTGTAAGGGAAACTTTTGCGTTAAAAATTGACCAGTTAGCCATTAAATAACCTCCGTCTTTGGTGCTGTCGGAAAAGCCCAACATAATATGCTGTTTATTTCCTCTTCTTTTCAGATGTTTCTTGTAGAAAGGATGTGCATATAGTGTATTCATGATTTCTGCAGCGTCAGCAAGATCATGTACGGTTTCAAACAATGGAACAAAGTCAATTGAAAGATCATTTTCTTCCCAGCCACTCCAAAGAAATAACTCGACCAGTTGAAGGATGTCACTTGCTTGCTGACAATTACTAATTATGAAGCGGTGACAGGCCAATTCTCCACTACTTTCCTGAATTTGTTTGATTTCTGCTATGGTCTGTAACGTATCATCAATCAATGGATCATTCGCATCGGAGTAATTTAATTTAGCGCTTTTGAAGGATAGATTTTTAATTTTTTCAGCTTCAGGAAGGCTATTATAATTCTCTGGGAAAAGAGAAACAATTGGCTTGCTTTGGCGGCAGAATGTATGAACGTTTCTTAACACACGGCTATCCTGTCTGATGTCTAATGATGCGAAGTGGCTACCATAAAGTTCTACTTTTCTGATTAGGTCTGTCACCAAATCAGCAAATAAACCATCATGATTTTCAGTTAATGTAGTCAGGATTTTATTGAGGTTTTCAATCAGGAAATCCGCAATGTTCTCCATTGCAATGTTCGGATCGAAGGCATTTTTATATAAAACGTCTTGTATGATTGCAATTGGTTCTTCAACACCTCTAAATGTAATTCGGCGTTTAAGGTTTCTGAAATCGCGGTAATAGCAACGGAATAGGATTTGGCGTAACATTTTAGAAACCTGTATTGTGGAATCTGTATGTACATTTGGATTGCCATCTCTATCTCCTCCAGGCCAGAATCCAAGTTCGACGATCTTTTTCGACTCAAGGTTATAATCATTCAGGCTTTTATCAATCTCTGATTGAATATTTGCTGCGGCAAAATAAAATACGTTTTCTAAATACCAGGCAAGACTTAGTGCCTCATCAACCGGAGTTGGTGATTTCTTATTAAAGAAAGGTGTTTTTCCTAACTGGTGCAACAAGAGGTTAATGGTTGTAATATCATTGGTCTTGATAGCCGTAGTAAGGTCGGTTATGATTGAAAGAACACTTCCAGGATAGAATTGAGTTGGGTGTGCAGTCAATACCAGACGAAGAGAAAACTCGTCGATAAGCTTTTCAATCTTATCATTAAGCGCTTTATTGTCTACACCCTTTTTTAGGTAAGATAACAAAGCATTATGCTCATCAGCTGCATTTAACTTATTGAAGGAAGCATCCTCTACCGCATCAAATAGTACAACCTGGCGCTCTATATATTGAATAAAGCGGAAAAGGAGGTCGATAATGTCTTTGTTTGAGTGGTTCTGTGTATACTTCTTAAAAAATGCATTAATAATATCTGCAGGAGTATCGTGGTTATTCACTCCATCTTCGCAGTATTTGATAAATAGGGGTAATAAAGTACCGGTGTCTTTAACTTTGTAGAACGGAAGGGTAAGGAAAAGGCTATTATAAAGTTCGAACCGGGATACGACTTCATTATTAAATATAGACTCTCTCTGACCTTTTGCTCGTTGTTTTTGCATCATAATTTAGGCGAAATATTTTCGCGCTTAATCTAGCAAAAATGTTCCAAATAACGCCTTTTTTAGGCAATAAATTATTTTGATTTGATGATAAAAACTGGTAACTTAGATGAATAGAGATTCAATAAAGTCTTTTAAGGATATGCAGATTTTTAGTGGAGGCACTGATTTTTGCAGTTTAATTGTTAATTTTTTTGAGGTAAAACGGCCGTTAGTTGTCTAACGGCCGTTTTTTATTAATGAAGATCGGCAGGGACTGCAACGTTCTTTTTAAACTTTTGTAAATAAAGTAAAGGAATCGAACATAATAAAATGAGTCCTGCAACCCAATAAGCATCACTATAAGTAAGTAAGAGTGATTGTTTTGTCACTGTGCCTTCAATTGCTTTAATTGCCAGTGTTTTGGCGTCCAGATAGGTATAGCCTTTAGCCATAAAACTGTTTACAAATCCGTTGAACCGTTCATTAAAGGCTGGATTGTATTCATTTACGTTAACTAAAAGGTTGCTTCTGTGAAAGCCTTGGCGTACATGTATCAATGTTGTCAAAGCTGCAATACCAAATGATCCTCCAAGTTGTCGCATCATATTATTTAATCCGGAACCCTGACCTATTTCAGCCCCTTTTAAATCCTGGATAGCCAGAGTTGTTAATGGAACAAATAACAGGGCCATTCCAATACCACGAATAATCAAAGGAAGAAAGAAATCGCCCGTTCCTGATTGCAAGGTTGATTTGCTTAGCATAGAGCAGAATACGAAGAATAAGAACATCCCTATCGTTGCCATGAACTGTGCCGGGATGTTTTTCTTCAACATAATACCTATAAAGGGCATCATGACAATGGTACATAATCCCCCTGGAAATAAGAGTTCTCCGGTCTGTAGAGGAGAAAAGCCCAATAGATTCTGACAAAATACAGGGAATACGAATACCGAGCCATATAATCCAAATCCTAATATAAATGAAGTAAACATTCCCACCGAAAAACTCCTGTGGCGCATGATTTTAAAGTTTACAATCGGGTGGTCAGTGCTCAGTTCCCTCCAAATGAATAGTAGTAAGCCCAGGACTGAAGTTACTGCCAGTGCTGTAATGTAGGGTGTGGCAAACCAATCTTCACTTTCCCCTTTTTCCAGTACGGTTTGTAAACTACCCACAGCTATGGCGAGTAAAATGATACCCCACCAGTCTACGGGCATTCCTTTTCCATCTTTTGGAGTCTCCCTGACAAACATATATGTACAATATGCTGCAAGAATTCCGACCGGAATATTTACATAAAAGATTAGTGGCCAGGAGCTGATTTCGAGTAAATAACCGCCAATAGTAGGGCCAACAGTTGGCCCTACTACGGCTCCAAGTCCAAATAAGGCTGTGGCGATACCTACATCTTCTCTTGGCCAGGTCTCGATTAGTATAGCCTGGGCTGTTGAAATCAGGCCTCCTCCTGCAAGTCCCTGCAGGATTCTGAAGGCTATAAGTTCTTCAAGATTGGTCGCATTTCCACAAAGGAATGATGCTACGGTAAACAGAATAATTGAAAAAAGGAAGTAGTTTTTACGGCCAAAACGGCTGCCGAGCCATCCTGACATCGGCAATATTATTACATTGGCAACTGCATAGCCCGTAGATAACCAGGCTACATCTTCAAGTGTTGCTCCCAGGTTACCTTGTATTTGAGGGATCGCTACGTTTACAATCGTGGTGTCAATCAGCTCCAGTAATGAAGCCGTAATCACGGTAAAAGTAATAATCCATTTTTTTAAACCTTGCTCGGCCATCGGTTAGCTTTTTATCGAAACAGAAACCTTAACGCTCATACCAGGACGAAGCTTTTCAAGGACTGCCTTTTGAGCTTTTGTGATTTTTATTTTTACAGGAACTCGCTGCACTACTTTAACAAAGTTTCCAGTAGCATTATCGGGAGGGAGTAAAGATCCTTTTGCACCGGTAATAGGTGCGAAATTGTAGACCTCACCCTCAACAGATTCTGTAGGATAGGCATCTACCTCTATTTTAACTTTAGAACCGACTTTTATATCCTCCAATTGCGTTTCTTTAAAGTTTGCAGTAACATAAATGCTATTGTCGTTTACTATTGCAAACAACGATTGACCAGGTTGTATCAATTGACCTTTCTGTATATTTTTTTTAGAGACGATACCAGTAGTTGGAGCTTTGATTTCTGTATAAGATAATTGTAGTTTCGCAAAATCTACATCTGCTTGACGCTGAGTAACACCAGTGTTGCTTACTGCAAGTTGAGATTGTGTGGTGCCCACTTGCTTTACAGCAGCGTGGTACTGATCATTTGCAGCAGTAAATGCAGCCTGGGCAGATTCTTTCTGGGCTTTTACCTGATCAAATTGTTGCTGAGTAACGGATCCATCTTTTACCAGATTCAGATATCGTTCATAATCTTTTTGAGCAAGATTTAATTTAACTTTTGCAGCTTCAATATTGGCTTTTGCAGTGCTTGTATTAGCTGCGGTAGCTACAATCTGAGATTGAGAAACATCAACTCCTGCATTTGCACCTTTTTGACCTGCAATTGCCTGTTCCAATTTTATTTTATAGTCCCTGTCATCCAGCGTAACAAGCACATCACCCTCATTAACCTTTGTATTCTCTTCGAATTTAATGTCTTTTATATATCCGCCAACACGAGCTACAACCGGACTGATATCTCCATCAATCTGCGCATCATCCGTATCAACGTGCTTGCTGTAATAGATATATTCTTTAATGCCAAATATGGCACCAAAAAGGATGAGCACTCCTAATATGATTGGAATTATTTTATTCTTTTTTTTCTTTTCAGTTGTCATTGCCTGATTTGTTTTGGTGTTAATGAGAAATTTTTCCAGTAGATTTAAGTAGGCTATAATATGCTAAGCCAGCATCAGCTTTGGCAATTTCTAAATTGATTTTTGCCTGGTATAACAAAGTTTCTGCATCAATCCGATCAATAGCTGAGGCAACATTGTTTTTGTATTTTGATGCCAGTAACTTATCATTTTCAGTGGCTTGAGTAATTGCAGTTTCAAGGACTTTAATCTTTTTTAAAGACAATTGATAATTCTGATAGTTTCTGTTGACTTCTGTTTTTAATTGATCAGAGACAATACTCCTCTGCAGATCAATTTCCTTTTGATGAATTCTCGCTTCAGTAACTTTGTTTTTATTTGTCCATAAATTTCCTATATTCCATGATACATTGGCACCTAATGTAAAAGGCATAACGAACTGATCTGTTGGGGGAATGAATTTTCCACTTGGGTTGATATAATATAAGTTTGCGCCAACACCAACTGTTGGTAATGTATTGGCTTTAACTGACTTTATATTCACATCTGCCACTTTGTTCTGCAAGTCAAGTTGTTTAAGCTCTTGTCTGTCGGAGAAAGCTAATTCTAGATAGGAATTCAATGGGGCATTAGTTTTAAGTGCAGCATCGGGTTCGGCAATTTCAATTTCTGTGTTTTCATTTAATCCAAGCAGTATATCTAGATTGTAATTAATTATTCTTCTGTTGTTTTCTGCTTCCAGGTCTGTAAGGGACACATTTGCTTGTTGAAGTTGAAACCGTAATACATCATTCTTAGTAACAATCCCCTGTTCAAAAAAGCGCTGCGACTGTTTTAGCTGACTATCTATTGATTCAAGATTTTGAGCAATGACTTTTTTGCTCTGAATAACTTTAAATAGGGAGTAATAAGTGTTAATAACAGCATAGCTGATTTCTTCCTGGTTTTTGTCAGCATCAAGCTTTGCCGCTTCAGCAAGGAGTCGAGTAGATTCCTCTGCATATCTCAATTTTCCGCCGCCATAAATGAGTTCTTCGACAGCAGCAGTTCCTACGAATGCATCTGCACGTTTGGGTAAATGAATAGGGTTGCCCCCACCAATACTTAATGTATTTGTGGGAATTTCTGCATGATTGTAGAGAAAAGATGCCTTTGCTGTAGGCAGTGCATTATCTTTTACTGTATTTAATTTTGCAATAGCTTGATCAATTTTATTCTGTGAAAGCCTTAAATTTTTGCTGTTTTCTATTCCGAGAGCTATAGCTTCAGGCAGACTTAATTTTTTGATATCCTGAGCATAAAGGAGCCCGGGGATGAGAGAAGTTATAAAGCCTAGTCGAATTGATTTACGTGTCATTTTTAGGGGTTAAAAAGGTGACAATAAGGTCTTTTAAATGAGCGATTAATCTGTCCGTAATGAGTTTCTTATCCTCGATTCTGTTAATGTCCAACGTTGTACCATAGGTGATTTTTGCAGGAGAGACAGCAACATTACTTATTGTGCCCATGATTGTTGCAATCAGCATTCTTACATCTACCTGTTTGAAACTCCCTTCTGTGATGCCAGCATTGATGATCTGTTCAATTATTGTCAGGTTTGCCCCCATAGCATTCTTTATCTTTAAGAACATTTCGGGCCTATGTGGAAGAGAGAATTCCCGGTGCATCATTTTGTGAAAGCTATGATTGGACATTATTCTTGTTGCATAGCCTTCGATTACTTTTAAGAGTTTTTCCATGCATGGAAGTTTCTCTTCGTTTATACTGTTAAGTTGTGAGCCAAAGTCTGCAACTCTTTTGGACATAATTTCCATGAAAACGCCTTCTTTTGAGCCGAAGTAATAGTTAATCATAGACATATTTGCCGAGGCTTCTTTCGCGATCTGGCGGGTTGATGTAGCTTCGTAACCTAGCTCAGAGAAAAGCCTTTCTGCTGCTTCAAGGATACTTGCTTTTTTGTCTGTCTTTTCCATTAAAAGAATTATGGGGAACAAAACTAATCAATCGATTGATTAGTTTTTGTGAATGAAGATTGTTTTTTTAATTAATTGACGAAAAGCTGACATGTAATCCTCCTTTATAAAATAAATCAATATCTTTGGAGCCTAAGTATTACTATAATGATTAAAGAAGAGAACAACAATAGTTTAGACTGGGTTTACTATGTTTTAGGCCTGTTTTTTGGTATTTTGACTGCTGCAATTATAACTTGTAGTTTCGGTTGGTCTATTTTAGGTGGAATTATCGGATTTATATTCGGTGCAGTTTTCTTGAACGGCATTGTTAAAGGACGTGAGTATTAGTCTTAGTTCTTAATCATTTAAGGCAATTTATGATGAAAGGAATAAATTTTATCGGAGTATTTATACTTTTCGTCTTTACGGCGAAAGCTCAGGATCTGAAGTTTTCGCCGATTGATTCCAGTCCTGCTGATATCGTTTATTTTCCACTCAATGTAGCAAAAGCTAAAGATGGCTCTTTGCCTTTGATTAAAGTAATTTATTCCAGACCAGCGAAAAAAGGACGTGAGGTTTTTGGCGTATTAGAGCAGTATGGAAAAGTGTGGCGATTAGGAGCCAATGAGAATACTGAGATTAAATTTTATAAGCGGGTAAAAATAGGAGGCAAGACTGTTAAGCCGGGCACTTATAGCTTATTTGCTTTTCCAAATAAGGATAAATGGACTCTGATTGTCAATAAACAGATAGATCGTTGGGGCGCATTTACTTACGACGAGACTAAGGACGTTTTGAGAACGGAAGTTCCTGTAAAATCTTTGGATAAGACCTTAGAAAACTTCTCTATAACTTTTACGTCGAATGCTCGAGGAGCTAACCTGATTTTGGGATGGGATAAAACATTAATCGAGCTTCCAATTGAAATAAAATAGTCGATTGAAATCCGGCGTAAACTTATTTATTAAGCCTTTTTAATAATAGCTACTGTTAGTCGGCTTATGCAATTCATTTTTCCCTTATCACTGTAAATTTTAATTTCCCAAACATGGGTTTTTGCACCGATATGAAGTGGTTTGCATATTCCGGTAACAAGGCCTGACTTAACAGGACGTAAGTGGTTTGCATTGATTTCAAGGCCTACGGCCTGATACTTCTCCGGATCTATACACATATAAGAAGCCACACTTCCAAGTGTTTCAGCGAGTACAACAGAAGCTCCCCCGTGCAATATTCCTGCTGGCTGGTGTGTGCGCTCATCTACGGGCATAGTTGCTGTTAATGTATCATTCTCGACTTGAGTAAATTTAATATCAAGAAAAGCGCCCATGTGGTTTTTTGGACGGTCATTTAGTTGTTCCGGACTAAATTCATTGAACCAGATCATAAGTAACGGCTTTTGATAATTTGTGTATGATGAATAATATGGCCAGCGATCACATAAAGTAGCGCCCTCACTGTAATTTGCCTTTCAGAAGCAGTTCCGCTTCTGTTAAGCTCTTTTTCTGAAAGTGAATCGAACAAATAAATATTTGCTTTTCTCAATAAAGCAAACTCTTCTGATAAACTAAGTAAGCTTCTGTCCTGAAAATGAGCATTAACAACATAATCATCTTCTTCAAAGCCGGGTAAAGCATGGTTTTCTCCTCTGGCAAAACAAGTCAGACGATATACAAGAATCCGCTCAGTATCTATAATATGACCAATTAATTGCTTAATTGTCCATTTCCCGGGTGCGTAGGCATAATCGGCCTTTTCAATCAGACTATTTATAAAATCCGAAAACTCGGAGGCCTGTTTTTTTAATAATTCCATTACATCTCCTTCTACAAGGCTAATGTATTGCTCTGCCCATACGGGATACTCATGTGTTTGTGGTCGGTTCATAAGTAATACTGCTTTTTAAAATGATACGAAAGGTAGTTCCTTTGCCAAGTTCTGAATCTTTTACAAAGATTTGTCCATTATGGTAATTTTCGATAATTCTTTTTGTTAATGATAAGCCAAGGCCCCATCCACGTTTGCGTGTTGTGTATCCCGGTTGGAAAACAGCATCAAACTTTGATCGTGTAATCCCTTTTCCGGTATCAGTAACATCAATGAAGACCTCTTCCTTGGCCAGGTTTTCAATAATGTCTATAGTTATGTGCCCTTCATTTTCAATCGCATTTGCTGCATTTTTTAGTAGGTTTTCAATCACCCAGTCAAATAAGGGTACATTTAACAGTGCACGGACTTGTTCATCACCTGCAATTTTAAAAATGATTTTATCCGAAATTCGGAGTTTAAAATACTCTACAAAATTATAAATAACAGTATAAACCACATGGTCCTCTACAATAGGCTTTGAACCTATTTTAGAGAATCGATCGGTGATCACCTCCAGCCGCTTAATATCATTCTCCATTTCTGCTATCAATGGGTCTTCTTCTGCGTCAAACCTTGATTTGATCAATTCAACCCAGGCCATCAGAGAAGATATTGGTGTTCCCAACTGATGAGCAGTTTCTTTGGCCATACCTACCCAAACCTGATCTTGTTCCGCTTTTCTTGCTGAACTAAAAGCTACATAGGCAGTAATTAAAAATAAACCAATCACAGCTAATTGTATATAAGGGAAATAGCGAAGTTGGGTTAAGGTTGCCGAATCTTTATAATAAATATACCAGCGTGTTCCATCTAGACCAATGATTGGAGTAGGAGGATGCTGAGTTTTCATTTTGTTAAGTTCCCTTGCAAAATATCCTGGATCATAGGTTTTATTGGGCTGTTTTTCTACTTCATAATTTGTTTTAGTTGAATCAAGGCCCTGATAGGCTAAAATGGCTCCTTCTGAATCAATCATTATAACAGGTAACTTTGTATTTGTTCTGATTAGATCAATCAAACTTGTATAACGATCGTCATCGTACATGGCTAAAGATTGTTCCGTCACTTTTACGTATAATTGGAATTGAAGCTGCTCCTCACGCTCCATTTTTTTTACAAAAAAGTCGCTGTAAAAAACAGAAGCAGTGCCAATCACAATGGCAAAGATGAGCAGAAAGAATTTCCAGCGGCGTTTTTTTTCGTATGGATTCATGTTAATATATGGGCAAATTACAAAATAGCATTTGAAAATGCAGTGAAACGAGTTAAATAATAAAAGGCATTAAAGGCACCTTTAAGTGTGTTTTAAAGGCGTCTAACCCATAAATACCCATATGAGACTCATTGCAGAGTCATACAAGACTCATATAAATCATAGGTTGTTTATTGGTAACCATTTGTCTATAAGGTGTTTGGGTGTGTTTTTTTGCTAAAAGTAAGGCCTTTTAATTGTTTGCATTACAAAATTTGTTCAATGGAATACTAAAGCACTAAAAAATATATCTTTGTAGTTCGTAATCATGGAAAAGAAAGTAAGAGTAAGATTTGCCCCTAGTCCAACAGGGGGACTACATTTGGGTGGTGTGCGTACCGCGTTGTTTAATTATCTGTTTGCAAAAAAGCACAACGGAAAGTTTATTTTACGTATTGAGGATACTGATCAGACCCGCTTTGTGGAAGGAGCAGAGGAGTATATTGCTTCTTGCCTGGACTGGTGTGGAATTGTTCCTGATGAAAGTCCTGCAAAAGAAGGTGCATTTGGTCCATATCGTCAAAGCGAGCGTAAAGCTACTTATAAGCAGTATGCAGATCAGTTAATTGCTGATGGATATGCTTATTATGCTTTTGATACCCCTGAGGACCTGGATATTAAAAGAAAAGAAATTCCAAATTTTACATATGGATTAGCAACCCGTGGAAGGATGCGAAATTCACTTACACTTACTGAAGCAGAAGTGGCGAATCTATTGGCTAATAACACGCCTTATGTTGTGCGCATTAAAATGCCTGAAAATGAAACGGTGTCTTTTACGGACATGATTCGAGGACATGTTAGTTTCGATACGAACTTGGTTGATGATAAAGTTTTACTGAAAGCAGATGGGATGCCTACTTACCACCTTGCTGTAGTGGCAGATGATAAGGCTATGGAAATCAGTCATATCTTCAGAGGCGAAGAATGGCTTCCTTCAGCACCAATTCATATTCTTTTATGGAGATATCTAGGGTGGGAAGATGATATGCCAGCATGGGTACATTTACCACTAATCTTAAAACCAGATGGAAATGGTAAATTGAGCAAAAGAGATGGTGATAGGTTAGGCTTTCCTGTATATGCACAAAACTGGACGGATCCTAAAACTGGGGACCTGACTAAGGGGTTTAGAGAGCTGGGCTTTATGCCGGAGGCATTTGTTAATCTATTAGCCATGCTTGGTTGGAATGATGGTACGGATCAGGAGATCTTCTCATTGAATGAACTTATAGAAAAATTCTCATTAGAAAGAATTAGTAAGGCAGGAGCAAAGTTTGATTTTGAAAAAGCCAAATGGTATAACCATGAGTGGATTAAAAAGGCGAATGCAGAAATATTGCTTCCAGTTGTGAAACAAGCTTTTGTAGAACAAGGTACAGTATTGACTGATGACCAGTATTTAAAGAAAATTATTGACCTAATTAAAGACCGCTGTAACCTTTTAACTGATTTTGTACCACAAAGCCTTTACTTTTTTGTTGAGCCTGAATCATATGATTTAGATGCAGTTAAGCCAAAGTGGAGTATTGAAAAAGCTAAGTTTTTTGAAGCTTATGCACTAGAAATAGCAGATGGACTTAGAGGGCCAGAATTGGAAGAGCAGTTTAAAACACTTGCTACAGCACATAATTTTAAACCTGGAGAACTAATGTTGCCATTTAGGATTATGCTTGTTGGAGGGAAGTTTGGACCAGGTGTCTTTGATATTGCTGTTGCGCTTGGTGCGGTGGAAACGATAAAAAGAATTCATAAAGCGATAGTAGCGTTCAGTTAAATATTATTTCTTCTGGTTTTGGTATAACAATTGCCGCAAAGTTTAATTCACCTAATTAAAAATGAATTTCTATGCAATGGTTTGGTAAAGGAAGTGGCAATATTGATGACAGGAGAGGAATGAGTGGAGGAAAAGTACTTGGCGGCGGTGCAGCTATTGTCGTTGTGGTACTCGGTCTTATTTTTGGACAGGACTTTTCCGGTCTGGTTAATCAGCTCCCTATCGGACAGCAGGCAAGTGTAGAAGGGACTCGCGGGGTGCCACAGGATGCCGAGGGCAAGTTTGTAGCGGGGGTGTTGGAGTCTACCGATTCAGTTTGGATTGAGCAATTTAAAGGATTAGGAAGAGAATATGAACCGCCGGTTCTTACACTGTTCGACAATAGTGTTCAGTCGGCATGTGGTAATGCCAGTTCTGCGGTTGGCCCTTTTTATTGTCCTGCAGACCATAAAGTATACATTGATTTAACTTTCTATAAAGATTTAAAGGATCGCTTTGGTGCTGCCGGTGATTTTGCACAAGCTTATGTCATTGCACATGAGGTGGGACATCATGTACAAAATCTGCTCGGTATATCAGAAAAAGTACAGCGCGCAAGAGCACAAATGAGTGAAGTAGAATATAACAAATTGTCGGTCAAACTAGAGTTACAGGCTGATTTCTTTGCTGGTTTGTGGGCGCATCATGCACAAAACCTGGCTAACTTTAAATTAGATCAGGGAGATATTGAAGAAGCATTAACTGCTGCAAATGCAATTGGGGATGATAAACTCCAGCAACAGTCGCAAGGTGAAGTAGTGCCGGATGCATTTACCCATGGTACCTCTGCTCAGAGGATGTACTGGTTCAAAAAGGGCTTTGACACAGGCGATTTCAATCAAGGTGATACATTTAATACGGGACGGTTATAATTTTTTTGCGAGAATTAGGTTGTTTATATGTTTAAACTTGTATAGATTTAACATAAACAAATAACCAGGCTCGGTTCTGATTTCAACGCCTATTTATCTTTAATAATGATATTAATTGTAGACGATACTCCTGAGAACCTCATTTCTTTAAAGAAGGTTCTGGAACGACATAATTTTGAAGTTGATACAGCATCCTCTGGTGAGGAAGCACTTAAAAAGGTGCTTAAAAATGAGTATGTATTAATTATTTTAGATGTACAAATGCCGGGAATGGATGGTTTTGAAGTTGCGGAGGCAATTTCAGGCTATAGTAAGGCGAAGGAAACAGCAATTATATTCTTATCAGCGGCAAACACTGAACTTAAATTTATTACTAAAGGGTATTCATCGGGGGGATTGGATTATATAACCAAGCCCGTGGATATGGATATTCTGTT
The DNA here is from genome assembly GCF_040203335.1 of Pedobacter sp. ASV1-7. Lineage (NCBI taxonomy): Bacteria > Pseudomonadati > Bacteroidota > Sphingobacteriia > Sphingobacteriales > Sphingobacteriaceae > Pedobacter > Pedobacter sp. ASV1-7. The sequence goes on along the minus strand of NZ_JBEHBV010000001.1, from coordinate 84,979 downwards.
ATTAAAAGTGAAAACATTTTATCGCATCTATGAACAAAGCAGAAAACTCATTGAAGTTCAAAAGGCCTTGTTGGATGAGATAGAATTCCGGAAAAAAGCAGAAAGAAAAAAAGACGAGTTTATTAGTATTGCCAGCCATGAATTAAAAACACCTCTTACTAGTGTAAAGGGATATGTCCAGCTATTGGCTAGAAGTATTGAGAAAGGGGATCTTGCAACAGTAAAAAAACACTTGATAAAAGCGCAATTACAGCTAGATAAATTGAATGATCTTATTGCAGAACTTCTGGATATTTCTAAAATAGAAAGTGGGAAGCTAGAGTTTAATAAAAAGTATTTTGAGCTGGATCAAATGCTAGAGGGAGTACTTGAAGTCATTCATCAGGCAAATCCAGAATTCAAAATTGTTATAAACGGAGCCTTTCCTCAACAGATTTATGCTGATGAGATGAGGATCGAGCAGGTAATTGTTAATTTCCTCACCAATGCAATAAAGTATTCACCCGGCACAAATGAAATACAGATCAATGTACATGTGAATGATGGAGATCTATATCTTGGTGTACGTGATTTTGGGATTGGAATTGTACCGGAGCTGCAACAAACAGTATTTGAAAAATTTTATAGAGTAGAAGAGACAGCAATTCATTTTCAGGGATTGGGAATCGGATTATATATATCGGCCGAAATTATTAATAGGCATGGGGGGCAAATTGGTGTAAAAAGCAAATTAGGGGAGGGCTCTGAGTTTTATTTTACACTACCTATGGATATGATTAGTGATGTTGATAAAATTAAAGAATCTTATGAGTAAAAAACATATAAGGAATAATCTGCGAATTGGCCTTGGCTTATCATTGTTAATACTTTTTATTACTTCTCTGGCTTCGTATTTAAGCATTAATAATCTGATTAAAAGTGCAGAAATGGTTAAGCATAGTAATCAGGTGATGGCGAAGCTTGAAAATGTTGTGTCTGCTTTGACTGACGCTGAAACAGGGCAAAGAGGATTTCTTTTAACAAGTGATAAAGATTTCCTTGAGCCATATACAGGAGCGAAACAAAGAGCCTTGGGTTTATTGGATGAGATTAGGACAGAGACCCGTGATAATGAATTTCAACAAAGGAATGTTCAGAAGCTGAAAGAGATTATTAATGGCAGATTGGATATTATAAAGCGGACTATTGAAGATAAGGAGCGGGGGAGAGCGATAGGAGTTTCTGAACTGATCAACGGAAAGTCTTATATGGATTCTGCAAGAGATCTGATTAAAGTGATGAAGGGGGAGGAAGAACGATTGCTGGATTTACGCACCGCTAACATGAACAAACTGGCGGGCTATACTCCTTCTCTTATTATTCTAGCGGCTTTGCTTGCTATTATTATTACGATCTTCTTTTATAGGAAAGTTTCCTATGATTTCGATACCCGTACCCGGCTACAGAAAGAGTTGCAGGATCAAAAAGAAGAAATGGAGAACCGGATTGCTACAATTCAAGGTGTCGCAAACAGAATTTCTGAAGGAGATTATCAAATCCGGTTAGATGAGAATGAAAAGGATGAATTGGGAAGTTTGGCCATCTCTTTAAATACGATGGCAGAATCGTTGCAATATTCCTTTACATTATTGGCGGATAAAGAATGGTTGCAATCTGGAATTGCGGCATTAAATGATAAAATGGTTGGTGAAAAGACTGTAAAAGAACTTTCAACTGATATCATAGAAGAAATTGTAGAGCGGACGCATAGTCAGGTTGCGGCATTATACCTTAATGAGGAGGATGCTGAAACACTTCAATTAACAGGAGGGTATGCGCTAATGGAGGATGAAAAGCGGAAACGATTGAAAATTGGAGAGGGCTTGATTGGGCAGTGTATCAAGTCCAGAAAATCAATCTTAATTAATGATATTCCAGAAGGAGAATTAACGATTAGTTACACCATAGGTAGCACAAAGCCACGGAATGTGATTGCTGTACCGATTTTTAGAGATGGAGAGATCATTGGTGGAATGGAATTTGGTTCTTTGCAAACCTATACCCCGTTGCAGATTGACTTTCTGAATAGTATTTCCAATAATATTGGAGTTGCTATTCACGTATCTCAAAACCGGAGTAAACTGCAGGAATTTTTAGAAGAGACACAGGCGCAGGCAGAAGAATTGCAGGCACAACATCGCGAACTTGAGGGGTTAAATGCTGAACTTGAGGCTCAAACTCAAAGAATTCAGACTTCAGAAGAGGAATTGAGAGTTCAACAAGAAGAACTTTTGCAAAGCAATCAGGAGCTTGAGGAACGTACAAGTTTGCTAGAAGAAAAGAACCAGTTGATTCGGGAAAGAAATATCGATATACAGCAGAAGGCAGAACAATTGGAGCAGAGTACCAAGTATAAATCTGAGTTTCTGGCAAATATGTCTCATGAGTTGAGGACTCCATTAAATTCTATTTTATTGCTGTCAAAATTAATGTCAGAAAATAAAGAGCTTGACAAGGAATATATTGAATATGCAGAAGTTATACAAAGCTCTGGACAAGGATTACTTGGTTTGATCGATGAAATACTGGATCTTTCGAAAATTGAGGCAGGTAAGATGAAGCTTGAATTCAGAGATGTTAGTATTGCAGAGATTGCAACTGATATGCGATCTCTGTTTAATCCATTAGCTAAGAATAAACATCTTCAGTTGATTATTGATGTAGAGGAGTCATTGCAAAACTTCAATACTGATAAAATGAGGTTAGAGCAGATACTTAAAAATCTACTTTCAAACGCGATTAAGTTTACTTCAACAGGTAAAGTAACTTTAACAATAGCGAAGGACGAATCGGGCAAACATATTCTATTTAAGGTTACAGATACTGGAATTGGGATTTCTCCGGATAAACAGGGGCTCATTTTCGAAGCATTTCAGCAAGCGGATGGGTCCACCAGACGTAAGTTTGGTGGAACGGGATTAGGCCTTTCGATAAGTAGAGAGCTGGCAAAGCTTTTAGATGGTGATATTGAATTGACCAGTAAGGAACATGTAGGTAGTGAATTTATACTTTCATTGCCCTTTGTCCGTAAAATGGTTGATGAACAGTCCAAACCTGATCAAAAAACAGAAGATATTGTTCAACCGATTTATGTAGATAGGGTAGAGAAAGTTGTGGCTGAGCGATTTACTGTGGATCATATCCCAAATGAAATCGAAGACGACAGGAATGATATTCAGCCTGGTGATAGGGTGATTCTCATTATTGAGGATGATACTAATTTTGCGAAAACACTATTAAGTTTTACGCGTAAAAAGAACTATAAGGGCCTTGTCGCGGTACGTGGAGACATGGGTGTTGAAATGGCGAATCTTTATCAGCCATTAGCCATCCTACTGGATATACAGTTGCCGATTAAAGATGGCTGGCAGGTAATGGAAGAATTGAAATCTAATCCTGCAACCCGACCAATACCCGTCCATATTATGTCTTCCATGGAGGTTAAAAAAGAAAGTTTATTGAAAGGAGCAATTGATTTTATCAATAAGCCAGTTGCATTAGAACACATTAAACAGATTTTTGAAAAACTTGAGGAAGCGTTTAGCAGGCATCCCCGAAAGGTATTGATTGTTGAAGAAAATAAGCAACATGCGGAGGCTTTAAGTTATTTTTTGAGTAATTACAATATCCATACAGAAGTCGCAGATAATGTAAAACAAAGCATTGGGGCACTAAATAAAAATGAAGTGGATTGTGTAATCCTGGATATGGGGATACCAGATAAAAATGCCTACGAGACTTTAGATGTGATAAAAAAGAGTCCGGGTCTAGAGAATCTGCCCATTATTATATTTACAGGGAAAAACCTGTCAAAAGGTGAGGAGATAAGAATTAAGCAGTATGCTGATTCAATTGTTATTAAGACGGCACATTCTTATCAGAGGATTTTAGATGAGGCAGGGCTTTTTCTTCATTTGGTAGAAGAAAGTGAGGTCGAAAAGAAACATAAAAAGCCTGATTCAGAAAAACTTGGTGGATTGTATGATGTGTTGAGTAAGAAGACTGTTTTGATTGCAGATGATGATGTTCGTAATATCTTTTCCTTAACAAAGGCATTGGAACAACATAAGATGACGGTTCTTGCAGCGGTTGATGGAAAAGAAGCCCTTCAGATGCTTAAAAATAATCCAATGGTGGATATTGTACTCATGGACATGATGATGCCTGAGATGGACGGATATGAGACAACAAAAGAAATTAGAAAGAACCCTGCATACAAGCAATTGCCAATTTTGGCTGTTACAGCGAAAGCAATGATGGGGGATAGAGAAAAGTGCATAGCTGCAGGGGCTTCTGATTACATTTCAAAACCTGTAGATGTAGATCAGTTGATTTCGTTACTAAGAGTCTGGCTTTACAATAAGGTTTAATCATAAAATGCTGGGAAAGAATATGGTTGAAAATAAGATTTTAATAATTGATGACGATCACAGAAATATTTTTGCACTAAGTGCTGTCCTGAAAGCAAAGGGATACCAATGTCTTTCAGCAATGGGTGCAGAAGAGGGCCTTGAAATGCTGGCAAATGATCGGGATATAGTCGTGGTACTTATGGATATGATGATGCCAGGGATGGATGGATATGAAGCAATTTCTAAAATGAAAAATAGTACTCAGTTTAAAGACATTCCTGTAATTGCGGTTACTGCTCAGGCAATGCTTGGCGACAAGGAAAGGTGTTTGAATGCGGGTGCTGTTGGATATGTTGCAAAGCCAATAAATGTAGAAGAATTACTTAAATTGTTAGCGATTTACGTTTTAACAGAATAGACATTGGATAGCTTTTTAATTACAGATGATTATGTAGAACTATTGCTTTCTGATCTTTTGGAACAGTATGGCTATGATTTTACAGGTTATTCAAGGGCATCCTTAAAGAGACGTATTTCAAGGCTTTATTCTTTGGATAAATTATTGAGTTTTGCTGAATTCAGATATAAGGTGCTGAATGATCAGGTTTACTTTAAACGATTTGTAGAGCAGCTTACAGTTAATGTAACGGAAATGTTTAGAGATCCTTCTTTTTTTAGGACTTTAAGAGAGGTGGTGTTACCGAAACTTGGTACTTATCCATTTATACGAATATGGCTAGCTGGCTGTTCAACAGGTGAGGAAGCATATTCTATTTCAATTATCTTAAAAGAATTAAACCTGTTACATAAGTCTCTGATTTATGCAACTGATCTTAATCCAGCTGTCCTTGAAATAGCGGCACAAAGTATGTTCGCAATGAGTCAGATGAAGCAATATTCTGAAAATTATATATTGTCTGGAGGAACTGATGATTTTTCAAAGTATTATACCGCGAGTTATTCTTTAGCAAAATTTGATGATGAATTAAAGAAGAAAATCATATTTTCGACACATAATTTAGTATCTGATCACTCATTTAATGAATTCCAATTGATTCTTTGTAGAAATGTATTAATTTATTTTAACCGTGACTTGCAACATAATGTGTTGGACTTATTTGATGAAAGTCTGGAAGATTTGGGGTATCTGGCATTAGGATCAAAAGAGACTGTTGAGTTTTCGAGGGTTTCCTCTAAGTATAAGCGCTTAAAGGGAGAAAAAATATGGAGGAAAGTGGGGTAATGAGAAAATGTAAAGCACTTATTTTTGGAGGGTCTGCAGGTAGTCTGGAGGTATTATTGAAAGTGCTGCCAGATGTAAATGTAAATATCACATTTCCGATTATTATTGTGGTGCATAGAAAGCACGGTGCAGATTCTTTATTACCTGTATTGCTTTCTACCCGGACGAAACTCATTGTTAAGGAAGTAGATGAAAAAGAGAAGATCATGGCTGGCAATGTGTATATTGCGCCTTCTGACTATCATTTACTTGTTGAGCAGGATGAAACATTCTCTTTGGATTACTCTGAAAAAATAAACTATTCAAGGCCATCGATAGATGCTACTTTTCAAACTGCTGCAGAAGTATATAAAACGAATCTTGCATGTATATTGTTATCCGGTTCTAATTCAGACGGAGTTAATGGTTTGAAAAGTGTAAAAGCATGGGGTGGGAAAGCTGTAATTCAAGATCCTGAATCTGCCCAGGTTGCATATATGCCTGAGCAGGCGAGGTTAAATGTAAAGATAGATCGGATTCTGCCAATAAATGAGATGGCAGAATTTATTAATTTGATGTGCTAATTTGATTGTAAATGGAGAATAAAAAGGTATTCGTATTTGATGATAATACTGACATTCTGGATTTATGTACTATTATATTGGAGGATGCAGGTTATGATATTAAGACCTCATCTACTTCCAATAATATTGTAGATCAGGTAATGGCTTATATGCCAGATATTATATTTATGGATAACTGGTTGCCAGATATAGGGGGAATGGATGCAACTAAAGCTTTGAAGGCTGATCCTTTATTGAAGAACATACCTGTGATCTATTTTTCTGCAAATAATGATGTAAAATCGCTAGCTGATCAGGCTGGAGCGGATGGATATTTATCCAAGCCCTTCGATATTGAAGAGCTTGAAATAATTATCCAAAAACATTTAACTATTTAACCCCTAAAACATCTACTCCTTGTTCAAATACAATGTCAACAGGGATACCTTTTTTGGTTAACTTGTCTAGGTCAGTTTGTAATTCTGTAGTGATGATGGCTTTTTCACGGAGCACTTTTTCAACTGCCGCTTTATCTCCATTTCCCTGTAAGGTAATAATTAGTCCACTTAGCTTGTTCATTGCAGTTTCAAATTTTGCAAAGTCAACCTGATAAGTGCCATTTTCATTTCTAATGAAAGCTCCATTCTCTTTAAAGAAGTTGAAGCATTGCATATTTGCTTTTCCATGTGCACTGGCAGCTCCGAATCTTACAGAACGTAATATACCCGCCATGTAGGTAGTATAAAATTGTTTTATATCCCCCTCAAGCTCTCCTTTTTTAAGTAGGTATGTAACCATATAAAGGCCTAAAACATCAGCTTTACCTTCTTCTAGCCATGAATATTGCTCCTGAAGAGCTTCTTTAACAAAGCCTTTACCGGTGATTGTATTTTTAATACCCAGACCATGGGCAACTTCATGGAACATCACATTAGCAAAGAAAGCATCAAAGTTTATGTATTGAAGCTGATCTTTGTCTATTAACTCTTTAGCTATAGGAACCAGGATTTTATCAAATTTAGCCTTCATAGCATTTTTTAACTGTGAACGTCTGGTCCCTTTTTTCTGTTGAATAACCTCGTCATTTGGAAGGTTAACTGCAATTGTTTTAGAACCTGCATTACAATCACCAGCATAATAAACTACATCATAAGCGTTTAGTTCAGAGTCGGTCCCAGGCTTTTCTGTTTTATATTTAGCCTCTACAGGTAGCCCTTGTTGTAATTGAGGCAGCATGCTTACGTACTTTGCTAACTTTTTACTCCAAACCTTGTCTTTTACTAATACATAAGCTTCATACGACGCGCGTGCATTAAAAAGTTTGTCTTCATAATTTTCAATTGGGCCAATAATAATATCAAGGTTATTGGTTTTCATATCTAACCAGGCATAATCACTCGCTGTATAATTGTCGGTAACTAAGGCATCAGCACGTAGATTCAGATACTTTTTTAAGCCAGGATCTTCAGAAAGAATTGCCGCTTGCTTTAATAAGCTTGAGGCCTGTTGTAACTCTGTAGCATATAAAACATGATATGGAACTGATGAAAGTTTCCCGGTGCTGTCCTTTTTGATGACAGAGTACAATCCATATTTATCCTTCACATCAGATTTTTTTAATTCTTCTTTTGTCATACCAGTAGGATAAAACGTGGCAGCATCTGGTTTAGGGCCAATGCCATGAATAAATGGCTTATCTCCATTTAATCTGTCCCAGGGTCCATAATTGATCATCAGGAAAGCTTTTGTTTTTTCATCCTTAATCGTGCTTAGCAGGCTGTCACGTTGTGGATAAGCCTGTTTCCAAAACAAGTCATCCATAATTTGAGCAGCTTGAATCAGGAGGGGCAATATCTTTCTTTCATTAGGCGTTAGGTCATTGATGTTTGTGGTTAACTTCACTTTTTCATAAATGCCTAATCGTTCATTAACATAGTTTTGAAGGCTGTCTTCTGCCGAATTGTGAGTAGCTGTTTGGCTTGTAGACTGGGGGTTAGTGCAGGAGGCTATTCCCATAATAATTGAGCAGCCGGCAATAAAAGCAGTTGCTTTGTTAATGTGTTTCATATATTGTATTTTTTCCTGGTTATGAAGTCGTAATAAGATAATACGGGATTCATGTATCGAATTATTTGCGACTAAAATAGTAAAAAATAGTAATTTCACATCTTCTATATATTCAATATGGCTCATTATAAGAAATTTAGAAAAATTGGATTGGCAGTTGTTTCTTCCTTTTTATTTGTGGCGTGTTCTACAAGTAAGTATGCTGCTACCGAGAAAATATATAAAAACAAGGCTAAAGTTTTTTCTGAGATTATAAAGACAGTGCCACCTCCTGCACAGCAAGTACCAGGATTAGATCCCTCCATTCAATCTTGGGTTGGATCTGTAAATTTTGGGATTCGTAAACCTAATTTTGTAATTATACATCATACAGCTCAAAACTCAACACAACAAACCATCAATACTTTTTTGGTGAAAGGGAAAAGCGAAGTAAGTTCACATTACATTGTAGGTAAGGATGGTGTGGTTGTACAAATGGTAAATGATTATCTTCGTGCAAATCATGCAGGAATAGGCAAATGGGGCAATACAAGCGACCTGAATTCATCATCTATCGGGATCGAATTAGATAACAATGGGGTTGATCAACCTTTTACGGATGCTCAGATAAAAAGTTTGTTGGTACTGCTCGATGCCCTAAAAAAACGTTATAATATCCCTGTTGCTAACTTTATTGGACATGCTGATATTGCCCCGGGAAGAAAGAATGATCCAAGAAATTTTCCTTGGAAAGTGCTGGCAAAGAATGGCTTTGGATTCTGGTATGATGATGTTTTAAATCTGCCTCCTGATGATTTTAATGCAGAACTTGCGTTGAGAATTATTGGATATGATACTCGTAATTTACCTGCAGCAATAACTGCATTTAAGCTGCACTTTGTGCAGACAGATACAAGTCAGGTACTTACCCCTGCAGATAAGTTGATCTTGTTTAACCTTTACAAGAAGTATTAGTTTTAAGTGGTAGGGATTAAATTCTTTAATCCCTACCACTTAAAACTATTTTTTTGCTTTTGCCCAGGCATCTTTTAAAGATACTGTACGGTTAAATATCAAGTGTTCCGGTGTTGAGTCCTTATCCAGACAGTAGTAACCTTTTCTGATGAACTGATACCTTGCATCTTTATCAGCTGTAGCCAGAGAAGGCTCGATATAAGCTTCTTTAATTACCTCCATGCTGTTTGGGTTCAGATAATCCTTAAAGTCGCCCTCTTCACCATCCGGAGATTCTACAGAGAACAAACGATCATACATTCTGATCTCTGCCCGTTTAGCGTGCTTAGTACTTACCCAATGGATCGTTCCTTTCACATTAATTCCGCTAGTATCCTCCCCGCTTTTCGATTCTGGAATATAAGTACAACGTATTTCTGTTACATTACCATCAGCGTCTTTCACAAAGTCTTCACATTTAACAATATATGCGTGTTTAAGTCTAACCATTGCACCTGGAGCCAGCCTGAACCATTTTTTTGCAGGTTCTTCCATGAAGTCTTCACGTTCAATCCATAATTCATTGCAGAAAGGGATTTCCCGTGTTCCTCCTTTATCTTCTGCCTCGGGGTTATTCTCGCCAATTAATACCTCTTCTTTTCCCTCAGGATAATTTTTAATGACCAACTTTATAGGGTCTAATACCGCCATTACGCGATTAGCAATTTTATTCAAATGTTCGCGAACACAGAATTCCAATAAGCTTAGCTCAATTAGATTTTCACGTTTTGCAATACCGATCCGTTCACAAAACTCACGAATGCTTTCAGGAGTGTAGCCACGTCTTCTCAATCCACTTATTGTCGGCATTCTTGGATCATCCCATCCGATTACCACGCCTTCATTAACCAATTGTAGCAATTTACGCTTGCTCATTACTGTATACGAAAGATTTAAACGGGCAAATTCATATTGTTTTGATGGATAAATCTCTAGTTTTTCTATACACCAGTCATATAGCTCTCTGTGAGAAACATATTCTAATGTGCAAATAGAGTGTGTAATGGTTTCAATGCTATCGCTTTGACCGTGTGCAAAATCATACATTGGATAGATGCACCATCTGTTGCCTGTACGGTGGTGTTCAGCATGTTTTATTCTGTAAATAACTGGATCGCGCATGATCATATTTGGGCTGCCCATATCGATTTTTGCCCTTAGAGTACAGGTGCCGTCCTCAAATTCGCCATTTTTCATCTGTGTAAACAAATCCAGATTTTCTTGAATGCTACGGTTTCGGTAAGGACTGTCTTTTCCAGCTTCTGTAGGTGTGCCTTTTAAGGTGGCCATCTCTTCTGCAGTACTGTGGTCAACATAGGCTAAACCCTTTTCAATCAACTTAACTGCATAGCCATAAAGCGTATCGAAATAATCAGAAGTATAAAGTTCGTTTTTCCATTCATAGCCAAGCCATTTAATGTCGGCCTGTTGGCTGTCCACATATTCAGTTTTCTCGGTTATAGGGTTTGTATCATCAAACCTCAGATTGGTATAGCCTCCGTATTTTTGTGTTAAACCGAAGTTTAAGCAAATCGCTTTGGCGTGACCGATATGTAAATATCCATTCGGTTCAGGTGGAAAACGGGTAATTAACGTTTTGTATTTTCCGCTATTCAAATCGTTCTCAATGATCTCTTCAATAAAGTTCAATGATCTTTCCTCACTCATATAAGCTGTAAATTTTTAGCCAAAGTTAACATAAAACCGCTAATTTACTTACATTTACAGCCTACTTATTAGCATAAAATATGAGCAATGCATTAAAAAGACCTATTCGGGTTTTAGTGGCAAAGGTTGGATTAGATGGCCATGATAGAGGGGCAAAAGTAATCGCTACCTCTTTAAGGGACGCTGGTATGGAGGTGATTTATACTGGATTGCGCCAGACCCCTGAAATGGTAGTAAATGCTGCATTACAAGAAGATGTGGATGCCATTGGGGTTTCCATTTTATCTGGAGCACACATGACTGTTTTCCCAAAGATCATAGCGATAATGAAGCAAAAAAACGTGACTGATGTTTTGTTAACGGGAGGGGGGATTATACCTGAAGGAGATATGGAGAAGCTAAAAGAGATTGGTGTAGGAGAGCTATTTGCCCCAGGAACAACGATGGAATCTATTGTGAATTATATTAAAAATTGGGTTGCTGAACATAGAAATTTTTAGAACATGGCCTATCAGAATATTTTATCAGAAGTAAGAGAGCAGATTTTATACATTACTATTAACAGAGAACAAAAGCTAAACGCATTAAATAAAGCGACTCTAGCTGAATTGTCGGATGTTATTTCATTTGGAACAATGCAAGATCAGGTTAGGGGAATTCTTTTAACCGGTGCGGGAGGAAAAGCTTTTGTCGCTGGCGCAGATATTTCTGAATTCTCAGGCTATGATGCTGAGCAGGGAGAGGCATTGGCAAGAACTGGTCAGGAAAAGGTTTTTAACGCTATCGAAAATTGCCCTAAACCTATCGTTGCTGCCATTAATGGTTTTGCGCTGGGAGGTGGATTGGAACTTGCTTTAGCATGTCATATACGTGTAGCATCAGCAAATGCAAAATTAGGTCTTCCAGAAGTGTCTTTAGGATTGATCCCTGGTTATGGTGGTACACAGCGACTTACCCAAGTTGTTGGTAGAGGGAAGGCTATAGAAATGATTGCAACTGCTGATATGATTTCTGCTGATGAAGCAAAAGAAATAGGATTAGTTAACTATGTTGTGCCTCAGACTGACCTGATTACAAAAGCGGAAGAAATCTTAAATAAGATTAAGCAACGTGCTCCTTTAGCTATTGCAGCTGCTATAAAATCTGTCAATTCTACCTTTGCTTATGATGTAAATGGATTTGAAACAGAAATCAAAGAATTTGGCAAGTGTTTTAATACAGAAGATTTTAAAGAAGGTACAACAGCATTTTTAGAAAAAAGAAAGCCAACTTTTTCTGGTAAATAGGCCTTTTTATAGCTTTAATCATAGTTTTTGGTGGCGTTTTTTTATTATTGTATGACATTTTCAGTATTAATTGGGGGTGAGATTTGCAAAATGTGTAGAGAATATTTCCCATAACAAAAAAACTAGTATATTTATCTCAACAATATTCAGTAAAATATCTATGAGAAAAATATTAATCGTTGACGATGAAATAAATATTGGAATCCTGTTATCTAAATTTTTAACTCGAAATTCATTTAGTGTCTCGACAGCCACAAGCGGTGTTTCGGCGATGGAATATCTATCCAAAGAATATTATGACCTGGTATTATGTGATTACCGTTTAGAAGATACTGATGGTAAGGAAATGCTCATCAAAATTAAGGAAAAATACCCTCGAACAGGTGTAATTATTATAACAGGATATTCAGATATTAAGCTTGCAGTGGAGTTAATTAAGCTAGGGGCATACGATTATATTACAAAGCCTTTATATCCTGATGAAATTCTGAATACGATTAATAAATCAATAGAAACACAAATAGCGCTGAATGCCGGCCCAACAGTAGATACATCTGAGGTACCTAAAAATAGAATTCAAAAACAGATATATAATCAGTCAGACAATTTCGTGGCTGGTCAAAGTAGTGCTTCAAAGCATTTGTTAAAACAGATTGAATTGGTCGCACCAACTTCTTATAGTGTAATTTTAACTGGTGAAAGTGGGACAGGGAAGGAATCGGTTGCAAAAGCAATTCATTTAAATAGTCCGAGACGGGATATGCCTTTTGTTGCGATGGATTGTGGCTCGTTAACGAAAGAGCTTGCCGGCAGTGAGTTTTTTGGGCATGAGAAAGGCTCCTTTACTGGTGCATTGTATACCAAGATTGGACATTTTGAAATGGCTAATGGAGGTACTCTTTTTCTGGACGAGGTGGGTAATCTTTCATACGACATTCAGGCTGCCTTACTTAGAACTGTTCAGGAACGTAAAATTAAGCGTATTGGAAGCACCAAAGAGATTGATCTTGATGTTCGGATTATTGTCGCAACTAATGAAAATCTTGCTCATGCCATTCAAAAAGGAAAATTCAGGGAGGATTTGTATCATCGATTTAATGAGTTTTCCATTGATCTACCACCTTTAAGTCAACGTGGAAGAGATATCTTGATTTTTGCGAACACCTTTCTGGAGGTTGCAAATCAAGAACTCGGGCGGAGCGTACTTGGCTTCTCGCAAGAGGTTGAAGAGTGTTTTTTAACGTACAACTGGCCTGGGAATGTTAGGGAGTTAAAAAATGTGATTCGAAGAGCTACTTTGTTAACGGAGTCACAGGAAATCCAACTTAAAGCACTTCCTCTGGAAATTTCAACTTATGCAAAAGCTAATGCAATAGAAACAACTATATCGCGTGCAGAAAGGCCAAGAGATCTTAAAAATGCTGCTCTTGAAGCTGAGTATGAAGCGATCTTAAAGGTTTTGAGAGAGGTCAATTTCAATAAAACCAAAGCCGCTAAAATTCTAAATATAGATCGTAAAACACTTTATAATAAAATGAGAGCCATCAATCTTGAAAAATAACAATTAGGTGATGGTTTTTACTTCAACAAGCAGGGAATTGGCGTAGTTATTGGTATAATTGAATTTGGAATACCAATGCTTATACATTCTGTACGATTGTCCTTCCTATTATTAATAGGATAGGAATCAAGTCCTGGGCTTTGCAATTGAGGAGAAGTTGGAGAAATTAAAAACAATTTCTTGACACATGAAGTTATAAGAGTGGTGTTGTGAAGTATTAATATATTATTAAACCAAAAAAATTAAAAGTTATGAATGATAATTCAAAAGTATTAGTTGGACTATTGGTAGGTTTGGCTGCCGGCACCGCATTGGGATTACTTTTTGCACCTGAAAAGGGAAGTGAAACCAGAGATAGATTAAGTCAGTCTTTAAAAGATCTTGGAGATTCTATTAAAGATAAAGCTATAGATGAAATCAATAACCTTAGTAATTTAAAGGATAAAGTCGTTACTTCTGTTAAAAACAAACTTCATCAGACAGAAGAAGAATTTGTTGATGATGATTTAGAACATGCTTAATGCCTAAGTTAAAGCTACTTAATGATGCAGGAAAATAAAGAAAAGAATATTGAGGATTTAATCAAAGATGCCAAGGACTATATAGAAATCAGGACAGAGTATACCAGGCTTTATTTGGTAGAAAAGGTCTCTAAGATTTTTGCAGATGTTGTAACGAATACTTTGGTTATTGTATGTTTTGTCTTAGCTTTTTTATTCGGAACTTTTACATTAGCCCTGTTTCTATCCGATGTTCTCGGTAGCTTTACCCGTGGTTTTGGTTGCGTCGCTTTAATTTATCTGGTATTAGCTATCGTTGTGTACTATACTAAAGAGAAATATATTGAAAAGGCGATAGTTAACTTTACTATCAGAAACTATTTTAACAAACTGGCTGATAAGGAAGAAGAAGAAAATGATCAGAAGATATAACATAAATAACATTGATGAATTGCATGCAATGGTGAATAGCTTAAAATTAGAGCACCAGGCAAAAGGAGAGTTATTGTTGAAAGACAGTAAGGCTTACATTAATCAGTTTACACTGGGGAGCTTAATAAAAAAGTATGCTACTCCTTCGGCTTTTCTTAAAATAGATGATAAACTAAATATTAGTAGTAGTATCATGTCTATGTTTCTACCTTTTTTAATGAATAGTACGGTATTTAAGGGCTCTGGTTTTTTAACTAAAACGCTGGTTGGCCTGGCTTCAAATAAGTTTGGAAAAGCGTTGGATGCCGAGCATCTATCAGCGATATTCAATTCTGTGAAATCGTGGTTTGGAAGCTCTAAAAAGACTAAAAAATCTCAACTCCCTCAACATGTTGATTATGGGATACCGCCAGATAGTGAAACATATTAGAATTAAATAAAAAAATGCCAGGCAATTTGTCTGGCATTTTTTATTTATAATTCTTAGTCTAGGAGACTAAATGGTTGATTTTATTTTCAATTCATTCATTTGCTTTTCATCAATTGTGGAAGGGCTATCGATCATAACATCTCTTCCTGAGTTGTTTTTAGGGAACGCAATTACGTCACGGATTGTATCTAATTCTGCAAAAATAGAACACAACCTATCAAAGCCGAAAGCAATTCCACCGTGTGGAGGTGCCCCAAACTCAAAAGCGTCCATTAAGAAGCCAAACTGTTTTTGAGCTTCTTCTGCAGAGAATCCTAAGTGTTTAAACATTAATGATTGAAGTGTCCTATCATGGATACGTATCGAACCTCCGCCTATTTCAGTTCCATTTACCACCATGTCATACGCATTAGCTCTTACATTTCCTGGCGCAGTGTCAAGTAAAGTAATGTCTTCTGGTTTTGGAGAAGTGAAAGGGTGGTGCATGGCATGGTAACGCTCTGACTCCTCATCCCATTCCAATAGTGGAAAATCTAGTACCCATAATGCACTGAATTTGCTCTTGTCACGTAGACCTAAACGAGTACCCATTTCAAGACGTAATTCGCTTAATTGCTTACGAACCTTGTCTGTTGTGCCGGCCATTACCAATACTAAATCGCCAGGCTTCGTATTTAAAGCTGCAGACCATTTTTGAAGTTCTTCTTCATTGTAAAACTTATCTACCGAGGATTTTAAAGAGCCATCTTCATTATGTCTCATGTAAATCAGGCCTGTACCACCAATTTGAGGGCGCTTAATGAAATCAGTCAACTCGTCCATCTGCTTTCGGGTATAACCAGCGCATCCGTTGGCATTTATGCCTATTACCAATTCAGCACTATCAAATACCGGGAAGTCTTTTCCTTTAACTACTTCATTCAGTTCCACAAACTGCATTTCAAAACGTGTATCAGGTTTATCTGAACCATATAAACGCATAGCATCAGCATATTGCATTCTTTGAACCTCTGGCAAATCAAAGTCTTTCAATTCCTTGAATAATGTACGGATCAATCCTTCAAAGGTATTTAGAATGTCTTCCTGCTCTATAAACGACATTTCGCAGTCAATCTGTGTGAATTCAGGCTGTCTGTCAGCACGTAAATCCTCGTCTCTAAAACACTTCACGATTTGGAAATAACGATCAAATCCTGAAACCATTAATAGTTGTTTAAAGGTTTGAGGTGATTGAGGAAGGGCGTAAAACTGACCTTCGTTCATTCTGCTTGGTACTACAAAATCTCGAGCTCCTTCTGGAGTAGATTTGATCAATACAGGAGTTTCTACCTCTATAAAATCGAGTTTATCTAAATAACGACGAACTGCCTGAGCCATTTTATGACGCAAAATCATATTGTTACGAACCGGATTTCTACGTAAATCTAGGTAGCGGTATTTCATTCGCAAATCATCTCCACCATCCGTTTCATCCTCAATCATGAATGGAGGTAGTTTGGCTGCATTTAGGATTTCTAATGCAGTAATTTTAATTTCTACCTCACCTGTTGGTATTTTAAGGTTTTTGTTAGACCGTTCTACTACTTGTCCTATTGCTTTGATTACAAATTCACGCCCTAGATTACGGGCAGATTCACACAATTCACGGTTATCATCCATATTGAAAACCAATTGGGTAATGCCATATCTATCACGAAGATCGATAAAAGTCATTCCTCCTAAATCTCTTGATTTCTGTACCCAGCCACACAGGGTTACATTTTCTCCCAGGTTCTTAATAGTTAAAGCGCCGCAAGTTGTTGTTCTTAACATTCTTATTAAAGTATTAGGTGGCAAAAATATTCATTTTGAGCCACATATTTCAAACGTTAACGAATTTAAGCTGTTATATTAGAAATATTTCAAGGAAGACATGATATTTTAAAAATATTGTAATGTTTGTGTGCTAACATTCCCCTATTTTATAATATTGTTTTTTATCTTCGTACACATAAATTTGAATATGGAACTTTTAAGCAGCCCTGAGGCCTGGATCTCATTATTAACCCTAACCGTTCTTGAGATCGTTTTAGGAATAGATAACATTATATTTATCTCTATTTTATCAGGGAAATTGCCTGAGCATCAACAAAAGAAAGGTCGTCAGATAGGTTTGGCTTTGGCTATGATTACTCGTGTATTATTGCTGCTATCGCTTACCTGGGTAATGTCGCTAACCGCTCCCTTATTTAACCTGGGAGGAATCTTAAATATCGAGGATTCAGAATGGTTGGAAAAACTTGCAATTTCTGGCCGTGATTTAATCCTGATTATAGGAGGTTTGTTCCTGATCTATAAAAGTACCCACGAGATCCATGATAAACTGGAAAGTGAAGAAGAAAAGCAAATCAAGGGTAAAGTATATTCTTTTAGTGGAGTGATTGTGCAAATCCTTTTATTAGATATTGTGTTCTCATTAGACTCTGTAATTACAGCCGTTGGTATGGCGGACCATGTCGAAATTATGATTGCAGCTGTTGTTATCGCTGTAATTATTATGATGGTTTCTGCTAGTGCCATCAGTAACTTTGTAAATAACCACCCTACAGTAAAAATGCTGGCTTTATCTTTCCTTTTACTAATTGGTGTTTCGCTATTAGCAGAAGGTTTTGATCAGCACATACCAAAAGGATATATCTATTTTGCAATGGCTTTCTCTATATTAGTAGAAATGTTGAACCTGAAGATGAAGAAAAATGCGAAGAAACCGGTTGAACTTCGCAATACACCCAATAGTAACGAAACCAACGCGTAAATTTTCTGAATGATTTCTTTTTTTGAGGCCTCGTTGGCCGAATTGTCTATACACCGTATCGGAAACAAGTCCGAGGATGAGTTTTATGTATTGTCTGAAAAATCAATTGCGATCAGAGATATTACTTTGAGCAATTTATTACAACAGTACTTTTTAAGTCCTTATGAGAAGGTAAATGAAGTATACCGATTTATCCATCCAAATGGAGATTTGAATTTGAACGAAGCTTACCATTTTGCCTCAGAGATATTTGCCAATGGCGAGACTTTTCATGAGAACAGTAAACAACTTGCTAAATATCTTTATGATGTCTCAGGGCATCCAAAAATTAAGCCAGGAGAGCTTTATGTAGCCTATTTTGAGAATGTTCAGATTGAAGGAGAGCTTCATGATGCTATTGGTGTTTTTAAATCAGAAACAAAGGAAAGTTACCTGAAGGTTTTTCCGGAACAAGATGGTTTTGGATTAAGTTATGAGCAAGAAGCGATCAATATTAATAAACTTGACAAAGGATGTTTAATCTTCAATACAGATAAGGAAGAAGGATTTAAAGTCGCGGTAATTGATCAAAGAAGTGCAGATGCTATATACTGGAAAGATGAGTTTTTGAAACTCAAAATCAGGAATGATAGCTTTAACCAGACGGCAAGTGTTTTAGGGGTATATAAAAACTTTGTAACAGAGAAACTGGACGAAGAGTTTGATATTTCAAAAGCTGATAAAATAGATTTACTGAATAAATCCATGAAGTATTTTAAAGAAAAGGAAAGCTTTGATCTGGATGAATTTTCTAATGAAGTTATTGGTAATGCTGAAGGTATTGAGTCTTTCAAGAATTATAAGAAAAACTTCGAAGATGAGTTTGATCAGCCTATTCCAGATAATTTTGATATTTCAGGAGCTGCAGTAAAAAAGCAGACAAGAGCATATAAAAGTGTTTTAAAATTAGATAAGAACTTTCATATTTATATTCATGGTGATAAGGAATTAATTGAAAAAGGCTTTGATGATGATAAATCTATGAACTATTACAAAGTCTTTTTTAGAGAAGAAGAATAGAAATAAGGGTATAATATCAACGAAATTCTTATAATAATACGAAATTGTTAAAGAAATAGGACTATTATTTCGACAATCTGAAAAATAATTCAATAACTTTAATACTTTTATGAAAATGCTATGCTTATCATTGGTGAATAAATTGTAGATTTATTTTTTTAGTAAACCTTTTAAACCAAGTATGAGCCAAGAACCACAACAAAGCAGTATTTTTAAAGTTATTGGTGCCTCCTCACTGGGGACGCTAATTGAATGGTATGATTTTTACATTTTTGGAAGTCTTGCCCTTATTATCGGATCACAATTATTTCCCGCAGATGCCGGAGCATCTGCATTAATTAACACCTTAGCCATTTTCGCCGCCGGATTTATTGTACGGCCATTTGGCGCATTATTTTTCGGTCGATTAGGAGATCTTATTGGTAGAAAATATACTTTTTTACTCACGCTGGTATTGATGGGCGGATCTACATTTTTGATCGGATTAATTCCTTCTTATTCAAGTATTGGATATGCAGCACCTATTCTTGTGCTTATCCTTAGGTTAGTACAAGGACTTGCTTTGGGGGGAGAGTACGGTGGTGCAGCAACATATGTTGCTGAACATGCGCCTGCTAATAAGCGAGGCTTTTTTACTAGTTGGATTCAAACAACAGCAACTGGTGGATTATTTTTGTCTCTTGGAGTTATTGTATTAACAAAAAATATTGTCGGTGCTGAGAACTTTGCCGACTGGGGGTGGAGAATTCCTTTCTTACTTTCTATTGCATTGGTTGGGGTCTCTATATACATCCGGATGAAAATGCACGAATCTCCTGCTTTCAGTAAATTAAAATCTGAAGGGAAAGTATCTAAAAACCCACTAAAAGAGAGTTTTAATAATAAAGCGAATTTTAAAATGGTACTGCTTGCACTCTTTGGTGCTACTATGGGGCAGGGAGTGATTTGGTACACTGGCCAGTTTTATGCGCAATCCTTTATTGAAAACACCTGTCATGTCGATTTTAATGATTCCAGATACATTCTGTTATGGGGGATCGCATTTGCAACGCCTTTCTTTGTGATCTTTGGCTCCTGGAGTGATAAGGTAGGTAGAAAGTGGATTATGCTCATCGGTATGCTACTGGGCGTTATATTTTACCGTCCAATTTATCAGATATTCCTTGATGATACAGATTTCACTAAGATCGAACAAAGAGATATTGCAGAAGTAACGAATCCTATAGTAACGCGTACTGTTGTTGCGGGAACTGCCGACAGTTTAATTACAACAACTTCAACTGTAACATTGTTAAATGGCGCATCATTTCAAAAGGTACAATCTCATACTAAATTTGCAGATCAGACTAAGGCAGCAGTTGAGTTACCTGAAGTACACAAAGATAAGAAGCTTTCATCGCCTGTTTTTTGGAAATTCGTTTTCCTGATATTCTTCCAGATTTTGTTGGTAACAATGGTTTATGGCCCAATAGCAGCATTTTTGGTGGAATTATTCCCTACAAAGATCAGATATACATCTATGTCGTTACCTTATCATATTGGTAATGGTGTATTTGGTGGACTTGTTCCATTCATAGCCACGCTTATCGCCAGTTTCTCAGGATCTACACCTTTATCTGGCTTATGGTACCCTATTGGTATTGCCGCATTAAGCTTAGTGATTGGTGCAGTATATTTATCTAATAAAAGGCCTGATCATAATGAGGCTGATTCAGAAAACCATTAAACATTCAGCTCATGAACGCATTAAAAAAAGCATTAGGATTAGTTTGGATCATACTTGGTCCAGTATCAATTATATTTTTATTTATTCAGGCCTTCGAAAAAATAGGATTGGCAGAAGAGGGAGTACATAAAACCAATACGGCATTACAATGGGGGATTATTCTTTTTATCTTCATTCCAATTTGTGCTGGAATCGTGATATTTGGCTATTATGCCTTAAAAGGTGAATATGACAAGTTGCCTGACGATGAGAGTTTATAGAACTTCAATGAAAAATCCCTTTATCATTAGATAAAGGGATTTTTCATGAATATTGTAACTTACAATACTCTTAATAGTAATCCTTTCAAGTATTCACCCTCTGGAAAGGAAATTCTTACAGGGTGATCTTCGGGTTGGTGAAATTGCTTTATAATCTGAACTTCTCTGCCGGCATCCAGTGCTGCCCAGGCGAGAACTTGTTTAAAGGTTTCCAGATCTACGGCACCAGAGCAAGAGAATATAGCAAGTATACCTCCTTTTTTAAGTAAATGCATACCTAATCTATTTAAGTCTTTATAGGCTCTAGCAGCGCGATCTAAGGCTGATCTTGAAGGTGCGTATTTAGGTGGATCTAATACCAGGACATCAAAAGTTTTCCCTTCTTCCTTAAACACACGAAGTTGTTTGTTTACATCAGATTGAATACATTCTTGTTTTTCCTTATTAAAGCCATTTAGCTCAAGGTTATGTTGTAATGTTTCAATAGCCAGAGCAGAACTGTCTACACTAGTTACATGCGACGCCTCATATTTTAAGCTATTTAAACTGAAGCCCCCACTATAGCAGAAACAATCAAGAACTGTTTTGCCTTTTGTGTAGGCTGCCAGGATTTGCCTGTTTTCACGTTGATCACAATAAAAACCGGATTTTTGTCCACCAGCGATGTTGATGTGATAAAGAATCCCATTTTCTTTTACTTCAATAAATTCAGGAGGATTTTCTCCCCATAATAAGCCTTGCAAAGGCTCGAGATTTTCATGTTTACGAGCTCCAGCATCGCTCTTATCGAATATTCCTTTAGGGTTTAGTTCTTGTATTAAAATGTCAATAATATCATCTTGAATGGCTTCTATCCCAGCGCTCAACACTTGTAAGGATAAAAAGTCTGCATATTTATCTACAATAAGTCCAGGTAGAAAATCAGCTTCGCTAAAAACTAATCTGCAGGTATTTGTTTGAAAGTCCAATATATGGGAACGAGCTGCAATTGCATCTTTTATTTTTTGTTCATACCACGTCTTGTCTATTGTAGCATTTTCATCCCATTCCAATAAGCGTAAGGCAACTCTTGATTGATCGTTGTAATAAGCATAGGCAAGGAATTCTCTTTCTGCCGATCTTACTGTCACAATTTCACCGTTAACTGGTTTCCCTTTAATTCTATCAATAGCACCAGAAAAAATCCATGGGTGGCGCAGTACGGCAGCTTTCTCTTTGCCTTTTTTTAGTATTACATCGATCATGGAGCAAAAGTAATAGAAAAAATTAGTATTCTCTTCGGAGTCTGGCATCTGTTGCTGAGGGGCAAAAGTGCCTAGGTCTCCTCTGAGAAACTAATTTTTTGAAAAAGAAAATAACTGGTATCAGGTAGCGTTATGTTCCTTTCGGCTTTGAGCCTAGGTTAATTGCTTTTGCATTTGTAATTTTAGCTCATGGATGAAATAACATGGAATGATTTTGAGAAGGTCGAACTAAGAGCAGGTACAATTTTAGAAGTTTTAGACTATCCGGAAGCACGTAAACCGGCTTATAAAGTAAAGGTTGATTTTGGAGATTTTGGTATTAAAATGAGTAGTGCGCAGATTACCGCATTATACACAAAAGAAGAATTGATAGGAAGGCAGATTGTAGGAGTGGTAAATTTCCCTAAAAAGCAGATTGGTAAATTCATGTCAGAGTTTTTGGTTACCGGTTTCGCAGACGAAAATGGAGATATCGTTTTGACTACCTTAAATGGTAAAGTGCCTAATGGGAGTAAAATGATATAATGCTATCTTTGGAGCATGAGTTTTTACAATTTTTCAGAGGAAGAGAATCCTGGTGCAGAAGATGAACATTACATGCGATTGGCTCTGCAAGAAGCACAAAAGGCGTTTGATGCCGAGGAAATTCCAATAGGCGCGATAGTGGTATGTAAAGGTCGTATTGTAGGCCGTGGGTTCAATTTGACCGAACAGTTAAATGATGTAACTGCTCATGCAGAAATGCAGGCTTTTACAGCGGCGGCACAAACCCTTGGAGGGAAATATTTGAAAGAATGTACTTTGTATGTGACCATTGAGCCTTGCGTGATGTGTGCTGGTGCAAGTTACTGGACTCAGATTGGGAAAATAGTTTATGGTGCACCCGAACCTAAAAGAGGGTTTACTACAAAAAATGCTAGTCTGCTGCATCCTAAGACCGTATTGCGGAGTGGGGTTTTGGCACAGGAATGTGGAACTTTAATGAAAAAGTTTTTCGAAAATAAAAGAAGCTAAACTTGACAAAGGATTGAACAAAACTTAACTCTCGTTTGTTATATTTGCTGTTGAAGCCTTGTGGGGGAAAATCTACAAGACATAAATTAAATAAATATTTAAACTTAAATCATAATAATATGGCTTTTGAATTACCTGCGTTACCATACGCTACAGACGCATTAGAACCGCATATCGATAAACAAACTATGGAAATTCACCATGGTAAACATCACCAGGCTTATGTTACAAATCTAAATAAAGCTTTAGAAGGTAAGCCAGAGGCAACTCAGAGCATTGAAGAAATCATCAAAAATATTTCTAAGTTTCCGGCTGCAGTAAGAAATAATGGTGGTGGTCATTATAACCACTCTTTATTCTGGGAAGTTATTGGTCCAAACAAAGGAGGTGAGCCTAAAGGTGAACTTGCTGATGCGATAAATGCTGCATTTGGTTCATTCGCTGATTTCAAAACTAAATTTGCCGAAGCCGGAGTAACTCGTTTTGGTTCAGGATGGGCTTGGTTAAGTGTTGGTGCCGATAAAAAATTAGTGGTTTCTTCAACTCCTAACCAGGACAATCCTTTGATGGATATCGCTGAGGTTAAAGGAACGCCAATTTTAGGGATGGACGTATGGGAGCATGCTTATTACCTGAAATATCAAAACAGACGTCCTGATTATATCGCTGCTTTCTGGAGCGTAGTAAACTGGGATGCTGTCGCTGAGCGTTTCAAAAAAGCTTAATTTATTGCCTGTTTAATGCAGGAATATTATAAGCAAGAAGGGGGATGTAATTTTACATCCCCCTTCTTGCTTATATGCCTACTATATCTTTTTTCTTTTTCTGCTTCATAGCTTTTGGAATAACGGCCAGAATTTCCTCTTTTAAAGCGTTCAGCATCCGTTTCTTAATGAAGTTCTTATGAGTGGCAAGGCTAATTTCCCTGACAGGCTCTGGGGCTTTAAAATGCCTCACTTTGCTCAATTGTTTGCTGCTCAATTCCTCTAATGCTAATTCAGGTAATAGTGTAGCTCCATTGTTTACATCAACCATTCTAATTAGGGTTTCTACACTGCCTGTATTGTAAGTTAAGCCTTGAAGCCTATTTTGTTTAGTAGAGCGACAAATATTCAAGACTTGTGAGCGCATACAGTGACCTTCATTTAACAACCAGATATTTTCACTTTCAAGGTCGTCGGCATCAATGGCTTTTTTCTTATATAATTTGCTGATTTTGCTTATATAAGTAACAAAGTTTTCATAATAGAGGGGTAGTTCGTCAAGTGCATTGTCTCCCAATGGTGTTGCCATAATCCCACAATCCAGAACTCCGGTTTTTAGATGATGAATAATATCTTCTGTAGTATATTCCCAAATGTCGAGCTTCAAATCAGGATATTTCTCCATCATGGCCGCGATAACTTTTGGCAATAAATAAGGAGCAACGGTAGGTATAATTCCAACCTTAAGTTCACCTGTAACCTCCTGTTGCTGGTCGCTGATGATTTCTTTTACCTTTTGACTTTCCTGAAGTACAATACGTGCCTGTTCTATAATTTGGCTGCCGATCTCCGTAGGAATTACAGGTTGTTTGCTGCGGTCAAAAATCTTGACGTTCAGCATTTCTTCCAGTTTTTGCACCTGCATGCTGAGCGTCGGTTGGGTCACAAAACACTTTTCTGCAGCACCTACAAAACTACGATAGGTGTCTACTGCCACAATATATTCTAGTTGAACTAATGTCATATAGCTAAAGTTTATTCGTCTTTAGCAAATGTATCAATTTTAACTATGTTTAGCCAGAAAATCTGCGTAAGCTAGTTTAATTCCCTCTTCTAATTCAACTTTATGTTTCCAGCCTAGCTCATGTAGCTTAGATACATCCATTAATTTACGAGGAGTGCCATCTGGTTTACTGCTGTCAAAAGTTAATGCACCTTCAAATCCTACAACTTTTTTGATCAAAAGCGCGAGATCTTTAATGGTTAAATCTTCTCCCGTTCCAATATTGATTAAGCCGGCTTCGCTATAATTCTGCATTAAAAAATAACATGCTTCAGCAAGGTCATCTGCGAATAAAAACTCACGCATTGGTGTCCCTGATCCCCATATATTGACCTCATTGCTACAGCTTACTTTAGCCTCATGGAATTTACGAATTAATGCTGGTAATACATGTGAATTTTGAGGATGATAATTATCGTTGTAACCATATAGGTTAGTTGGCATTACGGA
The DNA here is from genome assembly GCF_040203335.1 of Pedobacter sp. ASV1-7. Lineage (NCBI taxonomy): Bacteria > Pseudomonadati > Bacteroidota > Sphingobacteriia > Sphingobacteriales > Sphingobacteriaceae > Pedobacter > Pedobacter sp. ASV1-7. The sequence continues at coordinate 59,552 of NZ_JBEHBV010000001.1, read as the reverse complement.
AATGAAGTCACAATTATATTGAGCACGATAAGCATCTGCCATCTTAATTCCTGCAATTTTAGCGATGGCATAAGGCTCATTGGTTTCTTCTAATGGTCCTGTGAGTAAATATTCCTCCTTTAAAGGTTGAGGCGCCAATTTAGGATAAATACAGCTGGAGCCAAGAAACATCAACTTTTTAACTCCTGTTTTATAGGCTTCGTGAATTACATTGTTTTGGATACATAAATTTTCATATAGAAAGTCGGCACGGTAGGTATTATTTGCTATAATCCCTCCAACTTTTGCTGCTGCCAGAAAAACATATTCAGGAAGTTCTCTATTAAAAAAATCGGTAACTGCCAGTTGGTCGCGTAAATCAAGTTCGGCTGAAGTTTTTACAATCAGGTTGTTATATCCTTCTTTTTGCAGCTTCCTGTAAATTGCAGATCCAACCATTCCACGGTGTCCTGCGATATAAATTTTTGCGTTTTTTTCCACGTATGCCTTAATAATAATACAAAAATACTAAATCCTAACGTCATCCTATGATCTGTTCGTTAAAAAGACATATTAGCAACTATTGAACCTAAAAATGAACAAGCGTGATTAGTAATGAAATAAATTAATGATGACGAGGTGTATAAAAGAGTTATTGTCTAAGTTTGTATAAAAATTATTAGTAGTGGGTAAAGACAAATTAAGAAAGTTTGCCGAAATAGATACTTTCCCTAATGTTTACCAGTTGGAAGCTGGGAAAGAACTAAAGGGTAAATGGGCATCACAACATTTTAAAAATGACCATCCAATTGTATTGGAACTGGCATGTGGTAAGGGGGAATACTCCGTTAATCTTGCGAAGATGTTTCCGGAGAAAAACTTTATTGGTGTAGACCTGAAAGGGAACCGGATTTGGAGGGGTGCAAAAACAGGGGTGGATGAAGGAATTGCCAACTTGGCCTTTTTAAGAATTCAGATTGAAGATATTATGGATTATTTTGGTGAAAATGAAGTTGATGAGATCTGGATTACCTTTCCTGATCCTCAACCTCAGGAGAGCCGTGAGAAGAAACGTTTAACTTTCCCTGGATTTTTAGATAAGTATAAGACCTTTTTAAAGCCTGGAGGTAAAATAAATTTGAAAACTGATAATGATGGTTTGTATCTTTATACAGTAGAGAAAGTTGAAGAATTAGGGTTAAAATGCCATAAGAAAACAAATCAATTATATCATTCAGAGTTTTATGATGCAGTTCTTTCCATTAAGACGCATTATGAACGGATTTATTTAAAACACGACAAAAGCATCAATTATATACAGTTCTCTTTAGATTAATAATCGTAAAAGAAATGGAACAATCATTTTATGACCAGGTTTTTGAGGTAGTAAGGCTGATTCCCAAAGGGCGGGTAACGTCATATGGGGCCATCGCTAAAAGCCTGGGTGCAGGGGGGTCAGCCCGTATGGTTGGATATGCAATGAGTAATGCTCCGTTAGCTCATCCTCCTATCCCGGCCCACAGAGTCGTAAACAGCGCAGGGCTGCTCACTGGGAAGTTCCATTTTAAAACCCCTGATCTGATGCAAGAGCTATTGGAAAAAGAGGGGATTATGGTTAAAGGAGATAAAATACAGAATTTTAAAAAGTACTTCTGGGATCCGTTGATTGAAATATAAAGAATTGAAGAAGTATAATTTATTAAAGTAATACCAGAAAGCATAAAAAATATGAAGCAGGAAATCAGATGTGGCTGGTGTGGAACAGACCCAATGTATATCAAATATCATGATGAGGAGTGGGGCAAACCGGTTTATGATGATAAGACTTTATTTGAATTCATAATTCTTGAAGGTGCACAAGCGGGCTTAAGCTGGATTAATATTTTAAAAAGAAGAGATGGTTATAGAAAGGCCTTTGTTGATTTTGATGTAAAAAAAGTGGCAGCGTTTACTGAGGCTGATGAAGAACGCTTGATGAATGATCCTGGGATTATCAGGAATAAGCTAAAAGTGAAAGCTGCTATTGGTAATGCTAAGCATTTTATAGAGATACAAAAGGAGTTTGGCTCTTTTTCTGACTATATATGGGGATTCATTCCTGATAAAAAACCAATTCAGAATAAGATACTCACTTTAAAGGATGTTCCCGCGCGAACTGAACTGTCAGATGCCATTAGTAAGGATATGAAAAAGAGAGGTTTTAAATTCTTTGGTACTACTATTTGCTACGCACATATGCAGGCGACTGGGATGGTTAATGACCATGTGGCAGATTGTATTTGTCGATAGTTCAATCTGCTTATTTGTGCATTTCGTTATAAGCTGCTACAAAAGCCTTGATCAATTTAGCATCAAAAGTTTCTGTGGCTTTTATGCGTTCGGTCAAGTCCTCGTCATTCGTTAGTTTCTGAAGTAATGCGTTTTTAACCAGTTGATTTTTATTATCAGAGTTTCCGGCGTTTACAGGGATCTCGACCATCGGACCTGTACCAAATCTTTCTAAAAAATAGGCTGTTGGGCCTGCTTGTCTAGGTTGATTATCATCTCTGTTTCTACCTCCACCTAAGCTGATCCCAATGCCACCGCCAATTCCGCCAAAACCTCCTGTTCCACCGCCAATGCCAACGCTCGGTCTGATGCGTGCTCTTTTTGGTTGTGGTGCATCAACTGCTGCACTGCCGCCAATGCTGTATAAGTTCACAGTACCACGCTCTACGACTTGGAAAAAGCGGTGTTCCATCCGTTTCTTTATCACAATAGGCTTGCTAACATAGGTTTCCCCATTCCACAAAAATTCTTTAATGTCCTTGGCTTTAAATTGTGAAAGCGTTTCATCCTCATTTTTAAGAATAACTGTTGAAAAATCAGTACCCTGAATGGTGCCACGCACAAAGTTCCCATCAGAAATAACTACTGCATCTTGTGCTTTTGTAACGATTGCCGATATGAAGAGCATTAAAAGCAGTGCCAATATTTTTATTCTTTTCATCAACTCAAATAACGGCAATTATTTTGTTATTGCTAAAAGCGAGGATTTATTTTATTATGATTTATTATTGAGATGTTATAATAGGCAGATTTCATACCAGATCAGAAAAAATATTTAAAGGTTATAATTTGATCACTGGAGTATTAGTACCTTTATCCTGATATTATTAAACAGATATATGAATCGATTAAAGGCAGTCAGTATTGGAATATGCTCAAAATAGGTTCATTACCGCTAAAACCGCCCATGGCAGGTTGAAGGTAAACAATATTAACTACTGAAAATCAAACAATAAATTGATGAAAAAACTTTTTCTTCTTGACGGTATGGCGCTGATTTACAGAGCGCATTTTGCATTAAGTAAAAATCCACGGTTTACTTCAACGGGAATCAATACCTCTGCGGTAATGGGATTTGCAAACACTTTAATGGAGGTACTAAAAAAAGAAAGTCCAACGCATATAGCGGTAGTTTTTGATACTGAGGCGCCAACTGAAAGGCATATTGAATTTGAAGCATACAAGGCACATAGGCAAACTATGCCGGAGGATTTGTCGGCAGCGCTACCATATATTTTTAAACTGATTGAGGGATTCAAGATTCCGGTAATCACTAAGGATGGCTATGAAGCGGATGATATTATCGGAACTTTAGCGAAGGAAGCCGAAAAAGAAGGTTTTATGGTGTATTGTATGACGCCCGACAAGGATTTTGCTCAGCTAGTATCGGATAATATTTTCATTTACAAACCTGCGCGAATGGGGAATGAAATGGAGATTATGGGAGTGCCAGAAGTGTTAGCTAAATGGGAGATTGACAATGTAACTCAGGTAATAGATATTTTAGGCCTTTGGGGTGATGCGGTAGATAATATCCCTGGCATACCAGGGATAGGAGAAAAAACAGCGAAATCACTTATCAAACAATATGGTTCTGTAGAGAACATCATTGCGAATTCACATGAACTAAAGGGAAAGCAGCGTGAAAATGTCGAAACTTATGCTGAGCAGGGATTGATCTCAAAAAAGTTAGCCACAATTATTTTAGATGTTCCAATAGAATTTAATGAAAAGGAACTGGAGCTCGAAGAACCAAGTAGAGAGTTATTGGAGCCTTTATTTGCTGAGTTGGAGTTCAGGACTATAGGTAAAAGGGTTTTTGGTGAAGGCTTCAATAAAGGAACGGCTGTTATTTCTCAGCAAACTGATCTTTTTGGGAATGTAGTAAGTGAAACTGTTACTTATACGGAAGTAATTACTCCTGCTGAGCAGGTTTTAGAATTGCCTGAAGTAAAGGTATTAAATACGATAGAAAATACTTCACATAACTACATTTTAGCGGATACGGTTGAGTTGAGAAAGTCACTGATTGAGCTGTTGAAAAAGCAGGAGCGTATTTCCTTTGATACTGAAACAACTGGAACGGATGCAAACCTTGCTGATTTGGTAGGCCTTTCTTTTAGCATTAAGCCAGGGGAAGGTTATTATATTCCTGTACCTGCAGAGCGTGAAGAGGCCTTAAAAATTGTAGAGGAGTTCAGAACAGTTCTTGAAGATGAGAATATTTTAAAAATAGGTCAGAATATTAAATATGACATGCTGATATTAAAATGGTATGGCATATCCGTTAAAGGAAGGTTATTTGATACTATGCTGGCACATTACCTCATTGATCCGGATACCAGACACAATATGGATGTTCTTTCAGAGAACTATCTTAACTATTCTCCAATATCTATTACTACGCTCATTGGCGCCAAAGGTAAGAACCAGGGAAATATGCGAGATGTCCCTGTAGAAAAGGTGGTAGATTATGCCGGTGAGGATGCTGATATTACCTTGCAGCTTGCCGATGTATTTATACCGATGTTAAAAGATCTTAATGCCGAGAAATTGGCTACAGAGGTTGAAAACCCTTTAATATATGTATTGGCTGATATTGAAATTGAGGGTGTAAGAATTGATATTGATACTTTGATCAATTATTCAAAAGAGCTGGAAACTGATATCAGAAGGTTTGAACAGAATGTGTATGAGAAATGTGGTGTTCAGTTTAACCTGGCGTCACCAAAGCAACTTGGAGAAGTGCTTTTTGATAAACTACAATTAGATCCAAAAGCTAAAAAGACCAAAACAGGACAGTATCAGACCGGCGAAGATGTCTTGTTAGCGCTTGCAAGTAAAAGCGATATTGTACAGGATATTCTTGATTTCCGTCAACTACAAAAATTAAAGTCAACTTATGTTGATGCCTTACCTTTATTGGTAAATCCGAAAACAGGACGTGTGCATACCAGCTATAACCAGGCGGTAGCAGCAACAGGTAGGTTGAGTTCTAATAATCCTAATCTGCAAAATATTCCTATCCGTACAGAGCGTGGTAGGGAGGTGCGTAAAGCCTTTATTGCAAGAGATGAAAACCATGTACTGCTATCTGCAGATTACTCTCAAATAGAGCTTAGGATTATTGCAGAAATCAGTAAAGAGGAAAATATGCTTGAAGCTTTTAATCAAGGTATTGATATTCACACGGCTACTGCTGCTAAAGTATATGGTGTTGCTATAGAGGATGTAGACTCCACACAGCGCCGGAATGCAAAAGCAGTAAACTTTGGTATCATTTATGGACAATCTGCTTTCGGCTTGTCACAAAATTTAGGGATACCTAGAAAAGAAGCCGCAGCTATTATTGAGCAGTACTTTGTACAATACCCGGGAATAAAAAGGTATATGTCTGATACGATGAATTTCGCCCGGGAAAATGGCTTCGTAGAAACAATTTTGGGTAGAAGAAGATATTTACGTGATATAAACTCTGCGAATCAGACAGTTCGTGGCTTTGCTGAACGAAATGCTATTAATGCACCTATTCAGGGCTCTGCTGCGGATATGATTAAAGTGGCTATGATAAACATCCATAAGGATATGAAAGAGCAAGGCCTTCAATCTAAAATGACCATGCAGGTACATGATGAGTTGGTGTTTGATGTGCTAAAAACTGAAGTTGAGGCCATGAAGAAGATCATTTCTCATAGAATGAAGACTGCAATTAAAACTGATGTACCAATTGAAGTAGAGATTGGCGAAGGGAATAATTGGTTAGCAGCGCATTAGTCTATTTTGCAAATCACCGCTTATTAACTTCTGAAGAAACTAAAAAAGCAAGATACTATTCAAGACTGAAATCTTTTGCCCGCTTCGCTAAATGGGCAAAATTTTCTAGGTCTTTCCTAGTAACCTTGCTTTTTTTCTGCGCTAATAAAAAAGGGCTTGTTTTGTGAGACGACATGCATAGCTTTGCCCTTTTTCAGGGCCAAAGATATGAGGAGGCGAATAATACAGCCCTTTTTTATTAAATTTAAACTCGTTGCATTTAAAGCTCTATGCTTTCTCCAATAGCGGGTAATAGCAATGTTTTATTTTCTCTATTGAATTTTGCTTGTGCTTCTTTTGTATCAATTTGTATAGGAGGGAAAGTATTGTAGTGTACACCGATTACTTTATTGCATTCGAGATATTTTGTCGCAACCAATGCATCGTCAACATCCATGGTGTAATGCCCCCCGATAGGAAGAATTGCATAATCAAGGTTATATAAATCGGCCAGGATTTTCATCTCTATAGTTAAGGCCGTATCTCCTGCGTAATAGATAGATTTGCCCTCTAATTCTAATACAAAGCCTGCAGGATTACCTCCGTAGCTGCCATCAGGATTGCTACTTGAATGTACAGCCCAAACCGTTCTTAAGGTCCCAAAATCAAATTTTGCCTTGCCAAAATTGATATCTGTTACATTTTTTACGTCATGTTTTTTTATCCATTCTGCCACTTCTACCAGAGCAATTACCTGTGCATTGGTTCGTTTCGCAACTTCGGGCAGATCGGCAATATGATCAGCGTGTCCGTGACTTACCAAAATGTAATCGGCCTCAATGCTATTGATGTCAATACTTTCAGCTAAAGGATTGTGTGTAATGAATGGATCAAAAAGAAACTTCTTGCCGTCTGCTTCTAAAAGGAAACAAGATTGGCCATAATAAGTATACTTCATCTTTGTTCGTATAAGGGTTTAAGCCATAAGGTCTTAAATGGACTATTGTCCAAACATACCACCAAGACCACCAAGCATATCTTTGGTTGCAGCTTGCATTTCAGTAGCACTTACTTGCTCTGCCTGAGTTAAAGCTTTGTTTATTGCAGTAAGCAATAGTTCTTCCAGTTCTTCTTTATCAGCTTGTTTGTAAAAATCTTCATTAATCTCTACAGCTGTAATCGCTTTATTTGCGGTAGCAGTTACACGGATCGCTCCACCTTCAACTTCACCAAAAACGGAAATGGTATCCAGACGTTTTTTTATTTCATCGGCTTTTTGTTGAGCCGCCATCAATTTATCGAACATAATCAGGTTGTTTTATATTATAACAACGAAATTAAGGGAAATTGGTTTAAACTAGATTTTTTTAGTGAAAAATAGCGGTTTTTTGTTTTAAAGCTTTATTCTGTTAGTTTCTGGTTGAAATTTAGAAAAAGATTAAAGAGGTCATTGTACTCAGTGAAAGGTAATGTTTCGGGTAAGTCATTCACATCATGATAAGCTTTTATTCCGCCGTTGGTATAAATAAAAAAAGCAGGGACGCCTTTTTCAGAAAAGAAATAGTGATCACTATTTGCTGTCCTCCCCCTTGGGTTTATCTTTGAAAGGTATTTATGCTGTTCATTAATTTCATTGAGCAAAGTGAATTCTTTTGGATGGTATTCTGCATTAACCACTGTGATTCCTTTATCTCCAGTTCCTATCATATCTAGATTAACCAGGAAACGAATTTTTTTAAGGTCGATAAGAGGCTGTTCTGTAAAGTATTTAGAGCCTAATAACCCGGCTTCTTCAGCTGCAAAGCAAATGAATGCTATACTATAAGGGGCTGGATTTGCCGCATAGTGACGGGCCATATTTAGTAAAAGAGATACACCACTTGCGTTATCATTTGCACCTGGGAAGTAGGTCTGACTACCCATTCCTCCTAAATGATCATAGTGTGCTGTAAATACAAGGAAAGAATCAGGCTCTTTTGTGCCTTTTACCATTCCTGCAATGTTTTCGGTTTTAAAATCAGGGATGAATTGATTTTCAATATTGATATAGATCGTTTCTGGATTTTCTACTAATTTTCGGACCACCTCAACTCCTGTATAATCAGCTTGTTTATTGCTTACAGACCATGTTAGTTTATCTTTAAGTACCATTACAATCCTATTAGCAGAAGAAATAAATACGCTGCTGTCTTTTTGTTCTAGTTTTCCACTGACCTTACGCCCTATACTTTCCGGCATGACAATGAAATCTTTTCCTGCAATAAAAGATTTCCCGTTTATGCTTAGTTCCATGCTGCCAGGAAAAGTATTTACAGGGAAGGAAAATGATTGTTTAAAGATTTGCCCGTTCATGGGGTTAAGGCCATAAGCTTCAAATTGAGCATTAATATAATTGGCAGCTTTTTTAAGCCCATTATTGGTATAGCCTCTACCCCACATCGTTTTGGAGGTAAGTGTATCTACAATAGATCGGGCAAGGCTAATGTCTTGTGAGAAAACCACTCGTGGAATAATCAGACATAGAATGATCAGGCACTTCTTCATATCAAAGGGTGTCGGGTATAGGTTTCATTGTGTTAGGTAAATATATGCAAACAGATTGAGTTGTTAAGTGTTGTAATGGCAAAATTCAAAATTATGGATGTACGTTCGAATGAACCTTTCTGGTTAGTTAAAAATGGAATAAAACATTCTTATCCTTCTTTAAGGGAAGATTTGGATGCAGATCTGTTAATCGTTGGAGCTGGGATAACAGGAGCCTTAATGGCTCATGCAGCAATAAAGAAAGGTTACAAGACAATATTGATTGATAAAAGAGATGTTGCAAACGGGAGTACATCTGCAACAACTTCTATGTTACAATATGAAATAGATGTCCCTCTTTATAAGCTGAAAAAATTGATTGGGGAGCAGGGGGCAATTGCGAGTTATATTGCTTGCCGGGATGCCATTTATCAATTGGAAGATTTGGTGGGGGAGATTGGGTCCACCTGTGGATTCGAGAAAAAGGAGTCTGTTTATTTTGCCGGTAACAGTAAAGATGTAAAATGGTTAAAAACGGAATACGAAGCTCGTCTGTCTTCAGGCTTTGATGTGAAGTGGTTAGATAAAGAGCTATTGGCTAGTACTTATGGACTACTGGGAGCAGGAGGTATATTGTCGGCAGATGGGGGAAGTGTCGATGCTTTTTGCCTGACTCATGATTTGTTGCATTATAATATGGGAAGGGGTTTAAGGATATTTGATAAGACTGAGCTGAGGAAAGTTAAGTATGAAAAGAGTGGTGTTCGAGTATTGATGCAAACAGGAGCGGAAGTTTCCGCTAAAAAAATCATTTATTGCACGGGCTATGAAAGTCAGGGGATGTTGCCTGATAAAATTGTGAATTTGAAAAGTACTTATGCGATGATAAGTGAAAAGGAGGATAAGCATCCTGTTATTTGCGAAAAAACATTGTTTTGGAATACTGATGAACCCTATCTGTATTTGCGTACTACAGAGGATGGGCGACTACTTGTAGGTGGGGAGGATGTTGACTTCAAAAATGCGATAAGGCGCGATTTATTGCTTGGAAAAAAGAAAGACAGACTGGTAAAAACGCTGAAAAAATATCTTCCTGATGTTGTTTTTATTGAAGATTTCTGCTGGTGTGGGACTTTCGGGGAAACAAAAGACGGGCTTCCTTATATTGGTGCTCATCCGAAATTTCCAGACAGCTATTTCCTTCTGGGTTTTGGGGGGAATGGGATTACTTTTTCGGTCTCAGGTGCTGATATGATTATTGCGTTGATGGAAGGAAGACCAGAACTATTGTCGCATTATTTCAGGTTTGGACGTTAAATTAAAACCGGTTTTTTATTATCAAAATTTAAAGTACTTTTTCTAAATGACTGTTAATGGCTTTTTTATCATAAAAATCAACTGAAAAATGTAAAAAAATGAAAAACGTATTGCACAACTCAATATTTATTTAAACCTTTGCGCCTCAACTCATTCAAATAATTATTATACACAGAAAATGATCAAGCACGCAACGCATAAACTTTCTATTGTTGAAGCAAAGAATATTGCTTCAAGGAGTCTGTTTATTGAACGTTTACAACCCGTGTTTTTTGTGACTACGAACCGGCAAACCTATACGCCGCGGATCTGAGTAAATCCCTTTTACCAGGTCATTTACGAAGAGGATTGCCTCTCAAAAAACAATTAATCAGAACATTTATATTTTTTCGTTATCATATTAATGAATATAAACGATTTTATAGTGCAAGTTGCACTTCCTGAACATCGTGTCTTTGCAGAAGAAATCTGTGAAGAAATGGCTGAATCAGCCAAAGCACGAGGTACGGGTATCGCTAAACGCTCTCCGGAGTATGTAGCAAATAAAATGGTCGATGGCAAAGCAGTGATTGCTTTTCATAAGGATGGCTCATGGGCAGGATTTTGCTATATTGAAACCTGGAGTCATGGTCAGTTTGTTGCGAATTCAGGACTAATTGTTAGCCCTAAATATCGCAAAGCGGGTTTGGCCAACGCCATTAAGCACAAAATCTTTGACCTTTCGCGACAAAAGTATCCAAAAGCAAAAATATTTGGTTTAACGACTGGATTAGCTGTAATGAAGATTAATTCTGATCTTGGTTATGAACCTGTCACCTATTCAGAGCTTACACAGGATGAAGAATTCTGGAAAGGCTGTCAAAGTTGCGTGAACTTCGAAATCTTGAAAATGAAGGAACGTAAAAACTGTATGTGTACAGCTATGTTGTACGATCCGGTTCAGCAGAAGCATGAGGTGGCAAAGAAGTTTGCCGAAGAATTGCATAAAAAGCCTAAGCTATATGAGCGTTTTATGCGCATAAAGCAAAGGTTGGTACTCAAGTCAAAGCCCCAAGGTAAAAAGGGATTGAAAGCCCTGTTTTTAATGTTTAGTGTTTTATTTAAATAGCTGTTATATAAGATGAAGAAGAAAGTTGTTTTAGCGTTTAGCGGAGGTTTGGATACCTCGTTTTGTTGTATTTATCTTGCTCAAGATCGCGGACTTGAAGTACATTCTGTAATTGTAAATACAGGAGGTTTTTCTGATGAAGAGCTTCAAGAAATAGAAAAGCGTGCTTATGCTCTTGGTGTAGCTTCTCATGCTGTAGTTGATGAAACTACAAACTATTATAACGGCTGTATTAAATATCTGGTTTTTGGTAATGTTTTGAAAAATGCAACTTATCCACTTTCTGTGAGCGCAGAACGTGTAAGTCAGGCAACTGCAATAGCCAACTATGTGAAAAAGATTGGTGCAGATTATGTTGCTCATGGTAGTACTGGTGCTGGTAATGATCAGGTGCGTTTTGACATGATTTTCAATACCATCATCCCTAATGTGGAAATCATTACACCAATAAGAGATATGAAACTATCCCGCGAAGCAGAGATAGAATATTTAAATGCCCATGGTGTGGAATATAGTGCAGAAAAAGCAAGATACTCAATCAATAAAGGTTTATGGGGAACTTCAGTTGGTGGAAAAGAGACATTGACTTCTCATGAAACTTTGCCTGAAGAAGCATGGCCAACACAAGTCACCGAAATCAATTCACGTAAAATGGAACTTACTTTCGAAAAAGGTGAAATTGTAGGTGTTGATGGCGAAATATTAGATCCTGTTACTGCTATTCAGAAACTACAGGCTATTGCTCAACCATATGGTATTGGTAGGGATATTCATGTTGGTGATACTATAATTGGTATCAAGGGACGTGTAGGTTTTGAAGCAGCAGCCCCAATTGTGATTATCAAGGCACATCATACGCTTGAAAAACATACATTAACCAAATGGCAACTTTCTTGGAAAGAGCAATTGTCTACTTTTTATGGCAACTGGTTACATGAAGGTCAGTTCCATGACCCAATCATGCGTAACATTGAGGCTTTCTTAACGGATACGCAGAAAATGGTTAGTGGAAAAGTATTTGTTGAGTTGTTGCCGTACCGTTTTAATATCATTGGTATTGAGTCTGAACACGACTTAATGAGCAATAAGTTTGGTAGCTATGGGGAAATGAACAATTCATGGAGTGGCGATGATGTAAAAGGTTTTTCAAAGATTTTTGGCAACCAGGTGATGATCTGGCATAAAGTGAATGATAATGAACATTAAAGCAGGTATAATTGGTGGTGCTGGTTATACAGGCGGCGAAATGATCCGCATCTTGATTAACCATCCATCCGTAGAAATTAAGTTTGTACATAGCAACAGTAATGCGGGTAACCTAATATCTTCTGTACATGAAGATTTGTTTGGGGATACTGACCTCCGTTTTACGGATGAGCTTTCTAACGATGTTGATGTATTATTTTTATGTGTCGGACATGGAAATGCAAAGAAATTTCTGGAAGAAAATCAAATTGATAAATCCATTAAAATTATCGACTTAAGCCAGGACTTCAGGTTGAAAGCTAATTCGGGTAACAGTTGGGTTTATGGCTTGCCGGAATTGAATCGTGAAAAGATTAAAGCTGCAAGCTATATTGCTAATCCAGGTTGTTTTGCTACTTGTATTCAATTAGGCTTACTTCCATTAGCAGCAAAGGGCTTATTAAAAAGTGAAGTACATCTGAATGCTACCACAGGCTCTACTGGAGCGGGACAAGGATTATCTACTACCTCGCATTTTAGCTGGCGTAACAATAATCTTTCTGTGTATAAAGCTTTTGATCATCAGCATTTGAATGAAATTGGAGAAAGCCTTAAACAGCTTGATCCTACTTTTGATGAGGTCTTAAACTTTATTCCTCAACGTGGTGATTTTACAAGAGGAATTTTAGCTGCAATGTACCTGGAAAGTGATTTGACTGCTGAGGAAGCACAAAAGATTTATCAGGATTATTATGAATCACATGTTTTTACGCATGTGAGCAAAAAGAATATTGATTTAAAACAGGTTGTTAATACCAATAAGGCATTGATTCATGTTGAGAAACATGGTACTAAGCTGTTTATTGTAAGTATTGTAGATAACCTTTTGAAAGGTGCGAGCGGACAAGCTGTACAGAATATGAATTTAATTTTTGGATTAGAAGAGGGTACAGGACTACGGCTTAAAGCGTCGGCGTTTTAATTAAACCCGATGCGCAATAGCCTAACATTGCTGGAGTAAATCAGCATTTTATCCATTATCTATTCACCATTTAAAAAATTAAAAATGAACTTATTCGACGTTTATCCACTTAATGATATAGAAATTACCAAAGCATCCGGAAGTAAAGTATGGGATGCAAATGGACAAGAATATTTAGACTTATATGGCGGTCATGCCGTTATCTCTATAGGTCATACCCACCCACATTATGTTGCTCGTTTAACTGACCAGCTAAACAAAGTTGGATTTTATTCTAATTCTGTTAAAATCCCGTTACAGGTTGAGCTTGCAAAAAAGTTAGGGGAAGTATCTGGCAAAACAGATTATCAGCTTTTTCTATGTAATTCTGGTGCCGAAGCAAATGAAAATGCACTAAAATTAGCTTCTTTTTACAACGGCAGAAAGAAAGTAATTGCATTTAAAGGAGCTTTTCATGGCAGAACATCTTTAGCCGTTGCCGCAACTGATAATCCTAAAATCGTTGCGCCAGTAAATGAAACTGAAAATATTATTTTCCTTCCACACAATGATGAGGCCGCTTTGGCGGAAGCATTTGGGACCTATGGAAATGAAATTACTGCTGTAATAATCGAGGGTATACAAGGTGTTGGGGGAATTAAAGAGGCTTCGGTTAGCTTCTTGCAAAAAATCCGTTCACTTTGTGATCAATACAATGCGGTATATATTGCAGACAGTGTGCAATGCGGTTATGGTAGAACAGGTTTGTTTTACTCCCATGATTATGCTGGGGTGGATGCCGATATTTATACTATGGCAAAAGGAATGGGTAACGGCTTTCCTATCGCAGGGATTTCAATAGCTCCTAAACTTAAGCCTTGGCATGGTATGTTAGGGACTACTTTTGGAGGAAATCATCTTGCATGTGCAGCTGCATTAGCCGTATTGGAAATCATTGAACAAGATAATTTGCTGAAAAATGCAGAAGAGATAGGGGCTTATCTGATAGATGAGCTTAAAAAGATAGAAGGAATCAATGAAGTGCGTGGACGTGGTTTGATGATTGGTATTGAGCTTCCTGAAAATCAATCCAATGTGAAAAAAGATCTTCTTTTTAAATATAAAATATTTACAGGAGAGGCAAAACCTAACGTAATCAGACTACTGCCTGCTTTAAATTTAACTAAAGATCAGGCAGATCAATTTTTAAACGACTTTAAAACCGCTTTAAAAGCATGAACCAGTTCACTTCAGTAAATGATGTGCAAGACATCAGCCAATTGGTAAAAGACGCATTGGCACTTAAAGAAAGCCCATATGCTCATCAGCATCTGGGAAAGAATAAGACAATAGGCCTTGTTTTTTTAAACCCTAGTTTACGTACGCGTTTAAGCACCCAAAAAGCAGCCCTAAATTTGGGGATGAATGTGATGGTGATGAACATGGACAAAGAAGGTTGGGCACTGGAAACTCAGGACGGAGTGGTTATGAATGGCTCAACTGTAGAGCATATCCGGGAGGCTGCCGCTGTAATGGGGCAGTATTGTGATATTCTTGGCTTACGTTCATTTCCTAAACTGGTAGATAGGGATGAAGATTATAATGAAGATTTCTTCAATAAATTTATAGAATTCTGTAAAGTGCCAGTAGTAAGCCTTGAAAGTGCTACACGACATCCTCTGCAAAGTTTAGCAGACTTGGTAACGATCAAGGAAACATGGAAAGGTACTGCTAAGCCTAAGGTTGTTTTAGCCTGGGCCCCACATATTAAAGCATTACCACAAGCTGTGCCGAATTCTTTTGCAGAGTGGATGTGTAAAGCACAAGAAGAGGGAATGCTTGATTTTACCATTGCGCAGCCTGAAGGTTACGAATTGAATGAAGACTTTACGCCAGGAGCATATATTACACATAATCTGGATGAAGCTTTAGCAGGTGCCGATTATATTTATGTAAAAAACTGGTCGAGCTATAAAGAATATGGTAAAGTCCTTCCTTTTCCTGAAGGATGGATGCTGAATAACGATAAGTTAATGGAGACAAATGATGCAAAAGTAATGCATTGCTTGCCGGTACGTCGTGATCTGGAGCTTTCTTCGGAAATATTAGATGGGCCAAATTCACTTGTTATTCATGAGGCAGGAAACCGTTTATGGGCTGCACAAGCAGTATTAAAGCAGCTATTAGAAAAATTATAATATGAAGAAGCTAAGTGTAATTAAAATTGGGGGAAATGTTATTGATAACTCGGAAAAGCTGCATCAGTTTTTGCTGGACTTTACAGCAATCCCTGGAGATAAGATTTTAATTCACGGTGGTGGAAAGATTGCTACAGAACTGGGTGTTTCACTCGGAGTTGAAGCAAAAATGGTTGATGGGAGGAGGATAACCGATATTGAAACACTTCGGGTGGTAACAATGGTGTATGCCGGCTTGATCAATAAAAATATGGTAGCTCAGTTACAGGCTAAAGGCTGTAATGCTATCGGTCTTACAGGGGCTGATGGAAATGTGATTAAAGCAGTTAAAAGGCCAGTAAAGGATATTGATTATGGTTTTGTTGGTGACCTGGAAGCATCATCAGTTTCTTCAGAAACTTTAAGTAGCTTATTGAATGCCGGATTGGTGCCTGTTTTTTGTGCCATAACGCATGATGGAGATGCTCAACTGTTAAATACAAATGCGGATACAATTGCTTCTGCAGTGGCTGTTGCAATGTCTTCTACTTATGATACTTCTTTGATTTATTGTTTTGAAAAAAGAGGGGTAATGCGTGATATTGATGATGATCATTCATTGGTAACTGAGATCAGGATGGAGCAATTTGAAACATTAAAAGATGAAGGTGTGGTTTCGGGCGGAATGATCCCTAAATTGCACAATGCATTTGAGGCGATTAAAAGTGGAGTATCGACAGTATATATTGGTAAAGCAGATGAATTACCTCAAATTAGCGGAAATAATTTCGGAACCAGATTAATCAAGTAAATATGAACAAGTTTAAAGGCAGAATCGCCATTTTGGGAAGTGGAAACATAGGTATTTCTTTAGCCAAAGGATTGGTTAAATCTAACTATGCTGAACCGGGACAAATTAGTTTAACAAGAAGAAATATTTCTGGATTGAGTAATCTTGCTGAACAGGGATTTGTAGTAAGCAATGATAATGCTGCAGTAGTTGCTGGTGCTGATATTGTTGTTTTAGCGGTATTGCCACAACAATTGAATAGTTTACTTTCGCAAATAGAGCAGGTTGTTGATTCAAGTAAACATGTGTTTATTTCTGTTGCTTCTGGCGTAAGCTGTTTAGATATTCGCAGTAAACTTGGAGAAGAGGTACAGGTGGTTCGTGCAATGCCAAATACTGCAATAGCCATCGGGCAATCCATGACTTGTGTAGCTACGGACAATGCAACAACAGAAAACGTGGAAGAGGTAACTCGCATGTTTGAAACTGTTGGTTCAGTCGTTAAAATCAATGAAGATCTGATGACGTCTGCAACGGCATTATGTGCATGTGGTATTGCATTCTTTTTAAGAGCAATCAGAGCTGCCTCTCAAGGTGGTGTTGAAATTGGCTTTCATGCAGATGAAGCTTTAAAAATGGCGGTACAAACAGCTAAAGGTGCTGCTGATTTATTGTTGTTGATGCAGTCGCATCCAGAGCAGGAAATTGATAAAGTAACATCGCCTAAAGGGTGTACCATTGCAGGATTGAATGAAATGGAACATAATGGATTTAGCTCTTCTTTAATAAAAGGGATTAAGCTCTCGGCAACTAAAGCAGGAGCTTTGTATACAAACGAATAACTATGACAATCGATCAACTGCAAAAGGACAGTTTAGAATTGTTGAAACAATTAATCAGCATTCAGTCCTTTAGCAAAGAAGAAGAGAAGACTGCTGATGCTATTGAGCATTTTTTACAAGAACGGAATGTTAAAACAAATCGTAAGTTGAATAATATATGGGCTTACAATAAATGTTTTGATGCTACTAAGCCTACTTTACTTCTAAATTCACACCATGATACAGTTAAGCCAAATTCAGGCTATACGCGCGATCCTTACGAGGCAGCTGTTGAAGATGGCAAATTGTATGGATTAGGCAGTAATGATGCAGGAGGATGTCTGGTTTCGCTAGTTGCGACATTTCTTTACTATTATGAGGAAGAAGGATTAAGTTATAACATTTGTCTGGCTACTACTGCAGAGGAGGAGATATCTGGAAATAATGGGTTGGAATGTGTGCTTCCTGACCTTGGTGAACTAGAATTCGCCATCGTAGGTGAGCCAACACAGATGAACCTGGCTATTGCTGAGAGAGGATTGCTCGTGCTTGATTGTACTGCTCATGGGAAAGCGGGGCATGCGGCCCGTGAAGAGGGAGACAATGCCATTTATAAGGCATTGAAAGATATTGAATGGTTCAGAAGTTATCGATTTTCAAAGGTGTCTGAAATGTTTGGCCCGTTAAAGATGTCTGTAACTATCATCAATGCTGGTTCTCAACATAATGTTGTACCTGCAACCTGTACTTTTACAGTTGATGTCAGAGTCACTGATGCCTATACAAATGAAGAGGTATTGAAAATCATCAGAACTAATGTAGATTGTGATGTAAAACCGCGTTCAATAAGGCTAAAACCATCATCTATTGATAAAGAACATCCCATAGTGCAGTCAGGCCTGAAATTAGGACGTACTACTTATGGTTCTCCTACTACTTCTGATCAGGCTTTACTGAATATTCCTTCCTTAAAAGTTGGACCTGGAGATTCAGCAAGGTCGCATATGGCTGATGAGTACATTTATACGAGGGAGATTGAAGAAGGCATTGAGCTTTATATAGCAATGCTAAAGCCTGTAGTTCAGGGTAAATAGAATTATTTTAAGATAAATTGACACATGAAACCTGCATAAGCTTACCGCTTGCAAAATACAATGAATAAGCTTTGCAAGCTTCATAACCATAAAAAAATCAAATTATATACTGATGAAAATCTGGCAAAAAAACATTGATGTAAATAAGGATATAGAAACCTTTACGGTAGGTAAAGACAGGGAGCTGGATTTACAGATGGCTGCTTTTGATGTTCTAGGATCACTAGCCCACGTTGAGATGCTGGAAAGTATCGGCTTGCTTAAAGCCGATGAACTTGCCGAAATTCAAAAGGAACTAAAAAATATATATAAAGAGGTAGCAGCTGGAAAGTTTGTTATAGAAGATACAGTTGAAGATGTACATTCTCAGGTAGAATGGTTGTTGACACAGAGGATAGGCGAAGCTGGTAAGAAAATACATAGCGGACGTTCACGCAATGACCAGGTTTTAGTTGATCTGAAATTATATTTCAGAAGCTGTATTGAGGAAATGGTAGGGAATACTAATGTTCTATTCGGGCAGCTTATTTCCTTAAGCAATATTCATAAAGATAAGTTACTACCAGGATATACTCATTTACAGATAGCAATGCCGTCATCTTTTGGATTATGGTTTGGTGCATATGCAGAGAGTTTAGTTGATGATATGGAAATGATGCTGGCTGCGTGGAAAATCTGCAATAAGAACCCATTAGGTTCTGCTGCAGGCTACGGATCTTCTTTCCCTTTAAACAGAACAATGACCACACAATTACTTGGATTTGAGCGATTGAATTATAACGTCGTGTATGCACAAATGGGAAGAGGCAAGACAGAGAGAACACTGGCTCAGGCAATGTCTTCTGTTGCTGCATCGTTAGCAAAAATGGCAATGGATGTTTGTCTGTTTATCAATCAAAACTTCGGATTTATTAGCTTCCCTGACGAATTGACAACAGGATCTAGTATAATGCCACATAAGAAGAACCCAGATGTGTTTGAGTTGATTCGTTCACGCTGTAATAAGATACAGGCTTTGCCAAATGAGATTGCGCTAATGACTACGAATCTCCCTTCAGGTTATCACCGTGATTTACAGCTATTAAAAGAAAACCTTTTTCCTGCTATCACCTCTTTAAATGAATGTTTGGAAATGACAACTTTCATGCTGCAGAATATTAGCATTAAAGATGCTATTCTTGACGATAAAAAGTATGCCTATTTGTTTAGTGTGGAAGTGGTGAATGAACTTGCACTTAATGGTACTCCTTTTAGAGAGGCTTATAAAATAGTTGGGGAATCAATTGATAAAGGCACATTCAAGCCAGGCAAATCAGTAAGTCATACTCATGAGGGCAGTATTGGTAACCTTTGTAATGATGAAATTGAACATATGATGACCGAAGTGCTGTCTCAATTTGGATTTGAAAAAACACATAAGGCAATAGCATCATTGTTGAAATAAGTATCTTAAAAGAGAGAGAAATATAGTATGCGAAGGCCCTGTATCAATTGATATAGGGCCTTCTTTATATTAAAACTCTGAGGTTTTGTGAAACTCAATATCAGGATAATCCCGCATAGTCATATTAATCATAAACTCATTATCTGCAAGGTAAACAGGGTTTCCATCTTTATCTGTACCAATATGAGCCTGTTTTCTTTTCAGAAATTCTGCAAGTTTGGTTTTGTCTTTTGCTGTTATCCAATTTGAACGGGTGTAACTAAGCATTCTAAAAGCTGCTTTTGCACCATATTCGTGCTCCAGACGGAAAGCAATTACTTCAAATTGAAGATCTCCAACAGCACCAACAACTTTTCGGTTTCCAGGTTGCATAATGAACAATTGTGCCACACCTTCTTCTGTAAGCTGTTGTATGCCTTTTTCCAGCTGTTTAGTCTTTAGCGGATCTCTGTTCTCTAATTCCTTAAATATTTCAGGAGAGAAGCTCGGAATGCCTTTAAATTGAAGCTTCTCTCCCTCAGTAAGTGTATCTCCTATTTTAAAGTTTCCGCTGTCATAAAGCCCTACTACGTCTCCTGGCCAGGCTTCTTCAACAATACTCTTTTCATTGGCCATAAAATCCATCGGGTTGGAGAATTTCAATTTCTTTTCCTGACGGGTATGATAATAGAATTTATTACGCTCAAATTTGCCTGAGCAAACTCTCATAAAGGCAATTCTATCACGATGCTTTGGGTCCAGATTGGCATGTATTTTAAATACAAAACCAGAGAAATTTTTTTCTCCGGCATCTACTTCACGTTCTTCAGCCTCACGCCCTCTTGGGCTTGGGGCAATATTGATAAATGTATCTAGAAGTTCCTTGATTCCGAAGTTATTGATTGCACTTCCAAAAAATACAGGGGCCAATAAGCCTTCTGTATACATACTTTTGTCTAACTCTCCATAAACTCCCTCTACCAACTCCAAATCACCTTTTAAATTATCAAGTTCTTTAGGCTTCAAGAAATTGGTTAGGTTTTCATCATTCAAATCATTCACCTCAATAACTGGCTCTGTGATTTTAGATTTGTCAGATTTAAACAGATTTAGATGTCTATTGTATATACTGTATACACCTTTAAAAGTGTGTCCCTGACCAATGGGCCAGGATAAAGGACAAAGACTGATATTTAATTTACTTTCTATCTCTTCAAGTAAATCGAATGCATCTTTACCTTCTCGATCCATTTTATTGATAAAAATGATGACCGGTGTATTTCGCATTCTGCAAACAGACATTAGTTTCTCCGTTTGTTCCTCAACCCCTTTTACACAGTCAACAACAAGGATAACACTATCTACAGCCGATAAAGTACGATAAGTATCTTCAGCAAAATCTTTGTGACCAGGGGTATCTAGAATATTAATGCGTTTATCGCCATATTCAAAGCCCATCACAGAAGTTGCTACGGAAATCCCACGCTGTTTTTCTATTTCCATAAAATCGGAAGTATTGCTTTGGTTTGCCTTATTTCGTTTTACTGCTCCGGCCGTATTGATGGCACCTCCAAATAGCAGGAACTTCTCTGTTAAGGTTGTTTTGCCAGCATCGGGGTGACTGATGATGGCGAATGTTTTTCGTTTTTCTATTTCTGGATGAATCATAAAGAATTAAGCCTGTTCGCTTGATGCGGCTGCAAAGATAATTATAATATATAAAAGAAAAACCGGCGATTATAATCGCCGGCTTTCCAGAATTAGCATGGTTTATTAACCTCTTTCGCCACGACTAGGTCTTGAATTTTCTGATCTTCCTCCACCTTGGTGACCTCTCCCTTCGCTACTTCTTGAAGGTTGTACACTTTGAGGGGCACGCTCAGGTCTTTGCATTTGTGGCCTCTGCATAGGGGCTGGTCTGCTTTCCTGACGTTGAGGTTGCATTGGCCTAGACTGCTGTGTTGGCATTTCGGGCCGTTGCGCACGTTCAGGACGTGTGGTTCTCTCATTACTACGGTCTGATCTTTCTCTACGTTCAGGTTGTTGCTGAGGGAATGTCGGATTTTGTTCAGGCCTTTGGGCAGGTGTTTCTCTCGGTGTACTTACTCTTTCAGGTCTTCCAGATTGATTCCCTGTACGATCACGAGACTCTGTTCTTGAAGGTCTTGAATTGTTATCAAACGTTGGTCTGCCTGCTTCTGATCCAGAGTTAACATTAGGTCTATTTTCTCTTGAAGGTCTCATATTCCCCGTATTATTATTATTATTATTCCCTTGATTATCTCCTCTTGAAGGACGATAATTAGAGTTTCCACTTGAATTTCTATCCGGCCTTGCAGTAGTATAACCTTCACCTCTTATTGCTTCTCTAGGCCTAGCATTTACATTCGTATTACCTCTGCTTGGTCTGGGTGTATAGATATTTAAGTTGTTACCACTGATATTGCTCCTACTTGGTCTGGTTGTATTGTTTACATTGTAAACTCTTACATCTTGTCTTGTTGCACGTCTAATATCATCTGCTCTGGGACCAGTATAATATGAACGTCTGTTATTTACATAAGTATTGTTGATGATTGTGGTATTATGAATGATAGTGACATTCCTGCGGGAATAATACCTAGGGAAACTATCGTAATAAATATTCCTTTGAGGAACAAATACCCACCATAGATCCGGAATGTTAAAGTTAATATTTACATTCATTCCAGGTCCCATCGGTGCCCATCCATAATATCCACCACCAGTTCTCCAGCTTACCCATGCTGGTCCCCATGTTGTATCAGGAATCCAAACCCATTGACTGTAGCGGTTGTATACCCATCTTCCGTAATGGAAAGGAGCCCAGCCCCAATCATAATTAGATACCCAGGTATTTCCATATTCAGTCATAGCCCAACGGCCATTTGTGTAATAAGGTCTGAAGTCGCTTTGTTCTACATCTGGTCTCCATACGTAGCCGTATTGAGGATCCTGAATCCAGGTTCCGTAAGGAGATAGCTCATCGTAAAACGACTGTAGTGATATGTCATCGTCTTGAGCTACAGCTTTTTGTGTGCTTCCGGTTAGCATGAGCAGTAGCCCAAGCAGAATAGCCGGTAATTTGATCATGTTTTTCATTTTGTGTGTATTAAATTTACCTAACGTTTTTATTCTATCAATTTGAGTTCCAAAACTTGTAAAAAGTTTAATATGTCTGCTAAAATATTACAATGCAGTGTTGTTTTGTCGCCAAATAAAATTTGTTTAATAGATTTATGTGGCAATTTTAATTAAACTGGCACTATACAACTATTGTTTTCTTGATGATAATAACGTAATAATTTGTTAAGATGGCATACCTGTAACACTATTTATATAAGGGATTATGTGCTTTAGCGCAAATAATTCTGCTATTTTTGTTATTTAAAATCATAATTCAGAATGACAAAAGGTACACTGTTTTTAATTCCTGTTCCGCTGGCAGATAATGCTGCTCAAAAATCTTTTACTATTTTTTTGGGTGATACCATTAATTCTATAAACACATATATTGTTGAAAATGAGAAAACAGCAAGAAAGTTTCTTAAGGAGGCTGGAATAAAAATACCTCAAAGTGAGCTTGTTATTCATGATTATGGGAAACATAAGCGTAATGAGTCTATGGTGCCCTACTTTAAAGAGCTGATGACAGGCAAAGATGTAGGGTTGATGAGTGAGGCAGGTTGTCCGGGGATAGCTGATCCTGGAGCCGAAGTTATTCTGGAAGCTCATAAACGCGGAATTAAAGTGGTG
Source organism: Pedobacter sp. ASV1-7 (assembly GCF_040203335.1). NCBI lineage: Bacteria > Pseudomonadati > Bacteroidota > Sphingobacteriia > Sphingobacteriales > Sphingobacteriaceae > Pedobacter > Pedobacter sp. ASV1-7. The sequence continues at coordinate 36,319 of NZ_JBEHBV010000001.1, read as the reverse complement.
CCCCTTGTGGGGCCAAGTTCCATCCTGCTGGCACTTATGGCTTCAGGTTTTAATGGGCAGAGCTTTACCTTTAATGGTTATTTGCCTATTGATAAAGTAGAAAGAGGGAAAAGAATTAAGGAGTTAGAAGCTTTGGCACAAAAGAATAAACAGACGCAAATGTTTATTGAGACCCCTTTCCGTAATAATCATCTTTTTGAAGATATTCTGAAAAATACAGCGGCTCAAACACTGCTTTGTGTTGCCTGTAACCTAACCGGAGAAGATGAATTTGTTAAAACTATGTCTGTAGGACAATGGCGTCAGGAACGTATTGATCTTCATAAGAAGCCAACTATATTTTTGATTTATAGAACTTAACGATACATGTTTTTGCTGTCAATAAATGACAAGACATTATCAGGAACAAAGTATTGTACGTTTTTTCCTGCAGCAATTCCTTTTCGAATGAATGTTGACGATATATCCATTTGTGGGGTCTGAGTAATGATAACGGAAGGATGGTTAATCCATTCTGATACGTCGATGCCCGGTCTAGGATAAACATAGATTTGGTAATTCTTTAAAATTACTTCGTAATTTTTCCATTTTTTAAAGGAAGTCAGGTTGTCTGCCCCCATAATTAATGCGAATTCTTTACAAGGGTATTTCTCCTGTAAATAGGCCAAAGTATCTATTGTATAGGAAGGTTGAGGCAGATTAAATTCAATATCACTGACTTTAATCTGCTCAGATGTTTCAGTAGCCAGCCTGGCCATTTCCAGCCTGTCATACATATTGGAAAGGCTGCTTTTATTTTTTAAAGGATTATGTGGAGAGACCACAAGCCATACTTCCTTTAAGCCTGAAAAACCAGCCATATAATTTGCTATAATTAAATGGCCAATATGTATGGGATTAAAAGAGCCAAAGAAAAGTCCGGTTTTCATCTGTCAATCGGGTTACTTTTTTAAGAAATCTCCAACTAATTTCTCTGCTTCTAGACAAGCTGTCTGTAAGTCGAAGTTTTTCAGTATTACATCAAATTTATCAGCATAAGCCAATTCTTTTTCTGCCTTTTTAAAGCGTTCCTGAAGTTTCTCTTCACTATCAGTACCTCTACCGGTTAAACGCTCTTTTAGGACTTCTAAAGATGGAGGTTGTACAAATATAGCCAATGCTTCTTCTTCGTATTTACGTTTTAAACGCAAACCACCTTCTACATCAATATCAAATATAACATGTTGATTGTTATCCCAAATACGTTGAATCTCAGATCTTAAGGTGCCATAGAATGTGCCACTGTATACTTCTTCAAATTCTACGAATTCATGAAGCGCAACCCTGTGTAGAAAATCTTCTTTAGAAATGAAATAATAATCCTTTTCATTTTTTTCATCACCTCGGGATTCACGGGTCGTCGCTGATATAGAGAAACTTAATGAAGGGAACTTCGTAAGCAAATGTTTAACGATAGTAGTTTTACCTGCTCCGGAAGGTGCAGAAAATATAATTAGTTTACCTTGTTTCATTTGTACTTACAAAACGTTTAATAGTTGTTCTTTAATCTTTTCAAGCTCCTCTTTCATACCAACAACAAGCTGCTGAATTTGTGCATCATTTGCTTTTGCTCCCATTGTATTGATTTCACGGCCTATTTCCTGAGAAATGAACCCAAGTTTTTTACCATTGGCATCTTTGCTTTTTAAAGTATCAATGAAATAATCACAATGACTTCTTAAGCGGATCTTTTCTTCTGTAATATCTAATTTATCTATGTAGTAGATCAATTCCTGTTCTAAACGATTCTGATCAACATTGATTTTGCCAACATTGTCTTCTAAAAACTGGTTCAGGCGACTTTTAATTTGTGGGATTCTAAGTGGTTCCAACACTTCAATCTGACTAAAAAAGCTAAGAATATTTTTAATTCTAAGCTCCAGATCTGCTTTTAAAACATATCCTTCAGTCTCCCTGAAATTATTGAAATTTTCAAGTGCTTTAGTGAAAGTATTATTTAAAATAGTCCAATCATTTTCACTTACTTCATCTTCTACATAACTGATTACATCTGGGAAATTAAGAACTGCCTGTAATAGATTGTTTGAATTTGCTCCTAAATTGATATTGATCTCTTCCAGTTCTTTATAATACTTACTCAATAACGTTGCGTTGATTGTAGCTCCTTTCAAAGCCTCTTCTCCTCGTTCAATATTTATAGAAACACTTACTTTTCCACGTTCTATCTCTTTACTGCAAATATTGCGTAACAGTAATTCCTTATCCGAAAAGGCTTTAGGTAATTTCAGATTCAGTTCTAAAAACTTACTGTTTAGGGATTTTATCTCTACCGCAAATTTTACATTTTGATGATCTGTAGAGGCCAGGCCATATCCTGTCATTGATTTTATCATGTGCAAAGATATAATTTCTTGGCTTTTCCTAGCCATTTAACTTTTTTTAACTAAGGTAATTGATAAACAATGGTTAGTTTTACATCAATATTTACCTGAAATGAAGTTTAATTCTTTAAGTATTTTATTGTTTTCGATGGCTGTCCTGTTGGTTATTCCTGTGGCTAGAGCTCAAGAGTTTGTATTAGGCGGAGCTGTATTTGAGAAAGGAACATTAAATAGGCTAGCAGGGGCAGAACTGACAAATAAGCGATCAGGGTTTAAAGTTATTAGCAATAATTTAGGTATATATCAGATTAAAGTCCTTACTGGTGATACAATTTTAGTAACTAAAAGAGATTATTCTGATGCAGAGATAATTGTTACCGGGAGTAAGGACCAGCTTATTTATCTGGAAAGAGGGCGGATGTTAAGGCAAGTGGATATAAGCGGGCAGTCAAAGAAACAGGAATTACAGGAACTTAAACGAGATTACAAGAATAAAGGTTCATTTTATCAAGGTAAGCCACCTTTTCTAGCCTTTCTATTTAAGCCTTTAACAGCAGTATATGAGCTGATTGGAAAGACTCCAAAGAATGCAAGAAGATTTGGTCGATACTATGAGACAGAATTACAACAAACGAAGATAGACGGATTCTTTAATGAGTATTTAATCCAAAATAATACAGATCTGAAAGGAGAGGATCTGGAAAAATTCATGTTAGATTACCGGCCTGAATATGAAAAGGCTAAAAACTGGGCACAATATGATGCCATAAAATATATCAGAGACTCCTACAAAAAGTATACAGATACCCTTCGAAAAGATAAAAAGTATTAGATTGAAAGGGCTTCGCAAGTTTTTTCTGCAGCTAATTTTTCTGCATTTTTCTTATTGTAATCTCTTCCTATTCCATAGCTTTCTCCTTCAATAACAGCTTGAATGGTAAATAATTTACTGCTTTCTCCCTCTCCATTTTCAACCATATCAAAGGAAATATCCTTGCCATGACGTTGACACCATTCAATGAGTTTACTCTTAAAATTGGTTTCAGTCTGTTCAAGGGTATTGATGTCAATATATGGCTTTACAATTCTTTTGTGAAGGAAATCTTTAGTAAAGTTATACCCTTTATCAAGATAGATAGCTCCGATGAGTGCTTCAAATGCATCCCCAAGCATAGAATGATGTTTGGTCTGAACATTCACTGCTTTTTGATCAAAAACAATGAGTTGATCAAAACCCATTTTACGAGCCAGTTGATTTAGATTTGCACGATTTACAATTTTTGAACGCATTTCTGTAAGAAATCCTTCTTCCTTGTATGGGTAGTTTTTGAATAGTAATTCAGCAATTACAGAACCTAATACAGCATCACCTAGAAATTCAAGACGCTCATTACTGCTCCTGGTTCCATTCTTTAAAATCTTAGCCACAGACCTGTGCCTGAATGCCATTTTATACAAAATAGCATTTCCAGGCACGAAGCCTAAAATGTTTTTCAATTTTCTTATAAAGACTTTATCTGGTGACAGGTAAAGCTTATACAGATCAAATAATGGCATTAAATATTAAAAAATTAAAGGAAGCAACATACTGTAGCTTCCTACATAAAGCGACTTATTCTTCGTATTTTTTGAAAATCACAGACGCATTATGACCACCAAAGCCAAAGGTGTTACTTTGAGCAGCACGGATGGTGCGTTTTTGCGCCTTATTAAACGTGAAATTTAATTTTGGATCACATTCAGGGTCGTCATTGAAATGATTAATTGTAGGTGGAACAATATCGTTCTTCACTGCAAGAATTGCAGCAATAGCTTCAATTGCACCCGCAGCACCTAATAAGTGACCTGTCATTGATTTTGTTGAACTAATATTCAACTTGTAAGCATTTTCGCCAAACAGGTCCACAATTGCCCTGCTTTCAGAGATATCTCCAAGTGGGGTTGAGGTCCCATGAACGTTGATGTAATCAATGTCTGATGTGCTTAGACCGGCATCGTTTAAGGCATTTTGCATTACCATTCTCGCACCAAGTCCCTGAGGATGTGGGGCCGTAATATGATTCGCATCAGCACTCATTCCTCCGCCAACTAATTCAGCATAGATCTTCGCTCCGCGTTTTTTAGCGTGCTCAAGCTCTTCCAAAATGATTGTTCCAGCTCCTTCTCCGGCAACAAAACCATCACGGTCTTTATCAAACGGTCTGGAAGCAGTTTTAGGATCGTCATTTCTTGTTGAAAGGGCATGCATAGCATTAAATCCGCCAATCCCAGCTTCATTTATGATTGCCTCAGAACCACCACTGATAATTACATCACACATATTCAAACGAATATAGTTGTAAGCATCAATCATGGCATTAGTAGACGACGCACAAGCAGAAACTGTAGCGAAGTTAGGGCCTCTAAGTCCATACTTTATGGAAATATGCCCGGGAACAATGTCAATAATTACTTTTGGAATAAAGAACGGATTTATGCGTGGCGTACCATCGCCTAAAAAGAAGTTCTTCATTTCATCCTGAAACGTTTTAAAACCGCCAATACCAGAACCCCAGATTACACCAATACGATTGGTATCTAATTGGGAAAAGTCGAAATTACCGTCTTTTACAGCCTCATCAGTCGAAACGATCGCATATTGAACAAATGGGTCTAATTTGCGGGCTTCTTTTTTATCTAAAAAATCTTCAGCATTGAAGTTTTTAAGCTCGCATGCAAATTTTGTCTTGAACTTTGAAGTGTCAAAACCGGTAATAGGGCCGGCACCACTCACCCCATTAACCAAACCATCCCAAAATTCTGGAATGGTATTGCCGATTGGAGTGAGCGCACCTAACCCTGTAACTACTACTCTTTTTAATTCCATTTATACGGATTATACGGGAACCGTATTTTTACTTAACGTTTTTCTCTAAGTAAGCAATTGCTTGACCAACTGTACCAATGGTCTCAGCCTGATCATCAGGGATTGCTACATTGAATTCTTTTTCAAACTCCATAATAAGTTCTACTGTATCCAAAGAATCCGCACCCAAGTCGTTAGTGAAAGAAGCTTCTGGTGTAACTTCGTTTTCATCCACACCTAATTTTTCAACGATAATAGCCTTAACTCTTGAAGCAATATCAGACATAATGTTATAATTTAATGGTTAAATAATTCAGTGCAAAGAAAAATAAATATTTACACATTTCAAATGTTTTTATTTCTCTGCCAATTTTAATGTTTTTATTTTGAACATCAATGTAAAATTAGTTTTATAATTTCGTATTTCCGTAAAATATTCTGTTTTGAACAAAACTTACTTAAAACTTTCGTTAGATCTGGATTTTGTGTTAATTGCTATTACTGCATCTTTAAAAGATTATGTATTGTGTCATCAAATTAATACAAGACTAAACTTTGATTTTGAAAAGATCGATGACCATGAAGTTTACTTTAATATTGATGAAGAACCTCTTTCTTTCTCAAAATATTATTTTTTTGTAGAGCAGGGAGAGATTGAATATTACATTATTAATAATCGAAATGCAGAAGGATTTTTAATTCCGGAGATGAATAAGGTTGATTTTTTTATGGTTATTCATCAGTATATTGACAAAGAAGATTTGAATTATATTTTGGTGGGCCTTAATAAACTCCCTGATATTCAGGTTGCTGCGCAAATAGATCCGTCTAAATTGAAATCGAAAGAGAATTTAGTAATGTAAAATTTATATTTAAAGGTGTATAAAATACACTATATTTGAATTTACATAACCAAACAGATAAATTAATAAATTAGACTGGTGTCGGTTTTTTTTATTTATAGATGCTTATTTTGTTGGTCTGTAATAAAATTAAAATAACTCAATGAAACCATTTCATTCAAGAACAAAAATCGTAGCCACTTTAGGCCCCGCCTCAGCAAAACCAGATGTTTTATATAGTATGTTCAATGCCGGACTGGATGTTTGCCGTTTGAATTTTTCTCACGGTTCACAGGCAGATCACCAGGAAGTTCTGGATACCATTAGGACCCTTAATGAAAAACACAATTATAATGTAGGAATTCTTGCCGATTTGCAAGGCCCTAAAATTAGAATTGGTATTGTTAAGGATGGTGGTATACAGCTTGTTAATGGGGCTAAGACAATAATTACGACTAAGGAATGTGTGGGTAATGAAGAGCGGATCTATATCACATATGAATCATTTCCAAAAGACGTTAAAGCGGGTGAAATTATCCTTTTGGATGACGGCAAACTGCAGATGCGTGTTATTGAAACGAACCTTGAAGACGAAGTTGTATGTGAGGTTGTTCATGGTGGAATCCTGACTTCAAGAAAAGGTGTAAACCTACCCAATACAAAAGTTTCTATCCCTTCTCTAACTATTGAAGATCGTAAAAATCTTGAGTTTGTTCTCGAAAACGATGTAGAATGGATCGGTCTTTCTTTTGTACGTAATGCTGAGGATATTATCGAATTAAAAGATGTTATCAAAGAAAGGGGTAAAAGTGCCCGTGTAATTGCTAAGATTGAAAAACCAGAAGCTATTGCAAATATTGATGAAATTATCGCAGTTTCAGATGGTATTATGGTTGCTCGTGGTGATCTTGGGGTCGAAATGCCAATGGAAGAAGTTCCTCTGTTACAAAAAATGATCGTTCAGAAATGTCGTGCAGCTTCTAAACCTGTAATTGTTGCTACTCAAATGTTGGAAAGTATGATTACTACACCTAGGCCTACACGTGCTGAGGTGAATGACGTAGCGAACTCTGTTCTTGATGGTGCTGATGCTGTAATGCTTAGTGGAGAAACTTCTGTTGGAGAATTCCCATTGATCGTTATTGAGACTATGCAAAAGATTATCCAGAATATAGAACAGAATAATTATCCATTCCATCCAGAGAAATTTTTGAAACCTAAAGCTGAAAGTTTTTTAAGTGATGCAGTTTGTGATACAGCCTGTTTCTTATCTAAACAAACTAATGCTGCAGGTATTGTATCTATGACTTTAAGTGGCTATACAGCATTTGAAATTTCTAGTCACAGACCAAAAGCACATACATACATCTTTACAAGTAACAGAAGTTTATTAAATAGCCTAAGCTTGTTATGGGGTGTTCAAGGCTTCTATTATGATAAGTTTGAAAGTACTGACGAAACGATTCAGGACGTAAACAATTTGCTTAAAGCAAAGAAACTAATTAAAAGTGGCGATGTAATCATCAACACTGCGGCTATTCCGATGGAACGTAAAGGGAAGACAAATATGTTGAAAGTTACTGTTATTGATTAATATTCCTTAGCATTCAATATTTTTTCTACTTTTGCAATCCGCAAAACGGAGAGTTGTCCGAGTGGTCGAAGGAGCACGCCTGGAAAGTGTGTATACTCCAAAAGGGTATCGAGAGTTCGAATCTCTCACTCTCCGCCATCTAAAGGAAGAAAAGCCTGTTTAGTTAATCCTAACAGGCTTTTTTGTGTTTAATGATTAAATAGGTAGTAGATTGGGTAGTAGATTTGGAGATTGTGAAAACAGGATATTACTATGAGTAAATGCCTGTAGTCTGGTTTATACTGTGTAAAATCTTAGATGTGCACAATTGATTTAATTCGTGGAGACAACACTTTGCCTATTTGCATATACATCTCTAATTAATATATAGGCCTCCCCACCTTTAGTAAATCGATCTATTTTAGAATGCATGGCACCCAAAGCATAAGGGGTAATCATTGGTGTAGGGGTATGTAAAATTTTTTTAGTTTTTTATGGTGCCGCCTTACTATTCTACTGGTTGCTTTAATTTTAATGGCACTAATATATTATACCCCAATTTATTAGGATAAACACTTAGTTTAAAGCGCTATACCACAAATACAATAGTGGAATTTTATGTGGTTTTTCGCTTAGTATTCTAGCAGAGAATATACATGATTTTAAACCTCTAATAAACTTGTGTTTTTTCACCTCTTTGCTAATCAGGGGTTATGTCTTTGATTAGCTATCATCTTATTGTAATACAGAATGCAGTATAAGTTTGAAGGGCTTCTCATTTTAGTTTGTTTCTACTCGCATATTATATATGATTTTTTTACTCATTGGTTATTTACAAATTGTGTATACATTTACAATTGAAATAAAATTTATAGAAAAGACAAAACAGAAATACTATTAACTAAAATATCATAGAGGCGTTAGCTTTATTCATGCTTTAGAAATCTGGAAAATTTTAATTGCAGCAGGGAATATAGGTCTTAACGTCCACGCCAAAGCGTGGGCTGACTTATCTTGTTGCAAGGGCTTTTCCAGAGCCTCTAAAGCGGGTACTGTTCGGTTCCACGCTTCTCTATTTAAACGCCTTGTTGGAACTAAAGGCTTATCTAAATTAAATTAAATGAAAAGCTTGGTTAACTTATCGAGGTCTTTGTTATATGTGATAGTAAGCTTCATGTCAATATCGTTAATTTACTTAGCTTACGGGTGGTTAATGAGAACTCTGGTTGGTACAATAGAATACTTTGCCAGTAAATTACATTGGATGTTATTTTGGTTTTTATTGATTATTTTGGGGTTGACATTAATTAAAATTTGTATTAGTCTTTTCAGTACGTTATCTCATGCATTAATTGGACTTATCTCTATCATATGCCCCAATCTAATATTTGCTTCATGGGTTGCCTCTCTTTTCTCCATAACAAACTTAATTTGGTTTTTGTTCGTTTTTTGGAATTCTATTGTCGTTGATTCTTTCCTAACCGGACTTACTGCATTTGTAATTGCATTTTTATCAATAGTTTTGACTTACGATATTATTAAGGCCACAAAACAGGCTATTAGTATTAGAGATATGTATTATGCAGAATCTTAATTTTAGAAGAAAACATTATATCACATTAGCTATAGTAGGAATATTGATATTCACAAATCCTTCAAGGTCTTCGTTTATGTCTTATTTGCATGAGGACGATAGTAGTGGTGCTGGAAGAGATTTTAATGGCATAATATTTTCTGTTTATTCAAATGAAAAGTTAACTGAAGCTCAAATAAAGCGGTTTTTGAGTGGGAAAAATGTGTCTCCTCGTAAAGTGTTTTACATTGGGGTGTTAGGAAATTTTTTTAAGAGTCCTTTTAAAAAGTAACCTATCAACTTGGAGGTATTCGTTTTTTAGCTTAAAAATGCATACTTTTTAATCATTTATATATAATGTGAAATCGTACGCAGTTCTACGCTGATAACTTGCACACCTAGTGCTTCCTATTTACATAAGACATTTGAAGTTTTACACTTAACCTAACCATAAAAATGAAAGTTTTAAAATTTATTGTTCTGATTTGCTTAGTGTTTGAAATTTACGGTTGCTCATGCAAAAAGACTACAAAATCTGATCTTGAAGAAGAGAGTTCTGTCCTATTGGAAAAGAAATACAAAGCATTATCTGATTGGGTTGGATCAGGTGAATATACAATAAGCTACAAATCGGAACTCTTAAATAAAGTTGTTTCATTTAAAGGTTTTATTAAGGACGTTTATCAATTAGAAACTGATAGTACAAAAATTGTATTGGTGTACGGATTAGGGAAAAACGTTGACCATGTGATCTATGCCAAAATTAGTATTAACGAAGAACAGTTTAACAGATTAGACTTGGAAACTAAAGATGGCAAATTTAATAGGTATGGGACATTTATTATTAGACCAAGTTATATTCAACCGCATGAACCAAATAATAGTTTTATCTATGATAAAGAAGAAAGTGGAGAAAATTCATATGAACAAGTGATTAACACAATAACCTCTCCCATATTAATTGAGTTTAAGGCTGATTTAATTGATTTTTATATAAAATAGCCCTTTTACACTTTAGTTTCTCTCCCAAAATGGGATGTATAAAAAAAACCAAGAAATATGAAAAATAGATATTGATAGAGAAGTTGAATGATTTGCAATCGCAAACACTTATAGATTTGATAATCCATATTTGACTTTTCCAATCATGTTAATGTTTATTGCAATGTGTTTGTGCATGATCTACTCCACCATTTATAATCTCATTGAAATATATCCTTGGGGTTTCAATGAGCATCAATTTTGTAATAGGTTTGATTAATAATTATGTTAATCTCAGTAATTTGATTAGAATTTTCTTTTTGACAATTGGACATAACTTTATCCTTTGGGGATTAACATTGCTGACATTCTATTTACTAGCTACGAATGGGTTTTACATGTATTTATTCATAATTTGTTTAGTAGGTTTGGACTACAACTATGGGCATTTATATCACCTAGTATGTACATTTATTCGATATTATCTATGAAATATAAGATGCATACTATGGGCTTGCTTTCTATCTAAGCCTAAACTGCATACGTTTTAATCATTTATATATACTGTTAAATCGTATGCAGTTTTACACTAACAATTCATCACACTTTGTAGTCACTAAATCCAGGATACTAGCACGATAATTTTGTGTACCATAATCAGATATGATCTGGTTAAAGCTCTTTTTGTATCTAGCTTTTTTGTCTCTAGTAAAATTTACCCAATTGGATTGGTTGATAACAGCGTTATAAATTCTTTGCTCATTTTTGGTGAACTCTTTTGAATTTACAGGCTCATTTATTATTGTGTGATCCAGTAATTCTATTAACTCGTCCTTACAGTGTGTCCAAAGCTCGGGATTTGTTAAGTCAGACAAGTACAAATGCCCACGCTTTAATGCGCACATTGTTATTATTTTCTTTTCAATTCTCAATGTGTTTTTGGGTAAGCCGTATTGCAGCCCTTTGTTGTAAATTTTCAAACCATATTGCCTAAAATGGAAACATTCTTTACCATAGCCCTTACCTTTTACTGACATCATATTGAATGGTTGCCATTTATAGCTCTGTAAATCATTCAAGAAGGCATTTGGACTAAAAGAGGTATTAATGTTCACTCCAAACTCTAGATTGTTTAAACGAGCTGTATTAGGGTCTACACCAAACTCATCTGAAAGCCTCATTAGAGTATATTTAAGTTTCTGCATAGAAAAATCATCGTGATTATTGCCATTATTGTAATATTTATGCAGACTTCCATTGATGGTAACTCTGGAAGAAGAAAATAATTCAAAATTTAAGCCCCCATATTTTGACGTGTAACTGGTAACTTCAGCGGTAGGGATGTAACAATGCTGATTAAATTTCAATAAATCATTGTTTCGCAATTTCTCTACAAGTGCCTCGTCCCGAATGCTGACCTTAATTCCGTCGTACATCAGTCTGGAGCATTGCATTATAACTCACTTGGACAAATTGTTGGTTTTTCGTATCTTTAATTGCGTTAAAGGATTTTAAAGGGCTAATCAGATGTTTGTTCATTTAGTTAGCCCTTTCTTTTTGTTTTTCACTTCTAAAGAGGCTAAAACCGCAGCTACATCAAACCTAATTGAGGAACCTATTTGCATAAAAGGTATTTTGCCTTTCTTACGCCATCTTATTACAGTTGGTTCAGTTATACCTAAAAATTCACAAAGTTGTTTTGTGGTAATAGGTGGTTCATTTTTAGGTGGGGTAGAAATGCTTTGATTTCCAAAATAGGTTTCTAATTCCTTTCTAAAAAGCTCTCTTACTTCTGGTGTCGTTAATGATGTTAAAAATAAATTTTCCATGTGCTTAATTATTAATCAAGCACAAAAGAATAGACAATTACAGGCATTATTTAAAAATACCGGGTATGTACCGGGGGTACGATTTGCATTTTCAGTTTAATAGTCCTTTATTTTGACCAAATCATTTTCAGCAGCCTTGTAGGCATTCCCATATTTTTTTAAATGAGGTAGGATGTTTTCTAATTCACGTATGGTAGGTGCTTTGTAAGTTTTGCCTTTTTTATCCCAGATACTATAGAAGGCCTGTTTACGTTTGGCGCCAAATTTCTTTTGAATTTCAGTGCCATTGAAGGAATTTGGGCTTATGATTCCTGTATCTGCTTTATATTTATAAATAAGAGCATGCTCCCTATGGGTTAATCCAACAACTAAAGGGACACTATCCCCTTTATAATCTGTAAATTCGTATAATTCTAATTTCCTTTGATCGATAAAATTAAACACTTTATGATAGCAGTTTATACAGTCATCAATCGCGACATAAAATAGGCCTATACATAAAAAATTCGCCCTTGGTATCGGTGTTAAAGAGTCAAACTTAATCCTGTCAATTTCTCTATTCCTGATTTTCTTGAAATAGCTAACAAGTTCTAATTCGTCTAAAACTTTACGAAGTCTATTTGAAATGTGGCATAAGTATCTCTCTAAAATTTCATCTGAAAGCTGAAAAATGTTTTGATCAATTTCTTCGATACAATCATCTGTCACTTTTAATAGATTTTCATAATATCCCCCGTTTACAAATAAGATGATTTTTTCTAACTCGTAATTTTTTATTGGAGGAACACCACCATCAGAATAAATATCAAAATATTTTTCTTGGCATATACTAAGTGTTAAAGGGATACCATGATTCATTTGTAAAAATGAATCAAATAGTTCTTTAGAGGTTTCGGACATCGTATTATTTAACAGGTAAGAACTCTAAACAACTTTTAATTTTGGTTCTGGAGCACGCCATGCCTTTAACATTACAACTTTTTTACGTTGTTCTGTTACTTTGACGTACCGCTTAAAGCTTCTATAATCAGAGTGGCCGGATATTGACATCACTTCTTCTGTGCTCATACCTTTTTCTAAAGATAGTGTTACAAAGGTTTTGCGCCCTGTGTGGATCGTTATTAGTTCGTGTTTGGGGTAAACTATAGCTTCCCGCTTAGAGCCTCTAAAACGAACGATTTCTATTTCGTCATTAATTCCGGCTTCTTTGCAAAGCTCCTTAATATAGATGTTCATATTTTGGGAGCTAATAACAGGTAATGGCTTGTGTAAATCTTTGTATTTATTTAATATAGTTTCAGAGTAATGGGATAAAGGGATTGATATTTTTTCTTTTGTCTTAGTTACTGTTAAGTCAATTTCAGAGGCTTTGATGTGTTCTCTGTTTAGTTGGCTTAAATCGCTATAACGAAGCCCTGTGGCGCATGAAAAACAAAACACATCCCTTACTTGTGCTAATCTTTTATTGTCGCTTAAATCAAGGCTATATAAGGTTTCAAATTCTTGCTCTGTTAATGCGATAACCTCGAGGGTTTCCCGCTTTATCTTAAAACTTTTATAGCTGTCGCTAATTAGTATACCATGATGCTTGGCATATCCTAAGAAAGTTTTGAGTGTGCTTAGTGCTTTGGCTATTGTTGTGTTGTTTAATAGGCTGCTTATTTCTCCTGCTTTGTTTGTTTTGGTTCTCTCGATAAGGAAATTCTGAAAAGATTGAAAGAACTTATAGTCTATGAGGTTAAATGTAATTCTAGTCCTTTTCGCGGTCTCGTAGGCTTTTAGGTGTTCTTTTAATGATTTATATACAGATAGAGATCCTTTGACCCTTGTGGCGGAATTGTCACTGATATACTGGTCTATAAAATCAAATACGTAATTATTTGGCTCTTCTTTTTTTACAGATGGATTTTTATCAGCTTTTAATAGCTCAATAATCATTTGAGAGGAAAACGGAGCGTCTTTTCTAATATAATCTTTCTCATGGTTATCTATTCCTCTAACTATCTCGGCTAGATTGTCATTAATTTCATCTATTTCAGATTCTGTCATCAAGAGGTCAGGGCTGATATTTGGCAATAGCTTTTTTGCTTCCCGAATTGGTATGTAAAAACTCTTTTGAGCGGAACTATTCCAATACTCCTTATAAATCTTTTCTCCGGTATTATAATACTTGCGTTGATTGCTTACCGAATAAACTAATTGAATGGGTGTTTTGCCATTCTTTAATGTCTTATCTATCCTCAAATGGATGTTAACTGTTCCTTTCATCTATCGCTATTTTGAAACCTTACCAAATATATTGATTTTAGGAATAGGTAGTAGATTAGGTAGTAGATTTTCTGATATAGGCGTTAAGTTTAATTTTGTTGTATTTAGTAATATGGCCTATTAGAGTATTTGTAGTCTATTTTTGCTAAATGTAACTAACAGGGAATTGCATAGATGTTAATCTCTCACTCTCCGCTGAATTTAAAGCCCAACATTGTTGGGCTTTATTTGTTTTAATGATGTCGCAGGTACCCCCTGAAATTGTCGTTTTTCTTCTTCTCATATTCAGGTATAGACTATAATTTTATATTATAATTTAACCAGTAAAACCACACTATAATGAAAAAAGAAAAAATCATCTTTTGGGTAGCTACAATACTAATTTTTTTGTTTGAAGGTGTAATGCCAGCATTTACATCACAAACAGAAATGGCTAAAGAGGGTATCAGACATCTCGGATATCCTGAATACTTTGGTGTTGCACTTGTTGTTTTTAAAGTAGCAGGTTCAATAGCGCTTGTTATTCCTCAGATTAAAGGGCGTGTAAAAGAATGGGTGTATGCAGGTTTTGGATTCGACTTTATTTTTGCATCTATTAGTCATTGGGCTGTGGATGGTTTTGGCGGACAGGCAATCTTCCCGCTTGTCGTTTTTGTAGTACTTGCAGTGTCTTATATTTACTATCATAAGCTAAATAAGAGTCAGAATCAAGTACATTAAGGTTCGCTGTTCAGTTTATTCAGTACAGTGATTAGATATAATTTTATCGCTATAATGGCTATTTTAGAGTAATCATTCCCAAATCCAAATGAATTGCTTAGTAGTTGATGATAATATTATAGCGCTTACTGTTATGAAAAAACTCATTAGTATGGCCTCTGGCCTTACTGTGGTAGGCGAATGTGTTGATGCTTTAACGGCATATGAGCAATTGCAGACAAATAGTGCAGATCTCTTATTTCTTGATATCGAGATGCCAGATATGAGTGGCATTGATCTGGTTAAAAGCTTAGGGGATAAAAGGCCAATGGTTATTTTTACTACTTCGACAACAGATTATGCAGCAGAAGCATTTGATTTAAACGTGGTAGATTTCCTGATCAAACCAGTTACTCCTGCGCGCTTTTTGATAGCTGTAGAGAAAGCAAAACGGATGTTGCTGACCAAAAGCTTGAACCAGACCGATAAAGATGATGAGTTCGTGTTTATCAGAGATTCAAATATAGTACGGAGACTTAAGGTTAATGATATTCTATACATGGAAGCACAGGGCGATTATGTTCGGATTAACGTAGCTGATGGAGATTACTCTATACATTCTTCTTTAAAATCAGTGGAAGAGAAGCTGTCTAAAAATACCTTTGTTAGAGTACATCGTTCATTTATCGTTAATGTAAGTAAAATTGATACTATTGAAGGAGGAACACTCATCGTTAACCGAAAGATCGTTCCTGTCTCTGACGCTTATAGATCCGGGCTGTACAGAAGAATGCAGATTCTGTAGGTAAAGTATATAATGTATTAGAAAGGGGCGCAGATCATCGATCTGCGCCCCTTTCTAATATCATTTGATAAACTAGCTATTGATACAAATATAAAGCGCAGCAGCAATTGCACAGCCTATAATCGGGCCAATTACAGGAATCCAGGCATAACCCCAGTTGTTTCCTCCTTTGCCAGCTACAGGCAATATAGCGTGCATAATGCGGGGACCAAGATCTCTTGCCGGATTAATAGCATACCCGGTTGTACCACCAAGAGATAAACCAATAGCCCATACCAATAAAGTTACCGGTAATGCACCGATGGAACCAAGCCCGATAGGATTCTTGTCTACCCCCATATCAGCGTTCGTAAAGTGAAATATAACGAATATGAGGACAAAGGTTCCAATGATCTCACTGATTAAGTTTGACACTGTATTAGAGATAGCCGGTGCTGTGCAAAAGGTCGCTTGTTTCGCTCCTTGATCTTCTGTTCCCGCATAAAAATCTTTAAATAGTAGCCATACCAAAAAGGCGCCTAACATGGCACCAATAAATTGACCTGCAATATAAGTCGGCGCCAGTGCCCAGCTGAATTTTCCAGCAATGGCAAGACCAATAGTTACCGCAGGGTTAAGGTGCGCACCACTATAAGGTCCAGCAATAACTACCCCTACAAAAACTGCAAATGCCCATGCTGTAGTAATCACTATCCAGCCACCGCCATTTCCTTTGGTTCCCTTTAAAACCATATTGGCAACCACGCTGTTACCTAGTAAAATCATAAACATTGTGCCGAGTATTTCGGCTAAAAAAGGAGACATGTGTTCTAAGTTTAATTTTTATAAATATACTAGTTCTCTGCTGCAGCCTTTGCAGCTTTAACAGCTTTATTCCATCCTTTGATTCGCTCAGGGATATTTTCAGCTTCTCCAGCATTAAAATTCTTATCAATTTTCCATTGTCCGCTAATGTCATCCATGCTGCTCCAATAACCCACAGCCAGGCCTGCAAGATACGCGGCACCTAATGCTGTTACTTCGGTAACTTTAGGACGAATTACTGTCGTGTCCAACAGATCGGCCTGAAATTGCATCAACATGTCATTAGCTGTTGCTCCGCCATCAACTCTTAATTCCTTAATGCTATACCCGGAATCTGCTTCCATAGCTTTTAGTACTTCCATAGTCTGGAAGGCAATACTTTCTACAGCAGCTCTGGCAATATGTGATGAGGTTGTGCCGCGAGTAATGCCGGTAATGGTTCCTCGAGCATCCTGGTTCCAATGAGGAGCCCCCAGACCAGCAAATGCAGGTACCAGATACACGCCTCCGGTATCTTTAACTTTAAGTGCCAGCTGCTCAACTTCTGCTGAGTTTTTAATGATGCCCAAGCCATCTCTTAACCATTGTACAACAGCGCCACCGATAAATATACTGCCCTCAAGCGCATATTGTACTTTGCCATTGATTTTCCATCCAATTGTTGTAACCAGATTGTTTTTTGATACAATTGGTTTATCGCCAATATTCATCAGCATAAAACAGCCTGTACCATAAGTGTTTTTTACCATGCCGACCTGAGTACACATTTGTCCAAACAAAGCAGCCTGCTGGTCACCAGCAATTCCTGCAATAGGGATTTTTGCAGCAAGTACATTGCCTGTGGTTTCTCCATATATCTCACTCGAAGATTTAACTTCAGGAAGGATGTTTGCAGGAATATCAAAAAGATCAAGCAGCTCCTGATCCCAGCTTAAAGTATGAATGTTATATATCATTGTTCTGGAAGCATTACTTACGTCAGTAATGTGCACTCTGCCGTCTGTTAGATTCCAGATTAGCCAGGAATCAATAGTTCCAAAAGCCAATTCACCAGCAGCAGCCTTTTCACGGGCACCGGCAACATTGTCGAGAATCCATTTTATTTTAGTCGCCGAGAAATAAGCATCTAATATAAGCCCTGTTTTTTCCTGTATTTTTGTAGCAAGTCCTTTTGCTTTAAGTTCATCACAATAAGCTGAGGTTCGTCTGTCTTGCCATACAATCGCATTGCATAAAGGCTCTCCGGTCTTTTTATCCCATAAAACCGTAGTCTCACGTTGGTTTGTTATTCCGATCGCAGCAATGTCGGTAGGGGTTATGCCAGCTTTTACAATTGCTTCAGTGGCAACAGATATTTGAGTGGTCCATATTTCATTGGCATTGTGTTCCACCCATCCTGGTTGAGGATAAATCTGCTCAAACTCCTTTTGTGCAATAGATACAATTCCACCTTCCTTATTAAATACAATCGCTCTTGAACTGGTTGTTCCCTGATCAAAGGATAAAATAAATTTGCTCATAGTTTATAATTGGCAATGATGTGTAATAAAACGTAAGTATAAACAATCATTATCGAAAGTAAAAGATGCAATGTGAAATTAATTCTTAATTTGTACAAAAAAAACGGGTTGCGCCTTAAGCACAACCCGTTCTGATTCTGAGCTGAATCTTTAGAATTTTATTCCCACACCAACTGAGAAAACCTGATTTTTAAACTCCGGGGTTTCTCTTGATCCATCTTCATTATTTTTCTGGAAATCTAAAGCATAACGACCATGTATATCAAATTGCTCATTAAGATCGTATCTGAAGCCAATCAGACCACCAACTAAACTCTTTTTAAATCTGTCCGATTTGTCTTCAATGATTTCCTGTTCTGCAGATCCAAAGCCATTTTCGTATTTATTTTTTGTCGATAACAAGAATGACACCTGTGGTCCTACAACAAGATTTAAACCACTTCCGCCAAGGTTAATACTTGCCAGGATCGGAATATCAATGAAGCTTGTGGTTTGTGTAAAATCTCCGAACATTGTTTCAGCTTTATAGCCTTTAGTAGAGTAAAGTAACTCTGGTGTAAATGAAAGCCCTTTAATCAAATTAATATCTAAAGTTACACCAGCATTAAATCCTGTATTTACTTTTGTTTTAAAATCATTGTTTCCATCATCCTTTATGATGTTTGGTAAATTTACACCCGCTTTTACTCCCAATCTAATTGGACTCTGTGCATATGTAGCACTAGCGGCAAATAGGCCTAAGGCCAGAATAATTACTTTTTTCATATTTGTATGTTTTTGTTGTCAGTACAAATGAAAGAAATGTGCCAATTTGATCCGTAAATGAAAAAAATACGTTAAAAACGGTTTTAATTATACTTATATTACTGATGATTAAAAACTTCTGATGCTTTGTTTTTATCAGCAAATTAATGTTGCCTCTGACCAATTGTATCAAATTTGATACAATTGGTCAGAGGCAACATACCGTCCTTGTGAGTTGGCATAAGTAGTACTTTAAATCTAGTCGCTAGATTTTTGTTTAACTTTGAAACATTATATAATTAGCAATACGAATGAACATCAGGCATTTTTTTATAATCGGATTATTCTCAATATCAGGCACTTTTGCTGCCTTTGGACAAAAGAAAACGTATCTCCAAACGCTTGAAGAACCCAATAAATGGGTTGACTCTGTATTTAAACGCTTAAGTAAGCGACAAAAAATTGCTCAAATGTTTTTTGTAAGGGCTAATACCAATTTTAGTAAAGCTTATCAGGATTCTGTAGGAAAAGTAATCAGAAGACAACGGGTGGGCGGTCTGGTATTCTTTCAAGGGGGACCAGGACGACAAGCTATTCTAACAAATAAGTATCAATCATTGGCCAGGGTACCATTATTGGTTACCTCCGATGGTGAATGGGGTTTGGGAATGCGTTTAGACAGTACGATTTCTTATCCATATCAAATGGCACTGGGAGCGGTGCAGAATAAAGACCTGATTTATAAAATGGGACTGGAAGTGGCAAAGGATTATAAACGTATCGGGATGCATATGAACCTTGCACCTGATGTTGACGTAAATAATAATCCAAAAAATCCGGTAATTAACTTCCGTTCTTTTGGTGAAAATAAATATAATGTGGCAACTAAAGCCGCAGCATACATGAATGGAATGCAAGATGGTGGTTTACTGGTTAGCATTAAACACTTTCCTGGCCATGGTGATACTGATGTTGATTCGCATTACGATCTTCCTCAGTTAAAGTTTACAAAAGAGCGTTTAGATAGTCTGGAACTTTATCCTTTCAAAGAATTGATTAAAGGTGGTGCTGCAGGAGTGATGATTGCACATATGAATATTCCATCTTTGGATGATACCCCGAATATGCCTTCTACATTATCAAAACCAATAGTCACCGGCCTGTTAAAAGAAGAGCTTGGCTTTAAAGGAATTGTAATCTCCGATGCGATGGAAATGAAAGGAGTGGTTAAGAACTTTAAAGATGGTGAAGCGGATGTGATGGGAATCATTGCAGGTAATGATATTTTAGAGCTTTCTGAAAATAGTGCCAGAGCAATTAAATTGGTTCGTAAAGCGGTCAGAGAGGATAGGATAAGCATGGATCAGATCGATCAGAGTGTAAAAAAGATCCTTACTGCTAAATATTGGGCGGGTTTAAATGTTAAAAAGTCTATTGATGAAAATAATGTTGTTGCCGAAGTTAACCGACCTGAAAGTGTGGTATTATTACAGCAACTTTCCGAAGGTGCCATGACTTTGTTAACTGGAAAGGAAAATATTAAGCAGCTAAATCCAGAAAAACGTACAATAATTATCAGTATTGGCACCCCGCAAGTGACCTTGTTTCAACGTGAATTAGGGGATTTCTATAAAAATGCGGTGTTTTATACTTTAGACAAAAATGCAACTGCAAATAATATTGCAAAGGTATTAAGAGATATTAAAGCTTTTGACCAGATTATTATAGGAATACATGATACACGCACACGTCCTGGAAATGGTATGGTGCTTAGTGCTGATCTTAAAATGTTCATTAAAGATATGTCCTTAAGTAATGCTGTTTTTGCATTATTTGCCAATCCATATAACCTGGCAGCATTGCCTGGTCTGGAGAAAAGTAAAGGCTTAGTCGTTGCTTATCAGAAAGAAGATTTCATGCAGAAAGCGGCAGCATCAGTAATCAAGAACCAGGTAATTGCAACAGGAAAACTACCTGTAACAGTGAACAGTTTTTTTAAATATGGCGACGGACTTTAATTCCAGAGTTTGCAATTTTTAGATATTCATACACATCAGCAAGGGCAGCAATCTGAGGTTAAGAGTATATTAAGTCTTTCTCTTACTCAGGATAAACCTGATGTGCTGCCTCAAAATCAAGAGATTTCTGTTGGTTTGCATCCCTGGTTCGCTACAATGCAGTCTTTGGACGAAGATTTTTCCCGTCTGACTGAAATTGCGCTAAGCCAGCAAGTAAAATTGATTGGTGAATGTGGATTAGATAGGCTTAAAGGAGAAAGACTGGAAAATCAATTGATCATTTTGAAAAGGCAACTGCTTTTTGCTGCTGAAATTAATAAGCCGGTAATATTACATTGTGTGAAGTGCTTTGATGAGTTAATGGCTGTCAAAAAAGAAATGAAACTTGATATTCCTTTTATACTTCATGGTTTTAATAAACATAAAACACTTGGTAGACAGTTGCTTAACAAAGGGTTTTTCCTGTCATTCGGTAAGGCAATATTAAAAGCTGATTCTGGAGCATCGGCCATATTAAAGGAGATAGATGTTTTCTTTCTGGAGACTGATGATGCAGATTGTAGCATCATAGAAATCTATGAGGCGGCAGCAAATTTAAAAAACTGTTCTGTTAATGAATTAAAAGCCCTTATTTTCGCCAACTGGAAAAAAATAATGCTTATTTAATATGTCTGATTTAAACTGGTTATCTCGTTCAGCTTTACTAGTTGGGGATGAGGGTATCAATACACTACAACAAAAACATGTGTTGGTAGTGGGGCTTGGTGGAGTAGGATCATTTGCTGCTGAATTTATTTGTCGTTCAGGTGTTGGTGAAATGACTATCGTTGATGGTGATGTGGTAGATCCAAGTAACAGGAACCGACAATTGCCTGCTTTATTTACTAATCATGGGGTCAGTAAAGCTGAGATCATGCAAGAGCGGTTGCTAGCAATAAATCCGGAACTTAAACTACATGTTATTAATGATTTTTTAACTCCTGATAAATGTAGGACATTAATGGAAAATCATTTTGATTATGTGATGGACTGTATAGACAGTCTTACACCTAAAGTTATACTATTATCTAAAGCATTAGAGAAAAATGTACCAATTGTCAGCTCCATGGGGGCTGGAGGGAAGTTAGACCCTACTCAGGTACGTGTTACATGGCTGCCCGATACTTATCAATGTGTTTTTGCGCAATATGTGCGTAAAAGATTAAAGCGATTTGAAAATTACAGTCAGATTAAAGCAGTATTTTCAACGGAAGAAATCATGAAAGATTCATTGTTAATGACCGATGGTAGTAACTTTAAGCGTTCTGCATATGGCACTGCTTCTTATTTGCCCGCGGCTTTCGGTGGGGTTTGTGCTTCGGTGGTCATTCGGGATATGTTAGGACAAACCATTACAATGACGGAGCGCCCTCCAAGAATTGCAGCTAAAAAGAAGAAGAAAGCTTAATAAACTCTACTTATTGTTCTCAGGCTTAACTGCAGCTGCAGTCCAGCCTTTTAAGAAGTTCATTACTTTTTTAACACTATGACCTTTTCCTTCTTCAAGGTAAGCAGAATTCTGTATATGTAATACTTTTCCGTTACCATCCAGAATTACAAAGACAGGATAGCCAAAGCGGCCTGGGTAACCCAAACTTGCCATTACATCAGTATTTTTGTTTTCAGGGCTATAATTTACCAGAACAGTTTCATAGTTGTTATTCAGGTAGTCTTTCAGTTCAGGTGTAGCATCAGCCAGTTTATGGAATGCAATACACCAAACACACCAATTACCGCCAACCTGTATAAATACATGTTTTCCTGCTTTATTAGCTTTGGCTACGGCGGCATCAATATCCGCTCTGGCATTAGCTTTTGGATTGTATATCGATATTCTTTCTGATGGAGTTTTAACAGTTTTATTTTCTTGTGCAAAAGCAGCACTCGAAAATGCTAAGCAAATTATGAACAGGAATGTCTTCATCTCTTTGAAATAAGATACAATTTTAAGTATTTGTCAGTCAATTATGGTAATGAGATTATAATAAAATATTATAGCTTTACCTAATGCCTCAACAGCCATTAAAAATATTACAAGCCTCCGCCGGATCAGGTAAAACATTCAGTTTAACAGCACATTATCTAACCTTATTGTTATCTGCTGAAACCAAATACCGGGAAATCCTTGCTGTAACTTTTACAAATAAAGCTACGGAGGAAATGAAATCCAGGATCATGGAAGTGCTGAAAGGCTTTGCTGAAGGCGATCCGTCCAAGAAAATTAATGATTACCGGGAAATTGTTTTAAGGGCCCATCCGGATTTGAATGCAGATCTTTTAAAATACAGGTCTGATAAAATATATCGTAAAATATTGCATGATTATAGCCGCTTCTCGGTCAGCACCATTGATGGCTTTGTGCAAAAAGTAATCAGAGGCTTTGCCTTCGAGCTTGGCCTTGATGCAGGATATGGCCTCGAAATGAATTATGATAAGGTAAAGAATGAGCTGGCAGAAAGATTAGATAAGGCCCTGGATAAGAATCCTGTACTTTTACAGTGGATTATTGATCTGGCGCTTGACCGTATTAACAACGATAAAAGCTGGAATTATCGTAGGGAGCTTATTGATCTGACCAATGAAATATTTAAAGAGCGTTATCAACCATTTGAAAATGCAATTAAACTATTAGGAGAGTCGGTCGATCTCGATATGCTGTTTAAGGATTATAATAAAGTTACCCGGTTGGGAATTGAAACTTTTGAAAATACGCTTAAAGAACTTGCAGATCAGGCACAGCAAATATTTGAAGTAGAAGGGATAGATATTTCAAGTCTGAAAGGGAAATCTAAATCACCATTAAACAATCTTTCAAAAATAGCAGGAGGTGATCTGACTAAAATCTCTGGCCTGACAAAACTTATAGACCAACCTGAAGAATGGTTTCAGAAAGGCCAGGAAAGTGGAGCATATTCCGAATTAAATCCTCTATTGTCAAAACTTGTGCATACCTATCAGAAGGGTTTAGCTGGCTATATCCTGGCTCATGCATTCAATAAAAACCTATACTATCTGCGCTTAATGCAGGAAATGGCTGTACTATTAAAAGATTATAGAGATGAAAGTCCGAACTTGTTAATCAGTGATGCTCAGACTTTATTAAAAGGAATCACAGATGATGCCGATGATAATCCTTCATTTATTTGGGAAAAGATGGGTAACAGGTACCGGAACTTTCTTTTTGATGAATTTCAGGATACATCATCTAACCAATGGGGAAGTTTTAGATCACTATTAAGTAACTCTATTGCATCACCTAGTGGAAAACATATTGATCATTTAATCGTAGGAGACACAAAACAGTCTATTTATCGTTGGCGTAATGGTGATTGGAATATTCTGCACCAACAGGCAAAGCTGGATGTAAAGGCCGAAAATGTGCTGGACGACAGTCTGGAAGAAAATTACCGGAGTACACAAAATATCATTCACTTCAATAATGATTTGTTTAAACAGTTGCCACAACTCATGCAAACTAATTTGAACGGAGCAATTGAAGAGCAGGAGGTAGCTGATGTAATAAAATGGTGGCAGTCTAAAGGGTTTGACCGGATTGTTACTGATGTTTATGGAGAGGTAAAG
Source organism: Pedobacter sp. ASV1-7 (assembly GCF_040203335.1). Classification (NCBI taxonomy): domain Bacteria; kingdom Pseudomonadati; phylum Bacteroidota; class Sphingobacteriia; order Sphingobacteriales; family Sphingobacteriaceae; genus Pedobacter; species Pedobacter sp. ASV1-7. The sequence goes on along the minus strand of NZ_JBEHBV010000001.1, from coordinate 11,816 downwards.
CAAAAGACAACACCTTATACTTTAGACGGTGGGACAATTAACTTTAATGTGCTTAAGACAGATGAAGAAGGTAATCCTTTAAGTAAAGTCACATTCAGAGATTTGTCGCTGGCCAAAATGATTGAAGAACTGGACATGCTTATCAAGGTTAAGAATTATAAACCGAAGGACATTTGTGTACTTGTACGTTCAAATTCTGAAGCGGTGGCTGCGGTTGAAACATTGATGAACCATGGGATTGACGTGATTTCCGGGGAGGCCTTGCTTTTAAATAACAACAACGCAGTAAAATTAATCATCAATACTTTGCAAGTAATGGGCGGCCTATCAGAGAATACAGCCTTGTTTAAAGCAAATTGTATCAATTTATATGCGCGTTTAATGGGAACAGAGGTTGTTCCTCATCATTACTTCGCACTCAAATTCAAGACTTTGACGGAGCTGTCGGACTTGTTGCCCGCTGATTTATGTGAAAATTGGCAGGGATGGATGCAACAGCCATTACCAGCATTACTTGAAAAAATTATAACAGCCTACGGTTTACATCAGCCACAACATGTAGCTAACTTGCCATATTTGTTTGCCTTAAGGGATTTGATGGGCAGTTTTGCTTTACATGGCGAGCGGGGTATTACCGCTTTTCTTACTTTTTGGGAAGAAGAAGGGGCAAGAAAAACTTTGCCATCATCTGAAAATACGGATGCTGTGCAGGTGATCACTATTCATAAATCTAAGGGGTTAGCCTTCAGGGCTGTGATGCTGCCGTTCTGTAATTGGGATATCAATGGCAAGCCGAATGGTATATTCTGGGTTCCTGCAGCAGATACACCTTATCATCACTTGCATAGTATTCCATTAAAATACAATAAAGAATTAGGCCGGTCTAGTGTAGCAAAGCCTTATTTTGAAGAGTTATTGTATAACAATATGGATGCTTTAAACATGCTTTACGTAGCTACGACCCGATCAAAGGAATATCTCTATATCAATACTCAAGGTAAAAAAACTAAAACTATTACCAATATTGGTGATTTGTTGAATCTGGTTTATGAAGATCAATTATCTGAAGATGGACATTATTTAATTGAGGGAGAAGTATCTGAACAATCAGAGAAAAGTTCCGCTATTCAGGAGATTGAAATGAAATCCTATCCGGTATCAGATCGTTTAAGCCAGGTATTTGATGCGAATTTAAAACGCAGAGAAATAGATCTGATCACTGGAGAAAGTGCTGGACGTACCGGTACAATATTACATGAGGTATTGGCGATGGCAAGTAGTGCAGACGATATTGACGATGCTTTACGGACATTACTGCTGGATGGTGTTTTTAGAACAGAAGAGTTTCCTTTTTTAAAAGCACAGGCATTGGCTGTATTACAACATACAGGCTTGCAGGAAATATTAGGAAAAAGTAAACAGAGTTTAAATGAAAGAAGTATTATCGATACTAAAGGGAAAAGTTATCGTCCTGATAAGATATTGGTAAATGGAAATGAGCTGATCATTATAGATTATAAATTTACCCAGCAGGAGAGTGATAAACATATTGAACAGGTGGCACATTATAAGGAATTGTTGATGGCTATGGGCTATACAGATGTAAAAACGTATTTGTTTTATGCAATAAGTGGACAATTGAAATTGGTGTAAGATGGGAGAAATAAATATGAAGCCTTTTTTAAAAGAAGTAGCAGAGGACCTGGTTTTTAAACTAGGGGATGATTTACAAAATGCAGCTATTGTTTTTAACAATAAGCGTCCGGTAGCCTACCTGCAGGATCACCTGGCAAAAATTATCAATAAGCCATTCTGGAGTCCATCTTTCCTGACTATTCAGGAGTTTTTTGCATTGTCGTCTGAACTGAAAGTAGCGGATGCGTTTACTCAGTTTTTTACGCTTTATCAGCAGTATAGTAAACTGATCATTCGAAATGGAGAAAACAAGATTGAACCTGCTAAGTTTTATCCTATAGCTAGAATCATATTGAGTGATTTTGCACAAATAGATAACGATCTGGTAAATGCTGATAAGCTATTCCAGCAAATGGAAGAGTTTGCTGAGGTTGATTATCAGTTTGATTATTTGACTGAAGAACAGCAGGAGTTCTTAAAGAATTTCTGGAGTTCTTATTCAGAGGGAAAGCATAAGAAACAACAGGTGCAGTTTATTAAAATGTGGCAGCGGATGCCAGAGTTGTATGCGGATTATCATCAGGCTCTTAATGTGCAGGGATTAACAACCATGGGCAATATTTACCGCCAGCTTGCAGAGGGAAAGGCAACTCAACCTGATTTTGCTTCATCATTTGGTAAATTGGTATTTGTAGGCTTTAATGCCTTAAGCAGAGCAGAAGCTGTTGTATTTAAACAATGGCAGGATCAGAATAAAACTTTGTTTTACTTTGATACAGACGACTATTACATGGATGATCCCTTGCAGGAAGCAGGCCTTTTTTTAAGAAAAAATCTTGAAAGTACCGGGCTGCTAAATGCTTTAGGATCTGGTAGATCATTTATTAAGGCGAATCCAAAAACGATAAATGTTTATAAAACTCAGGGTCAGGTGGCCCAGGCGAAAATACTGAGCACAGCATTAGAGGATGACTATCCTTTGCTTAATGCAGTAGATAATGCAGGAAAAATAGCCCTTATTCTGGCTGATGAGAGCTTATTGCTCCCGGTATTGCAAACCATCCCTACACATTACAATCATGGGGAGGAAAAACGTCCGGTAAATATAAATGTAACTATGGGGTACCCATTAGTGGCGTCTTCTATTTTTGGATTGGCCGATTTATGGTTAAGCGTACAGGCGCAATTAATCCAGGCTGACAAAGAGACGGTGTATCACCGTGAAGTAGAGGCTTTTTTATCGCATCCTTTAACTGGAGTCTCTGAGCAAATGCGAAGTAAGATACAGCAAAAACTATTAGCAGAGCAGCTGGCGGAAGTGCCTCTGTCGAGGTTACAGGCACAAAAGGGATTATTGGCTACATTTTTTACCCGCATTAAAAGCAGTACTGAAGCAACTAATACTTTACAAGCTATTTTTAAGCATATATTAGAACAGCAGCTTGCTCATAAAACATTGCGACAAACTGAAGCCGATTTATTTGTGGCTACTATAAAGGAATTAAACCGTTTGCATGATGCATTGGAAACATATCTGCCTGCTTTAACCAGTTCAAAAGAATTGTCCTTTATTTTATCGCTCATTCAAAGAGCAGTCCAGGGAATTGCAGTGCCATTGACAGGTGAACCATTACAAGGTATTCAGGTAATGGGGTTGTTAGAAAGCAGAAGCCTTGATTTTGAGAAAGTATATATTTTAGGTGTAAACGAGGGGCTGTTGCCCCAATCAAACGTGTCACCAAGCTTTATTCCAGATAGCATCAGAAGAGCATACGGACTCCCTGTGTTGGAGAATCAGGATGCAATTTCTGCTTATATGTTTTATAGGTTGTTACAACGATCTCTTGATGTTAGTTTAGTTTATAATGCTCAGGCGGATGATACCAATACTGGAGAGCCAACCCGTTTTTTAAGACAATTGGAATACGAAAGTGGTTATCACTTCAATTATCTGGAGCATAAACAACGTATTACAACTGAGAAAAAAGTTCCTGTAATTATTCCTAAAGATGAAAAGGTAATGGAGGTACTTAATAAATATCTAAACGGAGAAATCCCATTGTCGGCATCTGCATTAACTACTTATGTGAATTGTCCACTGCAATTCTTTTATCGTTATGTGGCCAGGATTGAAGAGCCTGAAGAGATTTCTGAAAATCTGGAAGCCAACTATATAGGCTCTATGCTGCATTATGTGTTAGAGACTTTTTATGGAGACCTCATGGCTGTGGATACCATGATCACAAAGCAGCGTATTGCTGACTATCGCAAAAAAGTGCCTGAGCTTGCAGTAAAAGCTTTTGCTCAGGTCATGTTCGAAAACTCAGATCTTCAGGTAAACCATAATGGAATGCAGAAAGTGGTATTGGCTATTGTAGAAGAATATGCAAATCTGATTTTGGATTATGATGAAAATGAAGCTCCCTTTGAAGTTTTAGCACTTGAAAAAAGAGATAGGGTTGACTTTAAATTTAAGGTCAGGGGAGAGGAGCAAAGTATAACATTACATGGGATTATAGATCGCATAGATCGTAAAAATGGCATCACGCGTATTGTAGATTATAAAACAGGAAGTGATGTGTTAAGGTATACCAATCTGACAGATGTTTTTGATACCAATGGGAACAAACAGAATAAGGCATTAATACAGACATTATTTTATACCTATGTCTTTGAAAAGGCAAATGCTGTTGAATGGGTAGAACCAAATCTGTATAGTATTCGCAATATGCGTAAGGAAGGCACATATTTTTATTTTACTGAAGGTCGGGAAAAAGTAAAATTGAATGGTGAACAACTGGAAAGTGTAAAAACTGAGTTTATAGGTTTCTTGGAAGCCAGACTTTCGGAGTTATTTAATGAAGATATTCCTTTTGTGCCAACAGAGAATGAAGCTGGTTTCGCATATTCCCCATATTTAACTCTGTGTGGAATGTGAAATGCCAAATTATTTTAGCCGTTTTGCAGGTTCGAAAGTGTAATTAAAACACTACTTTATAATTGCATTACAATACTTATATTTGTGCCAGTTAATATTTGAATATACAATGAGAGAGATTCAATTTAGAGAAGCTTTGCGTGAGGCTCTGAGCGAGGAAATGCGTAAAAATGAAAACGTTTTCCTTATGGGTGAGGAAGTTGCGCAGTACAATGGTGCTTATAAAGTTAGTCAGGGTATGCTTGATGAATTTGGCGAAAAACGTGTAATCGATACACCAATTGCTGAGTTAGGCTTTGCTGGTATTGCTATAGGTTCTGCAATGAACGGATTAGTTCCGGTTGTTGAATTTATGACTTTTAACTTCTCTTTAGTTGCTATAGATCAGATTATTAACGGTGCAGCTAAAATGTTGTCTATGAGCGGTGGTCAGTTCTCTGTACCAATCGTATTCCGTGGTCCAACTGGTAATGCTGGTCAGCTAGGTGCTCAGCACTCTCAAAACTTTGAGAACTGGTATGCAAACTGCCCGGGATTAAAGGTTGTTATACCTGCTACTCCTTATGATGCTAAAGGTTTGCTTAAACAAGCTATCTTAGATCCAGATCCAGTAATTTTCATGGAGTCGGAAGTGATGTACGGTGATAAAGGTGAAGTTCCCGAAGAAGAATATTACCTGGAAATTGGTAAAGCTAATGTGGTTAAAGAAGGTACAGATGTAACTATCGTTACTTTTGGTAAAATGCTTTCCCGTGTAGTAAATCCTGCAGTTGAAGAGTTGACTAAAGAAGGAATTAACGTTGAGGTGATCGACTTACGTACTGTACGTCCTATTGATTACGCAACCATCATCGAGTCTGTTAAGAAAACTAACCGTCTGGTAGTTGTTGAAGAAGCATGGCCATTGGCTTCAATTTCATCTGAAATTGCGTTTAATGTTCAGAAAAATGCTTTTGATTATCTGGATGCTCCGGTATTGCGTATTACATGTGCAGATGTACCGTTGCCATATGCACCAACATTGATCGCAGCTAGCTTACCAAACGCTGAGCGTGTTGTTAAAGCTGTTAAAGAAGTAATGTACGTGAACAAATAAGAATAATTTAAAATACCGAAAAAGCCGTATCGTCAATAAAATGATGATACGGCTTTTTTGCATTATCAATGTGGCAATTTCCGTTAATTAGCCTTTTTCAAAGTATATTTATCGGTATATACATCACCTTTATCATCTGTATAAGGCGATGGAGTTTCTATTACCATATCAATTGTTGTCATTGATCTTATTGCCCAGGTTTCGGTTGCTGTAGCTCCTGTCGGTTTTAAATAGAGTTCCTGTTTAGACAGGTCTAACGTATAGGTACCCCTAATTTCCTCATCAAATCCTCCACCAGGTCTAGGTTTATAGAAATAAGAATATGTTCCCTTACTGTCGAATAAGAAATACTCGCCAGTTCCCTGCGTCAATATCCCTTCTGAATTAAGAGTAAGATACCTCTCCTTAACCAGCCATTTACCTGCTAAGCCAGAAGTAGTAGCAACAAAGATAAGGGGACTACCTTTAACAGCTGCGCCATCGGTTCTTGTAACAGATGCGCTGACTTCTTGAGTACCAGAGGCTCCTAATGTCCAGTTGTTTTTGGCAATGCCATTTGCGTCAGAAACAGAGGTTGAATTGGCTAATGTGCCTCCTCCAGACTTAACACTCCATTTTACTTCAACACCACTTAGCGCTTTTCCTGCATCATCAATAACTTTCACCTCTAGTGCTTTGCCTAACGCTTTCCCAAACTCGCTAATCTGATTATTACCTGCAAAAATTTCCATTTTATCTGGATGCCTACCCCCATCAAAAACAGCATTTATTGTCTTTTTTAATGTGATATCTAGATCTTCATTGCGATAAATCAAGTCAAAACTGATATCTTTTACGGTTAAAATCCTGTCACTGGTCAGTTTGAGCATAAAAACACCATTCTCCTTAGTATAGGTTAATGTGATTGAAGGATCAGATACATTTGCGGCTGAAAAGTATTCGATCTGTCCTTCCTGAACAACAGACTCCGATGTGTTGGCCATTTTACTTGAAAACGAGGTATATGTCCCTATCTTAGGTAAATATTCCAATAAGCCATTCACATGGCTTGCAAACTGCTTATCGATTTTAATTAAAGTACTGTTATCTGCGAATACCTGCTTTACAAAAGTACTTGGATGATTAACTAATTGATTAGAAATGGTGTTAAGGCGAATTTGGATTGGCAGCCCTTGAGTTTTACCATTTTTGTAGACTATTTTCGGACTCTGCTCATTAACGGACATCGTTCTGCCAAACCTGTTTGCACCCTCTGAGGTAATAATTTCTACTGCAATATCTGAAAATTTACCTACTTCAGCAGCTTGTAAACCAGCATATTCCAAGGCAATAATATACGTAGAAATCGAAACTACAGATGCTAGAGCGAAATAATGCTTTAAAGGCACCGGTGCTTTATAAATGCCTATAAGGGAGTATACCGCAACAGGAATCGCTGCCGCTGCTACAATAACGCCATTTTTCATTTTTAAACCAGTATTCACCAAATTATCGCCTGCATTCTTCGCCATAAGTACCATTCGGCCTGCAGCTTTTCCTTGAGTATTTGGTTTAAACAGTTGGATCTCCAACTTATTGGATTTAATGAAATAAGCCAAATCTGCTTGTTCAGATGCCGTAAGTTTGTTTGTCAGTTCAGCCAATTCTGCCATCATATTTTCAAGCAAGGAGATGTTTGCGATGGATGTTGGCGACAATGTTTTTAGATGCTCGACTGAAGCATTAATTTCGGCTTTAAAGTCTGCAATTACACCTTCTGGATTTTCGATGGTTGTATAAGGCAATATGGTAAGCGATAAGTTGTTCTTTAGCTTGTTGGATAATTTAATCGTATAGTTGCCTGATTTTAGTACAGGAATGACTCCAGTATACTGGTTGCTTTCTGTTTTAAATAGAATCATCATCTTTCCTGCAAGATCAACTTGTAAGGTATCTTTTAAATCGTTTGTACCATTAAAAGTTAACATCAGTGCCTCACCCGGTAGCACTTTATCTTTGTTTATTGTAACCTCTGCAATTTCGATAGGGTCTTTTTTCTCTTCGTCGACTTTAGGTTCAGGACCTTTATCCTTACTGCAAGAGAAAGATAAACAAAGGACGGCAATAGCCACAATTCGGGTTAAATGATTAGATAGGTAATTTGATTTCATCAGCGTCTAGGATTGACTTCTTACAAAGTTACCAGCCCCCGGCTTAAGGTAAATACCTACTTATGGGTATTTATGTAATATTGTTAACAATATATTTATTTGAGATATCAATTGTTAGGGTTAATTTTGCCGGCAATTGTACGTTAGGAGATCAAACAAAAAATAATGAGCAATCATTCTAAAATCATTGCTGCTGAACTGGCAGTAACGGAAAAGCAGGTTATCGCTACTATTGAATTATTGGATGAAGGGGCAACAGTTCCTTTTATTTCCCGTTACCGGAAAGAGGTTACAGGAAGTTTAGACGAGGTGCAGGTAGCCACAATCCGGGATAGGTTTCAGCAATTAAGAGAGCTGGATAAACGCAGAGAAGCAATTTTAAAAGCACTGGCCGCATTAGATAAGCTTAGTCCGGAATTAGAGGCGCAGATCAATGCTGCGGAAAATATCGCAACGATTGAGGATATTTATCTTCCTTACAAACCTAAACGCAAAACCAGAGCTTCAGAAGCAAGGAAAAAGGGATTAGAGCCATTGGCTTTATTACTGCTGGAACAAGGTAGGATTTCACCGGAAACTGAAGCTGGCAGATTTTTAAACGACGAGCTTGGAGTTGGTTCTTTAGCCGATGCTTTGGCCGGAGCCAGAGACATTATCGCTGAAATGGTAAATGAGAATGTAGAAGCAAGAACTTCTATGCGAAATTATTATCAGCAGAAAGCGACATTTAAATCGATTGTAGTTAAAGGTAAAGAAGAAGAGGGCGTTAAATATAAAGATTACTTTAACTGGGAAGAGCCACTAAAAAATGCACCATCGCACAGGGTTCTGGCCATCAGGCGTGGAGAAAACGAAGGGATTCTAAAACTGGAGGCTATGCCTGCGGAAGAGGGAGCTATTGATTTATTAGAGCGTCTGTTTGTTAAAGGGAATAATGACTGTGCGCAACAAGTTAAGCTTGCGGTACAGGATAGTTATAAACGTTTGCTTGGTCCGGCCATGGAAACTGAAATCCGTAGTATTTCTAAAGAAAAGGCCGATGAGGAAGCGATCCGTGTATTTGCTGAAAATGCACGTCAGCTTTTACTTGCTGCACCTATGGGACAGAAAAACGTTTTGGCTATAGATCCGGGATTCAGAACAGGCTGTAAAGTTGTGTGTTTGGATAAACAAGGTAAGCTTTTAGAAAACACGACTATTTATCCGCATACAGGGCAGGGTAATGTTAAAAAAGCAGCCGACAAAATCATAGAGCTTTGCGCTAAGTATGAAATTGAAGCTGTTGCTATCGGCAATGGTACTGCCGGGCGTGAAACTGAAGTATTTGTACGGGGCTTGAATATCCCTTCTGTAGTAGTTGTGATGGTGAGTGAGAATGGGGCATCTATTTATTCTGCTTCTGAAGTTGCTCGTGAAGAGTTTCCAACTCAGGATATTACAGTCAGAGGAGCTGTTTCTATTGGTCGCAGGTTAATGGATCCATTGGCTGAGCTGGTAAAAATTGATCCCAAGTCTATTGGTGTGGGGCAATATCAACATGATGTTGATCAGAATAAGTTACAAGCATCGCTGGATGATACGGTAATGAGTTGTGTAAATGCAGTGGGTGTAGAGTTAAATACTGCTTCAAAGCAGGTTCTGGCTTATGTATCTGGATTAGGTCCTCAGCTGGCTCAGAATATTGTAAATTATAGAAATGAACACGGAGCGTTTAAGAACCGCGAGAGTTTAAAGAAAGTCCCTCGCTTGGGTGATAAAGCATTTGAGCAAGCTGCAGGGTTTTTAAGAATAAGAGGTGCTGAAGTTGCTTTAGATGCGAGTGGAGTACACCCTGAGCGTTATTCTTTGGTACATAAAATGGCCAGAGACTTAAATTGTAGTATAAATCAGTTGGTTAATGATGCTTCTCTGCAAAAACAAATTAAACCTCAACAGTATGTAAATGAGGATATTGGTTTGCCTACGTTAAATGATATCCTTGCCGAACTCGCTAAACCAGGGAGAGATCCTCGTGAACAGTTCGAAGTATTTAGCTTTACTGATGGGGTAAATGAGATTGCTGATCTGAAGATAGGAATGAAGTTGCCAGGTATTGTAACTAATATTACAAATTTCGGCGCTTTTGTTGATATAGGTGTGCATCAGGATGGTTTGGTACATACAAGCCAGCTATCTGATAAGTTTGTCGCAAATGCGAATGAGGTGGTAAAGGTTCACCAAAAGGTTGAAGTGACCGTTGTGGAAGTTGATGTGGATAGAAAGCGCATTTCTTTATCGATGAAAACGGACGTCAATGCCAGGGTTAAAAAAGAACATAAAGGTAGCTCAGAGAAGTCGAAGAGGGCTGTGGGTGCAAGACATCCAGAGCCGCAACATAGAGGCGTTAAACCTCAGCAAAGTCATAAAGGTGGGCAAAGAGAGAAAGCGCGGCCTGAAGGAGATTTACAATTGAAACTGGAGGCTTTAAAGAATATGTTCAAAAAATAACCGTTCTCTTTGTCGCGGGAATCTTTTTCTGAAGGGAAAGTTCCAATGTTCTTCAGAGAAGGTAATTTTTTCTTTAAACAAATAAAGGCAGGAGTGTCTTATACTGATTTTACTTGTTGATTTAGGCTAACTCGAACTAGCTCCAAACTAGGAGTTACTGATTTTGTTTGTTTACTATAGATTTTATTCCTGAAATCGTTTGATGGTGGGAATTATTTTTCTGGTATTGATTGTTGTTCTGTTTTCTTTTGTTGTTGTTTTGGGCGTGCCTGTATTGGGGTGTTTTTAATTCACAACTAAAATGGGGTCTTTGGTAATTGTATAGGTAAATAGCCTTTTGTATGGCTTGTTGTGCTTGAGTGAAAGACCACTGGGTTTGCCTTAGCCCATATTCAGTTTTTAATATGCCATTGACCCTTTCTGCAATAGCATTATCATATGGACTTCCACTCTGGGTCATACTGATATTGATTTGATGATGGAGTAGAAGTTTGACATAAGCATCGCAACAGTATTGTATTCCTCTGTCAGAATGATGTATTAGAGGTCTTTTAGGATAGATTCTAGCATTATTTGCCATAATAAATGCCTTAATGCAACTATCAGCCTTGAGGTTTGGACTAAGATTATAGCCCACTATTTTACGGGAATAGGCATCGGTAACCAATGAGAGATAAGCAAATCCGTCTTTACAACGGATGTAGGTAATATCACTTACCCAAATCTCTTCAGGCATGATTGCCGGACGCCGATTCACTAAATCAGGCCAAATCTTAAAACGATGATTGGAATTAGTGGTACTTAGATATTGTCGCTTGGGTTTGACGAGCAATCCGTTTTCTCGTAATAAGCGGAAAAAACAATCTCTACCAATGCTTAAATGTTCTTTTTCAAGCTGATCTTGTAGCTTTACACGCAGTTTTATCGCTCCTATTTTAGGTTGATCATTTCTGATCAGTCTTACCTTTTCCAGAATGAAGGCTTCTTTCATTACGGCCTCATCCTGGTGATCTTTAAGGTGATACCAGGCCTGAGGAGTTCTTCCAAACAGTCTGCAGATCTCTTTTAAAGAGAATTTAGAATAAAAAGTTCTTATTTGGCAGGCCGTTTGGTACCAGACTTTTTTCTGATATCCACCCCCATTTCCCGCTCGGCATTACTGATTAAAAGCTCTAAAGCTGTGATTTTTAATTTGGCATAGGCTAATTCATTGGCTAGACTAATGCTGTCCTTAGAGGTGGTGTTTAAGGGAGGCTCAACTCCTAAAGCTAATTGATGATGCTTATACCATCGTAAAAAATGATAGACCGTCTTCTCTTCTAATCCGTGTTTCTGTGCCAGTTGAAGCACACTCAAACTGCCAATGTGATATTCACTGGCTACAGCAATTTTGAAACTTTCATCATAGATGGCAACTCGACCACCTTTTGATCCTTTTCTTGGCTTTTCCATGGTTAATTAAATTTAAGAATTAACCTAAATCTTATCAAGTGCTTTCAGGAACGGACAT